>DAOLIV010000068.1:0-3338 GCA_035328345.1 Chitinophagaceae bacterium | reverse complement strand
GGCAGATATACTTTTACTTTTCCTGACGGATGGTTGAATTCTACTGTTGATAAGCCTTTTTGGACTGTTAAAGTTTGTGCCCGGTTAACAAACCGTGTATCAGAAGAAGTAAAATAAACACAGCCGGACCCGGTTTCGTTTTCATACCTCTTATGCTTTATGTAAATATAAATAATTTGCTATTTAATTAATAAAATAATTAATAAGAATTTGGGAATAATTATCATCATTATAAGCGGTTAAGGCATTGAAAAAAGGTGAAACTTTTATTTCCCATCCGGGGCTTGCCGTGTTAACCAAAGGCCTGGTGCATAGATATAAATATTCTATTTTTCAACGATGAGTCCGCTCTGCCCACGCTGTGAGTTGTCAAAGAAACATGTCTTTACTTTTTCATTTCGGAAAATTGCTATCACGATATCAGTGACGAGTAAATGTATTTTTTGATCAATGAGTTATTTTCCGCAAGACCAGTACCACCGTAACATTACCAGCATCTGTTTCAATATATCGTCCGACAAGAAGTGTAAAAGGAAAATACTATTCCATAGTTGATTAATTATTTATCGGCAATTGCCTGTTGATCATTCGTGGAGGCGTCAAGCCCGGCATACGGGTACATAGCCTCTCCAAAATATACAGTGAAACTGTTTTTTTTCTATCCCGATTCCCGTCATCGTCTCCTGCAAAACTTATATAAATAGTATAAAGACCATTTAAAACAACCAGCCCGCAATCAAAACATTTATTTGCTTCTTCACCATTATCTGTGAAATAAGCAGAGTCAGCTACCCAGTTAATACGTTCAGGCGATCTTCCCCAGCTTTCAAAGTGGCGGTTGAAGTTCATTTTGTATTCAGCAAGGGCTTCTGATTTAGACGGCCATTTGATCAATCGTACTGCTATTTGACGTTTGGACTGCTGATTAAAAAAACGGTAGAAACATCCTTTATAAATTTCAGTATTCAATTCGTCAGGCGCATTGCTTGATATGATAATGCCAAATGGATTGAGAGAGTCCACAAAAGTTGGTGGAACTAGTATGCACATATCAGGTATTGTATCTGAAGGTACCTGAGCTTTATTAATTGATTTGTCATTATTGCCTTTGCAAAAAGAACTTAACGTTATAAGAACTGATATCAATACGAAATGAATATTTTTTTTCATATAGTTATTATTTATCTATCATCGCCTGCAGTTTATCTGTAGGGAATTTTTCCTGGAAGATTTTTGCAAAATTTGCCTGCGGTTTCCATTCATCCCATACCAGGTTAATCTCGAAAAGCTGCGGAACATATTTAGGCAGATCTTTGCGTATATAATCAGGGTTTTCAGTTATCAGCAAAAGACTTCCTTCCGGGTTCGTTTCAAAGACAGGCTCCGCATTATACATGACTTTTATCATTGCAGGGTCATTTAGCTTTCCTTCATTTTTTGATTTTTCTGTTTCATCCCTGAATTTTTTTAAAATATCCTCCCTTACCTTTTTGGCTTCGTTTACTTTTTCATCTCTTATCTGCTGATCTGTTTTATAGCCGGAGAGATAGTAGTCCGTATTTGCTTTTAATTGTTTAGGGTCATTAGCAAACTGTTTTTGAAGCCTAAGAAGTTTTGTGTTTTTTTCCTTTTCCTGTTCTTCTGCAGAGCGGACAGGCATTTGTTCAAAGTTCCTGATCGTTTCATTCCAAATTTTGCTGTGATAAACAATACAATAATCGAGGTATTGCTTTTTTGTTATTGTTATATAAGGTAATACTCCGCCTTTCCGATAAACAAGGGCGCCACGGATCCTGGAGCCAGGCTCAGAATAATACAATTCATAACCATCTTCCTTGTATTGAACCGTTGCCTTGGTCATCACCGGTAATCCGTTTATTGTCCAGTCGTCATCCACACCGGTTTCTCCAATATTTTTATTTGCAATAATGTTTAGCCATGTGCCGGTTTCACCGGGATAGCCGGGAATCAATGAATGAGTTTTGCCATACTCACACTGGTAACGGAAGAAGCCGGCAGTATAAGAAAATTGTAAAAAATGTGGGGTATTCATATAATCAAATGTGAGATAGCCATTATTATCCTTAAAGTATTTACGTTTAGATCCAAAATAACTTACTCCTTCACTACGGTGCCATACTGCATCAACACCTTTGGGTTCAGGATAAATTTTTAATATCAATTCATGAATTGCATCAAGCCTGTCAATACATTCTTTTGAATTAGTGGAACCAAGATCAGTTGTTTTCATCCATCTGCCGTCTGCTTTTTGTGCTATTTCATCGGTGCAGGGCTTTTTGATAAAATTCTTTGTTTGACTATAAGATAACATGCAAATTGAAAGGAGGAATAATAAAACGAGTTGTTTTTTCATAGAATAAATTATTTATCAATCATTGCCTGCAGTTTTTGAAAAGGGAAATCCTGTTCCATTAGTTGGTCAATTTTTTTCAGGGATATATCGTCACTCCATGTCCACTCCACTACAAAAAGCTGGGGTACATGTTTGGGCAGATCCTTTCGGATATAATCCCGGTTCTCAATCACCACCATAGATGCCTGCAAAGGGTCTGTGTCGAAAATAAGGTCCGCATCATACATCACCCGGATCATTGCCGGGGAATCAAGCAAACCCTGCTGCGTTGTACTTTCCAGTTCGTCTGTAAATTTTTTTAATTGCAGCGCTTTAAGTTTTTTAAAATTATCAATCTGTTCATCCCTTACCTGCGGCTCTAAAGAGCCTACAGGAAGATTCTCCGTTCTTTTGATTTGATCATCATAAAGTTTCGTGGTAAAAAGGATACATTGTTCAAGATATTGTTTCCGGGTAACCGGTATATAAGGTAAAATGCCCTTGCGATGAATAAGTACAATGCGATAGTTTCTGCCTTTTACCGCATCCTTTAATCCATCATCCGATAATAATCTTGTTCCCGCATTCAGGGTTCTTACCGGCATCCCATTGACCATCCATGAATCATCAGGTGGATTCCCTATTGCCGGATCACTTTTATTGGCTGAAATGGTTACCCAGGTTCCTGTTAATCCCGGGTAGCCCGGATTCATTTTTTTATCATTGTATGGATCACAGCGATAAGCAAAGAACCCTGCTTTATAATAGTACATTCTGAAATGAGGAAGTTCTATTGACATGTACCTGGGACTGCCATCGGGGTAAGGTGAGTTTTTTGATTTTGAACCAAAGTAACTTATTCCTTCGGCTGTATGCCATGCCGCATCTACGCCGGTTGGCTGGGGGTAAACCATCAGCATCAGCTTATGAAATTCTGCAAGTGTAGCATTGATCTCTTTTGAATTAGTTGTGCTTGGATCTTTCG
>DAOLIV010000067.1:0-3387 GCA_035328345.1 Chitinophagaceae bacterium | reverse complement strand
AGTAATAATAAATTTTAAATGATAATTTCATTGTGCAAGTCTAAAGGACGAATAATGCTGAGCAATAGATTTAGTAATAAACTTTTAGTTATAAATTTAGCAGCGGTTAGCCAGGCTTGACAGAACGCAGAATACCCGTACTTCACCAAGCTCTGATCGTTGGCTGCAATGCGTGGACAAAGCGAATGAAATAAAAATGGATTCATACGACAGTTTTAAACAAGCTATAAAACAAATGATTGATATCTCCGACAGCGAGATCAATGAGTTGCTGGGCCGCTGCATCGAAAAAAAGTTCAAGCGGTATGAAGTAGTAAGCAGACCGGGAATTACCCCAAACGAAGTATTTTTTATCAATAAAGGGATCATTCGTGTGATTGTAACTGATAATAACGGAACCGAACATTCATTGCATTTTGCACTGGAGAACCAGTTTATTGCTGATTATTCAGCTTTTATTCTAAAACAGCCATCGCTTTATACTTTACAAACAGAAGAAGAAACGGAAACAGTGGTGTTACCAAGGGCCGCTATTGAATGGGGCTATACGAATTTAAAAGAGGGAGACCGTTTAGGAAGATTGATAGCTGAGTTTTATTTCATCTACCAGGATAATCGTTTGAAAAATCTGTATGCAAGAACTCCCAAAGAACGATACGACGGTATCACAGATGTTTTCCCGGATATTCACAACCGGGTACCTCAGCATATGATTGCATCCTACCTTGGCATCACCCCGGTGCATTTAAGCCGGTTAAAAAAATCCCCGCTTAAAAAAGTATAAACATTTGTTATCGTTTTTAGCTGATGATGAAAGGAGTTTTGCAACATCAAACTTCAGTACATGAAATTATCAGCTAAGGAAAAACAACGATTGAAAAGTAAATACGGAGACTGGGCAATTGTAACGGGAGCATCTTCAGGCATAGGTCTTGAGCTGGCAACGCAGCTGGCTGATGCAGGTTTTAATCTTATCATCAATGGAAGAAATGAGGGAAAACTTCTGGATGCAGAGCATTTTTTAACCCGCCGGAATATCCAGGTCAGGTCGGTAGTTGCTGATCTTTCAGAAAGTGAAGGAATTGAAAAAATTATCCTTGCAGCAAATGGATTAAAGACAGGTCTGCTTATCAATAATGCCGGCTATGGCACATCAGGTTTGTTTGTTGATTCCTCTTTACATTCAGAAATAAATATGCTTCGTGTAAACTGTGAAGCGGTTCTTTCTCTCACTCATTATTTTTCGCAACGATTCAAACAACAAAAAAGAGGGGGTATAATTTTTTTAAGTTCATTGGTCGCCTTCCAGGGAGTTCCGTATGCCGCCAATTATGCTGCCACTAAAGCTTATATACAATCATTTGCGGAGGCATTGGCAATTGAGTTGAAACCATATGCCGTTGATATTTTAGTGGCAGCTCCTGGGCCTGTTGAAAGCGGTTTTGGGCGGCGGGCCAATATGAAAATGAATAACTCCATTTCCCCTGACAAAATCGGTGTTCCTGTTTTATCAGCATTAGGAAAACAATCGAATGTCATTCCCGGATTACTATCAAAAATCCTGGTTTATAGTTTGCGAACCGTTCCAAGATCCATGAAGATCAGGATCATGAAAAAAGTGATGGGAGGATTTACCAAACACCAGAGATAATTGCATAATATTTTGACTCATCAAAGCTTTTGGTTTATGATTTAGCATAATGGCACTAACATTTGTCTGCCTTTTATAAATTTTTTATCTTCAGGTATCCTATTCTTCCCCACTGAAGGCTGTTTCCAATTACCCATAGACGGCAATCCTTTTTTTAACCAAAACCTGTTTTTATGTTACAAAAAAGTCGCCTGCATGGTTTTCTTTTTATTTTATCCGCTTTTCTTTTTACAAATCTGCATGCACAGAAAAAAGTAGCGGGTATGGTGTATCCTTACTCCACCATAAGTAACCCGGGCAAAAAAATGCCGGACATTGAAAGAAAAGTTTCAGTATCCCCGGTAACCGTGATCAATGGAGAAGAGTTGAGGGAGTACAAAGGATTACAGGATATTTCCACTATTGTGCGGTCACTGCCCAGCGTACATCTTGACAGGAGCGCCGAAAGCACTGTGAACCTGCGGGGACTGGGTACCAATCGTTCTCTTATATTATTGAATGGAAGAAGGCAGCCTGTATATGGGCAGTCGGTAACTTCTGATATAAACAGCATCCCGGTAGAGTCAATTGAGCGGATTGAAGTGCTGAAAGACGGGGCCGGCGCTGTGTATGGAAGTAATGCGGTATCCGGGGTTATCAATATCATCACTAAAAAAGATATGGGCGAAAGGACCGGGGAAAACCATGTGTATTTGCCCTTTTACAATTTACCCGAGATCAATTTACAGGAATACCTGAATACGGATTATACCCGGTGGGTAGCTGATGTGCAAGCCATTTACAATGCCACACCCGGGCAATCCACCCTCCCGGATAACACCTATGGAATTGGAGGTAGTATTAAAATGAACCTGGAGCTGAAAGGTGACTTCCGGGTGCAGGAACTGAATTATTTTGATGCAGGAGGAACCCTGCGTCAAAAGACCATGAAAGAATTGTATCCGGAGTATTATGGGTTTGAAGAATCATTTTACTATGACTGTAATAACTCAAAACTACATTACAACAGCTATCTTACTGATGTAAACGGTTACCGGTTTCAGTGGACCCAGCAGGACTTCAGGAATGATCAATCCATCAATACTTACAGGGATATCTGGCCGACCACCGGTGGTAACCCGCTTCGTATTGACCTGACACCAACCATCGAACTTGACAATGTAATCAGGGACTGGAAAGATTTTAAAGTATTTGAAGCGCCAAAAGGAGATTGTAAAACATCCTCAAGTAGTTCTTGTGATCCCAATATTTTCTATGGTGGCTTATCCATTGTGCTGGAAGACTTTGGCCCCAACGACAGATTGACTATGCCAGGCGGCTTTGCTCAATATACAAGAATGATAGGACACAATTTTGGTTTAACGGGACATATAGGTTACAACTTTGCTTCCAAAAACAGTGTTGATTACAGTAAGCTCAGTATTCTTGCCGGGGCTTCATACAATCCATTCTGCTGTGCTAATTGCGGAGACAAATTTGTTTTTACAACACAGGCACTATTGGGAGTTGTAAGCCAGGGGCAGAAATACAATGACATGAAATTCAGCGATACTTATTTTACCGGAATGTTTGGCTTCCTGGGAGACTACCAGTTTTCAAATAATACAGGTGTTCAGATTGGGGCTTATTACAATCCCACATTTGCAGAAAATAATACCTCCAGCAATTTTGTATTTACAGGAGGAATAAGGTTAAGTTTCTAAAAAAAAAATAATGCAATCTTATATCAAAGGGGG
>DAOLIV010000066.1:0-4646 GCA_035328345.1 Chitinophagaceae bacterium | reverse complement strand
TAATAAGAACTTTAAGGAAAATGGTACAGCAGCATAATTGTGAAAATTGCCCGGTACATCACAAAGAGAATCTTGTCCGTCTCGGTATTGCGATGGATAGGGTGGATTATGTGGTGGCACTTGCCGGAAATCCAAATACCGGGAAGAGTACTGTTTTTAATAACCTCACAGGATTACGTCAGCATACAGGCAATTGGCCTGGCAAAACAGTTACAAGGGCTGAAGGTGGTTTCTCTTATGGTGAAAAACGATATAAAGTAGTTGACCTTCCGGGCACTTATTCCTTACTCTCTACAAGCACCGATGAAGAAGTGGCAAGGAACTTTATTCTTTTCGGTATGCCTGATGTGACGGTTATAGTCGTGGATGCCACTCGTTTAGAAAGAAATCTTAATCTTGTACTTCAGGTACTTGAAATTACTGATAGAGCTGTTCTTTGTCTGAACCTTATGGATGAAGCCAAACGCAATCACATTGAAATTGATGAAAGAGCATTGGCGAAAGAACTGGGAATTCCGGTAGTGCCTGCAGCAGCCAGGCAAAAAGAAGGGATGCCACAATTGCTGGAAGCAATCGAACAGGTAGCCTCAGGAAAATTTATTTGCAAGCCTCACCGGGTTAAAAGCAGATCATCAAAGCTGAATCATGCTATAAATGACCTGGTTAAAAAACTTTCAGAAAGATTTCCAGGCCTCCCGAATATGAATTGGGTTGCTTTAAGATTGCTGGAGGGAGATCAAAGTATTATTGAGGCAGTTCAGTCAGGGGAATTAGGGAAATTAAATCCGGGCATTTTATCAAATATGGAGGAAGTAGGCCATGAAAAATAAAAGTTCTGTGTCGTCTAATGAAATTCTTTCACTGGCAAATAGTCTCCGGTGGGAACTGGGCACTAATACACATGATACTGTAACGGAATCCATTTATGCTGATGCTACTAAGATCGCAAATAAAACAGTTCGTATTCCTGGTGAAAAAGAAGGATATAACTGGGACCTGAAAATTGACAGGATCGTTACGAGTCGTTTCTTAGGTTTCCCGATAATGTTTTTGTTGCTTGCTGTAGTATTTTGGGTAACAGTGGCAGGGGCAAATTACCCTTCAGGATTATTAGCATCCTTATTGGTTGATACCATTCATCCTGCTCTGAAAAGCGGAGCAGATTCATTAGGTTTCCCATGGTGGTTGAGTGGTGTATTGATTGATGGAGCTTATCTTTCTGTTGCCTGGGTGGTTGCAGTAATGCTTCCGCCAATGGCAATTTTTTTCCCGCTCTTTACTTTATTGGAAGATTTTGGTTATCTCCCCAGGGTGGCATTCAATATGGATTCATTATTTCGAAAAGCAGGGGCACACGGTAAGCAGGCTTTAACTATGAGCATGGGTTTTGGATGTAATGCAGCTGGTGTAATTGCTACAAGGGTAATTGATAGCCCCCGTGAAAGATTGATTGCCATTATCACAAATAATTTTTCATTATGTAACGGTAGATGGCCGACACAGATATTGATCGCTACTATTTTCATTGGTGGTTTGGTTTCTTCACGCTGGGCCGGAGTTGTATCGGCCGGAGCCGTGGTAGGGATTGCTTTATTAGGAATATTTTTTAGTCTTGTAGTTTCATGGGGATTGAGCAAATCAGTTTTAAAAGGTGAGGCTTCTGCATTTAGTCTCGAACTACCTCCCTACAGACCACCCCGTATTTTACAAACTCTTTACACATCGTTGATTGACCGGACTATTTTTGTTTTGTGGAGGGCAGTGATTTTCGCTCTTCCTGCCGGTATTGTGATCTGGCTGGTAGCAAACATTCATGTTGGTCAGTTAAGTCTTGCCGAGCATTTTATTAACTGGTCAAATCCTTTCGCAGTTCTGTTTGGATTAAACGGTGTTATATTACTGGCTTATATCATTGCTATTCCCGCCAATGAGATTGTTATTCCAACAATTCTTATGTTAACAGTACTTAGTACAGGAATGTCAGGAATTGGGGGTGGGAGCGGAGTAATGTTTGAATTAGACTCAATTTCAGGTACTGAAAGTATTTTAAAAGCTGGTGGCTGGACATTACTTACAGGGATTAACCTGATGTTGTTTAGTCTCCTTCATAATCCCTGTTCAACGACGATCTACACAATCTACAAGGAAACTAAAAGTACTAAATGGACTTTAGTGTCAACCTTTCTTCCGATAGCAATGGGATTTATTATTTGTTTTTTCACAACCCAGGTATATAGATTACTTGTTGGCTGATGATTTAGATTTTCTCTTTGTATTTAACCGGAATGAGTAGCCTATTGCAATATAATGGTCGAAACTTTCTTTAGACAGGCCTATACCGCCTGAGAGATCAATTTTAGAATTATCAGATAAATAGCAGGCAATTCCTCCGTCAGCAGCATGTTGGGGTTTCTCATTATTTTTTACAGCTCCGAATAATTCAATATAAGCGTACCAGTTTTTTCCAATATTAAATCCAGGTGCGATTGTATATATCCAATATGGTGAGCCAGATTCACCATCCCATTCTGCACCTAAATTATAGCCAAGGCCAACTGCTTCAGAAAGGGTATGTTGCATGGTAAAGCGAAAATTCGGAGCCCATTTTGAAGTACGGAATTTTTTGCTTCCTAATTTGTTGGGGGCAACATGAAAGATCAGAGAAGTTTTTGGAAGCCCTTTTTTTTCTTCTGTTAAAGCAAGCTTACCACCTATCTGAATGGGTAATAAACCATTATCATATTTATTACCATAGGGGATCACCAAAGGACTTTCAATACTTGCTATTTCTGTAATAACCCTGATCTCAAATCTTTTTGCAACTCCATATTTCCATAATGCGGTAGGATGGACCAGTGTAGCAAGGCCAAAGGCTTTTTCATAATTAAACCCGATTTCTCCTTGCAGGAAATTTGTTTTGGTTATAACAGGTGATTCCGTTTGATCAGGCCTGTCTGTTTCCATTCTCCCTGTTTCCTGGGATTTCAGCTCCTTTAAAAAAAATAAGAAGGTCAGCACACAAGCAATTTCTTTAGTCATGCAAAAAATATAATTTAGTTGAGTCTAAAATTTTTTACAAATATAAAGATTGAAAACCGCTTCCGGGATATTATTTATAATCTTCCCGAACCGGGCTGAAAACATCAATTACCCTGCAATCAGTAATTGCTTTTGCGCTATGAGGAAAATTGGAAGGAATAACATGAACAGAACCTGCAGTAAGAAGGTATTTCTTCCCTTTGATCATCATTTCGAGTTCCCCCTCAACAATAAATGTTATTTGCTCATGTTTGTGTTTGTGCTCAGGTAAAATACTTCCTTGTTTAATATCTACTACAGATAATGTTGATTTTTTACCATGTACAAGTTTTGATAGGATGCCCGGTGCAAGTTCTTTGTATGGGATGTTGTTTAAATTTTGCATCGTTTGCTATTTTTCAAATAAACAATAACAGCCACCTACCCATTCTTTATCCTTATTATATCTGACACCGATCATTTTGCCTTTACTGAGTCTGCCAAGATTATTTACTGCAACTGGCCTCGCATCACCTTCTTTCCAGAAATAAAACATCCTGATTTCTGCTTTAGCGGGTACATCCGGAGTTTCAATCACATCAGCATATTTTACTTTTCTCTGTAATATCCAGTTTTCAGGATCCTTTATATCAAGTATATCCTTTTCTGTAACATCAATAACAACTCCCTGGCCCGCAAAAGAGAAAAGAGGTTTTAATACATAATTTTCCAGGTCAGTAGGTATCTGCTTCACCTGGTTCAGATAAAATGTTTGAGGAACATACGGATGACGGATCAATGGTAAAGTAAACTTGCTGATCCTGTAGAACCAATCAGGGTGGGGGCACCATTCTACCTCCAGCTCTTCAAAAAATATTTTTCCTTTTTCCTGTACTTCTTTGGTTTGCTGTTGAAGGTCATCAAAAATTACCCGGTTGTAGATTCTTTTTACCTGAATTTTTCTTCCATTATCAATATAATAGATATTCTTGCCTTCCTTAATAAGTTCCGTAAGGCAGACCATTTTAATACCAAGATATTCTTCCGTACAGTAAAAATCGATCCTTGTTTTTTGTTGTCGGGGAAATATCTCAAGTAATATCACATTTTCAGGATTATGGCCAGCCACAATAATTTCTTTCATAAAACGGATATAACTTTCCCTGTCATAGCCATTCAGGTAACAACTAAAATTATCCGGAACATCAAAATGTTTTCTGAAAACATCATCAAGTAATACTTCATAGGCAAACAATGAAGGAAAACCCTGCATCTCGATCAATTGTGGTTCGTATTCGCCGGAGTCGTTTACGCAAATGCCAAAATCAAATGCTATGAATTGTGTATGCTTTATTTCTCCCGGAACTTTTAAGCCGGGTGGAATGGCTTTATCCGTGAGTTCAATAAAGCGGGGGTCAGTAATCAGATCAATAATATTTTCACAGGCATCGAGTATTTTGTTTGTGAAACTTTTGGGAACAAAAACAGGTGTTTCAGCAACCCTGAATTCTATTTCACCCGGATGTGCTGACTCAAGCTCTTTTAAAAACTCCTCATACTTTTCCTTAGTAAATGCCTTATTGAATGCCTTTCGGAAAGAAGGTATCATAGTTCCCGATTTTTACGGA
>DAOLIV010000065.1:0-5101 GCA_035328345.1 Chitinophagaceae bacterium | reverse complement strand
GATGAAAAAACAAACACACCAGGCGAAACGAACCAGCAGCTAACCCAGATGCTGCCAACAAGCCAACGCTGAATAAGAACTGACATAACAAAACGATTAAAAATGAAAAAATAAAATAACTGCTCTCTAACAGCATCCGGGATTGCGGGTTGCAGTATAAATGATGGCCTTGTGAGTTGGGCTTGTGTTTATGCTGCGAAGCGTTGGCTTTGTGCCGGTGCTATCTTTGCAGTTTATTTTATTTTTTTAATCGGATTGTCAGTTGTCAGCGAAGTGGTGTGACAGTATGTTTAGAGATATGGGAAAGCAAATGTTTTTACAAGTAGCTTTATTTACAACAAGATTTATTCATCTGTATCGGTGGACAGGCAACAGTACCGTAACTACAAAATACACAACAGTCACCTTCTTTAGGTTTCAGTCTGGTTTTGCAGTTTGTACACTCATAAAAAAACTGACAGGCATCTGTGGGCATTGTTTCTTCCTGTTTGTGTCCACAAACAGGGCATGTAATAGTTGATTGAAGTATGATACTTTTTTCCATTAGTTGTTAATTACTGTTTGTGAAATTACTTTGTATCCTGTGCTTTTAATTGCCGAAGCAATACTGTCAATAGAAGTTTTGCTGTTGTCAAATTTTACCGTGCTGTTTGCTTTTTCATAAGAAGTTTGGAATTCTAAAACGCCATTGACTTTTGATATTTCACTGTTCACATGTTCTGTACAGCTTTCGCAAGTCATACCTTTTATCTTAAATTCCGCTTGCCGGATATCGCTTTTGTCAACTACAATAACTTTTGTCACCTGAGGCTTAGGATAAAATACTTTGGCATAGTAGGGAAAGGCAATTAACAGACCTGCAATAACAGTAACGATAGCTAAAAACCGCTTTGATTGCAGGAATGATCTTTTACTGTCTGTTTCACATTCGCAATCCACATTTTTTATAGGTTTCAATTTCTGATACCAGGCGAAAGCAAAAACTGCAACTGTCAAACCGATTAAATAGGGACGGTAAGGTTCAATCCATGAAAAGGAAGAAGCCAAACCACTTGCCCCACCCAAAAAAGCCAAAACAGGAGTGATGCAACAAAGTGAAGCAGCAACAGCGGCAAAAATTCCTGCTAACCAACTTTTACTATTTTTTGTTTTAGTTGTCATGCAGGTTGTGTTGTTAAGTTTTGTTGATTAATGATCTTAAAAAATGGTCGCAATATTTTTAAATGCTCTTTATGCAATGAATAGAAAATTGTTTGTCCTTCTTTTCTGGCTTCAATAATGTTGCCGTCTTTCAATTTTCGTAAGTGCTGAGAAATTGCAGGATTGCTCATACCCAATATATCACTTAGGTCACAGGGACAAAGTTCATTTTCTTCTTCCAGCAGATAGATAATTTTCAACCGCACTTCGTTTCCGGCCAATGCAAGAATCTGACCAAGCAGTGAAAATGAACGGGCATTGGCTATTAGTTTTTGACGGCAACTTTTAATTTGTTCTATATCTGCCTGTACCCTGATGCAAGTGTCGTTAGCCATTCTTAAAAAGATTTGAAAGGCAAAGGTAGCTCAATATTTAATATTTAAGCAAATACTTAAATAATAATGACGACAGCATTAATTAATAATCTGTTAAAAGGAATGATCTATCCTATTTATTTATCTGCTTTTTCAAAAGTTGTGCATTAATCGCTACTATAATTGTACTTAAACTCATAAACACTGCACCTACTGCCGGGCCTAAAACAAATCCTGCTGAATAAAGAACACCTGCAGCCAATGGAATGGCAAAACTGTTGTACGCTGTTGCCCAAACCAGGTTCTGCACCATTTTTTTATAAGTGGCTTTTCCGAAGAGAATTAGATTAGCAATATCTTTTGGATTGCTGTTTACCAAAATAATATCGGCAGTTTCTGCAGCTACATCTGTTCCGGAACCTACTGCAATACCTACATCGGATTGTGCCAATGCTGGTGCATCATTTACTCCGTCGCCTGTCATAGCAACAAACTCACCTTTGCTTTGCAATTCTTTTACTATTTCCACTTTTTGGTGTGGCAGAACTTCTGAATAATATCCATCCAAGCCTAATTCATCAGATACAGCCTTTGCCACTGTTTCATTATCACCGGTTGCCATCAATACTTTAATACCATTTTTCTTAAATACTCTGATCGCATCTGCACTTTCCGGCCTTATCGCATCTGCCAGTGCGATGTATCCTGCCAACTTATCATCAACCAAAACAAAAACAACAGTTTCTGCTTTACTTGAATAAGCTCCTTCCGGTACGGTCAGATTTTTATCTTTTAAATAACCGGGGCTTACCACTTTTATTGATTTCCCCTCTACGGTTGCTTCAACCCCCTTTCCTGTGATGGCATTAAATGCTTCTGCTTTGGGTATGGTTATGTTTAGTTCTTTTACTTTATTGATAATACCCACTGCAATCGGATGCTCTGATGTTTGTTCCAATGCACTTGCCAACCTCAACAATTCGTCTTTTGAAATTGAAGTTTCAACAGTTTCAAAACGGGTTACTCCAAAAACACCGGTAGTCAGAGTTCCAGTCTTATCAAATAAAAGTGCTGTTATCTTTCTTGATTCTTCAAAAGCCGTTCTGTTGCGGATCAGCAAACCGTTTTGAGCAGACACTGCTGTCGAAATTGCAACTACTAATGGTATAGCCAAACCCAATGCATGAGGACAGGCAATCACCATCACTGTAACCATACGTTCTAATGCAAAAACAAATGGATAACCAGCAATCAACCAAACTGCCAATGTACCAAAGCCAACAGACAAGGCGATATAGGTAAGCCATTTGGCTGCCCGGTCGCTGAAGTTCTGCATTTTTGATTTTGCCTTCTGTGCTTCCTCTACCAGTTTAATCACTTTATTCAGATAGCTGTCCTTTCCGGTATGCTCTACTTTTATTTTCAAAGATCCATTACCATTAATTGAACCACCTATCACTTTATTATCTTTTTCTTTTTTTACCGGCTTTGACTCCCCGGTAAGCATGGATTCATTCAGGTAACTGCTACCTTCTTCGATTATACCATCCGCAGGAACCTTCTCACCGGGCTTTATCATTATGATGTCGTCTTTTTGCAGCATTTCCAGTTTTACATCTTCAATACGTCCATCTTTTGTAACCCGATGTGCCTCTGCAGGCATCATGCTTACTAATAATTGTAATGCTTTTGATGCTCCTAATACTGATTTCATTTCCAGCCAATGCCCTAAAAGCATGATGACAATTAAGGTAGCCAGCTCCCAGAAAAAATCCATCCCTTTTAGTCCGAAGACAGTGGCCGCACTATAAAAATAAGCTACTGAAATTGCCATTGCTATTAGGGTCATCATACCTGGGCCCTTCTGTTTTATTTCTGTTGTGAACCCTTTCAGGAATGGCCAGCCGCCCCAGAAATAAACAACAGAAGATAGAACCAACAGGATATATGAATTGTATGGAACGTTCAAACTATATCCGAAAAAATCCTGTATCATCGAGGACAATACTAATATCGGGATAGTAAGGATAAGGCTTACCCAAAAACGCTTTTTAAAATCTTCAATCATCATTTTATGATGGTCGTGGCCTGCCATACCCATTGGTATATTACTGTGGTCGTGCTGCATTTTGCTATAATCCATTTTGGAATGATCCATTTTCTTATGTTGCTGATGTTCGTGTTTACTGTGATCCATGATTAAATAATTTACAAATTCTTTAAAATAAATTCTATTCGTTTATCGGGGCTTACTACGGGTACAAAAACAACTGGAAATCCTAATAATTGATACACTTCAATAATTAATTTGTGAATTAATTTTTGAGCCTGTTCGTCTTCTGTTCTTGCATAATCATTTACAAATGGTAATCTGTCAAGAATGAATATTTTTTTATAAGATGCCTGCTGTACTGCATCAAGCAGTTTTTGATCGTATTCCAAATCCAGAAATTGATAATAAGCCATTGCATCCGGTATGGCCCGGTCAAGAAAAACAATATCTGACCGGGATAATTCAGCTTCCTGCTCTATCTGCATATCTAAAACACCCAGTTGGAATTTCCTTTTATTAGCCCTGATCTCTTCAACAGTATTTCCTTCATTTTTCATGGTATCTATATAATGCCTTGCATGTTCAATCGTGGTTTTGTACCCTCTTTCCGAAAGCAGGTTGATCACTGTTGTTTTACCTGTACTTGGCCCACCTGTAATAACATACCAGTTTGTTGTTTTAGTTTGCTTTTTCATACAAGATCAATTTACCGGTTTAGACTATCAAGTTGGTTCCTGAACCAATTCGTGACAAGGTTGCGTTCTTCATCAGACAGCCTTGCTTCTTTATGCATGGCCTTATAAGAGCTAAACGGCATATCTCCATTTTTCACCTGGCTGGCAATTGCTTTTAATTTACTTTGCTGCCTTCGCCCCGTATAAGTCCCAAACTCATCAAAATTCAATTCCTTTTTCCCTTCAACGATGTGTTTGTTCAAAAACAAAGCAACGGGCTGTATGTTACTATACCAGGGGTAACGGGTATTGTTGCTATGGCAATCATAGCAGGCAGTTTTCAGAATGGTCAGTACCGAATCAGGAATAGGAAATAGTTTTTCGATACTGTTCTTTGCTTCGACTGATGAAATATTCTTTTCCGGTCTTGGATAAAACTGAAACAATCCAAATAAGAACAATAATATCAGCCCGGCTTTTTTCCATTTTGATTTTGGCAAGTATTTCATAGTCTATCAATGTTGATGTCCACTCATATCCATACCACCCATTGCATCTGCTCCTTTTTTAAATACAAATTCACTGTTCAATAAATAAGCACCCCTTGTTACCACTACATCACCGTTTTGTAATCCTGATTTAATTTCCAGTCTGTCGCCGCTTTCCAAACCGGTTTGCACCATTTTCATTTTGTAACTGTTTTTGCCTGATTGTACCCAAACCACATTCATTTTACCATCACGGAGCACCGCATCAGAAGGAAGTGTAAGCGTATTGAGTTCCTTGCTTTTGATACTTACATAGGCAGGCATTCCGGGTTTAAGCAGTCCGTTGGGATTAGGTATTGAAACCCTAACCAG
>DAOLIV010000064.1:0-6430 GCA_035328345.1 Chitinophagaceae bacterium | reverse complement strand
GCGGTTTATGGAAAGTGAAGCGGGGCATTATACTTTGTTTATAGAGCTGGCTGAAACTTATTTTAAAAAAGAAAAAGTGAAGAAGCGATGGGCAGAATGGTTGAAGTATGAAGCAGATATCATTAAAAAAATATCCGTCAGGGGCGACAGAATTCATTAAAATCTCTAAAGTTTCAACAGCTAATGGGTTTTGAAATTCCAGGAGAAGTGATAACTGCGTTTACCGGAGTTCCGGTCGATGATTCAGGAGAATTTCAATCAAAAATCAGGATTGAAAAGATCGGTCATGGCCTGATCAATTACTCATTCAAAATTTCCGGATCATTTGGCCCTGATTTATTTCTTCAGCAAATTAATAAAAATGTATTTCAGTCACCAGAAGCAGTCCAGGAGAATTATCTGAAAATCTGGAATTTTTCCATCTCAAAAGAAAACAGTCTATATATCCCATCACCCAGATTTTTTAATAAAATCAACTCGATTTTTTTAGACAAAAACAATAACTACTGGAGAGCATTTGACTTTGTCGAAAAATGTATAACAATCAGCAAGGTTGGAATACCTGATCAAGCCAGGCTAACCGCCATTGCTTTTGCCAGGTTTACATCCTTTTTTGAAGGATTTGATCCGGCACTTCTTAACGAAGTAATTCCCCATTTCCATGATCTTGAATTCAGGTTCAAACAGTTTAAGGATGCTCTGATTAATTCAAAAAATTATAGCAGGATAGAAAAATCATCGTCACTGATAGCAGCGCTTAAACAACGACGATATTATGTAAGTTTTCTTGACAATCTGATTCACTCAGGAAATTTATTGAAAAGGGTAATGCATCATGACGCAAAAATTTCCAACATCCTTTTTCATGCAGAAACCGGAGCAATAATTTGCCCAATAGATCTTGATACAATGATGCCGGGATATATTTTTTCTGATCTGGGCGACCTGATCAGGTCGATGACAGCCGCTTGTGATGAAAGTGAAAAAGATCTGAGCAAAGTTTCTGTGAGAAAAGAATTTTACAATGCAATTGTTTCAGGATATCTGCAGATTATGTCTTCTAAAATGTCTGATACAGAAAAGCAAAATATTCATTTCGCCGGGTTGATGATGTTTTTTATGCAGGCACTAAGGTTTTTAACTGACTATCTTAATGACGATGTTTATTACCAGGTGAAATATCCTGAACAGAATTTTGACAGAGCTATTAACCAGTTAACTCATTTAAAACAACTTGAGAACCTGCTTGAAGAAGATTACCAATTTAAAATTTGATCTCAGAAACTCCGTTTTCTGCAGAAGAAGTAAATATTTCAGCACTATATCCCGTTTCCATTGAATATTGTTCCTGGAGTTTATCCCTGAAATCCCCAATCATTTTTTCATCCACTAATGCAATAGCACAGCCGCCGAAACCTGCCCCGGTCATCCTTGCGCCAATACAATAACGATATTCTTTGCAAAAATCAACTACACTGTCTAATTCCTTCCCCGTAACCTCATAGAGTTCTTTCAAAGACTGATGAGAGGCATACATAAGTTTGCCAAAGACTTCCATATCGCCAGTCTTCAACGATATTACAGCATCCTTCACCCTGGCATTTTCACTAATTACATGCAAAGCTCTTTTTTCAAGAACAGCATCTCCTATGAATTGCCTGTTCAACTCAAAGGTTGCAGGATCAATTTCGCATAAATTGTTTACCTGTAGCTTTTGTTTCAATAATTTCAAAGCTTTTCCACATTCTGCGAACCGCTCATTGTATTTGGAATCTGCAAGCGATCTTTCTTTTTTTGTATTAATAATCACAAGAGAATAATTCCCTGTTTTAAAGGGAACGTACTCATACTCCAGTGAATCACAATTCAACAATATGGCATGCTCTTTTTTACCCATTGCTACGGCAAACTGGTCCATAATACCACAACTAACTCCAATAAAATTATTTTCAACTTTTTGGGACAAAAGAGCCAGATCAACCGGTGTAAACCTGAGAGCAAACATTTCATTTATTGCATAGGCAGTAAGCACTTCTATTGAAGCCGATGAAGATAACCCTGCGCCCACCGGCAGGTTGCCGCTAAAAAGCATATCCAATCCGGATATTTCAGCTCCTTCAGTTATACAGTGATTAATTACTCCAAGAGGATAATTGAACCATTCCTTTCCTGTTTTAGTATAAGATGTTTGTAACTGTAACTCAGCCTTCGCTGAAAACCCAAGTGAGTTAAAACGAAGTTTTTTATCCCTGTTTTTGGAAACAGCTATAAAAGCCCCGTAAGAAATAGCACAGGGTAATACTTCTCCTCCATTGTAATCAATATGCTCTCCGATAAGGTTAACTCTTCCCGGGCAAAAAAATAAATGATCAGGATCTTTGCCATAACGTTCCTGAAATTCACTGATTAACTCGTCTTTCATCATCAAATTATCTTATTTTCAAGTGTTATGAAGGTAACTCAACAGTTTTGTTTTAAGCATGAGTCAGGTGAAGATATTTATTTGTTCAAACTAAAAAATTCGAAAGGGACAGAAATCAGCATCACGAATTATGGCGCCATAATAACCGGGTTTAAAATCAGAGATGAAGACGGAAGTGGAAATGACATCGTATTGGGATTCGATAATGTAAAGGACTACCGGGATCCCGCCTATTTAAAACAATACCCATGGTTTGGATGTGCAGTAGGTCGTTATGCCAATCGTATCAAAAATGCAAGATTTGAGTTAGATAGTAAACTCTATATTGTTTCTAAAAATCAAGGTGAACATCAACTACATGGAGGTTTGGAAGGGTTTGATAAAAAGGTATGGAAAATAAAAAGTTATGGTTCCGACAAAACCTGCTTCCTTCAAATGGAATACCTGAGTCTGTATGGAGAAGAAGGTTATCCCGGCAATTTGAGTGTTTCCATAAGGTTTGAGTTAACCGAGGAAAATGAATTAAGCTACGAATATCATGCTACAACCGATATGGCAACCCCGGTAAACCTAACCCACCATAGTTATTTTAATCTCAATAAAGGACAAAACACAATTCATGACCATGAGCTAAGAATTTTTGCATCCAAGATGCTTGTGCAGGATAAAGACCTTGTTGCCACCGGGGAAATAGCTGATGTATCAGATACAGAATTTGATTTCAGGAATTGCAGAAAGATATACGAAACTGTTCCTCTTGATTTTGATTACGACAAGAGTTTTGTAACCGATAATGGGATTTCAGATACTCCCAAACTTGCTGCAGAGGCAAGATCATCAACGTCTGGCATTTTATTACAGGTTTATACTACTAACCCGATCGTTCATTTTTATGCCGGTAAATGGATACCACTTGTGCAAGGAAAGAATAATGAACACTATGGTCCTTTTTCGGGGTTTTGCCTGGAAACTCACAATTATTGTAACGCAGTTAACATTCCGGGTTTTCCGAATACAATTTTAAGACCCGGGGAAGACTACAAACAAAAAACGATTTACAAAATCATTAATTGACTTCTTTCTTTTTATTCTTCTTATTATCCATTTCGTTAGGCCCATAAATTCTTGCGAAGAAAGTGTCAAGTCCAATCTTTCTCCGAATATATTCAGCAACAAAAACTCCTATTATGGCTCCTGCAATAATCAATATTTTCAAAATATTCATGGATCCTGTAGCTACCCCAATAAATCCAAAAAGAATAACAGGAGCAATAAATGCCTGCAGCCAGAATATCGCATTAATGATCCACATCAAATGTGAAATTAAAAATTAAGTTTTGGAGAAATAAACCAACTCATCTTTCAAATCAAGAAAAGGATATTTCTTTTGTAGCGCCTGGGTCTTCTCAAAGTTGGAAATAAGAAACTGACTGTGGGCTTTTGTATCAGGCTGAAAAGGCCGATGACTCCTTGCTGTTACTATAGCTCTTACATCTTCGGCAAGTGCCCTGCTCTCTTCGTCAATGCAGTTCTGCATAAATTTTTCAAGAACAAATTCTGTAGCAGCGTAATTAGGATGCACAAGATCTATATCATAAAACCGGTAGTCTCTCAGTACATCAATCACCAGTTCATATGCCGGAAAATAGAAGGCAGACTCAAACTTGCTAACGATGTAATGAACCGACTCAATTAATCTCGCCTTGCTTCGGTTGTTTTCAATAACCCCATCCCGAATATGCCGGACCGGGCTAATGGTGAACAAGAACTTAAGTGAAGGATTGAATTCTTTCAATTTCTTTAAACAATCTTCAAGCTGAAAATTGATATCATCAATTTCGAGAAGTTTTTTCTCAAACCAATTTGCCGGCGCCCTGTGACAATTAGCCACGGTATTGCCGGGACTCTCACTAGCCAATTCAGCGGCAGGGGTTAATCGATAAGAAAATGCTGAACCCAGCGTAATAATCAACCAACTTGCTTCTTTTAAAAACTTATGCGAATCATTCTGAGAAGTATTTATCTTTTGTATTACTTCATTTTTATCCAGGCCTGAATATCTTGAATGATGCTGCCAGCTACTCCATAATTCGTTCAATTGGAAAATATCATCCTCAACGTAAGTTCTATTTTTTGCATAAGAGAGCAGGCTTTTACAGACACTGTCAGGCTCAAATAAAATCCCATTTGGATTTTGAAGCACCTGGAACTTTAATTTGTTCAAAGCATTTCCGATATGCTCCGTAAAACAGGAGCCGACTAATAGTATCTTATCCCTGTAATTAACGGGATCTGGCAATTTTTTAATATCAATATTTAATAACAAGTCCATGAACTAAGAAAATATTTCCGCCGCAATGCGAAGACCATCGGCCAGTGCCTCTTTATTTAAATTAAGTAATTGATCATTTGTCTGAAAATATTGAATCATCAATTCAGTATTCATATTTCCAACCAGTTCATCATTCGCCATAGGGCAGCCGCCGATACCCTTTAAAGCTCCATCAAATCTTTTGCAACCAGCTTTTACTGCTGCTTCAAGTTTTTCTTTCCAATTTCCGGGAGTTGAATGAAGATGAACCCCTATTTCTACACCGGGTAGCGATTCAATGAGATAACTGGTCATATCATACACCTGTTCAGGAGATGCCAAGCCAACGGTATCAGCAAGTGAGATTATAGAAATATCCAAAGCAACCAGTTTGTTGACCCATTCAAAAACAATTTCCTCATCATATGGATCTCCATAAGGATTTCCAAAACCCATTGATATATATACAACAAGTTGTTTATTCTTTTTCAAACACAGACCCTGGATATCTTCAACTCTCAGCATTGATTCCCGGATCGATGAATTTGTATTTCGTTGCTGAAAAGTTTCCGAAACAGAAAAAGGGAACCCGAGATAAGTTATTTGATCAAATTGTACGGCTTGCTCAGCTCCTTTTAAGTTGGCTATAATTGCCAGCAGTTTCGAGCCGTTGGTGTCCAGCTCAAGCCTCTCAACCACTTCCTTTGTATCCGCCATCTGCGGAATTGCCTTAGGAGAAACAAAACTTCCAAAATCAATCGTATCAAACCCAACCTTTAATAAGGAATTTATATACTCGATTTTCTTTTCAGTCGGAATAATTTCTTTCCATCCCTGCATAGCATCACGGGGACATTCAATAAGTTTTATTGGTAAAAAACTTGTCATGTCATTCTTTGTTTCATGGCCTCATATAGAATAATTCCTGTTGCTACGGAAACATTCAGCGATTCAAAATTACCGATCATTGGAATTTTAATTTTCTCATCGCATATTTTCATCAATGCGGGATAAATACCTTTTTCTTCACTTCCTAATACAATTGCACAAGGCCCGGTAAAATCAACATCAGCAATCTTCTTTTTTGCGGTCATTTCACTTGCAAATACTTTTATACCGTTCATATGTAAATCGTCAACTGTCTTCATAAGACTGTTTACCCGGCACACAGAGATCTTTTCCAATGCACCTGCTGAAGTAAGTATTGCATCCTCATTTAATGCCCCTACTCCTTTATCGGGAATAATGATTGCATCAACCCCGCAACAATAGGCCGTTCTGGCAATGCCACCAATATTTCTGATATCAGTAATCCCATCAAGTATAAGCAACAAGGGAGCCTTGCCTTTATCAACAACATGAGAAATTACATTCTGCAGGTCCTGGTACTGAACTTTTGCAATTACGGCAACGCAACCCTCATGGTTACTGATATTAAAGCCATTAAGTTTTTCAACAGGGACTTTGTTTACAGGTATATTACTTTGCTTCGCCAATGAAAGTATTTCTTCGGCTAGCATGCCTTTCAGATCTTTTACAATATATATCCTCTCTAATTCTTTACCCCCTTGAATGGCATCCAATACTGCTTGTCTCCCTATAATTAATGAGCTCTTTTTGGGTCGTTGCTGATGTCTGAAATTTTTCACTTAACAAATTTAAGTAACAAAAAACCCTGAAAGATATTTTCTATCTCG
>DAOLIV010000063.1:0-7884 GCA_035328345.1 Chitinophagaceae bacterium | reverse complement strand
AACATAAAACAAGCCATTCAGGGTTTGTTTACTGCCGGTACTTCCCGATAAAGGAAAAGGTCGGTGGCAAACGGGGATTGAAGTTCGGACATAAAAAGTCTGGAATGTCCCAATAACCTTGCAGGCATAAATTGAACAACATGAAAGGTATTATTGGGAAAAAAATTGGGATGACCAGTGTCTTCGATCCTTCGGGCAAACAAACAGCCTGTACGATTATCGAAGCAGGTCCCTGCGTTGTTACCCAGGTTAAAACAAAAGAGTCAGACGGCTACAATGCCCTGCAGCTCTCTTTCGGCGAGAAAAAAGAAAAACATTCTACCAAAGCCGAAAAAAATCACTTCGCAAAAGCTACAACTGCTCCTAAAAAATTCTCAAAAGAATTCCGCGACTTCGCAATCGAAAAAAATATTGGTGAAACTGTTACTGTTGACATCTTCGCTGAAGGTGAGCAGGTAGACGTTGTTGGAACTACAAAAGGAAAAGGTTTCCAGGGTGTGGTTAAGCGCCATGGTTTCTCTGGTGTAGGTGATGCTACACACGGACAACATGATCGTCAGAGAGCTCCCGGTTCTTTAGGTAACTCATCTGACGCAAGCCGTGTAATGAAGGGTGTGAGAATGGCTGGCCGCACCGGTACAGACAGGGTGAAGCTGAAAGGTCTTAAAGTGTTGAAGGTATTCCCTGATAAGAATTACATCCTGGTAAGTGGTTCTGTACCCGGATATAATGGTTCAATTGTTTTAATTCAGAAATAACCCTTCGACTTCGCTCAGGGTGATAACAAAAATGAAATAAAATGCAAGTTGAAGTTTTAAATACAAAAGGAAAGAAAACCGGCAGAAAAGTTGAATTGCCTGAAGAAATATTCGGGGCTGATCCTAATGAGCATGTGATGTACCTGGCCGTTAAACAATACCTCGCAGCTCAGCGCCAGGGAACTCATAAAGTTAAGACCCGTGCAGAAGTTAAAGGAGCAAGCCGGAAATTACATCGTCAAAAAGGAACAGGTGGCAGCCGTAAGGGAAATATCCGTAACCCATTATACAAAGGTGGCGGTACAATCTTTGGCCCCAAGCCGCATACATACAATATTAAGTTGAATCGTAAGGTAAAAGATCTTGCAAGAATTTCAGCTCTTTCTTTCAAAGCAAAAGATAATGCAATCGTTGTTGTTGAGGATATCAACCTGGATACACCCAAAACAAAAGCATTTGTTGATATACTCGGTAATCTGAAAGTGGCTGATAAGAAGGTAATGTTTGTGCAGCCTGAGTATAACGACAATATCGAGCTTTCCATCCGTAACGTTCCATCAGTATTGGGTGTGCTTCTTAGTGATATTAACACCTATGATATCGTAAACTCAGAAGTATTGATATTAACAGAAAGCGCTGCGAAAATATTTGAAGGAGAAGAAAAGGCGGAGGCTTAATAATAACTTTTAAAGTTTTAGTAATGAAACTATCAGAAATATTGATAAAACCCATTTTAACTGAAAAAGCAAATGCACAGCAGGAAAAGCTGCGTCGTTATGCGTTTAAAGTGGCAAAAAAGGCAAACAAACTGGAGATTAAAAAAGCAGTTGAAAGTTTTTATGGTGTTACTGTGACTAATGTAAACACAACTGTTGCTCCTGCAAAAGACAGATCAAGGTTCACAAAGACTGGAATTTTAAAAGGCCGCAAGCCTGGCTATAAGAAAGCTTATGTGACAGTTGCGGAAGGAGAGTCAATAGATCTTTATTCAAGTATTTAATTAAAGAATACAAATTCAGAATGGCAATCAGCCGCCGCGAAGTGCTGAATAGAAAATATAAAATGTAGATTTTAAAATGGCATTAAGAAAATTCAAACCGATTACGGCAGGTACAAGATGGAGGATAGGCAATGCTTATGCTGAGGTCACTACTAATGTGCCTGAGAAAAGCCTGGTTGAACCAAAGAAGAGAACCGGTGGTCGTAACTCTTCTGGTCACCTATCAATGCGCTACATTGGTGGTGGGCATAAGAAGAAGTATCGTATGGTTGATTTCAAACGAAATAAAGCTGGCGCTGCTTCAGTGTTGACAATTGAATATGATCCGAATCGTACAGCATTTATTGCCTTGGTGCAATATGCTGACGGAGAAAAGAGATATATCCTGGCTCCCCAGGGCTTACAGGTTGGTGCGAAAGTTGAAAGCGGTGTCAATGTGGCTCCGGAAGTTGGAAATGCGCTTCCAATGAGAAACATGCCGTTGGGTACTAATGTTCACAACATCGAAATGCAGCCGGGGCAAGGTGGAAAGTTATCACGCAGTGCCGGTTCATCAGCACAGCTGACTAACAAAGAAGATAAATATGCTGTATTAAAAATGCCTTCTGGTGAGTTGAGAAAGGTGCTTATTGATTGTTATGCTACTGTAGGTGTTGTTAGCAACAGCGACCATAACTTGCAAAGCATGGGTAAGGCTGGACGTAATCGTTGGAAAGGAATCCGCCCGAGAAATCGTGGCGTTGCAATGAACCCTGTAGATCACCCGATGGGTGGTGGTGAAGGAAAAGCATCCGGTGGTCACCCAAGAAGCCGTACAGGTAAGTATGCTAAGGGTGAAAAAACAAGAACAAAAGGTAAAGCAAGTGATAAGCTTATCATTCAGCGTAAGAATGGAAGTAAACTGGCTAAGTAATTAAAGAACAATATTAAAATCTGAATAAATAAGATATGGCTCGTTCGATTAAAAAAGGTCCTTATGTTGCCTCTCACCTCGAAAAAAAGGTTTTGGCAATAAACGAAGGAAAAAATAAGAAAGGTGTTATCAAAACCTGGAGCCGTCGTTCCACGATCACACCTGATTTTGTAGGGCACACTTTTGCTGTTCATAATGGCAACAAGTTCATCCCTGTGTATGTAACAGAGTTTATGGTTGGGCATAAATTGGGTGAGTTTGCACCTACCCGCCAGTTCAAAGGACACTCAAAGAAGGAAGCTTAATTTAAAGAAACTGATTAATAATGGAAGCAGTAGCTAAACTGAGAAACTACCCTACATCACCCCGCAAAATGCGTTTGCTGGCTGATCTTATTCGTGGGCAAAAAGTTGAAAAGGTACTTGCCGAACTGGAGCATAACCCGAAACATCCGGCTGTTCCGCTTCGTAAGCTGGTTATGAGTGCTATCAACAACTGGAAGCAGAAAAATGAGGGAGGTGATGAAAGCCAACTGGTAGTAAAAACAATATTTGTCGATGGAGCAAGAACACTTAAAAGGATGCGTCCGGCTCCGCAAGGTCGTGGTTACAGGGTTCGTAAGCGCAGCAATCATGTAACTGTTGTCGTAGATACTAAAGAAGAAACTAAATAATTAAACGTAAAAGAATAACCTAATAAAACATGGGTCAAAAAGCAAATCCGATTGGTAACCGTTTAGGCATCATCCGTGGATGGGAGTCTAACTGGTATGGCAGCAAAAAAGATTTTGCAGGCAGGCTGATTGAGGATAACAAAATCAGAACCTACCTGAATGCCCGTATCAATAAAGGTGGTATTTCAAAGATTGTTATTGAAAGAACTTTAGGAAAGCTGATTGTAACAATCCACACCTCTAAACCAGGAATTATCATCGGTAAAGGTGGTGGTGAAGTAGACCGTATCAAAGAGGAATTAAAGAAGCTGACAGGAAAAGAAGATGTACAGATTAATATCCTTGAGATACGCAGACCTGAACTGGATGCAATGATTGTTGCAGACACAATAGCCCGCCAGATCGAGAATCGTATTAACTATAAAAGGGCTATTAAAATGTCTATTGCTTCTGCACTTCGTATGGGTGCTGAAGGAATTAAGGTTAAGGTTTCTGGAAGATTAGGTGGTGCAGAAATTGCCCGTACTGAAGAAATTAAGCAAGGAAGAGTTCCGCTTCACACTTTCCGTATGGACATCGATTATGCCAATGTATTTGCATTGACTGTATATGGTAAGATCGGTATCAAAGTATGGATTTGTAAAGGCGAGGTTCTTACAAAAAGAGATTTGAACCCCAATTTTGTTGGAGGTAAGAGTGAGGTAATGGATAGAAGAGAAAGAAGAGATGATCATCACCATCGTCGTGATGACAGGAGAGGTGACAGAAGAGGTGGAGGAAGAGACAGAAGAAACTAAAAGTATTAAGTATGTAGTACCGGGTAGCGATACTCTAAGTACTAAAAATCTGAACGTATATGTTACAACCGAAAAGAACGAAGCACAGGAAAATGCAGAAGGGTCGCATGAAAGGCGATGCTAAAAGAGGCACGACGATTTCCTTTGGTTCTTATGCTCTAAAGGCATTGGATAGTCATTGGATTACTGACCGTCAGATAGAAGCTGCCCGCCAGGCACTGACCCGTGAAATGAAAAGAGAAGGTAATGTTTGGATCCGCATTTTCCCTGATAAACCAATTACCCGTAAGCCCCTCGAGGTAAGGATGGGAAAGGGTAAAGGTAACCTTGAATTCTGGGCTGCAGTTGTAAAACCAGGCCGTATACTCTTCGAGGTGGATGGTGTAAGCGAGGAGGTTGCCCGTGCTTCTTTAGCATTGGCTGCCGGTAAACTTCCAATCAAAACAAAATTTGTTATACGTCGTGACCTTGTTACAGCGTAGTTGATCAATAAACTGAAAGCGATGTCAAAAAAGTCTGATTTTGTAAAAAGTATCCATGGGATGAATGAGCAGGACCTTAAGGCCCGCCTTGAGGAGGATAAGCAACGCCTGAAAAAGCTGGAGTTTGCACATGCCATTTCACCGCTGGAAAACCCAATGACGATCCGTTCATTGCGTCGTGATATTGCCCGTTTGAAAACGGAACTTAAATTAAAGGAAAAGCAAGCATAATAAAGCAACAAAATGGAAGCAAGAAATTTAAGGAAAACAAGAGTAGGATACGTTACCAGCAACAAAATGGCCAAGACCATTACTGTTGAGGTTGAAAGAAAAGTAAAACATCCTATTTATGGAAAGTTTGTAAAAAAGACTTCAAAGTTCCATGCACACGATGAGAAAAATGAGTGCAGTATCGGTGACCTTGTTAAGATTATGGAAACAAGACCGTTGAGCAAAACGAAGAGGTGGAGACTGGTTGAGGTGGTCGAGAAAGTGAAATAAAACAATTAAGAAAAAAAATTGCTGTAAGCTGTGTAACAGCTATCAGCTCAAAGCTAAAAGCTCAAGATATGATTCAGCAAGAAAGCCGTTTAAATGTTGCGGATAATAGTGGCGCTAAAGAAGTGCTTTGTATCCGTGTACTCGGCAACAGCGGTCAGCGTTATGCTAAGATTGGAGACAAGATTGTTGTTACTGTAAAAGATGCATTACCGGCTGGTGGTATCAAAAAAGGAACAGTGGCTAAAGCGGTGATCGTACGCACCACAAATAAACTGCGTCGTAAAGATGGATCTTATATCCGGTTTGATGATAATGCAGTTGTGATCCTTAACCAGTCCGATGAGCCAAGAGGAACAAGGATATTCGGACCTGTAGCCAGGGAACTTCGTGATAAAGGATATATGAAAATTATTTCTTTGGCCCCTGAAGTTTTATAATGATTAAAAGGGCAATGCCCGTTAACAATAGATAAAATGGAAAATAGATTTAAACCCAAATTTAATATTCGCAAAGGTGATAACGTAGTGGTGATTGCCGGCGATGATAAGGATTTATCAAAGCCCCGCCTTGTGAAAGAAGTGATTGTTGATAAAGCTAAAGTGATTGTTGAGGGTGTGAACATCATAACAAAACACAGTAAGCCCTCGGCTCAGAATACTAAGGGTGGCATCATTAAAATGGAAGCTCCTATTCACATCAGCAATGTCATGCTTTGGGATACTGCTCAAAAGGCCGGAGCAAAGGTGACCAGAGTAAGAAAAGATGGAAAGACGGAGAGAGTTTTTAAAACTAAAAAAGCTCAGGGAGGTAAAAAATAATGAGTACTAAAACATATAGCCCAAGATTGGCTGATAGGTATAAAAAGGATGTAGTTCCTGCATTGGTAAAAAAATTTGGTTATTCAACCGTAATGCAGGCGCCTAAGCTGGAAAAAATATGCCTGAACCGTGGGGTTAACGGAGCTGTTTCTGATAAGAAAATGATAGATATAGCTCTTGAAGAATTGACAACCATCACTGGACAGAAAGCTGTAGCTACAAATTCAAAGAAAGATATTTCCAATTTCAAACTGCGTAAGAATATGCCGATCGGCGCCAGGGTAACATTGCGTGGTGATAAGATGTATGAGTTTTTAGACAGGCTGATCGCAGTGGCATTACCAAGGGTTCGTGACTTTAAAGGAGTGAATGAAAAATCATTCGATGGAAGAGGTAATTACACTTTAGGTGTTACAGAGCAAATCATTTTTCCTGAAATAGACATTGATAAGGTAAATAAGATAACGGGTATGGATATCACTTTCGTAACAACTGCAAACACGGATGAAGAAGCCTATGAGTTGTTGAAAGAGTTGGGAATGCCTTTCAGAAATTCAAAAAATAATAATTAAAAAGGATAAATAAACATGGCAAAAACATCAGTAACAGCCAGGCAAAAAAAACGTGAAAAAATGGTTGCTCATTACGCAGCCAAAAGAGAGGAGTTGAAGAAGGCAGGCGACTGGAAAGCTTTGGACGAGTTGCCAAAGAATTCATCTAAGGTCCGTTTAAAAAATCGTTGCCAGCTTACAGGCCGTCCTAGGGGGTACGTAAGATACTTCGGTATTTCAAGGGTGGCTTTGAGAGATATGGCATTGAACGGGAAAATTCCAGGGGTGAAAAAAGCCAGCTGGTAAGTTGAACGGCAAATTATACTAATTGCCATTAAATGAAATTTTAAAAATCACAATTGATTATAATATGGTAACAGATCCTATCGCAGATTTTCTGACCAGAATCCGAAACGCTCAAATGGCTGGTCATCGTGTGGTTGACATTCCTGCTTCCAATTTAAAGAAGCGTATGACGGAGATTCTGTACAATCAGGGCTATATTCTTAAATATAAGTTTGAGGAAGATAGTAAACAGGGGATCATCAAAATCGCTTTAAAGTATGACCCATCCACAAAACAGCCGGCTATTCAAAGCATGGAAAGAGTAAGCCGTCCGGGATTGCGTCAGTATTCCAAACCAGCTGATTTCCGTCGTGTGAAAAACGGTTTAGGTGTAGCTATTCTGTCAACCTCAAAAGGAGTAATGACAGACAAAGAAGCAAAAGCACAGAACGTAGGCGGTGAGGTGCTTTGCTATGTATATTAAAATTAAATACTGCTGATACATTAAGCTGAACTATACTAAGCTGACCGGTTGGCAGAAATAAATAAAAAGATAAAAAAACAATTATGTCCCGTATAGGAAAAAAGGCGATCAGGATTCCCGAAGGTGTAACCGTTACTGTAGGTAACGATAATGTTATAACTGTAAAAGGTAAAAAAGGGGAATTAAAAGAAGCTGTTGACAGAGATATTAAAGTTGAGGTAAAAGAAGGCCAGGTGTTCTTTGCAAGACCTACTGACCAGATCCGTCACAGGGCGATGCATGGATTATACCGTGCATTGATTGCAAACCTTGTAAAAGGTGTTACTGATGGTTATGAAAAGAAACTTGAATTGATCGGTGTTGGTTTCAAAGCCTCTAACCAGGGTAATGTTCTCGATCTTTCTTTAGGTTATTCTCATAATATCATTTTTGAAATACCTAAAGAATTGAAAGTTGCTACTCAACAGGAAAAAGGCCAGAATCCGCTTGTGATTCTTGAGGGAATCGATAAGCAGTTATTAGGCCAGGTAGCAGCAAAGCTGCGTAGCCTTAGAAAACCAGAACCATACAAAGGAAAAGGTGTACGTTATGTTGGTGAAGTGGTTCGTAAAAAAGCAGGTAA
>DAOLIV010000062.1:0-8490 GCA_035328345.1 Chitinophagaceae bacterium | reverse complement strand
TGCAGGGCCCCGGCCAGGCATTGAACCAGAAAGACAATGGCATCAATGTGATCGTTGGTCAACGAAAAAATTCAAAGACCTGGGACAAAGCAATCAGGGATGGATTTGTTCCAGGAGAAACATTATTTGAAATCGAAGAAGCATTACAAAGGGGTACGATCATCTGTTATCTTTTGAGTGATGCTGCACAAATAGCTTTGTGGCCAACCGTACAGAAATATCTTACCCCGGGTAAAGCTTTGTATTTCTCACATGGTTTTGGAGTAACCTTCAATGAACAAACAGGAATTATCCCTCCTAAAGATGTAGATGTTTTCTTAGTGGCTCCAAAAGGGAGCGGTACCTCATTAAGAAGAATGTTTTTGCAGGGTCGTGGCCTGAACAGTTCATATGCTATTTACCAGGACGCTACGGGCAAAGCATTTGACCGGGTAGTAGCATTGGGTATTGCTGTCGGTAGCGGCTATTTATTTGAAACTGATTTCAAAAAAGAAGTGTATTCAGACCTGACAGGTGAAAGAGGAACGTTAATGGGTGCAATACAGGGAATTTTTGCAGCACAATATGAAGTGCTTCGTTCCAAAGGTCACACACCTTCGGAAGCATTTAACGAAACTGTGGAAGAATTAACCCAATCGCTGATGCCATTAGTAGCTGAGAATGGGATGGACTGGATGTATGCAAATTGTTCAACAACAGCGCAACGGGGTGCTTTGGACTGGTGGAAGAAATTCAGAGATGCAACTCTGCCTGTTTTTAATGAACTCTATGAAAGTGTAGCCACCGGAAAAGAATCACAACGTTCTATCGATTCCAACTCAAAAGCTGATTACAGGGAAAAACTGGAAGAAGAATTAAAAGAACTCAGGGACAGTGAACTTTGGCAAGCTGGTAAAACGGTGAGAAGTCTCCGACCTGAAAATCAAAAATCTGTCAAGGCAGAAAGTGAAAAAACAAAAACAACTGCAGAACTTTTAAAAAAGATGGCAGGAAACCCTGAAAGTGTCATGTAATTATTTGTAGTATGCTCAATTCTGTAAAGCACGGATATAAATTTTCATTTCACGATGCGGCTCATCGCCTTAAAAAGGTGGTGAGCAGGACTCCTCTTACATACAATATGAATCTTTCAAAAAAATATGAGTGCAATATTTTTCTGAAAAGAGAAGACCTGCAGATAGTAAGATCTTATAAACTTCGCGGAGCATACAATATGATGAGTTTATTGCCTGAAGAAATGTTACAAAAGGGAGTTGTTTGTGCAAGTGCCGGTAATCATGCACAGGGCTTTGCTTATAGTTGTAAAAAACTGAAAGTAAAAGGTGTTGTGTTTATGCCGATCATCACTCCAAAACAGAAAGTGAACCAGACAAAGATGTTCGGTGAAAAAAATATTGAGATCAGGTTGGTGGGTGATACATTTGATGATTGTGCCATTGCTGCTAAAAAATTTACAGAAGAGAATCAAATGACATTTATTCCCCCTTTTGATGATCACCGCATCATTGAAGGACAGGGAACAGTAGCAGTAGAAATCTTAGAAGACCAGCCTGAAGTTGATTATTTGTTTGTACCGGTTGGCGGAGGTGGATTGAGTGCCGGTGTCGGATCCTATTTCAAAACCTACTCACCTAAAACGAGAATTATAGGTTTGGAACCGGAAGGAGCCCCTTCCATGTTTGAAGCATTGAAAGCGGGTCATCCGGTAACCCTCGATCATATTGATCGTTTTGTTGATGGCGCTGCAGTGAAAAGAGTTGGCGACCTTACATTCTCCATTTGCAAAGAAGTGCTGGATGATATGCAGTTGGTTCCGGAAGGAAAGATCTGTACCACCATTTTAAAACTATATAATGAAGATGCCATTGTTGTAGAACCAGCCGGCGCTATGTCAATTGCTGTATTAGATGATTATGCTGATGAGATAAAAGGAAAGAATGTTGTGTGCATTGTAAGTGGCAGCAACAATGATATTGACCGAATGCAGGAGATAAAAGAAAGAAGTCTTCAGCATGAGGGATTGAAGCATTACTTCCTGGTGAATTTTGCACAACGGCCCGGAGCTTTAAAAGAATTTGTCAATAATATATTAGGACCGACCGATGATATTACCAGGTTTGAATACATGCAGAAAACAAATAAGGAAAACGGCCCGGCATTGGTGGGTGTGGAATTACAGAGCCGTTCTGACTACGATTTGCTGATCCAAAACATGAGAAATTTTCAGATTGATTTTTCTGAGATAAATAAAAACGATCAGTTGTTCGGATATCTGGTTTAATCCACTTGATCCGCTACAATTTGTGGAAAATATCCACTCCTATCCTTTATCCCGCTGAAGACATTTTTGTAATTTCAAATGAATTGCTTGCTATCAACGAAATCGGTTTTGATTCATTAAAATATTTATGCAATTAATGGCAGGCAATCAAGGATTATATCACCCTTCTTTTGAGCATGATGCATGCGGCATCGGCTTTGTTGCGAACATCAAAGGACATAAATCACACCAGCATATTTCTGACGCATTGACTGTATTAGAAAATATGGAGCATCGTGGTGCTTGTGGTTGTGAAAACAATACAGGTGATGGTGCTGGTATCATGATCCAGATGCCCCATGAATTCTTTTTCGATGAATGCCTGAAACTCGGGGTGCACCTCCCTTCTTTTGGTAAATACGGTGTTGGTGTAATCTTCTTTCCAAAAGACATAAGATTTAGAGAAGAATGCAGGGAGATTTTAAACAGGACTGCCGAAAAATTAGGATTAGAAATTCTTGTTTATCGAAAAGTGCCTGTTAATCCTGAAGGAATTGGACCGACTGCTCTTAGCGTGGAGCCAGAGATCGAACAGGTTTTTATTGCTTGCCCCGATCACATTACTAATCCGGATGATTTTGAAAGAAAACTTTTTATTCTTAGAAATTATACCGCACACACCATACGAAGCACTGTAAAACAAGATACAATAGGATATTACTGCGCCTCTATGTCTCACAAAGTTGTGGTGTATAAAGGTCAGTTAACTAGCTTTCAGGTAAGAAGTTATTTTCCTGATTTAAGCAATAAAAGAGTGGTAAGTGCATTTGGTCTTGTTCATTCAAGATTTGCTACCAATACTTTTCCGTCATGGAAGCTGGCACAGCCATTTCGTTATATAGCTCATAATGGGGAGATCAACACATTGCAGGGAAACCTGAACTGGTTAAAGACCAGTGAAAAAGGTTTTACATCTCCATATTTCTCAAAAGAAGAAATGGAAATGTTGTTGCCGGTTGTTACGGATGGGCTTAGCGATTCAGCTTGTCTTGACAATATCATTGAGTTGCTCACATTAAGCGGTCGTTCTTTGCCACATGTAATGATGATGCTGATACCGGAAGCATGGGATGGACATGAAGAAATGGACCCGGTAAAAAAAGCATTTTATGAATTTCACTCTTCATTTATGGAGCCATGGGATGGGCCTGCTTCCATTTCCTTTACAGACGGAAGGATTATCGGCGCTACACTCGACAGGAATGGACTCCGTCCTTCCCGTTACTGTATAACAAAAGATGATCGTGTTATTATGGCATCAGAGACCGGTGTTTTACCAGTTGAACCTGAATTGATCCTTGAAAAAGGAAGACTGCAACCAGGTAAAATGTTTGTGGTTGATATGGAAAAAGAGAAGATCATCACGGATGAAGAATTGAAAAAAGATATCTGCGCACAGAAACCTTATGGTGAATGGCTGAATAAATACAAGATCAGGTTGGAAGAATTGCCAGAACCAAGGGTTATGTTCACTCATCTGGAGCATGACCAGGTTTATAAATACCAGAAAGCATTCGGATATACTACCGAAGATCTCGATGCTATCATATCTCCCATGGCATTGGAAGGTAAAGAACCCATCGGGGCCATGGGAACAGATATTCCATTAGCAGTTCTTAGTGATCAGCCACAACATTTAAGCTATTATTTCAAACAATTATTTGCACAGGTTACAAATCCTCCCATCGATCCTATCAGGGAGAGACTGGTGATGTCTTTAGCAACTTTTGTTGGCAACAATGGTAATTTATTAGTTGATGATCCACTTACATGTCATAGTGTTGCGCTGAAACATCCGATTCTTACAAATTATGAATTAGAAAAGATCAGGAGTATTGATACAGGTTTATTTCAATCCAAAACAATCCAATGCTATTTCAAAGCTGATGGCAAACCGGGTTCGTTAAAAGCAGCGCTGGATCGTATTTGCCGTTATGCGGTTGATTCTGTTGAAGATGGTTTTAAAGTTTTGATCTTACAGGACCGTGCTATTGATAGTAATCATGCAGCTATACCTTCACTTTTATCAACAGCAGCAGTACACCATCATCTTATCAGGAAAGGAATGCGGGGACAGGTGGGAATTATTGTTGAATCCGGAGATGTCTGGGAGGTTCATCATTTTGCATGCCTTATAGCTTTTGGCGCCACTGCAATCAATCCTTACCTGGCACTTTCTTCAATAAGGAATATGAAAGAAAGTGGTAAGCTTATTACTGATCTGACAGAAGATCAGTTAAAGAAGAATTTCATTAAGGCAGTTAATGAAGGGTTATTGAAAGTATTCTCAAAAATGGGAATTTCCACTTTACAATCTTACCAGGGAGCTCAGATATTTGAAATACTTGGCATCAACAAAGATGTCGTTGACAGGTATTTTACCGGAGCTACTTCAAGAATTGAGGGGATGGGGCTGGATGAAATTGCCAAAGAAGCATTAGCTAAACATTTCTTTGCATTCAGTAAAAAAGAAATCCCTGTTGACCGTTTACCTGCTGGGGGAGTTTATCAATGGAAGCAAAAGGGAGAATACCATTTGTTCAACCCGCAAACCATTCATTTGTTGCAGTATGCTACCAAAATGAATGATTATAATACATTCAAAAAATATTCAAAGCTGGTAAATGAGCAAACGGAGAAAGCGGCAACCATAAGAGGTTTGTTTGAATTCAAAAAGATCCGCCCTTCAATATCTGTTGACGATGTGGAGCCTGCCGAAAATATTTACAGAAGATTTGCTACAGGCGCCATGAGTTTTGGTTCTATATCCTGGGAAGCACATACCACATTAGCAATTGCAATGAATCGTTTGGGTGGTAAAAGTAATACCGGGGAAGGCGGTGAAGATGACAGGAGATATCGTCCACTTGCAAATGGTGATTCCATGCGAAGTGCAATTAAGCAAGTGGCATCAGCAAGATTTGGTGTAACAAGTCTATACCTGACTGAAGCTGATGAACTCCAGATAAAAATGGCACAGGGTGCAAAACCAGGTGAAGGTGGCCAGCTACCCGGACATAAAGTAGATGAATGGATCGGTAAGGTTCGCCACTCCACGCCGGGTGTCGGATTGATCTCTCCCCCACCCCATCATGATATTTATTCTATCGAAGATCTTGCTCAATTGATCTATGATCTGAAAAATGCAAACCGCAATGCAAGAATAAGTGTGAAGCTGGTTAGCAAGGCCGGTGTTGGAACCATTGCTGCAGGTGTAACAAAAGCAAAAGCGGATGTGGTGTTAATATCAGGTCACGACGGCGGCACAGGTGCTTCGCCGGTAAGCTCTATTCGTCATGCAGGTTTACCATGGGAACTGGGTCTTGCAGAAACACAACAGACTTTGGTAAAAAATAAATTAAGAAGTCGTGTAGTAGTGCAGGCTGATGGCCAGATGAAAACAGGAAGAGATATTGCGATCGCTGCATTATTGGGTGCAGAAGAATGGGGAATTGCAACTGCAGCTCTTGTAGTGGAAGGTTGTATTATGATGCGCAAATGTCATTTAAATACTTGCCCGGTTGGTGTAGCCACACAGGATCCTGAGCTCAGAAAAAGATTTACGGGTAATCCTGATCATGTGGTAAATTTTTTCAAAATGATCACAGCGGAACTCAGAGAGATAATGGCTGAACTGGGTTTCAGAACTGTTAATGAGATGATCGGGCAGGTAGAATATCTTGAAGTAAGAGATGAGATCAAACACTGGAAGTACAAAAATCTTGATCTCTCATCCATACTTTACAAAGATCCAAACTCATTATATACACCGCTATACAATACCGAAGAACAAGATCATGGTTTATCCGGAAGTCTTGACTGGAAATTATGGGATGCTGCGGTACCGGCATTGGCTGGCAAAGAAAAGGTAAATGCTTCATTTACTATCAGAAATATTGACCGTACTGCAGGAACAATTTTATCCAACGAGATCACAAAAAAATACGGTGCTGAAGGTTTGCCTGATAATACTATTCATTTCCGGTTCACCGGAACAGCTGGTCAAAGTTTTGGCGCATTTAATACAAAAGGAGTAACACTTGAGCTGGAAGGCGATGCCAATGATTATTTCGGAAAAGGATTAAGTGGAGCAAGGCTTATTATCTATCCTCCAAAGAACGTAACATTCACTCCTGAAGAAAACAGCATTATAGGCAATGTTGCCTTATATGGCGCAACTGCAGGTGAGGCATTCATAAGAGGTAAAGCCGGGGAACGATTTTGTGTAAGAAACTCCGGTGCAGTTGTTGTGGCTGAATCTGTTGGTGATCATGGCTGTGAATACATGACAGGAGGAAGGGTTGTGATCCTGGGTGATACAGGTAGAAATTTTGCTGCTGGTATGAGTGGGGGGATAGCATATGTATATGATGTAAAAGAAAAACTCAGGGACAACTGTAATATGGAAATGGTAGATCTTGATGATTGTGACGGGGAAGATAAAAATGATCTTTTCATTTTGATTCAAAAACATTTTGAATATACGAAAAGCACTGTTGCAAGATTTATCCTTGATGATTTTGAGAACCAGCTAAAGAATTTCATCAAAGTATTTCCAAGAGATTATAAGAAAGCTTTACAGGAAAGAGCAAGAATGCTGAAGCAAAAGATTCAGACAGACAGTAAATAAATAATAAAACTGAAATGGGGAAACCAACAGGATTTTTAGAATTTACAAGGGAGTTGCCGGAAAAAAAACCGGTTGGCGAACGACTGCAACATTATAACGAATTCATTGAAAAGTATAATGATGAAAAACTGAATCAGCAGGCATCCCGGTGCATGAATTGCGGTATCCCTTTTTGTCATAACGGATGTCCTTTGGGCAATGTGATCCCCGAGTTTAACGACGCTGTTTACAGAAAGAACTGGAAAGAAGCTTACGATATACTTTCTTCCACTAATAATTTCCCCGAGTTTACCGGACGCATTTGTCCGGCTCCTTGCGAGTCTTCCTGTGTATTGGGAATTAATCAACCACCGGTCACTATTGAAGAAATAGAAAAGCATATTATCGAAATAGCTTTTGAGAATGGATTTGTAAAGCCTAAAAAACCAAATTTAAAGTCTGGTAAAAAAGTGGCTGTAATAGGCTCGGGCCCTGCAGGACTCGCTGCAGCAGCTCAATTAAATTATGCCGGCCATCTTGTAACCGTATATGAAAGAGATGATGCACCCGGCGGTCTGCTACGCTATGGAATTCCTGATTTCAAATTGGAAAAATGGGTTGTTGACAGAAGAATAAAGCTGATGGAAGAAGAGGGGGTAATATTTAAATGCCACGCAAATGTCGGGGTAAATATAAATATCAATGACCTGCTGAGAGAAAATAATGCGGTGGTTCTTGCTGGTGGCAGCACTGTTCCTCGAGATTTGCAATTGCCCGGAAGAGAATTAAAAGGTATTTATTACGCCATGGATTTCTTAAAACAGAATAATAAACGTGTTGCCGGAAAAGATTTCCTGTCTAATAAAGAAATTGAAAGTAACATACTTGAAGAAGAGGTAACAGCTTCAGGAAAAAATGTTGTAGTAATTGGTGGAGGCGATACAGGAAGCGATTGTGTAGGAACTTCCAATCGTCATGGAGCAAATTTGGTGACACAATTTGAATTATTACCTAAACCGCCGACTGAAAGAGATGATTACATGCCCTGGCCGACATATCCCATGATACTAAAAACGAGTTCATCACATGAAGAGGGAGTTGATCGTAAATGGGCAATCGCTACAAAAAAATTCATTGGTGATGGAAACGGAAATCTTAAAGCTTTAGTTATCGCAGATCTGGAATGGAAAATCACAGATAGTAAACCTGCCAGTTTTGTTGAAGTTCCGGAAAGTGAAAGAGAAATCCCTTGTGAACTTGCACTCCTTGCCATGGGTTTCCTGCATCCGCAGCAAGATGGATTTATTAATGATCTCAGGATTGAGTTAGATGAAAGAGGTAACCTGAAGGCATCAGAAAAAAGCTACCAGACAAATATTCCTAAAATATTCACCGCCGGAGATATGCGCCGTGGTCAAAGCCTCGTGGTGTGGGCCATCAGTGAAGGCCGGGAATGCGCCAGAAAAGTAGACCAATTCTTAAACCAGGAGTCGTTAAGTGTCCTTGAATCAAAAGACTCTTCTCTTCAATTCTACTCCTTTTAGTCTTATATATATAATAG
>DAOLIV010000061.1:2348-8536 GCA_035328345.1 Chitinophagaceae bacterium | reverse complement strand
CCCGTAGCTCAACTGAATAGAGCATCTGACTACGGATCAGAAGGTTTCAGGTTTGAATCCTGACGGGATCACAAAGTCTTGCGGCGATGTCGCAGGACTTTTTTGTTTGCAGCGGAACAAGCTTGCTTGTAAAGCCAGACAAACAAAAAAGTTCAAACTGCGTAAGCAGTTAAGAGCTTTGGATAAGATCAATGCGAACAGGATCATGAAATAATCCTGACGGGATCATAAAAACCTCTCAATTGAGAGGCTTTTATTATTCAGAGATTTTGTTATTATCATCGTTTTCGCCAGTCAGGAATATATTTATCCAGCAGGTCCTGGAAGGCTTTATGATTTTTCAATCCTTCAAGATCAGGATCAATGAGCAACGCTTCTTTATTCTTATACCCTCTTTCATAAGCCTGACGCAGGTAAAGTATAGCCTGTTCCGGTTTGTCATTAAGTGCATAGCAGCAAGCCAGTTGATAATAGGTCTTTGCTTTCAGCGGATTTATACGGATAGCCTTTTGAATATAAACTATTGCAGAGTCATACTTTCCCACCATGCGATAGGCAAGTCCGAGGTTGAGGGTCGGTGTATAAGACTGAGTATCTAAACGGGCAGCTTCCCTGAAATAGAAAAGTGCGGAATCATACATTTCCATCTTCATGAAAATTCCGCCTATTTCTGTGTAAGGGGGCACATATCCTTTGCCATTTCCCAGAGCTGTTTTAAGATAGATCATGGCCGAATCATACATCTTCAAATCTTCAAAAAAACCACCTATGGCAAAAAACTCCTGTGCACCCGGGTCTATTCGCTGCAGAACTTGTTTCTTATAATAATAGGCAGCCGAGTCACCGTTTTTTAATTGTTTGAATATGCCTGCCAGATTCGAGAGATAGGTAGGATTATCCGGTTCTGCATTTATTGCTTTTTGAACGTACACTTTTGCTGAATCATATTTTTTCGTTCCCTGGAATACCATTCCAAGATTATTAAGCAACTGGGGGTTATTGGGTTCCTTTTTCAAACCATCCCTGAAGTACTTTCCTGCTGAATCGTAACGCTTTTGATCCAAAAAGGCCAGCCCAATATCATTCATGAAAAAAGCACTTCCGGGATCATACAGTGAAACATCTTTCAGGAAATTTGTTATTGAATCAAGTTCGTTCAGATCCCTGAATATCTTCTGCAGGTTATTAAAGGCCGGTTTATAATCAGGTTTTACATTCAGCGCTTTTCTGAAATAACCTTTTGCTGAATCATATAATTTATCCTGACCATAAATTACTCCGAGAGTATTAAGTATGGATGGATTTTTGGGTTCCAGTTTGATAGCCTTCTGAAAATAAGAATAAGTTGAATCGGCCTCTTTCAGTTCTTTGAAGACCATTCCCATATTTATAAATGCAAAAGCAGAATAGGGATTTGTCTGGATGGCTTTCAGGTAATAATATTTTGCGGAGTCATATTCCTTCATTGTGAAACTCGTACGACCCAGGTTATTATAGGCGTCTTCATAATCCGGATCCATTTCTACTGCAAGGCGGTAGTAGGCTTTGGCAGAATCATATTCTTTCAGTTCTTTATAAAAATTACCAATATATACATTCACAATAGACTTGTCCGGGTAATGATCGAAGGCTTTTGAGTAGTATATCCTCGCTGAATCAAATTCCTTCAATTCAAAAAATGTTTTAGCCAGCCCATTATAGGCGTTAATGACCCTCGAATCCGCCTTAATACTCTTTTTGAAATATTCAATTGATTTATCATAGACCTTTTTGTCATGATAAAGCCATCCTATATTATTACTGGCATAAACATTATTCGGTTGGATCCGAAGAGCTCTCTCATAATTTGCTATCGCGGAATCAGTATTTGAAATTGAATAATAAAAATGTCCAAGGTCCACATAGGCATCTGAATTTCCGGGATCTACTTCGATCGATTTACGGTAATATTTTATGGCGGAGTCCGGCCTGTTCAGTGTTTTATAGGAAAAAGCCAGTGTTACATACGGGTATCTCCATTTGGGTGCGGCCACAATTGCTTTTTTGGCATAAAAGATGGCACTATCCAATGAATGATTATCCAAATGAAGTGATGACAGTGTATTCAGAATATAGGCAGCATTCTTATCAGTTGCATAGGCTTTGTAGATATACTCGAAAGCGGTTTTGATATCTACCAGTTGTCTTCCTTGTCCAAAATAGCCCCGTGCTTTAAAAAAATACATTCTTCCCAATAATGATTTGGCAAATTCAGGATCATCAGGCATAATAAAATTGACAGCCCTTTCCAGCATGTAACCCACTTCATAAAACTCCTGCCGGGCCACTTTTTCCATTCTTGTCAGGCTGGTATTGATCTCATCGGTTTTTTCATCTTCATCAATCTGTGCCCTGAGTTTCTGGATTGATGTGGCATCCCGGCAATCGAGATAAAGGTTGATCTTTGTTTGTGCAAAATTGATGAACTCCACCGCCAGCGTTGCCTGTGCATCCACCGTGTAAGGATTACCGGGATATTTTTTTTCCATCTGGTCATAATAATATTCCGCCGACAGTTTCCCGATAAGATTGTTGTCTCTTATTTCTTTATTAAACCGGTTATAGGTTTCGATAAGAAGTGTATCTATTTTACCGCCCCGTAAAATATTCCGGCTTCTTGGCGCTACAGCAGAGGTACCCAGGTTTTTTTGGAGTGCTTTTGTTTTTTGCCATTTTCTCAGGTATGCCGTATCCACAACTGAAACGACTTTCTCGCTACTTTCATTGCAACAAAAGAAGGGATCCTGCTTTCTCCGGAAAACATTCTCTGCAATCTGGGGTACATTTTTATCAATATACTTTTGAATCTCGGCAAGTGTTATTTTGTTATCAACCACACCTGCGGAATCAGCTGCTCCTGTTAAACCATCTACCAGGTAATAAGTAAACAATCCATGTCCGCTGCCGATAGATGCATCTTCTAAAGACTCCTGCCCCGCCCCGGTAGCCAGCATAATGATCTCACCGGCTCTATATTCTGAGATGGCAGAGTTTAAAAAATTCTGGCCGTCCTGTCCGCCCGGCAATTCATTACTGCGACAGGCATCCATGATAAAATAAACTTCTACACCTTTCCCGGTTTCCCGTTGAATTTTCAGTTTCAGGTTATATAATTGGATCACACCCCCTGCCAGGTAATTATTTTTATCACCGGCAGGGTTACAATCATAGGCGATGTAAAAAAACTGGTCTTCATCTATTGCATCACCATGACCAGCGAGGTAAATAAACAGCCGGTCTCCTTGCTGCAATTTTTTTGCAGTCAGCCATTTCCATCCCTTGGTCCAGAATGTACTGGAGATAGCTTCTTCATTCAATAAACAAAAAATATTATCGTCCGGAATACTTCCCCCACCGGGTGATTTCAAAAAGTCACGGAACATCTCCGCATCCTTGTCAGCATATGCCAGGGGACGGACATATTTATAACTTGAAATTCCCATGATCATGGCAAAGGTTTGCGGCCCCTTTATGGTTGTATCTCTTGGCTTTGGCGGAGCAACCTGCCCGTATGTTGCATGGCACAACATAAATAAAACAGTTACAAACGCTATGGGAAGGTATTTTCTCATAAATTAGACCAACTAATTTACGCATTTACAGAGGAATACGGGATTTTAGTGACCGGAAAGCGCCAAGGGCTGTGAAAACAATCCGGTTGCGGGAAAGATTGCGTTAAAGTAAAATTAAGTTGCAACCCGGGTTATTAATAATGAATCCTTCACATTAATGAACAGAAAAGCTGTTTAATGAGAAAACCACTACATAAGCACATCGGCCAGGGTATAAAAAAAGCAGGGAGCCGCCTTACCAAATATTTATATGAACGGGATACGCTTTTTGCGACCACCTGGGTATTTATTTTCATTGTTGTTCTGGGTTCTATTCCGCTTAACCTTGGTATTATGAATCCATTGAAGCTTGGTCTGAAAGATTTTGACTTTAATGATATCTATTATCAAAAGAAGATTGGCAAGATTCAAAAAACAGATATTGATACTAAGCACATCGTGATTGTAAATATAGGAAATGCAGACAGGGAGGGTATTGCAATGTTGATTGAAAAAACTGCATCGATGCAGCCAAAGGTGATAGGGCTTGATGTGTTATTTGCCGGCGAGAAAGATCCTATTCAGGATTCCATATTAAGATCTGTGATCCAACATAATAATAATGTGGTGCTGGCTGTAAGATACGATGTTGACTCATCACACAAATTGGTAGCCACAGGAAATTATTTTAAGAATGACAGTAGTTTATCAGGATATGTAAATTTTCCAACTTTTGGGAATAAAGAAACAGTAAGATATTACTACCCATTTAAAAAGGACGAAGAAGATCATGATTTGGTATTACCGTCATTTACATCTACCCTTCTAAAAAAATACGACAGTACAGCGTATAACAGAATAAAAAATAAAATTGATAAAAAAGTAATTATCAATTACAGCAGAACTGTTACTGAAGATAAGAAGCAATACCTCGTTGTAGAACCCGATGCCTTAATGACTGGTAACGTTGATAGCTCCTTTTTTAAAGATAAAATTGCACTTCTTGCTTATGTCAACACCAACCCGAATGATATTGAGGACAAGAAATTCACCCCTATGAATGAGAAATATGCCGGGAAATCAATCCCTGATGTGAACGGTATTATAATTCATGCCAACATTCTTTCGATGGTTCTTGAGGATAATTTTATAAAGAAATTACCTTCGTGGGCTAACCTGTTGATTGCAGTTGTGATTTGCTGGTTACATATGTCTTTCTTTATTCACTATTATCTGGAAAGCCATATCTGGTTTCACCTGGCAGCTAAACTGGCACAGGTACTATCAGCCATTTTCTTTGTGTGGCTGGGTATATATATATTCAGTACTTTTCACCTGAAAGTCGATCTTAAGTTTAGTTTACTAACGATCATCATGGCAGTGGATGTGATCTATTTTTATGAAGCCTGGGCCGTATGGATGCATAAAAAATATAATTACCGAACCGTATTTAAACCACATCATCATTAATACATGAACCTTAAATAGTAGAAAAATGAAAAAGTTACCCTTCCTTATCCTTTTTAGTTGCCTTGCAATTGTTGTCTCTGCACAAGGGCCGGAATTCCTGCTCTACAGTTTTAAAGGCAATGTTTCAGTGATAGAAAACAATGTGGAAAGCAAGGCCAAGGTGGGCAAGCTGATGAACAGTTCTGCTACCGTTAAAGTGCCGAATGGTTCAGCGGTTACCCTGATCTGTAATGAAGCGGCCATGTTTACCATCATGAAAGGAGGTACTTATCCATTGAGCAAATTCGGTGATTCCTGTACGGTGAGTTCAGGTTCCGTCAGCGCCAATTATGTAAAGTATGTATGGGCACAGATGACCAAATCAAGCGGATCACCGGGCAGTAACCGGAAAGCTTTCATGAATACGGTAGGCGCTGTGAGCCGTTCCATCAATAATGTATGGATTGATCCAAGGCTTGATACGGTGAATTATTCGAAAGGTGAATTCCCTCTTTCCTGGAAATCTTACGCCGAAGCAAAGGAATTTGAATTCCTGCTTTTCAGCGGGGATGATATCAGCGAGCCGATCTTCAGAACCACCGTTACTAAATTAAAGATCCCGATCACAGATTTCATCAAATTACTGAAACCCGGGAATACGTATTACTGGACAGCAGCTGTAAAAGGAGAAGAAAATGATGACCTGAAAGTTTTTAATTATGTAAGCGAGGAAACCTGCAAGCATGTTTGCAATGCGATAAAAGCACAGGGTGTGCCGTTTGAAGGCGATGCAGAGCAGGCTTACCGGATCGCATTCATGCTGGAAGATGCGCATTACCTGGCGGAGGCACATGAGTTTTACCAGAAAGCTGCGTCCCTGGATACAAGCAATGTTCTGTACCGTTCCACTTTAATGTCATTCAGGAAAGATTACGAGATCAAATGATATAAAACGAAAACCCGTTATGTGTGAAAGCCCCCGCTGAATGCAGGGGCTTTCCAGTTCCCTGTTCCTGTTGTGCAGGGGGCCCGGATAATGGCGGTGAAAAAAGCTGACCGGAAGCATTTTGCCGATCTTGCAGCCAACCCATCCAGCGTCCCGGAATTTAAGAGATGTCCGAAGCCGTTTGATACATTCTTCATACACTG
>DAOLIV010000061.1:0-2248 GCA_035328345.1 Chitinophagaceae bacterium | reverse complement strand
ATACAGTATCTATACAGTATCCATACACTCCTCATACACTATCCATACTTTATCTATACACTGCCCTACTGGTGCTTATACAGCATGAGCTTTCAGGCACAGAGAGGTTCCTGACTTTCTTTTGCTGCCGCAAAGAAAGTAACAAAGAAAAGCAGGCCAGATTCTTTTTTCCAGATTGTTTATTCTCCACTCCTTCCAGTGTTTCTCAGTTGTTTTGCAAGGGCTGAGCCTGTTTCTTTCACCAATTTAAATCAATAACTAAATGATAATGGAACCAAAGGTCAGCAGGGCTGACGGGGTCGAGTTTCAACTGTAGTAACTCCGATCGGCTGCATATCGGGCTCGACCCTATGAAACTCATCAACAGAATATGTTTTCAACTTTTTTATCTTTATTCAGCTTTTGTTCCGGGCTGAACGTTTTCCAAATGCCCTACCGAACGTAAAGCCGTGGTCGTTAGCGGCAAGCAATCGTGGAGTACTTCAACTCAATTCATCAGACATGGCTACGAAAAATCAAATACTTGACATGACGCCAGTAGGAATGAAGTTTACCGTTTTGCAGGCGGCTGCTGATACTGGTGGAAAATCATTAGACCTTCATTGGGAACTATTACCCAACTGCAACATGAAGGACCCATTAGTGCATGCTCATCCGCATGCTATTGAAACCTATGAAGTGCTGGAAGGTGAAATGGAGTTTTTCATTAAAGACAAATGGGTCGTTGCAAGAAAGGGGGATAAGTTAGCCGTCCCCAAAGGGGTAACACATTGCTTCCGAAATCCGAGTGAAAGTGTGGTAACGGTTTATAACACACACCAACCGGCCCTCAGAATGGAGAATTATTTTGAAGACGTTTGTAAGGTGCTGGACAAACTCACCGACAACAGAACAAAAGACTTCAAAATGGACCTGAAAACCATGCTGTACATGAGTGCACTCATGAACAACTATCGGAGCGAAATCATTGCCAAAAGTCCACCAGATATTGCCATTAAAGCGCTGGGTTTTATTGGCAAGCTTATTGGAATCAAATATTGATTACAGAAAACGGGCAGATAAAGGAAAAGACCATATGCTGCAATTTGCCAGCCGCCAAGAAAGTATTCAAGCAATAAGGGCTTCAGTTATAGTTCCAGCTTTTTTATCTTATTTTACTTTAGGAATAGCAATGAAGCAGAAGAACGTTAAATTCCCTTACTGCTTAAATACCTAAACGTTGGCTGCAACAAACCAGGACAGAGATCCAGATAATAAACACAATCATGAAATACGCACTAACATTACTAATATCTTTTCAATTCTCCGGTTGTGGTCAACATGCACCAGCAACCGCTAACAATAAACAAGTGCCTTTTCATGAAGTCATTTATCTTGACAAATATTATACACACTTTCTGGAAGCAATCAGGACAGACTCATCTAACCGGGACAGCCTTTATTCCAACCAAATTAAAGACAAAATAGTTGGCGAACACTTTTCAAAAACCGAATACTCTGACTTCGTTAGCGGATGGTTCTCCAAACCTGTCAGGAACACTTCCAACCTTTTAAAATATATTTCTGACATATCCGATAATCGAAAAGAATTGGAAACCATTATTTCATCAGCATTCTTACGTTGTAACGATTACTTAAAAAATGATAGTGTACTGTTTTATATAATTCCGGCGTTAGCCGACAAGAAAGAAGTAATGAATGAAATGGGGGGGACAATAGGCTTTGCTCCCGGCAGTAAACAAATCGTTCTTCAAGTTGATTTTGATATTAAAACATGGAAGGAAGCTCTTAAATACACTATTGCCCATGAATTTAATCATGCCTGTTTAATAAAGGAGAACCCAACCGAAATGCGTGAATTTACACTGCTTAGGTATTTGGTGTTTGAGGGTAAAGCTGAAGCATTTGCCGGCTTAATTTATCCCTTAGAAAAAGAAAAAATTCCTAATACTTTTTCCCTCACCGACAATGAAAAAAAAGCTCTGTGGCTTAAAATAAAGCCTGACCTTCAAAGCGACAACTGGGATATGTTCATGGAAGTAATGTTTGGTTCCAAAAACTATCCTCATTACGGCGGTTATACTTTGGGGGTTGATATCATTCAGACAGCTTTTAAAAATCATCCAGAGATTTTAAAAACAAATTGGACATATTTAGATGCAGACAGCTTTTTGAAGCTGAGCGACTATCAATAACTGTATATGCTTTTGCAGCCGCTAACATTCAGTTTTACGTCAGCCCGGAGCGA
>DAOLIV010000060.1:0-9129 GCA_035328345.1 Chitinophagaceae bacterium | reverse complement strand
GTATAAAATAAATAAAATTAATATTTGTTTACAGGTGATTTTAAGCCATAACTGCTAAAAAGAAGAGGCTAACAATCGTTATCTTTGCGTTTCAATAAATCTTCAGCATTGCTATGTCAAAATCAGTTTATATAGTAGGTATGGCCCGGACACCGATCGGGAGTTTGAGTGGAGCATTAGCTTCTGTAACAGCGCCACAGCTTGGCGCTACGGCTATTAAAGAAGCATTGAACAGGGCTGGAGTAAGGCCCGAACTGGTACAGGAAGTTTTTATGGGTAATGTGGTTAGCGCCGGAATTGGACAGGCGCCGGCCCAGCAAGCCAGCATTTTTGCAGGCATCCCAACTGATGTTCCCTGTACAACAGTGAATAAAGTTTGTGCCAGCGGAATGAAAAGCATCATGCTGGGTGCTCAAAGCATTTTAACCGGGGATAATGATATTGTAGTGGCTGGTGGCATGGAAAGTATGAGCAACATTCCTTATTACCTGGATAAAGCCCGAAGCGGGTATCGTTTAGGTAACGGTAATCTTGCAGATGGCATTCTGAAAGACGGTTTGTGGGATCCTTATAAAGATTACCATATGGGTAATGCCGGTGAACTGTGCAGTACCACCTATAATATTACAAGAGAAGACCAGGATGCATTTGCCAAAGAAAGCTACATCCGGGCAGCCAATGCATGGAAGAATTGCAACTTCAGCAAAGAAGTCGTGCCAGTTGAAATTGCCGGTAAAAAACCTGTTACAGTTTCTGAAGATGAAGAATACGCCAAAGCAAATTTTGAAAAAATGCCGGCACTTAAACCTGCCTTTCAAAAAGATGGAACGATAACAGCGGCGAATGCTTCCAAAATAAATGATGGGGCGGCGGCTGTTGTTCTGGTAAGTGAAGAAAAAATGAAAGAACTGGGTCTGAAACCACTGGCTAAGATCGTTTCTTTTGCAGATGCCTCACAGGCACCCGAATGGTTTACTACCACACCTATCAAAGCAATGAATAAAGCATTGGCTAAAGCAAAACTGAAAGTAAGCGATATAGACTTTGCAGAAGTGAATGAAGCATTCAGTTGTGTCGCTATTATCAATGCCAAAGAAATGGGAATACCAATGGAGAAACTGAATGTATGGGGCGGAGCAGTAGCACTAGGTCATCCCATCGGTTGCAGCGGCGCCAGAATAACTGTTACACTTACGAACATTTTACAAACCAATAAGGGTAAATATGGCATGGCAGGAATATGCAACGGAGGAGGCGGGGCTTCTGCTATTATCATTGAGAATGTTTCCTGACGAACCATTTTGCATCGTGAATATTGTTTTAAAAACTCCGGAATAGTCAGTCACCGGTGTTAGCTACCTGTAACAGGAAAAATTTTACAACATGGAATCACATATTCTTACAATAAGATCCATTCAGAAGGTTACACATGATGTATTGCAATTCAGACTGGATAAACCTGATGGTTATACATTCACACCCGGGCAGGCAACAGAAGTTGCTATTAATAAACCGCAATGGAAAGAAGAGAAAAGACCATTTACATTTACCTGTTTGCCTGACGATAATTTTCTTGAGTTCACTATAAAAACATATCCTTCGCATAACGGTGTTACAAATCAGCTATTAAAATTAAATTCAGGAGATGAATTGATCCTGCATGATGTGTGGGGGGCTATTGCGTATAAAGGTGAGGGAGTATTTATAGCGGGTGGGGCAGGCATTACCCCTTTCATCTCGATATTCAGGTCTTTAAAAAAGCAGGATAAGATCGGTAACAACAAGCTAATCTTTGCCAACAAGACCAAAGCAGATATAATCCATGAAAAAGAATTCACCGACTTGCTCGGTAATTCATTCATCAACATACTATCAGATGAAGAAGTAAAAGGATATGCACACGGTCTTATTACAGAGAGTTTCTTAAAACAACATGTAAATAGCTATGATCAGAAGTTTTATGTATGTGGCCCTCCGCCGATGATGGATGCCATACAAAAACAGCTTTCTGATCTTGGTGTAGGGGAGAACTCAGTTGTTGTAGAAATTTAAAATCTCATACTGCCTTTTGACTTACCATTTATTGAAAAGGCCATTTGCTCTGCATTGTTTTTCATACATTCAATTTCAAAAGGTACAATGAGGATTAACTCAGCGATAGCAATTGTTCTTGCTTTCTCCATTTTTGTATCGTGCAGAGATAAGGCAGCCGACAAGACTGACTACATCATTACAGAAAAAGACCTGATTCCGGAAGGCGTTGCCTTTGATGCCCAAACACAAACCATTTATATCGGTAGTACCCATAAAAGAAAGATTATTTCTATTAGCAAGGAAGGAAAGGTTACAGATTTTATTAAAGAGGCACAGGATGATATTAAAAGTGTCATAGGAATGGAAGTTGATAGCATAACCCGTAGTCTCTGGGCTGTAAGCTCTGAAGCCAATGAAGTATTGCCACTGATCAACCCCGGTAATGACCAATGGAAATCCTCAATTTTTCAATTCCGGCTGGATAATGGGAAACTGCGAAAAAAATATCGTTTGAATAAGGACAGCGTTTTTCTTAATGATCTAACCGTTGCATCTGATGGTTCAGTTTATATAACAGAGTCTATAGGAAAATCAATATACAAGATCATTCCAGGGGCCGACACTCTGCAACTTTTTATGAAAATTACTTCATACCAGTTTATCAATGGAATCAGTTTTTCTGATATACCTGATAGAATTTTTGCCACAAGTACAGAAGGAATTATTTCTATAAACCTGCAATCAAAAGAATACTCACTTCTTCCTGCAGCAGCCGGATGCGTAGCAGGAAGTATTGACGGTCTGGCATTTCATAAAAATTATTTCATCGCCCATCAAAGCTCAAGGATTCTCCGCTTCTATCTTTCAGAAAAAAGAGATAGCATAATTAGTTGTGATACACTTGACAACGGAAAAGAATTCGATTCGAGCACAACGGGAGAAGTATCTGGGAACTATTATTACTATATCGTCAACTCCCAGATACAAAGCGGGGTGAATTATGAAAACCAAATGATAAAACCCCATGACAGTCTTGAAAATATCATTATCCGAAAAATAAAACTTTGACGATGAAAAAAAACATCCCCGGAATCTGCCTCTTTATAACAATACCATTATTGTTTTCCTGCACAGAATCAAGGCCAGATTTAATCAAAGAAGAAAGTGAGATCCGTCAACTTTTACAGCAGGAACGCAAAGCTCATTTTGAAAGAAATGCCGACCTTTTTATAAGTGAGTTTTCGGAAAATATGCTATCAGTCAATAAAGGACAGGTAATGACGGCTTCTCCTAAAGAAAGAAAAGACAGGATACAAAGGTATTTCAATAACGTTGAATTTATCAAATGGGATGATCTGGCTGGCCCGATCATCCGTTTTTCAGACGATGGTTCACTTGCCTATGCTATCATTCAAAAGGAAGTCATTGTAAACCGAAAAGACAGTACAGGCATATCTGTTCCTGACACCAGTCATTTTGCATGGGCATCTATCTACAGAAAAGAAAAAGGAGAGTGGAAAGTGGAGGCAAATATTTCAACGAACAAATAATTAATTATACCTAAAAAAAGCAGCCATAAGCTGCTTTTAAATAGAAGTTAAATCAATTCTTTGATTCAACGATCTCTGATTTGGGGACTTCCCATGTCATTCTCTTCACCCATTCATCCCTGAGATCCTTACTATCCCAAAAAGCACTTTTACCAATGACCTGGCCGTTGGCAGCTTTCAGGTTAAAAAAATACTTCCCGCTGTCTGTAGATTTCAGGTCGCAGTTTTTCGGATCAGTGATATTATTCATCACTGATTTAATGCCGTTCATCAGGCTGTCTTTTTTTGTGTAACCTTCGCTGGATAATAAAATTCTTCCGTCTTCATTCACCAGACGGAAATAATGCTCATTGTCTTTACCAACAAACGTTTCAAACTTTGTCATAATACTCTCCTTTTTTAAATGATTAGTAAATAAATGGCGATGGAAGGAATTTAAGAAAAAAAGTATTCGGCAACAACTCTTTCTAATGTTCTCATTCAAAAACAATTAATAGCGGACAGCTGAAGTAAAAAGATTTTTTCTGAATTCCTTTAATAGAAGAAATCCAATAACAAGATGCGAGACCGAGGTGAATAATCCTGGAAAATAACCATTGGTATAAAGGCAAAGTAATGGATGAAGAATTCCATTCGCAATCTCACCAACCAGCACAAAGAACCAGGCGATCAGATAGGCTGGACTGAATCCTCTTTGAATTCCAAAAACTGAAAGTATAAATGCCCCTATCCAGGAAAAATTAAAGATCAGGAATCGTCGATCGTCCCACATATAACCAGACATAAGCATGGGGAACTCCCTTTGGAAACCGGTAAAATACTCTTCTCCAAAATGGGCAAGCTGAACAAAAATTCCTGCACAATAAAGTGCTATCATTTTGTTAGAAGCTCTTATAGTATTGAATCCTGAAGATATCCACACGATCCATGCTATGACGAGCCCGGCGTCAACGGGTAAGATCGCTGGCCCCATAAAATATACCTGTAAAAAACCCACAGCCAGAACAACCAAAAGACTTATTATGGCCACAAGAGGATTATTTATTATCCTGGTATTCATGACCTGATAATTGTTTTTTTATATCTCCGGAAAGCATAAACTACAAAGCCAAACAATTCAACTAATAAGGTACAAAAGGATTCTTACAGGTAAAAAATACTTTAGATTGCAGGGTGACTCTTGTAATAACACCTGCCACCAAAAGTAAAGCTGAATTAATAGCAGATATGAGCAGGGATACCTTTTATGAAACCTTTGCCCCCTATAATACTCCGGAAAACATGGAGATATTTATGACCCGCCAATTTACCCGTGAAAAACTCATAGAAGAAGTCGGTTTACCGGATAATATTTTTTTCCTGGCCTGGTTTGACGATATGCCAGCTGGTTATGCAAAGCTGAGAATTGGAAAGAATCCTCCCGGTCTTGATAAAAATGATGTTATTGAAATAGCCAGGATATATGCCAAAGCTGAATTTATTGGTAAAGGAATTGGTAAGGCTTTGATCAATAAGTGTATTGATTTTGCAAGAGAAAAGAATAAAGAAATTATATGGCTGGGAGTATGGGAAGAGAACAAAAGAGCCATTGATTTTTACAAACGAAAAGGATTTCAGAAATTCGGAACACAGATCTTTATGTTGGGGGATGACGCTCAAACCGATTGGTTAATGAAATTAGACCTGAAATAAAGGAAGAAGTTATTTCTTGTAGAATTTTATACAATACACGTAGTTAATTACAAATGATACAATTACGAAATATCTGTCTGGCGCTTTTGCTCCTGCCCGGGATTGCTTTTGCCCAGATGAAAGAGATCAATATTCGTTTGCACCAGGATGAGAAATCCGTGCTGCTGGACTCTTATGAAACTCATGTTAAGATGAGCAATGGTAAGTTTAAGATACAGGTCTATCTGCAAAATGTGGAGGGTGTTTACCTCTTTGCTTCATTTAATGATTCAATTTACAGGCTGAACGAAAACGAACCGATACCCGGTTTTGCAGATTTGCCAAATATGGCAATGGCTGAAGAAACCTATAATAAAGACAAAGAACTTTTAATAAGTGATGAAGGCTGGTCTTACTGGTTTTATGATCCTGACCTCAACTGGCATCGTTTTAATGAAAAGATCATTAAAATAGACTCGGGTGCTGTAGTGGGCACAAAAACAATCAAGTTCCTCTACTTTGTTGCAGATCAAAAATCAGTAAAACTTAAAAATATCTCTGATCCTCTTTACCTCTTTTTTGTGGCTACAGATAAATCAGATGAAAATGCATCTCCTAAAAAAGAATTGCTAAGAAGAAAGGTAAAAATAGAGTGGACAGAGGAAGATTAAAGACAACCGTCTGCCCTGTTTCAGCATCTTAGAACTTTGCGAATAATACATTAATTTAGATAAACATCTGACAAACTATATGCACCGCCGCATTACCCTTGTATTCACACTGTCTTTATCGCTGATATTCACGTCAGTATTCTCCCAGGCAAAGGAAAAAAAAGTACTCATTAGGATACTGCAGGATGATGCACTGATGTTAAATGAATTTCAGTCGCAGCTGACCTTGAAAAAGAAGACCTTTAAATTCCAGGTACTTCTGCAAAATATAGAAGGGGTGTATGTTTTTGCCAGTATCCGTGATTCCGTTTACCGTTTTACTGAGCAAGGTCCCATCCGTGATTTTATTTATCTCCCCTTGCTTGAACTAAGAGAAGATAAATTCAATACATATAAAGAACTGAATATTTCTGAAACCGGATGGTCGTATTGGTTTTACAACCCAAAAGCCGATTGGTTCCCTTTTCAGCGGGATGTAGTTCCAATTGATAGTAGCACTGTGATCTGTTCAAAAGTGATCAAACAGCTCTATGATGTGGCAGATGAGAAAGCAATAAAACTTAAAGAGCTCAAATCACCATTATATCTTTTTTTTATTGCGGTATCAGAATATGATGATAAAGGAAAGCCTATTAAAGAACTGATGAGAAGAAAAATAAAAATTGACTGGGAGGATGACGATTAAGATCACAAATATCAAATGTCTTGTCAATACCCGTGAAGAAACCCGGCTGCTAAGAGGAGAAGAACTTTCCAAACTTCCCTGTATTAATGATGCATGGTTGTTGATCAAAGATGGCATTATTGAAGATTATGGTTCTATGACGGATGGATCAATTTCTGCTGTTGAAAATGAAAATGTTGTTGACGCTTCCGGGCAATTTGTAATGCCCACATGGTGCGACTCACATACACATCTTGTATTTCCTGCCAGCCGGGAGGATGAGTTTGTAGACAAGATCAAAGGTTTAAGTTATGCTGAAATAGCAGCAAGAGGAGGAGGCATTCTTAACTCTGCCAAAAAAGTCAATGAAACATCAGAAGGAGAATTATTGAAGCAGGCCCGATTAAGGCTTAACGATGTGATACGAATGGGAACAGGTGCTATTGAGATCAAAAGTGGATATGGTCTTAGTGTAGAAGGCGAGTTGAAAATGCTACGGGTAATTAAAAAATTAAAAGAAACATCTCCCATCCCGGTAAAAGCTACCTTTCTTGGCGCCCATACATACCCAGTTGAGTACAGGGAAAATCACCAGGGATATATTGACCTGATCATAAATGAAATGCTGCCAGCAATCTCACAGGAAAATCTTGCTGATTATATTGATGTGTTTTGCGAAACAGGCTTTTTTTCTCCCGAAGAAACAGAAATGATCTGCAGGGCGGGTATGGATATTGGTTTAAAACCAAAGATCCATGCCAACCAGCTTAATTTTTCCGGTGGCGTAGAAACTGGTGTAAAGCTTGGTGCTGTTTCAGTGGATCATCTTGAAACCATGAATGAAAATGCGATCCAGAAGTTAGCTCCCTCAAATACGATTGGTACATTATTGCCTACTGCTGCATTCTTTTTGCGAATGCCCTACCAACCTGCAAGAAAATTGATTGATGCAGGTTGCGCCATCGCTTTGGCATCTGATTACAATCCCGGGTCGTCTCCATCCGGTAACATGAATTTTGTTGTGGCCCTGAGTTGTATACAAATGCGTATGCTTCCGGAAGAAGCTATTAACGCTGCAACAGTAAATGCTTCATTTGCCGTGGAATTACAGGATGAACTGGGTAGTATTACGAGAGGAAAAAAGGCCAACCTGATATTTACCAAACCTATTCCTTCTCTTGCATTTTTACCTTACGCTTTCGGTTCTGACAACATTGACAAAGTGATGATAAACGGGGAATGGTTTTAGCGTTTTTTCCTGTAATTTCATTTTATCATGAATATCGGTACCGAAGAAATATTGATCATTGGCTGCGGACTTGTAATCGTTTCATATTTATTCTCTATCATCAGCAGTTATATAAGGATTCCTTCAGTTTTACTACTACTTTTTGCAGGTATAGGTTTCAGAGCTATTGCTGATGCCGGGCATTTTAGTGTGGCTTTTTCTCCTAAACTCATCGAATTACTGGGTGTAATCGGATTGATCATGATCGTACTGGAAGCAGGGCTTGATCTGAAGTTAGACCGAAGCAAGATCAAATTGGTAAGAGATTCATTTCTTTCCGCACTTATCATATTGGTTCTTTCCACCGCATTGGTCGCCACCTTGCTTCATATCTGGCTGGATGAACCGATATTGAGTTGCATTGTATACGCAATTCCGCTTTCTATCATGAGCAGTTCCATTGTAATTCCAAGTATTCACCACCTCAGCGCCAATAAAAAAGAATTTCTTATTTATGAAGCATCTTTTTCTGATATAATCGGCATCGTTGCTTTTAACTACTTCACAGCAAAAGAGACACTTACCGGTGGTTCATTTCTGACATTCAGCGGAAATCTTATTTTATCTGTTTTGTTATCTGTATTGGTCTCGTTGCTGCTATTTTTAATCCTTTCAAGAACAAGACTGAATATAAAATTCTTTCTGATCTTTTCTTTACTTGTGTTGATTTATGCTGGCGGGAAAATGATCCACTTGCCATCTCTTATTATCATTCTTGTGTTTGGGTTATTGATCAACAACTGGGAACTGGTGAAGATAAACTTCCTTCAAAAGTTTTTTCCAAACAACCAGGTGTCAGAATTAAGAGACCTGATGCATTCTATCACAGCAGAGTCGTCTTTCCTGGTAAGGACCTTCTTTTTCATATTATTTGGCTACTCTATTTCATTCAGCTTTTTAAATCAAACTGATGTGATATTGGTAGGCAGCCTGATCGTTTTGATACTTTTCTTTATCCGGCTTATTTATCTGCGCTTCACATTAAGAACAAATATGTTTCCTGAATCATTTTTTATACCCCGGGGACTTATTACAATTGTACTGTTTTATAAAATACCGGAGACCCTGAAGCTTACATCTTTTAATGATGGAATTCTCTTCTTTGTAATATTGGTCACCAGTGTTATTATGATGCTGGGTATGATATTATACAAAAAGACTCCGGAGGAATTAGTGGAAGAAGGCCAATTCTCTGAACGACCGGATATTCTATAAATTCAACTTTTTATATTTTAAAAAAAACTCAGCAAT
>DAOLIV010000059.1:0-11872 GCA_035328345.1 Chitinophagaceae bacterium | reverse complement strand
TTCCAGTTCATATTCAGAAATGTGAACAGAAGTAAACAGGTCTTCTTTCACCACTTTCTCGCTGATAACAATAGCATCCTCGAAGTTGTAGCCCTTCCATGGCATGAATGCAACTTTCAGGTTCTTACCCAGCGCTAATTCACCATTTTGTGTAGCATATCCTTCAGTGAGGAAATCACCTTTCTTAACTTTCTGGCCTTTCTTAACAGCAGGCTTAAGATTTATACAGGTTTCCTGGTTTGTTTTAATGAATTTAGTGAGCCTGTAGACTCTTAAATCATCTTCAAAGCTTACCAGTTTTTCTTCACCATCCCTGTCATAACGAACATGAATTTCGTTTGCATCTACAAATTCCACAACACCCTCACCTTCTGAGTGGATCTGAATTCTTGCATCTCTCGCAGCTTTTCCTTCCAGGCCTGTTCCAACAATCGGAACATCCGGACGAATAAGGGGAACTGCCTGGCGTTGCATGTTTGATCCCATCAAGGCACGGTTGGCATCATCATGCTCAAGGAATGGAATTAATGAAGCACTTAATCCAACAATCTGGTTCGGTGCCACATCCATATATTCAACTTCAGTTTTATCCAGAATCGGGAAATCGCCTGTTTCCCTGCTCACAATTTTATCTTCCTTGAAGTTTCCTTTTTCATCCAAAGGAGTATTGGCCTGTGCAATTTTTGCTTCATCTTCTTCTTCTGCACTTAAAAATTCCAACTCCTTCATGTTTACTTTACCATCATGAACCTTTCTGTAAGGAGTTTCTATAAAGCCCATTTCATTGATCTTGGCATGTACACAAAGTGTAGATATCAAACCAATGTTTGGACCTTCCGGCGTCTCAATAGTACACAGACGTCCATAATGTGAGTAGTGAACGTCACGAACTTCAAACCCTGCTCTTTCACGACTCAAACCACCAGGTCCGAGAGCGGAGATCCGGCGTTTATGCGTGATCTCTGATAAAGGATTGGTCTGATCGAGGAACTGTGATAACTGTGAGGTCCCGAAGAAGGAATTGATCACAGAAGACAGAGTCCTGGCATTGATCAGGTCAACCGGAGTAAACACCTCGTTATCCCTGACATTCATTCTTTCACGGATCGTTCTTGCCATACGGGCAAGACCTACGCCGAACTGAGCATATAACTGCTCACCTACGGTACGAACCCTACGGTTACTCAAGTGATCAATATCATCAATTTCAGCTTTACCATTGGTTAGTTTTACCAGGTATTTAATGATCAGAATAATATCTTCTTTCGTCAATGTCTTTTTCTCAATTGGTAGGTCAATGCCCAACTTACGGTTGATTTTATAACGACCTACTTCTCCAAGATCATAACGCTTATCACTAAAAAATAGCTTATCAATGATGCCTCTTGCAGTTTCATTATCCGGTGCATCAGCTCCTCTTAGCTGACGATAAATAAATTGCACCGCCTCAAGCTCACTATTTGAAGTGTCTTTGTTCAACGTATTGTAAATAATGGCATAATCACCTCCCACATCTTCTCTCTGGATAAACACACTCTTAAGATCCATTTCTGAGATAGTATCAATCGCTTCTTCATCCAGAACAGTATCTCTTTCCATTACGATCTCGTTTCTTTCAATCGAAACGACCTCTCCCGTATCCTCATCCACGAAATCTTCCACCCAGGTTCTCAATACCCTTGCAGCAAGTCTTCTTCCTACATATTTGGAAAGAGTCTTTTTATCAGTTTTCACTTCATCAGCCATACCAAACAGTTCCAGGATATCTTTATCTGTTTCGTAGCCGATTGAACGAAGAAGTGTAGTTACCGGGAATTTTTTCTTACGGTCAATGTATGCATACATCACATTGTTAATGTCAGTAGCAAATTCCATCCAGGCTCCTTTGAAAGGAATTACCCTTGCAGAATAGATTTTAGTTCCGTTTGGATGGATAGATTGTCCGAAGAATACTCCCGGAGAACGATGAAGTTGTGATACGACTACCCTTTCAGCTCCATTTATTACAAAAGTTCCACGGGGAGTCATGTAAGGAATATTTCCAAGGAAAACATCCTGAACGATCGTCTGGAAGTCCACATGCTCCTCATCATTACAGCTAAGTCGCAATTTTGCTTTTAATGGAACAGCATAAGTCAGCCCTCTTTCCATACACTCCTCAATTGTGTAACGTGGAGGATCTATGAAATAATCCAAAAACTCCAGAACGAAAATGTTCCGGGTGTCTGTAATCGGGAAATTTTCTTTAAACACTCTGAACAAACCTTCAATATTCCGTTTGTCAGGTGTGGTTTCTAACTGAAAAAATTCTTTAAATGACTGGATCTGTACTTCGAGAAGATCCGGTGTTTCAGCCAGGTGCTTGATTTTACCGAAATCCACTCTTGAGTTCACTTTTGTTGAAGACATATGCGTATAACCGGTTTAAGAATGTTGCGAACACACAAATCACATATAGCCCTTCTATCTTTCAAAAATACAAGGTCTATGAAAGTCAGCTACTTACGTATGATTTGGGGTGTCAAAATATTATTGGCCAAAATAAAGGATGGCAAAGGTAAGGAATTATATTTCTCAGCCAAGAAAAGTTTGCTCACAATAACCCGGCCAAAATACCACAAACAGGCCATTTTTGGGACCGTTCAGAGCCATTAATTTCGGGCAAAACAGTATTATGAAGTGGAGGGAATTTGTTGCCGATTACCTTACTTTTTCTAAAAGGGACAGAATTGCCATAATCTCGATTTTAGTGCTTGTTCTTTCAATTTTTTTCCTGCCTATGGCAATTTCAAACTCGGCAAAAGTTAAAGGAACCCGAATCGACACCGCATGGACTAATGCAATTAAAAAACTTGACGAAATCAGGGATTCTAATTCGTTTACAATACATGGAGGCGACGAGAACAACAGCAACAATTATCAATACGACCAATCAAAATCCGCTTACTCTCAGATGTCAGATGGCGAACTTTTTTATTTCGACCCTAATACTTTAACAACAGATGGCTGGAAAAGACTGGGGCTGAGAGAAAAAACAATAAACACTATAAAAAACTACCTTGGCAAAGGTGGCCGTTTCAAAAAACCAGAGGACCTCGAAAAAATATATGGCCTTTACAAAAATCAATACGAGAAGCTGTTGCCTTATGTTCGCATAAAGCCACAAGAGGCCACATACGAAGAACAGCCGCAAATTAATAATGGCACTACCCCTTCAAAGATTTATTCACCAAGATATACTGTCATAGATATCAATACAGCCGATACAACAGCCTTTATTGCATTACCCGGTATTGGCAGCAAGCTTGCTTTCAGGATTGTGAATTTCAGGGAAAAGTTAGGAGGTTTTTACTCTATTGATCAAATTGGTGAAACCTATGGCTTACCAGATTCCACTTTTCAAAAGATCAAACAATACCTGAAACTTGAGCATAATTCATTGCGAAAAATAAATATCAATACGGCAAGTGTTGATGAATTGAAAGCTCATCCATACATTAAATACAGTATTGCTAACCCAATAGTTTCCTATAGAAATGAACATGGGCCATTTGAAAGAATTGAGGATATAAAAAAAGTAATGGCAATAACAGATGATATCTATAAAAAAATCTCCCCATATCTATTTGCCCAATAAAAAAACCCTCTCGATTAAGAGGGTTTTAAATTTGTTTGAAGATGAATTAAGCAATCTCCACTTCAGCACCAGCTTCTTTCAGCTTAGCTGCAATATCATCAGCCTCAGCTTTAGATACTCCTTCTTTGATAGCTTTAGGAGCACCATCAACCAGGTCTTTTGCTTCTTTCAGTCCAAGACCAGTCAGGTCTTTTACTACTTTCACAACATTCAGTTTGTTGGCACCACCGCTTTTCAATACTACGTTGAAAGCAGTTTTTTCTTCGGCGGCAGCAGCGCCACCACCAGCAGCAGGACCAGCGGCGACAGCTACAGCAGCAGCTGCAGGCTCAATGCCGTATTCCTCTTTTAAGATTTGTGCTAATTCGTTTACTTCTTTTACTGTCAGGTTTACTAACTGATCAGCGAATGATTTTAAATCTGCCATTTTTTACATTTTTAATAACCGCCTTCATTGTTCTGGGTTTATCGAAGAACTCCGGCGGAGGTTTATAAATATGCCTTCACATAATACCCGAAGGCCTGGGATTCAAATTTTAAGCCTTTGCCTTTGCCTCCAAAGCTTTTACAAGGCTTGCAAGTTTATTTCCTGCATTTAAAGCACTGATCACATTCTTAGCAGGTGACTGCAATAATGTGATAATCTCACCGATAAGATCGGTCTTACTCTTAAGTGTTGTAAGAGCATTCAATTGATCATCACCGGCATAAACACTTCCATCAATAAATGCTGCTTTCAAAACAGGCCTCTCACCGTTGTTTTCTTTACGGAAAGAACTGATGATCAAAGCAGGCTCTTTTGGATTTTCTGAGAACATCAGAGCTGTCACTTTGTGCAGTGAATCATACATTCCTGAGTACTTCTCATTATCTAAAGACTCCAATGCCTTTTTGATCAGGGTGTTTTTAGCCACCTTCATCTCTACTTTCTTGCTGAAACATGCACGGCGCAGTTTGCCAACCTGTTCAACAGTCAGTGATTCAGTATCGGTTATGTAGAAGTTGCTGTACTGGGAAAACTTTCCTTTCAGTACTTCAATCACTTCGTTTTTTTGATCTTTTGTCATGACTTTTTATTTGTCATCCCGGCTAAGCCGGAATCAGTTTTTTAATTAATGAACAAATCCTTTGGTGTCAATGGCAATGCCGGGACTCATGGAGCTTGCCATGCTAATTCCTTTCAGGTAAGTTCCCTTAGCTGAAGAAGGTTTAGCCTTAATAATTGCGTTCAATAATTCCTGGCTATTTGCTTCAATTTTTTCGGGAGCAAAACTTACCCTGCCAATTGAAGCATGGATGATACCAACTTTATCAACTTTGAAAGCGATCTTCCCACCCTTTACATCGTTGATTGCATTTGCCACATCGTTTGTAACAGTTCCTGTTTTAGGGTTAGGCATCAGGTTTCTTGGACCTAATACTTTACCCAGTTTACCAATTTTAGGCATAACTGATGGAGTTGCGATGATCACATCAATATCAACCCATCCACCTTCAATTTTAGTAACAAACTCATCCAATCCTACATGATCAGCGCCGGCAGCTTTTGCTTCTGCCTCTTTATCAGGTGTACAGAGAACTAATACCCTTTTTGTTTTACCAGTTCCATGAGGTAACGTAACAGTACCGCGGATGGCCTGGTCTGCTTTTTTAGGATCAACCCCTAAACGGATATGCAGGTCCACAGAAGCATCAAACTTGCAAGTAGTAATTTGTTTTACTAATGATGAAGCTTCTTTTAATGAATATGATTTATTTGCTTCGACTTTAGCGTCTGCAGCTTTTCTTTTTTTACTGATGAATGCCATTGTAATTCTTTTTTTAATCAAGGATTAATTTTCCCAGGGGGCTTTTCCTTCAACCGTTAAACCCATACTACGGGCAGTACCTGCTACCATTTTCATGGCGCTTTCAATAGTAAAGCAGTTCAGATCAGGCATTTTGTCTTTCGCAATTGCCTCAACCTGGTTCCAGTTTACTTTACCTACCTTGTTACGATTGCTTTCTTTGGACCCTTTTTGAATTTTAGCAGCTTCCATCAGTTGGACAGCAGCAGGAGGAGTTTTGATGATAAAATCAAAACTTTTGTCGGAGTAAACAGTAATTACTACGGGGAGAACTTTTCCCATTTTGTCCTGAGTTCTTGCATTGAACTGTTTACAGAATTCCATGATATTAATACCCTTGGAACCCAACGCAGGACCGATCGGAGGTGCAGGATTGGCTTGGCCACCCTTACACTGTAGCTTAACAAAGCCAGAGATTTCTTTTGCCATTTTAAAACTTTTGGTGTTAACGACCTTTCTTTCAGCTATTTAGGCTGCTTTACTTGATCTCCCAAACTTCTTTCCCGATTTAGCGGGAATAAAAAGAACTTATTGGGGCGGCAAAGATAAAGAGTTAAAGAGAATTAATCTAGTTTTAAATGGATTTATTTTTCGTAAGCAAGCATATACCTGAGTCTCTATTGATATACAATGACAAGTTTTGGACGCTTTGTAGGATAGGTCGTATTGTAGCTAGAAACAAATATTCTACTGTTATAGATTGTCTCAGCTTGCAGTTTTAAGAGAAAGCCATAATTATTAGTATTTACCATTGAACTGATCATATTCTTTACGTCCAGGTCAAGATCTAACGTAGATTGAGTTGTATGTGGAACCACAACTTGGTTGGTAGTTGTTGCTGCAGGTTGATTAAACCAGGTAGTACTTCCGGGAGACCAGTTTCCAGTAACTTGCTGAACAGTAAAACTGTTTGCAGTTCCAAAATTGGCATCAGTAAAATTCCCGTTTAGAGTCGGACTCGGATAAGAGTACAAGTATAGATTGGCGCTAATTATAGTTGCGGTAGAAGGGATAGTACTTAAATCAAATTTAAGAAGGCTTCTGACTGTATAAGGGTTTCCTCCGCTAGTCCAGGCTTCAACTGGAATATCAGGTGAACCACTACCACTCTGATTGATCCCGTTATTATTAACCAACAAAAACTCATTCGGATTATTTGTTGGTTGAAGAGTTAGTGTTTGTATAGGTGAAGGATTTACAAGAACAGATGCAGTATCAACACCCGTTGCCCCGTTGTCATCTACTGCCATTAATTGAAAAAGATACGATCCTTGTCTTAGCCCTTTCACCTTAGTAGAGGTTGATCCGGGGTTAACAATTACCGATGCAGCCGGACCCGAAACCTGGCTCCATAAATAAGCTACAATATGACCATCTGAATCACTGGCTGATCCTGTTAGTATTATCGAATCGGTTGGTAAGGTGATTGTCTGAAAGCTACCGGCATCAACCAACGGCACAGAATTTTCAGGGGCAGGAAGAATCTCATTTGTCTGTTTCTGACAGGAGATAAACGCAAACAAACAAATTGCGAAAAAAAAGTATTTAGAATTAATTTGACGCATTGGAAATGAGCATATAAATATATTTCTACTTTTGCAGATTTAAAACTTTCAAAAAAGAATTTCTTTACATGAAGCTTTTTTTCATTCGCTATATAAAAATTGCTTACCTATACCTAAGGCTGCATTGGATATTCGGTATTTTTTCTGGTTTTTTTATGAATATGAGTTACTTATCCAAGCTCTCATCATGGGCATATCGGAACAGGAAAATAAGCTATAACGATTTCCCAAGTAAATGGAACTATGAAAAAAGATATCCAATGTATAAATGGGTCCTTGAGAAGGAAGAACTGCTGGATATACCAATAAATTACCTTGAATTCGGTGTAGCAAGCGGTCAGTCTTTTCGTTGGTTTCTGGATCAAAACAAACATCCTGATAGCTTTTTTGCAGGATTCGACACTTTTACCGGCTTACCTGAAGATTTTGGGGTATATAAAAAAGGGACATTCAATTCAAACACTACCCCCCCTGAAGTTAATGACACCAGAGCAAAATTTTACCAGGGACTTTTTCAACAGACTCTGCCAGGTTTTTTGAAAATTTTTGACAACAACAAAAGAAACATAATAATGATGGATGCTGATCTTTATTCAGCCACCCTTTTTGTTTTAACTTCTTTAAGCTCATTTCTAAAAAAGGATGACATCGTTTTTTTTGATGAGTTTGCTGTTCCTACACATGAATTTAAAGCGTTTCATGAATTTGTTCAATCATACTACACCAATCTCGAATTAATTGCGGCAGCGAATAACTATTATTTTGTAGCCTTTAAAGTGAAATAAATCTTAAAGTTATTCTTCTATGCTCCTGAACAAAATAAGACTATCGCCAAACTGCTTGTCATAGTAAGATGCAATCTCCTTGAAATTTGTTCCACCAAGATAGGGCCGATATGAAACATAAGTTTTCCCGGGATAAATAGTGGTATCATATTTCATTAAAACTCCAGTTGCCTTGTAGAAATAATAAGGAACCTGGTAGCTGACTAATCCGGGTATTACATATACAGGCTTATCCTTCCATTTGTAAATGGTATCTATACATACGATGTCCAATGGAAGTTTTTCAGATTTCGCCCAGAAGCGAATCTCATGGAAATTATTTTTTTCAGCTAGTCTCATAGCCATCTCATGATAATCAAATTCTTTCTGCTTTTTGAGGGGGATGCCAATGGATGCATAAATAAGACGAACAAAGATCACACCTGTCAAAAACAGCCATATCCTATACTGCCGGCTCCTGTAATAAAGAATTAAAAAAAATAACAAAAACCCACTAAAGAGTAAAGAATACCCCCACTCAACCTTAGCAAAAAAAGGAAGCATAATAATAGAGGCAAGAACAAACACAAATAAAATCCCGGCATACCTGAATATCTTATCAAACAATGCCGGAAGTTGTTCTTCAACCTGCTTTATGAGATACACTACAATGCTCATAACAAAAGGAATAAACATAATAATGTAACGGGTCTTTTGAGCACCAGTCAACCAATAAACAGGGATATTAAAAAGAATAAAAAATATAGAAAAACGAATCAAAGGATTGTCGAATAGCTTAAAAGTTTTTCGCTTGATGAGAAACAAAAGAATAAAACACCATGGAGCTAATACTCTAATAAGGACTAGAGGATATGAAAATATTTTATAGAATTTACCATGCGATTCCTGGCCCACTGCTGATTTAAGAAGAGACTCGTTCAGGAGATTTATCAACAACACCCTTGGTGAATTGGAAAAACTATAGAAATAAAGAAAAGAGCCGCTAACAAGAAGAAATGCTAAAATTCCAAATAAATGTTGTGGACGAAACAGGATTTTCAATGATCGGGCATACACACAAAGAGCCAAAAGAGTCAGGCCCTGAAAAATCAGTGATGTATACCCTTTTGTAAAAAAACCAATTGCACAAAAAAACCAGGAACTTATAAAAAGCCATGCGAATTTTTTCTGCTCATAAAATTTAAAAACAGTAATTACCTGCAAATACACAATAAGACTATAAAAAATATCAATTTCTGCCCCGTTGGAAAGCCAGTAGAAATACATATCCGCACAGGTCATAACAAAAAAGGAAGACAATGCCGCCAATCTTTCTCCCAGGTATTTTCTTGTAAAGAGAAAATTAGATAGCCCCAGCAAAAGAAGGCTTATCACAGATGGAATTCTACAGATAAATTCTGAGTCTGATCCGGTTATTTTCATAAGACCGGACAATATCCAGTTAAACAGAGGAGGCTTGTTATAATAGGACCACCCCATTGTATGAGAGTCAAAAAACTCTCCTCTTTCAAGCATTTCCAATGAAACTATAGCTCTTCGTGGTTCTTCAACACGCAGGTTTAAATGGCCGAGGTTTATAAGTACAGAAAGAATATAAAGTATGATCAACCCGGATATATACAGGAGGTTCCTGTTTTTTTCAATCCAGCTTTTCATATTGATAACTAAAATTTTCCCGAAAATAATTAATGATAGAAAACTATTCTATTAAGGTTTTATTTAATTATCTAAAACAAAAAAACCACCCTGTGGTGGTCTTTAAAAAAAGTAAAAAGAGGGATACTAGCTAATTTTTTCAACCTGCATGTAATTCAGTTCAACAGGCGTAGACCTTCCAAATATTTTTACAGTTACCTTTAATTTCTTCTTTTCATCATTTACCTCCTCAATCACACCATTGAAATCATTAAAGGGTCCTTCGATAATCTTAATTGTTTCCCCAACTATAAATGGCTCACTCATACTCACTCCCCCGGCTTCAGCCATTTCATCCATTTTCCCTAACATTTTATTTACCTCCGCCTTGCGAAGAGCTATAGGATTATCTTTTCCCAAAAAGTGAATTACGTTAGTCGTATTCTTTATTATGTCCCGCAAATCATCGTTCAATTTCCCGTCTACAATTTCAATCATTACATATCCCGGGTAATAGTTTCTTTCCCTCATTACTTTTTTGCCATTGGCAACCTTATAAACTTTTTCAACAGGAAGGAAAACCTGCTTCACTTGTTCCCAGCCACCCCTGGAAATCTCTTTATCAAGATATTCTTTTACCTTCTTTTCCTTACCACTTACAACCCTCAGTACAAACCACTTGGTATCCTGTTGCAAGCTTTCCGTATTTGTTGTCTCTTCCATCTTTAAAACAATTGTTTGTAAACAAACTTTAATGCATTACCTGCAACAGTATCCATTCCAAGGACTATTAAAGTAATAACCAATGTTGCCACCAGTACAATCATCGTTGACTGCTGCAATTGAGGCCAGGTTGGCCAGGTCACTTTTTCAGATAATTCTTTGTATGATTCCCTGATATAATTAGTGATCTTATTCATAAACTATTCTGTTTGCACGGGCAGAGAGATTCGAACTCCCATCAACGGTTTTGGAGACCGCTATTCTGCCATTGAACTATGCCCGTAAGAATCAAAAGTCACCGGTCAATCGGAAAATCCTTTTGACCAATGACTTTTGAAGTATCAAAGATAATTGATTATTTAATAATCTCAGTAACCTGTCCGGCACCAACGGTACGTCCACCTTCACGAATCGCAAATTTCAAACCTTTTTCCATTGCAATTGGCTGAATCAACTTCACAGTCAATGACGTATTATCCCCTGGCATAACCATCTCAGTACCAGCAGCCAACTCAACTTCACCAGTTACGTCAGTAGTTCTGAAATAGAACTGAGGACGATATTTCTGGAAGAATGGTGTATGACGTCCACCTTCTTCTTTACTCAATACGTATACTTCGCATTTGAATTCAGTGTGAGGAGTGATTGAGCCTGGCTTAACGATAACCATACCACGGCGGATCTGAGTCTTTTCAATACCACGAAGCAATAAACCAGCGTTATCACCAGCTTCACCTTCGTCAAGAAGTTTACGGAACATCTCAACACCTGTAACAGTAGAAGCAAGAGGCTTTTCGATCAAACCTACGATTTCAACTGCTTCACCTACTTTAATACGGCCTCTTTCAATACGACCAGTTGCTACTGTACCACGTCCTGTAATTGAGAACACATCCTCAACAGACATCAGGAATGGCTGATCAACCGGACGAGGAGGCAATGGAATATAACTATCAACAGCCTCCATTAATTCTTCAACTCCTTTTACCCATTTTTCTTCACCGGCTAAAGCTCCGGTAGCAGAACCTTTGATTATTGGAGTGTTTGCACCATCAAAGCCATAGAAAGTCAGCAAATCACGGATCTCCATCTCTACCAATTCAAGAAGTTCAGGATCATCAACAAGGTCTACTTTATTCATAAATACCACAATCTTAGGTACACCTACCTGACGGGCAAGCAGGATGTGCTCTTTAGTTTGAGGCATTGGTCCGTCTGTAGCAGCAACAACCAGAATGGCACCATCCATCTGGGCAGCGCCGGTGATCATGTTCTTAACATAATCGGCGTGACCAGGACAGTCAACGTGAGCATAGTGACGATTAGCAGTCTGATATTCAACGTGAGCTGTGTTAATAGTGATACCCCTTTCTTTTTCTTCAGGAGCAGCATCAATTTCATCATATTTTTTTGCCTGCGCCATCCCTTTTGTGGAAAGGATAGTTGTAATTGCGGCAGTTAATGTTGTTTTACCATGGTCAATGTGACCGATAGTTCCAACGTTAACGTGGGGTTTATCCCTTTTAAATGTTTCTTTAGTTGCCATCTTATCTGTTTTTAGGTTGTGTTGACTAAAAATTGTTACTTATAGTACCTGCAGCCACGCTGCTGATTAAAACTTTTTTGAGCCGTTGATGAGAATTGAACTCACGACCTCTTCCTTACCAAGGAAGTGCTCTA
>DAOLIV010000058.1:0-12484 GCA_035328345.1 Chitinophagaceae bacterium | reverse complement strand
GTGCCTGCTTTACCATATTAATGATACCCGAAAGAACCGTGTTTTCTCCTACCGCCGTTACCTGGGCTTTTACTGTTCCGTCACTAATGATACTTCCCCCAATAAGTTTGTCTTTTGGAAACCTGTGAACAGGTACACTTTCGCCGGTTATAATGGCTTCATTAACATGTACGTCACCCCATAAGATTTTGCAATCAATCGGAACCTGTTCCCCGTTTTTTATAAGTATCAGATCACCTACACGAAGCTGAGTATTCTCTACCTGGAAGATCTGTTCTTTATGTTCGTCGTCAAAAGCGATCATATTTGCCATCACTTTTTGAGATTTTACCAACTTGTTTAATTCTCTTTGAGTTGAATTAATAGAAGCAGTCTCAAGATAATTGCCAAGAAACACTAAGGTGATGATAGCTGCGGCAGTTTCATAAAACATGAATTGTTCTGCCTGGCCAGTAAGGGAGCCGTACAAGCTATAAACATATGCAGCGGTGGCGCCAACTGCGATTAACACATTCATATTAGGCATCCTGTTGCGGATACTTTTAATGGCACTCTTTCCAAAGAAGCTCATGCCAATAAGATAAACCGGTGTTGCCAATGCCAGCTGTACCCAGTGATTATGCAGCCATTCAAATGCTTTACTGTGATAAATGCCGGGAATCATATGTAACATCAGCAAAGCCGTAAATGGCAGGCAGGTCCAGAAACGTTGTAAATGTGTCGAAAGAAATTTTGTATGCGTATGTTTATGATGAACATGTTCTTGTGTATTTGTGATCCTGTAACCGAGGTCGGATATGCCTTTTGTCAACTTTTCTTCCGCAACTTTTTCTTCTTTATCAAATATCACATCACCCGTGGCAAAATTGACTTTCACATTTTTCATTCCCTGTTTTTCCAGGTATTTATGAATATTTATTGCACAGGTATTGCAATCCATTCCTTCAACTTTCCATTGTATCTGATCCATACTGCAAAGTTATTCAAATGAGAGGCGGGTACTTTATAATAAAGGAAATATGTTTACAACATGGTTGTATATCCTGCTAAATTTGTGTTATGGAAAGGATCTTTTCGCTGGATAATATCAACGATGTTGCAAAGGAATTCTGGGAAGTAAATAAAGATAAAACTGTGTTTGCATTTCATGGACAGATGGGCGCAGGCAAAACAACGTTTATACATGCCCTTTGTGAAATAAAAGATGTTAAAGACACTGTTGGTAGTCCCACATTCTCGATCATCAACGAATATGAATACGATTGCGAAGGGACAAAGAGAATGATTTTTCATATCGATTTGTACCGGTTGAAGAATGAGGAGGAAGCATTAAGAGCCGGTGTTGAAGACTGCCTGTACAGTGGATACATTTGTTTGGCAGAATGGCCGGAAAAAGCACCCGGAATTTTCCCTGAAAACACAGTACATGTCCATATTTCTCTTATGGATAATGCAGCCAGAAAGCTGACAATCGGTAATAATTAGGTACATTTGACAGGCCAAAAAACAGGCAAATTCACCTCTTTAAGAAACCTCCGCATCAAACCAGCACCCAACGATGAGCCATCAAAAACCTAAAATAACAACATCGTTCAGTTACGAAACCCTGGAAGAAACCCTTGATGTGAAGCCGAGAACAGAAGGAATGATGATCGGTATTCCGAAAGAAATTGCTTTCCAGGAAAACAGGGTGGCATTAACACCGGATGCAGTTGGCGTTTTGATCAGCAATGGTCACCAGGTAGTGATCGAGCATAATGCTGGGGAAGGTTCTCATTTCAGGGACAAAGATTACAGTGAAGCTGGTGCAAAGATTGTGTACGAAAGAGCTGATGTATTTAAGGCGCCGATATTGGTTAAAAGTGCTCCTGTAATTGAAGAAGATCTTACTTTATTGCAGTTAAACCAGATCATAATTTCTCCCATCCATCTTTCAGTTTTGAAAGCAGAAATTCTTCAAAAGATGATGGAGAAGAAGATCACAGCTATTTCTTTTGAAAATTTAAAAGACGATAGCGATTCTTACCCAATCGTAAGAAGTATGAGTGAGATTGCCGGAAGTGCGGTGATGCTTATCGCTGCTCAGTACCTGGGTTCAGCCAATCATGGAAAAGGAGTGTTATTAGGAGGAATTTCGGGAATTGCTCCCACCAAAGTAATTATTCTCGGGGCAGGCATTGTTGGTGAGTATGCAGCAAGAGCTGCGTTAGCACTCGGCGCCTCCGTAAAAGTATTTGATAACAGTGTGTACAGGCTGAAGAGAATGCAGAATAACATCGGGCAACGGATGTGGACATCCGTTATTGAACCAAGACTACTTGCCAAGCAATTAAAAACCTGTGAAGTGGCCGTTGGTGCAATTGGTTCTGCAACGGGCCGCACACCAATGGTGGTAACAGAAGAAATGGTAAGTAATATGCGACCGGGCTCTGTTATTATTGACGTAAGCATTGACAGGGGAGGGTGTTTTGAAACCTCAGAGATCACTTCTCATGAGCATCCCATTTTTATGAAATATGGTGTGATACACTATTGTGTGCCTAATATCCCTTCTGGATTTGCAAGAACTGCATCGCAGGCCATCAGTAATGTGATCATGCCTTTACTGCTTGAAGCCGGTGATGAAGGTGGTTTTGAAAAACTGGTATGGCATAAACTGCATCTTCGCAGCGGTATCTATATGTTTAAAGGAGCCTTGACAGATTTTTACCTCAGCCAGCGGTTTGATCTGAAGTACACAGACCTGAATTTGCTGATTGCTAGCCAGCGATAGAATGCCCGTTTCCGGGTAATTTAATTTGATACGTAGGATATATTTTTTGTAGATTCGTGGTGTCCCCGTAAAGACTTCTTACTTCTGCCCTTCATTATTTAATTTTAAAACTAACTGTAATGAAAAATCTTTCTGCAGTATCTTTTATCTGCCTTCTTATTGTTGCCTGCAACAGTGGAAAAGAAAAAGAATCAAAGATGATGTACAGCGACATTTCACAGGAAATGCTGAAAGGGGACATTGCTTCCATCACTGAAACTCCGTACAAAGTTGATAGTTCCGGCAAGGCCGGGGAAATGGATTCCTGTTGTGTTGGCGTTGGTATCATTGATGAAAACGGTAATTATGTAAAATGGACAGAAAGTGACAGCAAAGGAAAAGTTACAAGTGTAGCAACTTATGAAAGATATGATAACGGCATGTGGAAAGGTTCAAGCAATACAAAAGACGGGAAACCATCCGGAAGTATGCAAACCAAGATTGATAGCAGCTATAATTATACCTTAGCGGAGGAGTTTGATTCTACTGGTAAACTTTCTAATTATTATACCGGTATCAGTCAAAACAGCTACGCACAGGTAACTGCATGGAAACAATATGATAAAGACAGTGTTTTCAGAGAGGAAGGACAGAATACATTTGATAGCTCACTTATCGTTTCTTCTACTATGAAAGATAGTCTTGGAAATGTAAAGAGCAGCAGTACTTACAAGTACAACGATAAGGGAGAACAAACAGAAGTGTCAAGAACTACGGTAACCAAAGACTCTACAACTACAAAAGTTACCACTTATACGTATGATGCACATGATGATATGGGTAACTGGACACAGCGAACTGAATACGACGATAAAGGAAAGCCGGTTAAGATTGTAAAACGAACATATGAATACCGGAAAAGTGAATAATAGATTCTGATTTTTAATATCGTATTTATGGTGATCGTTTGTATAAGCGGTCACCATATTTTTTTTATTATTAGCAAAAATCTTTCTAGCTGACTTCAAATAGCTCTCCCCATCTTGTAGTGTATCTCGGACTGCGAAGTTCCTGTCGCATTTTCCAGTCTCTCGTTGTACCGCTGGCAGCAAACTTCAACACATCATCTCTTTGACTGAAATTCACATTGTCGATCATATCCATGAGTATTCGTTCGCAGTTTTTATTTTCTGATAAAAAAAGATTCCCCTGTATAGAAATGTCGGGCACAATACCGCTAAGTACTACTCCTGCCTTTTTATAAAAAGTTCCTTCTTTATATAACTTATCAACAAGACTTACGGCCGGCTTAATTAATTCATTGGTGAATGAGGTGGCATACGGCAGTGTGGTATATTCACTGCGTGTGGCACCATGATAATTAGTGGAATGGCTTTCGTCTTTGGATACAACAAATACACTTATAATCCTGGCCGCTCCGTGTTGTCGCCTCAGTTTTTCAGCGGCTCTTGATGTGTAGGTAGCTACTGCTTCTTTTATATCATTGATATCATCAACGGGGCTACCAAACATGCGGGTAGTAGCAATCATTTTTTTATTTACCAGTTCATCTTCCATATCTTTTGATGTTAATCCTTTCAATTCCCGTATAAGTCTTGACCCCACAACGCCTCCTAAATAGGTGTTGGCAAATCCTTCACTTACATTTCTTAACTGCAACGCATCATAAATGCACCATTGCTCTTTTAGTTTTTTTGCATACTGGAAGCCAACACCCCAGATATCATCTACGGGTGTTTTTCGTAACGCCTCAATTATTTTGTCATCTGAATCCAATACCACTACGCAGCCGGTTTGTTGTTTGTTTTTCTTCGAAAGACGATTAGCCAGTTTCGCTAAAACTTTTGTAGGAGCTACACCGATTGATACTTTAATGCCTGTCCACTGCTCAACAGTCTCTCTTATTTCTTTTGCAATAACCTGCAGATCCTCAGGAGGAAAAAAACTAAGATCAAGAAAAGCTTCGTCTACAGAATAAACTTCTACATTCTTATTGCCTAACATGATTCGTAAGGTTTCCATTACTCTCCAGCTAAGATCTCCGTATAAATTATAGTTAGAGGAGAAAACAGATACATTGTGTTTTTTAATCAAGGGCTTTGCTTTGAAATAAGGGCCTGCCATCTCAACTCCTAATTTTTTTGCTTCATCACTCCGGGAAATGATGCAGCCGTCATTATTGCTTAATACAACAACGGGCTTCCTGTCAAGATGAGGCTTGAATAACCGTTCGCAGGAACAATAAAAATTATTACAATCTACAATGGCATACATTTTATAAAGAATGAATTGAATAAACAACCACGCCCCACACAGCGAAGTCATTGAACTCAGAAAGATTAATGGGCTTATAGCGACTGTTTTCAGGAACGAGAAAAGCTGATGAAAAATTTTTATGAAATCTTCTCACCAGCAGCTCGCCATTTAGTATTGCCACAATTACTTTTCCGTTGGCTAATTTTAATGACCGGTCCACAATAAGTACGTCGCCATCAAAAATGCCGGCGTCCTGCATAGCATCTCCCTTCATCTTAAAGAAAAAAGTGGCTGGTTTGTTCCTGATCAGCTGTTCATTCAGATCGATCCCTCTTTCTGCATAATCATCAGCTGCGGCGCCAAAGCCTGTGGCGTTTGCTGTTTTTACCTGTTGTTGTGTAAACTGTTTCGAGCCTCTATAGGCCGCCCCATAAAATAATTCTTCCCCTTCCATAAAAATATTTTTTGTAAAGCTAAATATTTTAGTAAATTAGTGCTAAGAAAATGGGTAAGTATTTTTCGGATCATTAAATGGATGGGTTATGGAAAGTATTGTGAACACGATACCCGGTTACCGGGTAAATGAGTATTTACTGGTGTTAAGTCCTCATGAAGAATTATGGAACAGGATCGTAAAGGTGAAAGAAAGTTTTGCAGTTAAATATAAAACAGAAAATGCCGGCCGGGGTAAACCATATGTAACATTGGTAACATTTACACAATATGCTTTGATGGAGGAAAGGATCATCAATCGCCTGCGGGCAATCGCTATGGGATTTCCTCCTTTTAAAGCAGAGCTAAAAGACTTTGGCAGCTTTCCTACTCATACTATATATATAAATGTAGTAAGCAAGATCCCAGTTCAGAGCCTAGTGAAATCGATACGGAGTGAAACGCAGCGGCTCATGAAACTGGATGATGATAAGAAGCCGCATTTTATCCTGGAACCACACCTGACCATTGCACGGAAATTAAAACCCTGGCAATATGAAAAGGGATGGCTCGAGTATAGCAATAAACATTTTACCGGCCGGTTTATTGCGGATAGCATGACCTTGCTCAGAAGACCGGTTGGAGAAATGAAATATCACATAGTGCAAAAATTTGAATTTCAAAACCTGCCTGTTACTACAAAACAGGGAGAATTATTCGGATAATATTATCCTGCAGCAAGCCGGGATAAAGAAGGGATGGGTATGTGCGGTACAAGGAGAATAAAGAGTAATGATTTTGTGAGAATGAAATGAGGGGATCACTCTTTATTCTCCTTTTTTATTTGAAACCAAAAACCATAATACGATGTCTGAAAAACTGCGACAGGATCATTTTAAAGTTGTCCCTAAAAAAGAAGAACCTGAGTCATCAACATACCTGCAGGGAAGAGGTGCACAATTCAATACTAAAAACAAGTTTCTGAAAAATGAAACTACCCGGGAACATGCTGAAGGTATTGATGATTGGGAGAATGCCAATGTGGCTACTCTTTATATGGAACAGGAGTCCAAAACTATTGTGAACAAGGTGGAGAGCCCTGATGTAGGCATGATGTACAGCATGAATCCTTATGCAGGATGTGAGCATGGGTGCATTTATTGCTATGCCCGCAATGTTCATGAATATTGGGGATACAGCGCCGGACTTGATTTTGAAAGAAAGATCATTGTGAAGAAAAATGCCCTGCAATTACTGCGTAAATTTTTAATGAACCCTAAATGGGATGCTACACCGATCATGCTTAGCGGCAATACGGATTGTTATCAGCCTGCTGAGCAAACCTACCGGTTAACAAGAGGATTGCTGGAAGTGTGTAATGAATTCAATCAGTCTGTTGGGATACTTACAAAAAATTCATGGATACTGAAGGATAAAGATGTGCTGCAGGAAATGGCAAAGAAAAGAATCGTTTCCGCTATGGTCTCCATTACTTCATTCAATGAAGATCTTAGGAGAGTGATGGAACCAAGAACAACCACTGCCAAACAAAAACTGAAAGTGATCAATGAACTAAGCAACGCCGGTGTTCGTATGGGCATCATGATGGGACCGATGATACCCGGTCTGAATGAACATGAGATGCAACGTATCATGAAAGCGGCCAGGGATAACGGTGCCACTTTTACGGCTTATACGTTCATTCGATTGAATGGGGCTATTAAATTTTTATTTCACGATTGGTTGTATAAAAATTTTCCTGACAGGGCAGACAGAGTGTGGCATAATATAGAACATAGCCATGATGGTAAAGTGAATGATACAAGATGGGGTGTTCGTATGCGTGGCGAAGGTCCCATCGCACAATTGGTAGCACAGCAGTATAAAAAATACGGAAAATTGTACGGCATGAATGCAGAAGAGTGGCACCTGGATACAACTATTTTCAGAAGGCCGGGGGAGCAAGGAAAATTATTTTGAAAAAGATTTTTTAAAATTCTTCTCCAAAAATTTGGCAACATCCAAAAAATAATTTCATCTTTGCATCCGCAAAACATAAATATGCAACTAAGAAAATTTCATATTGAAACAGCAAGTTGGTCTAATCCCAGGGGTTATACCAATGGCGGGGCATATTTGTTTGCTGATTGTTGAGACAACCAAAATCACTATACATAAAGCCCCGCAGGACAGCGGGGCTTTTCTTTTGAATAAAAATTTGTTGCGTTGTGAATTATGAAATTGGAAATTAAATGCATCTAAAGTGACAAGAAAATAAAATGCTGAAAAGAATACAACATACAGGATTTAAAGCCACTTCTGAAGTAAGGCAGCTATGCGGAGTATTATTTCCCAGAGGCCATTGGTATGCTCCTGAAGGAAGAGGAGTTGATCATATTAGTGAAAAGATGAGTAATAATATTCATAAACGACCGGATTGTTTTGTACATAATTCGTAAACACGGAGTATGCAGAGAAACCGGTCGCAATAAACGACCGGTTTTTTTATTGTTTGACCATGAGTTTATCAATCATGACCGGGAGAAAATAATTCTGTGATTAAAAAAGAGAGGTGTTTATGAAATTTTTATTGATTGTACTGGCACTTCGGTTTATTGCTGGGTTAATCATGGTTGATCCAAGAAATAAGGGGACGAAAAATATATCCGAAAATGAAGACAGGGATGTTCGCCACCCCGCTGAATTCGAATTGAGATAAATAAATTATGTGCAGAAGGAGGCATAAGCGATCCCCGTGAGATGCAGCGGGGACGCTTTTCCAAAAGTTCTTTTAAAAATATAGCAGCATTCCAATTGGCTGGATACTCCGCCTGGAATGGAGAGGGTGCAGGTTCGAGTCCTGCCTGCTATACTGTACGATGGGCTGCCATGTTCCAAAGGCTGGCGAAAAACATTTGCAATGTTCTTGTGCAGGGTTCGATTCCCTGGCGGTCCACTATACAGAACGTTCGTCTAATGGCTGAGGACGCCACACTTTCCATGTGGCGATACGGGTTCGAATCCCGGATGGGTTACATCGTCGGATAGTGTAATAGGCAACACATCAGAATTTGAGTCTGATATTCTTAGTTCGAATCTGAGTCCGATGTCAGTCAGATGTTGGCTTTAGCTTAATTGGTAAAGCATCCGTCTGTGCAACGGAAGATCAGGGTTCGAACCCCGGAGTCAACCAAAATAAAGAAGCAATTGACTTATAGTTCAATGGATAAGAATACTGTGCTACGAACGCAGAGATACAAGTTCGAATCTTGTTAAGTCAACATAAAGTATAATCCTGTAGCCCAACGGAAGAGGCGATAGTCTCAGCAACTATTTAGTAACAGTTCGAATCTGTTCAGGCTGACAGTAATGATGGTTCGTAGCTCAATTGGATAAGAGTACCCGGCTTTTAACCGGGGGGTGTGAGTTCGAGTCTCACCGGGCCGACAATGGATGAAAAGCTCAATAGTTGAGCAGCGGTTTGTTAAGCCGTTGGTTAAAGGTTCGAATCCTTTTTCATCCGCAAAGTTTGCGATGAGTGAATTCGATGATGAGGAAATAGTGATCAATCAATATTCATTGCAAACAAACTGGTGCTTTGGCAGAATGGATAAGCATGCGCCGGAGTGAAATCCCGGAGATCGTGGTTCAATTCCACGGGGCACCACTGGAAATATTGAATGAAAAATTTTGAATGTTAAATGTAAAACGATGGAACAACAACAATGGAGAAAATTGTCTGGCGAACGAATTAAAATTCCGATCGCTGAAGAAGTAAGTAATGTATTGATGCGTGAAAGAGAGGCGGGACATGAATTGAAAGTGTGCATCGGTACAGATAGCCAGGTGAAAGGAAAAGAAACAGAGTTCGCCACCGTGATCGTATTCATCCGGAAAGGAAAAGGTGGTTTCATGTATATACATAACGAGATCACCCGGCAAAAGATGAGTATTAAACAACGGATGCTGATGGAAGTAGGCAAGAGTATTGAAGTTGCGTATGCACTGTGCAACATCTTTTCAAGATTCAGTGTGGATCTGGAAGTGCATGCCGACATCAACACCAACCCAAACTTTAAAAGCAATGATGCTTTGAAGGATGCCATGGGTTATATCGTGGGGATGGGATTTGCCTTCAAGGCAAAGCCGGAAGCGTTTGCCAGCTCTAATTGTGCAAATAAAGTGGTGCAGTGATTCATGAACTCACCGTGATCAAAGCGGTGAGTTCTTTAAAAGGATAGTAAAAAAAAATTATGCTGACTCTTGTAATGAAATAGTAAAAGTGGCTTCATTGATTATGAAATGATTTTTACTATTTAAAAAAGGAAAATAAAATGGACAATTTATTTAATCAGAAAGTGATCAATGCGAATAATGTTTTTGCTGATGACTTTTTGGATATCAAAATACTTTACCTGTACAGTTTTAATAAGCTTCCAAGTATTCATTTTATATCAAACATTGATGCAGAAAAAGCTTTTGAGACAATTAAGGAAAAGTTTGCTGTCGATATAAAAAACATACACCAGCGAAAATGGTATAAGAAACAGAACAAGAAGTTCCAGTTTGATAACACCATTGTTATTATGGACAGGAACTGCCTACTGGAATTCGATAGTAACTGGTGTGAAATATTGCATGACGGCAATGATATGAACCTGGTGCAATCAATAGTGGATGTGGCTCTTCAGTTTAAAGAGAAACAAAGACGTCAGCCATTGGAAATAAACCTGATCGTTCAAACAAGAAGCAGGCTGGAGTTACGGGCAATGGAGATCAAAAGAACAAGCCTGGACCTGGATCTTTTTTATGAAGATGATTTTAAGGAAACTGATGAGTTAATAAGAAAAAGATTGGGCCGGAAGAAAGATAAGGGTATTGTGTTACTGCACGGATTGCCGGGAACAGGTAAGACAACTTATCTCCGTTACCTGGTGGGTAAGATAAAGAAACGGGTATTGTTCTTATCTCCCACAGTAGCGGGCAACCTGATGAATCCTGAGTTCATTGAATTGCTGATCGATAACCCAGATACGGTGCTGATCATCGAAGATGCTGAAAATATTATCATGGACAGAAGGCACAATAACAGTTCATCCGTATCCAACCTGCTGAATATTTCAGATGGGTTGCTGGCAGACTTCCTGAATGTACAACTGATCTGCACATTCAATAGTTCACTGACGATGATTGACAGTGCGTTGATGCGGAAAGGAAGGCTGATCGCAAAATATGAATTCGGGAAGTTGAGTATAACAAAGGCACAGCGGTTGAGCGATCATTTGGGTTTTGATACTATTATCAATAAGCCGATGACTATTGCAGAGATCGCCAACCTGGATCAGAAAGAAGAAAAGGTCGAAAAGACAGAGATCATCGGATTCAGGCGATCTGCGGAAATGATGAATTAAGTTCTTTTAAAATATTGCTGATGCAAAAATGAGGTGTATGATTTCTTATGGCAAACCGGATGAGTGTATTTAAACACCATAGTGCAGTTGCCGTAGCAAACTGTATGCTGTTGCTGAAGAGGCATATGTCGCCAAATGCTGGTGTCATGGGTGCAACTCCCATTCACAATTCAAATGTGATAGCTCAGATAGATAGAGCACAGCCCTTATGCGCAGGTTCGAATCCTGTTTCAGTTTGAAAACCTGAATAGCTCAGTGGTTAGAGCACTACTCTTGGGAAGTAGGGTAATCAGAAGTCCACCGCTTCTATAAAAATGGTGATAACAATTAAAGCCAGGCAGGTGAACCGGCAATGTTGAAGAACTGGTGCACTTAAATGCTGCACCGTCATGGATACAAAGCAATCGGTTTGGTGCCAGTAGGCTGGCAGGCTAATGATGGGAGATATGGTACTCCGGTAACAAAGAAGACTTATGTTTTTAACAAAGGTCCGATGGTTGCCGAACTATTATAAACAGCGTCGTTACAGCCAGCTTCCGTAATAAACTGATGGAACACCGGGCTGGCTTTATTAAAACAAACTGTAACTTTTTAAATAAAGAAAAATGAAAAGGATCAAAGTAAACGCATACCAGGCGGCCCTGGTATTTAAGCGTGGAGTGTACCAGCGTATGCTGAAAGAAGGTACCTATTGGTTGTGGAACGAAAATGCCTATGTCTATGATCTGACAAAACCATTCATTGCACCAATTGAGCTGAACATCCTGCTGAAGGATGAACAACTGGCAAAAGCATTGCATGTGGTGGATGTAAAGGATAATGAGATCGTTTTGCAATATGAGAACGGTTTGCTGAAACAGGTATTAACTGCGGGTCGTTACACTTACTGGAAAGGGGTGATCGATTATGAATTTGTGAAAGCAGACCTGGGCAAGATCGAGATCACTGAGAACATCGACCGGGCAACTTTGCTGAGTAAACTGGTGGCGCCATATGTTCGTAGTGTAAGTGTGGAGAGTTTTGAAAAAGCAGTACTGTTCATTGACGGTAAGTATGTGAAAGTATTGGAGAACGGTTTGTATTACTGGTGGAAGAACGACATCACCGTACACATAGCTCGTGTGGACATGCGCCAGCAACAACTGGAAGTGAACGGGCAGGAGATCCTGACCAAAGACAAAGCGGCGCTGCGTATCAACGCATGGGCGCAATACAAGGTAAGCGATATTGAAAAAGCAGTGTTGCAGAACAAAGAGTATGATAAACAATTGTATGTGGCTTTTCAACTGGCGCTGCGGGAATACGTGGCTGGTTACAGCTTTGATGAATTGCTGGAAAAGAAAGAGAGCATTGCGCCGTTTGTATTGCAAACCGTGAAGGAAAAGGCCGAAGCGTTGGGTGTGGAAGTAAATGGTTTCGGTATCCGCGATATCATCCTGCCGGGTGATGTGAAGGAGATCATGAACCAGGTACTGATCGCCGAGAAGAAAGCGCAGGCCAACACCATTATGCGCCGGGAAGAAACTGCCAGCACCCGTAGCCTGCTGAACACTGCGAAGCTGATGGAAGAAAATGCGATGCTGTGGAAACTGAAGGAAATGGAATACGTGGA
>DAOLIV010000057.1:0-13185 GCA_035328345.1 Chitinophagaceae bacterium | reverse complement strand
ACCGGGCAATTTTCACAATTATGCTGCTGTACCATTTTCCTTAAAGTTCTTATTAATAAAAATTAATTCTGCTTGTTTTTTCCTGATCGCAATGGTTGCTCCCATCACCCGGTATCCAACAGGATCTCCTGATGAGCTTTTTATCTCTGCTGTCACAATGGTGCCGGGAACGATGCCTAAGTCAAGTAATCTTCTTCTTTGCTGGCCCCTGCATTTTGGAGAAATCCCCAATATCTCGGCTTTCTCTCCAACTTTCAAGGAAGAAAGCAGTTCGCTTTTCTGATTAACAGGTTTTTCATTTACCTCTAAAAGCTCAATCGAAATAGCCGAAGCAAATAAAGGTGTCAGTATATGCTCTTCCCCTTCAGCAGCGAATGTTATCTTTTCATTGGTTACGTCCAATATGTAAACCTGCATCCCCGGGTAAAAACCTAATGCAGTTAATTGATCATAAATGTAACCGGGTTCATCCTCGATATGCACAATTAAACCAATCTCACCCTCCTTCATATCTGTCAGGCTGATAGCTTTATTATCCGGCATTTCACCTTCAACTGATGGAATAGGGTCACCATGGGGATCATAAACAGGATTACCGATCTGCGCCGATAGCTTTTCAGCTGCTTCGGATGTAAGTTGGTGCTCTTTTAAATCAGCTTCGCCATGCCATTTCTTCTGATCAACACTTGTTTCGTCTGCCAGGTATTTCTCCCAAATACGATGCACCCTGATAATCCGCAATGCGTAAGATCTCCCTGCATCAGTTAGTTTGAATAGTTCCCCTTTAGAATGAATCAGCCCCATATCAACCAGGTGTTCCAGAATTGTCGTAGCCTTTCCTGCAGAAACAGCAAGATTTCCTGCCACACTGTTTAAACCACAGGGAATATTCTTGTACTCGCAATCAAATAAAAATTTAAGGGCATCTTCAATCTGAACCTTCAATGTATTTTTTTGCATACGGTTCAGTGATGCCAGCAACCCCCTTCCCGGCCAAAAGACCCATGTCAGTAAACACAGAACCAGAACACCCACCAATAATAATGTAACCGGGTCTTTCATTTTTATTCAGTTTATCTAAATATATTTTTAGTCTTGTCTAAATAATATTTTAGACAAATATACAAATTTAATAAGCAACGGAAATAATTATTATCGATAATGAAAGGATCACCAAATTGCTTTCAAAATATGGTTCTGTCCGCAATCTACCCTTTAACCAGGCGTCTTTACCCCACTTAAACTGGCTACTTGATTTTTAGTCTTACTCCCCCATAAAACATCCTGCCACTAATTGGTCCCCAGATCATAGATGCATCAAAATATTGCCCAAAGGCATCATTCGCGGCAATGATCACTTCGTCCTGGTAATAGTTTGTCAGGTTTTCACTACCGAGATATACATCAATTGGGAACTTATTACCAAACGTCTTTGTGATCTGTGCATTCATCAGCACATAGGAAGGTGACCGGGTTGCAAGCTGATATTCTGCAGGATTATCTCCTGTATAAGGGATACGTTTTGTTCCATTATAGGTTACTGTATAGTCAAACTTCCATCCCATTACTTCATAAGCAAGGTTTACAAAACCTCGATGTTTTGAAACAAGCGGCCTTTCCATCAGCTCACCATGATAGGTTGATTTAACATCGAAAAGGCGGTATGCGATCCTTATATCAAGTTTCTGAAGTAGTTCATAATTTATTTCTGCCTGGAAACTGTTGGCGAATGATTTACCATCCAGGTTATAAAAATTTACTTCTCTTGCTGATTTGTCAAGATCGACAACGACCTGGTTTTCGAAATCAGTCCTGTAAAAATCTATTCCGATATTACCATTTCTGTTAAAAAATCTGAATTTCTGATCAACACCAATACCATTGCTCCAGGCGATCTCAGGCTTAAGTCCATATGCTTTACCACCTGATGAAGGAATAATTGTTATATCTCTTGAACTTACGAACACACTGGAGTTCTCAGCAAATATATTTGCAGTTCGCTGTCCTCGTCCTGTACCAAACCGTATTATTGTACCAGTTAAAGGTTGATACCTGATGTGCAGCCTTGGCGTCACAAAAAAACCGAACAGGCTGTTGTGATCTCCCCTGATGCCGGCAATCAAATCAAACTTTTCTCCTTTGCAATATGAATATTCAAAAAAAGCTCCGGGAATATTTTCAGTTCTTTTATAATTAGTGGTTTTATAAGTCTCATCATAGTCATCGGCTAAAAAACTGATACCGGTTCTGAATTTGTGATTCGTGTTGCCAATTATGGACTGATATATAAAGTTTGCGTATAAATTCTTTTGTAAAGCTTTATAAGCTGTAAGCCCGAAATAAGAATCCTGGTTATGCCGGAAAGCTGATAATTGCAAACCAAAACTTTTAAACCTCTTTTCAGGGAAAACATATCCGATCTTTCCAAATACTTCCTGCCTGTCTGTCTTAATTCCCGCCCCATAATAATCTGTAGTGAGTTTATGTTTGCTTTCTTCAAAAGATGTTTGACCACCTACTTTATTATCTGTCAGTATCCTGAAACCAAACTGTGCCATCAACCCTTTATTGCTATTGAATTTCCAGCGGTTCATCATTGTAAATAAATTACCGGTAGGAAGATCTCTGAATCCATCTTTATTAAAATCAACAGAATTATTTTCAAAAAAAGCATCATGCAGCAATAAAGCAGTGGCCCATTTACTGCTTAATTTTTTTGCCAGGTTCAGGTTCAGATCGGTCTTTCCCATACTATTTACGTAGGCATTAGCATAAAGTTGATCCGCTGTTTCAGGTTTTCGTAATTCTACATTAACCTGTCCTGTTATACTTTCAAACCCATTTATAACAGAACCTACTCCCTTCGTCAATTGAATAGATTCAACCCAGGTGCCGGGGATTGAATTTAGCCCCCATGGTGTCGCAATACCCCTTGGTCCGGGCATGTTTTCAATAGTAAGCTGAGAATAGTTACCTGATAATCCCAATAATTGAATTTGTTTAGAACCTGTTATGGCATCATTATATGAAACATCAACCGAAGGATTGGTCTCAAAACTCTCACTAAGGTTGCAACAAGCAGCTTTGAAAAGCTCTTTCTCAGAAATGACCATTGTTCTGAGAGTTGATTTATTGGGAACATACATACTGTTTTTATGTGCCACAACCTTAACTTCCTGTAGGCCGGTTAAGCGATTCAGAACTATGTTTAAATGCTGTCCCTTGCTGATGGTAATCTCTTTTGACTCAAACCCTGCATAGCTGATTATAATGATCGATGCATTCTTCTTAAGTTCCAGTGAAAAAAAACCATTCGCATTTGTTGAAACACCTGAATTATTATCTTTTACTATGATATTAGCTCCCGAAAGAGGTTTGAAGTTTCCTTTTTCATCTGATTCCATCACAACCCCCATTACCGTGGCATAATCATCTGCTACAGCATCTCCATGATCAGAATGTGTTCCGTTTTTTTTATCTCTGTAAAGACAACACTCGGGCAGTGCTTTATATACATAATCTTTTGATTTCTTTAATTCGGTATCATGACCTGCATCAGCAATTCTTTGATGAACTTTTTCAACCGAAGTTTGAGTGGGATCGTATTGTAATGTCAGAACCTTTGAATCAACATCCCAGGTTGCTGTAATAACGCCTTTTCCTTTAGCTGCCGTCTCAATTCTTTCTTTACACATTTCACAATTACCATAAACGGTAAAAGTTACGGTATTGCCCTTTTGGGCTGCCAACTGCAAAGCAGCAAATAACAGCACAATTATAAAAAACTGTTTCATAAGCCATACAATTTATGGCTATGATCTTTTCAGAGTAATCGATTCAATAACTTCTCTAATTTTTTTTCATCAGGATTAACTACCACCAACTGCCCGTTCTTGTCCAATAAAAAAGATGTTGGCAATGCATATATCCCCCATTGATAGGCAGTAGATGCTGATCCTTTTTTGTCATTTACCTGGGTCCATTTTATTTCGTCTTTTCGAATTGCTTTCAGCCAGGCCTTTTTATCGGAGTCAACCGATATGCTATATATCTCAAATCCCTTTTCCTTGTATTTATCATACAGTTGTGCAAGTCGTTTATTTGCATACCTACATGGCCCGCACCAGGATGCCCAGAAGTCAACAAGAACCACTTTCCCTTTTAATGATGAAAGCTTTATTTCAGCACCTGCAGGTGATGGAAGTGAAACATCCGGAACACCAGGTTGTGAACCAGACTGCCCTGTTACATTTGTCCAAACAGAAAAGGAAATGATAATAAAAACGATATGTCTGTACCGGATCATAGCTTTGAAAGTTGGCAGAAAAGAAAGGATCTCTTCTGCCAACCATTTAGTTAATGTTAGTGGGACTCGTCATGATCTTTCTTGCAGCAATCTTTTCCGTCGTGACCTTCTTTAGTACATTTTCCCTCTTTACAACAATCCATTTTTGAAGCGTTGTCTTTTTTACAGCAATCTTTACCATCATGTCCTTCTTTAGTACACTTCCCATCTTTGCAACAATCCATCTTTGCTTCATCGGATGCTGCCCTTTCGTATTTACAGCAGCCGGGCAATTTATTATATGCTTCTAATGTAGAAGCAAAGCCGGCATTATCATAGCCAGATTCTGCAATTTTCTGCTGAATTTTTGCAGTATTTGTAGAAGCAGTGCTATACTTTACAGTTATTTCCTTTTTAGTCTTATCCCAGTTTGCCTCATCAGCGCCTGCTTCTTTTGCCGCCTTTTCAATTTTTGATTTGCACATACCGCAATTACCGGAAACAGGAAAAGTTTCTGTAACTGTTTTTTGGGCTATTGTAACCTGACTGATGAAAAGTCCCGCTGCAAGCAGCGATAATAATTTTAAAGTTTTCATTTTTACTTTTTATAATATTTGTAATGAAATTAAATTTCCCCGGCTGAAAGAAAGATCAGCCCAATAGTAAAAAAGAAAGGTATCAGATCCTGAAGACGCTATTATGCAGGTAAGCATCCTGCCGGGATAATAAAGGAGGGGGATGAAAACTATTTTGTGTATTTATGTAAGTGTTTGTAAATGGGGATACAATAAACTCAGAAACTGTGATAGCCAAAAGTTCAGGGGAGTTCAGATCATAACTAACAACCGGTATTTTGTTTTGATCCTGCACCAATTTTATCACACCAACCTCGTCCCGGCAACATCCTTTGGACTTATGTATATCCATCCCGCACAGGTCGCATTTTTCTGACTTTAACTCAAATAAATGCACAGATGAGAGTTGGTTCATGCAGTAATGTGCATTCACAATAACGCCACAGGTAACTACCAGGTAGCAAAATACCGTTATGGAAGCAATGATCTTTTTCATGAACCAAACAAAGATAAAAAGAAAGCGATCTTTTAAAAACTGATTTTTATCAGCGGCAGGTCTTTAGAAATCAATTAACAAAGCCCCACCATACTCCTAAGCGGAACTGAAGACCCGGCAATGCATAACCCGGTGCCACTAAATTGTTATTAGTAAAACTAAAACCCTCCAGGTTTCTCGCTGTATTCAGATTTTCAATCCTTATAAATGCTTTAAATGGTTTTATCCTGAAGTTCATATACGCAGCAATATCCGGAAGTGGGTTGCGGATAGTTATTGAATCCTGGTAAAAAAATCTACCCAGTACCGGAGAATATCCATCCGCTTTATAGGCCGATCTGTAACGAAACTCAAGGCCGGTTGCAATATTCAGATTTTTAAAGCCGAAATTTCCTTCATAGGCTATCCTGTTGCGGGTATAAAGTACAGGAACATTCACAGGTGCATCTCCAATAGCTTGTTGCAGATACACTTCAGCATGCCAGTTCCATCGCTTACCCAGCTTAATCGTCTTAAGTAATGATATCCTCAGCATATTAAACAAAGTACTTTCCTGTTTAACCTCATAATAATTTTGGATATAAGTGTAGTTGGTTGCGAGGAAATAATCACCTGATAATTTTAAGCGAAATGACGGAAGAAAGTAGGTAGCAAAAAGATGAGTACTGTTTTCCTTTTTCAGATCCATGCTGGATTTTAAAAAATAGAAACTGCTACGACCATCAAAAACAAAAGAAGGTGTCCGGCTGATATTCTCAAACCCAAGCTGAAGATATCCCAGTTTTTTCCCTAACAATCTTTGCAAACTGATAAAAGCATGATAATCGCCGCGGTTGAAGCCGGTAAAAAATAGCTTACCGTTTGCCTCAATATCCCAGACCTCATTTTTACTTTTATTCCGGTATTCAACATGACCTGCAGTGTTTACAAAAGTCTTTTTGCCGGTTGAAAGGTCCCCGATAATATTTTGAAGTTGCAAGCCCAATTTGATAAACTGGTGCAGGTTTTTTGCATCCGGAAACTGGTAAATTGAGAAATCGTTGGAAAGTACCTGCCATCGCTCATTTATGATAAGGGTATCAAGTGGTTTCCGCAGACTTGTATCATAAATGGTTTTATAATAAACTGAGTCGGCCTTGTAATCCTGGAAAATATATTTGTTTTGATCAAGCTGTAATGTGTGTTCAAATCTTAAACGAGGGAAAAAAAGCGGAATCACAGTTGAATCACTAACCAGCGAATCCTTACGGCCCAGATCATATTGCTGACGAAGGAATAAAGTAAATAAGCTATACTTATTCCCGGTGTTGATTTTACTGCTAAAAAAATTTGACGAAAAAGCTTCATCACCACCAATTTTGGTTGGAATAATAAACCGGTCTTTGTAAATAGGATCATCCAGAAAATCTGCTGTATCCTGAATTCCCCCGTTTTCAGCCGAGATCAGCTTATTTCCCACTAAAGCAAAATAATTAGTATAGCGAAGGTTCTTCGACTGGAACTTTGATGCGAGTAAGTAATTATTATGATCCGTTTTCTGGCTTTTGAAAAAACCGGGTGAGTTGATCAGCCTGTACTGGAACATAGCATTCCAGTTTGGCTTTATGTTTTGCGTATGCAACAACTCGATCATTTGTTCGGTACGGCTTCCTAAAAAATAATTCAACTCAGAATAAGGTCTTGTTGTCTGGAAAAAGCGAACATTTTCTAATTTCCATGTATAGGCATCAAAGCCATGAAAGCCCGGGTCGAAACCAGCTTCAAATACGGGGGAAAATAAAAGTGAATGGGTGGCATTCCCCAGGTTCCCGAGATAAATGTGTGTAGCAGGAATGGGGAAACGGTAATTAAAATCAGCAATCGAAGAATCCAGTTTATAGCTTTTGGTTGAATCAGGATAGCGAAAACTGATAGTAATTGAATCTTCCAGTTTGTCTCTTTTTCGTAAGCTATCTGAACTTCCCTGCCCTATTGATCTTCGGATGCCGCCAACCTGCTGCAAACGGTTACCAATATTTTGCAAAGGAACATCCTGTGCTCCTGCATGAAATGTTATAAAAACAATGAAAAATAAAGTGTATGTAAATTTTTTACTCAGTATTCCTGATTTTAACCCGCAAAATAATGATGCAAAAATACAATAGTGGCTTTCAATTTGTTAAATAAGAATAGATGATAAAAAAAGCAGGAAAAACCTTAAGTCTTTTTTTTAAAACTGGTACCTGTAAAAATCACAATATTCTTCATCACACAAAAGCTTTTGGAGTAATTCATCTTTTAAAACATCCGTATAATCCATCCACTTACCATTTACTTTTATTTTTCTATAAACAAGCCGGATACCCTGGCTGTAATCAACCCACCAATAAATATGCCCGGTATAAAGAGGTTGAATCGGTTTCCCATCAAGCTTGTGCCATCCGTAAATGGCAACTCTTTCGGGTTTTGGATCTCTTGAAATTTTTCCGCTCAAGACAACATCCTTCTGAATGCCTGCAATTAGCCCCTTCCTACCCTTTCGTTGGCCTTCTACTATTAAATGATGATGCCACATAGTTGGTGTGCTGTCCCGATATGCGTACATAGGTACCGGCTCCAGTTTAACCTTAGCTGCTTTGTAAATATCATCAACCATTTTTCGGGTTGGTAAAAAACAGCCCAAAGTATCTGCTATTAGCTGTGCTGCCTTTGGGGTAATATTAACCCTTGCCCAGTCATTATTAACACCAATACTAAGATAATCAGGAGAAACATAATAGGTAGCATGCATGGTTTTCCCGGTTACTGAATCAATCGCTGTAACATGAACCGGCGAGAATTTTTTCAGAAAATCGGGTAAGTTGCCATTGAAAACTTCTTGCAACACAAATGAATCCCTTTCAGCCCATTTCATGGCAAAGGCTTTGTGATAAAACTCAGTTCCGCCCAATGATGATTTTCTTTCAGGCGCCTGAATTTTTTGGCCCTGCTGACAGGATATAAGCCCTGCCAAAAACAGAAAATACAATCTCATAAGCCAAATTAAAAAAACTATTCGCTATTGGTCATTCACTGTTCACTAATTTTTATCTTCGCCCAAATTTTATAAGATGAATTTACACGAATACCAGGCCAAGGAGTTATTAAAAAAATACAATGTTCCTGTTCAGGAAGGATATGCCTGCAGCACCGTTCATGATGCTGAAGATGCTTACCGGCTTATCAAAACCCAGACCGGAAGCAAGTTTGCCGTGATCAAGGCGCAGATACATGCAGGAGGAAGAGGAAAAGGAACAATCAAAGAAAATGGTATTAACGGTGTAAAAGTGGCTAAATCATTAGAAGATGTGCAGGAGTTTTCAGAAAAGATTCTCGGTGGAACACTGGTAACGGTTCAAACCGGGCCTGCTGGTAAAGTAGTCAATAAAATTTTTGTTGCACAGGACATGTATTACGATGGCCCATCTGAAAGAAAGGAATTCTATCTTTCTATTCTGCTCGACCGAAGCAAAGGACAAAATGTGGTAATGTATAGTACAGAAGGAGGAATGAATATTGAAGATGTTGCTCATAACACTCCTGATAAAATATTTAAAGAATGGGTTCATCCTTCTGGCGGCTTGCAAGCCTTCCAGGCCAGAAAAATTGCTTTCAATCTCGGATTAAGCGGGGATGCTTTCAAGAGCTGCGTAAAGTTTGTTACCAACCTGTATAATGCTTATGTAGGTCTTGACTGTTCTATGTTAGAGATCAACCCTCTTTTTAAAGCATCTGACAATAAAATTGTGGCCGTTGACTGTAAAATGAACCTGGATGATAATTCATTGATGCGTCATGCGGATCTTGCTTCATTGAGAGATGTAACTGAAGAAGATCCGACGGAAGTGGAAGCGGGTCAATACAACCTCAATTTTGTAAAGCTTGATGGAAATGTGGGCTGTATGGTTAATGGTGCAGGATTAGCTATGGCAACGATGGATATGATCAAGCTTAGCGGGGGTGAGCCAGCTAACTTTCTTGATGTAGGTGGTACTGCTAATGCACAAACTGTAGAAGCTGGTTTTAAGATCATTCTAAAAGATCCGGCTGTAAAAGCCATCCTCATCAATATTTTTGGTGGGATCGTACGTTGCGACCGTGTAGCACAGGGTGTCATTGATGCTTATAACAATATTGGAAATATCAGGGTGCCTATTATCGTTCGCCTGCAGGGTACCAATGCTGAGGAAGCTAAGAAATTAATTGATGAAAGTGGCTTGAAAGTTCAATCAGCTATTTTATTAAGTGAGGCTGCTGACCTGGTGAAAAAAGCTGTAGCATAAATTATGTAATGAATTTTTTTTACGCATCATGAGATCATCTGCTTCAGCAGAGGTTTCATATTGATGATTTCCCCCCGTTCTGTTTCCGCCAGAACGGGGTTTTTGTTTTGAGGCTTCCAGCAATTTATATTTACATCATGAGTGAACCAGTGATAAGAGCAATAAAACCTTCTGATAATCCTTTTCTTTCAAAAATAGTCAAGGATACACTTGCCGAATTCGGAGCCAACAAACCAGGAACAGTTTATTATGATCCGACGACCGATACACTTTTTGAGTTATTCCAAAAAGATAAGGCTGCCTATTTTGTCGTTGAATTAAATAATGAAATTGTTGGAGGGGGAGGCATCTACCCGACAGAGGGACTGCCGGAAGATACCTGCGAATTAGTAAAAATGTATTTATTACCCCGAGCAAGAGGTACCGGGCTTGGAAGAACATTGATTGAAAAATGCATCTTCTTTGCCAAGGAAGCCGGGTATGGTAAAATATACCTTGAAACAATGCCTGAGTTGAAACAGGCACTGAATATCTACGCCAAATTTGGATTTGAATATCTCAAAGGTCCGATGGGGAACAGTGGCCACACCGGCTGCAGCCTTTGGATGCTCAGGGAAATCTAAAACAAAAAAATATTATTAAAGAAATTACCAGGATCCAGCATCCAGTATCCGACTTACCCTACTTCTTTCCTGTAACTTTCTCCATTAATCCTTTGTTGATATAAACCTGGAAGCCAATATTAAAAGCAAAACCTCCGCTGCCATCAAAGTTTTTATACTTGGTTCTGTCGTAGCCCATTAATGCGTCAATGGAAACACTATTACTGATAAAAGCTGCAGCACCTCCACCAATAAAGAAGTTTGTACCGGTGTTGGTTGATGAAACATTCCCGATCTTATTTTTTGTGCTCAGGTAGTTAAATGCTCCGTGAATAATCGGACGTACGGTTTGTGTTGCCGTTGTAAAATAGTAACGTACAAAAGGTCCGATACCAAATGCCGTATATTTATTATTACCTGACTTGGTATAATTAAGTGATATGTTTCCTCCTACTGCAAGGTTATCAGCAGCAAAAATGCCTGCACCCGGATGAAAACCGATCTGTGTATTATTGTCAGATGTATTAAGGTTAAAGCTACCCCCTACCATCCAGTCTCCCTGTTCTGTCTGTGCATTAGCAGAATAGAATATTGTTGCTAATACGATCGCTGAAATAATTTTTTTCATAATCAAAAGTTTATGTCTTTTTTAAGCAGCGCAAAGCTACAGGCCAAAATGATGAGAAGGAAAAAAATCTGCAAATATTTAATATCAGCCGGTCGGGAGTAGTTCTATTTCATACACAGGACTAAAAAGATATTCTCTGCCGGTTTTAACCTCAAGACATTTGAATCGCTTTCTCAGTTTCTCTCCTTTTTTAAAAACCCTGCCGTCCTTAGTCCGAAAAAGAGTGCCGGTTTCAAGTTCTTCAACCGGGTGATGGTTTTCCTTCATAACATCATACTTCCTGAGAACCCTGAGCAGGCCTTCTTCTGCACAACTGCTTGCCGCCGGGTTCTGAAGTGATTGCTGTAAAGCCATTCTGATATCATCAGGAAATAAATTGTGATCAATAAACTGCTTAAGCAAATGACTGAATATTTTTTTCCATTCAGTACCATGTGACTGTACCCCGTTCCCGAACTTTTCATAGGTGAGCAGGTGTGCCAGTTCATGCAAAAGAGTGATCAGGAATGAAAATTTGTTGAGATTACCATTAACGCTGATACGATGATTCTTTTCGTTGGTACTATGACGATAATCACCAAGGATACTTTTTCTTTCCCTGGTTATGGTCAGGTGAACATGAAATTGGTGGAGAAAAGAGGTAACATGCTCAATAGTGCCGGGTGGAAGAAAGTTTTCCAGGTAATTGACTTGCACTTCTTTCTTAGGCATTCTTTTTTTCTTTCAACAGCTTTGTCAGTGATCTTACTTCAAGGAAAGCATAAATTGCATATAAACCCATGCAGGCAAAAAGAGCTTTTTTACTAACGGCTTCTTTAGCAATCATAATGTAAACAAAAGCTACTATTGCAATTACAAAAAACTTGATGATAAAGCTCATGTAAATAGCTCTTACAAAAGATTGTGCATTTGTTGATTTAAATGAACGAATTGTGAGCCAATAAGAAACAGCAAATACCAGGAATAATAAAAAATTCCCAACGAGAATAACAGTGCCATCAATCCCCCAATCACCAAACAGGTTTTTCCTGTCCATAAAAAGGAAGAGGAAATTTGTAATAACCCAGAAATAAGTCAGTGGTTGCTTTAACCAGCTTCTTTTACTCATCTTTTTTCTTTGCTGATGTCTCTTTAAACAGTTTATAGAATATTCCAAAAAGGACAAGCAAAGGTAATACACAAGCCAGCAAAGGTGATGTTCTCAACCAATTATCTGCTTTTAACCCGATAAAAACAGAAAGACCAATCGCTACAAGCAATTGAGTTCCCAAACCCGCATAACGTAACAGTTCCTTGTTATTAGCGGGCTGCTGAGACGGCTTTTGTTTGCTGTTGTTCATTGTTACTTATGTCAACAACATTTGCGTTACCACTACCGCCCATGTGGCATTGTCCGTTAAAGGTGGCCGTTGGCTCAATCTGTAATTTACCAGCATATAAATTTCCGGTAACTACTGATTCTCCCCTGAGTTGAAGTAATTCTTTCGCTTTAATATTACCGGATACTTTTCCGCCAATATCGGCCTGATTTCCTGTAATGTCGCCTTCTACCACTCCGGTGGCTCCAATAATGATTTTAGAAGCGCTGTTAATGTTACCAACAACAGTACCATCAATCCGCAGGTCATTGTTGCTGCTAATGTCGCCTTTCAGGGTGGTGCCGGAACTCACAAGTGTTGTTCCGTTGCCTCCTGTTGAAGTTTGTTGCATTTCGGTTTTGTTTTTGTTGTTAAACATAGGTTTATGATTATTAGTCGTCAGAAAAATCTTCCTTAGGAATAGTCAGGGTTGAAGTATCCAATTGAATATTCCCGGTTCCCGTAAGAGCTTTTTTAATGCTTTCTATGTATTGAGCTTTTGATTTATTTTCCTTCTCCGCCTGATCAACCCTGTATTTTAATTCCCTTAGTTCAGAGGCCGTTTTATAATCAGTACTGGCACCGGGAATATAATACTTCAAAGGTGTGAAAACGATGAGGGCTACAGTTAGCCCTACCAGCACAACAAAAACTGTGCTCAACATGATATATACGCTTAATCTTGATAATTTAAAGGTGGCAACTTCTTCATAGGTATCATCATTCATCACCACCAGCCGGTAACGGTTTCTAAGCCGTTTTAGTGTTGACCCGGCATCCAATTTTACCATATCCCTGAGTTTGAATTTTAAAGGTAAGCAATGAGACTTGTTTTTGCCAGTGTCCGTACATCAAATTTAGCAGTAAAAAATAGCGTAGTTTTATACTAAAATATTTGAATTTCAGTTAATAAGACTTTAGATTGCGCCGGAAAATGCGA
>DAOLIV010000056.1:0-13686 GCA_035328345.1 Chitinophagaceae bacterium | reverse complement strand
AATTCTGCAAGTGTAGCATTGATCTCTTTTGAATTAGTTGTGCTTGGATCTTTCGTCTTCACCCACCTGCCTTTTGCATTTTGCGCCATGGCATCGGTGCAGGGAACATCGGTGCTGATGCTTTTCTGGCTCCAGGATGAAAAATGGAGGATGAGAAAAGGGAGTATAAAAACTTGTCTTTTCATAAACGATTTATTTATCAATCATCGCCTGCAGCTTCTCAACAGGAAAATTTTCTTCGATCAGTTTTACGATAACCATCATAAACAGGAATCACGTCGCCAGGTTAGCTTTACTCTGCATCCGCCGGTGAGGGCCGGGAGAACATTCCATTTCTTTGATAAAAGAGTATGAACCCCAAGGAGTTTTGCTTTCCAGAAGGATAATAACCCGTTAACGTTATTAATTATATCTATTGGAATCTTTTGATTGAAAACACTTCCATTTTCTATTTCCATATTTATCTCAACACCGCCTTTAGTTGGTATCCCTACTCTTTTCCACCAGGTAACAGGTTTACCGTTATACGCACCGGGCTCGAGTATAAAGTCAATTACGTTTGGATCAACACCCGCTGCATTATACACTACAGAAAAATCTATTTCATCGCAATCGTCACCGGTTAAAAAAGTTCCTGTTGCAGTAGTAGTTGTTTTAGGGAAGGGATAGACGACTCCTGCAAAAGCGGTATCCATAAGTGACAATTTCGTGTTTTGTGGTATGGAAGATCCATCGGTAGTCATGTCAGCCGAAACAGAATAGTGCATGATAGAACTTTTGTCGTAAATAGAGTTAGTGAGAGTAGAGGCTGCTAATTTATTTATCACCTGTTCATTTACTTTTTTCCTGTCCCAGCCGATCTTTGCATAGTATTTATAAAGTTTCGCAGTATCCCATTTGATACCTCCGAATGGTGACTGGTGTTCATGAATAAATCCAAGAACGTGCCCGAATTCATGCACGATTATTCTTTTGAATTCATCTTCATTCGTAGTGTTTGAAAACGAAGCATAGTTCATTGTTTTTGCACGGATAATATTATACAACACATTTCTCCCCACCCAGGACCAGCTTCCATCATTATTGTCAAATCCAATTATCACCTGTGCCTTTGAAATATCATCAACAAAACTGAATTGTATATTGGCGATAGTTTCCCATACACGGGCATATTGTTTCACTTTGTCGGCAACGAATCTTGTGGTCTTAATTTTGCTTGTGTCCATACCTACTGTAATCACATCACCCGGCGACCACATAAGATCAGTGTAAGCAGCCAGTCCCTGTTTAGTAACATCTGTATAATCCAGGTCTCCGTTAGGTTTAATTTTTGGCAAAGACTTATAAAGTGGTTTTGTTGGTCGTGGTGGTATATTCTTTGTATTATCGGGACCAACATCAAAACACATTTTAATGTTTCTGAGATCATCAGTGCTAACCGATTTCACCGAATCGGTTTTCGGCTGCGGTCCGCTAATATCCATCGGCTTGCCGGGTGTTTGAGGCAAACCTGTTATTGGTGGATCTTCTTTGGGTTTTGGTTCTTTATCCTTTGGAAGTAATTTTTCACTGCTGCATCTGAAGTTGTTTTGGCAATCTGCAGCTGAAAATATATAAGCTGAACCGGCGGAAGTTAAAGCATTCGCATCTTTATCATCTTCCTGGTCAACGATGGTGCCACCGATGATGTCGCATCCGCTGATAGCAACCGAATATCCTAGGTTGTCCAATTGCGATCTGTCAAACGCAGCAAGCTTTCCCGTTTGTGACCAATTTCCTCTCTTATCCTGGTAAAAAACATAAATGGCACCTCCATCATGTATAAGATTATCTAAGCTATCGGTATCTTGTTTCCTTGCACTTACTATGGCATAGTCCCCACTTATGCTTACCGACCAACCGAGATAATCATCGGGTCTGCGGTCATCTGGATTAATTTTTAAAACCTGTCGCCATTTGCCATCCACTTCGGGAGTGAGTATAACTCCTCCATCAGGCCGGACACGGTTTGGCGCCGCTCTGCGTGAAAAAATATATGCATTGCCTGTATGGGGTCTTGAATTGGGATCAGTGGTTTCTTTTTTTTGCCATGCACCAATAATGACATTATCACCGCTGATCGCAACTGATCCGCCAAAATCATCATAGGCAGCACGATCGCCGGCAACGATCTTTTGAACCTGTGTCCAGTTGCTACCCGAACGTTCAAAAATAAATGCGGCGCCGGAAGCTTCCATCCTGTTGCCACCATTTGCATCAAAATCAACACCCGATGCGCCGGCAACAACCAGGTTACCACAGATAGATACTGAGTTTCCCAGGCCATCACCGATGTTATTGATGCCACGTTCTCTGCTCAACAGCATTTTCGTTTGAACCCAATTACCGCCTATTTTGTCGAAAACAAAAACGGCGCCGGCGCCATTTATGTTGGATGCCCCGCTTCCTGTTTCATCCTTTGCATACGATGGAGAACCTACAGCGATGCTGTTGCCATCCACAGCCACCGAGTGGCCAAAAAGGATCTGGCCTTCTAATGGTGTTGCTATGATTTTTTGGGTCTGTATCCAATTGCCCGACTCATTGCGTTCAAAAATATAGGCCGCACCAGATGAAGGGCCGCTATTTGCACCGGCCAAATCCCTGTCGTGATAAGGTGCGCCAACTACAATATGACTGCGACTGATCGTTACAGACCAGCCGAAATTGTCCCCAGCTTCTCTATCTGATGCAACAATTTTTTGTACCTGTTTCCATTTGCCATCCTTTTCTTTTTTAAAAATGTAAGCAGAACCGGCATCGTTGATGGGATTAAGTCCATTGGCATCTTTATCATCAACATTAGCCCCTATCACGGCATATTCTCCGCTGATGGAAACCGAGTATCCGAAATTTTCATATCCAGCCCTGTCTTTGGCAACCAGTTTGTTTATTTCAACAAATTCTTTTAATACGGAATTACTTTGTGGTATTGGGTTGATGGGCTGGTCAAGTGGTTGGATGTCTATCGGCGGAAGTTTTATGGTATAGCATCTTGTTATTGCTATGCAGCCGTTTTGATCTATCCTGACAGCATAATTGCCATTCTCCTTTGCTGTAAAGCTCGAAGCAGTCGCTCCTCCGATTCTTTCGCTAATCGTACAATTGATCCATTGAAAAGTTGCCTGTTTTGCATTTGCGGTGAGAGTATTCCCACTTACGGTTACTGAAGTATCTGGGTTAGTCATAATAGTAAGGTTAATATCAATGATACTGTCACAACCTGAACTATTTTGAATAGTGTCTTTATATTGACCAGACTTTGTCCATGTATATTTATTGCTCGGACTTGTATAAGTATTGCAAGCCCGGGGCGAAATGGAAGATGGTTGAGCCATGCAATGACTCGGTTCAAATGCATAGATAGCTCCGGCATCATCTACCGGAATGCCTTTACTGTCTTTATCCTGGAAAGGTGCTCCAACAATTATATACTGGTCACTTGAGGCTACAGCATATCCAAACCAATCGTTGGCAGTCCTGTCATTTGCAACAATCTTTTTTACGCTGGTCATATAGCCCTGCGAATAGGGATCATTCATAAATACATAAGCAGAACCTGAAAAGAGAAAAGGATTGTTTCCATTGATATCATCATCTTCTGGTGAGGCGCCTATTACTGCATATTTAGGGGAAATAGAAACTGTGAGGCCGAAATTATCGGCAATAGCTCTATCCGGTGCGGACAGTAGATATATCCACCACCAACGTTCATCTTCTTTCTTTTCAAAAATATGTGCACAGCCGGCATTAAGAAGCGGATTATTTTGCTGGGCATTATCCTTTCCAAATGGTGATCCGACTATAAGTGCATCGCCGGTGATAGAAACGGCATATCCAAACTGATCGCCCATGGCTCTATGCCAATAGAAAATTTTATGGGGAGAACCCCATGTATTATTTGCCGAGCGTTTGAATACATAAGCAGCGCCTGCGCCCTCCACTGTGTTGCCTGATGTGTCTTTACTTTCAAAAGGAGCGCCAACGACTGCTTGATCCCCATTTATAGAAACTGAGAACCCAAAGATCGCAGGGCCGTTCCTGTCATGAGCCACTGCTTTATTTGTAAGCACCCAGCTTCCATTTGCATTGCGCACAAAAAAATAAGCTGATCCTGCATCATTAATAGTGTTTGATCCTATGGCGTCTTCATCATCGTATGGAGAACCAACAACAGCATAGTTGCCGCTGATTGAAACGGAATGACCAAAGAAATCATTTGCAGACCTGTCGGTTGCTACTAACTTTTTCACTTGTGTCCATGTACCGCTTGCATTACGTTCAAAAATATAAGCAGCACCTGCACCGCTTATAACATTTCCTCCATTTGCGTCTTTACTATGATAGGGTGAACCAACAATAATATAGTTGCCGCTGATAGAAACTGATTGACCAAAATTGTCGCCAGCTTCCTTATCTGGAGCAACCAGCTTTTGTACCTGCACCCAGTTGCCTGTTGATTTACGTTCATACACATAAGCACTTTGAGCACTATTGGAAACCTGGCCACCGGAAATATCAGCCGCTCCAACCACTGCATAGTTACCACTGACAGCTACTGCACTTCCAAATTGATTACCACTTTGCCTGTCTGATGCCACAGCTTTTACCGGCGCATCAAAGATTTGTGCGGTTGCACCAATTGATGCAATAATGAGATTAAGCGCTAAAAATATCTTTTTCATAATTGTAGCTTTAAGTAGAAATACAGAATGTGGATCAACAGTTTTCATAAACAATTCCGGCTAAATCTGATATTAATAGAATAGTGTACTCTCCCAAAAGTGATGATAAATGCTATTGACTTGTTTTGGTTTTAACAGGAGGCGGTGTTTTTACCGCAGGTTTGGTAGATGGTTGGGTTTCCTTTGCCCCACGCATAAATATGTAAGCAGCTCCGGCATTTGAAAACTCATTTTTCCCTCCCACATCTGTTGATACTATGTGTGCTCCTGTGATGACAAAACCTCTATGTATAGCCACAGCACCACCGAAATTTGAGTAAACTCTTTCATCGGCTGCTGAAAGTTTTTGTGTTTGCACCCACTTATCCTGCTGATTTTTCCAGTAAATGTAAATGACTCCAACATCGCCATTTTTTGTATTGCCCATTGGCGAACCTACAATAGCATAGTTGCCGCTGATGCCAACACTATTGCCATAGAGATCACGGTCTTTCCGGTCATTGGGGATTATAGAAGTTACTTCTTTCCATTCTCCATTTTCATTACGGGAAAAAATATAGGCTTCACCACTATTCGGGTCATTGTTTTCATCTGTTCGCTTTAGCGTAACCCCTTTGGCACCCACAATAGCATAATCCCCATCAATGGCAACGGAAAAACCAAATTCATCATAAGGGGTCCGATCTTTGGTTACCAGCTTTTTTGCTTTTGACCATTTACCGTCATCCGCCCGCTCCCAGATATATGCAGCACCGGAAGCCTCCATCCTGTTCTCTCCATTCGCATCAAAATTCTGTCCAGGTGCACCAGCAATAACCAGGCTACCATTAATGGCAACTGAATTGCCCATGTTGCTTCCATTTTTCCTGTCACTTGCTAACAGCTTATAAGTTCTTCTCCAGTTGTTTCCTTTTCGTTCAAAAACAAATACGGCGCCTGCAGTTCCTATGTTATCATATATTTCTGCTGAATCTCTTGAATGACCCGGGGCGCCTACGACAATAACGTTGCCATCAATACCAACTGCAGTTCCAAAATAATTATTGCCTGCCCTGTCTGTTGAAAGTAATTTTTGTGTTTGCTTCCATACGCCGTCAGCGCCACGTTCAAAAACATAAGCAGCTCCTTCTCCGATTGCTTCATTGCGGCCTGTCGCATCAAAACGTTCATAGATAGCACCGGCTACAATTGTATTGCCACTAATACCAACAGACCATCCGAAATTGGCTCCCGCCTGTCTGTCTGATGCCACTATTTTTTGTACTTGTTTCCATTTATTATCTGAACCTCGTTCATAAATGTATGCCGCACCGGCATCTGGTTTTGGATTTTTCCCATCAGGATCATTGTCTTCTGACCTTACACCCACTACTGCAAAGTTATTTGTAATAGAAACGGCCCGGCCAAATTCAGTACTATATGTCCTGTCGCTGGCCACAATTTTATTTACCTGGGAATAAGGCTGCGATGAGTTAGAAACAATAAGCGGTTTCATAGAAACCATTATTTCCTGATCAATAGGAGTAATGACAGCGATATAATTGAAACTATCTTTTTTGATAGAATGATATTTAGTTCCTCCAATTGTATAAGAGTTTGCTCCGCCGAGCCTGTTCATCGTCCATTTATTTTTATTCAGTCTTGCTTTTAATGAGTCCATATTCGTATAAAAAACCTCGGCATTTGTTTTTACCAGTATCCAATCTTTCTGAACTATGAAACTGTCTAGTAATGAAGTATTGCGTTGAATAATATTTCTGTCAACCTCAGGTCTTGATCCGAGGGGAAGGTCCATTTTCAAAGCGGGGGACTTCAATGGCAGTTGTTTAACCTGCTGCGATGAGCCTTGAAAAGCAATCAAACTGAGAAGTATGACAAATGGCAAAATGATACGCATAGCTGAGATTTTTGTTTTTGAAAAAATGGGATTTCTGACCTTATTAAATTTAGATACTCTCCGAATCCAAAAAAATATGACGAACGTCATAGAGTATTCTATAACAGGATTAGCAGATTGGAATCCAATTCCAATTTTGTACCCTCAGTCTCTTTCGAAGTATTTATTTACTGCTTCGGTACGGTTTTGTACATGCAGCTTTTCATACATATTATAGATATGCTGGCGAACCGTGCCGTGACAGATGTGGAGACGATCAGCAATTTCTTTGTATAGCAATCCTGCAGCCAGTAAACTCAATACTTCATTTTCTCTTTGCGTGAGAATATCTTTTTTGGTTTTCTTTTTTTCGGTAACGAAAATGTTGAGCAGCTTACGGGCAATATTACTGCTCATAGGTGAGCCGCCTTTGTGCAGTTCTTTAATGCTTTCTAGTATACGGGCCGGTTCAGTAGTTTTCAATAAATACCCTGTAGCGCCGGCTTGCAATGCAGACAAGACTTTGTCATCATTTTCGTACACCGTAAACATCATAAATTGGGTGCCGGGACATTTTGCCTTTACCTGGCGGATACAGCCAATACCGCTTTGTCCAGGTAGATTAATGTCCATGATGACGACATCTGCATTTGAAAAAGGAAGCGCACCTATAGCCGTTTCAGCATTTTCAAAATTGTCGAGCAATTCCAGTTCATTATCGGAAAGGATCAATTTGGCTAATCCTTCCCGTACTTCCCGGAGATCTTCAACTATTGAGACAGTTATCGGCATTTGCAATAAAATTATAATGAGAAATAGTTGTTCCCAATAGGACAAAAGTCATACGTTAAACGGAACAGATAATACAACCCGGGTACCTGATTTGTTCTCAAAAACCACTTTACCATTAATCTCACTCATACGCTTACGGATATTCTGAATTCCGTTGCTGAACGTCCGGAGTTCATTCCAGTTAATGCCTTTTCCGTTATCATGGATGATGATCTCAATGGCGTCATCCAACTTAATGGAAAAATAAACCCTTGTAGCCCCCGCATGTTTTACAATATTGTGAAGACATTCTTTTACAGATAAAAAAATATGCTGGCGCATTTCACCCGGAATAAACAATGCAGGCAGAACAAGGGGGGTATCCATATCACATTGAATGTTTAGACCTGATAAATATTCCAGCGTATAGCTACGTGTAAAAGCAACAAGGTCTGCAACGGTATCATTTTTTTGGTTCAAAGCCCATACTATTTCGCCCATTTTCTCCGCCATTTCATTGGAATAGGCTGATATCTTTTTTACATCCTCCATGATAGCCTCATCGTTCCCTTTATTGGCTTTCATATTCTCACTTAAAAATTTTATCCGGGATAATCCTGCACCGAGGTCATCATGCATGTCTGTGGCAATTCTTGTTCTTTCTTTTTCGATCGCCTGCTGTTTTTCCAGGACAGCCTTTTGTTTTTCCAGCTTTCTGCGATAATAAAAGCGAACACTTACGAGCAATAATCCAATAACCAATATTCCGGCGAAACATCTGAACCACCAGGTTTGCCACCAGGGGGGATTGATTGAAAAGTTATAACTGATCATTTTTTCGGAATACCGGCCGGCTGGAAATGTGGCTTTAATCTCAAAAACGTATTCACCCGGATGCAGATCAGTGTATGATACTATTGAATTATTGGAGGGCTCTGACCAACGGGAATTACTACTTCCCTGCAAGCGGTAACTGTATTGCACCTGTTTTTCGTCGAGAAAAGATGTGGCAGCGAAGTAAAAACTCAGGTTGTTTTGCTTATGGGACAATATGGTGCCGTTTTCATTTTTAATTGTATCTTTTCCGGATATGATCATACTAACCAGCAGTGAAGGAGAATAACCTGAAGTCTGCCTGTTATCAGGAGTTATTTTTATAATGCTGCTGTGAAGTGACGCCCAGGCATTATTAGTTTTATCAAAAACTACATTACTGACACTTTGATAAATATTATTTTGTTTCGTGATGTTTTCAATTACAGGGATTCCGTTTATTATTGAAATTTTATCGAGGCCGGAAGGACTACAGGCCCAGATATCATTATTCCTGTCACAAACAAGCTTGGTTATAAAGTTGTCAGACAAGCCCATTTCCTGGTCCAGGTAAAATTGGCGGATAAGTTTCTGCTGTTCGATCTTAAATATATGAACTCCGTTATTTCTTGAACCGATCCAGATATTATTATTCTTATCAATCGTTATTGAGCGGGGAGAGATACCGGGTAATTTATTTGAAATAATAATATGCTTTTTGAGATATTCAGACAGGTTAGCAGGATCAGGACGATACATACTCAATTCGCCTAAACGGGTAGCCTGCCAAATATTGCCAAATGAGTCCATAGCAGCATGATCTCCATAATAGCTTATTTTCTTCTTATAGATAGTTTTCTTATCAAACACAACGTTGAGATGCTCAGTGCTGCAAAAGATAAGATTGCCATTGTTGTCCACAAACGGATTGCCAAGAGAAATATCCACTGTATTATACCGGATCAGTTTTGGATATACCCGGCTACCCGCTACATTTAGGTTATAAATAGCATCCCCTGAAAATCCAAAAAAGCCTTTAGGGGAGGCAATAAGTGAATAAAATTTATTAGCCTCATTTACTTCAAACACCCGGATGCGGTCATTCGCTCCAATGGTTATTGCCTTTTTACTTCTAGGACTATATAACAGTATTTGATCTTTATCTGCTACATAGGCAATGGCATTAATAGCTGAAACCCCGGAAACATTTTCGTAAATAGAAAAGTTACTGTTCACCAGTTTATCAATTCCTGCATTATAAGAAGCTATCCATGTTGTGCCTTCCTTATCACAAAAAACCCGGCTAATATCCAGTGACGCCAGACCCGATGCTTTTGAGAAGACAGTAAGACGACCATCACTATTTAGCTTTTTTAATGTAAACACTTTATCGGTGAACCAGCAATTTCCAAGTTGGTCAAAGCTGATGAATACATTAGCACTGTTTTCTATTTTGTTGAAAAGAGGAGGGAGTTTTTCAAAAACTATTTTTCCATTCCCTAGTTCAGCAGTATCAATTGAAAAAATATTTTTAGTTGTACTTACCCAAATGCGTCCATCAGGAGCCCGGGTAACAAAATGGATTTCTTTGTTTTCTGCCTGTGCATTAATTTTTCTTGCTTCTTTATCATACAGGTACAATTTAAACTTTTCTTCCGGCGTCTTTACCAATGAATTATCCCGAACGATCAACAGGTATTTTCCTGCCGGGTAAATATTAGCGATATAGGAATTTATATCTTTTCCATTCCTGTCAACGAAAGGCAATCTCTCAAACCTGTTTTTTTGAAAAAGGTAAAGACCATTTTCGGAAGCAGCATAAAGCGCATTGCTTTCATCACGAATTATATTGTCAATGAGCTGGGGAGTTTCTGTTACACTTACTGGCTTCAGCTTTCCATTCGCAAGACATTGTATCCTGCCGGTATTGGTTACGATCCAAACCGAATCATTTCCCATTTCCATCACACAGTTCACGATGTCATTTTCCAAACCGTTATGTGAAGTGTAATTATAAAACCGTGTTCCATCATAAACACTCAATCCGCCAAAAGTGAGAAAGTACATCCGGCCTTTACTGTCCTGGTAAATATTCTTTACCTGGTTACTGATAAGACCATCCTTTGGTGTGTAATGAACAAAAGGATATTGTTGTGCACTTGTATTTGTACAAACAAAAAAGTATGCAAGAATAATAATTGCTCTTTGCATACTCAAATTTACTTATAAATAAGTGTATCCTAAAATAGGGTGACCACTGAAATTTTATCTCTTATTCCCGGAACTACTCTTATTTCTAAGCCGGGTTATATCAGAGCCTTGCTGTGTTAGCCATATACCAACTGTTTAGATGAAAATATTCTATTTTTCAACGAGGAGTTTACACTGCACTCTGCCCACGCTGTGAGATTCGTCTGGAAACACGAAAGTTATCCAATGCATCGGCACGGAGCTTTACCCATTGCAGTTGTTTTTCCAATGCCGCAATTTTTTTTGCAGATCCCCGTAACTGTACTTTTAAGTTCATAAAATGGTTGTTTTTTAGTCAACCTGTTTCAGAACTATACATTGCTTTAAATACTGCAATCCCTCTACTGGTTTTGCATGAGTAGTTGGGTGTCTCCGGTTATTATGAAGGAGAAAGAATGAAATATTCCAATGGTTTTGAGGGGTGTATTTTTTTATAACTGCTCAAAACGGCCGGTTTTCTTTTTGATTTTTATCCTGTACATAACAGGCTTTAGCCGGTTACTGTCATCCAGTTGCACATTTATACCATGCTCATGCGGATGCACTTTACTGTGAGAAGCTAATGGATAATTACGGGTATAAAATTTATCTTTAGCTTCTTTGAGGTTTGCCCCTTTTAATTCTTCAAAAATACCATATACAATTACCCCTTGCCAGTTTTGCATATTCAGGGCAACGTCAATTTCAAAACACACTTTATTATTTTTTCTCAGAATATCCAATTTTTTTCCCTCCGTGAGTTGGCCATATATATACTTTCCATCATAAGCATAAGTTACCGGAATAATATAAGGTTGGTCATCAATGCTGCAACCCAGCCTTCCTGTAGCCTGGCTCATTAATAAGTTATTTATTTGACTTTCAGTAAGTTCTCCCAGCATGATCCTGATTTTATACAAAGGTAAGCAATGGGTTTGCGGGCTAAAGTGATAAAACTCATCATTTTTTATGACTGTGATTATAAATAGGGCAGGGCGCTCTAATTAGATTTGAAGGATAATTTAAGCATTAGACGAGCATGTATTTAACTATTCATAAGGAAAGCCTGGTAAAAGATATTCAGCAGCAATTTTCCGAACTGTATCCTTTTTTAAAAATAGAATTTTTAAAGAAAGCCCTTAGCGAAAAACGATCGGTAAAAGGAATGTATGCCACACCGGATGAACTTTTTAAATCATTAAGCACTGCAATTGATGCCGGTACGGTTTCTGTTGAAGAAAATTTAACGGTTGCAGAAGTGGAGCAGCAATTCAAAAAACAGTTTGCTGTTAATTTGCAGGTTTACCGCAAGAGTGGTAACGTGTGGATTGAAACGACCCTTACCGATAAGTGGACGTTAAAAAAGCAAAACCAGGAAGGCGAACAAATGAGTACCCCCAAAGCGGCGCCTGTAAAAAATTTTTTGAGCGATGAAAATCAGTCGGGGCAGGAAACGGAATAGTTAGAAAGGCAATTCCCTTAACTTTTTCTCATTTAAAATAATAATCTTCGACGGCTCAAGGCTGATGAGGTTTTCCGATTTAAAATCGGCAAGCGTACGGATTAAGGATTCTGTAGCTACACCAATTAATTGGGCAAGGTTTTCCCTCGATAATTCCGAAATGGTGTTATCTGCTTTTTCATTACGGTATTTTTCCAAAACTTTTATAAGGCCAAATGCCACTTTTTTACGCAGCGAATTGTAAGCCAGGTTAATGAGCGTTTCCTCTTTTTCAAAAACATTTTTGGTGATGAGTTTAATAAAGTGTTTGGAAACCTGGGTATCATTGGTAAAGAGGGAAAGAAATTCGTCCCTGGGGATCAGCATTAAATCGGTTTCTTCTAGGGTATCGGCATTATCGCCATAATTACGGTCTTCAATGATGGCCGTAAATCCAAAAAAATCACCTTTGCTGAAAATATCGGTAATTAATTCTTTGCCATCGTCATTTATTTTATAGGTTTTCACTTTTCCATTTACTACATAATAAACAGAATGCGGTCGCCTGCCTTCACCATAAATTTTTTGTTTTTTGGCAAGGCTTTGTATTTCATTTTTTTCGGAAATCAGTTGCTGATCGCTAAACGAAGAGGCCGTTTGGATAAACTGGTTCACCGGTAATTGAACCTGGCTTTTTAAGGCATCGTTTTTTTGGAGCCTTATTTCAATGGCTTTGAGTAATTCAATGCCGTCAAAAGGTTTGGTAATATAATCATCGGCGCCCATTTCCATTCCTTTTCTAAAGTCGGATTTATCAGATTTGGCCGTAAGAAAAATAAAGGGCGTGCCGTAGGTTTCGTTGTGCCTGTTGAGTAAATGCAAAACGCCGTAACCATCCAGCACGGGCATCATAATGTCGCATACTATCAGGTCGGGTTTTTCTCTAAGGGCGGTTTCCACACCGGTTTTACCTTCAGGAGCCGTTAGTACCCGGTAATTGGAAAGTTCGAGAATTTCTGCAATATTTTCCCGTACTTCGTTATTGTCTTCTATAACTAAAATGGTTTTCATGTTTCCCCTATATATGGAATGGTTATGGTAATTACGGTTCCTTTGTTTAATTCACTTTGCAATTGTATGGTTCCATGAAGCAACTCCAGGTATTTGCTTATGATGTGCAGGCCAAGGCCGGTACCCTGTATGTTGGCTGCATTTTTTGCCCTGAAAAAGCGTTCAAATAAATGGCGCTGGTCTTCTTCCGATATACCAATCCCTTCATCTTTCACTACTACCGTAAATTTTTCCTTTTCAAAAGTACAATGAATATGGATAGGGGCGTTTTCCGGGGAAAATTTAATGGCATTGGTAATCAGGTTGAGCATGATGTTCCTGAAAATATGCTTATCAATAGTTACCGGGTAATTGCCGTTGTGTTGTAAAATAATTTGCTGGCCGTTTTTGCAAATGGGGTGGGTTTCATCAATAATGCCCTGTAAATAGTGAATAAAATCGCCTACGCTTTCCGTAACGGGTTGTGTTCTTACCAGGCCCTCTTCCAGCTTGCCCAGGGATAAAAAATCTTCCAGGATATCTTTCATATCGGCTACCGCATCTTTTATATGGCGCAGGTGTTTTTTCCGCTTTTCCACTTCATTGGTATCGTTATATTTTTCCAGTAAATAGGCCGATGACAAAATGGTGCTCAATGGGGTGCGAAATTCATGGGAAGCCGTGGTGACAAACCGGGATTTTAATTCATTCAGGTTTTTTTCGTTTTCCAATGACTGGCTCAGCTCTTCCCTGGAACGTTCCAATTGGTTGAGGGTTTCAAT
>DAOLIV010000055.1:0-14395 GCA_035328345.1 Chitinophagaceae bacterium | reverse complement strand
AGATCAATGACAAGCATATTGAGGTGATCGTTCGCCAGATGATGCGTAAAGTGAACATTGTTGATCCGGGTGATACCAGATTCCTTGAAGATGACCTGGTAGATAAGTTTGAGTTTGTGAATGAGAATGATTTCATATTTGACAAGAAGGTGGTAACGGATATTGGCGAAAGCACAAAACTCCGTGCCGGCCAGATTGTAACATTGAGAGAAGTAAGAGAAGAGAATTCTATGCTTCGCAGAAATGATAAAAAACTGGTTGAGTTCAGAGATGCGAAACCGGCTACCTCATCACCAACCCTGCTTGGAATTACCAAGGCGTCGTTGGGTGTATCAAGCTGGATTTCTGCAGCATCATTCCAGGAAACAACCAAGGTATTATCATCTGCGGCTATCAATGGTAAAACAGATGAAATGCTGGGACTGAAAGAAAATGTGATCACGGGTCACCCGATACCAGCAGGTACAGGATTAAGAGAGTTTGAGAATATCATTGTTGGTAGTAAGGAAGAATACGAGTTGTTACAAACAACCCGTGAGGCAATGGCTTTTGATGAAGAAGAGTAATATCACTTCTTAAATTGATGAATACATTTGTAATGAGCAGGATAATTTCCTGCTCATTTTTTATATAAAAAAAGAAATAAACAGGGCATTCACACTCTAAATCCTAATAATCCGTTAATCCATGATGTATTATTATATTTGCCCGCCTGTTCATAAGTAATTTTGTCAAAATTCACGATGTAATGAAAAATGGGTTGCTTATATGGAATGTGATTTTAACGCTGGCTGCCGGCTACTTACTCGTTTCGCATTTCAGCGGTGGAAAAGGTAATGATCCCAAAACCAGTTCAACAGGTGCGGATACTTTGAAGCATGATACAAATTTCAGGATAGCTTTTTTTGAAATGGATTCTGTGGAAGCCAATTTCGGAATGGTGAAACAGGTAAAATCTGAATTATCGGCAAAAGAACAGGCAATTAATGATGAGATGGATAGAATGGGAAAAGAGATCCAGCAAAAATATGCTTACTATCAAAATAAACAGGCTTCAGGAAATTTATCAGATGAGGAAAAAGAAACAGCTAACATTGAAATTAGCTCGATGAGTGAGAAAATGAAAAACCGCAAATCTCAGCTGGACCAGGAATATTTTGAAATGAATACGAAGAAGCAGAATGAAATCAAATCCAAGATCCAGGAATTTATAAAAGAATACAATAAGGACAGGAAATACTCATTTATTGTTTCGGATGATCCGGGTTTGTTTTATTATCTCGACTCTGCCTACAACATAACACCAGATGTTATTAAGGGGTTGAATAATCTCTATAAGTCTTCCAAAAAATAGAAGCACTTTCTTTTTCACCTGCCCGGGGCTGGTTTCAAAAAAATATTGGCTTATTTTGGGGTATGGTTGATCTTCAGAAATTATTTGAAAGTTTTGCTACACTCAGGATAGGCGTGGTAGGTGATATCATGCTGGATACCTATATATGGGGTAAAGTTGAAAGAATCTCTCCCGAAGCGCCGGTACCTGTAGTCTCTTTTGACAGAAAAGAATATAGAATAGGCGGTGCAGGCAATGTAGGTATCAATTGTAAATCGCTTGGTTCTTTGGTGTCCATGATCTCAGTTACCGGTGACGATGCAGACGGGATATTGTTATCTGAACTACTTTATAGCAATAATATTGACACTTCCTATGTTATTAAAAGCCCCGGTCGGATTACTACCAGTAAGACCCGCATCATCAGCCGAAACCAGCAAATGATGCGACTTGATGCTGAAACAACAAATGATCTCAGTAAAGAGGAAGAGATAAAGCTGCTTGAGAAGATCAGTGAGTTTATTTCTACAGCCGACCCCAGCATAATTATTCTCCAGGATTATAATAAAGGAGTATTGACAGAGAAAGTGATAAGTGAAACGATCCGTTTATGTAAACAGGCAGGCGTTGTAGTTGCTGCTGATCCGAAGCGTAAGAATTTCTTTGCTTATAGAGGAGTGGATATATTCAAACCCAATCTGAGTGAAGTTAAAACTGGGCTGAACCTTATCCTGGAAGGAACGACTATTGATAGTCTGCGAAATATCGATAAAGAATTGAAAGAGATCCTGCATCATAAAATTTCGCTGATTACTTTGTCTGATAAAGGTATCTTTTATGCAGATGGGGAAAAATCTTCTATAATTCCGGCACATATCCGAAGTATTGCAGACGTATCTGGGGCAGGTGACACAGTTATTGCAGTCGCTTCCATGGTTTATGCAGTAACAGGTAATTGTCATTTGATGGCAGAAATAGCAAATATTGCCGGTGGATTGGTCTGTGAAGAGGTAGGTACTGCTACCATTTCAACAGAAGCCTTATTGAGAGAATGTGAATTATTGCTTTCCTGATTTTTCGGCAAGCGATGCCATTGTTTTTTTCAGAATATCTTCAAAGTTCAGGAAGACTTCCACAAATATTTTGGCAAGTGCAAACACAAGGATAAAAGCAACGCCTAATTTGAAGTTAAGGAACATGCTTCCAACAATAACAGTAAACTGCTGTATCAGTATCCTGCCATAAGGCTGAAACATCAGTAACATCATTGGGGTTGTTTTGTATTCTTTGTTCTGCAGAAAAGGGAAAAAATCTCTCACCAGGTAACTTATCAAAAAGCCTCCAAGCATATAACCAATATCTTTATTGATGTATTCCCACCAATGAAAGAAAAAATAAAGCATGCCCTTTCCGGGTGGTGTAATAACTGCTACCTGTGAAAAAATTGAAGTTTGCACGGCAGCAAAAATGCCGAAATGCATAATAAAGAATGTGATGAAAAACAAACCACTGACTTTTGTAGTAGTGCCTTTATTATACCAGTTATCTTGCTTTTGATAGAAAGTAGTGATCAAAAGCTTTAATACTGTCAATAAGCCGACAATCAATGTCTCCATTGCATAAACTATAAATACTTCTACGGCACTCCATTTAAGAAATAAGACCCCGAAAACAGGAATAAGGTTAGAGATGATAATCAACCAATCATCTCTTTTAAGTTTCTTGCTGAATAAGTAATTAGCCTGAGACATGGACGCTAAAATAGCTAAATTCGCCTTTGACTGATAAAGATTAAATCTGTATGTCACTTTTTAAGATCGTTATACATGGCGGGGCCGGTACCATTCGCAAAGAGGATATGACAGCTGAAAAAGAGGCTGCATATAAAAAAGGATTGGAAGATGCACTGGATGACGGCTATGCTTTACTCGAAGGAGGCGCCACTGCTGTTGAGGCTGTTATGGGTGCGACTATTTCCCTTGAAAATAATATACTCTTTAACGCTGGCAGGGGATCAGTATTTGCCAAAGACGGCGGACATGAAATGGATGCATCTATTATGGATGGAAAAACATTAATGGCCGGGTCTGTTTCAGCAGTCAAAAATATCAGGAACCCGGTTGAACTGGCCTATAAAGTGATGATGGAAAGCCCACATGTGATGTTAATAGGGAAGGGGGCATACGAATTTGCCCGGCAGCAAAACATTCAAACAGAGCCCGATGAATATTTTTTCTCACAGTTTCGATATGATCAATGGAAACAGGTTCAGGAGTCCGGTCAGTCGGCATTGGATCATGATGTAATTCTAAAAGATAAAAAGTTCGGTACAGTCGGGGCAGTAGCAATAGATAAGCATGGAAATATAGCTGCAGCAACAAGTACAGGCGGGATGACCAACAAACAGTTTGGAAGGGTAGGTGACAGCCCGATCATCGGGGCAGGCACTTATGCTAATAATAAAACCTGTGCTATCAGTTGTACGGGCCATGGGGAGCCTTTTATAAGGGCGGTGGCAGCATACGATGTTAGTTGTTTAATGGAATATAAAGGCTTTACACTTGAGGAGGCTATGCATTTTGTGGTTCATGATAAATTGCTGAAAATAGACGGAGAAGGCGGAATGATAGGCGTAGATGCAAAAGGTAATGCAGCAATGATATTTAATAGTGAAGGAATGTACAGGGGGATGAAAGCAAATGATGGCTATCAGGAGGTATCAATTTATAAATAGATGAAAGTTTTTAATGAATAAATACGCTGTCATAGTAGCGGGAGGTACAGGAACAAGAATGGGTAGCGCTATTCCCAAACAATTTTTAGAGGTTGGGGGAAAACCAATTTTGTATTATTCAATAAGAGTTTTCCTGGAAGCATTTGATGATTTAAAAATCATCCTGGTACTTCCACTTGATTATACGGATCTCGGTAAGGAGATCATCGATGCATGGTTTGATAAAAACAGGATCCGTATAACAGCAGGAGGTAACACGAGATTTCAATCGGTAAAGAATGGGCTGTCACTTATTGAAGAGGAGTCAGTCGTATTTGTTCATGATGCTGTACGCTGTTTGCTAACGAAAGAACTTGTAAAGCGATGTTATGAACAGGCTGTTAAAACTGGGTCTGCCATTCCTGTTATACCGTCAAAGGATAGTATTAGGCTTTTAACTGATGAAGGAAATGAAGCTATGGATAGAAATAAAGTAATGTTGATACAAACACCACAAACTTTTCATAGTAAAATATTACTTCCCGCTTTTCAAATTGACTATAAGGACCAGTTTACTGATGAAGCTACAGTTGTAGAGTCTTTTGGAATGAAGGTTTCATTGATAGAGGGAGAAGAGAATAACATTAAAATAACCAGGCCACTTGATCTGATAGTTGTAGAAAAGATTTTAGAAGAAAGAAAGGGGTAAGAGTCCTGTTATTTTTTTAACCATTTCAGGTAAAACGGAAGCCTGTTGATCTTCAGGGCCGGATAAACCTCCTGCTTTGCTCCAAAACTGCTATAAAAAAATGCCAGGTTGGGAATATCGGACCCTTCAAAATCCAGTAACCTATTTGTTCCAGAATGTTCTTTAATAAATGCATCTATAAGTGCATGCGAGGCGCCGATTGTCTTTCCATCCGGGTGATTGCCGACAAGAATATAATAGAACCGATTATGTGAACTAAAAAAAACACAGGATGCCAGCATCACATCATTTACCTTAATGCCACGGGTGACTGCCATATTTTTTTCTCGTAAGTAATTAAAGAGGCTCCTGAATCTTGCTACCTGTGCTGAACTTGTTTTATCATGATTATTCATTTGCTGAATTGCCAGCTTTATAATAATCTCCACATCAAAATCTTTTTCAAAAGTGTAGCCTGATGCTTCTGCTTTCTTAATATTCCTGACTATGTTTTCACGATAATTACTTTTCAGTTCCGAATAAGACCTGTTCAGATCAAGAGTATAATTTACTCTATGAATTGCAAAGCCGCTGGGAATGCTGAATATATTTCCGGTATTCAGTGTAATATCAATGTATCGGAAAGAATCAGGTATTGATTCGATGAAATCAGTGATAATTTTTTCTGTAATATTTTTCCCGAATATGCCTGATTGAGCTGTAAGAAAAGGTTGATACAAATACTTAATGCTATATTTCTTTTTCCAGGTTAAAGGCATCACCACTTCATAATCATTCAGCACAAGAGCATCCCAGTTTTCTGACATATGATCAAGGTAGAATGAATAAGCGTAGATCAAGCCGTTTTCAGCTGTTTCAATGCAATCGTCCCATTTTAATTTGTCGATTTGAGAGTGGGGGAGATATTGTATGTGATTGCCGGACTTCATTAAAAACTAAAGTTCCGGCCAATTTTACGGAAATTGAAATTTGAAATATCAATTGAAAAAGAGATCTTTTTCCAGAATCTTTCTTTTTTGATAATGGTGGATTGGATATAACTTTTATAAACGCTGCTGTAGATAAGCGGGATATAGATATTCACCAGCCCTTCCAGTAAAGGGATCTGCAGACCTGCATCGTAAAGGAATCTGTCTGTTTCAGCATCCTGCTTCCATGTTTCTGCATAAGTTCCGATATCGAAGAACAATTTAATAGGGATTTTTACTGGTAACAGGCTTAATGGGTTGATGGATTCGGGAATGGTGCTGCTGAAATTGGCAGCGATCAGCCAGTTGTCTGTTTTCCCAACCTTATCAGCCAATAAGTCTGTTCTCACTTTAAAGGCGCCGTCCCGTATCATTATTTGCTGACTGGCAAATCCTTCAAATTTATTCCTCCCAATAAAATAATCGGAGTAGGTATAATCTTCATAGCCATTAGCCCCGGTCATATTCAGGTGATATCTTGATGTTTCAAATTGTTTTGATATAGTTTTTGAGCCAGTATAAAAAAACTTTCCTGCAAAAAGCCTGACATCAAGACCGCCAGCTTTTGGATAATTAAAGAAGTAGTTTCCTGTGAAAGCTGTCCGGACAAAGTCTTTTCCCTGTTCAATATTTAATTCGCCTTTGTATGGATAAAGAACCCTGTTATTCTCAATAACAAGTTTCAATTGATTTAATGTTCTGTTTTCCCGGACAGTATAATTTCTGTTCTCGATAGTCGTGTCCATTCCATTGATAATTGTGTCACGGTAAAATCTTAGCTCATCTTCCCCAAAATAAAACGATTTGAATTGGATGTACTTGTACAATGAGCTTCGTTCATCTCTTTCTCTTACTGTTAATCTGAGTGTGGGCACAATTTTATAAAAGCCCAGGTAAGATGTTTCACCAAAGCTGTTTGTGAATTTATCCATTGTAAAAGTGGAGCCGTTCACACCAATATCAACTCTTCTGATGATTCCTTTAGGATATATTGAATAAAAGATCTTTCCTAAGCCAACAATTTTTTTAGCCCCTGTTGAATACATAGGTGCAGCCAGAAATTGAAATGCAGAAGGGGGCATTTTAATATTGGTAACAAAAGCACCAGCCATGAGTTTATCGTAAGAGTTTGCTCCAAGAGCCGGACCAAATATGATGAGATTCTTTGTTGGATTTTTGCCATATTCCTTCAGAGATTTTATATCAAAAACAAATGTTGTTCTGGTTCCGCTTCTTTGCTGGTTAGGTAGTATTCCGGTTGTACTTTGATATTGAAAAATTGAATCCAGGTTTCTGTTGGTTACTTCTTCAAAAGTTTTTTTGAAATCAATGGGGTAGGGGTGCCTGAATTTCCAGCGATGGAAATATTCCTGCATTGCTTTGTTAAACAGATCAGTTCCGATCTTTTCCTCAAGGTATCTTAGCCATTCAGCGGTTTTATAATAGACGCTTAACCCATAATTTATTTCACTGTATTTTTCAGAGCTAAGATCGATTGGCTGATCAGTTTTAGTAACAGCTTTTGTTTCAAATAATAATCTTTCTAATTGCGGTTCTTGCCCATATTTATTTTCAGCATATTTTGCTTCATAATAACTGTTCACTCCTTCATCCATCCACGGATGATCTCTTTCGTTGTTTGCCAGGATTCCATAAAACCAATTGTGGCCAACTTCATGAACAATGGTTTTATCAAGAGACTTTATATTGGCAGTTTGGGAAATAACTGTGATAGTGGGATATTCCATTCCTCCTCCAAAGCTCTCGGGTCCCTGGACAATACTTACAACATTATATGGATATTCACCAACAAGGCTAGAGTAGTGGTGAATAGCGTCTTTTCCTGATTGTACTGCATTTTGCCATGCCGTATAATCGGGTCTCGTATAATAAGAGAAAACGTCGATAATTCTTCCTGAGCTTAACTGAACAGTATCTTGCTTCACGGTAAAACGCTTATCAGCGAACCATGCAAAATCATGAATATTATTCTGGGTAAACCGAAGTGTCTTTGTTTCTTTTGCTGATTCAGGAAAAAGCTGGGTGGTTGTTTTTATTTCTCCCGATTTCAATTTTTCCTTTTGCTTAACCGGTTCCCAGCTAAAAGTAGATCTTGTTTTAAGCCATTCTTTTTCACCAGCATTTTGCAATTCGCCTGTAGCTGCTACCACATAATTCTGAGGCACTGTAATACTTACATCAAACTTTCCGAACTCACTGTAAAATTCTCCCTGGTCAAGATAGGGTATAGGATGCCAGCCGCTTTTATCGTAGACCGCAGGTTTTGGATACCATTGAGTGGCCTGGTAGCTTTCGCCTTCATGTCCTCCCCTTGAAAAATTATAGGGCAGCTTTACATGAAACGGAGTTGTAATGATCGTTTTTTGACCGGGAGCAAGAAGAACGGGAAGAATAACTTTTACAATGTCTATATGTTGAGGATGATCTTCTATATCAGCTGTTATATCGTCTACTTTAAAATCAAGCCTGTTTATATAACCTTTTTGTTCTTTATCAGAAAAATAGAATTTGGTACTTCCGTTTTCCAGCAACTGGTCAGAAAATAAAGTCTTATCATTTTTATAAGCGTTAGGCCAGAGATGGAACCAGATAAAGCGTAAGGTGTCGGGAGAGTTATTGATGTATTCTATTTTTTCAAACCCATCCAGGGTATGTTCTTTATCATCTAACGAAACAGCGATATTGTAATTAACTTCCTGTTGCCAGTAATTATTCAATTGAGTGTAACTACTTAGGGGAAGTGCAAATAAAAAAAAGAAAAATCCGTAGTGAAAATATTTTTTGGAAATCTCAGACTTTGTCATGAAATTGGATTAGTTTTCAAAATTAACTTTTTATCTATGAGAAATTCAAGAAAATCTATCTATCTATCTATCTATCTATCTGTTTCTTGCTGTTACATTAATTATATTATCGTGTCAGAAAATTAGCAAAGATGATAACCCAAATATTCAGCCAGATAGGAAAGCGGTTTCAATTTACTCAAAAGGAGGAGCCGTATTTGCTCATACAAATCAGAACTTATTGCAGCTCATATTATCTGGCAGTGGTGGATATATCCAAGTAGATTCTTCATATGTGGGAGGAGTAGCTGATACTTCGGGTTTGGTTGAATTTCCTAACTATACTCCTCCGATTAATAATGGGGGTATGTTATCTTTTCGTACAATGGAAGATTACGATTTTTTTATAAAATCTGTTGATCTTATGGAAGATTTATGGAAATATGACAATGTTGACTATGAAGAAACTCCTTATGAAATTTTCCATCTTGGCGATGAGTCGTTAAACGCATTTGATTCTGCACTTAATTTTAGTTCTTTACGAAATAAATATGAGTTAAATGAGTTTAATGATCCAAATTGGATTGACACTGCGAGCTTATATGTTGAAGATGATGATTATCAGATAGTCTTAAATCTCGATCATGAAGTTAAAATTGGCGAGAAATATTACAAATTTATTAACGACAATATTATTGCTGAGATTAATGATAATTCTGCAACTCTTGATTCAGTTCGTGCAATGGGTGTATTTACACCCGGAAGTAATTTCAGATTATATGATCAATTAAATGGAACAATTGTTTCAACCCCCGAATGGGTAGAAATCACGCAAGGATGTACAGACTATCACTTAGGAGTGTCTGCAAGTTTTGGTACATTTTTAAGCAACGGAAATGCTAGGTGGCGGCTTAATACAATGAATATAAATCCACTCACAGCTTCTCAATCAAATTATTATTCAAATGTTAAAGCTAGATACACAGTTGATTGGGGGGACGGAAACATTCAAATACTTGAGGGCTATTTTGGGTTAGCAAATATTTTTAGTCATGTTTATCAATACCCTTTAACAGGATATCAGGATAAAACAATAACAGTTAGTTGTCAATTAATTACTCAGTCAAATCCTTCTGGCGGATATTTGAATTTGATTCAAGATTGTCCAGATTTGCCTAACATTATTTTTATCTCTAGAATCACGGTAAGATTAGATTCATATAATTATCCCGATTGCCTATCTGGCAGGATTATCAGAGATTTTAATGGAGTTACAAGACTTGTGAATGGAGAACTTTACAGAGTAGATTGTAAATTAAAGCAAGTAACTGAAACTGCGGGATTTATTTTTAATTGGCAACGACCTAAAATAGTTGCAACAATTGTTTTCAGAAAGTTAAAAAATGGAAAATGGAAAAAGAAAAAATCTTTAGGTGAATTGATTTTAAATCTTAGAGGAAACGTTTATAGAAATTATGATTGCACAAATCTTTTTTACACAATAAATGAAACAAAAACAAAAAATAAGAAGAAGAAAATTAAATTAAGTATACTGGGAAAGGTAGGAACATACGAATATTTTCCTTCGAGTATTCTTACTCATAGATATTTACCAATTGCAATCAATGCAGATTACATTTGGAAATATAATAACAATCAAGTTATTGTCGGTAATTATAACGAGGTATTAAAACCATAGTATGCGTTTCTTAATGCTGGCTATTATATTTTTTTTTAACACTAACTATTTAAGGTGCCAACAATCAGACATTGGAATCTTTTATGGGCAGTTTTATGCAGTATATAAATTTAAAGATCAGGGCTCGGGTTTTAGAAATTTACCTGGGTCTCAGTATAGTGGTTATCCGACAATTACCTTCAACAAAAATTTTTCTAAAAATGCATCAGGTGAAGTTGGAGTATCTTTTTTGGCCTATCAGCAATACACTGGAACTAGGTTGCATTCCCCCGGGTTTTTCTCGGTTATGTATATTGGAAATATAGCTACAACGGCTAATTATTCCATTGTAAATAAAAATAATCTTTGCATCAGATTAAAAGCAGGAGTTGGATTAGGAATAATGCCGGATGTCTACATAGGGAGGTTTACAGAAACATTTAGTGATGGTAGCAGTGTTGATTCAGTTTCAAGAGGTTTTATTAAAAGGGATTTTAGGTCTCTCTTTGCTACATTTTGTACGGGCATGGGCTTTTCATACAAAGTGACAAAAAGGATCAAGCTATCTCTTAGGTTTGAATACCAGATTGGCGTAAGCAAAATAAGCGAATATGAAATCTATTATAACGACGGAAGCGGTAATAACGATCAATTTGCAAAACAATGGGGCAAAGGCACCTTTTACGGTTTTCAGTTAGGAGCAAGGTATGTATTGAAAAAAGAAGCAGCAGGGAAAAAATAAGTTACTTTCCCTTCCCTTTAAAAATGATCCTGATGGTGTGTATCATGATCTTGAAGTCAAGAGCTAATGAAATATTCTCAATGTATAAGAGATCAAATTTGCTTCGCTCTATCATTTCATCAACATTCTCCGCATAACCAAACTGAACCATTCCCCAACTGGTTATCCCGGGTTTCACCTTCAGCAGGTATTTGTAATAGGGATGCCTGGGAATGATCTGGTCAATATAATATTTCCTTTCAGGCCTGGGTCCCACCAAACTCATTTCACCAAGTAAGATATTCCAGAACTGCGGTAATTCGTCAATCCGCCATTTACGCATTGTTCTTCCCCATTTTGTTATCCGGGGATCATCTTTAGAGGATAGTGCCGGCCCATCTTTTTCTGCGTCTCTGACCATTGATCGGAATTTATACATCCGGAATGGCTTGCCCTTATACCCGATTCTTTCCTGTGAAAAAATGATTGGCCCTGCCGAAGATAATTTTACTCTTAAAGCGGCATATAAAAAAAGCGGTACTAATAAAACGGAACCAAGTATCGCTACAGTTATATCAATGAGACGTTTAATATTGACCTGCCATTCGGGCATTAATCCTGTTTTCAGATCGATCAGTGCCGCACCCATTACACTGCTTGTTTTTACTGAACCAGAGAGTATGTCAAGAATGTTTGGCTGTATTTTTATTTCAACATCTTTTTCGCTTAACCGGCTTATAATATTTTCTACAAGCGAATGTTCACTTTTTTCCATTGCCAATACAGTTAACCTGATATTATGTTTGTCAATGATCTGCTCCAGTTCTTCCATAGAACCTAACCTTGGGATCAATTTATCTATCCCGTTTTTCGCATGATTATCTGTTGAGATAAAACCAGTGTAGTGATAGCCGCCATCCAGCAAATTCTTTTCTGTTTCCTTATGAATACGAACCGCATTATCACGACTACCGATCATTAGCGTATTGAAATGAATTTTTCCTTGCAGAATTTGTCTTTTTACACGATTAAGTATAAGATACCTGCCGGCAAATGTTAGTACGAAATGAATGATCAATAAAGCACCCGATGCATTAAAAAAGTAAGTATAGCTTCCCGGAAGATCATCTCTCACGAAGAGAATAAACAAAGCAATAGTGCCAATGACTGAGCATACAAATGTTGTAGTAAATTCAGCCAGTCTTGATTTTTTGTAAAGTGAATTGTAAGAACCAGCCAATAAATAAAGGATCAGCCAGCCAATCGGAACAAGAAACAAAATATAAAACCAGGATTGGTAACTTATCGGGAAAGCACCCGTATCATTTAATGCATCACTTCGGAAAAAGTAAAACAGTAACCATGCGCCGGAAGCTGTTATGTAATCTGAAATAACATACCATGCAATAGATATTTTTTTTCCGTTTTGCATCAACGGGTAATGATGTTGTTGCCGATTTTTTCGAGTATCTGGTGGGCTACATCCATTGCCATTAGTCCATCCATTTCAGAAACAATTGTTTTTGTATTGTTGTTGATGGCTTCTTTAAACTCTTCCAGTTCCTTTTTAATGGCATTTACTTCAGGAACAACCGGGTTGGCAATTGCAATGGTCTTGGCTCCTGATGGGGTCTCAATATCAAAAGAGAAAGTATTAAGGTCCCCTTTTTCTTTTAATTTGATAACTTCTGTTTTCTTGTTCAGAAAATCTACCCCGATATAGGAGTCTTTCTGGAAAATCCTCATCTTCCTCATCTTTTTCATAGATATACGACTGCTGGTTAGGTTTGCCACACAGCCATTATGGAATTCCATTCTTACGTTGGCAATGTCGGGTGTTTCTGTAAGAACTCCCACACCACTTGCTGAAATGGACTTCACATCACTTTTTACAATACTCAGGATGATGTCTATGTCATGGATCATTAAATCCAATATCACACTCACCTCAGTTCCTCTTGGATTAAACTGTGCAAGACGATGCACCTCGATGAACATCGGGTTCAGTTGAAGATCTTTTATAGCCAGAAATGCAGGGTTGAATCTTTCAACATGCCCCACCTGGAATTTAATACCCGATTCTGCAGCCAGTTTAACAAGTGAACTGGCCTCAGCCATAGTGTTGGCTAAAGGCTTTTCAACAAAAACATGCTTGCCTTTTTTTATAGCAGCTTCACAGATTTGGAAATGATGATTTGTAGGAGCTACCACATCTACTGCATCACACACATCAATCAAAGTGGCAATGTCAAGGAAACGGGGTAATTGATATTTGTCCGCTACTTCTTTGGAGGTCTTGTCATCCGGATCATAGAATCCTACAAGTTCAACGTCAGCAATTTCCTTCCAGTTATTAAGATGATATTTACCTAAATGACCAACGCCAAATACACCGACTTTCAGCATAAAAAAATATTGACCGCAAAGATAAACATTGATCCACGCAGTAAGGAAGTTGTTATAAACAATCCTTTTAATTCAAAAGCTTCGACTTGCTGATATAAGAAGGATGATAAATGAAAACCAGTGAGCCTCCTTTGATGGTATTAATAACCGGGTAGGTCATATTTTCGGGAATTGCGGGGCATCCCTGGCTTCTTCCAATATAACCTTGCGCATCCACATACGATTGAGAAACATAACCGGCGCCATGAATCACAATCCCACGGTCATAAGCATTATCATTAATGCCTCTTTCGATACCCTCCAGTTTTAATGAATAACCGTTTTTTCCCTGGTAAGTTTCTTTGGTAATATAAAATCCCGGGCTGCTCTGGTATGACTGGCTTTGATTCGAAAAAAAACTGGCAATTTCTTTACCTGTGTTTCTTCCATGGGCGACCAGTGTATTGAAGAGAAGTTTATAATGCTGAAGATCCAGTATAAACAATCTTTTTTTACTGCTGGGCTGGCTGAAATCAATTATAGAAATGACAGAGTTGCTGATATCAACACCTTCTGCAAGTAATTTTTCAAAACCCTCTTTCGCATACTCAAATGCTTCTTTGCTTAGCCCTTTAAGATTCAGGTGCAAACTGTCATACACTGACTTAGTTGTCGGGGTTAATTCAGGATTTTCATCGGGAGTTGAGTTATTGCCGGAAGAATCCACAGAAACTTTAAAAACTGTTCTGTGACTTACTGCAGATTTTGCAATTCCAAAAGGGAAGTGCAGGAGACCAATCACAAGGGATGAAAATAAAAGATAGATTTTTTTCAGGTTTTTCTTCATTGCTACATCTTAACCATTACATAAACAAAAACGGATACAGATAAAATCTATTTCAGGTGTGGATAAAAAACAAAAAACTGCCCGAAATACTCTCATTGGGCAGTTTTTGGATTTTAATTTTTGTTGACTTTAATCAACAGAAGGAAAATTGGTAACTCTCATATCCCGATTTTCCTTTTTTTGCGGACCGGACGGGACTCGAACCCGCGACCTCCGCCGTGACAGGGCGGCATTCTA
>DAOLIV010000054.1:0-15798 GCA_035328345.1 Chitinophagaceae bacterium | reverse complement strand
CGGGTGAAAAATCTGTGGCGGGACTTCCAGCTTCAAATTTCCATATCGGTAAACCCTGTTTTTTGACAGGTATTTTACCAGCAAAGGTTTGTAAGTGTTTGCAACAATATGTTTTAAAACAGTTCTCAAAATCCTTCCAGTTCAGGCTGACGATATTTAAAAAGCAAATGCATAAGCTTGATCTCATAAGGAAACCGGTTCCAGTTCATTTTATAGCGGACTGCAGAGAATAATTTTAATAGCTTGATACGAAATGGGGTCAGTTTTATATCAGTTACGGTAGGGTAGTAACCATTCAATACAGTTTCAAAATCTTTTATCTTCTGAACCATGTAAGGCTTTAACCAGGGTGTTAGCGGGTTCCTGTGGAGGTCAAAATTTTCCCACTGCGGATTGGTCCATTCATCTAAGGTTTGCGGAAAATGAAAGCCGGATTTAATTACATCATAAGAAAGTTGTGAACCTTCTGTCGGAACAGGGCTATACACATAAATGATAATCTCTGTTTTTGGATTGATTTCTTTTATTTCCCTGATGAACTGTATGTCAAAATCAATTTGACTGTTCACCTCTTCTTCTGTATCAGCAGGGGTGCCGACTACAAATGAATATTCAGGAATAATATCAAATTTTGCCATTCGGGCAGCAAAACTTTTAATCTGTTCTCCGGTCTGGGTTCCACCTTTGTTCATTTTTTTCAGCATAACATCATTACCCGACTCTGCTCCATGAAAGATCATTTTGCATCCGGCTTCACGCATCAATGCCAGGCTTTCATCAGCATATTTATCCAGGGTATCTATCCTACCCTCACCCCACCAGACCAGTTTTTCTTTCCTTATCAATTTTGAAAACTCAACAACCCTTTTTTCAGATACAAAGAAATTGCTATCATAAAACTCAACGGCATTAATACCATACTTTTCCTTTACCTCTTTGATGTCATCATATATTTTTTGAGCTGATCTTCCTCTCCACCTTGCATCGTAAATGGGAACAACTCCACAGAAGGCACATTTGAAGGGACATCCTACACTACTGTGGTAGGCAAATGTTTTGGAGCCCAGAATCGATTTGCCAATATATTTCCTGATGGGATAAAATGTATTGAGTTTGTCATACGGTAATGGTGGGAGTGTATCCTGGTCATAGAGTTCATCTTTCCTGTTTTTTATAATTTTCCCGTTTTCTTTTAAAATCAGGTTAGGTATGTTATGCAGAGGTAAATTATTTTCAATGGCTTCCATCAGCATAGGAAATGCCACATCACCAGGACCATAAACAATATAGTCAACATATCCGGAGTCAATAGATACTTTGCTGTGATTAGAGGCGAAGTATCCGCCCCAGACAATTTTTACTTCAGGAAATTTTTTTCTTATTTCTTTAGTAATGGGAATAGCCTGTTTTAGCTGGGGGCCGGGCATAACGGTACAGGCAAATACTTCAAATTTCCTTGTGCTGAAATAGTCCAGGATTACTTTCCCCGGGTTTTCTTCCAGGTTGCCATCCACAATAGCATAGTCATGTTTGCCTTCAATTGAAGCAGCAACAGAAAGGATCGAATTCGGGATTCTGGCCTTTGATTCCGCAGCTCTTGGATTGAAAAAGAGAATTTTTTTCATGAGAAAACGGGCAATCAGATGGTTCAATTCCAAATCGTATCAACGCAGTAAATAGTTGCCCGACAAGCCTTTATTATGTCTCCAGGTAGCACACGCATTGTGTATATGCGCCAAAGTTGCCGGTTCGGAGCTAATAACTTCTTCAGCAATTATTTTATACAGGAATATCTTGTGAATACCATGAATAAAAGAATCTTCAATTTCCAGTTCATGATAAGAAAGAGCAGTGTCAGGAATTGGGATCTGAAAATTTTTAGAAACCCTGCTCCCAAACGGGAAGTTTTTGGAAGGCTTTAAATCCTGCATATGATTTTTTCCAAGTCCATAAACTATTTTATACGATTGGCAATGTACCGTTGAAATAATGATTTTTCGAGCCGTTTCTACCTGTTGGCAGGCTTTTCCTTCGTGTCGCAACGAACTGATGTAATATTGATCATTTAAAGGGCCGTGAAGATCAGTCGGAAAAAGGTTATATAACTCTCCATTTTTTACTGAGACCAGGGAAATGATTCTTGGGATTGAATATGCAATCTGAACCTGTTTATACAGGTTGTTGTGAAGAAAAACATTTCCCGGCTTTTTATTATAAAGGTTGTTATCTAGTCCGATAATAAACTTAGAAAATGCAGAGAGAAGTTTATAATTACCGCTAACTCCTTCGTACAGAATTATATTCGATTTTCCAGCGGACTGGTTATTTATAATTTTTAGTTTAAGCAGGGCGATAGCATCCTTTTTCTCGAAAACTTCGTTTTGCTGGAAAAGTTGTTCCGAAAAGATTAATTCGATCGGCGAATTATTTAAACCGTCAGGGATTTCAGATGCCGGAATAGAAAGAATCAATGGGCAATATCCGATGAATTGGTGAGAACGGGTCAGATCATTAAGAATACGGTTGTTATTTACCATGTAAACATGGAGTGTAGATTGAAAAGATTCTTTTGCAAGACAGAGATACTCCTGGCGGAACTTTAAACCATTGAAATGAGTTAATATTCGTCGGAAAAAATTCATTTCTTAAAACTAAGGAAATCCTGTTTCGTGAATGAGAATAATAAGCACAGGTTATAGTAAAACTTATGGATATAATGATCCGGCGAAATGGCTGGAAAGGATCAATTTTTATTCAGGTATACTGGATGAACTGGCTAAACAGCATTATGTTTTAAGTATTGAAAGAATTGAGTATGACGGTGAGTGTATAAAAAATAATGTTCATTATCATTTTATTCCGCTAAAAGGAAGCAGAGTCTTGTTTCCTGCAAGAATGCACAGATTGATCAGACAAAAAAAACCAGATGTTGTATTAGTGAATGGGTTGATCTTCCCGTTACAGGTAATGCAACTCAGGGCAACCTTGGGAAAAAAACCAAAAATAATTTTGCTTCACAGGGCCGATAAGCCATTCATAGGCTACAAAAAACATTGGCAAAAACTTGCTGATAAATGCATTAATGCTTATTTATTTACATCTTCAGAGTTTGGGGATGCCTGGAAGAAAAATATTAATGTTAAGAAAATACATGAAGTGATACTTGTATCATCTGTTTTCAATAAAAGCAATAGCAGGGCTGACCAAGATAAAAATCGACATAAATTCCTATGGGTGGGAAATTTAAATTCAAATAAAGACCCTGTTACGGTAATCAATGCTTTTAAAAAATTTAGCCAGCACGAACCTGGTGCAAATTTGTATATGATTTACCAGTCAGATGAGTTGCTGGAAGAGGTAAAGAGATATGCCGGTGATGGTAAATTTATACATCTGGTAGGCAAAGTAGAACATAGTGAACTTCAAAGCTGGTACACCAGTGCCGACTTTATAATTTCATCTTCTCATTATGAGAGTGGGGGAGTGGCTGTATGTGAGGCCATGTCCTGTGGCTGTATCCCCATCCTGACAAATATTATTTCGTTCAGAAAAATTACCGGTCCTGGAAAATGTGGATTATTATTCGAAGCCGGTAATGAAAATGATTTATTCCGATGCTTAATGAAGACGAAGGAAATGGATGTCGAAAAAGAAAGAAAAAAAACGATTGAGCAATTTAACCGTGAATTATCTTTTTTGGCAATTGCACGGAAAATTGATAAAGTAATTGAGTCGTTGACTAAAAACTGAAATATGGAGGAAGCCCCAAAGCCAAAAGTCAGCATTATATTACCAACCCATAACAGGGCTCAGTACATTTTTGAGGCTATCGAGAGTGTTCAGCAACAAACTTATACTAACTGGGAATTGTTTGTTGTTGATGATTGGTCAACAGATAAAACGATTGAGATATTCACTAAAAATATATCCGATAACAGGATTATTTTAATTAAAACTCCCTATAGGCTTGGAATAACAGGGACCCGCAATGAGGGACTGCGAAATGTGACTGGAGAATTTATCGCTTTTATAGACTCTGATGATCTATGGGAGAAAAGCAAACTGGAAAAACAAGTAAATGCTTTTTGGGAACATCCTGAAGCTGGATATTGTCTGACCGGCGGATATAATTTTAAAAGAAAAAACGAACCGACTCAATTTTTTTACAAACAAAGAACAGGGCAGAGATATGATGATCTGTTTCTTTCTTTTTTTAAGTCAGAAGTTACAGCAGCTACACCATCCCTTGTTTTCAGAAAAGAATGTCTTGAAAAGGCAGGTTTTTTTTGTGAAGAAATATTCTTCGCTGATCTTGAATATATCCTCAAACTGGCAAGACTGTATAAAGGAATTATTCTTTATGAATTATTGGTCTTTCGCCGGATACATGAGTCTAACATCAGCACAGCTGAATGGGAAAAAGGGTATAAGGAGGGGATTAGGATCATAAAATCACACAAACATTTATTGCCATCCGGTATATCGAGGAACGCTTTATTCAGACTTCATATGAATACCGGTGAAAAGTATCTTGGCTACAAAGAGAGGATAAAGGCTATCCGGCAATTTATGAAAGCATGGCAAAGTAAGCCACTAAGTTTTTTGCCTATAAAGAAATCTTCAAAAGCTGTTCTTCATTTACTCAAAAAATAACTTTACCATTTTTGAAGTAGTTTCTTCGATAGTGAAAGGAAGTACTTTTTCGAATGTATTTTGATAGTCAAGAAGAATTTCTAGGGCCCTGCTCATCATTTCTTCATCAGAGTTTACAATATCCCAGTTCCGGATAGAGGTTTTCAAGGGTCTGTTGAAACTGATCACCCTGGCTCCTGCGTACAATGCTTCCTGGCAAACCATGCCAAAGCCTTCATAACAGGATGTATGCAGGAAAACCTTTGCCTGCTGCATTTTTTTCAGTACCTCCCCATAAGAAAGTTCGCCGGTAAGGGTTACATTTTTTTCTAATTTCAATTCCCGGATCAGTTTTTCAAGATTATCTTTTTCCGGACCTGAACCGATAAGCATCACTTTTAGTTCTGGGAATACTTTCTTAATCTCAGCAACAATGTTAAGAAAACTATCATACTGCTTAAGTGAAATCAGGGAGCCTGCTCCTAATATGTCAATGCTTTTATCAGGGACCGCTTCTGAAAATTTCCGGGTGTCGATACCAGGAGGTATTACATGTTGCGGCTTTGTGCCATGATTTTTTTCAAATTCATCTTGAAGAAAATCTGATAGGGCAATGATTTTGTCAGATGTTAATTTCACTTTCATAGGGAAAGGATTATTTTTTTTAGCATCCTGACCCTGAAGCCAACAGAAATGCTTAATATGGTTTTTATCCGCATATTTTTTTGCAATCAATGCACTTTCGCCATACCATAAACTTAGTAACACAGTTTTATCAGAGTGTTTATTTATACTGTTTAGTGTTTTATAAAGCTTTTGCCTTAAAATATATTTGAATAATCCTCTTTTGTTTCTTCCGTTAAAGCTAATTACCTCGGTATTCCACCATGAATATTGTCTTTTTTTATAAGGATATTGTAATGCTAAAACAATGGTATTTATTTCAGGAAACATTTCTTTTAGCGTCTGCACAAAGGACTGATGCAACGGAAGACAAGTAGTATCATTTTCATCTTCCGGAAAACCGGGTGTTAGAATGACAATAGTTTTTTTAATATTGCTCATCCAGGGAAATTATCTTATTACAGTAGGTAAGGCTTTTTTTATCGTGGGTGATGAGGATTACCATTTTCCCCTTTCGAGAGATATCTTTTAAATGTTCCAGGATAGTTGTAGTTGATTCCTCATCCAGTTCATTAAACGGCTCATCCATCAGAAACAGATCTGCATCTTTTTTATACAGAGCCCTTGCAATGGCAATCCTTTGTTGTTGACCTCCACTGATATTCTTTCCATTTTCAGATATTATTTTATCAGTACCATTTGTATATTCCTGAAGAAATTTGTCCAGGCCGGAAATGTTTAAAGCATTATCCAGTCTTTTTTTATCAGATACACTTTCCTCAAAGGTGATGTTTCGTGTAATTGTATCATGTATCAGGAATGACTGTTGTTTTACATAAGAGATATTGGACCAGAACTTTTTTGTTGTACCATTACAGATTGCCTGGCCGTTAAAGAATACTTCTCCCTTTTGAGGTTTTAAAAATCCCAGTGTTATGTTAAGAAAAGTAGTTTTTCCTTTTCCTGAAAGACCGGTTATACCTACAAAATCACCCCTGTTGATAGCACAGGAAACATCTTTTATAAGAGTTGTATCACCATATGAGAAAAAGATATTTTTATATTCCAGATTATCAATTCCTTTGTTATTGTTTTCTGACTTTTGGATTTGCTGATTTTGAGTATCAGCTATATCGTTAAATACAAAATCATAGGCCTTCATCTGGCTGCTGACATTGATGATCTTTACAATACCGGGTATTATTTTATAGGCTGCGGCTACAAATGCACCGATAGTGATAAATGCGGAATTTCCTGTATTTCCTGTACTAATTGATAGTGTAACTAAGATAAAGAGGCCCAGAATTGCGAATATTTCTATAACTCTGCCTGGCATGCTTTGCAGGGAAAGTGAATTGAAAAGATTTTTACTGAATTCTTGTCTGTGCCTGAGAAATCGGTTCTGAAAAAATCGATTGCGATCAAAAATATTTCCCTCTACCCATCCTTTCAACGCATCCATCAGGTATTGAAAAGATAATTGATTCGATGTTTGTAATTTTTTTTTAATTCCGGATAATCTTTTTTTGATAACATAGAATACAATGATGACAGGGGGTAGTAATAATACAAACAGCGTAAGGAAAAGTTTTACATTAAAGAATAGGATTGCCAATACAGTGAAGCTTACAAGAAATAACTGTGTGATGATCTGCTGGGTGCCTGTCATCAGGTGCTGGCAAAATTCAAAAGGCTGAAAAGCTATGCTGCGTATATAACCGGAAGAGTCGTTGATCACAAAATCTTCATAGTTTATCTGCTGGAATTTTACAAGGTTATCTCTGGAAATACGAATGGCTACAGAGCTGATAAACCGATATTGAGCAGAGATTGTAAACAAACCGGCTAAGTTCTTGAGAGAAAAAAAAGCCAGAAAAATACCTATTAATACCGGCGAGTTTTTGTTATTAAGCCATACTGGTAAAAATGATGATTTGTTAGGAGAAGGGTTTACATAGAATTGAATGATCCACAATAGAGCTACAAGTGAAAATATATCGGCAAGGCTGATAACAATATCGAGCATTGAAAGAAACAAAAGTTTTTTTCTTTCTTTTTTTTCAAGAACCTGCCATATATTTTTAAATATTTCCTTCATTCAACAACTGTTAGTTGATTGATTTTTCGGGGAAGTTCTTTTTTTCAGCAGATATTGGTTTCACCAAAGTGGAGGAATAGTTTTTTTTATTTTCAGTTTGCATCCTGTAGAGTTTTGAGTATTTCATAAACACCTGATGGGCAGTATGTATAGCAATTGAAAATCCTGAAGCCCCGTCGAGAAAACCCAGCCGAAAAAAATAGCCATTTAAGAATGCCCATGCAGGATGGATCAGTATTTTATACCAGGAACTGCGTTTATTGTTTACATAAAGTGACGCAGCTGCGATTGTGCTAAGCCTGTTATTTTGCCAAACCAGGTCATCAATACTATTGAATGAATAGTGGAGAATTTCCCCCGAAAGATATTTTACCGGGAAATGGCCGTTAAATTGGATTTTTTCATGAGGGTTTAACCCTCCCCATTTTGCAATGGTTTTGTCAAATAACCTGATCTTTTTATCAGGATACCACAGACCGTGCCTGATGAAACGACCACAAAAATTGGTACAACGATTCATGGAGTAAGCACGGTACTGTAACGTTTTCTTGACCTCGAGGATGGATGCAGTGAGAGTATTATCTAACGCTTCATCAGCATCCAGGCTTAGAATGTAATTATGCGTGGCAAGACTGATGGCAAAATTTTTCTGACCGATATAGCCCCTGAATTTTTCAAGATAAATTGTAGCCCCAAGTTCCTTAGCAATTTCAATGGTTTTGTCATTGGAAAAAGAATCTACCACTATTACCTCATCAGCCACTTTCCAGGCAGAGCGGATGCATCTTTCAATATTTTGCTCCTCATTAAAAGTGATTATAACACAAGAAAGAAGGGGCATAAGAGTAACTGAGGTTGGTTCGGAATAAAATCGATAAATAACTCCAAAAGGTTTACCATTAGCTTCAGAAAATCAACGGGATACTTGCCGTATTGATTTGCCAGTATATCTAATGTGCATCCAAAACTGTCTTTTTTTGAAAATGGTAAAGGAATACGGGTAAAAAAGTGAGCAGAATAATGCCATACTGTGTTTTCAACATAGATTCTAGAAATGCATAGAGTATTAACAGGAGCATTATCATCGTATAAGCAAATTCTCTTTTTTGACAGGCCATCAAAACAATTGACGCAATTACAAGAAGAAAAATAATACCCCCGGATATCCCATATTCAAGTAATGATTGAAGCAATTGATTATGTGTATTATAGTTGAGGAGACCTGTATCGCCCTTATTCGTATCACCTACATACATTTTTCTTCGTACATATTCACTGTCAAGGATTTTTTGAGATTGTAACGAGCCAACACCTGTGATCCATTTTTTTCTTTCCTGAAGAATTTCAGGTACAAATTTCCATTGCAATAGCCGAAACTGAAGCCCGTTAAAGTATACCCCGGGATTAAAACTTTCCTGCTGGATGAGGGAAAGATTACCAGAGGCAATTTCTTGGAATCTCTTTTTTACAGGGCTGGATAAAAGTACCAATCCTAATGAGATAAGGAAAACGATGATGAGAAACAATGGCTGTTTACGTTGCCTTTTTTTCGTCCAGCTTCTGTGAAAAGTAGTAATCAGGAATGCTGTATAAAATCCAATAACAAGCTTTGAAGAAAGAAGTATCAGAAAAACACTAAAAAACAGTATCAAAACAATACGAAATCTTTGATAGCCTTGAAAAATGCCTATATGGTAATTCTCTGCCAGGTAGACCAGTGCGATGAAAAGAATTATAGAAAAATACACCGCATGGTATTTCAGGGGATGAACAAGGGAATGGTAAAAGAAAACCGAAGAATCACCTGTATTAATAAACCGGATTATTGCCATGCCCAGGCAATAGGTACAAGCGATAAACAAAAGAATAAACAATGACCTTAACATGAAAACAGCATTCTGCAAAATAAAGTGCCTGGAAAGAATGACAGCAATAGGCAAGAACAAAATCCCGCTGGTTAAAAGAATATTAGTCCATGCTTTGACACCACCGGGCATGGATGCAATGGAAATAAGGTTTAATAGAAACAAGCCGCTGCAGGATAATGAGAACAACAACAAATCCTTTTGAACTGAAAAACCTTTATTTTCTTTGTTGAGGAAGAACAAACCTGCTGTGAATAATGCCCCGGTTGAAATGCTGGTAATTGCTCTTAATGAAAAGATCATACTGGCTATAAAAATTAAATAAACAGTCCTGAAAAGTAGCAGGAAGAGTAGATCTTTTTTATTGATTGCCTTTGTTGGCTTATTCATTTATCACAACTTCCTTAACCTGAGTTTTTCAATAATTGAGTGAAAAAATGTGATCATAAAGGCGAGACCCATGAACCCTGTTAGCCCGATGATCAGCCATGGTGCCAGTTTGGGGCCGGCAGGTTGTTCAATCCGGCTAAAACCCTGTAACACCTGTACAGCATTAGTGAATTTTAAATTCTCCTTAAACGATAAAAGTTTCTCATTCATTTCAATAAGCTGCCTGTTTAAATTTGATATATCTACAATCAATGAGACGGGAACTTTTTCCTGGCCCTTCAGAATATCACTCATTAATTTTTTATTGGAATCCAGTTTTTGAATCTCAGTTTCAGTTGTGGTGATCAGCTCTCTTAAATTAGCTTTTTTTATGGCAAGCCTCTCTGCTACATAATCACTGTTCTCAAGCCCATGCACAATTCCTTTTTCGAGGCTATCGAGAACATTGTTATCTGCTACAACAACATCAACTGTAAATCCATTTGGATTAACAGCACTAAAGACTTGTAGAATTTCGTCTCCCTTTATTTTTTTAACTTTCTTCAATAAAGTTTCACTGCAGTTAAAAATGACTGCCAGTTCGGGATACCCTTTTTTTGTAAGTAGCTTATTCCAGTTACTAATAAGCTGTATTTCTTCCTGGTTGGCAAGCATGAATGAGTGAACGATCATTCTTGATTTGTAAGATTTAGGGATTGCCTTGTAAAAGAAAATGCCTGTTGCAATCCCCAGGATGATTGCTGTCAGATAGATCCATTTATATTTTTTGAAAAACAATAAACATCTTTCAATTATGGCAATTAAATCAATTTCGTCTTCCTTTGTTTCGATTTTCCTGTCGGCAGTCATAACTGGAGTTAATTACGAGATACAATTCGGTAAGTATGGGCATACCTTACCTCAAGGGCATTCGGAGAATAATCGGTAGGAATTTTGGATTGGTTGCCCCTGATAAAATATATTTTAGTATCCCATTCTTGCCCATTCGCCCTTATTATCTTCGTTAAGATTCGCTAGAAAAATCGAACAGGAATTATGCAATTAAACCGATATTTCCCCGTTGTGTTTATTTACTTTTTTCTGAATTCAGTTGCACTTCCGTTTGGTCTTACTTATACAACACTTCTGGCACCCTTGTTATATTTCTGGATTTTATTAGTTCGGAAAAGGGAGCTGCTTCTGCCTTTTATAGCAATTCTTGCTCCATATATTGTACTTCAACTAGTTCTTTTGGATGTTGATCATCAATCCTATTTTGTTTCGCTTTTGAATCTTATAATGGTTTATGTATTCTGCCAGGCAGTTTATACATTCGTGAAAGTTTGTAAGGATCCTGAAAAAATCTTAAGACAGATTCTGATTGCTAATTTTATTTTTTGTGTAATTGCTGTTCCGGTATACTTTTCTGTCTTCTACGATGTTGTATGGATGGAACAGAATGTTTCCAGGGGGCTCAAAAATTTCCGCCGCTTTAAGCTTTTTACTTATGAACCTTCTTACTATGCTCTCTTATTTATCCCTTTATTTTTTTATTATCTGCTGCAATATTTTTTCCGGCAGAATAAAATTTCAGGAGGGTTACTACTGGTAATGATTTTTCTTCCATTGATTTTATCTTTTTCAATTGGGGTAATTACAGCAGCTATTGTTGCTGGCATCGTTACTTGGATTATTTATTTTCGAAAACTTACAGAGAAGAAAAGAATCTTTAATGCGATTGTTTATACCGGTGTTGCTTTATTCTCGGGTTTTATAGTATTGATACTTTTTTTCCGGAATAATCCTTTTTTTATCAGGATGCGGAATATTTTTCGTGGAAGTGATACTTCTGCAAAAGGAAGAACTACAGAAGCATTTTTGATAGCAGAGAAAATACTGGATGATGCAAATACCTGGTGGGGTGTAGGATTAGGGCAAATCAAGATGACCGGGGGTGATCTTATAAGAAAATACTATCACTATGAACCGGGTATGGCGGTTGCTATTCCTAATGCTGCCGCAGAAACATTAGCAGTATTTGGCTGGACGGGACTTATTCTCCGACTTTTAATAGAAATATCCTTGTTCTTTTTTACAAGAGTGTGGAAGAATTATTACAGGCTGTTATTGTTTGTTTTTATTTTTCTATACCAGTTTACAGGAAGTTTTATCACAAATGCAGCTGAATATGTGATATGGATACTGGCTTTCACAAATGTATTCAGGCAATTTGATGTTGTAGACAATTCTTCTGAAATCAAACAACAACCGCTGCGGCAGGAAGAATAACCAATTTCTTCTTACCACAAGCCTGCAGCATCAGGTTTTCGTACGCATCAGCTATTCTTTCAGGGGCATATATGGTATTGATCCTTTCCAGGTTTATTTCCTTCCATTGTTGCACAACAATTGCAGGTTTGGGAGTATTTATGATACGGCTAATTTCAGATGATGTTGGAAAATAGTCGGCCTCTTGTTGCAACACTGCCCTGTTAAATCTGTTATTATGGGCTGCAATTCTGCATCTGCATGCCATAGCTTCCAGCAATGAAGGGTTTGTTCCTCCAACAGAATGACCATGAAAATAAAGAGCTGAAAAGTATCTCAGGTTATCCAATTCTGCCTGGTCATAAATCGCTTCTGTGAAATGTATACTGGGCTGTTTGTAAGTCGAAGTCAGGTATTTCCCGTATTTGTTGGTAATGTTCCCGATAATCAGCAAAGGAAATTGATGGTGAGAGGCAAGGTACCCCTGGATGATCATTTCAATATTATTTTCAGGCTCCATCCTGGCAATGACGAGGAAATACTGATGCGGCAAAACAGAATATTTGAAAATGACGGAAGAATCAGGGTTTTCAAAAGTTTCTGCACCATACGGAATAAAAGTGGGTTCCTTTTTATATTTAGAAAAAAGATATTCCTGCATACCAGGAGAATCTGCAATCATTTTGCCAGCATGCTTAGCAGCCAGTGATTCTGCCCATTTTAAAAAGAATTTTACGGGTTTGCTGTATTTGGTACGTTGCCATTCCATCCCATCCATGTTCACAATATTAACAGTATGTTTTGGCCAGTGCCAATGCCATACCGAATCGCTGGTATAACCCAGGTGCAGTAACACATCGAAATTTCTTTTTCGGGAGTCATTAATGCAATTCCAGTCATAAACAAACTGACCTGCAGTCCCTAATTTATCCTCCATATCCTTGCAGCGGATTATCTGAACACCTTTCCATTCATTTTCCATGAAGGGATGAAGACTTGAATTGTAAACTGAAACTTCATGTCCCTTTTGTACCAAATCAACCGAAAGATGTTCAGCAAATTGCTCAAAGCCCCCATAGTGGTTGGGAATACCTCTCGTTCCGAGAATTCCGATCTTTAGTTTTTGCATGCTGATACTGTTTTTAAATAGGCTGCTGCTGTAATTGAAGCCGCATTTTGCCATGTATAATTATTGAGTATTCTTTGTTGGAGTTTTTCAGGAGGCGGTGCTAAAGACGCAGATACAATCGAGCTGTATATTGATTCGGAATCTCCCGGGTCACAATAAAAAGCATCAGTCCCAAAGTAATCTTCAGTATATCCCTTCCGGGTAATAATAATATTGCATCCCATTGCTGCAGCTTCCAGGGATGACAATCCACAGGTTTCAAACCAGCTTGGCAATGCATGCACTTTGGCAATTTTGTAATATTCCATAAGTTGCTCCTGGGGCACATGACCCTTGAAGTGAATATTCTTGTTAGCTATTTGCCGGCACAGTTCATAGTATTTTTTTTGATTGGGTCCGGGAGAGCCGATGAGGTAAAGAGTAAAATCAGTATTGTTAATTGCTTTTATAAGATTGAGTTGATTTTTCAAACCTTCAATCCTGGCTGCGCAAATAATTAGCTTGTCGTTTTTGTATCCAGATAAATCAGGGCTAAAAACCGATGTATCAATGCCATTAGGTACTAATGCATAATCTTTCGAAATGCCATATGCTTCTTTCAAACATTTATACTCTGCTTCTGAATTTGGAAGCACCATATTGGCAGCCTGAAGTATATCACGAATAGATTTTCTTTGACCCTGCCAGAAATAGGATTTGCTTTTAATTACGTCATTTCCTTTTATCCACCGGGCAATTGTTTTTAAATACTCACCGCCGCTTTTTGAAAACTGGCGAAGAACCAGGCCGGAGAATCCTTGCCTGCATCTTTTATCATATTCACCGTAATCGACCAGATTTGGAGAAATTACAAATGGTTTTTTTGATCTTTTTACATGAAAAAGAATATCCGAGGGTCTGGTGATATTAATGAAGTGCAGCAAATGATAATTTGAATAATTAACGGGATCATTAGTTAGTAAAATATCAGTATCAATACCTATTTTGCGCAGGTATCTTGAGGTTTGCAAAACCTGAATGGTATCTCCGCCGGGAGCAGAGAAAAGAGTCGATCTTGTGATAAATGCTGTTTTCATTTCAGAAAACGGAATGATAAAACCGGTTCAAGTTTCTTATCGTGAAAGAAAGAAAAAAAGCAGCCTGTAAGAAGTAAAAATTATTTACAGGTTACATGTGAATTATAAAGCAAAAAAAATTAGTATTATATTGTGCCTGTAATTGACATGGCACATTATCTTATTACCGGCGGGGCCGGTTTTATTGGAAGTAACCTTATCAGAACATTATTCAGTCGTACTCCTGGAGTTAAAATCACCTGCATTGATAATTTCGACTCTTTTTATTCCGCAGATATCAAGCAATTAAATATCCGGGATCTTAAACCCAATCCTGATTTCAGATTTATTTATCAGGATATTGCTTTTACGGCACCCAACGAGTTATTAGAACTGGTGAATGAACCCGTTGATGCTATTGTTCACATTGCAGCGAAGGCGGGAGTCAGGCCAAGCATAATGGATCCATTATCTTATCAACAGGCTAATGTGATTGGATTGCAAAATATGCTTGACTTTGCCAGGCTGGGGAATGTCAAACAATTTGTTTTTGCTTCCAGTAGCAGTGTTTATGGTATAAATGATCATTATCCATGGAAAGAAGATGAGCAATTAATGCCGATCAGTCCTTATGCTATGACCAAACTGGCAGGAGAAATGCTCGGACATGTCTACAGTAAGCTATACGATATACGATTTATTGCACTTCGATTTTTCACAGTTTATGGACCCTCTCAACGACCTGACCTGGCTATTCATAAATTCACTAAGGCAATATATTGCGATAAGCCGATAACAATGTTTGGAGATGGCAGCACCAGCAGAGATTATACATATGTTGATGATACTGTTCAGGGAATTATCGGAGCAATTAATTACACAGATAGTAATTTCGAAATTATCAATCTTGGAAATAATTATACGGTTTCACTAAAAGAGTTGATTGAGAACATTGAAAATGTGATTGGCAAAAAAGCTATTATCGAACAACATCCGGAACAGCCGGGAGATGTTCCGAAGACATTTGCTGATATATCAAAAGCAAAGCAATTACTGGGCTATAATCCTCAAACACAACTTGAAGAAGGGCTAAAAAAATTCTACGATTGGTTCCTTGAAAATAAAGAAGTATTACTCGCCTGATCACATCAGGGCCTCATGCTGGTGCGATATCTCTCTTTTAGCATGATAGACCCTTCTTACATTATATGTTTTCTTGTTCTGTGATTCAAAATAGGTTCTGACATTAATATCTGCAACGATACCGATAGTGATGAGTTGAATTCCGCCTAATAATAGAATCAATCCTAATATCAATAAAGGTTTTCCGCCAATATCATGTCCCATAATTTTAAGAACCAGGAGATATATATTTATCAAAACTCCTAGTCCAAAGCTTACGAATCCTAAGGGCCCAAACAGGTGCATTGGCTTTTGCATATATCTACGCATGAATACCATCAGCACAAGGTCACTCATTACTTTAAATGTTCTGTTGATACCATACTTGCTTTTTCCATGAATTCGTGGGTGGTGTTTTACATCCACTTGTGTTATCCGGGCTCCCTGAAGTTTAGCAAGAACAGGAATAAAGCGATGCAGTTCGCCGTACAAGCCTAATTCTTCTGCAATCTCTCTTTTAAAAATTTTTAATGTACATCCGTAATCTTTTATATAAACTCCAGTCATTCTTCTGATCAATGCATTGGCTATGCGGCTCGGGATCTTTCTTAAAATAAAACCGTCTTTCCTGTTTTT
>DAOLIV010000053.1:0-15886 GCA_035328345.1 Chitinophagaceae bacterium | reverse complement strand
TATTGTACATTTTTGATAATATAAATTTAATATAAACTTAATTTTTTGAATATTAAGTTTTCCGGGGCTGGGTAAAAAAACTGATTTTCCGAACAGCCGATAATTCCTTAATTATCTTTTATACAACTCTTTATGAGATTTTCCAGCGGTAAAAATCCAAAATAATAACTTACCAGGGCCCACTTTAATGCATGAGGGAAATATATCTTATCTTCTATGTAATGAAATGAGCCTATGTCAGATGCGTTAACGATACCGAAGATGAATTTTCCTGATATTAAAGAAACAGAAAATCTTCTGATTTTAAGCTGGGATGAGCAAGCCAGAGTTTTTAAAGAAAATCTTGAGGTAATCCGGCTTCGCCCAACCAAGAAAGCTATACATGATATAAGAGTAGCCGTAAAGAAGTTACGTTGCTACTTAAGACTAAATGGAGAATTGACAGGAGTGCAGTCTGTCGAAGAGTTTAAAGAAGTAAAAGTGTTTTTTAAGCGAATGGGTAAGCTCAGAGATTTTGAAAACACCTACCTGATAAAACAGAAACTTTTGCAGGATGAAAAATTTTCTTTGCTTCATTTCAAAAAATATTTGCAATCAGCTATCAGGCTTGAGAAGCAATGGGTACGGCAATCCGCATTGGATTTTAATTTTTCCTTGATAGATCAGATTAGTGGAAAGATGCATCATTGCCAGGCAGGAATTACAAATGATATAATTGTAGGGAAAATCAAGGAGCTAGCGGCTGATATTTTTAAAAAGGTTCATACTCTTTCAGACGATCTGGAAAAAAATGTCCATGAAATAAGAAAGCTGCTGAAAGCACTTTTTTATTGGATTGCAATTTTGCCTGCTGAGATATTAGAAAGCCAGGCAAGATATAAGAAAATAGAAAAGTTATTAGACAAAATGGGCGACTGGCAGGATCTATATATGTTTCTATATAAGGTTAAACAATATAAAAAACAATATTCAGTAAAAGGTACAGAGGAAATTGAGTTTCTAAAGCGGATAAGAGAGAAGGCCAAAGACATGCAGAAAGAAATTTTAAATAACATCGCCAGAAAAATCAAACTTATTACTCCCACTTGATTTCTTCAGCAGAAATATATTTAGATGGTTATCAACAGCATGCCTTGCTCCTGACCTGATAGTTTTACTTATTTTTGAAGGATAGTTAACCCAAATGAATAAGATCATCTTTACAGAGGAGTTCTGCCAGCCAGAAAATCTGCATCCATTTACACTTACCCGGCAAATGCAGGACATCCGGGTGGGAATTCTAACTATACGGGAGAAATGGGAGAAAATGCTCAGGCTTCCTTCATTTGACAAAAAAGAAGATGATTATAAGGATAGTGACCGGTCGGTATATATGGATAAAGCCGTCAAAGATGGCATCTGCTTTATGATTCACGGGAATCTTTTGCCTACACCTAAACTTATTAAGGAAATTCAGCAACTGAAAAATGGAGAGTTTATCGCTACTTCATCTGGCAATGGAATAGTCTATAGGTTTAGTAAAAAGGAAATTATTGACCGGTTTAAAATTAAAGTCGGGAAAGCTGTTATTTCTAAAGAGGAAATAAAAACAATTCAATATCCATGGGATATTTTTCAATTGAATGATTGGGCCATAAGACAGGATTATGCTGTATTGACAAGAAACCGAAAATCACAAACAATTTCAAAAACCAACAAAGCAGTTAATGTAAAGCAGATATTTATTGAAAAAGGCGCAAAAGTAGAATATTCAACTATTAATGCTTCCACGGGGCCAGTTTATATTGGGAAGAATGCGGAAGTTATGGAAGGTTGTATCATCAGAGGGCCTTTTGCGATGGGAGAACTTTCCTGTTTAAAAATGGGTGCTAAAGTTTATGGCGCTACTTCAATAGGGCCTGCTTCAGTAATGGGTGGAGAAATTAAAAACTCAGTTGTATTTGGTTACTCAAATAAGGCACATGATGGTTACCTGGGAGACTCCGTATTGGGGGAATGGTGTAATATGGGAGCAGGTACCACTAACTCAAATATGAAGAATAATGCCAGCGATGTGAGGGTTTGGACGCATTCCGGAGAATTGATTGCAGGAAAAAAATGCGGGGTCATGATGGGTGATTATTCCCGCACTGCGATCAATACGTCAATCAATACAGGTACTGTTATTGGTATCAGCTGTAATGTTTTTGGATCAGGCCTGACGCCAAGATATATCCCCAACTTTAGTTGGGGGAGTGAAGGGGTAAAAAGATACGAATTTGAAAAAGCAGTGGCAGATATTGAAGACTGGAAACAGTTAAAAGGGAAGAATATTTCGTCGGAGGAAAGAAATATTCTTAGATATATTTTTGAAAATTATTAAAAGACAATAAACTATGAGGAAACAAATTGCAGCAGCGAACTGGAAAATGAATTGTACATACCAGGAAGGAGAAAAGTTATTAGATGAAATTCTTGGCGCAAATATTAAAATGGAAGCACACCAGCACACTATTTTTGCGGTTCCCTTTCCATACCTGCTTATGGCAAGAAGTGAAGTGCAGGAAGAGCATAATTACCACGCAGCTGCTCAAAATTGTTATCATAAAAAATCAGGCGCATTTACCGGGGAAGTCTCTGCAACTATGATCCACTCATTAGGTATCAATTACTGCATCCTCGGTCATAGTGAAAGAAGAGAATATTTCAGCGAGACTAATGCCATGCTTGCTGAGAAGGTAAATCTTTGTTTGGAGAATTATATTACGCCTATATTTTGTTGTGGCGAACCTTTAGAAATAAGAGAAAAAGGTACACAGAACCACCATGTAGCAGCCCAGTTGAAGGAATCTTTGTTTCATCTGCAAGCTGATAAAGTCAAGGGAATAATAATTGCTTATGAACCTATCTGGGCAATTGGTACCGGGAAAACAGCCACAACAGAACAAGCACAAGAAATGCACCGTTTTCTTCGTTCTGTAATTGCATCTCAGTACGGTGAGACGGTTGCCGACCAGGTCCCGATTTTATATGGAGGAAGCGTAAAAGCAAATAATGCTAAGGAGCTTTTTGGATGCCCTGATGTTGACGGCGGATTGGTGGGTGGGGCATCACTGGTAGCTGCAGATTTTATCGAGATCATCAAGTCGTTAAAGTAGAAACCGTATTTAGAGAATGCTGTCGGTATTTTATTATTAACAGGAAAATAATAGAGTATTTCAGCCCCCTACCATATTGTAATTCAAAGAAAGAACCAGGTGCTGTTAAGCTTCCTGAAGATAAGGGCAATTGTAAACGGCACTAATATTTATCCTCTTGTCAACACCAGGCCTGTTGTAATTCCTGTCGAAAAAAACAACCCAAGGGTTGTTATAACCGATGGATTTCACATTACAAAGCCATTGAAATTGGTCTTTAAAGAAATGAATATTTATTGCTTTAAGGTTGCTTGTGCTATAAGCGACAGGCAATTGCTTTGGGGTTTCATTGCTCTTTCCGTTTTTTATCTCTCCGGGTATTATACCGGCATGCTGGTTTTAAAGGTATTTAGCTTTATACCCATAGTCTACCTGGTTCTCTTTTATTACCTGAACAGGGAACAGTTTATCCGGCTTGTGCCTGTTTTGGATTAGTTTGAAGTAGCAACAACGGGGTTGGGTATTTTTACAAGATCAAATGAATTAATTTTTTCCAGATCAAGTATTGTTTTTGATTTTGAATCATTCGGATGATACATCATATTGAATTTTGCACCCCACACAATTTCCTGGCTGACATAAGATGTTCTTGTAACTACATTATTGGAAAAAACCTCATCAAATGCTTTTACAAAAACCAGTATCTCAATATCCGTTGCTGCTATTTCTTCTTTTGTAAAGCCATAAAAAGGACTTGCTTCAGTTATAGGATGAACAACCGTCCAGCTTAATGCCAGTGTATTTATTTTATCCAGTTCGAGATCAAGAGTAAAAAATTTATCTGTGAGTTTCCCGTTTTCCTCGCTGGTTATAGCCATTGTTACTTTGATCTCCACTTCTGAAAGATTATTGTTTTTATACGGCGCCAACCGGAACATAAAACCGGTTCCTTCTTTATATGGGGCAATCAGTGCATTCTCGCTGAATTTTAAAAAAGCCTGGGGTCTGGAAAAGCGACCATAAAACAACCCTGTGGCTATTGCAAAACTCAGTAATCCAAGAAATGCTTCAAAAGTGGACACTGCGCTAGCGGCAAACCCGATTGGGCTAATACGGCCATAGCCTACGGTGGTAAATGTTTGTGCACTAAAGAAGAAGACTTCAGAAAAATTCTTTAATGGGGATCCTGCGTTTACGCCACCAAGATGGTCAATGCCAATGAGGTAATAAATACCGGCAAACAGAATGTTTATAGATATGTAGATGAGAAAAAGCAAAAAAAGGAATTTACCCCTTTTCATACCCAGCATCGTATGATACCAACTGTACCTGTTCAAAATGCCAACACCACGTTTAATAACGTTGGCTTTTCCGTCTTTATTAACAAAACGACCTCCGGTACTACTGCTATTGTTACTGTAGCCAGTATTGAGGTCGGTTCTTAAATTCATGAGTCGTCTTAATAAAGCCATTCTCAAATTTATTAAGATAACTCACCTTATCAAGATGAAACTAAACAGATTTTGTGCACAATCTTCCCTTTTATATTTTTAAGGATAATGAAGAGGAAAAAAATCCTGTGGCTTTGTAGCTGGTATCCCTCGAGGAGTGAACCCTTTAATGGAGACTTTATCCAGCGTCATGCAAGAGCTGCCGCCTTGTTCAATGATATTTATGTAATTCATGTTTATGGCGAATTAAACGAGAAAAATATAAAATCTGAAGACGAGATTCATAAGAATCCAGGTCTTACAGAGCATATTATTTATTATGCGAAAACCAGATCGCTGATCGGCAAAATCAGTTCTTCTCTTAAATATGTGTCCATTCTCAAGGATGCGATAAGGCAATACATAAACGATTTTGACAAACCTGACTTGGTTCATGTTCACATCCCTTACAAAGCGGGAATAGGCGGGTTATGGATAAAAAAGAAATATGGTGTTCCATATATAGTTACGGAGCACTGGGGAATTTATAATAAGATCGCGGAAGGGAATTATCTCTCCCGTTCTCCTTTTTTTAAAAGACTGGTCAAAAAAGTTTTTACGAAAGCATCTAAATTTTTAAGTGTAAGCAATTTTCTTGGCAGTGGTGTTAATCAGTATGTGCTTAAGAAGGAATTTGAAGTAATCTCCAATGTTGTTGATACGGATTTGTTCTTTTTTGCCAAAAAAGAGTCCGGTGTATTCAGATTTATTCATGTGTCAAACATGGTTCCTTTGAAAAATGCGGAAGGGATATTAAAGGCGTTTAAGCTATTCCTTTCTGGAGGCAATAATGCTGAGTTGGTTATGGTAGGAGATACAGGTGTATCCATCAGAGAATCTGCCATGAATCTCAATTTCCCTGATGGGGCTGTTTCTTTCCGGGGAGAAGTTTTATATGCCAGCGTTGCGGAACAAATGCAGAAGTCAGATTGCCTGGTACTGTTCAGTAATATAGAAAATTCTCCCTGTGTTATCGGGGAAGCACTTTGCAGCGGACTACCTGTAATTGCTACTCATGTAGGTGGAATACCAGAGCTTTTGAATCATGAAAATTCAATTTTAATTCAACCGGGAGATGAAACAGCATTATGTTCTGCAATGAAAAAGATGTTAGATAAATACCAGGCGTTTAATAGAAATGAAATAGCTGAAAATGCTAAAAAGAAATTCAGCTACACAGTAATAGGGAAAAAAATGGCAGATACTTATGAAGCAATTCTTGAAAAGATCGATAAAAGAAAATTCTAGCCCTTGAGACTTTTTACCAACTCAATATACTCTGTCATGGCATCAGTTGAAGATTTTCCTTTTAAGGCAGCCCAGGCTTCATATTTTGCTTTGGCAACGAAATCAAAAGGATTCGAAGGAGGATCAGTGTTTACATCTCCGGCACTTCCTTGTTTATAAAGAGAATATAGCTTTAATAAAGTGGTATTGTCAGGCTTTTCTGATAGTGTTTTACTGTCTGCTACGGCCTCTTCAAATTGTTCTTTAATATCCATGACTGAAGTTTATTAGTTATTCTATTTTTAACTGGTTCGGGCATTGTCAATAAAGATCGACTTTACCTGGCCCTTGCTTTCGATCATCCTGAAGAATTCGTCAAGATAATCGATCATTTCTTTTCTTGTTCTTTGTGATAGGGGTTCAAAGTTTGAGATCAAAGAGTAAATATTTTGTTTCTGTGCCCTAAAGACATCCAATACCACTTGAATTTCTTCCATGCTTCTCGGGAAGCCTCTATATACTCTTTCAGTTACAGATTCTGTTCCAATAATTTCATGCGGTATTGCATAACCGGCATTTACTAGTCCGCAATAGTCAAAATCGTATGGTACAACAAAGGGAGGTTGATATTCATTTTTGCGATCAAAGATCAGCTTTACATTATGGTCATTTGGTACAGCCCAGTCAGTATTACCGATCATGTATTGAAAGATCGCAACCATTGTCATTGTTTGCCTGTCGGTTGCTTCGGTCAGGTACATTGAGTAATCCTTTTTCTTGCATCCATTTCTTCGGGCCATGTCTGCATCATCTTCTATTAAAAAAGCATATTGAGAAAACGGCTTTATTTTATTCCGGGTATCATTGTAATGAACATTCATTAATCTTACCCGGAAACTTTTTTCCTCCAGCAGGTTGTATATTTTATAAGTAAGGTATTCTTTCAACAGCAATTCTTCATCCGCTGTTTTCATTCCACATCCAATAACTAATTTCAATTTCCCGAGGGGGTGAAGCCTGGGAGATGTCGGGTTTCTGAAATTCAGAAACATCGGGGGTATCCGGCAATAATCTCTTCTGAAGACACCTCTGGCACAGACCCTTATTTGTTCATTGATTGTTGTGCTATCAGGGAAACGGCATACAACTGAAGCATCCTGGTATTGTTCATCCCCTTTTTGATTTTGTAAATTTCTGATATCAGTCGTCAGGGTCAGGTCAACTAATTTATCGTCAGTAAAGAAGCGGATACTGTCAACCGGCTGTGCAAAAACTGACAGTTTAAAAATCAAAAAGAAAATAACTAAAGCCGTTAAAAATTTTTTCATAATTGTTCCGGTTAGATCATTTTAATAACTCTATTATTGGTTTGCCAATGTTTCCACTGGGCATCTGGATATGAAGCATTGCAGCGAGGGTAGGAGCAATATCAGTCATATAGGTTTCCTTATTGGTACTTCCCTGTTTTATGCCCCAGCCATACCAAAGAAGGGGGATGTGTGCATCATAAGGATTCCATAGACCATGAGTGGTACCAGTGTAGCCATATGCATCTATGTAACCGGGCAGCAATATAATCTGTATATCCCCGCTTCTTTTAGGATAATACCCATTGTTAAGCATAGTTCTTATGGTCGCAGGCAGAGGCACCTCATTCAATTCCTCAATGGGGAAAGCTCTTGAAATACCCGGCACCGGAGATAATTTCTTAACAATCCAGTTACACACTTCTTCAATATCAATATTTGCAGAATCCAGGCTTGGATGATTCAGGTGTAGCTGATAGTTTTCGTCACTAACAATAAGCCTTCTTATTTTATATTTTTCGAAAAGTTGTTTGTTCAACGAGTCGGTTACCTGCCCCATAAATACCCGGCCAGCCGGTAATTTGTTTTCCTGCATATATTCTGGTACAGGCGCTACACCATGATCGGCAGATAAAAAAACCGTGTATTGGCCTTTCCCCACTTTTTCGTCAAGGAAATCAAGAAGACTTCCAATTTCTTTGTCTAGCCGTAGAAATCCATCTTCGGCCTCAATTGAATTTGGCCCGAATGTATGGCCGATGTAATCGGGAGATGAAAAACTGATAGCCAGAAAATCAGTAAAGTCATCGGTCCCAAGACCTTCACCTGTTATCGCTGCCATTGCCAACTCGGCCGTAAGAGAATTGCCCATAGGTGTGGCAGCAATCTTTGAATAGTCTTTGCCCACTAAAGATTTAAGATCGTAAGGAAATTTTGCTCCAAAAGGTTTACCCTCGTATGATTTTTCATCTTCCGTACTTTGCTTATATGTGTTGGCGGGATATAAAAGATCCCAACCTTGCTGGTAGTACTTATCAACTAATTTCTTATTATTAAAATCGTTTACCCATTTCGGCAAATCATTCATGTAGTAAGTAGAAGTGATCCAGGTGCCAGTAGTATTATCATACCAATAAGCTGCGTTGGCGCTGTGACCAGCTGGTAGTATGCCGCCCCTGTCTTTTATAGCAACGCCAATTACTTTACTTTTGAAATTAGTGGCTAGTCTCATTTCATCACATACCGTTGTCACAAGAAGATTTCTTGGACTTTGCATTCCCAGAGTTGAACTACTGCCTGTTGTTTTTACAGTTTTATCTTCAGTGCAATAAACACTTCTCATCTGCTCCTTGTCCCACCAAAAGTTTCCGGTAATCCCGTTTATGGCGGGTACGGAGCCGGTGTAAATACAACTGTGACCGCATGCTGTAACTGTCGGCGTATAAGGAATAAGAGTGTTTTCGCAGGAAAAACCTTTCCCAATCATTCTTTTAAAACCACCATTGTTATCGTACCTTTCATAATACCTGTACAGGTAATCCCATCTCATTTGATCAACAACAATTCCAACCACCAGCTTAGGTCTTGAGATTTGTTGTGAGAAAACCGGGATACTGAATAGACCAATGCCAATTATAAATAAAAGCCTTTTCATGAATTTTTATTTTGACAAATGTAAGTTTTTGCTTTCAGGAAGAAATTTCCTTTCATTGACGTATCAAATGGTTCAGGGGATGCTTTGAAAATAATCATGATAAGTCAATTAAAGCAAAATGTCATAGATGATAACAATTTATTATTTCTGCAGACTTTTGAAGGCAATACCGGCAAATATCAATATGCCTCCAACAACCCACCATAATGTTTTGAAACCGGAGTGTTCAGCAATCTGGGAACCCCCGATGGGTCCGAGGGTTTGTGCAACCGACCAGGCCATTGTGTACATAGCTGCATATTGTCCCCTGTTGTAGGGTTGAGTTCTGCTTATCCAATAACTATTCATAAAGGGCATGGAAAGTATTTCTCCAAGTGTAACAAGCGTTATCATTGAAAAAGAGAGAATAGCTGCCTGGATCGGTAAGTTGAGCATTAGAAAAGAAACTCCTACAAGGAATACGCCTATTGTAATATACGTTAGCATATTCCTTTTTCCTTCCAGGGTATAAACGAGGATCATTTCTATTAATGCAATGATGATACCATTCATGGCCATCAAAAGACCAATAAACGGTTCTGATAAATGAAGATTTCTTCGAAAATAAACGGGCAGATTCGTAAATAGCTGAAAAAAGCAAGACGCAAAGAGTATCGAAATCAGTATGAACTGGATATATTTTCTGTCATTGTATGCTGAAAGGATTATGGGTTTTTCATGTCCCTGTTTTTTTTCAGGTTTGTAATTTGCCGGTTTTAATACAAACCACATCAGCACTCCGGCTGCGATATTCGTTATTCCATCAACCCAAAACAACAAGCCATAGTTAAAATGTGCAATGATACCACCTAAACTGCTGCCTACTGCCCAGCCTAAATTGATGGCAAGACGATTCAGTGCATAAGACCTGGTTCTGTTATTTTCTTTACTATAAAACGCAATTGCTGTTGAATTAGCGGGGCGAAAAGCTTCGTTTACAAAACTGAGCAGGAATGTGAATGTGCATATCAGCGGATACGTTTTCATTTGTCCAAGCAGGATAAATAAAATACCTCCACCAATTAATGTAATAAGCTGAACAGGATAAAAGCCGATCCTGTCAGTTAAGCGACCTCCTAACCAGGCGCCACTAAAAGCCCCGGCTCCAAAAATCCCAAAAACATAACCGGCTTGGCCAATTGAATATCCCATTTCCGAACTGGTGAGATATAACGTCATAAAGGGTACGACCATAGTGCCGCTACGATTTATCAGCATAATGAGTGATAACATCCATGTCTCCTTTGAGAGACCTGAATAAGCGTTCTTATATGTTCTGATAGCCGGAGAGATCATAAACTTTTTACAATCGGCAAAGTTACCGGATAGACACATCAATTATGAATAGCTCAAGCAACTGTTCATCAATATTATTCGTTCGGTACTTGTTATGTTCCGGGGAATACATACTTTAGCCCTTTACAAATAATAAATATGAAAAAATTAATATTCTTTATTTCAGCTGTTGTTGGAGTTCTTGTACTCACTAAGTGTAGTTCTTCTAAAAAAGCAATTGCAGAAAAGCCCAAGTTGAATTATGAGACTGATCTTTCAACAGTGATCATGAACAATTGTGTTCCCTGTCATATACCTGCAAAAGGAGGAAACAAAAGACCTTATGACAATTACGCAAATGTGCAAAAGGATATTGATGAAATGATTCGCCGGATCGAATTAAATCCAACAGACAGAGGTTTCATGCCTTTCAAAAGAGGTAAATTAAGTGATAGCACCATCGCAATATTCAAGCAATGGAAGGCTGACGGCATGTTGGAAAAATAAGCGGCTTATTTTCTTACCCACAGGAATTGAGCATCTCCCACTTTATGTAGGCTGCTTTCAATATGAAATACTTTTTTGATGTTTGAGGGATGCAAAACATCAGCCGGTGGACCTGCGGCAAACAAACCGCCTTCATTCAATAATAAAACTTCATCGGAATAGTTCAGTGCAAGATTCAGATCATGAAGGATAGCTATTACAATGGTTTTTTCATTGATAAAATTCCTGACATGATGCAAAAAATCAAATTGGTATTTGAGGTCAAGTGATGAAATTGGTTCATCAAGTAACAGATACCTGTAACCCTTTTCCGGGATATCAAAGATTTGTGTTAGTACTCTGGCAAATTGTACCCGCTGTTTTTCTCCACCTGACAGTGTCAGGTAATTTCTTTTTCGAAAGTCCGTTACTCCAAGATTCTCCATAACTTCTTCGCAGATATCATGATCTTTTTTTGCAGGACTTATATTAAAATGAGGGTACCGCCCCATCATCACAATTTCTTCTACATCCATTGGAAAACTGATCTCGGTGTTTTGTGACAATACAGCCCTGCACTTTGCATATTTTTCTTTCTGGGAATTTATTGAAAGTTCATTGTTGTAACAGATACTACCACTGGCCGGTGAGAGTTCGAGTGACAGTAATTTTAAAAAAGTTGATTTGCCTGCACCATTCGGACCACAGATCATGTAGCATTTTCCCGGCATGAAGCGATACGAAATATCTTTAACCAGCCATTTCTTGCCAACGGCATAACCAATGTTCTTCGCCTCAAGCATAGTAGCCTCCTTTATCTAATACGTTGTATCTTTTTAAAAGGAGAATAAATACAGGGGCGCCTACCATTGATGTAATGATGCCAATGGGAATCTCTGCTGGTGCCAACAATAACCGGGCTCCCATATCGGCAAGCAACATTAATGCTGCTCCAAGAATCATAGAAGCAGGAAGAAGTCTTTTATTGTCTCCGCCAATCAATAATCTAAGTACATGCGGTACAATCAACCCCATAAAGCTAATAACACCAACAAAGGCTGTAGCAACCGCAACCATTGCAGTGTTGTATATCATCAGCCTCTTCTTTAATTTCTCGGGCTCAACTCCAAGGTAAGCGGCTTCCTCTTCTCCTAATATCAGCGCATTTAATTGTTTTGCATACCGGATTGTTATAAAGAAAATCAATGCAGCAATAGCAGAAGTAATCATCACCTGTGTCCAGCCCGCCCCGGAAAATGTACCAAGATTCCAGAATGTAATACTTCGTGCCTGTGGATCACGGGCAATATAACTCATGAACCCGGTTCCGCTTAAACCGACTGCATTTATAGCAATCCCGATAAGCAACAATGATGTTATGGAAATTCTATTGGCCTTTTTTGCCAATATATAAACGGCATAAGTTGCCAGTAAACCACCTGCAAAAGCACATAGAGGAACGAGAAGAGGACCAGTAATACTTTTTACATCCGGGCCTGCTTTTGCTGCGAGAACAAAAACTATGGAGGCTCCGAATGCTGCGCCTGCACTGGTGCCCGCTAGTCCTGGTTCAACAATCGGGTTACGAAATAATCCCTGCATTAATACACCTGAGGAGGCAAGAATAGCACCTGTGATTGCACATAAGAGTACCCGGGGAAGTCTTAACTGTAAAAAAACACCTTCATGTATATTGGCAGGTTCTTTCCCCTGGAAAAAATGTTTTAAAGAAAAAAACATTTCTGATGGGGTTAGTGATACGGCTCCGAAAGCAATTGCACAGATCATCATGCCGATCAACAACAGGATGAGTACGGGGAAGAAATATTTATTTTGCCTGTACATTAGCAACGGGGTGAATCAGGTCCAATAATTTTATAATATTTTCTCCGGTTCTTGGCCCAAAATAAACAAGGTCATGCTCTTCGAAGCGGTATATCCTTTTGTTCTTAGCGGCGTTGGTCAATGAAACACCCGGAATTCCGGTTGCAAATTTTTCCATACCACCCATTTGGTCAAATCCGAAATCTGTTGCGATTATAATATCCGGGTTAGCTTCTGCAATTGCCTCTCCGCTGATCTGCCTGGCACCTTTGGCGTCATAATGTGCTGTCTTACCTCCTGCTGCAGCAATTAATTTATCACCCACTCCGTTTCTGCCACTCATTACAAAATATACATTGTTAGCTCTTCCGAAATGTATGATCATGACACTTGGAGTGTCTTTAATATTCCTGTTTTCGAGAGCTTTTTGGGCAATCATCATATCAGCATCCATTTTTTTGATTATTGAATCTGCCCTTTTTTCTTCATGAAAATATTTTCCTAATTCTTCTAAAAGCAACCTGGCGCTGTCAAATGTATTCGCTTTTCCAAATTCTTTAATATTCAAACCTGCTTTTGTTATTTGTGGCAAAACATTCTCAGGCCCGATATCGTTACTGTGTATCACCAGATCAGGTTCCATTGATATTATTCCTTCGGGGTTCAAAGCCCGGTGATAGCCCACTGTTTTTAAAAGCTTGGCGCTGTCAGGATATGTACTGCTAAGATCACAGGCGACAATATCATGCCCTTTATTCAAAGCAAAAAGCATTTCTGTAAGATGTTTTGAAAGACAAACAATCCTGATATCTTTCTTGTCACCGGATTCTTTATTACCAAAACGTCCGCATCCATATAATGAAATGATTACAACCAGGATCAATGTAAAATTCTTTTTCATATAGAATCTGTTTTAAAAAGGCGGGACCAATGTCTCCGCCCTTTTAAGATTAATGATTATAAGTGAGTTTTAATGTGGCAAAATAATTTGCCTTGCGGGGGCCGGCGATATAGGCATCAGGTATCTGATTTACAAAGATCATGATCGGATACTTGGTGCCTGTAATATTGTTAATACCAAAGCTGATATCTATATGAAAATGTGATGAAATATTTTTCCTGTATCCCAGTTTACCGTTTAGCAAATTGTATGATGACGCATACAGAGTGTCAGGTGCCGTTATCGGCATTTTGTCACGATATAAGTGATTTATATTTCCATAAAGGCCACATTTTGTATCAACATCTACTCCCATTGAAAACACAACTTTTGAAACTCCTGCCACCGGTGAACCAGAGAAATCATATGTTTTGAGATTTGAAGTGGAATTTCCTGTCATGAATTGGAAATTTTTATATTCAAAATCAGAGTAGGTGAAGTTCACATATGGAGCAGCCAGGGTAAAAAATCCATTTTTGCTTTGAGGGAAAATATATTTCAAAAATGCTTCAACGCCTTTATGATCCTGTTTGCCGCCATTGACTACATATGAATAAGCTGTAGTTGTATTATTGAGTGGTACTGCAACAGTTGTCATCTTATCACTGAAAGTTGCATTGAATAAAGCCAGCTGATAAACCAGGCTGTTGTTCAAAATAGTTCCCTTAGTGCCTATTTCAAATTGATCTCCTTTTTCCGGTTTCAATGATTCATTCAGGCTTCCGGTTGAAGGTGTCGGAGGATTTGCAACAACCGGAGTTGTGATGTAGAAATAAGAACTTACCGGAGCTTTATATCCCTTGCTGTAAGCAGCATAAACTGATACTTTGGAGTTAAAGACCTTATTCACTGCTACATGCGGAGAATACATTCCATTATATGTTTTTTCGTAATGAGTCGGGAATGTTGTTGTCAGTGAGTTGAAGCGGTCATCCAGGCGAATGATCATATTACTATGACCAATGCCTGCAGTAAATGAAAGACCATGGGGTAGCGCCAATGTCCATTCAGTAAATAATGAAGTGGTTGCTGCTACTGTTGAGAAATTTGAAGTAATTGCATTGATGACATAGTATGGTCTCCCTATTGCCCATGGATTGGAACCAGTTGTTTCTGTATCAAATGGGCTGATCTTAGTATTATAACCTATTGTCTGCCCATTTTGACGTTGGGCTTCTACTCCTGTAATGCCACTTAAACTTACGCCATTCGCAAATGAAAATTCTGTGTCAAAAGTTGAACGTACCCCAAGATTCACGGTTGTTTTATCAGACCATCCACCTGCGGAACTTGCATCACTGTTAAAGCCGGTGGCAAAAACAGTAGTGGTATTGGCTACATGGCTGCTGAAGGTATAAGTATGTCCTATGCCTGCCCGAACCGTATTTACCCTGCTATGCGCATTGTTGCGGATATAGTTGATGTTACCTGAGTAATCGTTACTGTTCCATTGGGCAATGGTCAGCTCACCGTTCCTTTGATCGTAACTGTTGCTGTATCCAAAATAAACATTGAACTCCTGCTTTTCATTTGGGCGGATACGACCAATAGCATTCACAAAATTTTTCCATGAACTGTTATGAATTACATAGCCATCTGATTCCTGGTGCCCATAGTTAACCAATAGTGAGGAGCGGTCAGTAGAAGTTTGGAACCGGGTAGTATATCGTTGTAACCCATAGTTTCCTACCATTATATCCTGGCCTATAGATGTACCTTTTTTTGGATTCATAGTTTCAAGGTTAACTACACCTGCTATAGCCAGGCCGTAAAGAGTTCCTGCGGGACCTTTCACTACTTCAACATTACCAACTGAACCAAAATCAAGATCATCCATTACTGTTATACCTTCAGCATCTGTAATAGGAATTCCGTTCAGGTATACTTTATATCCCTGGCCATCAAAATTGCTGGAAGTACCTCTCGTTCCCCGTGAGCCATTACCATATCCACGAATATTAAACTGTTGTCCGGAAGATACAGCCCTTCGGTTCATGGTTACTCCCGGCACATTGCCATTAATAGCATCGTCAAGAAACAATCCATTACCACGGTTCAATTCTGTTTCGCTCAATTTCGTAATGGATGAGGGTTGATATAATAGAGATTTATTCTGGCTGGAGGTAGCAGTTATTTCGACATTATCAAGTGTACTTCCAAGTACTGTCAATACTATATTCAGGTCGTCTCCACATTTAGCCTGCTGTTTGTAGCTTTCATAGCCTACAAAGGATACCGTAATTAAGCCGGCATATTTACAGTCAATTGAAAAGGTGCCGTCCTTTGCAGTTGTTATAATTGTTTTACCCCCCGAAGAGATGCTGGCTCCTGAGAGCGGTACGTTTCCGGCAGCATCAATTACTTTCCCGGAAATAATGTTTTGTGCATCCAGAACTGAACATGCACATATAAGCAGCATTGCTGCCATAAAATGTTTTTTCATTTCAATAGAGTTAAAATGATTTGATCTTTTTGTAATTAAAAGTGGGATTGTGTAAGAATTACAAAAATCCCTGTAAAGTTTTTTT
>DAOLIV010000052.1:10767-17621 GCA_035328345.1 Chitinophagaceae bacterium | reverse complement strand
CCATCGGCAGCCCATTATGACTACGCATTTGAAATACCTAATTATGGTAACCAGCAGATTGTGATTAATGAAGTAACCGACTCGGTGTATTACATCATGTATCGTTGTGTAACGCCTGCCCCGGTGCTGCAAAATGTAACGCTAAAAGCAGTAAAACTTCCTTTTGCCATTCTTAATGTGCATTCAAATGCTGGTGGTAATATAGGTAATGTAACCATACGCATAAGGGGTTCTTTGTTCAGGGATAGTATGGTAGCCAAACTTAGCAATAGCTCCACTACCATTTTTGCTTCAGCCGTTTATTACAGCAATAGTACACAGGTATTTGCTACGTTCAACCTACAGGGCAAGCCACTCGGTATTTATAATGTTACATTAATAAAGCCCGATTTATCTGAAGCGGTATTGCCTAATTCGTTCTCTATTGTAGCGGCAAATAATGGCGGTGTAATCTCCGGTGGAGGTAACAACACCGGATCAGGAGATGGCAACCAGCCCGGTTGCGACCCCGGCGCTGCCAGTGGGTTAAACTCTCAATTAGTGGTGGATATGATTGTGCCATCGAGTGTATTGCTGAAACGGCCGGTAGTAATACAAATTAATTACAGCAACCCTACCAATTTTGATTTGCCTGCACAAACCCGGATTTTATACAGCGAATTCGGAATGAAAATGGCCCTAACCAAAGCTGGTGTTCCAACGGGAACAACCGTTTTATACCTGGAACTAACAGAACCCGGTGGCCCACCCGGTATCATACGAGCTGGAGGCAGCGGTACCATTTTGGTTCATACCGTAGCGCCAAATGTTGTACCTCCGGCCGGATTTGTATGGTTTAAATTGAAGTAACCGGAATCAAAAAAAAATTTATGAACTGTTACACAAATAAAATAACGATGAACCTGAAAATTGCCAAAGTATTATGGATTTTCCAGCTTTGTTTCATTGCATCAACAATGAATTTAAATGCCCAGAATTTAAACAATCCCAATAAGAGAGGGCCTTTAGGCACACAGGTAAATACCCTTACCGGGAATATGTTTCTTCAACGAACAGATATTTATATACCGGCACGAATGCTCGATATAAATATTTCATTTAGCTACAACAGTTTTCTTTTTACGGAAGATTATGGCTATGGTAAAGGCTGGACATTTCGATACAATATCCGGTATAAAAATGACAGCATACCCGGTGCAAGGCTCATCCTGTGGGGCGATGGCAGAGAGGATAAATATGACTCACTACCGGGTGGCGGGTATCAATCACCAAAGGGTTTTTTCAACACATTTTCACAGTACCAGCCGGGAAAATATTTGCTGACCGAACCTGATGGAATGAAATACTTTTTTGACAACCCTGTACATAAAGGCATTACAAGAATGGAAGAACCCAACGGGAATTTTATCAACTTTACTTATACGGATTCATTGCTTACAGGCTTAACCAATGCAGCGGGTCAAACGATCAATTTTACCTACAATGCACAGGGGCATCTGGCTACTGTTGTTGATGCCGTAGCAGCCCCTTCCCGTACTTATACCTACAGCTATGATAGTGGAGGGAACCTTACAGAAGTGAAAGACCCATTGAATGGGACGTGTAAATACAGCTACCTGGTAAACGGGCCTATGAAAGATTTATCCGACAAAAACAATAATAAAGTTAATATCATCTATTTCCCCGACCTCACAGCAAGAGAGCTGATTGGTTGTAATAAGCGGCTCAGTTTTTCTTATGACTCTTCATCTAACTCAACCGTTGTAACCGATTATTTAGAAGCAGGCAACCAGGTTACCATTTACAAATACAAAACAGTGGGTGATAAAAGTTGGGTTATTTCAAAATCCGGCAATTGTTGCGGTTTTAACGTAAGTTATGAATATGACAACCAGGGCAATGCTACTAAGGTAACCGATGCAAACGGGCAGGTTTATACTTATACATTTGACAGCACGGGCAATATGCTTACCGCTACCAATCCGCTTGGTGAGGTAAGCACCTATACCTATTCCAATAGTTTTAATAAAATAACCAGCTATACCGATCCTAAAGGAAATATTTATACACTGAGTTACGATATAAAAGGGAACCTGTTGCAATTAATAGCACCCGGCAATCTCACCTATTCGGCCACATACAATGCTACAGGTGATATTCTTAGCAGTACCGATCCCAAAGGCAATGTGTATAACTATAATTACGATGCCTGGGGCAACCCGTCATCCGTTACCGGGCCAAATGGATACAATGCTGTTTTATCTTTTGATGCACGGGGAAACTTGTTATCTTTTACAGATGCAAGAGGTAATAACAGCACGGCAGAATATGATATCCTGAACCGGTTGAAAAAAATAACCGACCCGATTAATTACAGCGTACAATTTACTTATGATGCAGAAGGCAATATTCTCACCCTCAAAAACAAGAATAACGAAACCAGTCTGTATCATTATGATGCCAGTAACCGGCTGGTACAACTAACCGGCCCAACCGGCAACATGGTTAGTTTCTCTTACGATGGCATGAACAACCTTCTCTCCGGTAAAAATGCCCTGAATTATGAATCAAGACTCAGTTATGATAAACTAAACCGGGTTAAAAGTTATAAAAATGCTGAAGGTTATGAAATTTCATTCAGTTACGATGGCAATGGAAATATTACCGGTGCAAATTTGCCTAACGGCAGGGTGCTGAATTATACCTACGACAATTTAAACAGGCTGGTTGCTGTAAGCGATGGAGAGGGTACTATCGGCAGCGCCGCATACGATAAAATTGGAAACATAACAAGCTATACAAATGGTACCGGCGCCATTACCACCGCCACTTACGACAATCTTAACAGGATAAACAGCATAACCGATCCGCTGGGTAACACATCAAGTTATGTGTATGATAATAACAGCAATATTATTACGATTACTGACCGGGAAGGAAAAACCAGCCACTATACTTACGATGGATTAAACAGGGTGGCAACTTATACCGATAATAATGGCTTTGTAATTACGGTAGGCTATGATGCGACAAGTAATATTACCTCCCTCACCGACCAAAACAATAATGTTACCACTTATACTTACGATAACCTGAATCGCCGTAAACGAATGACCTATCCCGATGGAAAATATAATGAACTCAATTATGACCCGGAAGGGAATATAAGCAGCATAAGACAAACGGATGCAAGCATCATCACTTTCCAGTATGATACGCTGAACCGTATTATCGGCCGCAGCCTTCCTGGTGGCGAAGTGTATAGCTTTACCTATGATAAATTAAACCGGGTGCTTACGGCAACCAATAATAATGGTACAGTCACATTCACATACGATAAACTAAACCGGGTAACTTCAGAAGCATTTGATGGCAGAACTACAAGTTATTCGTACAATATTGCCGGCAGGGTACAAACCATAACCTATCCGGATGGTTCGGTAGTACAAAAAGAATTTGACAACCGCAACCGGCTAATAAAGATCTTAAAAGACAGTGTACTGATAGTATCTTATGCTTACAATAACGCCAACCAGCTTACCCAAAAAACATTTAGCAATGGGGTTTCCAGTATTATGCAATATGATATTGCCAACCGGCTCAGCAGCTTAAGTACCACTGCAGCAAGCAGGATCCTACAAAACAGCCTGTTCAGTTATGATAAAGAATATAATAAAACAGCCATCACCCGAATCGATAATCCATCGCTGTCCGAACAGTTTTCTTACGACAACGGGTACCGGCTTACCAATTATAAAAGAGGCCCGGCCGGCAGCCCGCTGATACAAAATTCCTATACCTATGATGCAGTGGGTAACCGCACCGCCGCAAACCTGAATGGTACTGCAACTACTTACACCATAAATAACCTGAACCAGCTTATCGCAGTGAATGGCACCAATTTCAATTTTGATAACCGGGGCAATATTACCTACGATGGTACATTTTATAAAACCTACGATGCAGAAAACAGGCTGGTAAAAGATTCTTCATCACCTGCTGCAGTAATAACCTATAGTTATGATGCCATTGGCAGAAGAATTACCAAAACCGTTAACGGTAACCTACTCAAATATACCTATTGCGGCGTGGCACAAATTGAAGAAAGGAACAGCAGCAATTTACTATTAAACAGTACTATCTATAATGGTATCTTATCCCCACTGGTAAACGAAAATAATGGTAACCGTTATTATTACCACTCCAACGAAATGGGCTCGGTGGAAGCCATCAGCAACAGCAATGGAAGGTTGATGGAAAGTTACCAGTATGATATTTATGGAAAACTATCAAGATATGACAGTTTGAATAACCCATTAGCCGCCTCACTTACCGGCAATCGATTTGGCTTTACCGGGCAGGAGTTTGACAGCGCTTCTAACAGTTATCGTTTCTTTTACCGAAATTATTCACCTGTAACCGGCGTGTTTAACCAAAGAGATTTGATTGAATACAGGGATGGAATGGGTATGTATCAATATGTGGGCAATAACCCTGCAAATGGGGTGGATGTTTTAGGATTAAGTGACTGTGATGAACCCGGGAGCCAGGATATTGCTTATGAGGTTTCCTTTTCTTCAAGTGCAGGTTTGATATTAGAAAGTGAATGGATTGCGAATATTGATAACCCTTTTCCGACAGGAAGCGTTGGAGAGGTTGATATTAACTTAAAAAAGTATAAGTTACTAATGGAGAAATCAATCAAATATCGAATGGGGCCTAATTCTAACAAAAAATTAGCAAATTTTTTTTCAAGTCAAGCAAACGATTTATTGCCTGGTATAAAAAAGGACTTGGGCATACGGAACTCTAAGATTAAAGTATTTAATGTTAAAAATGCTAAAAATGCTAAGGCTCTTAAGTCAGTAGGAAGGGGTCTAACCTTTCTTGATAATCTTGTAAAAGGAGAGGCATTTCTTTCTTCATTGGTTGATGGCGAGGGTAATCCGCAAAACACTCAGGAAATAAAGGCAGGGATTGACTTTGGACTAAGTCTGGCAGGATGGACGCCTCAAGGGGCTGCTTATGGGGCATTTGATTTTGTTATGGAAACAACAAGTGGCGATGGATTTACTACCCATACTGCTTCGACAGGCGCATTTTTGGGTGATGTGTATTCGGCTTATGAAAGTGACCGGCCTGTAAAAATGCAGTGGGGCAGACCGGCAAGTTGGGATGAAAATGTAACATCAGGAAATTTTTACGCTTTTATGATGTATGGTGTTCCTTATAATGAATTACAAACTCCAACAGACCCTTGTTCACCACCGGCCGGTACTACAAAGAAGTTTCGCTGGGTTTGGGATGAAGAAAAACAAATGTGGGTAAAGGCTCCACTTGACCCCAACGAAATCATCGGTCCTGCTGGTAAGCCCGATAAAGCCTGGGTAAGTGTAAAAGACCGCATGCCCTATACCATACTTTTTGAAAATGACAGCAGCGCCTCTGCCCGTGCCCGTTATATAAAAATAACATCCCCGGTGGAACCAAAGCAGGATGCGGCAACTTTTGAACTGGGCAGCGTGGGCTTTAATAACCAAAGTTTTGAAATACCTTTGGGCCGCTCATTCTATTACCAGCGGCTTGATGCAGTAGATTCTACAGGTGTATTTGTGGACCTTACTGCAGGTTATGATATAACCAATCACCAGTTGTTCTGGGAGTTCCAGGCTATTGATCCCAATACCTTGCTGCCACCGGATGATCCCAATGCAGGCTTCCTGTTTTTGCAGGATACTGCGCAGTCAACTTATGGCCATGGCTTTGTAAACTTTAGTATTAAACCAAAAACAGATGCGCAAACTTTAGATACGATAGGCGCCAAAGCATTTATTGTATTTGACCAAAATGATACCATACCCACCAATACCTATACCAATACCATTGATGCTTTGCCACCCGTTAGCCAGATGAATACCATCACCGGCAATGGCAACAATCCTATAACACTCACCTGGAGCGGCGCAGATGATATGAATGGATGTGGAATTGACTTTTACACCATATATGTATCGGAAGACCAAATAAATTACACGGTATTGTTCCCTAAAATACAACGTACGGACACCACCTTCTCTTTGCCCCCGGGCCATACTTATTGCTTCTTTGTATTGGCTACAGACCGGGTGGGCAATGCAGAAGAATTGCGGGCAAACGTAATACAGTGTTATGAACTTGGCGGGCCGTTACCCGTATCCTGGCTTTATTTTAACGGAACTAACCAGGATAAAGACAACCTCTTGAAATGGGGCACTGCCAGCGAACAGAACTCGAAAGAGTTTTGGTTGGAGCGATCTTTTGATGGAATTGAATTTAATCAAATAGCAACAATTCCGGCAGCCGGCAATAGCTCAACCACCCGTAACTATGAGTACAGGGACAGGAATATTGATCAATATAACAGGCAGGTGTTCTTCTATCGCCTTAAACAGGTGGACCTTGATAATAATTTTAAACATTCATCGGTTGTACGGCTCTCTTACAACAGCATCAGTCAACCTACCCCAACGATTGTGTATCCCAACCCAACTAATGGCATTATAAACATAAGGGTTGGTGATGCTTCACAGGTTGGCACAGAAGCTACAGTGAGGGATATAAATGGCCGACTGCTTAAACGAATAAAAATTAGCTCAACCACCCAGCCCATCAGCCTGAGAGAATTTGTGAACGGTATATACCTTATAAGTTTAGCTAATAAAGAAACACTAAAAGTGATAAAACAATAATTGGCAAGAAAGAAAGATCCGCAAAATGCGTCTTAGTAATACAGTTTAAAACCGTATTTCATCATAGCTCATGGTTTACATAACTCATGGTTTACATAACTCATGGTTTACATAACTCATGGTTTA
>DAOLIV010000052.1:0-10667 GCA_035328345.1 Chitinophagaceae bacterium | reverse complement strand
TGGTTTACATAACTCATGGTTTACATAACTCATGGTTTACATAACTCATGGTTTACATAACTCATGGTTTAAACCATGAGTTATGATGAAACATCCGATTTTGTACAAATGGTTTTAACCATTTATTCTAAGATCATCTATCCCTCTTCAAAACCATACAATTTTAAAAATTCATTGTATTCATCATTAAATGATTTTTTGGCATGATGGGCTTTCTGATTTTTAATGTATTGAAAAACCTTTCCCAATTGGGATTCACTTACTGAATATGCTGCATACCCGGTTTGCCAGGCAAATTTTTCTGCAATAAGGTTTTGTTCATTTACATAATGAGAGCTGCTCCCTTTTACCTGTTTAATGACATCTGCAATTGATTTCTCCCGGCTGAGCAGGAAAAGGCAATGAACATGGTCCGGCATTCCATTGATAATTCTTACAGGACAACCCAGTTCAATAAATTGACTACGCATGTATTCGTGAATCAGGGATTCTACTGAAGGTTTTACCAATGCCTCCCGTTCCTTGGTTGCCCAAATGGCATGTATCCATATTTTTACGAATGAATGTGGCATGATGATTAATTTATTTTAATCAAAATTAAACAAACCGTTAAAACGGTTTTTGGATATTGGCCACATACATAGCTGACGGTTTAAACCGTCAGCTATGTTTAAACCGTTGGCTATGAGAGACACCAAATTCTCCACAAATGGTTTTAACCATTTCCATTCGGATTGATATAAAAAATCATCCTTAAATTGATGGGGCCTGCTTCTTTGGCACGCTTCAATTGTACATAAAAACAATTCTTAAATCCCGGCCTCGGTCCCAATTTTCAACATTTCACCAAAAAAACAATAAAAGTGGTTTAAAATACTAATCATGAAAACTCACCAACGTCCACCGGGTAATTTCATGCGAATCTGTAGCTGTAATATATCTATCCAGTGTATGCTCTATCAGAAGTGGACCATAAGTTTGATATTTAATGCTTTCAGTAATTGAACCAGATGAGGTGATCTCGGTATTGGCGGCATAAGTCAATGAATTGTAAGACACCCCGTTTTCATTAAAAATATTAGTTGTAGAGGTTACCGCCATTAATTTACCACCATTGGTATAGGAAAAACCATAATCCCAACCTATGGGATTATGCATTAAAAAATGGCCACCGCTTATTACTTCATGCGATAACCATAGCCCGTCTTCCCCGGTAGCATTAAAACTCAACACTTCACGGTTTCCATTATTTGGGGAAACAGCAAAAAATGGGAAAAAAGTTGGGCTGCTACCAGCCTGTTTAAATATGGCCAGCCACTTTTTGCCGCTAATCACTGTATCCCTTGCCAGCCATTGCATATATGTGGAATCTGTACCTCCACTATTTATTTCTTTAATTTTATACGTCCAGGTACTACCGGCTTTTGGAGAATTTGAATTATCGTCTTTATCGCCGGGGCTGTTTTTTTTACAGGAGAGGAGAAAAATGCATGTAAAAATGCTTAATGAGAGTAAAGATTTCATAACAAATTATTTTATCAGACAAACTTAGGCTACGCATTCTTACCAGGCAATCCCAATATGGGGGAAGGAAGGAACAATAGTTCATTCAAAAAACTATCGTTTCGTTTAAAAGAACCGTTTAATGAAAATGGGCAATAGAGATTTACGGTATATTCAATGGCATCCCATTGCCGGGTGTTGATAATTCTAACTAACCCTTAATAGAATAAAGCTATAGCTTAGAACAACTCCAATGATTTTTTAAGATTGTATCAGAAACATTTATACTAAACAATACAATGATCTTATAGATAATGTATTTAACTGCTCACTCTTTGTTCAAGAGCAATTTAAGCCTAATGGCAAAATACTGTTTAATTTGTTCCCTGTTATTTAAGGCAAACCGGATAAAATAATGATGTTAATCCGGGAAATTGATTTGCCGCTTCAAGCATTCCACCTCCGAAGCCACCAAAGAGTAATTTCTTTCATGCAAATCATTTCTTTTCAAGCCATGGTTTCAGTTTAGGCTTTTGCTTAGTTCTAAGGCCGTTATTTCCTGTTCCTTTTCAACTACTGGCTTTTAGTAAAAAAAGGCATAACGAATCCAGCCGAAACTATAAATTTGTTAAATATTAGTTTTAAAAATCTTTAAAGATAATTTTGTCTTTTTTGGGAATTCATTCAAATTAATTTAAATTTGTTCATCACTACCTGTTGAACAAGTTTAACTGACGTTAGAAATATTGAGTTTGCTTTGTGATCATTCCGTATCTCTCTTAAACTAAGACCAATTGTAAAAACTCCTTTTTTTGATTTTAAAACACATCAAAGTTTGCCATTATGGTACTTTCGAATGGTTGTTTAAAGGTTTTTTACCCCCTGGCTTGCATTATGTTTTTCATTTCCGTGGAAAGCAATGGGCAGGATATCGAACAAATTAACCTTAAGAAGCCGGTAACATTTCATGGCAACCTCAACCTCCAGTTAGAGTATTATCATGCAAATGGTATTCCCGCAAGACAAAAAGAATTTTCTTGGCTCATCAATGGCAATCCTGTATTGACCGTACTTGGCGTGGACTTACCCTTTTCCTTTGTGTTTTCTAATTTTGATAATAAATTTTACCAGCCCTTCAATCAATTTGGATTGAGCCCGAAATACAAATGGGCTACACTGCATTTAGGCTATCGTAATCTTACTTATTCTCATTACACTTTGGCAGGCCACAGAATGCTGGGTGCCGGATTTGATTTGAATCCGAAAAAATTCAGGATTGGGTTTATGTATGGCCAACTCAGGCGTTCTACTTCTATTGATTCTTCCATGAATGCCAATCCCCTGTATGTGAGACCAACACCGACTTACAAACGACTGGGTATGGCAGGAAAGATTGGCTATGGCACTCAGAAAAATTATGTGGACCTGGTTTATTTTAAAGGATGGGACAAGACTTCCTCGCTCAATGACAAACTGAAAGATTCTATTCAGCCTGCTGAAAATACCTCTGTAGGAATTGTTTCAAAAGTTAGCTTTTTGAAAAATTTTACCTGGAGTGTGGATGTCGGTCTCAGTTCCTACACCCTAAACAGAACAGATGGGCCGGACACTACAGATGTGAAGAAACCATGGCCCAAAACTGTGTTGAGCCTTTTTGCAAAAGACAAACTCAGTACCGATTATTATTTTGCAGGTGAAACAAGATTGGGTTACCAGGAAAAAACCTGGGGCGCACAACTCATTTTCAAAAGAATTGACCCGGGCTATCAATCCATGGGTGCTTACTTTTTTCAAAATGATATCCGGGAGTTCAGCCTGGCCAATAATTTTAAATTAGACAGTGGTAAACTCAATATCAACACCAATATCGGTTTTCAAACTGATAATTTGAAGAAACAAAAAACATCCACTTCCAAAAGATTTATCGGGAGTGCTAATGTCAATTATAATCCTTCCCAAAAATTTGGAATCAATTTTAACTACAGCAATTTCGGAATCACCAATAACCCCTTACAAACTTCACCCGGTGATGAACTGTTCAAGCAGGTTAACAACAGCTTTATGCTGATGCCCTATTGGATGTGGACGAATGAAAAAACATTGAAAAACCTGAACATTGTTGCCACCTACATGTCGCTCAGTACGCCACACAGTTATATCGGCTCCACGCCTGACATGAATTCTTATTCAATTACGACCACTTATAACCATACCTGGATACAAATGGGCATTACGGCTAATGGTTCTTTGAATTACATCAACTCAAAAACTGTTTCAGGCGATATGGGTTCTTTCGGTGGAACAATCGGGGGATCCGCTGCATTGCTGAAAAGAAAATTAATGGTGAATGCTTCAGGGTCTTATCTTCAAAATACATTTAAAGGAAAAGACAACGGGCAAACCATCAGGGCCACATTGGGTTTCACGGTTCCGGTTGGCACTCATCATAATTTTCAATTGTTGGGCAATTATTTAGACAATACGGTAAAAGATATCTCGATTGTACAAAATTTCAATGAAACCAACATACAATTTATTTATGGATTAACCTTTTAAAAAAGCAACGATGAAAACCTTTAGCTTTAAAACACAACTCAAACTAAGGAAAAGTTGCCTAATCCTTTTATTCCTATCTCTTCCTACATGGGTACTGAGCCAGGCCCTGCCAACCCTTACCTCTATAAATGTAATGCTCAAACCACCCTACTCTTCAAACTACAGTGCCTACGAAAATCTGGCTAATCATGCAATAATTACTCTTGTTGGGGGACAAAGCCCAATGGATATTGTTTTGCATGGACAGCTCACTCACCTGCAAGGAGATTGGATGATAAATACTCAACCCAACTATATAGGTGGTATATTTTCACTGGGCATCAACCAAACCAAAGTGCTCATCAATGACATGCCTTCCATGCTTTTTCTGAACAGAAACAATGTAGATCACTCAGGAGTTCCGGATGAAGTATGGTCAGAAATTTTAAAGACGGGACAATTGCCTGAAGGGCCTTACAGCTTATGTGTAGAGGCTTATTATTATGATGTGAATGGCGCACTTGTATTTCTAAAAAATGCTTGTTTTAATTTTACGATCTCGCTGGCACAGGCTCCAATGATCACTTCTCCCGTCAACGGGCAGGAATTGAATCCTCAATTACCCAATACTGTTTTCTCATGGACGCCACCGATTGGTAACATCATGGGGGCAAATATTGCTTACGACCTTTATGTAGTGAAAGTGCCGCAGGGACAGGATCCCAATGATGCGATGAGTGCAGCAGTGAATTACAAAGCCAATAATCCATTAATAAAAACAAACCTTACAGGCAATCAATATGTAACTCAGCCTTACGATTTGAAAATTGATACCAATGCATTGTATGCCGTGCAGGTGGTGGCCAGAGATTTAAACAAGCAGGTTGGCTTTAAGAATTTTGGCCGAAGCGAAGTGGTTACATTTACAAAAGGCAAAGCGCTGAACCTTGCTGTTGTTGTTAATGCAATAAAACCGCCTGAGAAAAAACCTTCAAAGCCATCACCCGGATATACGGTCACTAATTTTGACCCTGTACCCTATAGCCAATTGAAAGGAAAGTTATATTACCGTTTTAAAGATATGGTAAATAGCAATCCTTCAGGAAAGCTGCAGCAGGATAAACCAGGGCAAATCAATGCCCAGCAGGGACAGGTAAAAGCAAATACAAATATTCTTACAGGAGGCAATAAAGAAAATGCCGATAATCTTATTTACAACACAGATAATACACCCGTGGGAGATGCAAAACCACTTGCAGGAATGAAAGTCAGCCTTGTGGTAACTTATTTATTTACGGGATCACTCAATGGTAAGGATATGAATGGAGAACCCGGTATTAGCAATCATGCCGGCTTCGCACCGAAAGACAATGATAAAGTACTGGCTACAACGGTTACAGAATCAGATGGCAGTTTTACTTTCAACTTTGTGAATGCAGAAAAAACATTGGGATTGATTGACCCGGATTTCAAGTTTAAGCATACAGGTGAATTCGGAGATATTGCGAATGGGAAAATTTTTAAAGTGCTGCGTTTGAGAGTGGAAGATAAATATTACTGCAGCCCTGATGTGAATATTAAAATTGATCCCTGGAAAGGAAATGACCTGGGTACCATGATTTCATTTGTGAAAAGCTATACGCTTAAATTAAATGTGGTTTCTACTCCCGGTACTTTTTGGGATATGGCACAAGGACAGCGCAGCCCGTTGCCCGGTATAACTGCTACGATTGTACGAAAGAGCAATCTGCCATCTGTTCCTGTCAATGAGGGTGATGGAAAAGGAACTATTGGTTTCATTTCAAAAGCAGAAAGTGGGAAAGATGGCTCTGTAACCTTCTACCACATGGTGCAACACGACTTGAATAATAAAGGGGATGTGTATTATATAAAATGTACACCGGACAAGATGAAAGGTGACTTTATATTTAAAGAGCAGGAAAAGAGATATTACCCAACATTTGATAAAGACCTTAAGAATTTTCCATTCAATTCAACCAGTACTTACGTTCCAAAAACTAAAGGCGGCCTGAATATGGAGGTGATGTATGGAGAAGATATTACCTGGAACCATCAACTGGAAATAAAAACTTATACGGATAGTGTTTTCCTTTACCCGGATAAACCACGGATAGCCGGAAAGGTGCAGGATGCTACCAATATAGAAGCTAAAGCAATGAGTGGCGTTAAGGTAGTGATGGTCAATAGCTATCAATCTATAAGCGATCCGTCAAAACTTTTTACCACGGTAAAAACAAATAGTTTGGGTCGTTATGAGTTCAATAATTTACCTGTAGAACTTGGAGATTTTGTAGTGGGCCAGGTGTCTTCTGTTGTAGGTCCAAGCCGTACCTTGGTTGTAAAGCCAGATGGATATAAAGCTGGCGTATTGCCAGCTTCAGCTAAGGTCAGCGATTCATTATGGAAAATAAATGATTCCATAATGATTGCGAACAAACAAAAACCATTAAAACATTGCGTTGGTTGCTACCCGCCTTTGAAGTGGGGACAACAGTTATTGAACCAGGATTTCTTCCTTACTCCTGACGGTTTCCTGAGCGGTTATGTTGTGGATGAAAGCGGCAACCCGGTAAGGGCAGATATTGATGTGGATGGTTTTTCTAAAACGTCAACCAAGTTTCAGTTCACTTATGGTAATTCAGAAAAAACAACATTTAAAAAATTAACTGCAAGCCAGAAAGGTCAGCAGAATGTTTCCTTCAATGAAGGGAAACCGGCTAATAATAAAGGGCCGCAAATGTTTATGCCAACCGGAGCAAGAGAATATTTTTCTATGGCAGCCCCTTCGGGAAAACGAAAGGTAACGATAACGCCTGTTGATAAAGATTACTCACTCAAGGATACGGTCTTCATTATTCAAAAGGATAATAAAAATCCGGTTGAAATAAAATTTGTTGTTCTGAAGTCGCAAAAGAGAATTCGATTCAAAGTGGCTGAGCAACCGGCAGAATTTAAAGGAAGATTCAAGCCAGGTACCCAGGGTTCAATGAATGCAAAACCGATTTCTGGTGCTACTGTTCAATTAAACATTCCCGGAAAAACTATTACTCAAACAAGTGATAAAGACGGTTATGTAACTTTTGTATTTAGCAATAGCGGTTTTGACTTTGATTTTGAAATTACGCCTCCGGCAAATGCAGATTATGAAACCGGGAATTATAAAATAACCGGGGTACAGAATACAACTGCAATCAAAGATTACGGATATGCCTATCTGAAGAAAGCAGCGACAATCTCCGGTGTGGTAACTATTGGCGCAGACAAAAAAGCATTGGCAGGCGCTAAAGTTTATATTGAAACCGGTGGTGGAAAAACTATTGAAGCAACAACCGGTAATGATGGCAAGTATGAATTAAAAGGAGTTGCCACATCGCCTGCGGAAAAAACAGTGTGGGCCGGCAAATCCGGAGCAGTGCCCAACATTATCAGCCAGAGCAAAAAGATCAGCATTGGCCAAAAGAATGAACTTGATTTTAATTTAGTCAATGATAATGAACTGGTGATTGAAAATATCTTTGGGTTTGAAGCAGACATTCAAAATAAAACGAAGCAATCAGATGGTACCTGGTTGGTGAGTGGTAATATCATCAATCTTCCATCCAATGATAACTTCTCTCTCCAGGATAAAAAATTAATCATCCCGTTCCAGAATTTGAAAATCAAAAAAAGTGAAGCTACCAAAAATGGAATTCCGGTGGGAGTTCCTGCAGAAAATACCCTATCTACTGATTTAGCCAACATTAAACTCCTGTTGCAGAATTCCTTTGGTATTATTCAAAAACCTTCAACCGGAGATGTGCTGCAAATAAAAGCAGAAAATCAAAAAGGAAGATTGATGGGTAAAATGGCGGTTCAGAAATCATCCTTCCAGTTTACACAGAACTATGTAACGTTCAATTCCGATCCCAACGAAGCCATGCTCCTTACCGAAAAACCCGGATCATTCAATACCGATCTGCCTTCTGTTGAAGCAGGCACATCATCAAAGAAAAAATTCGGACTGGCCAACCTGCAGGGCAAATCATTGAATTATACTTTGCTTGGATTCAGTGCCGATGCCGATGCCGCTAACTCATGGATACAGGATAACAGTATCAGCCTGCAAACGATGATTCATATCAACAGCCTGCCGGGAATGTCGCCTTCCACTCTTGATATCAATGCCGGCAACTTGGTGATTCATCCGGAAAAATTGGAAACACTGAAAGGTGATCAGCCAATCAAATTCAATTTGGAAAAATGGCAATTCACCGGCAATAACTGGCAACTGTCGCAAAGCAACAGTTCCATTCAAATTGCTACCGGCACCATGAAAACGGGAAGCATTGATGTGCCTTTATCGGATATTTCTTTAAAACCTGATCATATAGATATTGGAAATTACGATGTCAATAATCTCACTTTTGGAGGAGTAATTCCGATCAATGTAACAGCCACAAATCCTCAATTTGGATACAACAAGAGTATCGGTTCAGATCAAAAAGCACATTATGAACTCCGCCTGATTGGAGAAAATGGTAACCCGGGTGTTATTATTAAATCATTGCCCGGTATGAAAGCAGGCGATGAAATGAAATTCCAGAATCTTTCTCTTGTAAGCAACGGTGAGCAAATTCTTAATCCGGGGAATCAACCCAACACAACCACATTTTATAGTGTAATGAAAGTAAAACCACTGGCATTTATCAGTGGTGCAGATTATGTGAATATGACCTGTGGCATTGATTTAAGCATTCCTCAATTGCAGGAAACAAGCGGCGTTATTCAGTTTACAAAAGAAGCTGGTAAAATAAAATTGATGTTGTATCCATTGAATGTTTCGTTGAAAGGCCCCGGCGATGTGGACTTCTTTGCCAATGTACAATTCAGTGAACATCCACAAAATCTTACTGAAGGTAAATTCACCGCACTCGGAACGATCCAGGATAAAGAAGGTATCGTATTGAAAGGCGTCCTGAACAAAACAACTACAGCAGCATGGGTACAGGTAGATCCTGAAAATCAAAAATTACCATTGGGTGGCGGCAATGCCAGCCTTGCCAACATCAAGGGTAAGATGGAAGCAGACATGAGCACAAACTTGTGGAAGAATTTTACATTTAGTGGTGATATGCAGGGTTTCAAAGGAATGAAAGGAGATACGAGGAAAACTTTTGTAGTAACTGGTTCTATCAATGCAAGTAATGAAAAAATAGAAGTCAATAATATACCATCAGGCTTTGGAAACATCGGACTTACTTACGACATAGCCAATAGCCGGTTTACGGGCAATCTGCAATTAGATAAAAAAATAGGCCCAATGGCTATTTCCGGCACGGCCAGTCTGCTTGTAGATCCGGGAGGTTGGTATTTCCTCGCCGGTGGAAAGGTGCAGACTCCAGGGTTAGGTGCAGTATCTGCAGGATTGTTGATAGGTGATTACAATAGTATGCCGGGCAATGTATCAGGCACACTCATGCAATATGCTTATGATAAAAATGTACCACCCAGTTTTCAAAATGGTATATCCGGATTTTTCTTTACGGGTATGAAAGAATTGCCTGTACTGAATATTCCTAATTACAGTATTGATCTCGGTGTGATCAGCGCTTCATTCGGAGCACAGGCAGGATTGGACGCAAGGCTGTGGATGGATTTTGGATCGTCAGGAAATGAATACGGAATCGGAGCAATGGTTTTTGCACATGCTTACCTGAAAGGTGCGTCTATTACCTGTACCAAGTTTGGTGCAGAAGCAAGAGCAGAGTTAGGATTAAAAGGGAAATATTCAACTGCTACGGGTGCATTTTCATTGAACGGTTGCGGCAGCTTTACTATCGGTGGTAGCATTCAGCAATGCTTCCCTACACCTTGCTGGAGCGATGGTATTTGTTGTAAAGGTTGTGGCGGTATTGGAGTAAACCAGGGAATCAAAGTGGATTTATTACTGGATTCAAATGGAAATACAGATTTGTCATTTGGATTTGGAAATTGCAGCGGGCAGGCAGTGATGAGCGGGAATTGGTGAGAGTAGAGTTTTGAATTATGAGTTATGAATTATGAATAGTGAATTGCATAAATGAATAAATTATTCAGAATAAAATTTTTGATAATGAAACGCATTCTTGTTTTATGGTCTTTCTTCAGTTTCACCGCCTGCTATGTCTTTGCACAGGATAATGGTGCTGGTGATGTGCCGGTAGCAGTGCCTGTATCACATGGCGTATGGGTATATCTCGGTAAAACGGTTCCGAAAAATATGCAATACAAAGTGGAGCGGAGCAAAGGAGATAGCAAGCGTTTCGAAAAACTAAGTGATGTTACAGCGCCTGCTTCTGAATCAGAGATGAAGGACAGGCAAATGGCTTTTGGAAAATATTTTGAGAAACTGGATCCTGTCAATGACAAAACCATCAACCGCCTCTGGCAAAGTATTCAAAAATATGAGTCAACAGATAGCCTGTTCAGTGACAATCTTCCGGTCATGCACTTGCTTGCAGGTACTGCGTATTTTGATGCATCAGCGGCCAAAGGAGAGGATTATGTTTACAGGGTGAGTTTGATTTCCAGGGATGGCAAAAATGTATCCACCAAAGAAAGCAATGCTTCAGGTAAATTCAGAAAAGGAG
>DAOLIV010000051.1:0-17728 GCA_035328345.1 Chitinophagaceae bacterium | reverse complement strand
TTCACCTCTTCCCATACCGAACAGAGAAGTTAAGCCCCTCATGGCCGATGGTACTGCACCACAATGCGGGAGAGTAGGTAGCTGCCATATTTATTTTAGCCTCGTAGTTTTCTACGAGGCTTTTTTATTTGTCGGAGTTCCTGGTATTGGTATTAAATAGGTTTTCTATGATTACAGTATAAACACTTTCGTTTCTCTTTTTTTATTAAAAATGTGAAAAACTGTCTTGTGTTAAGTGTAAGTTGTTTTTTGAATACTTCATTATTATACTAATCCTTTTCGGATATTGATGATTGTAGTTAAGGCCTTCAGATTTACTTTCATTTTCCGATCTTTGGCCATCATATGAATAAAAATGAGCGGATAATTCTTTTCCTGCTGGCTGGCATGAATTTCACTCACATACTTGATTTCATGATCATGATGCCGCTGGATAATTACCTGATCCCAACTCTGCATATCAGTGCATTTCAATTCAGTCTTCTTGTTGGAAGTTATTCTGTAAGCGCTTTTTTTTCCGGGCTGATCTTTGCCATATTTATCAATCGGTTTGATAGAAAAAAGGCCTTGCTATTTGCATATGTTGGTTTTTTAACCGGCACATTTGCATGCGGTCTTGCCTACTCATTCGGTCTTTTACTTGCAGCAAGAATACTTACTGGATTATTCGGTGGAGTAATAGGGGCCCAGGTCTTATCTATTGTAGCTGATTTATTTACTTACGAAAGAAGAGGAAGGGCAATGGGTGCTGTGATGAGTGCATTTGCGGCTGCATCGATTTTAGGGGTGCCTCTTTCTTTATACCTGACTAATTTCTTTAAGTTTAACTGGCATGTACCTTTTTTAATGATCGGCTCTATCTGTATCATTTTTGTCCCATTAATAATCCGGTATATTCCATCTATGACTGGCCATATTAAGGGGAATGAAAAAGTTGGAAATATATTTCATTCATTAATTATTGTTTGTAAAGTTCCTGAACAAAGAGCAGCTTTAATTTTTTCATTTTTTTTGATGATGGGCCATTTTCTGATCATTCCTTTTATAAATCCTTATCTGGAATTCAATAAAGGGTTTTCCAAAGAACTAACACCAATGATTTATTTATGTGGCGGAGTGGCTTCTTTTGCCGCCGCTATTTTTCTTGGACGATTTTCTGACAGGGTAGGTAAGCTACCTGTTTTTTCCTGGTCGGTTTTCTTGTCACTATTTATGGTAATAATCATAACAGAAATGCCAAGTGTTCACTTTGCCATTGTTCTCGCATTTTTTGCTGTTTGGTTTGTTGTAGCAACAGGCAGGGCTGTGACAGCACAGGCTATGATCAGCGAAGTTGTGGATCCAGAGCAAAGGGGAAGTTTTATGAGTGTTAACGGAAGTGTTCAGCAGCTCGGCAGCGGTATCGCTGCACTGTCGGCTGGTGCCATTGTATATACTGATAAAACGGGCAAAATATCCCATTATAACTGGGTGGGTTATTTAAGCGTTGTTGTTTTACTGGCCAGTTTGTTTCTGGGAAGATTCATTTTTAAAAGAATGGACTCGACTGCAGGTAAATCTGTAGCGGAGGAAGAATTGGTAAAAGAATCTGTTTAGCCGGAAACAGATTTTGTATATTACAGTAGCTATGAGGGCATGTGCGACCGGAATTAAAATAAAACCAAAATCAATTCGCACATGAACAACCAACAGGCTATGCCGATAGGTGTATCTGACAGGTCAGATATACTGGATATACTTCGGGGTTTTGCTCTCTTCGGAGTTTTACTGGACAATGTTTTTGGATTCACTGGTTGGGGCTTCTTAACTCAGCCACAAAGAGAAGCCTTATCTACCTGGCCCGCAGATGGTATCGTTGGCATGCTGGAACAGGTTTTTATTAATGGTAAATTCTACAGTTTATTCTCTTTATTATTTGGGATTGGATTTTCAATTATCCTGATCAGGAATGAGAAGAAAGGGATCAATCCGTTAAAAATTTTTTATCGAAGATTGGGTTTCCTTTTACTCCTTGGCTTGATACACTTATTATTTTTCTGGGAAGGTGATATTTTATCCCTTTATGCCCTGATCGGGTTTATTCTTCCATTGTTCAGAAAATTATCAGACAAAACACTGATTACTCTTGCGGTTATACTAGTACTGTCACCATTATTATTTGATCTTTTAAGTGTTATTTTTCATTATAAAAATGGGAGCTTCCTTGAAGAGATTGCATATGGTATCGATAAAAAAACCGGAGTTCCCAGTGAAAATTACGGGGAATACCTATATAAAAACGGTGCTGGCTGGCAGGAATGGAGGAACTGGCAGGCTTCAGGGTATTTATACCGTTATTCATACATACTGGATAGCAACCGGATCCCGAAAGTTCTGGGTATGTTCCTGATCGGATTTTGTATCGGCAGAAAAATGATGTATTTACATCTTGAGGAACATATTTCATTATTCAAGAAATTACGTTTCTGGGGATTTATGATTGGAATACCATCTGCTATTGCCTGCTTTTATTTTGAATTCTTTCAGAAACACATTCCAAGTCCCACTGGGCTTCTGCATACACTCTTTTATGCAACCAGTGTAGTCCCTCTTTCATTAGCATATACTTCCATTGTATGTTTATTATGGATTAAATACGGAAATAAAAGCAAACTACGATTTCTTGCTCCAATGGGAAGAATGGCTTTAACCAATTATCTGGCCCAGACTTTTCTGGGAATTTTTATTTATTACGGAGTCGGCTTGGGATTAGGTGGAAGTATTGGCCCGTCTCTATTTGTGCCTATCGGCATCGGGGTTTACCTTATTCAGGTTCTTTACAGCAATTTATGGTTCCGGTATTTTAATTATGGTCCTTTCGAATGGATATGGAGGATGCTCACCTATGGCCGTGTATTAAAAATGATTAAAAAATAAATCAGTAATAATAACTAATTGAGTCTTTTCAATACAACTGGTTACTATTTCACCCGGTAAACAGGATAAATCATGTGTGCTGTTTCGTACCACGGAGAATTCTCAAATACAAAGTTTAACTGTGCTCCGCCGTTTTTAGCAAAAGCAGTATCAGCAGTTCTCTTCTCCTCCAGTTTATTTCTGAGATCAGGATTTTGTTTCAGATAATCAGCAGCGATATCTTCAAATGCATATGCAGAGAATCCTTCTTTTTGCCCAAGTATAGCATCAAAGAAATTCCATGCAAAATAGGAATCGGTGGTATTTGGTTCCAGTGTTTCAATTAAAAAGCGATTAGCTTCCTGGTTCATCGGGATGTACCAATCACCTTTTCTGAAATTTATTGTTTGTGTATGGATGCTTAGTTTAGCATCGCTGTTCAGGTGGTGCATTTCATATTGACGGGGCATTGTTTTATAATCTTCAATCTTATAAACTTCGACCATTAGTGCAGTATCTTTTTTGAACTGGCTCATTTGCACTTTGTTCAATTTAAGTAACTCAATCACTTTCCACCATCCTTGTGGAATAATGTAAGCTTTAGGCTTACTTACAAATTCAGTTGCAGGAAAATAATTGTAGATAGGTATCTTTTTTTCGTAAGGTTTTGAACGGTCATAATATAATCTTTGAAGTCCGGATACTTCACTTGCCTTATAACCTGCTTCATAACCTTTGAATATTACTTCCTTGAATTTTGATCTGTCCAGCTTCCAACTGATAGGGAATTGTTCTTGTTTTTTTACCAGTTCCTTAGCCTGGGTTCTCAGTTGTTTGATTTTTCCACTGTTTTCAGAAGTAAATTCAATAAAACATTGCATTAGTGCATAAGTGGATCTCACCCGTTGATCATATGTTTTCAGCATATGAGTTTCGGGAACAAAAGAAAAAGTATTCCATAGAGATCCATACCCACTCCCATAGCGGGGGCTATCCCAATATTCGGCCCAACCCTTGTCCGGTGTGTTATTCCAGATATTTACATAAGGAATAAGATCATATCCTTTTGATTTCATCAACGAGTAAAGGGCAGGCTCAAAATCATTATTCAAATAATCACCCATTTCACCACCCAGCTTATTATGCTGGCTCGTTAAGAGGGTCATGATATGCTGGTAGTCTGCACCATTACTGACATGATTGTCTACAAAAACATCAGGATCGGTAAGATGAAATATTTCTGTAAATGCTTTTGCATCTTTTGAATCACATTTTATAAAATCACGGTTAAGGTCGAGGTTCTGCGAATTTCCTCTGAATCCAAATTCCTCAGGCCCGTTTTGATCAACCCTGTAATTAGCACTTCGATTCAGGCAACCACCAATATTATAGATAGGTATTATGGCAAGCACGACATTATCCGGAATTTTTATTTTATTGGTGACAATATCTCTCACAAGTAACATACTTGCATCAATGCCGTCTGGTTCTCCGGGATGAATACCGTTGTTAATAAGAATAACTCTTTTATTGTTCTTGTGTATATTATCAAAATTATAATCGCCGTTTTGCGCAACTACAACAAGATGCAGCGGATAGCCGGCATCTGTCATGCCCATTGTCAGCATTTTCACTTTTCCTGATTGAGTATCCAGTTTTTGCCACCAGTCAATAATCTCGAAATAGGTTGGAGTTTGAGTACCTTTTGATTGTTCGAATCTGGTATTGATTGTTTTTTGTGCAGCAATTGAAAAAGTAATTAAAACAGAAAGAAGTGTGGTGTATAATCTCATGACATCATATTGAGTATTAAAAATAAAAAAGGCATTTCATTAAGAAATGCCTTTCAGATAATTTATTGAAACAGCTTATTTGGCTCCAGCATTAACTTTTTTTGCCAATTTGCTCTTCAGGTTAGCGGCTTTTTTACGATGAATGATGCCTTTTTTTGCCAGCTTGTCAATCATGGAAATCACTGAAGGAAATTTTTCCTTTGTTTCCTTTTTGTCAGCAGCTTTCAAATCACGGATGGCATTACGGGTGGTTTTACCATAATACCTGTTTCTTTCACGACGTTTGGCTGCCTGGCGGGCATCTTTCTTTGTTGCACTGTGATTAGCCATTTACATTGATTTTAAGGGACGGCAAAGGTAAGGTCGGAGCCTTTAATCACCAAATTTTCAGGCTTTTAATTGATCTTTTTATTCTGTGCATATATTTGAAAATCGGCCTTGGCAACCCGGTTTTGGAATTAACAATTAAGGCTTTGTAAACCCTTCAAAATGAGCCTTAAAATTGCCTTTTTTGAACGATATTTGCAGCCCATCCGCTTCTCAACCGATAAGGGGTGATTTACTAAAAAATACACAAACCAGCGATCCATGAAGGATTTCTCCTACATCACAAATTCTTCCCCGGCATTTATTGAAAATCTTTATAAGGATTTTGTCAAAAACCCTGAAAGTGTAGACCCGGAATTGAAGAAATTTTTTGAAGGATTTGATTTTGCTGTAGAAAGTGGTGTTGCAACTAAAAACGGAAATGGAAGCACCGGAGTTATTGTAGAAAATCAGGTTGAATCAACAGGTATTGACTGGTACAGGGAATTAATGGCTTACCGGTTGATACTGGGTTATAGAAATAAGGGGCATTTGATTGCAAAGACCAACCCGATCCGTGAACGCAAAGACAGGGGGGCAAATATCGATTTATCATTTTATGGATTTACAGATGCTGATCTTGATACAGAATTTCATGCGGGACGTTTTGTCGGTTTAGGAACTGCTACACTTCGGAATATTCTGCAACATCTTGAGAAATGTTATGCCTGGCATATCGGTGCTGAATTCAAATATATCAGTAACCAGGAAAAGGTCGATTGGTTAACCAATGCGATCGAAAAAACAATGCTGGAACCTGTTCCGCTGATTAAGAAAAAAAGAGTGCTTGAGAAACTGAACCAGGGAGTAATGTTTGAGAAATTCCTGCATACAAAATATGTAGGGCAGAAAAGATTCTCACTGGAAGGCGGTGAAACAACAATTGCAGCATTAGATGGAATAATAAATGTGGCAGCTGATAATGATGTGCATGAAGTAGTGATCGGTATGGCACATCGTGGCAGGTTGAATGTTCTTGCCAATATCATGGGCAAAACATATGAACAGATATTCAGCGAATTCGAAGGAACTGCCAAAACCGATCAAACAATGGGAAGCGGAGATGTGAAGTATCATATGGGGTATGGTAGTGAGGTGCAAACGCTGAATGATAAAACTATTCACCTTAAACTGATGCCTAATCCTTCTCACCTTGAGGCCGTAGATCCGGTTGTTGTTGGTTTCTCGAGAGCAAAGGCGGATGTGATGTATAATAGTGACTTTGACAGAATACTCCCGATATTGATACATGGTGATGCATCAGTGGCCGGTCAGGGAATAGTTTATGAGGTTTTGCAGATGAGCTACCTGAGGGGATATTATACAGGTGGAACCATGCATTTTGTAATCAATAACCAGATCGGGTTTACAACTGATTTTGATGATGCCAGGAGTTCTGATTACTGTACCTCTCTTGCGTCAGCCATACAGGCACCTGTTTTTCATGTAAATGGTGATGATCCAGAAGCCGTTCTCAAAGTTGTAGAAATCGCTACATTATTTCGTCAGAAATTCAATAGTGACGTCTTTATTGACATGGTCTGCTACAGGCGTCATGGCCATAATGAAGGGGATGACCCGAAATTCACACAACCTCATTTGTATGCCTTGATTGATAAGCACCCCAACCCTAGAGAGGTTTATATAAAATACTTATTGGAAAATGGTGAGCCGGATGCCCAGGAGCTTGCAAAAGAAATGGAAAAAAAGTTCTGGGCAGACTTACAGGAAAGATTGGATGAAGTAAAGCAAAATCCTTTGCCCTATCACTACCAGGCACCTGAACTGGAATGGAAAAAACTCAGAAGAGCAACACCTGAAGATTTTGATCAATCACCTGTTACAGCGATCGGCAGCGATGATTTCAGAAATATTTTTGATTCATTAATGAAATGGCCGTCTGATTTCAAGCCGCTACGCAAGGTGGAGAAAATATTGCAGGATAAGATCAAGTTATTTACAACTGAGCAAAAAGTTGACTGGGCCACAGGTGAGTTAATGGCATATGGTAGCTTATTGCTGGAAGGAAAAGATGTAAGAATGAGTGGACAGGATGTGAGAAGAGGCACTTTTTCTCATCGCCATGCCATTCTTCGCGATGAGAATACTGATAAGCCATACAACCGGGTAAATCATATCCCTGGTGCACATGGAAAATTCAGAGTTTATAATTCTTTACTCAGTGAATATGGCGTACTTGGATTTGAATATGGATATGCATTGGCAAATCCCAATGCATTGGTATTGTGGGAAGCCCAGTTTGGTGATTTCGCTAATGGTGCCCAGATTATGATAGATCAGTTCATTGCTGCGGGTGAACAAAAGTGGAACAGGATGAATGGAGTTACATTGCTGCTTCCGCATGGTTATGAAGGACAGGGCCCTGAACATAGCAGTGCAAGGCTGGAAAGATTCCTTCAACTCTGTGGTGAGTTGAACATGGTTGTTACGAACATTACAACTGCTGCCAATTTTTTCCATGCTCTTCGCAGGCAGGTGGCATGGCCATTCAGAAAGCCACTCATAAATTTTGCTCCCAAAGCTAATCTGCGCCACCCGGGCAGCTATTCTGATATAAGTGAGTTTTTAAGCGGGGGATTTAAAGAAGTAATTGATGATGAAAGTGCTGAAGCGGGTAAAATAAAAAAAGTACTTTTCTGCAGTGGTAAAATTTATTTTGACCTTGCTGAAAGAAAACAAAAAGAAAAGAAAGAGGATACAGCACTCATCAGGGTTGAGCAATTATATCCGCTGCCATATAAACAGCTGGAGGCATTGCAGAAAAAGTATGGCAGGGCTACCTGGTTCTGGGTGCAGGAAGAACCATTAAATATGGGGGCTGCCTCATTTCTGCATATGAACCTTAAGAGTATTAACTTCGGCATCATCAGCCGCCAGGCCTCTGCATCAACGGCAACAGGATATCATAAAAACCATGTGCAGGAGCAGGAAGAGATCATCGAAACAGCATTCAGTATTTAAATACATTCAAGAGAAGTTTATGATAGATATTAAAGTTCCGACTGTGGGTGAATCGATTAACGAAGTAACCCTGCTGAAATGGAACAAGAAAGATGGTGATTATGTGGAAAGAGATGAAGTGATCGCTGAGCTTGAAAGTGAAAAGGCCACATTTGAAGTAAATGCCGAGCAAGCAGGCTTGCTCAAAACCTCTGTGCAGGAAGGTGATACTTTGAAGATCGGTGATCTGCTAGCCAGTATAGATGAAACAGCGCCTAAGCCATCTGGTAATGGCAAAGCAACTGTTGATGAAGAAAAAAAAGAAACTAAAAAAGAGAAAATCCAGGCAACTACAGCCGAACAACTAGGTAAAAAATCTACCGGTGATTATAAAGCTACACCTGTTGCATCTGCAATGATTGCTGACAAAAAAGTCGATCCTAAAAAACTGACCCCAAGCGGTCCTTCCGGAAAAATAGTTAAGGGAGATGTGTTAGCAGCATTATCTAATCCCGGAAGAAATACATTCCAGGGAGCTGAATTATTTAGCAGGAATGTGAGAACGGAGAAAATGAGTAACCTCCGCAAAACGATCAGCCGCAGATTGGTGGAAGCTAAGAATACTACTGCCATGCTCACTACATTCAATGAAGTGGACATGAGTCATATCATGGAAATCAGGAGTAAGTTCAAAGAAAAATTCAAAGAAGTTCACGGCGTTGGACTTGGCTTTATGAGCTTTTTTGCAAAAGCCTGTGCTATTGCATTGGCTGAGTGGCCATCCGTAAATGCATATATTGACGGAGACCAGCTGGTTTATCATGACTATGCAGACATCAGTATTGCTGTTAGTACTCCAAGAGGATTAACAGTACCGGTGATAAGGAATGTGGAAAGCCTTGGTATGGCAGAAATTGAAATGAAAGTAATTGAATTGGCGAATAAAGCAAGGGACAGTAAACTTACCACTGAAGAATTAACAGGCGGAACCTTTACAATTACCAATGGTGGAGTATTTGGTTCTTTAATGAGTACTCCAATTATTAATATACCCCAGAGTGCCATACTCGGTATGCATAAAATACAGGAGAGGCCGATGGCCATAAACGGGCAGGTTGTAATCAAGCCAATGATGTATGTGGCATTAAGCTATGATCACCGCATTGTTGATGGGAGGGAATCAGTGAGCTTCTTGGTAAGGGTGAAAGAATTACTCGAGAATCCTGATCAGTTGTTATTCGGAAAAGATCCTGTAAAAGCCTTGCTGGAAATCTAATTCTCATCATACAGCTTGTCTTGTTCCCGTTTATAATTTTCGATAGGATTTTGCATATCCTCTTTGATTTTTACTTTGCGCCATGAGCAGGTACTATTCATATTTAAATTCTGCGGAAAAGATCCTGGATGCATATGATGGTAAAGAGCCTTTTGCATTATTCCTGAAAAAATATTTTTCACTACAGAAGAAATTCGGTTCGAAAGACAGGAAAATGATCAGTTATATCTGCTATTCTTTATTCCGGTTGGGAAAAATGGCATCAGATATTCCTTTATCTGAAAGAATTAAGCTTGGCTTATTTCTCTGTAGTAATGATTCAAGTCCTATTCTTGAATTGATAAATCCAGGATGGAATGAAAAAATAGCACTTCCAATTGAACAAAAGTTATCATTGACCGGCCATGATCTCCGGGAAGTTTTCCCATGGAAAAATGAATTAAGTGATGACATTGATCTTGACAGTTTTTGCAGATCATTTTTTATCCAGCCAGATCTGTTTATCAGAATACGTCCCGGATTTACAGAGCAGGTTTTACAAAAGGTTAAAGAAATTACTTCTGACTTTGAATTTATTGAATCTGCCACAATAAGACTGCCAAATGGGTTTAAGGCAGATCAGTATTTTGATATTGATAGGGAATTGGTGATACAGGATTACAGTTCTCAAAAAGTGGCTGATTTTTTTCCGGCAGATTTACCTGTAAATACAAAGGTCTGGGATTGTTGCGCAGCCAGCGGTGGCAAATCCATTATGGCGGTTGATCATTTAAATAATATTGAACTTACCGTTTCTGATATCAGGGAAAGTATACTTGCAAATCTTCAAAAAAGGTTCCGGTCGGCTGGTATTAATAACTACAGGAGTATTCTTAGTGATCTCTCATCACTGAAACCGGCATTGCCCTCAAATAAGTTCGATCTTGTTATAGCCGATGTTCCTTGCTCTGGTAGCGGCACCTGGGGCAGAACACCGGAACAACTATATTATTTTGATGCTTCAAAGATTGAGGAGTATGCTTCTTTACAAAAAAAGATCATTTCAAATATTCTTCCTTCGGTAAGTAAGAATGGCTACCTTCTTTATATTACCTGTTCGGTTTTTAAAAAAGAGAATGAAGAACAGGTACAGTTTATCCTCGACAAGTCCGGATTTAAATTAATCAGGATGGAGATTATCCGGGGTTACAATCAGAAAGCGGATACTATGTTTGCAGCATTACTTAAGAATGAACTATAGCCTGATCAACTCAGCAGTTCCTACTGTTGCATTGCCATTCAAAACTTTGATATAGTATTTTCCTTTGGCCAGCTTATTAATGTTAAGCTCAAAAGTTTTTTTACCACTTGTTTTCGAGAATGACTGCTGGCTCATCAGCCTTCCCTTGCCATCATAAATCAGAACAGGCATATTGTTTACTGCATAAGGAGTTTCAACCACAAGCAACACGGTACTTTCAGGTGTTGGATTTGGTTGAAGCAGCACTGATACCTTATTCGGGTCAGTATTGCCGGTTCCGGTTGCAAAACAACCAGCTGAAATGGTTATTTCTGTTGTATCTGTATATACAACTGTAAAACTTGCTGCTGCAGTATCAATGACCTGGCGGATACGATAGGAAACTGTTCCGGGATTCACACTCACCAAAGTGTTATTGAACTGGTAACTATGTGTGGCAAGAATTTTTCCGGGTTGTGGATTTACATCCCCGACTTTTGTATAGACCGATTCACCGGGAGCTTTTCTTTCTATTTCGTATCGCATTGCATCCACATCTTTGCTGGTCCAGTTTACTGTAACCGAGCAGTTGTTTACTGACGAGCTGGCTGTCGAGAATTCTGTAAGAAGACTCGCAAATGCTTTTTTCATATCAGGAATTCCATAGCCCACTCTGTCATCCGGATTCGTTGCTTTAGTTCCGGCCTGCTGCATTGCCTTAACGATCTTCATATTATTAAACTCAGGAAAGCCCTGCCATAAACAGGTTCCTAATCCTGCCATATTAGGACAAGCGAAGGAGGTACCATTTCCTGTCCCAACCATGTTTGCGGTTGTTTGAATTAATGCAGAAACACCTACTGATGCTACATCAGGTTTTATCTGGCCATCACCGGATGGACCATAGCTTGAAAAACCCCCAACAACACCTGCAGCACTTACTGCACCAACGGCAACAACGCTGTCCCCATCAGATGGTGTTCCTAAAAAATGCCAGGCACTGCTGCCTTCATTTCCTACGGAGTTAAATACCAGCAATCCTTTTTTTGCTGCCAGGTCAGCACCCTTGGCCGCTGTGGTGGTATTACCATCCATATTGGCATATACATAATTAAAAGTGGCATTATCAAAATCAAAATATCCCAATGATGAACTGATAATATCCGCTCCGGAACTGTCGGCTCTTTCAGCGCCACAAACCCAGTTGTGTTCTTCAATCGGATATTCTGATGCAACATCTTCTGTTCTGAACAAATGAAAACCTGCTTTAGGCGCTTTACCAATAAATAACCCCGGTATGTTTGCTGCAATAGTTGATAAACATTGCATGCCATGCGGATGATCTTCCACAACACTTTGCTCTCTTGCCACAAAATCCCATGTGCTGAGCACCTGGTTATTTGCATTTACACTATCGAATGCTTTTAGGCTAGTGTAATTTAAAAATCCACCATCCAGCACGGCAATCTGCATGCCTTGTCCCCGGAGGCCGATGTTATGAAGAAACTCCCCGTTGTGTAAATGAATTTCGTTGTAAGAGCTGGTTCCGTAATTAAAATAATCAGCCATTAACCTGTTTGCACTTCCATTTGTTGCCGGAGGCAATTCATTGATCTCTGTTTCAAATTTATCACGGTTGGAAGCCACTCCTTCATTTGTATTCATTTTTGCTGCAATGCCTGATACGCTTTGCACAAAAGAAAAATTACTGATAGTGGTTATGGCGGCTGCATCTGCCGTTTGAATGGTAACAGAATTCAGCCATTTTGATGCATTCAGAAATGTAACATTGGGGACATTTTTGATCTGGGTAATATATGCAGGAGTAACCGGAAGATCAGTACTGTCGATCGCTATACCATATTTTGTTCTTCTGTCAATAGCTCTTTGAGACAGGTAGGCAATGGGATTACTTAAAGTAAAAGAGGAGCCCCCTTTATTTTTAAGTTTTACAACATATCTCGTAAACTGCGCTTTTGATTCATTTGACAGTACGCTTACAAACAATAACAGGGGTAAAATTTTTTTCATTGATACAGGCTTTAACAACCATTCTCAAATTTACGGGATAAAGGCAAAGACTGAGTTAGTTATGATCAATCATCCACATCGTAACTCCAAAACCTGTTTTGTAGGGAACTCCACCCGGATTGGGCTGGTATTCCCACATTTCAAATTGCCTGAAGATGAGCCCTATATTTTTAGAATATCTTTCTACAGCTCTTGATTTGGCTGCATAAGCATTCGGGTCAGTAATCGGAACATTATATGCTTCATCGGCTTCTTCTACAGTGTACACATCTGTATAGTTCATATTCTGGTAAGAAAATGAAGAAGGAGGTCCGTCATAATAATAATCCCAATCGGGCATATTATCATCATTACTGAAGTTGAACTTGGAAGCATAAGGGCCGCCTTGTGTGGTAGGCAGGTATTTATTTCCTTTCCAGCTATAACCATCCCGTAAGGGCAGGTGCATTTTTATAAAACGAAAATTATTTTCATCAACCTGTTCAACCTGGTCGGGAAGGGGAGTAATATAATAGGTGCTTGAGTTTCTCGGTTGCCATGTTTGTGTGCCTGCTGAATCTCTCTGGTAAACAAATACCCGGTAACTGGTGCGGCCAAGATTATCTGTAATAATAGTATCTATTACATGTTTTTCCTGGTAAGAATGTATTTCAGTAACTGCGCCAAAGTTGGTAAAGAGGGTAGAGTCAACCCGGTAGATGATGTACTTATCTTCATTTAAAGGCAGGTAATCTTCCAAAGCTTCGGAATTGAACTCTTCTTTTTCATTGCATGAATAAAAAGAGACAAATGAAAAAGCGGCTAAACAAAGGCGGATCAATGAAAGGAATCTCATAAGAGGTTTTTCTGTTAACGGATTTAAAGTTGTTTCATCAAGGACCATTTTGATAACTAACTGGCTGCTTTTCAATTGCCATTCAGTTAAGCAGGGATAAAACTACAAACAAAAAGCGGGGAATTATATACCCCACTTTAGAACGTTTCGTTTCTTGCTTTATTGCGTGTAAATGCCTAACGCTGAACGCAAAAGGTTTAATGCAAAAAGCCTAAAGCGGAACGCAGAATGCCTGACGCTAATGGATCTGGGGCTATAAAATGTGTTCAGGAGTCCGCTCTCATGCCTTCAGCTACGTTCAGAAGAATTGAATAGGCAGCTCTTCTGATCTGTGAAGACAATGCATATTGTTCGGAATTTGGAAGGCGAGGAATAATTTCTTTATAAACAAAGAGAACAACTTCGTGAGCTTTCTGCCAAACATCATATTTTTTGTAATTCCTCAAATTTCAGCAGTTAGCATTAGGCGTTAAGCTTTCAGCATTAAGCCTTCAGCTTTAAGCATTCTGCTTTAAGCTTTAAGCCTTCAGCATTCCGCTTTGTATAATTCCTCCTCCGATCACATCATCCCCCTCATAAAACACAGCGCTTTGACCCGGTGCGATGCCCGTTGCGTTCTCATAAAATCTCACTTTCATTTGCCCATTTTCGAGGTAAAGATTGGAAAGACTGCCTTTGTCTTTGTACCGGATCTTGGTAACAGCTTCCATGCCCGGAGTGATGCTGTCATATTTCAAAAAATTCAACTTACCTACCAGCATTTCATTTTGCTCCAGGTCTTCTTCATCTCCCAGCATTACTGTGTTGGAATCAGGATCAATCTTTGTAACAAATACCGGACGGCCCAATGCAATGTCCAGGCCTTTGCGCTGGCCGATGGTATAAAAAGGATATCCTTTGTGTTGGCCCAGGATATTTCCATGCTTGTCAACAAAATTTCCGCCGGCCACTCTTTCTTCCAGGCCTACCACTTTTCTTTTTAAAAAGCCACGGTAATCATTGTCAGGAACAAAACATATTTCATAGCTCTCACTTTTTTTAGCCAGTTCGGGGTAGCCATAGTCAAGAGCCATCTGCCGTATTTCTGTTTTCCGGTAAGGGCCAAGCGGTAATAAAGTTCTGCTGAGCAGATCCTGCTGCAATCCCCACAGCACATAACTCTGGTCTTTGGTATCATCTACGGCTTTGCTTACCACAAACCTGTCATTATCATGTTGGCGGATCTTTGCGTAATGACCCGTTGCAATAAAATCACAGTTCAATGCATCGGCTCTTTTCAATAATGCTCTCCATTTAATATGCGTATTACAAAGCACACAGGGATTCGGTGTGCGGCCGGCTAAATATTCATCCACAAAATTCTCGATCACAAAATCACCGAATTCTTCCCTGATGTCGAGAATATAATGGGCAAAACCATGCTCCACCGCTGCCTGCCGGGCATCGTTAAAAGAATCCAGGTTACAGCAACCGGTTTCTTTCTTACCGCCGCCACTATGGGCATAGTCCCATGTTTTCATGGTAATGCCCACCACTTCATAGCCCAAATCATTGAGCATGAGGGCTGTGACGGTACTGTCAATACCGCCGCTCATAGCTACCAGCACTTTTCCTTTCCGGCTCATGTTCTGAAAAAATTAAGCTGCAAATATACGCCGGAATTACGGGTTTCAGGGTTACGAAAACGGGTAAAACAAGAGAGCTTGTTTAAGAAAGTGATTATTGATACAAAAGAAAATTTCGCTGACCAACCTAAGCATCCTGGTGAGGATGTGTAATGAAGATGATCTGGGGAAAATTGCAGCCAACGTCGAAGTATTGGCGATGTGGCGGAAGTCTGTGTTACGTCTGCCTACAACCGATGCTGATTAAAGAACTAATGTAAAAATATTATTCAAATGCTCATTAGAATTCGGTCTGACCAGACAGATGATGACAAGTGATTTGTAGCTGATGATTTGTTCGTCGCCCCGCCATATGCGCCAATGTACTGTTAGCAGCGTTTTTAGTCACTTAACCCACGTTCAAAATTTGAAAAATTTAGCAAGAAGTAAAATTGCCTTTCCGTTTGAAAGCAGACACTCGATGTTAAAATAGGAAGTTTTGCAGATTAGAACGCAAAATTTTCAAGTTTAGCGTTACTCAATATCAGTCTTTCTTTTTGTTTCTTATAATCGTATATATATAAATCGCCTTTTTCTTCGTTCAAGAGTGCTATCATGCCGGCTTTATCATTGTATTTTGCGAGTGTGCTGCCCGTTCCGTTGATCTTTAGTAGTTCTTTTCCGGTAATATTCATTACCACGATATCATCAGGTGCCCTTGTGTATATAATTGTTTTTTCATTGATCCATGAAGGATTATAATTGTGGGTGGTTGAATCATTTGTAAGATTCGTATGAAAACTTCCGTTTCCATCTGTCAAATAAATCTGGTCGTGTCCATCTCCTTTTTCTAAAAAATACACCAATTGATTCGTTTTAGGATTCCAGGAAGGTTGATAACTAAAGTAAGGAAAGTGATTGGTTATCTGCTTTGTTTCTTTTGTAATCAGGTCATAAACGCAAATCTCTATAGCAGTTTTATTTTCTTTCTTAAACTCTATATTATAAGCAATTTTATTCCCGTTAGACGACCAGGTGATACCAAATTTGTGGATTGTGTCCCGGATCAATAGTTTTTCAGAATTTGTGCGCAAATCTTTTACATAAATTGAATTGATTTTGCCTGAATCGTTCCTGATGAAAGCAATATTTCTGCCATTAGGATTATAGGATATACGGGATTCTTTCAGTTTATAAGGAGTTAAAGAATCTGTTTTGAAATTGTAGAAATACTTCCGTCCAACAGGTCTTATCCTGTTGCTTTTATCTTCCTTTACTATATTTACAATCAATGAATTTCCATCAGGCACCCACAAAAAAGACGTTACACGTTTTGCAAAGCCGGTGTCTGAATCTTGTGAAATCCCATCAATACAGAGACAAAAAAAAGCAAAGGAAACAACAAATGCTTTTGTCCGCAAACTCGCAGCGATCTCTATAGCTTCCATGAGAAATGTTGTGTGTTTTCAATAATCATGTGTTTACAAGTTAAGTGCATAGTAAACGTAAAAAAGCCTATTTGTTATAGATGGTTTAAAAAAATTATACTTGGTGGTCATTTACAGGAAAAATAATGAGAGTAGAATTGCAGCTAACGTCCACAGCTTTGCGTTTGGCAGGGCATTTGGAAAATGTCCTGCCCGGAACTGAAGCTGAATAAAGTTACTGAAGTTGAGAACAAAGGTGAGAGCTACGTAAAGAAATTAGACATAGCAGCATAAAATTTGACCGTTTCAAGAACTTAGAATACGCAAAACTGCGTGTTGGCAGCTGGCATGTGTTATTCTAAGTAACATGCAATATCAACGTTTGCATTTACTTTTCCCTTATCAATGTCTTTGTACTTTAAACGAAATAGTGTCTTGTTATTTTGTTTAACTCTTCCAATGTTTATTTCAATAATTTTCGAAACTAGCTTTTCCACTTTGAGGTCGTCGTTGTCACCCAAGTTGGAAGATTCTTTTTTCCATGAATAACCATACCACTCACCAAAAGGCGTCGTGCTAGGAGCATTGATTTCATTATGGTAGGGTATGGTGTCATTATTAAATATCATTAATTGTTTATTTAAATCTATTTCAAGCAAATCAAATAATTGAGCATTATCATCGTCAGCACTAAATCTGAGGATATCTGTTGTTAGGTTTTTATTTATTGTCGAAGTGCTTTTTACTACTATAGCTAATGGTGTCTTGTCCAGGTCCTTTATTTTTTGATACTCGTCCTTGGTTACACCAAAATTTTCATGATAAGGTAACCCTTCTCCATCCTTATAATTTTTTGAAAAATATTCTTCTGACCATTCTTTTTTCTCTGCCATGGCTTTTTGAACTCGTAATAGGATATCTTGAACGTCTTGTGGAAATACAAAGTCAAGAAACTCTACAGTTAATTTGTCTTTTGCGATTATAGTATCTATAAATTCAAAGGCCTTGTCTTTGGTATTTAAATCGCTTTGTCCACTGGCAATTTTTGAAATAATAGTCAGTAAAATCAGAATTCTAAAGATCATAATGACTGTTTGAAAATGCTTGCTGCCAACGACCACAGCTTTGCGTTCGGCAGGGCATTTGGAAAACGTCCAGCCTGGAACTGTAGCCGATGTAAGTTACAAAAGTTGAAAATGTATTCTGTTGCTCATCTGTGTTCGGTCAGCCGGATATGCCGCTGATAGTAGTGCTGCCGATGAGGATTTATTCGTCCTTTAGACTTGCACAATGAAATTATCATTTAAAATTTATTATTACT
>DAOLIV010000050.1:0-17794 GCA_035328345.1 Chitinophagaceae bacterium | reverse complement strand
CAGGCTTCCACTGCATCGAGTGCAGTTCCGCCATTCTTTAAAATATCATTACCGGTCTGCAATACATTGTTTAAAGCATCCGTATAGGCTTTTTCTCTTTCAGCCGTCATCTGGCTTTTTAAAATGGTGCCGGCTCCACCATGTATCACCAAAACATATTTTTCTGATAACGGCGATGATGTCTTTTGCGCAAAACTTTTGTTAAGAAGGAGTATTGAAAAAATGATGAGCAGCTTTTTCATACCATATTTTGGAGCAAATTAAGGATAAATGTATATCATAAGTGGTACCAACAAACGGGTACATAAAAAGTCAGAAAAATTTATATAACAAGTTGGTATTGAATTTGCCTGAAGGTAATGATTGCCTAATTTTACAGATCAAATCCCGGTATTTGAAGAGATTTAAAAAAATATTGAAATGGGTATTGCTTTCTCTGCTTTTCCTGGTACTTGCTGTATATATTTTTATTCAAACCCCTTTTGGGCAAAACTGGATTGCCGGCATTGTAACTAAAAAGCTATCCAAAGAACTCCATACGAAGATCACCATTAAGCATGTAGATTTTTCATTGCTGAACCGTATGTACCTGGAAGGTATAATGATAGAGGATCAGCAAGGGGATACTTTATTGTATGCCGGGCAAGCCAAAGTAAGGATCACCGATTGGTTTATATTCAAAAAAAGAGCAGAGTTGAAATACATTGGTCTTTCGGATGCTGTTATAAAATTTCAACGAAAAGACTCGGTGTGGAGCCAGCAGTTTTTATTTGACTATTTCTCCTCGCCTTCCACCGGTAAAAAGAAAAAAGGAGGAATTGCATTTAACCTGCAAAAGGTTGAGCTCAGGAACGTAACATTTCTAAAGAAAGATGCCTGGTTAGGCGAAGATTTATCTGCACGGGTCGCACTACTTTACCTGGATGCCAAAAATATTCCTTTCACAGGGAATAATTTCAGCATCAGTTCACTTTATACTAGGGATCCTGTCATCGCATTAAGGAGTTATACTAAACTCAAACCTCCATCTACATCTCAAATTGACGATCCGGATCCTGATCAAATTCCAACATGGAATTTAGGAAACATGGTTTTTAGTATTGACAAGCTTAAAATTGTCAATGGAACTTTTAAGACAGATAAAGAGACTGACAGGGATCCTTTCGAATACTTTGATGGAAAGCACATTTTTGTTACTGGCATTGAAGGTGAATTTTATAACTCCCGCTTGGCTGGTGATTCTATTATATCGCATATCAATCTTGCAGCTAAAGAAAGAAGTGGGTTTGAGTTAAAAAAACTCGCAGCGGATTTTCGGATGACTCCCCAGATTATGTCATTTGAAAATATGGATTTAAGGACCAACAACAGTACCATACAACGTTCATACTCCATGTCATACCATGACATGAAAGATTTCGGGGACTATATCCATAGTATAAAAATGTCAGCAGATTTTGTTGATTCATATATCGACAGCGATGATATAGCCTATTTTGCCCCGGCACTTTCTAAATGGAAAAAAGAAATTCACCTAAAAGGCATTGTTCGGGGAACCGTTGACGAGATGGTTGGAAGAGACATGAGTATCCTCGCCGGCTCTAATACTATGCTGAACGGTGATATAACACTGACAGGACTGCCGGACATCAACCTCACTTTTATAGATTTTACTACCAAAGATTTTAGAACGACTTATGGCGATGCAGTTACATTTTTTCCATCACTGAAAAAAATGACAAGTCCTGATCTTAAAAAGATACAATACCTCAATTTTAAAGGAAACTTCACTGGTTTCATTCGTGACTTTGTAACATTCGGAACCATCCAGACAAATCTTGGAACGGTCAGGTCTGACCTGAACATGAAACTACCTGTTGGTCAGGAACCTGCTTACTCCGGTAATATTTCAACTGAAAACTTCAACCTCGGAACCTTTTTTGATAACAACAAAATTGGTTATATATCAATGAAGGGTACGGTTAAGGGAAGAGGATTCAGCGACAAAACAAGAAACACTCTTCTTGATGGCACAATCAAATTCATAGATTACAACAATTACCGTTACCAAAATATAACTCTGAAAGGGACACTGAATAAAAAGCTTTTTGAGGGCCTTGCATCTTTATCGGATCCGAATGCTGAGCTTACAATGAATGGGATCATAGATTTCAACAATGTGAAGCCTCGGTTCGATCTGAAAGCAAATGTTGGCTATGCTAATCTTAGAAGTTTAAAAATAGTAAAGGACAGCATACGATTCAGCGGTAAACTGAATTTTGATTTTACAAGCAGTTCCATTGATGATTTTACCGGAACAGCAAAAATCATTGATGCTGAAATTACAAATAATGGCAAAAGAATACCTTTTGATTCTTTAATAGTAACCTCTTCTGAAAACGGAGATGGTCGAATTTTCACAGCCGCATCGAATGAATTTACAGCCTCACTAAATGGACAATTCAGTCTTGTTGATCTTCCCAATGGCATTACCCATATTCTAAACAAATATTATCCTTCATTTATCAGGGCACCGAAGAGATATCCAAAGGACCAGGCCTTTTCATACGATATTACTACGCAATATGTAGATGAATATGTTCAATTAATTCACCCGGCACTTTCCGGATTTAATTTCAGCCATTTTTCGGGTGATGTTAATCTTGCAGAAAACACATTGAGCCTGACAGCTGATGTTCCTCAATTCAAGTTCCGGCAAAATAATTTTGACAATGTGATGCTGGTAGCAAATGGCACTATAAATAATTTATCTGTTACTGGTTCGGCCCAGAACATTCATATCAATGATAGCCTGAATGTACCTAAAGCTTCATTTACGATCAATGCCCATAACGATTCATCGAGAATAAGTATCATATCAGGAGCTAACCGAAATGTTGATACAGCAAACCTCAATGCACTTGTATTGACTTATGAAGATGGTGTAAAAATCGAAGTTGATCCTTCCACCTTTACCAATAACGGAAAACAGTGGACCATTGATGAGAATGGGGAATTGGAGTTCAGAAAAAGAAATCCAGCCAGTGGTAGTTTGGTTTTGAGAAGTGGTGAACAAAAAGTTACTGTTAAAACAGAACCTTCCAGAACAGGAGGAAACTGGAATGATGTTAAGGTTGAATTATCAAAAGTCAATATCGGGGATTTTTCACCCTTCTTTATGTCAAAAAACAGATTAGAAGGATTGGTATCTGGTAATATCCTGGTTGAAGATCCCGGCGGGAAACTCAAAATCAACTCGGATGACATTAAAACTGAGTTTCTCAGGTTAGACAATGATTCGCTTGGAGAAGTTAAAGCGAACCTGGCCTATGACAACCAGACAAAAGAGCTAAAGATCAAAGGGAATACATTAAATGAGGAAAACTATCTTGGCTTTGACGCACATATATTTATTGGAGATTCAACAAAGGCAAAGGATAATATTATTGCATTAAAGGCCCGCAAATTTTACTTGAGTGTATTAGAAAGGTTTTTAGGAGACCTGTTCTCTGATATAGATGGTTTCCTCACCGGCGATATTGATATTACCGGCGAATTTTCAAATCTAAGTGTTACTGGAAAAGGTAGGCTTTATGATGCCGGCCTGAAAGTAAATTTTACCCAATGTTATTATAAGATAAAAGATACGGACATAGAACTTACGCCCCAGAAGATCGATCTTGACGGAATTGTATTAACAGATACAGTAACAAAAAACCCTATTTATATTACTGGCGGAATAGAGCATGAATCATTTAAAAACATGTTCTATAATCTTGACATAGCTACCCGCAAACCAAATACTACGGGAGATGCGAATAATAAACCAGTGCAGTTAATTAATACGACTTACCGGGACAATAAAGATTTTTATGGTAACGTAAAAGGTACCGGGTCATTGTCATTGCTAGGTCCCCAGTCAAATATGTTTATGAAGATTGATGCGATCGCATCTGATAAAGACAGCAGTTACATCACTATCCCGCCATCTACAGGTCGTGAATCGGGGTTAGCAGATTTTCTTGTTGAAAGAAAATTTGGAAGGGAAATGACTGAAAGCGATGTAAAGAAAGGTCAAACCAGCATTATATATGATGTTGATGTTACTGCAAACACCATGGTCAATGTAAAAGTTGTTTTGGATGATCTTACCGGCGATGAAATAAAAGGAAGAGGAACGGGAACTTTAAATATCCGATCAGGCACCACTGAGCCGCTTTCGCTTAGGGGAAGATTTGATATTGAGAAAGGAAGCTACCTGTTCACATTCCAGTCTTTTTTCAAAAAACCATTTGAATTGAAAGAAGGAGTTGGAAATTATATTGAATGGACAGGAGACCCGTATGATGCCAATATAAAATTTGAAGCAACCTATAAAGCCGAAAGAGTTAGCTATGCCCCATTAGCCAATTCCCTGAATTTAAGTTCGGGTATCAGCAATGCAAGAGGAGATGTTTATGTGATCGCCAGGCTAACAGATAAACTTTTTAAACCGGCAATTGAATTTTCTCTTGACTTTCCATCTTCAAGTGTAGCCGTAACGGATCCCGAACTTGCACTCGTCATCCAGCAAATGCAGAAAAATGCAAATGAAATTAACCGGCAAGTAACCTACCTGATCGTTTTCAACAGTTTTGCTCCGAGTGAATTAGGTGAAAATACATCTGGCTCTGGCATCGGCTTTAATACAATCTCGGGAATATTTCTTAATGTGATCAGTGACCAGGTAAACAGAATCCTGGGAAGTCTTTTAAAAAGTGAGAAATACAAGATCAACTTAAATACGTCATTTTACAACAGAAATATTATTGATCCCAATAATAAAACAGCCCTGAATCTCGGCAGCAACGTAAACTTTTCAATCGGACGTTCTTTCTTTAATAACCGGTTTATTATATCAACAGGTGTGGGATTTGATGCACCCCTGCAGCAGCAATCTAATATCCAGCAAACAGTTCAATTTTTACCAGACGTCACATTAGAATGGCTTGTAAACCCAAGCGGCACCATCAGGGCATCATTCTTCTACAGGGAGAATGCTGATTATCTCTCGACAAATAGTAATAATGTACCCGGAAGAGCTAAAAGAATCGGTGCAAGTTTATCTTACAAAAAGGATTTTGATAAGCTAAGTGATCTCTTTAAAAAGAAAAAGAAGCCTGAAGCAACTACAGAAACAAACCAGGAAATTAAAAAAGAAGATGAGCAAAAAAATGATGATCCTTATTGATCATCTTCAGTAAAAAATTCATGGCCTAACTTATCTCTTTTTGTCTGCAGGTATTTTTCGTTGTATTTATTAGGATGTATTACAATCGGGATGTTTTCTACAATCTCAAGACCATAGCCGATAAGACCCACCCTTTTTTTAGGATTATTTGTCATTAGCCGGAGCTTGCTAATATTAAGATGTCGCAGTATTTGGGCGCCAATTCCATAATCCCGCTGATCCATTTGAAAACCCAAATGAAGATTGGCTTCAACTGTGTCCATACCTTCTTCCTGCAAACGATAAGCCTTTAATTTATTCAGCAACCCAATACCTCTTCCCTCCTGGTTCATATATAAGATAGCTCCTTTACCCTCAGCTTCCACCATTTCCATCGCCTTGTGTAATTGGTCACCGCAATCACATCTTAGCGATCCAAGAATGTCACCAGTAAAACAAGATGAGTGGACCCTAACCAAAACCGGCTCATTTTTTTCCCATTCCCCTTTAAGTAAAGCTAGATGCTCATTTGTTGAATCTTTTTCCTTAAAGGCCACCAACTTAAAGTTTCCATACCTGGTTGGCATATCAACTCTCACTATTTCCTCTATCAGGGAATCACTTTTAATTCTGTATTCAATCAGGTCCTTAATAGAAATGACCTTGAACTCAAATTTTTTAGCTATTTCCAGTAGCTCCGGCAGCCGGGCCATTGAGCCATCCTCGTTCATTATTTCAACCAACGCCCCGGCTGGTTCCAGCCCCGCAAGCCTGGCTAAATCAACGGTAGCTTCAGTATGTCCGGCCCTCCTGAGTACTCCCCCCTTCTTAGCTCTTAATGGGAAAATATGTCCGGGCCTGCCCAGATCGGATGGTTTTGTTAGAGGGTCTATTAAAGCCTGAACTGTTTTTGATCTGTCCCGGGCAGAAATACCGGTGGTGCAGCCATGGCCCAACAGATCAACGGATACTGTAAATGCGGTTTCATGCAGGGCAGTGTTGTTATTGACCATCAACTCCAAACCCAGTTCATCACATCTTTCCTCAGGTAAGGGCACACAAATCAATCCCCTCCCGTGTTTGCTCATAAAGTTGATCACTTCAGGACTGACGTGGGATGCGGCTACAATAAAATCCCCCTCATTTTCCCGGTCTTCATCGTCAACAACTATTACCAATTTTCCGGACCGGATATCCTCTATTGCCGAACTTACTGAATCCAACATTTTACTGGTTTTTTTACAAAAATAAACAAAGAAACCGGGGTAAGGTTTTATGGTTTTCCGGCAGCGCCCCGGAGGGAAAAATTGTCTGTCCAAAGCATTAAAACACAGTACCAATTTGTTAATAATTGTATATATTTAAATTTGGGAATATTCCCTTTCTTTGCAACCGAAAACTAAAACTATATGCTTAAGAGATTACTCTTTTTGTGCGCATTAACCTTTATATCTGGTGCTTTCGTTTTTGGCCAGATCACTACTTCGGCCATGAGCGGAACCGTTAAAGGCGGATCAGATGAGGCACTTGTCGGAGCAACCATTGTTGCAACACATCTTCCCTCCGGAACAAAATACTCTACTGTTACCCGTGATGGTGGTCGCTATACCATCCAAAACATGAGAGTGGGCGGACCTTACCTCATTGAAATAAGTTATGTCGGCCATGATCCGGAAAAACTGGAGGATATTTATTTACTTCTTGCGGAAACCTTTGTTTACAACAGCACACTGAAAAAATCAACAACCACCCTCGAAAATGTGGTTTTGACCACAGGAAGAAGAAACGCTGTTTTCAATGCAAACCGTACAGGTTCTTTAACTCAGATAGGAATCCGCCAGATAACACAAACTCCAACTATCAGTCGTAGTATAAACGACCTTACCCGGGCTACTCCGCAATCAAACGGACCTTCAGTGGGTGGTGGTAACTACAGGCAAAATAACTTTACCATTGATGGTGCTGATTTTAATAATAGTTTCGGTATCGGTAATAACCTTCCTGCTAACGGAGCACCAATTTCACTTGATGCCCTGGATGAAATTTCAGTAAACATTACCCCATACGATGTTCGTCAATCCGGCTTTATCGGAAGTGCTATCAATGCAGTTACGAGATCTGGTACGAATACTTTCCAGGGTTCAGTATACCGTTATTGGAGAAGTGAAAAACAAAGAGGTGATAAAGTTGGAGATGTAAAATTTGTGCGTCCTACTGAAGAATTTGCCCAAAAAGGCTTTCGTCTCGGTGGCCCGATAATTAAGAATAAATTGTTTTTCTTCATCAATTATGAAACAGAGACTCAGCCCAAAACAATTCAAACAAGATTTGCATCTACTGCTGCTGCTCCTTTCGGGAGTTCAGAAAATATAGCCCGGCCTACTGCTGACTCATTGAATGCAATAAGCCAATACCTGTTGGACAACTACGGGTATATAACCGGGCCATTTGACGGATACACTCCCAATATTGAGAGAAAAAAGTATATGGCCCGCATTGACTGGAATATCAGCAACAAACATAAGTTCAATGTAAGATATAGCCAGGTTGAGGGTGGTGAACCCAATCCACCAAGCAGCTCAACTTCAGGAGCCGGATTTACATATGCATCCGGTTTGGGCCGTACGAATAATAACAACCTTTGGTACCAGAACTCTAATTATTTTCAGGGAGCTAATTTCTATTCTTTTGCTGCTGAATTGAACTCAAACTTTGGCAGAGTTGCCAATACTGTCCGCGGGACTTATACTTTTCAGAATGATTCCAGAAGCTCAACGAGCCAGACGTTTCCTCTTGTAGATATATTAAGTTCAACCTCGGTAACAACTCCGGCGCCATATGTAACTTTTGGATATGAGCCATTCAGTTTTGGTAATCTCAGGAAAGTTAAAATGTACTCTTTCCTTGATAATATAAGCTGGACAACAAACAAGCACAGTTGGACAGCTGGCGCCCAGGTGGATCTTAGTGAAACTGTTAATGGTTTCCAGCGATTTGCAACAAGCTATTACGTATTTAATACCTGGGCTGATTTTGCAACAGGACAAAAGCCGAGAGACTTTGCTTATACTTATTCATTGTCTAAAGATTTTGCTCCTGCATTTTCTTCATTCAAATTCGCCCAGGTATCTGCCTATATCCAGGATGAGATTACAATTAACAGACAGTTTCGATTAACACTTGGAATGAGGGTGGATCAACCTTCTTATCCTGATGTACCGCAAATCGTAACTCACCCACTTGTCCTCGGATTGACATTTGCTGATGGCAGAAAAATTAATACTGGTAATCTCCCATCAAAAAGACTTATGTGGTCACCCCGTTTAGGATTTAACTGGGATCTTTATGGAGATCGTTCTCTGCAGATTCGCGGAGGTACAGGCATTTTTACAGGAAAGATTCCATTTGTTTGGATAGTTAGCCAGTCTGGTGATAATGGTATGCTTCAAATTACCCAATCATTTAATGGTCAGTCAAACACTCCCGGACCTTTCAACCCAGATCCAAGAGCTTATTATCCTGCGGCTGTACCAACAGCAGGTACCATTGTTCCCGGATCTATTACTGCCTTGGATGAAGATTTCAGAAATCCCCAGTCATGGAAATCAAGCCTTGCTATGGATACAAAACTTCCATGGGGAATTATCGCAACAGTTGAAGCAATTTTCAATAAGGATATTCACACAGCCTTCTTTGAAAATGCCAACCTTGTAACTCCATCACCTTTGAATATTGCGGGATACCCGGATAACAGAGCTATTTATCCATCAAGCAATAATCAGAAATATATAAACCCACTTACCAGTGCAGGTATCCCTAGCCCAACCGGAACCTCTGCTTTCAATGCAATGGTCATTAAAAATGGTTCAAGAGGTTATTATTTCTCCATAACTGCAAAACTTGAGAAACCATTTGCAAAAGGATTTACTGCTTCTGTAGCATATACAAAAACGATAGCAGGAAGTTTATCTGATGGAAGTGGTGACCAACCGCTTTCTGCATGGCAAATTACACCTACCGTAAACGGATCAAACTACCCGGTAGTGGGTTATCCTGATTATATTATTCCCGATAGAGTTGTAGGATTCCTTTCATACAGGAAAGAATACTTTAAGCACCTTGCAACAACTATAGGGGTATTTTACAATGGTGGTATCCAGGGAAGATTCTCTTATGTATATGGTGCAGATTTTAACCGTGATGGTGTAAGCAATAACGACCTGATCTATATTCCAAAAGATGCAAGAAATACAAGCGAAATCCAGTTTGTATCTCAAACATTAAACGGAGTAACTTATACCCCGGCTCAGCAAGGTGAACTATTTGAGGCTTATATTCGACAAGACAAATACCTAAGCAAACATAGAGGACAATATGCTGAAAGAAATGGTGCTCAATATCCCTGGCGCAATCAATGGGACGTTAAGATAATGCAGGATCTTTTTGTAAACATAGGTAAAACAAAGAACACCGTTCAGTTTACTCTTGATATATTTAATGTGGGTAACCTGATCAGTTCTGACTGGGGTCGTTTAAAATCAATCAATGCAAGTTCTATATTGACTCCAAGCAGCACTACATCTTATAACCCGGGTGGAACCGTAGTTCCAACCTTCAGGTTAGCTGCCGACCAGGGTAACATAATTACCAGGACATTCAGGGATAATGTGAGTGTTTCATCTACTTATTCAATCCAGTTTGGTTTAAGATATCTCTTTAACTAACAGAAAAGTCACTAACTAAAAAGACCGTCATAATTGACGGTCTTTTTTTATTACTTAAAAAAAGCTGATACTATTTTATTGCCCAACCCCATTTCAAAAACTCAGGCATAGCTTTTCCCCATGTATGCACATCATGATGTCCATCTGCCAATTCCAGGTAATATATATCCTTGTTACGGTCATATCCTTTATTAACGAGTTCTTTAATCAGGTCCTGTGTGTCATCAATAGAATCGATAACCCCGTTTTTATTTCTGTCTTTTGTTTCATCAAGGTTACCACATTGAAAAAAGAATTTCAACCATGGAGCAAACTTCCCGTTTCGGATTTCCTGGTGCATCAGCCGATGCTTATCATCATCATATGAATCATCATGCTGATCAACACTGCGCCACCAAAATGAGGCAGAAAAAAGCCCGGCTTTTGAAAATTCTCCCGGACGGTTCCATACAATATCCAATGCACTTAAACCACCCAATGAAAATCCGGCAAATGCTTTTTCTTTGAATGAGGAGATAGAATATTTTTCTCTTACATAGGGAAGCAATTCATCAAATATGAATGAGGTGTACAACCCCGCTTTGGCTCCTCTGCCCTTGTAATCAACTTCATTCTGCAATCCATACTCCATTCTCCTTTCGGCGCCTGCATGTATGGCTACGAACAGTATTGGTTCAATTATGTCCTTTTCGTAAAGCTTATCCAAAATTGAATGGAAGTTCATCTTTTCCATATCCTGGCCATCATTGATAAGCAAAAGACTCAGCGGTGTTTCTGGACTAACATGTTTGGGGAGGAAAAAATCAATTTTAACCTCTCTTTCCAGGTAACGGGATTTTATATGCTCTTTTTCAGTGAGAATACAAGATTGACTTGCCAGTTGCATGAATTCAAAAATAAGGATTTGATTCTAAACCATTGAAAACTGAGACTTAAACATTCTTGAGAACAATTCATGTTAATTTGTTTATTTGACATCTAAAAAATAAATTTGAAAAGGGCATTTCGGAAATACCTCACATCCGGATCAACAAAAATTATTCACCAAAAACCTGTTTATGAAGAAAATTGGAGTATTGCACGGCAAAGAAAGATCATTTCCTGAAGCTTTTGTGGCAAGGGTTAACAGCAAAAATGTTCCTGGTATTATAGCAGAACCGGTACGGATTGATAAAGCGGTACAGGGAGAATTTAGTGGCTATGCTGTAATCATCGATAGAATTTCCCAGGATGTACCATTTTACAGAACCTGGTTAAAGAACGCAGCTGTTACAGGAACAGCAGTTATCAATAACCCATTCTGGTGGAGTGCCGATGACAAATATTTCAATAATTGTTTAATGACAAAAGTTGATGTTCCGGTTCCCAAAACTGCAATTATTCCATCAAGGGATCTACCGGATGATACCTCCAGTGAATCATTCAGCAACCTGGCATACCCTCTTGACTGGGATTCCATATTTAGTTATGTCGGATTTCCTGCATACATGAAGCCTTTTGCCGGCGGAGGCTGGAAGCATGTTTATAAGCTTAGCAGCGCTGAGGATTTTTTTAATAAGCACAGCGAAACAGGCCAGCTTGTTATGTTGTTACAGGAAGAAATTGTTTTTTCTGAATACTACAGGTGTTATTGCATAGGCGGCAAATATGTCCGGATAATGCCTTATGAACCCCGTAATCCGCATCACCTGAGATATGTTTCTGATTTCAGACCCTCTCCTGAACGGTTACAACAAATGACTGATATTGTACTGCGCATCAATAAATACCTTGGCTATGATTTTAATACAGTTGAATTAGCGGTGAGAGACGGAGTGCCTTATGCCATTGACTTCTGTAATCCTGCGCCGGATGCAGAAAGAACAAGTGTTGGTGATGAGAATTTTGAATGGGTAGTTGAAACTGCGGCAAACTATGCCATAGAAAAAGCCATAAACCATAAAGAAGGCGCCGATAACCTGACCTGGGGAGAATATGTAAGAAGAGGTTGTAATGGCATGCCTCTTATATAAATAAAATCTGCTGTATAAATAAACTGAAATATGACCCTTAATTATAAAAGTTTTACACTGGGCGTTGAAGAAGAGTACATGGTTCTGGATCCCAAGACCTTTGAATTAAAGAGCCATGAACAGAAGATCGTACATGAGGGTCAGAAAGTAATTAAGGATAAAGTAAAAGCAGAAATGCACCAGGCGGTTGTGGAAGTAGGAACTGACATCTGTGCAAATATTGATGAAGCTTTTAATGATGTTTCTATCTTAAGAAAAACGATTGCAGGTATTGCACAAAGCCTTGGGCTTGCAATGGGAGCATCGGGAACGCATCCGTTCAGTCATTGGGAGAGCCAGTTAATAACGGATCATGTTCGCTATAATGAAATCGTAAACGAATTGCAGGAAGCTGCGAGAAGTAACCTGATCTTTGGCCTCCATGTGCATGTTGGAATGGAAAGCCGTGAGATGGCAAATCATATTGCAAATTCAACAAGATATTTTTTACCTCATATTTTTGCTCTTAGTACCAACTCCCCATTTTGGGAGGGAAGAAAAACGGGTTACAAATCCTTCCGCACTAAAGTGTTTGATAAATTTCCACGTACCGGCATACCCGATGCGTTTGACAGCATAGAATCATATGACAACTACGTAAAACTGCTAATAAAGACTAATTGCATTGATAATGCCAAGAAAATATGGTGGGATTTAAGGGTACACCCTTTCTTTAATACAGTAGAATTCAGAATCTGTGATATACCACTGACTGTTGATGAAACCATTACACTTGCCGCATTATTCCAGGCGGTTTGTGCCCGTATATACATGTTACGATCTAAAAATCTCAATTTCATTCAATATTCAAGAGCATTATTAAATGAAAATAAATGGCGGGCAAGCCGCTATGGTGTTGATGGATTATTAATCGATTTTGGTAAGGAAGAAGAAGTAAATACCAGGGCTTTGATCTATGAATTGCTGGATTTTGTAGATCCTGTTCTTGATCACCTGGGAAGCCGTCATAGAATTGCGTATGCGAATAAAATTCTTGAAAATGGAACCGGGGCTGACAGGCAATTAAAAGTTTTTGAAGAAAGTAAAAACCTTACAAAAGTCGTAGAGTACATCAATGAGCAATTCCTTAAAGGGATTTAATAGTCAACAAAAGTTGTTGACTATATAATTCATGCTATTTTTCGTTCTTGAAATATCCTATAGCTTCTACCCTGTCAAAAACTGATAATTTAAATTTTGGTTTTAAAATCTGTTTGCGATGTTCAGGAATATCAAAATGTACCTGGTATTAGGAGCCATTATTGCTGTTGCACTAGTGCTTATTCTAAATAAATTTCTGGCCTATGGATTAATAGTGTTTGGAGTTGGGTCTGCTGCCGTTGCCGGGTATAATTTATTGATGAAACAGAAAGATGACCAGATCATTCAACTTAAAGAACAATTAAAAGCAACTGACAAGGAAGCTTCTTCACTTAAAAGTGAAAATGTTGAACTCCGAAACCGAAAACTCAATATTTCAGAGATTAAAAGTATTGTTGACCTGGGCCTGATGGAAGTGAATACAAATTTTACAAGAGTGTGGAATGAAAAAATGGAGCATGAAAAAAAACAGGTCAGATTTCTTGGAGCACTCCAGGTTAGTATTGTAGCAAAATATGGGCTTGATCTGAAGGATCTGAAAGTAAAGTTTAATGAAGAAATAAATGAACTTACCGTAGCGAACATACAACCAAAGTTTATTTCTTTTTCAGACCTCAGCTATGACTGGAAAATTGCAGAAGTTCTGCAGTATGATGTTCCTTTAATGGGTGAAAAACATTGGGAGACCTCCAAAAACCTGGAAGCATTGAACAGTGACCTTAAAGAAAACTATCGTAAAAGAATTAATGATGAAGTTAAAAACGGGCCAACAGAAATGGAATGGGTCCTCACCCCATTAAAAAAGCAGGTAGCCGGGGCATTAGAAATGTTTCTCGGTTCCCAGGGAAGGAAAATAAAGATCGTTGAAAAATTTGATGATTCCTTTAAAGCTCTTCATGATTATATTGACAATTGAAGAACTTAGAATTTACCGTCATCCACTTCCTTTATAAATTGTATTACTCCAGGGAAAAAATGTTGTTGATCATCCCACATACTCATGTGGCTGCCATCCGGGCAAAGTAAGAATTTTCCTTTCTTAACCTGGGTGCTCATCCATTTCATATGATCAGGATCCATAGTATCAAATGTCGCTCCCACAGTAAGTGTAGGCACAGTGATGTTTGGGAGATCTTTTGACCTGTCCCAATTAGCAAGTCTTCCGCCAACTGAGAACTCACTGGGTCCTTGCATCATTAAATAAACAGGATAATTCAAATGCTTAAAAGTCCGGTTAATCCCATCAGGCCATTCGGGCAACCTGCAAATATGTTTTGTGTAATATTCCGTCATTAATAAAGATTGATAATTTGGATCATCAAACTTTCCTTTTGCCTCATAATCCATAATAGAATCAACAGCCGATTTCCTCATTTTGTCATGCAATTTTTCCTGGTACTTTGAGTAGTCTGATATACTTGACATCATATTTGAAATTATAAGCCCCTTTAAATTCGCCTGGTATTTCAAAGCATATTCCATAGCGAGAATTCCTCCCCAGGAGTTCCCATATAAATAAAAATTATCTTTATTCATCCCAAGAGCTTTTCTAACCTGCTCGACTTCTTCCACAAATCGTTCAGCGGTCCATAAAGAGCTGTCAGTTGGCTGATCGCTGTAATAAGAACCCAATTGATCATATTCATAAAATTCAAAACCTTCTTTTGGGAAAAAACTCTCGAAGCTCTCAAGATATTCATGTGTAGCCGCAGGCCCGCCATGAAGCAAAAGCACTTTGATCCGCGGATTATTTCCAAATCGCTTGGTCCACACTTTGAACTCCCCGATCGGTGTTTGGATAGGTATCATTTTTACACCAGCGGTTTGCACTCCTGAGTCACCGTAGTTAAAGTATTCTCTAACATTCATGTCACCACCAGATTTATTTTTTCCGGATTGATCACAGGCAGCCAGAAGTAATAAAAATGCAAGAATAACAGCTGGATATTTCATAGCCTATTTTTTGAAAAGGTACAGCTTTAATTTCTGTATTTTCACCAGATGAATAAAAATCGTTTCCTGGCAATAATAGTGGGCTTTACAACTTTTTTCTGCTCCTGTTCGCTAAAAAAGAAAGCCGATTTATTGATTTATAATGCAGTAATCTATACTGTTGACTCTTCATTTTCTGTTGCGGAGGCAATGGTAATATCTGAAGGCAAAATAATTGAAGTTGGCAAAACAACAGATCTTGAAAAAAATTACAAGAGCAAGGAAAAAATTGATGCGGAAGGTAAATACATTTACCCCGGGTTTATAGATGCCCATGCACATTTTGTGGGCTATGGACAAAGCCTCCAAAGAGTAAACCTGGTTGGCACCAATAGCTGGAATGAAGTTGTGGAGAGGGTTAAAGATTTTGCAGCAAAAAATCCGGAGGGCTGGATCACCGGACGTGGATGGGATCAGAACGATTGGGACATAAAAGAATTTCCTGTAAATGATGAGTTGAATCGCTTATTTCCAGACCGGCCTATTCTATTGAACCGGATTGACGGTCATGCGGCAATAGCCAATCAAAAAGCACTTGATATGGCGGGTATTCATGCCGGGGATACTCTTACAGGCGGAGCAATTGAAGATCATGAAGGAACTCTTACGGGTATATTAATAGACAATGCCGTTGATCTTGTATCAAACAAAATACCTGACTTATCAGATGAACAGTTTAAAAAAGCAATTCTTGATGCAGAGAAAAATTGTTTTGCTGTTGGTCTCACAACTATTGACGACTGTGGGTTGAGTTATACTGAAGTTGAAAGAATAAAGAAACTTCATGCAAGCGGTGACCTGAAAATGAGATTATATATAATGCTTAGTGATGAGGGGAAAAACTTCAGTTATGCCAAACAAAATGGCATGATTAAAACAGATCAGCTAAATGTCAGGAGTTTTAAAGTTTATGCAGATGGGGCACTTGGTTCAAGGGGTGCATGCTTGTTGAAGCCATATACCGACAAGCCGGGTCATTATGGGTTTCTTTTGAGCAGGCCAGAACATTTTGATTCTGTTGCCAGTGTTATTTCTTCAATGGGATGGCAGATGTGCACTCATGCAATTGGCGACAGCGGCAACAGAACGATTCTTAATATCTATGGAAAATATCTCAAAGAAAAAAATGATCAACGTTGGAGAATCGAGCATGCCCAGGTGATTAACGCAAATGATTTTGCACTATTTGGCCAATATAGTATCATCCCTTCAGTTCAACCGACACATGCTACTTCAGATATGTACTGGGCCATTGACCGGCTTGGATTAGAAAGAGCAAAGGGAGCTTATGCATACAAAAAACTACTGGAACAAAATCAATGGTTACCATTAGGAACAGATTTTCCTGTAGAAGATATCTCACCATTTAAAACATTTTATGCAGCGGTTGTCAGAAAAGATAGTAAGGGGTGGCCTGCCGAAGGTTTCCAGGTTTTTGACGCATTAACAAGAGAAGAGGCATTAAGGGGAATGACAATCTGGGCTGCAAAGGCCAATTTTGAAGAAGCCGAAAAAGGAAGTATTGAGAAAGGCAAATTTGCTGATTTTGTGATTCTCGATAGAGATCTTATGAAAGAGAGTGATAATAATTTATTGAATATCCAGGTCCTTAAAACATTCCTGGATGGGAAAAAAGTATATGAAAAACAATAATGATCCACATTTGTGGGAAATTATGTCAGCTCTATTACTCTTTCAGAAATTAAAAAATTATTAAGTTTGTTTAATGAATTTGACCAGGAAAAGGGCTGTAAAAGTAGCCGTCCTTGATCTCTATGAAGGCGTTGCAAACCAGGGTATGCGTTGCATACGTAATATTCTTATCGAATGGGCTGAAAAAAATGATGTGCTGCTTTATGCAAAAGAATATGACGTACGCCTCAAAAATGAACTTCCCGATACTTCTTATGACATTTATATTTCCAGTGGTGGTCCCGGTGATCCACTAACCAGCCGTTATGAGGATTGGGATATTGCCTGGTGCCGCTGGTTAGACAGTATTGAAAGGTGGAATGCTAATCCTTCAAATACAATTAAAAAACAAGTCTTTTTTATTTGTCATTCTTTTCAACTGGCAAGTCGTTATTTTAATGTGGGAATAGTGCATAAACGAAAATCCACTTCGTTTGGAGTATTCCCTGTTCATATGATTGATTCCGGCAGAGAAGAAGAAGTTTTTGAGGGCTTAAAAGATCCTTTTTATGCTGTTGATAGTCGTGACTTCCAGGTTATTCAACCTAATCATGATCTGCTCAGTCAAATGGGGGCATCCATCTTATGCATTGAAAAAATGAGACCTCATGTCCCCTATGAAAGAGCTGTCATGGGCATTCGTTTTAACGAAAACATGATCGGTACACAGTTTCACCCGGAAGCAGATGCACCAGGCATGAGTCTATATCTGCAAAGGGAAGATAAAAGAAAGACAGTAATTGAAAACCACGGAGAAGCCAAACTTCAAAGTATGCTTGCGCATTTGGAAGATCCTGATAAAATTGTCTGGACTTACTCTCATGTGCTGCCTAACTTTCTGAATCTCTCTATCAAACACATGCAGGAAGAATTGGTATAAAATCAATTTCTCTTTTTGGCAGCCTTTATGGCATTTATTAACTTCCGTAAAAATCGGGAACTATGATACCTTCTTTCAGAAAGGCATTCAATAAGGCATTTACTAAGGAATCAGCGTGTTCAGCGGCATGCTGGCCTCGACCTGC
>DAOLIV010000049.1:0-17877 GCA_035328345.1 Chitinophagaceae bacterium | reverse complement strand
AACTGTATATGCTTTTGCAGCCGCTAACATTCAGTTTTACGTCAGCCCGGAGCGACGAATAAACCGTCATTGGTAGTACTACTATCAGCTACATATCCGGTTGACCGGACACTGATGAGCAACAGAATATGTTTTCAACTTTTGTAACTTTAATCAGCATCGGCACCTGGCAGACGGAACACAGAATACCCGTACTTCGCCAAGCTTTGTCCGGTAGCAGCAAAATTCATAACATGCAAAAGTACCTTCGACACACACTATTTATTAGCTTTTTGTCTTTGATATTATCAGTATCGATAGGGCAAGTAAAGAAATCTATTCCACCCAAGAAAACAACTAACGAGAAAATAAAATCAATAAGTAAGCCCGATTTCAACATAATCAGAGACACAATATGTTCCAGTTGGACCTTGATTGTAAAAGCTAATAAAATCAACTATAACAATTTTGTTTGTGACCGTTACGGTAACATATTCTTTATTAAAAGTGAAAATAAACCTGACAGCCAAAAAGTATATAAGATTGTTAATAATAAAATTATTGATGTGAATCCCTGTGCAAACGGTGCTTACGAGTTAGGCGTAGATGAAAATCATGAAGTCGTATTAGAAACGTGGCCATATAATAACAAGCGATATTTTAAGTATTCCAAAGATGGTTGGCATGAAATGAAAGATTTAGATTCAATAAAAATGATGAAGCGAGGGTATCAAACAGATTGGTGGAAGCAAAAACTATCACTCCCCAGCTTGTCAAATAAAAATGCCAGTTATCATATCGTAAAATATCCCAGCAATTTACAACTCGCTATCAGCGGTGATGTGAATAACCCCCGAAAATCCAATGTATATCTTTATAAAAATGGAACATGGCAAAAATATTTTGATTTTTTTAATGGGGATGAAAATATTTCTCAAAGAAATTATGGTAATGACATACATGAAATAATTATTCAGGGAAAAACTATTTATTTTTTGGATACTAAAGATGGGGAAATATGGATGAATGATGGAAATTTCATTATAAAGTCAGTGTCTGAAAGAAAAGAATATATAAATAAACCCGTTCAAATAGTTTGCAACGAAAATGAAAAGAAGTTAGCGGAGGACCTTATAAAGTATGATATTGGAATATATGAACGGCAGGGTGGATTTGGTTTAAGAAAAAAGGATGGCACAATTCTTACTCGTCCATTGTTTGACAAAATAACATTTGAGAAAAGTCCAAACGCTGAAATTGAAGATTATGCTGAAAAATTTTTATATCATTTGGCGGGCAATGAAATGAACTTTTATTTTAGCCCCTACTCACCTGTTGACACTAACTATCTATGTGGTAATAATGTAAGCAAAACAGTATGCCCCAAGTGTAAAGGCGCTGATAAGATTGATATAAAAACTGAACAATTTATTACTAAAAAAGTTCCAGCAACATACTTAGAATATTTATCTACTAATTATTACAACGGAAATGTCTATAAAATCAGTAAACAGATTACCAAAGAACATGAGGAAATAGTAGGCACTAAAACAATAACGAAAAGTGTAAAATGCGATCAATGCAATGGTTACAGCATCAAAATAGCCCGACAAGATGCTGTATATGATGAACATAAAATGAAATACGTTGCCAGAACGATAACATTTGTGTATTGAGTTAAGGAATTTATTTTCTGCTGCTAACAAAAGAATTTGCAAAATCAGGGCTGGACAATGTAACATCAGCTAATTGCAAATGACAGCTTCAGTTTTCGACTGACGAATAACTATCAGCTTTTGTACTTAACTTCATCGACATACTTTTAACCAGCAGCGGTTATCGGCGGACGGATTGCTAATTCCCAACCTGCATAAAGCCCTGCTCGTTGGTTGCTATTTTAAATGACACTCCGTAAAATTTTGCAATTCGTTGTTGCACTGGTTCTCCTATTTGCAGTTGCGGTTGGACTGACTTCAATTAATCATCCAATCATTTTAAAATGGTTATCTGGTTCTGCAAGACACATCGGCAAACCAATTCAGGCGACAGTTTATACAGACGGACAAATCAATAAAGGCATCAAAGTTTTTCACGTTGACAAGTATTGGGGGAGCAATAAAAAAGCAAACAATTATTTATTAGGCCTGACAGACTACGACAGTTTGGGAATGCTGAAATATTTCAACATTAACTTAAATGAAAAATGGATTGGCAGACCCGTTGGAACTTCAGATAAAGACTATGATTTTATTGCGGGACATTTATTTCAAAGTGAAACAGGTGGACACTTCACACCATTTCAAGACGACATGAAGGGTTTCAACTTTGACCCACAACTTTCGTTTACTGACAGCCAAATTAAATTCTATGTGCCGCCCAATAAATTAAAGTTTGACAGTGTGAGAATAGAATTACAATAATACAATAGGAAGAAAAACAGCAACCAACAAGCGCATTTGTGCTATTGGGGTGCGACGCAAAGCGTCGTTCAACAAAAGTAACGCTGTTCAGCTTTTGTCCCAGCTTGACATTTACCGTTGAGCAACAGAATAAATTTTCTACTTTAGTTCTTCGTTCGGACCCGCCTTAGGCGGGATCGCCGGGGGCGACGACGAGATGAAGCCCCCAACAGCACAAATGCCTGCACGTTGTAGGCAATTTTCCGAGCGACCAACCTAACATGAAAGTGAAGCTTTTTATTACAGCATTCTCATCAATTCTTCTTTCAGGTTGCCTGTTTGACAGTGATAGCGACAAAATCATTGGCGACTATGAAACGATTTGGATTGACATTCCACAAACAAGGAGCATTAATAAAGGTGAACAGGTTGTGCCTGCTTATGTTTCCGAAATCGGACACAACTCAAATTTTATCATTGCAAAGCAACATCCAATTGAATATGGTAACATCGTTAAAGTTCATACGGACACGACAAACTATTACATTATAGAAGTTTCATCAAACTCATACCAGGACAAGCCAGTGTACGGTCCGTTGACAAAGTTTTCGTTTGACAGTTTAAGACGAAAATTAAGTATTGAAGATATTAAGTTCGATATGTTTTATCCCGAATTCAACTAAACTGCCTACAACATGAACTGTGTAAAAAACCAAATAAATAATGGACTATATTATGGTTTTGCTGAACAATAATCAGGCTGTGCTGCGGTTCGGGACTCGACGAATCCCGCCTTTGGCGGGACAGGTACCGCCAAGCTTTAGTTCTTAATATTTAACTTTACTCAGCTTCGGCTCGGGCTGACGAATCACGGAATACCAGCACAGCACAAAGCCCTGCCCGTTGGCAGCAATATTTTGACACCTCATGGCATACGACAAAGCAGACTGGCATCTTACTGACGATTTCCCAAAAGACTTAGAAGAAGAACAGATATACGTTCACTCTGGGTTCTTTATTGGCTGGCTTATTGACAATGGTCTCACAGGTGAAGACTTTAATGAAATGAATGCCGACACATTACTTCAATTTAAACAGCGACAAATTTCTGGTCCTAAACTCTATGAACTTTCTGGAGGGGTACTTTCTGCAGACGACGTAAACGATGAAGGACGTTTATTCTGTAATTACTATTACGAGCCTAACACCTATTTCAATGATTATAGGGACACTTTTATTAAGGGTGGGCTTTTCAAAAAAGGTTTGCCATCCGACTATCACGTTAAGGACACATGGAAGAACTACACTAAAATTTGCAAGGTTATTGACAAAAGATTTGAAGCATGGAACAATCTACCTGAAGCTGAAAAACTAAAATTCAAAATGACATTTGACCTTGACAAATTAGGTATCAACGATAATCACAGAGCAATAACTGAATTGTTCTTTGAAAAGTATTCATCATTTTTTGAAAAGGAAGGTTTTAAATACAACAAGTCAAATGAATACTTTTCAAGAAATAACAAGGAACAAAAAGAAGTCGTAGGACTTCAATTGCAATTTCGTGGAGGTTGCGGTCATACTATATTCCCATATTTTGCCATAGGCAATAAACAAATAGAAAAGTTATATGCCTCATACACCAAAGGCATAGAATTTTTGGAAGACAAAAGGAAAATAACATTAGAATATAGTTCCAGCAAGATTGAACGTGACAATGAAAATTGGGTTAACACCTGGTCACCTCAGGGTGACAACTTAAAAGTGGAGACAATTCTTGAAAAAGTAATACCATTTTATGAAACAGAAGGAAAAAAATTCTTTAGCGATAAGAGCTTTGTAAATATTTCAGAATTGCTTCTCAATGAACACAAATTTGAAATTGACCACCCTTATAGACCCATTAAAGTTATTGACAGAGTTTGTAAAGGTCTTATTGCAAATAAGCTGGCTGACAAAGTGGACACAGCAGAACTAATAAATGAATATCGACCTTTTATTCATAAGCATTATTCACAGGGACAATGGGCTTATGACAAAGACGCTATTGAAATATTTGAGAAACTTGCGGGCGACTTCGGTTCGAAAGAATAATCCTGCTGCTAACAAAAGAATTTGCAAAATCAGGGCTGGACAATGTAACATCAGCTAATTGCAAATGACAGCTTCAGTTTTCGACTGACGAATAACTATCAGCTTTTGTACTTAACTTCATCGACATACTTTTAACCAGCAGCGGTTATCGGCGGACGGATTGCTAATTCCCAACCTGCATAAAGCCCTGCTCGTTGTGCGTCATTGTACGCAGACAATCTGAATCAAATAATTAATAGACAACTATTAAAAAGGACAAGAGATAGACAAAATAAATTTTGACATATATGGACAGGCAAAATAATAGGCTCTTAAAAGGCATTGACACAGTAATTGTTCGGGTTAGCGATATTGAGACTTCTAAAACTTGGTACCAAGTCAAACTGGGATTGACTCCTATATGGGATGACCCTGAAATGAAGCTTGTGGTATTAGACACCTACGGACCCACAAGCCTGACGCTTTGGGAAACCGATAAAAAGATAAATGTTAATATGGACACAGCTACTTATCCCATATTTAAGACTCAGGACGCAACATCGGTTAGGAAAGAGCTTGAAAGCAGAGGCATAAAGGTGGGTGACATAGTTCAGGACGACTTTGTAAAATATTTCTTTTTCTTTGACCCGGATGGTAACGTACTCGAAGCCTGTCAGGTTCACGAATAAAACAACGAACACACAACTTTGGGTTTTATGCAAGTTGGGCTTGACATTGTAACATCAACAAATTGCAAATCCAAGCTGTGGTTCGGGCTGGACGATTAAAGCCCGGCTGGTGAATATATCATCAACTATGTTAACTTTAATGAGCTGCGGAACCAGCAGACGTAACAATGAATGCCGCCACATGGCCAATGCTTCAATGTTAGCTGCCATTTTAAGGCCGACACCTCAATCTATTGGAAACAAATGACCCGATTTGACCTAATCTGATCTAATCTAATGAATATATTCAATAGCACCTTCCTTCTTCGCCTCGCAGTTGCAGTTATTTTATTACTGCATAGTGTCCCTGGAATATTCAACAATGGGATAAATGAATTCGGTAGATTTTACCTTAACGAAATTGGTTTCGCTACCCTGGGAGTTCCAATTGCCTGGGCTATCAAATTATCACACATCGCATGCGCCATTTGCTTATTGCTCAACAGATACACAAAGCTGGCATCCATAATCACAATTTTGATCCTTGTTATGGGGATTATTATGGTCCATTTTAAAGAAGGCTGGTATGTCGTAGGCGCAGGCCGAAATGGAGTAGAATTCAATTTCTTATTAATCTTCGTTCTTCTGACCATCATATTTCCAAACGGTTTCAAGAAAAAAGGCAGCTAACATGAACTGTGTAAAAAACCAAATAAATAACGGACCATTTTATGGTTTTGCTGAACGATCACAGAATATCAACACAGCAGAAAGCCCTGGCCGTTGGGCGCAAGCCAGCAACTATTTGAAAAATTAAAAAGTAAGGCTTTGGTTACACAGCAGCCTGCCCGGCGCAATGTCTCTTCCTGATATTTCCTGCCCACGAAACTTATTTCAACATCCCGTAGCAAACATCCACATCCACCTTTACGGGTTGCCTGTAAGCGGCAATTCGAAAGAAAATTTTGCGCCCTGCCCTATTTCACTTTCTACCCAAATCTTTCCGCCCTGTGCTTCGATGAAATCTTTTGAAATAGCCAATCCCAGACCGGTGCCTTTAGATTTTGAACCCGGCACCTGAAAATACCGCTCAAACAAGCGATGCTGGTATTCTTTTGCAATTCCAGGACCGTTATCTTTTACCGAGAAAATGAGTGAGCCATTCCTGCGGCGAATATTAATCTCAATGAAATTATTGGCCGGTGAATATTTAATCGCATTGGTCAAAAAATTGTTCAGCACCCATGTGGTTTTCTCTGCATCCGACTCTATTTCCGGTAATAGTGTGTCTTCGTTTCTAACAAGTTCAATGTTCTTTTCTTTTGCCGCTGATGCTACTGTATTGACTGCATTTTCTACAATGGAAGCAGGTTGTATTTTTTGCTTGTTCAACTGAATGCGTCCGGCTTCCACCTGCGACATATCAAGCAATTCACTCAGGATCCGGAGTAATCGCTGGTTATCAACCTTCATATTTTGCAACAGTTCTTTTTGCTCTGTGTTCAGTTTGCCTGTTCTTTCATCTTCCAGAAGTTTCAAACTAAAGTCAGAAGATGCCAATGGTGTTTTCAGTTCATGAGAAATTGTTGCGATAAAATTTGTTTTAGCTACGTCAAGCTCCTTAAATGGTGTGATATTTTTCAAAACAATTACCTGTCCAGATTTTTTGTCCCCCTGTGACAACTCAATTATTTCTTTTGTAAAATAATTTTCCTTGCCATCAACAATTATTTTAAACGGGATATTGTTCTGTTCGTTAATAAGAAACCGGAACAGATCATTTCTTTTCTTGGCGTCTTCCTGCTGCACACCGACAATTTCTGTTTCTTTTAAATTCAATAATTGCAGGGCCCGCTGGTTGGCAAATAAAACTTTTCCCTTATCATCGATCCCGATGCTGGCATCCTTCAATGAATTGATCACTGCTTCAGCTCTTTGCTTTTCAAAAACGATTTTAGCAAGATTGCTGTGTTCATATTCATCTAATTTTTCTGCCATTGTATTGAATGCATTGGCAAGATCGCCGAATTCATCAGTACGGTTCAAATGAATACGTTCACCATAATTTTTATTGGCGATCGCTTTGATACCATCTGTCAGCTTGGCGATTGGTGAAGCTACCAATGAGGGAAAATTAAAAACGAAAGTAAATCCCAAGAGGATGCTGGCGGTAAGAATTATTGTAATGATTGCTTTGGCGCTTTCTGCAGATTTTTGGGCAGCCTGATTTTTTTTATCCATAGCCTGCAGGTTCACATTCATAATGCGGCTTATATCCTTTCGGATCAAAGAAATAACGGAATCCTTATTTTCTTTATCTTTTAAAAAATTAAAATTTTTTCTAAGTGAAGCTGTCATTTCTTTTTCACCCCGCTCAGTAATGTTTCTTTCCTGCCATTGAAGATTTTTTTCAAAACGTTCCAGCGCAGCGCTGCCTGCAGAAAGGCTATCCAGTGCATTCAGCATTTCTCTTGAATAATTCAGTGTTTCATAATTCGCTTTCACGATTGCTTTACTTTCTTCACTTAACCGGTTGAGATAATAAAAGCTAAGGACCCCCACTAATATCAGCAGCGAAAAAAGAAAAATGCTACCCAATGCCACTTTAGTTTTTAGTTTGACAGCCATCAGGACAGAATAATCAGATCAATATCATTTTTTGAAAGCGTTTTCAAGAGTTGATTAAATATACTGGTACGTAAAATTATCTGGAACAAGCTTAACTGAGGTTTACCGATACAAACTGTTGTTATATTTTTTTCTATCACTGTTTCCATAATTGCCTTTACAACGTTAGCATGTTTTAACTGAATAACTTCAGCACCCAGCTCCGTTGCATTTTTAAAATTATTAATGAGATGACGTTGCCCGGCCAATGGAATTTTATCCATTGCTTCTTTCGGTGTTTGTACATACAACACAAACCATTGGCTGTTGTAGTAAGACGCCAGTCTTGCTGTTTTTCGAATTATGTTTTGCGCCATTTCATGATTGGAGGAAATGCAGGCAAGAAAATGCTCATGCCTCCATGCTTTTTCTTTTGAAGTTATTTCATAATCCACTTTTCTTTCGACCTGTCCTGCCACTTCTTTCAATGCCAGTTCCCTTAACTGAAGAATTTTTTCCGGCTTAAAGAAATTTTGCAATGCCTGCTGAACTTTAGTATGATCATAAATCTTTCCTTCTTTTAACCGTGTGATCAACTCATTAGCTGTCAGGTCAATATTGACAACCTCATCTGCTAATTGTAATATTTTATCCGGCACTCTTTCTTTTACTTCAACCCCGGTTATTTCTTTTACCTCTTTATTGATGCTTTCGATATGCTGAATATTGACAGCCGTGATCACATCAATGCCCGCATCCAGGATATCCAGTACATCCTGCCAGCGTTTTTCATTTTTACTTCCCGGTATATTTGTATGAGCCAGCTCATCTACAATTACAACATCAGGATGTAATAAAAGAACTGCCTGTACATCGAGCTCGTCCAATTCTTTTCCTTTATAAAAAACTTTTCGCCTGGGGATGACTGGTAACCCTTCAATCAAGGCCTGCGTTTCTTTTCTCCCATGCGTTTCTATATAACCAACTTTTATATTTACTCCATTTCGTAATTGGTTATGTGCCTCCTGCAGCATGCGATAACTTTTGCCGACACCAGCACTCATGCCGATATAGATCTTCAGCTTTCCTTTTTTTTCCTGCTGAATTTTCTCTAACCATTTATCGGCTTCTGTTTCCGGCATAATTTGTTATAACGATATTATCAGTTTTAAAAATGCAAGACTGCTGCCAGGATAAATGAACCCGTCGTTTTAGCGTTCGGGCTTAATTTATCAGCCTCTTTATAAAAGATCGGGTCTTTTGCTCCATCTATTCTAAACTCAGGCATGATCGCCAGGTTATCTATATGAATATTTCCTGTCAATGTAAAATCATAGATGTTGGTGCCAAATCCTGCTACTCCATTCTTATCTCCGAAGTATTCGCCTCTTGCAGTTAATCCAAATGCTGAGCAGGGATCATAATTAAGATATAAAGCAGAACCCCACCAGGAATCACTGCTGCCGCCGCCTGGTTTTACAGATTTTATTGTGCCATTATAACCTATGCTGAACTGGCTGGAGATCGTTCCGGTAAATACCAGGTCAAACTGGTTGACAGTAGCATCAGCCATATCTTTTCCCCCAACATAATTCAGGTAAGCATTTATCTTACTGTTGGCAGAAGCGGCATGAATTTGTGCAATCAAATTTTTCTTTGCAAAACTGGCTGTTGTAAAATCAGTGGGATTTGCGATCCCGATCATAAAGCCAAAGTTACTGTTAACTGTTACATCCATTTTTAATCCCGTATGAAAGAATGGCCCGTAAGAAAACATATAATCCATGCTGTAATTTCTATTCAGCCAGGCATCCACCATTTCATACCCAACGTGAGTGGCCCATTTACCCATGGTAAATTTCACTTTTTCTGAAGGCGCATATGAAATAAAGGCTTGCTTAACAGCAGCCAGTGTGCCTTCATCATTATAGGAAAATTCTTCTGCCCTTCTGCCAAAGCCGAGATCAGCAACTGCTTCCACTTTACCGATCGTATAGTCTGCCTTCAACGAAGCCATGCCCAACTCGAATGAATTATGAGAATTGGTAAAGCTTGTAAAATTATTCGCATGCATAGAATCTTTGGCATTATGAAAATTGTAGCGGTAATACCCGTCTACGGATCCTGTGACAGCCAGTTTGCCATTCTTTGCTGAATCCTGTGCAAAGATAGCACTGCTTATCAAGAACAATATTCCTGTCAAAATCTTTTTCATCGTTAAAAATTTTAATTGTTCCTACTTTAAATTATCTAAATCAATATTGAGTTGTAAAACATTCACTGTTTCTGTACCGAATAAACCTGCCAATGGTTTTTCAATATTTTTTTTCACCAGGTCATTTATTTTGTCTTCGGCTATATTTCTTACTGCTGCCACTCTTTTTACCTGTACATAAGCTCCCTGCACAGAAATATGCGGGTCCAATCCGGCCCCTGATGCAGTAACCAGGTCGGAAGGAATTTCTTCCTTCCTCACGCCGGGATTATGCGCCAAAAATGTATCAATCCTGTCTTTCACCTGCTGCAAATAATCAGGATTGGCAGGACCCTTGTTACTTCCGCCCGAACCTGCAGCATTGTAATCAACAGCCGACGGACGAGACCAGAAGTATTTATCGTCCGTAAATTTTTGCCCCAATAATTTCCAGCCTACAATCTTATTATTGACAACAACAGTTTCTCCTTTTCCTTTCCCCGGGGCAAACTGAGCACCCGCAAGGATCAGCAATGAATAAAATCCCATAAAAAAGACAATACAGACTAACGTCAATCGTATGGCGGGAATAATATGCTGTTTCATTTTATGATGAGTTTAATTTCTAAAACCAAATAGATACTACCAGGTCGATCAATTTTATTCCAATGAAGGGTACGACTACGCCACCAAGGCCATAGATCAACAGATTCCTTCTTAACAAGGCACTTGCGCCAATAGGTTTGTAAGCAACTCCCTTTAATGCCAGTGGAATTAATAGGGGAATAATGATCGCATTGAATATTACCGCTGAAAGAATAGCACTTTCAGGACTGTGGAGTTGCATAATGTTCAACGCCTGTAATCCCGGAATGGAAAGAATGAACAAAGCAGGAACGATAGCAAAATATTTTGCCACATCATTAGCAATGGAAAAAGTCGTCAATGTTCCTCTTGTCATCAGTAATTGCTTTCCTATTTCAACGATTTCTATCAGTTTGGTTGGATCGTTTTCCAGGTCAACCATGTTACCGGCTTCTTTTGCTGCTTGTGTTCCACTGTTCATGGCAACACCAACATCAGCCTGCGCCAATGCAGGAGCATCGTTCGTTCCATCTCCCATCATGGCTACTAATTTTCCACCTTGCTGTTCTTTGCGGATATAATCCATTTTGTCTTTTGGTTTTGCCTCCGCAATAAAGTCATCCACTCCTGCCTTTTCAGCAATGTATTTTGCAGTTAAAGGATTATCTCCGGTAACCATTACCGTCTTAACGCCCATCTTTCTTAATCTTTCAAAACGTTCCTGTATTCCTGGCTTAATGATATCCTGCAGTTCGATCACACCTGTGACCTGGTTATTTTTTGATACAACTAATGGTGTGCCTCCGTTTTGTGCTATAGCTTTAACTCTTTCTTCAATTTCTGACGGAACAATGGTTCCGTTTTTTTGTGCCATACTTAAAATGGCATCAAATGCACCTTTGCGGATTTTTATTCCGTCGGGAAGATTGACGCCGCTGCTTCTCGTCTCTGCTGTAAAATTGATGAACTCCATTCCCTGCCGGTTGACCGTTGCTTTCACTCCTTTTGAGCCTGCTAATTCAATGATTGATTTTCCCTCAGGTGTTTCATCTGCCATTGAAGCAAACACAGCCATCCCAATAAAATCGGTTTCTTTTATTCCGTCTGAAGGATAAAAATTAGTTGCTTTCCGATTTCCGATTGTGATCGTTCCTGTTTTATCCAATAAAATTGTATCGAGGTCTCCCGCAGTTTCAACTGCTTTACCACTTTTTGTGATCACATTTGCCCGCAGTGCCCTGTCCATTCCGGCAATACCTATTGCACTTAATAGTCCGCCGATTGTAGTTGGGATCAAACAAACAAAAAGAGAAATGAATGCTCCAATGGTGATCGGAGTGTTAGCATAATCACCAAATGGTTTCAATGTCACGCAGACAATAATAAAAACAAGAGTGAAAGCTGCGAGTAAAATAGTCAATGCAATTTCATTTGGTGTTTTTTGCCTGGATGCTCCTTCCACCAAAGCGATCATTTTATCCAAAAAGGTTTCACCAGGCGCTGTAGTCACTTCAACTACGATGCGGTCACTTAAAACTTTTGTACCTCCTGTTACAGATGATTTATCACCGCCGGCTTCACGAATCACGGGAGCCGATTCACCTGTTATTGCTGATTCATCAATAGTAGCAATTCCTTCAATGATCTCGCCATCCATCGGAATGATGTCACCTGCTTCACAAACGAACAGGTCGCCCAATTTTAACTTAGAAGATGGAATAATAGTTATTACTTTTCCATCCATTTTTTTTGCCGGAGTTTCTTCTCTTGCTTTCCGCAAACTATCTGCCTGCGCTTTGCCTCTTGCTTCTGCGATGGCTTCCGCAAAATTTGCAAACAGCAATGTGATAAAGAGAACGGCAGTGATAATACTATTATATACTAAACTCCCTTGTGAGGATTCACCCGTGAATATCCAGACACATACCCCCGCCATCACCAGTGTCCCGATCCACACCGTAAACATAACCGGGTTGCGGAATTGAATGCGGGGATTCAGCTTGACGAAAGATTGCGCCAATGCTTCCCGTACCAGGGCTGGTTCAAATAATCTTTGTTTTCTTCTATGAACTGACATATTCTTACTATTTTATTTCATTCCAAAAAATTCTGCGATAGGTCCCAGCGTTAATGCCGGGAAGAAACTGAGTGCGGCTACAATAAAAATGACCAGGAATACCATGATGCCGAATGTGCCGGTGTCTGTTTTCAATGTGCCGGCGCTTTCGGGTATATATTTTTTCTTTGCTAAAATGCCCGCAATCGCCAACGGTCCAATAATAGGCAGGTATCTTCCCAGCAGCATCACCACGCCACAGGCGATATTCCAGAATGGTGTATTATCACCCAGTCCTTCAAAACCGCTCCCGTTGTTGGCTGATGCGGAAGAAAACTCATAGAGCATTTCACTGAATCCATGATTGCCAGGATTATTCAGCCAGCCTGAGTATGCTGTTGGATTATGAGCATACAGGAATGATGCGATGGCAGTTCCTGCAAGTATCAAGAGTGGATGAAGCAATGCAATGATCGTGGCGATCTTCATTTCTTTTGCTTCAATCTTCTTCCCTAAAAATTCCGGCGTTCTGCCCACCATTAACCCACTGATAAAAACAGCGATGATGATAAAAATGTAAAAGTTCAGATAACCAACCCCCACACCGCCGTAAAATGAATTGATCATCATTCCCAGTAAAGAACTCATGCCGGCAAGAGGCGTCAAACTGTCGTGCATGGAATTCACAGAACCATTAGATGTAACTGTGGTACTGACTGCCCATGTTGCCGATGCAGCTGGTCCGAAACGAACTTCTTTGCCTTCCATGCTGCCCAGTGGTTGCGAAATCCCCATTTTAGCGATCATGGGGTTGCCATGCATTTCATTGTAGACAGAATTAAACAGAAGTAACAGAAATCCAGCTGTCATCACTCCAAATACCACCCATGCAAACCGCCTTCTTTTAATAATATATCCCATAGCAAACACCAAAGCAATGGGAATAAGAAGAATAGAAAGATTTTCAACAATATTGGTAAAGTAGTTTGGATTCTCTAATGGGTTGGAAGAATTCGGGCCATAGTAACCACCACCATTTGTTCCCAATTGTTTTATAGCGATCATGGCTGCTGCAGGCCCGCGGCTTACATTCACAGTATCACCCTGCATTGAAATATATTGGGCCTTGCCCTCAAAATTCATCGGGGTGCCATTGAAAGCAAGTATCAGGGCTACGACAATTGCCAAAGGCAACAAAATTCTTGTGCATGACCTGACCAGGTAGTGATAAAAATTTCCAAGATTTTCTGTTGTTTTTTCTTTCATAGCCATAAAAACTACTGCACAGGCAGCCATCCCTGTTCCTGCACTGATGAATTGCCACAACATCAATATGAGCTGCCCCAGGTAAGAAACACCCGTTTCTCCGGAATAGTGCTGAAGGTTTGTATTGGTTACAAAACTTGTGGAAGTGTTGAAGGCCAGATCGGCTGACATGGATGGATTGTTATCCGGATTCAATGGCAGCCAACCCATATTCATTAAGACAAACATGGACAGGATGAACCAAACCAGGTTGATGACAAGCAATGCAACGAGATGCTGTTTCCAATTCATTTGCTTTGACGTGTTGATGCCTCCCAGTTTGTAAAATGTCCTATCAACGGGATTCAATAACCTGTCAAGCCATGTTCCTTCGCCTTCATAGACTTTTCCTATGTAACGTCCCAGCGGAATCGCCAGGGCAACTGTGAGGCCATACATGAGAATGATCCCAAGAATTTCAGTAGTCATACCATCAGAATTTTTCAGGTTTGATCAATACATACAGCAGGTATGTAAACACTGCTATCGATACTATAAAGAGTACTATCATCATAACATTAGATTTTTTCGAACCAGTCAATTGATTTAAAGAAGAACCAGAAGCAAAGCAGTCCGCCTATAAAAAGAATCAGTGTTAACATGAAAGTTGATTAATGAGTGAATAATTTGATTTTAAACAGAACCATTACAACCATAGCGATAGCTACCAACCAGGCTCCCACAATCCCCAAAACATCTCCTATGTGCTTTTCTTTTGCCACTATTATAAAGTTTGAGTAATGATGTCATAATTCCAATGACCAGCATTGGCAGTAATCATGTTTTTCATCATTTTACTTCGTTTAGTTAAACCAATGCAGTTTGTAATAAGCCAGCCATGATAAAGCCATGAGCACCAGGAAAACACCCAACACGATGATGAAATCTTTCCATCGGGGAGCTTCATCTCCGTATCCATTTGCCTTATTGCGTTTGTTTTTTGTCATAACAGGCATATTGTGCTGCCAACCGGATATGCCAAATGATATGCCTTATCAATGAACAGTGTTCTTTCAACCCGGCTCAAACCCTGTCCTGGCATAGCTTTAAGGAGATTTTGAGGCAAGGCGCCTGGCTGGTATGAGAATAAAAAACCCTTTCAAAATGAAAGGGCAGTTTTTCAAAACGGAAGGCTTTAGTTATTTGGGGATGCCATATTCTTCCATCTTGCGGTAAAGTGTAGTCAGGCCAATATTAAGTAAACGGGCAGCTTCTGTTTTATTGCCTTTTGCAAACGCAAGCACTTTCTTAATGTGCTGCTTTTCCATCACTGCAATGTCGAATGTATTTGCTGAAGCATCAGTGGCGTTTTGCATATCGAAAGGAAGCGCTTCCATTGTAATTTCGTTACCGCCTTCAAGTATAGTTGCTCTTTCAATTACATTCTTCAGTTCACGGATATTACCCTTCCAGCTATGGCTTTGTAAAAGCTGCAGCGCATCTTTTGAGATACCTTTTATTTTTCGGTTTGTCTTGTCAGCAAAAAGACGGGTAAAGTACTCTGCCAGTAATACAATGTCTTCTTTTCTCTCCCGAAGCGGTGGAAGTTCAATAGTAAAAACATTCAGCCGATAGAAAAGGTCTTCACGAAAATTACCGGCTTTTACTTCTTCTTTCAGGTTTCGGTTAGTAGCAGCAATTATACGAACATCGACCTTTGATAATTTTGTATCCCCCACTTTTATGAATTCACCCGATTCCAGCACCCGCAGCAGTTTGCTTTGCAGATCTATGGGCATCTCTCCGATTTCATCCAAAAACAAGGTTCCGCCGCTGGCCTCTTCAATCAATCCCTTTTTGTCTTTTACCGCACCGGTAAACGCCCCGGCCTTGTGTCCAAATAATTCACTCTCCAAAAGGTCCTTTGTAAAAGCACCGCAATTCAATGCCATAAAGGCTTTACCAGTTCTCTTACCGGCATTATGAATGGCTTGTGAAAACACTTCTTTTCCGGTTCCTGTTTCTCCCAATAACAAAACCGTGGCATCTGTCGGGGCGACTTTCTTTGCTAACGCAACAGCATTTTGCAGTGATGGAGCTTCCCCAATAATACTGTCAAAGCTGATCTTCTTTCCAACAAGGCTTTCTAACTGCAGTACCCGTTTTTGAAGCGCCGCTTTTTCCATTGCCTTGCTGAGCAGGGGAATAACTTTGTTGTTATCATCGCCTTTGGTGATGTAATCAAAGGCACCATTCTTCATTGCCTGAATGCCATCAGGAATATTGCCGTAAGCAGTAAGAAGAATAATTTCAATAAGCGGATGTTTCTTTTTTATTTCAGCAATAAAATCAACCCCGCTTCCATCGGGTAACTTAACATCGCATAAAACCACGTCCGGTTCCTCTGTCTCAACTACCTTCCAAGCAGCCTTCAGCGTACCGGCTTCCGTAATGGTAAAACCTTCCAGCTTCAGTAATCTTGCTAAAAGGCTCCGGAGCTTTTCTTCATCGTCTATGATTAAAATTTTTGCGGACATGATCCCGGCGAAGCATTTGAAAGTTCTTAGCAAATTTGGGCAATTCTTTTTTACTGTGAATATTTACTTTTCTCTTGCACTGCCAGGGTAAGCCGATCATCCTACAATAAGCAAGTTAAGGCGCACCAACCCAACCTTACAAAGAGTCCGCCTTTTTCTCATGCTTCCGGTACACAGCCTTAGGAGGTCAGCCGTCGAGGAAATACCATACCAGTTTACTTTCCATGAGAAATATTACCGGATCCAATAAGATAAACCCAGCTTTAAGTTTCTAAAATCCCGTCACGGCAGGATTTTTTATTTTTAACGAATGAAAATTTCTTTCTGGTCGATCGGCAAAGCCAATGAAGCATATATTAAACAAGGGGTGGATGAATTCACCCAACGGATCTCCCGGTATTTTAAAGTAAGCTGGGAAATAATTCCTGTTCCGAAAAATGCGGGAATGATGAGTGAAATGGACCTGAAGAAAAAAGAAGGTGACATGATTCTTGAATGGCTTCAAAAAGATGATTACCTCATCGCACTGGATGAAAAGGGTAAACAAATGGGTTCCGAAAAACTGGCAAAATTTATCCAGGCAAGGGCCAATGAAAGCACCCGCAATATTGTTTTCCTGATCGGCGGCGCTTTTGGTATTGATCAGGAAGTTCTGAAAAGAGCCAATTTTACCTGGAGCCTGTCTGATCTTACCTTTCCGCATCAATTAGTCAGGCTGATACTTGCAGAACAGGTTTACAGAGCATGTACGATCCTAAAAAATGAGAAGTATCATCATAAATAATTTAATTTTCAAATCTCAAACAGATTAAATGGGTTTATCAATCACACTGATCATAGTAATTATTACAGGACTTGTCTCATTCGGAGCGTTTAATAATGAAAAGCTGAAAAACGATCTTATCTTTTATCCTCCCTATATTAACCGGGGACAGGTGTATCGTTTCATCACTCATGGTTTTATTCATGCCGATATCGGCCACCTGATCTTTAACATGATTGCCCTCTACTCATTCGGTGAAGTGGTGGAAATGATCTATGAAGTTCCCTGGGTCTTTGGCTCCAAAGGAAAAATTTTGTACCTGCTTCTTTACTTTTCAGCGTTGATCATTGCATCTGTTCCTGATTATATCAAGCATAAGGACAATTATTATTATCGTTCCCTGGGTGCTTCCGGCGCCGTTTCAGCCGTAATTTTTTCTTCCATTCTTTTTAATCCTAATGCCGGTATCGGATTGATATTTATACCCGGTCTTGCTATACCAGGTTATATTTTTGGTATCATATATATTATAGTATCAACTGTACTGGCAAGAAGAGGACAGGATAATATCGGCCACGGGGCACATATTACAGGAGCCATCTATGGACTCATATTTACTTATGTAACCACAAAGCTGATGACGGATATTGATATTCTCGATCTTTTCTGGAAACAGGTTACGGGAGGTTAATTGTTATTGCAAGGTGAAGCGAATAACTTCCTTTGTAGCGTCAGTGATCCTGCACCGTTCATCAATACGGTAGCCGATCA
>DAOLIV010000048.1:0-18335 GCA_035328345.1 Chitinophagaceae bacterium | reverse complement strand
GGTTTTTTACTCCATTGTGATTTATAATAATAATAAACATCTTTCGGCTGACGATCAGTCGTCACCATTCCTTTTTTATTGATATTGGGAACAACATCTTCTCTTCCGTCTCGCTGAAAATCAATAAAATTCCAGATAGCAAATCCGATCATCCATGGTTTTGCGCTTCCTGCAAGCACATAGGACTCATGAAAATCGCATTGATACTCTTCACTAAAATCGAAAAGAGTTGGCTTGTAAGTATGCATATTGACGATACTTCCGGCGCCGTATTCACTTAACATAATTGGCTTCTGTGGATTATATGCATGCAATGTGTCAAGGAATGAGCCGATATTCTCATGTTTTCCCCGATACCATCCCTGGTAAACATTGTAACCATTAATATCAGCAATTGAAAGAATTTTAGTCAACAATGAGCTTTTAAAATATGGAGCATCAACATTGCTCTCAAATGCCATTGCTGTTAGTCTTTGATTGTCCAGTTTCTTTGCAATGCCGTCAAGCATTTTTGCGTGACGTATGGTTGCATCATCAAGATTTCTGACCTCGTTGTGATAGCCCCAGATCGCAACACAAGGATGATTATAATTTTGCAAGATCATTTCCTGCATCATTACTTCACTGTTCTTAAAAAATACCGGGTTATCAACTACCTTATCTACAACCGGTATTTCACTCCAGGCGATCAGGCCCAATCGGTCACATGCTTCATAAATTACAGGATCTTGTGGATAATGAGCAATACGGATAAAGTTGCATCCCATTTCTTTCATTAATTCAATATCTCTTACATGCATAGCATCAGTCAATGCCCATCCTGTGTTTTTATAATCCTGGTGACGGGAGGCCCCTTTTAACTTGAAAGGTTTTCCATTTAGTGAAAATTCCTGCTTTTCATTCAACCCAATCCATTTGAATCCTACTTGTTGTGAAATTTCATCCAGTAATTCTTCTTTTTCATTTCTTAGCTGGACGACGAGTGTATACAGTTGTGGATTTTCAGGCGACCATAACCTGGGATGTTCGATAGAACTATTTACTTCAGTAAGGACACTCTTATTGTCTTTCAATTTTTTGCTCTCTGATTTTACTAATACGTCATTATGGAGTAACTGATAAGAAAATGTACCATTCCAAAAAGTATTGACATCAGTAAAAGAAAAATTGATAGAATAAGCAGCTTTATTTTCATTCAATTCGGTTGTTCTGAATAAAATACCATTACTTCCAAAATCTCCCGAGAAATGAATTTTATTTGTAGCAATCAACCATACATCCCTGTAAATACCGCCCATCAGGTTAAAATCTCCGCTATAAGGAGGAATACTATCTCTCAGGTACTTTCCATTATCTGCTTTTACAAGAATCTCATTTGTTTTTCCAAAAGAAACTTTATTATCCAGGTCAATCCTGAAACCCGTAAATCCCCCATTATGGTCGCCAGCTTTCCTGCCATTTATAAAAACTTCGGCCTTAGTACAGACTCCTTCAAAAAATAGCTCAAGATGTTTGCTGCTATATGATGCCGGAATAAACAAGCTCTTTTTGTACCAGCCTATGCCCTGATGATAGCCAACCGTGTCGTCAATAATATCCTCAGCATTCCATGTATGAGGGATATTGATCTGCTGCCATTTGATATTTGATAATGCTGAGGGGGCTGACGGGTCATCATTTAATACAAATTGCCAGCCATTGTTCACAGATATTTTTTCTCTGCCTTGTGCGTAAAGTTGTGCAGGCAGAAAAAAGATCAGGTAAAATAATCCTGTAAAAAAAATTCGCAACGATTTAAATTATTTTACAAGTTTAAAATCTGCTTCTTTTACATCCCGGCTATTTCCCCCGATAAATAATTTAAAGTCCCCCGGCTCAGAAACAAATTTCAAGTCACTGTTATAAAATTTCAAGTCTTCTACCCCTATCGTAAAAGATATCGTTTTTGACTCCCCTTTTTTAAACATGATCTTTTGAAATTTTTTCAGCTCCATCACCGGTCTTGAAATACTGGCCACCATATCCCTGATATATAACTGTATAACCTCTTCTCCATCATAACTACCATTGTTTGTAACAGTAACTGTTGCAGTTATTTTTCCGGTTGTATTCATAGATGCGGCGCTAAGCTTAATATCACTGTACGAAAATGATGTATAGCTTAATCCATAACCGAAGGGAAATAATGGGCTATTTTCTACATCTAAATAATTGCTGCGGAATTTTTGAAATTTATCGCCGGCATTGGGTCTTCCTGTAGTCAGGTGATTGTAATAAACCGGTATCTGCCCAACATTTCTTGGAAAACTTGTCGTCAGTTTACCGGAAGGGTTATATGAGCCAAACAATACATCAGCTACAGCATTTCCCGCTTCCTGTCCGCCATGCCAAGTATATAATATGGCATCAGCATTTTCGTTTTCCCAGTTAAGTGTTAGCGGACGTCCGGCCATAATAACTAATACTAATGGCTTACCGGTTTTCTTAAGTTCTCTTAATAAATTTTGCTGACTCCATGGAATGTTTAACCAAGAGCGACTTGCTGATTCACCACTCATTTCAGAAGCTTCGCCAACAACAGCAACAATTACATCAGACTGATTGGCGATTCCTACAGCCTCCTCAATCATTTCCTGGGGAGATCTTTTATCAATATCAATCCTGGTTCCGAAAACATTTACTTTTTTGGCAAATGCTGTATCATCAGAAATATTTGCCCCCCTAGCATATAGAATTTTCACATCATCACCTCCAATAGATTTCATTCCATCCATGACTGGTATTGACAAAGCTGAATTACCGGAAACTGCCCATGTGCCCAGCATATTGCTTTTATTGTTTGCCAGAGGCCCGACCAAAGCGATTGTTCCGGATTTTTTTAGTGGTAATGCTTGTCCATTATTTTTTAAAAGAACAAATGAATGAGCAGCGAATTCCCTTGCTGCTTTCCTGTTATTCTCAGAGAGAACTTCTTTTTCCGCTCTTTCTTTTTTACAGTAGCGATAAGGATCTTCAAACAACCCCAATTTATATTTTGCTTCCAATATTCTTCTGCATGCCACATCAATTTGTTGTTGTGTAACTTTTCCTTCCTGTAATGATTTTTTTAATGTAGTCAGAAATCCTTCTCCAACCATGTCCATATCCAGCCCGGCATTCAGTGATAACGCAGAAACGGCCTGCAGATCACCCATGCCATGATCTATCATTTCATTAACTGAAGTATAATCAGAAACCACAAATCCCTTGAAACCCCACTGTTTTCTCAAAAGATCAGTAAGTAACCACTTATTACCAGTAGCAGGAATATAATCAACCGTATTAAATGAGCTCATCACACTTCCAACTCCTGCATCAACGGCCGCCTTGTAAGGTGGCAGGTAATAATTATACATTTTTATTTTGCTCATATCAACAGTATTATAATCACGGCCGCCATCTGCAGCGCCATAAAGAGCAAAATGCTTTACGCAAGCCATTAATGTATTGTCTTTGCTTAAATCACCATTCTGGTATCCCGTAACCATTGCTTTTGAAACCTGTGACCCCAAATATGGATCTTCACCAGCTCCTTCAGCAATTCGGCCCCAGCGTGGATCCCGGGAAATATCAACCATTGGTGAAAAAGCCCAGCATAACCCATCAGCTGTGGCTTCGCTTGCAGCAATCCTTGCACTGCGTTCTATCATTGGTACATCCCAGCTGCACGATAATGCCAGCGGAATAGGGAAAGTAGTTTTATACCCGTGTATCACATCTGACCCAAATATCAATGGTATTTTTAAGCGACTTGTAGTGATAGCCAGCTCCTGCGCCTGTTTTATTTTGTCATAACCAATTACTCCAAATAATCCACCAACCTGTCCCTTAGATATTTTCTCTTCAACCCCTTTGCTTACTACCGCACCTGTTGCAACCCCACCGCCCGGAGTTAAAAGGTTTAGTTGACCGATCTTTTCATCCAAAGTCATTTTCTTCATCAGGTCATCTACAAAAGACTTCATTTTTGCATCCTGCTGTGAAAAAGCCAGCACTGATGAAAAAGCAAACAGAATGATGAATAATAAAATCCTTTTCATGTGTATAGTTTTGATTTTAATGTGTGTCATCCGGAATCAGTTAAAAATTTAATCCTTACGTAAATAAGGCTCTATTAATTTTTGCCAAATGGCATATCCTTTTTCATTCATGTGCAGGTTATCTTTAATGAAGATATCCGGCATCGGTTTCCCATCGGCGCCAAGCATCTGATTCCACACGTCAATGAAAAAGGAAGGTGGCGACGGTCTTCTTCGGGCAAGAAATTTTTGAATTCGCCTGTTCCCGTCCATCATTTTGTTTCGTAAATGCCACCGGCTGGGACTTGGCTTTATTGATATGTAAGTAATCATTACATGCGGAAACCGTTTCCTTATGTCATGAAATAATTTTTTAAGTCTTTTGTAAACGGTTTTGCCAGTTACAGAACTGTCGCCTGCAATATCATTTTCCCCGCAGTATATAACTACCTGTTTTGGTTTGTAAGGAAAAATAATATCCTTTTCATACCCGATCACATCCAGCAAAGTTGATCCACCAAATCCACGGTTAATAATTGTATATCCGGGAAAATAATCGCCTACATCTTTCCACATACGGAAGGATGAGCTTCCGACAAAAAGTATAGAATTCGGAGAAGGAGGAGAAAGTGAGTCCTGTTTTTTGAATGCCTTTATTTCATCAGCATATGGCTGCGCTTGTGCAGTTGCAGTTGCAACTGCCAGGCAAACAACAAGAAAAAGTTTTCCAAACCTGATCATCAAAACTATTTAACCTCCATTACTTTGTGTTTTCCGCTTACTCCGTTTTCGTTAATCGCCTCTATAGTAAAATAATATGTCTTCTTACTATCCATTGCCTTAAACCAATACTCATTAAAATCATATATCATAATACAGTTGTATAACTTATCTGGCGCTGTTCCCCAATATAAATTATAAGCAAACGCATTATCAACAGGATTCCATTTTATATAAGCGCTACGCTTATCTTTTTCTGTTCTCAAAACGATCAAATCTTTTACCTCTACTGGCTTTTCACCTCCTCCATTCCCAAAGACTCTCAGGCCGCTAACAGCAAACTTTCCCGTTGGCATATGAATATTCTCCAGCTTTATAAATCTTGCCTGGACAGGTGCAGGTAATTCAACGTAATCATGCGGCACATCTGTTTGATTATTACTCTTATCAATAAGCACATTCCACTTTTTACCATCAGTGGAATAGTATAATTTATATTGATGATAAATATTTGTTTGCTTTCCTATAAATTCAGCATCCTGATCGGCATAATTGATCTGAATTGCATTAACGGTTGATACATTGCCCAGGTCTGATTGAATCCACTCACCCTTATTAGCAGTTTTTGCACTCCAATATGTTTTAATACTTTCATCGACTGCGTTATTTGCGTAAAAACTTTCCAGGGTTGATGAAACAGTAACAGGTTTCTTATAATTCAACAAATACCATCCGGCAAACTCACCATGTTGTTTACCTTCTATTCCAGGCAGATAATGCGGATAATCACCAAACACAGTGTTACACCACATCATGTCATCGTTATCAAATCCTGCAGGCCAAATACCCATTCTTCTTTCCCAGGTGTTTTTTACACAAATAATACTGGTTGATGTATGCCAGTAATTTCCTTGGTTATCCTGAAAAGTGGCTCCGTGACCAGCACCTCTTGAAAAACCTCCCATTTTAGAACTGAAAGGATCACTTTGTGGAAATACCTGGTGTCCATCAAATAATGGCGCTTCGCTGACCACAACCCCATCAGAGTAGCCACTCATTTCCGTTCCGGGTGCTCCATATTGGAAATAGTATTTACCATTATGCTTTGTCATCCATGCGCCTTCAATAAATGGATCTAAAAAAGTATTGTCCATATGTTCCCCAAAACGCTGCCAGCCATAACGCCAATCCTGCAATAAATACATTGGGGTTCTTGTTCCGATGGGTTCAAAAGTTTTTCTGTCAAGTTCAACACCGTATAAGGGATAGTTATTACTGCTGCCATTGTACATATATAACCGGCCATCATCATCTGTAAAGAATGCAGGGTCCCAGCCACCGATCTCAAATGAATCAACTATGGGAAACCACTCATTCCCCTTAGGATTTGTGCTTCCCCATAACGTAAATGTCTTTGTATAGGTACTTCCAAAAACAATCATCGTATCGCCGATAATACCAACTGCCGGTGCACATAATTCATCCCTGGTGTTATTCCATGGTCTTAAAAATCTTTTTGAGACATAGTCCCATTTATTCATATCACTACTCCACCAATATCCCCATTGATTTGTACTGAATAAATAATAATCCCCCTTATAATTCACAATAACGGGATCAGCTGTTGCCCTGTGCTTACCCCATGCTGTGAAGCTTGGATGAGGCGTATATCCATAATCAACATTTACCGGGTTACAATATGTTTTATTCTGCCCAGTAGTTTCTAATTGAAAAAGAAGTAAAGCAAGTACAATGGTTATTGTTATTGTTCTCATTTATCAATATTTATTGTGGCCAAAACCGGGAAATGATCTGAAGGGTATTTAAGATCGTATGAATCCGTAAGGGTGGCGAATTTCGAAACACTGATCCTTTTGTCATCAGAAACAAAAATATAATCAATACATCCGTCAGGCTTTTCTGTAAACTTAAAAGCATTCCATGTGTCGGCATTTCCCAAAACCAGTTTACTGATATTCCGGCTATTCCTCATATTTGCCATTATATGCTTCGCTGGTTCATCATCAGGTCTTGAATTAAAGTCTCCCGATAGAATCACCGGATATCCTTTTGTATTCAACTCATTTATTTTTTCGATTATAAGTTTCGCTGATTCAAGCCTTGCCAATTTTCCAATATGATCAAAATGAGTATTTAAAACCCATACCTGTTGTTTTGTTTTATTATTCCGGAACAATCCATAAGTGCAGACCCTGTTTAATGCAGCATCCCATCCTTTAGAAGGAACATCGGGTGTCGGTGAAAGCCAGAAAGTTGAATGTTGCACTAATGTATACTTATCTTTTTTATAAAAGACACAGGAATACTCACCAGCCATTTTTCCATCATCTCTTCCCACCCCGATATAGCTATAACCATTAAGATTTTCTTTTAGATAATCCAGTTGAACCTGTAACACCTCCTGCATTCCTATAAAATCTGCTTCATAATAATTCATTAAAGCAGCCACTTTATCTTTTCTGTTTTCCCACCAATTTTCACCATCCGATTTCAAACTGAGCCTGATGTTATAACTCATTACTTTTATTTCCTGCTGGGCTAATAATGTCGGGATAATCAGCAGTAAGAAAATTGCTTTTAGAACAAATACACGAATCATAGATTTATTTTTTTAACCATGGACTATCAAATCCTAGTTTTTTTAATCCTTGTTTTATTTCCGGACAGCTCATAAACAGATTCCACAATAAGCCGGAACGATAATTTTCCATCATAACCACAATAGGTCCCTGGTCAATTGCAAGATATCTTAGGGTGTACCAGTTGGCTGCTTCACTAAACGCATCATAAAAGCCATAAGGTCCCCATAATTTATCTTTCATATCATTATACCAATGCTTCATTGCTGCCGTAGACTGTGCAGGAGTGTATGGAAATGATGAAAGTGCTGCTGTTGGTGATATAACGCCGAGATCTCTTTTTTCAGTTGGTGCATGTCCTGCATAACCTTTTATTGAGTAGCTTGACGTAAGGCCCCAGCTATCTGGTCCATATCCTTTAAAATGCTTTGGATTATCAACACACCATTGGTAATTAATCAAAGCCTGGTTTGTATTCTCCAACCAGTAATCTGCATATTGATCTTTCAGACCCCTTGGATCTAACCCGAGATAAGAATAATGTGCCCAAAACAAAGGGCCACCATTAAAAGCATCTCCCTGGTGATGGAGTTGTAACTTATAATTTCCATAAGATGGCGGGTTATTATTTATTTTACCATTCTCTGCCCAGCCTTCATGATAAACCTCTGCCGGCACTCCGTGAGTGGGTGACGATGCGGCCAATACATACATAATCAGACATTCATTATATCCATGAACCGGGAAATTCATTTTCCATCCATTATCCGGGCTCCAATGCCAGTATAAAACGTTTTGTCCATTCCGGTGCCAGTCAAATTCTATTTCTTTCCATAGCTTATCAATTCTTCCTGCTAATGCTTTTTCTTTTTCGTTGCCGTTTTTAAAATATTGCCTGACGCAAAGAAGACCCTGCGCCATAAAAGATGTTTCGACCAAATCACCGCCATCATCATATTTGCTGAATGGTTTCACTTTGCCCGTCTCGCCATTCCACCAGTGAGGCCATACTCCATGAAAACGATCTGATGTTTCCAGAAAATGAACAATCTTTTCCAGCCTCTCTCTGCCCTGATCTCTTGTGATAAATCCTCGTTCAATTCCCACCAATATCGCCATTACACCAAATCCACCGCCACCGCTTGTAACTGTGCTTTTATCATTTTGGGGGTAGATGTTATCAGCATGAAATCTTTCTCTTGCCAAACCGCTATTGGGCTCTGCTCCATCCCAGAAATATTGAAATGTTTTTTCCTGAACCAATCTGAATAATGCAGAATCTTCAGAAGCAACAGGATCATTAGAGGAATTAGCAGATTTTTTCCCTGCTTCACATCCAAAAGATGTAAACAGGGCAACCAGGATGCCGACAAGTAATATTTTTTTCATAACTATTTTCTTTATCAGAGATAAGGCGCTGTAAAACCTAATGCCAGCATTCCGGCTTTTACTTCCGGGCAACTGGTAAAAAGATTCCACAACAATCCCGTTCTGTAGTTTTCAATCATTCCAATAATCGGTCCCTGGTCAATTGCTAAAAAAGAATCAGCAAACCAGGTATTATGTAATGAGAATGCATCAACAAAACCATATTGCTTCCATATTTTATCTCCTAATACATAATAAAAAAACTTCAGCGCTGCCATTGATTCATTAGGAGTAAATGGCATTGAAGACAATGCAGCTGTAGGCGCTATGAAACTTCTGTCATTTGTCGGTGAACTGGCTGTATATCCCCCTTCTATATCGCTGGCGGTTAATCCCCATATCGAATCGCTATAACCAAAATACTGTTGCGGATTGATTTTACAGTAATTATAGTTGATCAGGCTATGGTTTTTTGCCTGGGTTAAATAGTTTGCCGATGGGTCTGACAGGCCATTAGGGTTAATTCCCAAAAATGAATATTGCTCAAAAAACAATGGTCCGCCCAGGTTTGGGCCTAGTGGCAATTGGTAACCATAATAAGTATTACCATTTAAAAAATTGTTTCCACTCTTCCATCCGCTTATATATACAACTGCAGGCACACTATGTGTAGGTGATGACGCTGCAAGTACATAGGTGATCAAACATTCATTCCATCCTTTAATCGGAAAGTTCATTATCCATCCTTTATCCGGGCTATAGTGCCAGTATAGAATATTCTGGCTTCCCTGGCGAAACCAGTCCCATTCAACATTATTATAAAGTGTGGTTATATCATTTCTCAAATTAGTTTCAGCTGCATCCACGCCGTTGAAATATTGTCTTGCAGTAAGCAAGCCCATCATCAGGTATGATGTTTCCACAAGATCCGCTCCGTTGTCATTTGCACTAAAAGGTATAATAGCACCCGTTGTACCATTCAACCAATGAGAAAATGCCCCTTTCACTTTTACGGCATTGTTTTTTAAAAAATTGACTATTTGCTGCATACGGGCAAGCCCCTGTGCTCTTGTAATAAACCCACGATTAATAGCGACCGGTATTGCCATAATGCCAAAACCAGAACCGCCTGATGTTACAGTTTCACCGGATGTATTTCTTTCTCTTGCTAAACCGCTTACCGGGTGACCAAAATCCCAGAAATATTTGAAAGTTTGTTCCTGCACTTTATCCAATAATTCATTATCGGTTATTAAAGGGAATTTTCTTGATGAATCGATCTGAGTTGTAAAATTGACATCTACTCCGGATAAAAGAGAACCACCAGAAGTTGATTTAAGGGTTGTAGCAATAGATAAAGTAAATTTTGTAATATACGATAGCGGAGAAACTGGCTGGATGACAACAGTACTGTCCCCATTTTCATAACTGGTATTATAACCAATTGATGCTCCAGACTTGTCTCTGAAAGTAACACTTCCTGCAACCGATGTCCTATTCAGAGCAGCAGAAAAACTTAATTTAAAAACAGGGGTCCTGTTTATGTTATAATATGTAAACCCTGAAAACTGCCCGTTTACTTTAAGTGAATTAAAACTGAAAGAAGTAGGCGTTGGTGGGGGTGGTGGCGAAGAACCTCCTCCTTTTCCACAACCATAATTTGTAATCGACAATACTGTTATAAGATAAAAAGCCCATCTAATCATTACAAATAAATTATTAAATGAAACAGCGAATGACCTTACTGTCTCATAAAGCAGATGGCTTTAAAAAAAGATATTGGAAAAATAAGGGGCTGCCTCATAAGTACAGCAACCCCTTTGTCTAACTGCTCTGCCTTCAAAAAAACTATTTTCCTCTCGCCTCCAGTTTATTCAGAAAATTCACATCAGATTCGCTTAATGCGACATTGTATATCCTTACTTCGTCAAGTTGTCCCTTTAAAAAACTGGCCCAAGGCTGCATTGTTCCTCCGTTTAAACTAGGTGTAGTCTGAAACTGTACTGTACCAAAAACCATTTTAGTAGCATTCTGGAAGTGCAACGGGCCATAGCCTGCTACTGTTTGTGTGGCCAATTTTGATCCATTAATGTACACTTTGAAAGTGGATGTCCCGGCATCATAAGAGACACTTACCTGTATCCACCTGTTCCAGGCATTGGTAACAGTGTAATTACCCAGCCATGCATCTGTACCGTTATTATTTACATGCACTTTAAGCACTCCGTTGGTGGCAGTACCACCATTCTCGAAGAAAATGGTCAGGTTTCCCCAAAAGGCTCCTGTATTCGCCAAATCAACCAATCCAACAATACCATCAGTGTTTTGTGGTGAATTCACCCATGCGGTAACGGTAAAACTCTGAAGATTCTGGATAGTTGTGCCCGGGTTAAAAAGCACATACTTATTATCACCACCCTGTATAGCAGATTTTTTTACTCCTGCTGTAAAAGATGTTCCCGTATTTGTACCTGATTGCCCACTTACACTATCGATAAGACTATTATCAAATGCCCAATACGCAACAAGATTAGCAGGGGCAATTTCTTTAGCACTAGTATAGCCCCCAAGCGTTAAAGGAGGTGCATATCCGTTTATTCCATCCTTGTTGGTACAGGATGTGATTATTGTGCTTACAGCAAATAATGCTGAAGCGGCCACTATGATATTTTTATTTTTCATTTTCATAATGTAGTGTTTTAAGATTAATAACCGGGGTTTTGAACCAGCACACCAGCACTCAAATCAATTTCATTTTGTGGAATAGGCCACACTTCATTTTTTGAAGTCCAGCCTTTGGGTCCAAAAATTGTTGCAGCTCTTCCCTGGCGAATCACATCAAAGTATCTGTCAAATTCCATAGCAAGTTCTACTTGTCTTTCATGCCAGATCGCATTACGCAATTGAGTTTGGTCCGTAGTAGTAACCGGGGGTAATACCGTAAGTGGATTAGCACCTCTTGCTCTTGTTCTTACTGCATTTAATGAATTCAATGCCAGTGTAACATTAGCAGCCCCTCCTACTTCATTGGCCGCTTCTGCATTCATCAGTAATACTTCTGCATAACGGATCACTCTTATGTTTTGCTGACATCCTTCTGTAGTTCCTGAAACATAAACACTAAATGGAACATATGATTTCTGATTATATCTTGGGTTATCCCCATTTAAAGGGATTGCATCTCCTTCCGGGGTTGTTTCGCCTCTGAAAATAATGGTGGCATCCATCCGCGGATCATTTGCTTCAAATGCATCTACCAAAGCCTGTGTAGGAACATTAAAACCCCAGCCGCCACCAGTTGATCCTCTTACTCCCTGCACCTGCGAATACTGGCTATTAGAAGCACCGGCTATAGAAGGTATGCGATCACATTGTATCTCAAAAACAGATTCTGAACAATTCTCATTTGGAATCCTGAATAGTTGCTCAAAATCAGGGAGCAGGGAATAGCCCATTGTCATTACCTGGTTGGTGTAATTCAAAACATCACTCCACTTCTTCAAATACATAGCAACTTTTGCATGCAGCGCTAATGCGGCTCCTTTTGTAGCACGACCAATATCAGCTGAACCATAGCTAACCGGTAATACAGATGCTGCATCGTTGAGGTCCTGCTCTATAGCAGCCCAAACTTCTGCTTTGGGTGTACGAGGAATATTATATTCAGTTGCATCTGCCGGAATATGAAGACGCAAAGGAACATCACCAAAGGCCCTTACAAGACGAAAATAATTATATGCTCTTACAAATTTTGCTTCAGCAAGATACCTGTTTTTTAAAGCATCATCCATTACAATATTCGGTACATTGTCCAGGATCTGGTTGCAAAGGTTAATTGACCTGTATTGACCAACCCAAAATCCATTTAACTGTCCTTCAGTGGAAGTAACAGTAAAATTGTCATACAGGTTGTGAAATGTAGCATCACCAGGACTACTTCCTTTTTCTGCTTCATCTGAACCCATACTTTCTACAGCAATAGGGGCAAATGCTACCTGCTCCCATACCCTGAGATTACCATACATCGCATTAACAGCCTGGGCCGCATCCTGCGGTGTCTTCCAGAACTGCTCACCCGGTGTTTGTGCCTGCGGTGGCACATCCAGAAAACTTTTTTTACAGCCTGATAGCATAAGTCCCAGTGTTGCAGACAGGCCTATGGTAAGTAATCTGAAATAATATGATTTTAATTGTTTTGACATAACAATAGTTTTTAATTGTTAGAAAGTAACGTTTACACCGAAATTGTATGTTGCCGATAACGGATAAATGCCATTATCAATACCACCATTTGTGGGGCCTCCCCCAACTTCAGGTGTAAAGCCGTTATACTTGAAGAAATTCAAAGCATTCTGAGCATTTACATAAAATCTTATTCTTTCAACTTTCCACCTGGATATTATGGAATTAGGTATTGTGTATCCAAGCTGGATGTTGCGTATTCTCAGATAGCTTCCATCTTCAACAAACCAAGAGTTAGGATAATAGTTTTGACCACCACCTACATTAGCAGAAGGATAAGTAGTAGAAGTGCCCTCACCATGCCAACGATTATCATAAAAATCCTTACTGAAGTTTTCACTTCCGTAACGTAATCCCTTGTTAGCATTGTAGATTTTTACTCCGGCCACACCTTGCAAATCAAGTGTAAAATCAAAGTTCTTATAATCAAAGTTGGTATTAAGACCATATGAATATTTAGGATTAGGGTTACCTAATACCACTCTATCTTTTGCATCAATTGTTCCATCTTTATTCATATCTGCATAGTGGAAATCTCCTCTTTTTGCCCCTGACTGACCCGAAGAAGCAGCTTCAGCATCGGTTTGGAATACTCCAACAACCATCAATCCGTAAAACTGGCCAATTGGTTGTCCTTTTACAGTTCTGGTACTTAGCTGACCGCCGGTAGCAGCAGCACCACCAGCATAAATTGGGTTATCTCCAGTGACAACAGATAAAACTTTATTATTGTTGACACTAAGGTTTCCATTTATGCTGTAATTGAACTCACTTCCGATCTTATCTTTCCATCCCAAAGAAAATTCCAAACCAGAGTTCTGGAAATCAGCCTGGTTTCCACGAATAGATGAAGTAGATAAACCAACTGAACCAAGAATAGGAATGTCAAAGATCGCATCTTGTGTTTTCCTGTTATACCAATCGATTTCGAAATTCAACCTGTTATTCAGCACAGCTCCTTCAATGCCGATATCTGCACCAATTCCTTTTTCCCAGAAAATAACAGGTGGAACAACAGTTGTTATGCTGGCACCTTGTGCAGGAACACCGGGTTGGCCATAAAGCGCTGTTAATCCACCACCACGATTAACTGTTAATACAGATAGGTTTGGTGGAACGGAAGCATTTCCAACTATTCCCCAGCTTCCTCTTAATTTAAGATTATTAAATATGTGCTGGTTGTCCATGAAATGTTCATCACTGATCACCCAGCCTGCACCAACTGAAGGGAAATAACCCCAGCGCTGATCACCTACAAACTTAGATGAACCATCTGCTCTTATTGAAGCGGTTAGCAAATACCGGTTCATAAAGGAATAATTCACACGGCCGAAATACGAAGAATAAGTTGCCTTATCTCCCCCATCTGAAATTGTTCTTGGATTTGTAGTGTTATTTGATCCCAAAGCAATATAAAGATCTGCTTCGCTAGAATAAGGAACATTGTCTGCAGTACCAGAAACGAAATAAGATTTATATTGTTGAGCGGACTGTCCAACAAGGAATTTAAACTTATGATCACCAAAACTTTTATCATAAGTAAGCGTATTTTCAAAAATCCAGTTCCTTGTTTCAGATTTTGTAATTGATAATTTGCTGATGGTATTCAGCTGAACTGAATTTGCTTTATATACAGGATTATAATTTCTAAAATCTCCTTGTCCGAGTTCTCCTCCAAAACTTGTTCTGAAACTTAATCCTTTGGCCAGCCTGAATTCTCCATAAACATTCCCTGTCAAACGATAAGTTTTGGTCTTATTATTCAGGAAATCAAGTTGCGCTTTTGGATTATTTGTAGCACTTCCAATAGGGAAATCACCTGGATCTCCATAAGTTCCATCATCGTAATAAACAGGAACCACCGGAGCTGCGGTAAAGGCTTTATAAATTACATTTCCGGGGCTATTTTTTTCAACACTTCCTTGAAAAATACTGGTGTATCCAACTTTTAGAAAATCTGTCACCTGGAAATCATTCTGCAACCTTGCTGTTACACGACTATAATTGTGTCTTTCAACAATTCCTTCCTGGTTCAGATAACCAAGAGAAAAATTATAAGTTGACTTGTCAGCACTTCCTCCCATTGAGATGTGATGATTGGTGATCATGGCCGGTCTTAATACTACATCAAACCAGTTGGTGGCCACACCAAAGCTTTCCGGATTTGCAAAAGGAGCAGCATTGTTATTGATCTGGTTCATTTCATTGATCAATGTGGCATACTCAGTTCCATTCGCCATCTCTACCTGGTTGGTTACCCGCTGAACACCTACGTAACCACTATAGTTTACCCTTGCTTTTCCTCTTCCTTTTTTAGTAGTGATCAATACAACACCATTGGCAGCTCTTACACCATAAATAGCTTCACTGGAAGCATCTTTAAGTACGTTGATTGTTTCAATATCAGCAGGATTCAGGAATGCAATATCATCATACCATACTCCATCAACCACATATAGTGGAGTGGCACTTCCATAAACTGTTCCCAATCCCCTGATTCTTATTTGAGGAGAAGCTCCCGGCGCACCGGAGTTAGTAATTTGCACACCTGCCAATTTACCTTGCAGTGCGCTAATCGGATTAATTGAAGCTTGTTTTGCAATTTCATCTCCTTTTATCTGACCGATTGAACCGGTAACGTCAACCTTTCTTTGCGTACCGTAACCTACTACTATTACCTGCTCCTGCACTTTTACTGCAGGCTGCATAGTAATATTAATAGTGGTTTGTCCAGCAACAGCCACTTCCTGTGTTTCATAACCCACAGCAGAAAAAACCAATGTGGCATCGTTTGGAACTGTAATGGAATAATTTCCTCCGGCATCTGTAACGGTTCCTGTCCGTGTTCCTTTTACCTGGATCGAAACACCAACCAGGGACTCCCCTGTAGCTGAAGTAACTCTTCCCGACACCGTAAGTTCACGGCTTTCAATATTAATTGATTCCCCTTCTTTGAGAACAACGAGATTTGTTCCGAGTATTTTATACCCTACACCTGTATTCTCTAATAACTTGTCGAGTATATCAGGTAAAGGCGCTTCTACTACATCAACACTGACACGGGGTTTTCCTCTCAATGCATTTTCATTGAATAAAAAGCGGTATGAACTTTTCTTTTCAATGGCGAATAATACTTTTTTGATCTCCGCTCCATTCATTTTTAGGGTAATCTTTTCCTGTGACCAACTTTTGGCAGAAACCTGAAGGCAGGCAATAAGCAGAAAAGCAATCGTCAATTTCATAATTCTGGCAATCTTTGAGTACAGCAGAACATTACCGGAAAGAGCAGTTGTTTTGCTTTTTTTCATATTTTACGTTTGAAGTGTTATTAATGATGATCTCAAAACCGATCATCGTGTTTTTAACCAGCGGGGTTCCGTTGCAGCGGGCCCCGTTTTTAGTCTTTTAGATTGGTGTGTATTTTTTTTTCATAAGCAAAGCATTAACGGTGAATAATAATTTTAGTTCCTTTTTTATCGTACTGAAAAGGAGTCGAAAGTTTTAAAGCTTCCAACGCCTGTTCGATTGTTTCATTTTCAAAACTTCCGGTAAGCCGCACTTCTGCCAGCACAGGATCCTGCATATTTATTTCAACTGCATACCATCTTTCCATATTCATGGCTATATCAGCAAATGATTCGTCCCTGAAAACAAGCCGGTTTTCCGTCCATTGGGTCTCTGTTACTGAACTATCAACAGGACTGTGCCATAATTTATTTACCGAAACAATAGGTTGCAGATCATATATTTCCTGGTTCAGTTTTCGGGCATTTTTTTCTTTTAGCTCTTTGACATCGTTGTTTTCAACAACCAGCTTCTCGTTAGGAGAAAGAATGATCTTATCGTTGGGTCTGCTTTTAATGGTCACTTCAATACTGCCTCTTATTAAGCTGGTCTCTGTTTTTTTATCCTCAGGATAGGCTTTTACATTAAAGACGGTACCTAAAACTTTAATATTAATATTTGAAGTATGAATAATAAACGGCACATCCTTGTTCTTCTTAACATCAAAAAAAGCCTCTCCGGCAAGATTTACTTCCCTTGTTTGTTTTCCAAAATCCTTTCCATAGGTGAGCTGGCTACCGGCATTTAATAAAACAGTGCTACCGTCAGGTAACTGTATCCTCGATTTTGAACCGGGGCGGGTACTTATTTCATTAGTTTCCGCAATAGATGGATTTTGCTCTTTGCCGGAAACATTCTTTCTTAAAAGAAGAAATCCTGATAACCCGACAATCAATACAGCCGCTGCAGCCCAATACCATCTGCGATTTATTTTTCTGTTCTCCTGAATGACCGGTGAGTTAACCAGTCTATTCCTAAAAGGGATATTCATTTCAGTCATGCGATGAAGATGGAGTAAATAAGCATCTTCTTCCATCGAATATTCCTTTTCGGGTTCATGCTTCCAAAGATCTTCCAGGTTCTGGATAGCATATTGCCACTCAGGGTGCTGCCTGATCAGTTCTTCAAGCTCAATTAATTCGTCATGTTCTGCTTCGCCTGAAAGCTTTTTTGACAATAAAACCCAAAATCTTTCCTGATAATTCATTAAATGATAGTACTGTATATCTTATAAAGACATGGAGAAGCTTAGTTTACCCCTAAAGAAAACTCTTATTTTTTTAAAGAAAAATGGCTGTAAGTAGGGTTTTTGATCTCAAAATGCATGCATTTTCCAAGGCGTCGAAGCGCTATAGCCATTTGTGCTTCAATCGTTTTTATAGATAAATTGAGCAATTCAGCCACTTCTCGGTATTTTAAGCCGTCTTCTTTTACCAACTTAAAAATCAGTTTGCACCTGGGTGGTAATTCATTTACTGCATTACGGATCTGTCTCATCATTTCCTCAGTCACCATCAGCTTTTCGGGATCAAAATATATACTATGAAACTGTATAAACCAATCGTCAGCACTTATTGGCTGCTTTTTCATTTTGTTGATCCTGTTATAAGCCAGATTTTTAGCTGTCTTATAAAAATAAAGAAGCGGTGTTTCTATAGAAGTGAGGTGATTTCTTTTTTCCCAGATACCAATAAAAATATCTGAAACCAGTTCTTCTGCTTCTTCGCCTGATTTGAGGATTGAAAACGCAAATTGTTTGAGCCGGGAATGTAATAAAATGAATAATTCCTTGTAAGCAGTCTGATCATTATTTAATGAGATAGCAGAAAGCAATCGCCTTATTTGGTCGTTCTCAAGCATTCGTAAACGTAAAGCTAAGTCATTCTATTTAATATATTTAATCAGCAAAACCGAATGTTTTTTCTATTTTTGCAGCCGCTCAAAAGGCAGGACCCTTAGCTCAGACGGTTAGAGCACCTGACTCATAATCAGGGGGTCGTTG
>DAOLIV010000047.1:0-19805 GCA_035328345.1 Chitinophagaceae bacterium | reverse complement strand
AGTAATCAGGCTGATACAGGCTGTTGTTTGTTACCGCTGCAAATACCTGTTTTAATAGTTTGTTACATATTGCAATCAATGAATTCCCCGCCTTCGCAAATACCCGAGCGGTAATGATTTTTTAATTCGGTTTCCCGATAAGTTTGCAATATGAAAAACAAAAAGAAATTATCACCCTCTCAAACAGCAGCATTGCTGAAAACTTTGAAAGCCCGGTTCGAGAAAAATATGAACCGCCACAAAGAAATTGAATGGGCCAACGTGCAGGCAAGGCTTGAAGCACATCCTGAAAAATTATGGAGTCTTGATAATATGGAAACAACCGGTGGTGAACCGGATGTTGTTGGTTTTGATAAGAAAACCGGTGAATATATTTTTTATGATTGTGCTGCGGAAAGTCCGGCCGGCCGCAGAAGTCTTTGTTACGACCGGGAAGCATTGAACTCAAGAAAAGAACATAAGCCAAAGAACAGTGCTTTGGATGCAGCTGCCGAAATGGGAATTGAACTGTTAACCGAAGAACAATACCGGGAACTGCAGCAACTGGGAAAGTTTGATACCAAAACATCAAGCTGGATAAAAACACCTGCCGCTATCCGAAAACTTGGCGGCGCTGTTTTTTGTGATCGCCGTTACAACACAGTATTCCTTTATCACAATGGTGCAGAGTCATACTATGCTGCGAGAGGGTTTCGGGGTTCATTGAGGGTTTAAAAACTGAAGTGGTTATTCTTTTTCAATGGCAGATATTACTAATTCCCTCTCAAAACCCCTTAGCAGCAAATAATCAATCGTTTTCTTTTTCCGGATAAGGTATTGCTCCCCTTTCAAGGATTGATATTTTTCATCCGCCAGTTTTTGCAACACTTCTCTGTATTCCTTTTCATCAATCTGTTTCAGGGCTTTCCTGATACAATATTCGCTTACCTTTTTTTGTTTCAATGCCTGTTTAATTTTTACCCGTCCCCATTGTTTCATCCGCCACTTGCCACCTGCATACGCAATGGCAAACCGTTCTTCATTCAGGTAATTCTCTTCAATCAATGCAGCTATAATCTCATCATGATCTTTTTTCCAGATGCCCAGGTCAAATAACTTCTGCTGCACTTCGCTATGGCAGCGTTCCTGGTAGGCACAGTAGTGTTTTAGTTTTTGAAGAGCCTGCTCTTTGGTGAGTTGTTTTTTATACATCCGTCATTCCTCCAGCCGATCTGTACACCCGTATTCCTGTTTCAGGAAATCATCATAATAGTCCGCTTTTTTGAAAAGATGCTGAAAGGCTTCGGCGCCGCTTTCTTTTGTCATATCCAGGTCGTACATAATGCGGCTGAGTACAATATTCTGCTTCACACAGCTCAGCACCAGGCCGTTTATTTTGTAATTCTCCTGCAGCAGGAACTGATACAACGGTTTTATTTTAGCCGGATCGGATGGCATCTGGCAGAGATAGGCATCGCCGGCAATAAAATAATTTTCGGGATTATATGTGATCCGGATTTTGGCGGAACCTTCTTTTACACTCCAGTTATTGGATCCTTCTCTTGCCAGCTTTACATCTTTCCCCAACTCTTTCAGAATATTTTCGATCGTTTTTGCAACACCCGTGGTTTCAATTTCTTTTTCGGGTATTTCGGGTAGTGTTACTTCGGTTCCGCAGTTCGGGCAATATTTTTTTGAATCAATATTATTTTGCGTTACCAGGAAGTTGCAGCTAAAGCATCTTGTGGAGGCAATGCCCCGGCTGGGTAAATACATCTGCAATGCTTCACGCAGATAGTCAACCGGCAATGCAAAACCCAGGTTATCCCCTCCTCTTATAATAAATGAATTCACCCCAATCACTTCTCCTTTCATGTTCACCAGTGGTCCGCCGCTGTTTCCCGGATTAATAGCTGCATCGATCTGTATAAACTTCAGCCCGTCTCTTATCCTGTCCACTTTTGAAATCACTCCCTGTGTGGCTGTATAATTTAATCCGTATGGATGGCCAATTGCCACCACCGAATCGCCATCTTTCATTTCTTCATAATGCCCCAATCTTACATCCGGTAGTTCTACATTCTTCGGCGCTTCCAGGAAAGCAAGATCATGTTTGCGATCCGTGTACCAGACTCTTGATAAAACTTTTTCAAATGCTTTCCCCGCAATAGTTACTTCAGGACTATCAGAAACTACATGGTCGTTGGTAACGATCAGGTCAAATTCTTTTACATAAAAACCTGTGCCCGTTCCTCCCGTTGTAGCGATTTGAATGATGGCTTTCTGATAATGTTCTATGATCGATTTGGAATCCATTCTTATTTAGCCTCCATATTTAAATTTTCCAGCTCAATGGTAAACGAGTGGTCAAAATTCACCAGGTTATCAAACCTCAGGTTTTGAGTATTAAAATTCATGGAAGGATATTTGTCTTTCCATTTTTGCTGAATGTCTTTTATTCGGTCAGCAATTTCTTCCTTATCAAATTTGTTGCGGGCAGGCTCATAAAGCAGATCACCATAACCCAGCGCTGTGAAGTAATCCGCATAGTTCACCATCATGTAAACATGAAATAATTCTGTGATAACCTTTGGCAGACTATACGAATACTGACAGTATGAAATACCATATTCAATAACCTGGCAGGCAATAAAAGGATGATTGTTATCCCTGTACCAAAGCATATTCTGGTTGGAGCCATGAATAGAATCCGCAATGGTTTTATACTGCTGTGGCGCCACGATGGAAAAAGTGTGTTTGGACCGGATCAAATATTTGAAAATTTCATCTTTGGGGATGTCAAGTATTTTTTTGAAGTCGGCGATCATGTCCCTGTTCTTTTCTATTACCGGCCGTTCATCTTTCTTAAAATAAAGAGCGCCGATCTTTTCAAGATCATTCAGCAGCTTCCCTTCGGGAGTGATCAGGTAGTCTATTCTGTATATCAGCGAAAGCAGCAAATATGAAATGCCGCCTGAAAATTTATCTGCATCCACCGCCGCAATAGTATCCAGTGCCTGGTTGATCCATTTGCGCAGGTAAGCAAACTTTACCTCTTTTTCCTGATCGGAAACCGGCATCACATGCTCATCATCCGCTGATTCAAGAATCGAAAAATCCTGCACCAGCAGATCATCCTGTTTATCGGCTTTGGTAGCCAGTTCTTTCAGTCCATAATATAATTTACTGGGGCTGGCTGTTTCAATATCACTATCAAACCGCATACACAGCCTTTCATTGTCCATAGCATAGCGGCCATAATACAGGTTGAAATTCATTTCAAGCAGTCGCCTCATTACGGGTACCGAAGGCTGGGGCATGCGGGCAAGTGTTACTTCCGCCTTCATTTGTTCTTTGTCAAAACTTCCTCTTACAATTTTGGACCCCTGGAAAAACTCGAACCTGCCATCCGTCTCCTTTCTTTCATACTTCACATTTTGTATAGAATCATCCCGCAGGTAATCAAAAAAAGCATCAAAGCTTTCGGTGTATTTTTTTTCTTTGAACAGGTTGTCCGCATCTGTCCACCTGTTTACTTTGGGCAATGGCTTGTTGTTGTCCGAATACCTGCCAAAGCTTACGGAAGGATCCGTTTTTGAATCCGTTTTCTTCTTTCCCCTGCCAAAAAGTTTATCAAACATGCTTCAATTTTGAGAAAGAGCAAGATACTAAACATGCCAAAAGATGCAAGCCATAAATTGAGGCAACAGGTCTGTTTTCCACCCCAAAACAGCAGATACCAACACCCCGAAACGAGTAATCCACTATGGGTTATAATATATTGGCTGTAAACCAAAAATCAGTAGTTTCGCCGCAAACCAATTGTATAATGAAGTTCATCGCCTCGTCCTCTTCCTTACTGAAACAATTACAGCATATTGCCGGAGTGATCAATGCGAATACTGTGTTGCCGATATTGGAGGATTTTTTGTTTGAAGTTGAAAAAAACAAACTCACAGTTGTGGCTACTGACCTGGAAACCGTGATGCGGGTGCAACTGGATATTGAGGCCAAAGACAGCGGAAAAGTGTGTATCCCTGCAAGAATATTAATGGATTCGTTAAAAAATCTTCCTGATCAGCCATTAACATTCAATATTGATAAAAATTTTGGAATTGAGATCACCAGCGATAATGGTAAATACAAAGTGATGGGAGAAAACCCCGACAACTTTCCGAAAGAACCCGCTGCTGATGACACTACTTCATTTACAATGACAGCTTCAGCGCTGGTAACAGCCATCAACAAAACACTTTTTGCAACCAGCAATGATGATCTGCGTCCCGCAATGACAGGAGTATTTTTTGAACTGGATAAAAAAGGATTGCAATGTGTGGCAACAGATGCACATCGCTTGGTCCGTTATAAAAGAACAGACGTAAAATGTCCGAAAACAGATTCATTTATTGCACCCCGCAAACCCCTGAGTTTGTTGAAAGCTGCTATTCCTTATACAGAAGACGAGATTACGGTGAGCTACAACAGCAATCATCTTTTTGTAAAACATGGATCCACTCAAATGAGCTGTCGCCTGATCGATGCCCGATTCCCTGATTATAAAGTGGTGATACCGGCCGACAACCCGTATAAGCTGACTGTGAACCGTGAAGATTTTCAAAGCGCCTTGAGAAGGATCAGCGTATTCAGCAACAAGAGCACTAACCAGGTTGCACTGAATATCAGCGGTAGTGAATTACAATTAGCGGCCCAGGATGTTGACTTCAGCTTTGAAGGAAATGAAAGAATGAAATGCCAGTACAACGGTGAGGACCTGATGATCGCCTTCAACGCAAAATTTTTGATTGAAATGCTGAATGCTGCAGAAACAGATGATATCGTTGTTGAATTATCTACTCCAACCAAAGCCGGAATTATCAAACCTTCTGAACAAGGCGAAGGAGAGGAATTGCTGATGCTGGTAATGCCGTTGATGTTGAATCAGTAACAAGGCCAGATGCTTATAACATCAAACTACTGCGTAGGTAATAAATAGCTGAAATGAAAAAGCCTCCCGACTCTGGAAAGTTGAAGGCCTTCGTTTCGCAAAAAACAAGAAGTTGAATAAGGATTATCTGCATTGGGGTCCAAACCCAATCAGCCTTAAAATGTCAACCTTGTTTGATCTCCCCACTCATTTTTGAGTGGGGCTTTTTAATTACTGTGTAAACATACTGCCTTACACACTAATCACCAAAATTTCGATTTCTGCTCAAGCGTCTTCTGTTATAATTATAAATAATATACTCCGCCACGCCAAGATTCACAACCCAACCCAACCAGGCCACCATTCTGTACACATCCATGGGTGGCAACTCAACTGTATTTGTTATGGCATATTTCCATGCCCTTAGTGTAAGTGCGGAAAGCGTAAGGGCATAGCTTCTGATCATGAAGCGACGATGTGCTTTAAAATCTTTTTGTCTTGCTTTTATTAGAGCCATAACAGTGAAAAAAATCCACAATGAAGCCAGCATTACAAAAGCAATTCTTGAAGCAATTCCCCCATTCGCATAAAAGCCCATTAATAAACCGGCCGGGCCGGTAATTAATAAAACATCTGTTACGTAGATATAACCCATCGAACGATGAAATTTTGGTTTGTTCTTTAATAACCATTTTGAGAATTGAGTGAAGCCTGCCAGCAACACCCACATGCTTGCATATACATGCACAAAAAAGGCAACCCTCCAATGATCAATATGAATGTATTGTTGTTTGATTCGAAGAAAGCCAACGTCGGTGTTATACGGAATATAAGCAACGGTGATCCTTGCCATCAGCCAGCAAAAAAAAGCGAGGGTCGTTAATAAGGTTATGTTTATGGCGGTTGATCGACTGATAATTTCACTAATTTTAAACAGACATCGAATTTGTGATGCTTTCACAAAATAAACGCTTAACCATGAGAATATTTTTGTTTTGGCTGATGGTTGTTTTTTCCATCGCCTCCTGCAGTAATAATAAAAAAAACAGTTCCGAAACAGATCAATCCGTTGCCGATCCCAACCATACAACCGCTCCCGTTCCTCAAAGTACTGCGGCACTCCAGGCACTGTTAAAACCATTCGATCCGTTACTGGGTTCATTTGTCGGGCCTTTCGGCAGGAATAAAATAACTCTGCTGATCATCAAAGTGACTAAAGATTCTGTTGTGGGTCGCACTATTGTTGGCGGAAACGATCGTCCCTTTTATGGAACCTATTATAAAGAGGGTGGTTCTTACTTCTTTAATGCTAAAGAACCCGGCGACCACAAAGATGACGGCGAATTCAATTTTGTTTTCGACGAGGCTCATCCGGATATATTAAAAGGAAGCTGGAAGCCTTTTGCAAAAGGCCGTGAAGGAAAAGAATATGAGTTACAGCGGAAAGCATTTAAATACAACCCGGATGCAGGATATTACCCGCAAGCCTCTCAACGTTTGCTAAAACCCGAAGATGTAGAAAACGAAATGAAAGAGGATCTGGAGTTTATGCGAAACGAAATATTTGCCCGCCATGGTTATTGCTTCAACCGCTATGATATGCGGCAGCAGTTTGAAATGGAAGACTGGTATGTACCCAACACGGTAGACATAAAAGGATTTTTAACTGATATAGAAAAGAAAAATATAGCCCTCATTAAACGCTATGAAAAATATGCAGATGAATATGGGGATGAATACGGGAGGTAACTAACGATAATGGAGTTTGTTTTACTAAATACATATCCTAATTACGTAGATGCACATATTGCCCGGGGTGTATTGGAAGAGGAGGGTATTAACTGTTGGCTGAAAGATGAGAATACGGTAACAATTGACCCGATCCTCACCAACGCCATTGGGGGAATTAAATTAATGGTTATAAAAGAACAGGCTCAACGAGCCTGGGATCTGTTAGAAGATCTTAGAAAAGAATCCAAAAAAAATACTCCATGCCCCAGCTGCGGGTCAACGAATATTGAATTGGTCAGCACACCCCGCAAAGCCGTTAACTGGCTATCGGCAATAACAACATTTTTCTTAGGCGATTACGCCATGGCTATTGACAAAGTATATCATTGCTTTGATTGCGGAAATGAGTACCCGGCCGAAGAACAAAAGGACTGAACCATTAAATTCAACCAACCCCGTCTTAATTTTATAATCTTTGTATCTTTTACCCGAAACTATTATCTGTGCTTGACCGTATTATTGAATACTTCCAGACATTAGAGCAAAGGCCATTGGAACGAATGGCCATTTTGGTGGGTGGCCTGTTGATTTTCTGGATATTGGAAGGCGCCATTCCGCTTTTTTCACTTCAATATAAAAAGACAAAGGTCCGCCATGCAGGAGTAAATTTTGTCTTCACAGTTATCCATCTCATCATACATACCTTATTAGCGGTTTTGATCATTCTTTTGTCTGACTGGTGCCGAGACAGCAATTTTGGTTTGGTGTATTGGTTTAATGCCGGCGTTTTGATGAGTATTGTAATTGGTGTGCTGGCATTGGATTTCAGCAGCTGGTGGGTACATTGGGTGATGCATAAAAATAAATTCCTGTGGCGGTTTCATTTGATTCATCACAGCGACACCAATGTTGATGTTACAACCGGGCTGCGGCATCATCCCGGTGATAGTTTACTAAGGGGCATATTTTTCCTGATACTGATATTCGTTTCCGGCGCCCCGATGTACAGCGTTATGATTTACCAGACACTGGTAGTATTATCAACCGCATTTACACATGCCAATATCAATTTGCCCAAAAGTGTTGACAGGGCTTTAAGTTTTATTCTTGTTTCTCCCAATATGCACAAAGTGCATCATCATTGGAAACAACCCTTTACAGACAGTAATTATGGGGCGGTGTTTTCAATATGGGACCGGGTATTGGGAACATTTATGAAACTTGATACAAAAGAAATTCGTTACGGTCTTGATCGATATTATCCTGCAGAAAAAGATGAAGATGTTGTGACCCTTTTAAAAAGTCCCTTTAAAAAACAAAGCGACTAATTGCTTAAACCTTATATATGAAAAGAAATTTTCTGTTGCTACTGATCCTTGTCTCATTAAATATTGCTGCACAAAATGAGTCCTATTTTATTGCGGCAAGAGGCGGATTAAGTTTGCGGGAGAGACCGGATGCATCCTCAAAACTGCTTGACAAAATCCCTTACAGCACCAAGGTGACCCTGATACAAACGGAAGAAGAGTGGGTCCCGGTTTCGGTTGAAGGAATAAAGGGTTACTGGCGAAAAGTAAAATACAATAATAAAACCGGCTATATCGTCGATTGTTATTTGTTTAATCAGCCGCCGCCAAAAACAACCGTAAAAGACCTGAGCGGCTATCTTGCCCAAATAAGTGTGCCTTTTGGTAATAAGCTGATCGTAAAATCGGGCAACATGAATAATATGGAGGAAGCGGGATGGGAATTACAAAAACAACTTTATAAAAACGGCGGTGAGTGGCACAGGTTTGTGGGCTACGAATATGGATCTGAAACTTATTTTCTCCCGGATTTTACTCTACAGCAGGCTTTTCTTTTAATTCGGATGATCCCGCAATTCAAAGAGGTCTTCGGGGAAAACGAGCCGTTTCCTTCAGAAAACAGAACCTTTACAAAGGATCAAAGAGAGTATGCTATAAAAGTGCAGAAAGAAAATTATGGTGCGGACTTTGAAATAATTGAGAAGATAAGTGTTGAATATGAAGACGGCGCTATTTATAATTTTGAACTGTATCAAATAGATAACCAGGTTGTAATTTTTTTGGGTGCGGGGGTATAGAACCACGATTTATTGATACCTCACTACATTTACATTATGCTTTATGCTGAAATAACCGGTGATATTATCGGTGCCGCTATGGAGGTGCATAGAAAATTGGGGAGGGGCTTCCAGGAATATATCTATCAGCAGGCACTGGAAAAAGAGCTTTCTGAAAAAAATCTTTCCGTAAAAGCAGAGCATGAATTACCGGTAAATTATAAAAACGGTCAAATCGACTTAAGAAGGGTTGATTTTCTTGTTAACGATGTAGTTTTTGTTGAAATAAAAGCGGTTTCAGCCCTGGATGAAGTTCATCTTACACAGGCATCGAATTATCTTGAAGCTTCAAATTATGAAGTTGGTTTATTGATCAATTTTGGCGCCTCCTCATTGGAGTTCAAAAGACTTCAAAAAAAAGATAGTAAGTTTTCTCCTCAAAATCCTATTAAAAATCCAGGTAATCGTGGTTCTGTTGTTGCCCTGATACCAGCCAGATATGCAGCAACCCGTTTTCCCGGGAAGCTGATGCAGCCACTTGGCAAAAAAACAGTCATCAGGCAAACCTATGATGCAGCCGTTTTTACAGGGCTGTTTGATGAAGTAGTTGTGGTTACGGACAGTGATATTATTTTTTCTGAGATCACAGGTAATGGTGGCAAAGCTGTCATGAGTCAAAAGGAGCATGAAAGCGGAAGTGATCGCATAGCAGAAGCTGCAGAATCCATGAGTGCAGATATTATTATAAATATCCAGGGAGATACTCCGTTCGTTAAAAAACAGCCGTTGCAAAAATTATTAGAGCAGTTTGATGATCTCTCTGTCCAGGTAGCTTCCATGATGCAGGTGTTAACAAAACAAGAAGAGATCAATGATCCCAACTTTGTAAAAGTTGCTGTTGATAAAAACATGAATGCTCTTTTTTTCAGCCGAAGTGTGATTCCTTTTCCAAGGGATAAAAATGTTGATACAACCTATTATGAGCACATCGGTGTATATGCTTTTCGGAAACAGGCATTGATGAATTTTACACAATGGCCCGTTACTCCGCTGGAAGCTACCGAAAAAATTGAGTGTCTTCGTTATCTTGAAAACGGGGTTCCGGTCCGTATGATCATTGTTGACTATATGGGTATTGAAATAGATACTCCCGAAGACCTGGAAAGAGCCAGCCGGCTCATGAGCTAATCATTTTGTTCACCAAACAAATTATACCATGAGGTTTTTCTTTTTCTTACTCCTGGTTCTGTTTTCATTTTCACCAAAATCGCAGACTCTTTTTTATAAAGAAAAGTTCCGGCCGCAATATCATTTTACGCCGCCAATTCATTGGACAAATGATCCCAATGGGCTTGTGTATCATAATGGAAAATATCACCTGTTTTACCAGTATAATCCATTTGGTATTCGCTGGGGGCACATGAGTTGGGGTCATGCCGTAAGCACAGATCTTGTTTATTGGGAACACTGGCCGCTTGCTATACCTGAAGAAAAAGATACTATGATATTTTCAGGAACATGTGTTGTTGACTCGTTCAACAGTACTGGTTTTGCAAAGCAACAAGGACAAATTCCATTGGTTGCTGTATATACTGCTCATGTGAAAGACGTTGGCCAGTCCCAGCATCTCGCCTACAGTCTTGATGACGGCTTAACATGGGAAAAATATAATAAAAACCCGGTGCTTGATATCGGGTCAACTGATTTCAGGGATCCGCAGGTTTTCTGGTATACCCCTGACAAAAAATGGGTGATGTGTGTTGTGCTGGCACTGGAAAAGAAAATTCAGTTTTATAGTTCGCCTGATCTGAAACAATGGAAATGGATGAGTGATTTTGGTCCCGCCGGCGATACCACGGGGATATGGGAATGTCCCGATCTGTTCCGGGCTCCAATAGATGGAGAATCCGGCAAATCAAAATGGGTTTTGATGCATTCCCCGGCGCCTTATATGCAATATTTTGTCGGAGAGTTTGATGGAACGACGTTTCACAACGAAAATCCCCCACAAAAAATATATCGCCCCGATTATGGCCCGGATTATTACGCTGCCATTGCTTATAAAAATTTACCGGCAGGTTCAGCTCCTATCAGTATCGGCTGGGCCAATAACTGGAACTATGCACAGGACATTCCAACCAATCCCTGGAGAAGCACCATGTCGTTACCGAGAAAGTTAAGTGTTAAGAAAATAAACGGAGAGTGGATATTGATACAGCAACCGGTAGCCCAGTTCGACAAGATCAAAAAAATGATTTACAAAGATTATAAAGTGGGCTTTGAAAAAGTAATGAAATTTCCAACACCATCGTCACAGCAATATGAAGTGGATTTTAGTTTAAGTCCCGGTGCCGGTGCTACCGGTGGCATACGAATAGGAACCGGGAATGGTCATTACCTGGAATTCGGATGGGACACAAAGAAAAACATATTGTATCTCGACCGCAGCAAAACTTCCAATCAAACTTTCAGCGCTGAGTTTTCAAAGATGGGCCGATTTGAAATTCCGTATATACCAGGCGGGCCATTTGAGGTACAGGTTTATGTAGATCATAGTATAGCTGAGTTTTTTGTAACAGGTGGCGAAAGGGTTTTTACAGCCCAGTTCTTTCCTACAGAAAAAGATACAGGAGTTGAGCTCTTCAGCACCAGCACAACGGCGGCCGGCGCAGGGCATTGTGTGGTTTACGAGATAAAAAACACCTGGTGATTTTTATCTGTGCATTTATTGACCCATATAAACATGCTTGTGCTTTAACTTTGGGCACTTTTGTATGTTGGGGATAATTATTTGAAACAATCAATAACATGAAATTCAGAAATTTTAAAATGATCGGTTATGTGGTGTATGGTCGCGGCTCTTTTAATCAACTTGATGAAATTCTTGCGACACATCGAAGAGATGATAAGCCAATGATCTTTCTTGTTGATCATTTTTTTGAAGGAAAGCCTTTAATAAACAGGGTGCCGTTGAGAGACAACGATAAAATCATTTTTGCAGATGTTACTTATGAGCCAAAAACTACTTATGTGGATAGTCTTTCGCAACAACTGAAGGATGAATTCGGAACAGTAAGTGGCATTATTGGTATTGGCGGTGGTTCTACTATGGATCTTGCCAAAGCGGTTTCATTAATGATGAATAATCCGGGTTCTTCTGCCGATTACCAGGGCTGGGATCTGGTAAAATTTCCCGGCGTTTATAAAGCCGGTATTCCTACATTGAGCGGAACGGGTGCAGAGGTTTCCCGCACTACGGTTCTTACGGGTCCAACAAAAAAACTTGGAATGAATTCTGATTTCACTCCTTTTGACCAGATTGTTTTGGATCCCGAACTAACCAAAGACGCTCCCGTTAACCAGCGGTTTTATACCGGCATGGATTGCTATATACACTGTATTGAAAGTCTTGAAGGAACTTACCTGAATGAGTTCAGTAAAAGTTATGGAGAAAAGGCTTTGGAGTTGTGCCGGGATGTTTTTGTCAAAAAAGATAAATGGGATGACGATTGTGATGATAAATTAATGATGGCCTCTTATGCAGGGGGAATGAGCATTGCCTACAGCCAGGTGGGTGTTGCACATGCCGTGAGTTATGGATTAAGTTATCTGCTTGGCACTAAACACGGTATTGGTAATTGTATAGTGATGAACCAACTGGAGGAATATTATCTGGAAGGGGCGAAAGAGTTCAAATACATGGTTGAAAAAAATAAAATAGATATTCCCACAGGCATATGTAAGGGCTTAACGGATGAACAATTTGATACGATGATAAATGTTTCTCTGGGCATGAAGCCCCTTTGGGAAAATGCATTAGGAAAAGACTGGGAAAAAATCATGACCCGTGATAAACTGAGGGCTTTATATGAAAAGCTCTGATCATAATTTCACGATTCATTACACTCTCCCTCTCCGCTAGTTTTCTTACCTTTCTGCTATGAACATGCAGAAGCTTCGGCCGGATAAATATCTCAAGTATCTCTATCTGCCCAATCTTTTTATCACCAAAAGGACCAAGGAAATTCTTTCGGTAAACCCTACTGTTATTCCACATCGGGAAGAAGCAAAAGAGGTAAAAGTTTTTGTGTATGATTACAACCCGGAAAAAATTGAATTAAAAGAGTTGCAGGGTGTTGAGCAGTGTTTTACTTATAAAGACAGCGGTAATATAACATGGATCAACATTGATGGCATTCGCAAAGCAGATGTTGAGGCTGTGTGTAATCATTTTGATGTTCACTCGCTGGTGGTTGAAGATATCCTTAGTATCAATCAGCGTCCGAAAATGGATGAGGAGGATAATTATATTTTCTGCCTGCTGAACATGCTTTATTACAACCAGGAAAAGTTTGCGGTGGAGCAGGAGCAGATCAGTATACTTCTTTGTAAAAATGTGGTGATCAGCTTCCAGGAAGATGCCAACCGGGATGTGTTCAATTCCCTTCGTGAAAAACTAAAAATGCCGATCAGTAAGATCCGCCAAAGATCAGCAGACTACCTGTGTTATACACTTCTTGACCTTATTGTAGACCATTATTTTTTGGTAATGGAAAAACTGGGTGAAAGAATTGAAATAGTAGAAGATGAAGTTGCAAGGGGTAACAACCCAAGAGCTCTGTCACATATCACACAACTTCGAAAAGAGCTGATCATATTAAAGCGAAACTTTTCACCGGTAAGAGAAGTGATCAATGGTTTTTTACGCAGCGAAAGCGAATTGCTTGAAGACCGCCACACCAAATATTATAAAGATGTTTACGATCATATTGTCCAGGCCATTGACCTCATAGAGAACTATCGAGATGTGATGGTGAGCATGCAGGACCTTCACATCAACAACGTAAACTTAAAAATGAACGAAGTGATGAAGGTAATGGCTATTGTTACCTGTCTTCTTGCACCTGCCACAGTTATTGGTGGCATTTTCGGAATGAACTTCGAAAATGTTCCCCTGCTCAGAGACCATTGGGGTTTTTGGATCGCTATGGTCCTTATGCTCGTTATCCCGCTTTGGATGTTACGGATCTTCAGAAAAAGGGGCTGGTTTTGACCGAAGATTATTATGATTGCCTCTGATTTTTATTTTTTGCCGTTTCTTTTACATCAAGATAGTATATGGATCCTCTGGGTTATAAGTATTCAGACATTACAGAAAAAATAATTGGCTGTGCCATGAGGGTACACCAAAAAATGAAAAATGGCCACCAGGAAAAAATATACCGGGCTTGTCTTGCCATTGAACTACGAAATGCGGGACTATCTTTTATTGAAGAAAAAACCCTGCCGGTCTTTTACGATCAAATTCAAGTTGGAAGCCGCCGGGTCGATTTTTTAGTAGAAAACAAAGTCGCAGTGGAAATAAAGGCTGTTTCAGAACTAACAGATACCCGCCTGGCTCAGGCGCTGAACTACTTGGAAGTGCTTAATTTAGAAATTGCGTTGCTAATAAATTTTGAATCAAAAAGTCTTGGATTCAGGCGGTTAATAAATAATAAATTGCTTTAGTTCTTTTTTCATATTTAATCCTGGCAATCGTTGGTCATTTCTTCTTATAAATAGGAACCGTACTGCAAGGTTCGCCATACATAATGCTTTTTACAACCGGGCGAAGCAGTTTAGTGATCTCCATATAAACATAATCAGCGATCGGTGTTTCTCCGCAGCCTTTTATCACCACTCTTTTATCAGCATATTCACTGGTGTCGATCGAAGAAATGTTTTTCAAAAAAAGAGATCTGTGTAATTCTTTTTCATCACCCATTACAATTTCCTTTGCTACCGGCTGCAGGTAAGTGGCCACAAGCATATAGGCCCATACAGGTATAATTGCATCGGCCGAACAGGTCACCGCAACATTTTTATTCCGGTATTGCTCCCAATCCAGGTTTTTGAGCGTTTCTCTGAAATCCTTTTCCTTTAAGATCATCTGCATAAACAAATGGTCTTTAAGATCAAACACGGCCACTTCCTCTTTGGGATACCATTTTTCCAGGTCAATGGTTATCAATCCGCTTTCTGCTACTTTATTTACAAAAGGCTCACTCATATTCATTGTAAAAATAACAAATAGCCGCCCCGCTTGTTTGCGACTTAGGTAAAACAAAATCCCGCCTTGTTTTGGCAAGACGGGACTGCAGTTGGTGTCGGTTTGGTATATAATTAATAAAGCTTGGCTCTATTATCTTTTATTGTGGCGGCATTTTTTAATATGGTGATCGGGTTCAGCGGCGAACCATAGTTGTTGTTAACATATTGCTTCATCTGGTTGTACCTCATCTCTCTTTGCTGAGAAATACTTCCTTCGGTAACCGCAGTAGCTGAAACGTTATCAACCCGGATTACATAAACCCCGTTTACCCCCGCAAGTGGTTCGGGAACCACTTTTCCTTTGTTAGCAGGATTAAATGCAGCACCGGTAATTTTGGGTTCGTACCCTAATGATGGAGTAAGTGATGAATTGTTGGTCATCCGTAAGCTATCAATCGTTTCAATTTCTTTTCCACCAAGCGCCAAGGCAGCAGCTTCCAGTGTTGATACCTTTCCGATCTTTTGTTTCAGTATATCCGCTTTCTTATCGTTTCTCAGCGCTGATTCCACTTTAAATCTTGCTGCTTCTACGCTTTGAGTTCCTTCTTTCAATACATCGGTTACAACGGCAACCACATAATTATCTCCGATTCTTTCGGGCTTCAAAACTTCGCCCTTGTCGGCATCGTAAATGCTTTTTACAAACATTCTTGATTCTCCAAGGCCTGTAACATTATAATCATTTGGCTTTATGTTGGAGGCAACTGCTTTGTTAATTCCTTTTGATTTTAAATTCTTCTCATAAGTTGCCTCAAACGCTTTCAGATCAGGGCTATCGCCGGCGAATTCATTTGCGGCATTTAATGCTGCGTTATCGGTTTCCTGGCTGGCAACAATTTCTTTTGATAGCTGCGCAATTTTATATCCTGTTCCGCTTCCTTTCTGGGATAGAATTTCTATATAGTGGTATCCAAAATCTGTTTTAACTATTCCCTTGCTGCCAACAGGATTCAGGAAAATAAAATCATTAAATGGGGGAACCATCTGACCGGAAGGAACATTTTCATAAACCCCGCCCTTGTCTTTGCTGCCTGGGTCATCAGAAAACTTTACACAAAGTGAATCAAAGCTGGCTCCTTTTGCAATTTCCTTACGTATGCTATCGCAAAGATTGTAAGCACTTGTTGTGTCTCTTGTTGGATAAGACTGTCCTGTTTGCGGATCTCTTTGTGAAGTGCCTATTAAAATGTGGCGAACTTTCACTGTATCCGGCATGGATCTTACTCCCATAAGCCGGGCAAGTACATAGCTGCCGCCGTCAAGATAGGGCCCATAAACATCCCCAACAGGGATGCGGAATATTGAATCTTTTTGTGCAATCTGAATTGCCTTACCATTTATATAGCCATCATAATAATTAGTAACCCCTTCGCCTGCTAAAAATTGTTCCACATTTGTTGCCTGCTGAAATTCTGGTTTCAGTTCTTCCATTTTCTTTTCCAGGTCAGCAGTATCTGCTGCGCTTGGCGCTGCACTGAAGCTTACATAATTGATAGTGCGGCTTTCTTCCTGTTTAAAATCATCTTTATGCTTGCTGATGTAATCAGCAATTTCTTTATCAGAAATTTTTACTGTGCTGTCCGGAATGCTGGCATAAGTTTCCTTTACCATTGAAATTTTCGCCAGCATGCTGTTATCAGCATTTTGTTTTTCCATGAACCAGCGGGGAAAATTGACTGAGTTGGCTAAAAGCGAAGTATATTTTTCAGACATTCTCTGATCGGCCAGCTGATTGATGTAATTATTAATATTGTCTTTTTGTTCCTTCGTTCCTTTTTTCAGCAGCTGATCAATTGACTGTTTTGCCTGCTGTGCATTGAATTGACCTGTTTGCTGATCTGTAAACTGGCTTTTCAGATCCTGTGGTGCATTCGGTCCATAAAGAATGTCTCCCAATTCTTTCTTACCTACATCAATGCCCAGTTTATCAAATTCTGAAGAGAGGATCAACCTGTTAACTTCCATATTCCAGGCTTGTTCTCTTGCCTGTTGTGTAAGATTCATGCTGGCAGGATAGCCTTGTGCCCGCATGTTGGCTTCGGTTTGATCAACCAAACGATTGAATTCTGTGACATCAATACTCTTTCCGTTTACTTTGCCAACTGTTTTTGAGCCGCCGCCGATTAAATTCCTTCCCTTCCCGGAAAAATAGTCAGTGAGGATAAATCCAACCAGCGCCAGGGCAATCAACACCACCGTCACCTTCGCATATTTTTCTCTGATATCCTGAATAATAGACATAGTGTACCTAAGTTTTTAAGGATGGCAAAAATAGGGGAAAAACTGTGGAAAATAGATAAAAAATGCCCGGTAGTCGGGCATTTTGGGCTTCTGTAACTATATTCTTAATCAATTGGTTTTCGGCAAAAACGCTTATTTTTTCTTCGGATGAACCAGTTTCATTTCCTGAACCAGGTGGCCGGCGCCGGCATACTTGTCTATAATAAATAATACATAGCGGACATCTACCATAATATTCCGGCAAATTGAGGGATCGTAGTTGATATCACTCATGGTGCCCTCCCAGGCCCTGTCAAAATTTAGTCCGACAAGATTTCCATAAGCATCCAGGGCCGGGCTCCCCGAGTTACCGCCTGTGGTATGGTTCATGGCAATAAAACAAACCGGCATTTTTCCGTTATTTCCATACTGCCCATAATCCTTACTCTTATACAGCTCTCTTAATTTTTCCGGCACATCAAACTCATAATCTCCGGGCACATATTTTTCCATTACTCCGTCCAGGTAGGTATAATACTCATATTTCACTGCGTCTCTTGGTTCGTATCCTTTCACTTTTCCATAAGTGACCCGCATAGTACTATTAGCATCGGGGTAAAATTTTTTCTCTTTAAACACATCCATTTGTGCCTGCATGTAAGTTCTTTGAAGCTGGTTGATTCGGTTCTGCACATCTGTATATTCTCCCTGCACTTTGTCTACATATGCATTAATAATATCAGCATACAAGCTGCTTGCTTTGCTTTGTTTGGCGGTTTCAACCAGTTGCTTTGGATTTTGGTCCAGCATTTCCATCGTCTTTGTCGCATCATCCAGGTCGGTGCTGTTATATATTTCGTCTGCCAGCTTACCGAAATCCATATTATGATCCTTTGCTGCTTTTACAAGTTCTGCGGATATAAAATAATTATTCTGCCCGGTAACAAAGATTTCAATCAATGCGGCAAACAATTTTTTATCTACTTCCGGGTTGTATTCTTTGTACAAATCTTCCAGTCTTTCTTTGACTCGTGGCAATGATTCATTAAATCCTTTCTCCCCGTTTTTTTCCATTGCATTATTTAAACTATTGATCTGTGCAATTATCGTAAACAGTTCGATCCTGCTCACCACTTCATTAATATAATCTCTTGCAAGGCTATATGGCTCCAGCTCTTTGTATGCTGCTGCAAGATCACTTAATAAGGAACCGTATTTTGTTTTCCATTGTGGGTTGGCATTTACTCTCTTTTGAAATTCTGCTTCGTATGCCTGCTTTTTGGCAACGGCGTTTGTTTTAGTTAGCCCCAGCACTTCGCCCTGCCATTTTTTCCATGAGTTGGATATGCCTGCATATTTGGAGGCATACTGAATTTTGATCTGCTCATCCTTTCTCATAAATCCATCGATCACCGCTAAGGCTTTATCACGAATCGCAATTTTCGTGGGATCGCTTACTCTGACTGTCTGATCAACTGCTGCAGAGTGTAAATATTCCATGGTCCTTCCGGGAAAACCAAATACCATGGTAAAGTCGCCTTCTGTTACACCATCGAGAGAAATAGATAAAGATTTTTTTGGCACATAAGGAACATTGTCCGCTGAGTATGCGGCCGGTTTATTGTCTTTACCTGCATAAATTCGGAACATGGAAAAATCCCCGGTATGGCGGGGCCAGATCCAGTTGTCGGTATCCTTTCCGAAATTTCCTATTGCCGATGGTGGTGCACCAACCAGGCGAACATCCCGATAGGTTTCTGTAACAAACAAATAATATTGATTGCCTTCAAAAAAACCGCGGACAAAACTATCCTGGTAGCTTTCTTTTTTTACATTCTTTCTCAGTTCTGCAATATTCTTATCAATGGTGGATTGTCTTTCTGTTTCAGACATAGCTGCTGTTACTCCCTGCAAAGCCTGTTTACTAACATCTTCAATTCTTACAATAAAAGTGACGAACAATCCCTGGTTGGGAATTTCTTCGCTGTAATTCTTTGCCCAGAAACCATCCTTTATATAATTATGTTCCAGTGTTGAATGATTTTGAACGGCATCAAACCCGCAATGGTGGTTGGTCAGCACCAGGCCTTTTGACGAGATCACTTCACCGGTGCAAAAACCGCCAAAGCTTACGATCGCATCTTTAAGGCTGCCGCTGTTAATATTATAGATGTCTTTAGCGCTGATCTTCATTCCCAGGCTCTTCATATGCTGCTCATTCAGTTTTTCCAGCAGCAAAGGCAGCCACATGCCTTCATCTGCACGGGCAACAGAAATAATTAAAAGACAAAAGGCGACAAAGAGTTGTTTTAAATACTTCATACGACAATTATTTTGTTTTGCGGCTTTAAAATTAGGGCTTTATCATTTATAGGGTTTCCCTTTTATCAAATGATACTGATCAACAGAAAAGAAGAATTTTTTCAACGCAGGGTTGTGAATAGTATCCTAAACCTGTGAATATCTATGGGTGGAACGTTAATATGAAACAGGATGAATTGGATTAAAAAATAAATTGAGTGGTACCCGGGGTTATGAATGTCCATTACGGTTCAGTTATTCTATTCAAATTCACAACCTGTCAATTCCTTTTTAAAAAAACTTATTCCATCCAGGATTTTAACATTCCTGTGGATAGCAAGGCTCAAATACAATACAGAACACAAAACATAATGTGGATTTCCCTGTTGTTGATGTTAATAAACCGGGTTTGGTAATTTTGTAAAGAAAGATGGATTGAATTTTTCCACGAATCCACAGCTGTAATTATAATAAGCT
>DAOLIV010000046.1:0-21044 GCA_035328345.1 Chitinophagaceae bacterium | reverse complement strand
AAAAGTGCTGGAACGGGACAAAGTGAAGGAAAAGGATTTTGATGTAGCGAACTTCCTGTATGTCTTGCGACCATACTACGAAGGCGGCGAATTTGATTACCTGCTCAATGCACAAGAAAATCTTGACCTATTAAACCAGCGGTTTATTGTTTTTGAGTTAGACAACATCAAAGATCACCCGATTTTATTCCCGGTAGTTACCATCATTATTATAGAAGTGTTTATCTCTAAAATGCGGAAGCTGAAAGGCGTCCGCAAAATGATACTGATTGAGGAAGCCTGGAAAGCCATTGCCAAAGAAGGGATGGCGGAATACATCAAGTACCTGTTTAAGACAGTGCGTAAATTCTTCGGGGAGGCGATTGTGGTAACCCAGGAAGTGGAGGATATTATTTCATCGCCGGTGGTGAAGCAGGCTATCATCAATAACAGCGATTGTAAAATACTACTCGATCAGTCAAAGTACCAGAACAAGTTTGATCATGTGCAGGAACTGCTTGGATTGACAGAAAAGGAAAAGGCGCTTATTCTGTCCATCAATAAAGCCAATGATCCTTCCAAAAAGTATAAGGAGGTATTTATTTCCCTTGGCGGGATGCTGTCAAGAGTTTACCGCACGGAAGTTTCGCTGGAAGAATACCTGGCCTATACCACGGAAGAATCAGAAAAAGTGAAACTGCAACAATATGCTGCAAAATGTGAAGGAGATATGCAGAAAGGGATAGCAGCGATGGCAACGGAGCTCCGAAGTCTTTCTATAAATCAAAATTAAGATCATGAAACAGATTATTCCATTCTGCTGGCTGATTTCCCTCGCTTTGATTGCCTGTAAACAAAGTGAAAAGAATAAGGTCATTGCCAACATCCCCGGAAACTATATCCGCTTTTCCGAACATGAGTTTGGGAAAGAGTATGACACCCTGATCATTGCTGAGATAGGTGGACAATTCCAGATTACCAGAAAGTGGAAATATGAACGGATATTGGATGGTGTAATTCAGGAACCTGAGTATAAACAGGAAACCAGCACCGCGGTATATGATGAAAAAGATCATCTGCTCCATGAAAATGAATCTGGAAATACGATCTCCTTTGACAATGCGAAAGGAACACTATTTATTGGATCCACGAAGTATAAAAAACTTAAATGAACAATTAATGAAAAAGATACTGGCTATTGTGTGGTTGTCGATGTGCTGTTTGATTTTGCCGGTAAAGAGATCCGAAGCACAGATACCAATTGCTGAAATCATCAAGGCTGCCGTAAAGAAGGTCATCAAAGCGGTGGATCTGAAAATTCAGCGCCTGCAGAATAAGACCATCTGGCTGCAGAATGCTCAAAAAACATTGGAGAACAAAATGTCGGAGCTGCGCTTGAAGGAGATCGGCGATTGGGTGGAAAAGCAGCGAACGCTGTATGCCAAATACTTTGACGAGCTCTGGAAAGTGAAAGCAGCTCTCGCTTATTACCAGCGGGTCAGGGATATAATTGAGAAACAGGGTCGGCTCGTAAAAGAATATAAAGGGGCCTGGACATTGTTCAAGCAGGATAAGAACTTCACAACGGACGAATTAGACTACATGGGGAATGTCTATAATGGTATGTTGGAGGAAAGCCTTAAGAACCTCGACCAGCTCTATATGGTGATCAATGCCTTCGCCACGCAAATGAGCGACGCTAAACGGATGGAGATCATCAATACCGTTGATGACAAACTAAATGAAAACCTTGGTGACCTTCGGGAGTTCAACAATCAGAATAAGATGATAAGTCTCCAAAGAGCCAGTGAAAAGGGAGAAATTGAGTTGATTAGAAAGCTATATGGGTTATGAAAAACTTATCTACAATAGCGATATTATTTCTTTTCCTGTCCTCAAACGCGCAAACAGCCGCAGAGTGGACAAACCAGAAAAAGACGCAGATCAGGTACCTGCTTGAACAGATTGCCGCTAATAAAGTGTATATCGAATACATTGAAAAGGGCTATGGGATTATCAGAAAAGGAATAAATACCATTCAAAAGATAAAGCAGGGTGATTTAGACCTGCACCGGGATTTTATCAATTCGCTGAGTAATGTTAATCCCAAAATAAAGAGCTATACAAGGGTTGCCGATATTATAGCTTACCAGGTTTGCATTATAAAGGTTGTAAAGGCAGTCATCAGCAACCTGAAAGAAAGTAACCAGTTCAATCCCGATGAATTGGAATATTGCAAGGCTGTGTTTGAAAGGCTATTGGATGAATGCTTGAAAAGCATGGATGAATTATTCCGTGTCATTACTTCCGGTGAACTACAAATGAAAGATGATGAACGGATAAAGCGGATTGACCGGCTTTATCTTGATATGCAGGGTAAATATGCCTTCTGTAAATCTTTCAGTGAGGAATGTTCTATGCTTGCCATGCAACGGTTAATGGAAAAGGGGGAAATCGATTTAAGTAAAAGATTAAACGGTTTGGAATGAAAAAGCTGATCATTGTTGCGACATTATGTGTTTGTGGTGTACAGGGCTTTAGTCAAAGCCAGGAAGTACAGCAGCTACTTTTAAACGTAGAGAAACTGGCGCAGTTCAAAAAGATACTGAACAATATGTACACCGGCTATAAAGTACTATATAAAGGCTATACAACCATTAAAGATATTTCCGAAGGAAATTTTGACCTGCACCGGAATTTCTTAGATGGTTTGTTGCAGGTTAGCCCTGCTGTCAGGAAGTACAAGCGAATTGCTGATATAGTTAGTTATCAGGTGCGGATTGTAAAGGAATATAAAGCAGCTTTTAACCAGTTTAAGCAGGATAAGCATTTTACAACGGATGAAATTGATTATCTCGGAAAAGTGTACGGAAACCTGTTTGATGCCAGTTTGAAAAGTTTGGATGAACTGGCAATGGTGGTCACTGCGGGGAAATTGCGGATGAGTGATGATGAACGACTGCAGGCCATTGACCGGATATACAATGAAGTGGTTGACCAGTTCTCGTTTTTGCAGGAATTTAATAACAGCACTGCTATACTGGCCGTGCAGCGTGAAAAGGATATGATGGATATTGAGCTTTCCCGGAAGATTTATTCGATTAAAGAATAGGCGGGATTGCAATAGCAAAAATTGGGTGTATGAATAAGTGTGTCAGGATTGCTATGACAGCAACAGTTATTTTATTGCTTCCGCATTTCAGTTTCGCCCAGGATGGCGGATTTGCGGGGAGAATCCGCAGTCTTCATGAAGTGCTGGAGCAACTGTATGATGATATGATGCCGCTTTGCAGCCGGCTGATCGGTGTTGGCCGGGGCATTGCCGGTTTTGCCGCCACCTGGTACATAGCCTCAAGAGTATGGCGGCATATTGCCAATGCGGAGCCGATTGATTTTTATCCTTTGTTCCGTCCTTTTGTGATCGGCTTTGCCGTGCTAATCTTTCCCTCTGTGATTGCCATGATCAATGGCGTAATGCAGCCTACCGTAACCGGTACCAGGGCAATGGTAACGGATTCCGATGCAGCCGTTGCCCAGCTCCTTAAGATGAAAGAGGAAGCCATCAAAAAAACAGCATATTGGCAAATGTATGTTGGCCCCTCGGGGAGCGGTGATCGGGACAAATGGTACAAGTATCATTATGGCGATAAAAGCGAGGGCTGGCTGAAAAGCATCGGCAATGATATTAAGTTTGCCTTTGCCAAATTCTCCTATAATTTCCGCAACTCCATCAAGCAGTGGATGGCTGAAGTATTGAAAGTGCTTTTTGAGGCAGCAGCGCTTTGCATCAATACCATCCGCACTTTTTACCTGATCGTATTGGCCATCTTAGGGCCACTGGTATTTGGCCTGGCCGTGTTTGATGGATTCCAGCATACGTTGACTGTCTGGTTAGCCCGCTATATCAATATTTTCCTCTGGCTGCCGGTGGCAAACATCTTTGGCGGCATTATGGGGAAGATCCAGGAGAACATGCTCAAAGAGGACTTGCAGCAGATCGCCAGTAATGGTGATACATTCTTCAGCAGCACCGATACTGCTTACCTCATTTTTATGATCATCGGCATTGTGGGCTACTTCACCGTTCCATCTGTTGCTAATTACATTGTCCATGCAGGCGGTGGCAATACACTTCTTTATAAAGTCACCAATATGATGAGCACTTCCAGCCGGGTGGTAGCTACAGGTGGCGCTTCGATGACAAAGGATGTTTTAGGAGATGGCTATAACCGGGTGGCCAGCAGCATGGCGGACTATGGCGCATCGGGTGGGTACTTCGATGAAGGCAAAAAAGGCTCCGGCAATTACATGAAGGATAAACTTTCAGGAAATAAATCATAAGGCATGTTCCGCAAAACAAAAAATATAGATATAGCGTTCCGGCATATTAAGCTGTTCTCGATTGCCCTAATTATCGGGTGCACTTCTGTTACCGTTTATGCACTCTACAGCACGAATAAAACAGTTGCCGGTTCGCAGCAGAAGATATTTATACTGGCAAATGGCAAAGTATTGGAAGCCTATGCTGCGGAGAGAAAAGACAATATTCCGGTTGAAGCCAGGGATCATGTAAAAATGTTTCATCATTACTTCTTTACGCTTGACCCGGACGACAAGGTGATACAATCCAATATCACCAAAGCATTATACCTGGCTGACGGTTCTGCCAAACAACAGTACGACAACCTGAAAGAAAACAGTTACTATACAAATATCATATCCGGCAATATCAGCCAGACCATTGAAGCGGACAGTATCAGTATCAATACCAACGGCTATCCCTATTATTTCCGCTACACAGGAGCACAGAAGATCATACGGCCTACCAGCATTGTAATAAGGAACCTGGTTACGGAGGGCTATTTACGGAATGTATCGAGATCGGATAACAACCCGCATGGTTTCCTGATTGAAAAATGGAAGACGATAGAGAATAACGACATAAAAACTGAGAACAGGTAATATGTTATTCGGGAAGAAGAAAAATAAACAAACCAGTCATGCGGTTAAGGAGAAAGCAGCGAAAGGCATCGCCAATATTTTACTCAAAACACAATCAAAGTTTGCTGATGTCATGTACAATCAAACGAAAAATATCCCTTCAAAAAAGATGAAAATTCTGCTGATTGTCTTTTGCCTGCTCGGTGGAGGTTTTAGTCTCTACCTCACCCTCGAAGCGGTATTGAAGCCTGACCGGAAGCAACCTGCTTTCAAAATTGAGCCGGTGAGTGTTCCCAAACATTACGATCAAAGTGGTGATGAGGAGTTGCGAAGCGATCAATATATAGACAATGAAACTTACCAGCAAATTCAGGCATTTGAACAGTACATGGACAGCCTGCAAAGGACACTAACCGGAGCACAAACCCGTGACAGCATTTTACAGGCAAGACCGGGATTGATGGATAGCGTCCGGATGCTGAAAGAAATTTATAACTATCAACAAAAATGAAGCGTATGAATAAAGTGCAACGGTCGCAGGCCTTCCTGCGTAAGCGAAAAATGATGATGGTATTACCCTTACTGGTTATACCATTCCTGACAATGGCTTTTTGGACTTTGGGTGGTGGCAAAGGCACTGAAGTAAAAGTGATAACAACGCAACAAAGGGGCCTGAACCTGCAACTGCCCAGCGCCAACCTGAAAGACGATGCAATGGCTGATAAAATGAGCTTTTACGATCAGGCCGATAAGGATTCCATCAAACTGGCTGAGGAAATGCGCAATGATCCCTATTACCGCAACCAGGACAGTATGCGGCAGGTGTATAACAACGAACTGGAACAACTGACACAGCAATCGGCAGAAAAGTTCAACCAGTCAACTATTATACAAAGCGGGGGCTTGAAAACTTCGCCTTATGACAAATCGGGCATACCGGCAGAAGAAAAGGTCATGAAAAAGCTGGCTGAACTAAATAAAGCGATCAACCAGCCTGACCCGGAACAGCTAAGCAAGGATACAGAGGAATATGTGCAGGGCAATGGTGATTATAGTTTCGGCAGTGATGTTGACCGGCTGGAAAATATGATGAACCTGATGAATAAGGATACCAACAACGACCCGGAAATGATGCAACTGGATAACACATTGGAAAAGATATTGGACATTCAACATCCGGAACGGATAAAGGAACGCATCAAAGAGAATTCACTTCTTCATAATGAAGCCGTATATCCAGTTTCCACCATTGCCCGGAAGGAAAGCGTCAGCCTGCTTGATACCGGTAAGGAAAAGAAGTCAGCATCAGGCTTTTTTGGATTGGAGGGCCAAGAATCATTATCAGAAGAAAATAATTCCATTGAAGCTGTTGTGCATGAAACGCAGACACTCGTAAACGGCGCCGTGGTAAAGCTGCGATTGCTGAATGATGTTTATATCAAGGGCGCACTTATCCCCAAAGGGACGTTTGCCTTTGGCACGGCATCTCTTGCCGGAGAACGGCTCGAAGTTGAAATCAATTCAATCCGATACAACCAATCACTCTATCCTGTAAAGCTCATTGTTTTCGATATAGACGGTCTACCTGGCATTTATATACCTGGCGCCATTACCCGTGATGTGGCAAAGCAGTCTGCAGATAACAGCCTGCAGTTGATGGAGCTTACTACGTTGGATCCTTCACTGAAAGCCCAGGCAACCGCTGCGGGCATAAGCGCTGCCAAAGGCCTATTGAGCCGAAAAGTAAAGCAGGTAAAAGTATTGGTAAAGGCGGGCTATAAAGTATTGCTAAAAGACAAGAATACAGAACAATAATTATTTACCCATAAAAACAAAGAAATGAAACGAATTGTGTGTTTGATTTGTAGCGGCTGGATATTCGTTACAGGTTTTACCCAGACATTGGCATTAACTATTTCCAAAGACAAAACGACCAGTCTGATCTTTCCCTTTGCCATCCGTCATGTGGACAGGGGTACAAGAGATGTGTTGGTGCAACAGGTACAGGAAGCCGACAATATTTTACTGGTTAAAGCCGCTACGGAAGGGTTTACCGAAACCAATTTAAGTGTGGTAACAGATGACGGCAGTGTATATTCTTTTGTCGTCAACTTCGAGAATAAGCCGTCTGTATGGGTGTATAATTTACCAGCGAATAAAAAGCAAACCGTTGCCACTTATGCCAACGGCATACTCGATAATCCGGCCACCATGCACGGCCTCAAAGATCATAGCCATGGAATCACCGTTCACGTCAGCGGTATTTACATTAAGGAGAATGTTATCTATTACCAGGTCCAGCAAACCAATGACAGCCCCATTGATTACGATATAGAGTTGCTCCGTTTCTATATCCGGGATAAAAAGAAAAGTAAACGAACAGCGGCGCAGGAATATGAATTAAAGCCTTTGCATGTTTCCGGTAATATTTCCATAGTAAAAGCAAGAAGCCGGAGCACGATTGTAGTGGCACTCGAAAAGTTCACCGTTCCCGATGCCAAATACCTGGCTATTCAGGTGATGGAAAAAAATGGCGGCAGGCACCTGCTGATGCGTGTGAATAATCGAAAGATCGTACAAGCCATTCCGTTACCTGACCTGAGATGAACCGGGAGCATGTCATATCCGATGAGCTGATTGAAGTGGCGCAAATCTCTTTTGCAAAAGGAGAAAATTGGATCGCCTATAATACTATCCCTTATTTCCTGGACACAGGCGATATGTATTTTTTCAAGACCGCTGACGAAGCACATGAATTTTCTGATAACAATATCAGTGAATACGATAACTACCGGGTATTACATGCTTACTCAACAGACGAGTTGCTAAGACGATTCTCTTATGGAGAAAATCTCGAAAGACAGTTAGCCAATCCTGACGCAAACGGTTTGTATAATACGGAAGGGAATGCGGTTACCAATGCACTGATTGACTATATAGAACAACAGCAGATTTTAAACAATAAAAACGTATCAATTATGAACGAACAAAATTTTGATCACCTGAAAGACAATATCAAGTACATGGGCTTTGGTGAAAAACAACACGATGAGTTGGAAGCCCACCTGAAAGAAGGTAAAGAGGCGTTTCAAATGACGTATTCAACCGAAATCAATAAGAAGTCATTTGAAGCGGTTCTGCAATTCCGTAAATCCGAGAAGTCAGATATGTATTTCCTGAATAGTTACAAGGCTTCGCTGGACTGGAACAATGGCGAAAAAAAAGAACAGACATTTTATCTGAACTATGGCCGGGGTGTTACGGCCAAAGAAGCTTTTAACCTGCTGAGTGGACGCAGCGTTGAAAAAGAACTGCTACGGAAATTGAGCCCGGAAGAAACAGAGCGATTCAAGGCTGAATTAAAATTGCCTCCCGAGCAAAGGGGGTTGTCTGAAAATTGGGAGAAGGCCCCAACCTATAAAGCCTGGATTCAACTTGACTTCGAGAACAAAGACAAAAACAACAATCACGAAGTGAAGCAATACCATGAAAATTACGGGTATGACCTGAAAGCAGCCGTAGGTAAATACTTTGTGATGGAAATGGATGGCGGAGAAAAAGAAAAGGCATTGCTTCAATCATTACAAAAAGGGAATATACAGGCTGTCAATATACAGGTCGATGGCGAAGCACAGAAAATGTTCATCGAAGCTAATCCCCAATACAAGACCATTAACCTGTATGATGATAAAATGCAAAGACTGAACCAGGAACAAAGGCAGCATGTATCGCAAAAGCAAACCGGAGAGGAATTGAAACAAGGAAAGGAAGTGAAGGAAGATCAGAAACAGGAGGTAAAGCAGGATAAAAAAAAATCGGTAAAGCAAAGTCCTCTTGATGATCTGGGAACGCCTAAAAAGAGGCGTTCCCGTAAAAAGGGGATGTCTGTTTGACCATCCTTAGGACACAAAATTTTGTAATCAGAAACAGTGAAGTATGGCTATAGAGGTAATTACAAAAGAGGACCTGCAGGAGTTCAGGATTCAGTTGTTGAACGAAATTAAAGAAGCATTACGGGCTGTGGTGAAGCCTCAGCCCGTAAAACCCTGGCTGCGCAGCAAAGAAGTGAGGAGAATACTGAACATATCGCCAGGCACTTTGCAAAACCTGCGCATAACGGGCAAGATAAGGTCTTCAAAAGTCGGCCACCTGCATTATTACAAGCAAGATGACATTGAAAAATTACTAAACGGCAGTGTGTAATTGAATGAGTGGTTATGTATGTTCCGCAGCTAACAGAATTTTATTCCTCTATTTCAAATGATAACAGGATCAACGCAAGGCATATTAGTTTGTATATGGCCTTATTTGAGTGCTGGAATAAGAATAATTTTCAGAATCCTGTTAATATTACAAGGGATTTCATTATGCCCATTGCGAAGATCAGCGGGATAGCAACTTATCATAGATGCATCAAAGATTTGCACGAGTTCGGTTATATCAAATACTTGCCGTCCTTTCATCCGGGCATTCAAAGCCAGGTTTATTTCCTACAGTAACGATAGTGAAATTGATAAGAAAGGCTCACAATGTGGGTCTTTTTTTATTTGCATGATAATCATATTGGTTATCTTTGTAGGGACAAGAACCTTCAGGCCTCTTTGACAAGATTTTTGGTTCAAAGCGTAATTCATGCGTTTGTGCTATTCGTCTTCGTAAGGGATTATAAATAAATTGGATAGAGAAAAGTTACAACTCCCTCTCTCTCCGCCGATAACCAAATCATTCAATTCAAATGCTCGTCAAATGCACTACTGGCGGGCATTTCAATTTTCACCCCTTTTCAATTCATTCAAAAAATCGCAGTAGCTAGGTGACCCATTCGGTTACCCGAATGAACCGGCAATCCGGGTAACCGAGGCAAGCTGAAACGCTTGTCCAGCAAGCAGTTCAAGGATTCGACATCTTGTCTTGCCTTCCCCGGAAATCTAATTTTATCACTTTTAAAGGGGTCACCACATGAACACAACTTTGTCCATCCTCTTTTATGCAAAGAAGGCAAAAGCCACGACTGACGGGCTTATCCCGATTTATCTCCGGGTTACAATCAATGGTCAGCGCTTCGAGATTTCAACCAGGACGTATGTAGAGGCCAAGCAATGGTCCAGCGAAGCAGGTAAAGTAAAATCCAGTATCAACACGGAAAAAGCAAAGGCTGTCAATGCTTTGCTTGATACACTCCGCAACCGGGTATATCAAATACAGAGAGACATAGTTCAGGAGAATTTATCATTCACCATTGCGATGTTCAAAAACAAATGGCTGGGCATTGCAGAAAAGCCCAGGATGATCATTGAAATCTTCCGGCATCACAACAACCAGCTGAAAGAATTAATAAAGTCCGGCGAGTTTGCACTTGGTACTTTGGAACGTTACACCACTTCCCTGGATCATACACAGAACTTTTTACTGTACAAATACAATGTTTCCGATCTCGATATCAGGAAACTCGATTATTCATTTATTACCGATTATGAATACTGGCTCAAAACCGTTCGCCATTGCAACCACAATACAACGATGAAATATCTGGCCAACTTCAAAAAGATCGTTTTGCTGTGTCGCAAAAAAGGCTGGCTGCAGACAGATCCATTCTTCGGATTCAAAATGACCAAGAAAGAAGTGATCCGGGAAGTATTAACGGAAGAAGAATTGCAAACCATCGCAGATAAAAAATTCGTTTCGGACCGGCTTACCCTTGTGCGGGATATTTTCCTCTTTTCCTGTTACACCGGTTTGGCGTATAGTGAGGTAAAAAACCTGAATGAATCACATATTAATATTGGCATTGATGGCGGCCGCTGGATATTCATCCGCCGGCAGAAAACAAAAAAGCTTTCCCGGATTCCTCTTTTGGAAATACCGGAAGAAATCTTGAGCCGTTACAAAAACAATCCGGTAGCTGGCCAGCGGGAAACTCTGCTGCCAATTCTAAGCAATCAAAAAATGAATAGCTATCTAAAAGAGATTGCTGACGTTTCCGGTATAAATAAGAACCTGACCTTTCACATTGCCCGGCACACATTCGCAACAACGATAACACTGAATAACGGCGCTTCTATTGAGGCTGTAAGCGATATGCTCGGGCATTCATCATTAAAGCAAACACAACACTACTCTAAAGTGAAGGAGAAACTTATCAGCGAAGAAATGAGTAAGCTCCGAAGGAAACTTTTCCCCACTATCGGTAAAACCAAAACTGGTTAATAAGCTCTGACAATAGGATACCTTATAAGATCAGGAGTATTTGTTAACCTTTTACTCAATCATAAATTTCCTTTGAATAACGACATTAAACTGAATGGATGCTATTAATTAATACATAGAAAATCAAAGGAGTTGCTAAATTTGTCAGGAATATGAAGCTTGATTTCGCTTCGGTTTCCCGATAGAAATTATGAGATCTCAAAAATTAGCCTGTCTCTGAAATCTGGTATACATTTATGAAAATTCTACTAACAACCGCACTCTTGTTTTTGGGACATCTTATATCCGCCCAAACAGAAGATAAGGAATATATTGAAGTTAATTTTTATTTGCCTTGGAAGTCGGCAAAAATTTCACTTACCAAAGAAAGCGACAATATTTACACTACGACTACCGACTCAGCAACCGTACTGGTTTACCAGGACTTGGAACCCGGGTATTATAAATTATCAGCAACAGGCAGTGATAATCTTTCGGAAGTCAGGGACAGCATTTTAATCAAACCCGGACAAAAAATAAATGCTGGCATTGTGTTTAGCGAAAAATGCGATTTTGATTACCCTGCAACCTATATCCCAACCTGTCCGGCTGAGCATAAAGACGGGATTTTAGAAATCAGGTACAGAAATGAAAATATCCCAATCAAAGGAAGAAAATATTATTTGGTGACCTACACGGCAACCGGATGCATTCCGAGGTATTATTGCACCAGGCATGACATCAAATTTTAAACTCACATCCTGCATGACAAAAGTACAATGCCGGCTGACTAATTGCTCCGCTTCTAAATTCTGTACGATCATCTCACAAAGAATTTTGTGCATGGCAACAGCAGTTGTTTTTGTCATAACGGCTTGTAATAACAACCAGTCGGTTGCAACCGGAAAGGCGAAGATCCCGGTAGATAAAGCAAAAAGGGATGCATTGGTCAGCAAATATGATTTATTGAAATTTCCGGCTATTAAGCAACCTGTACTGCTGACCATTGACGAATTTTTTGATGGGAACAATGATGAATCATCCATAGCACCGAACCTGGAAAAGAAACCACCAATTGCGACATATTATAGTATATTGAAAGCAATTGCCCAAAATCCAAAAACTTTTGCTGTCTTTGCCGAAATAAAAGATGTAATGATTTACGACAACGGCAAACTGAATGACAATGAGTGGTTTTATACCGACATCATATATTTTGTAGGTGACCTCACAAAAGAAGAAATTAAAGAAGCTACAAAAACCTTGCTGCCTGATGAAGTAGAATACGAAAACGAAAGCGTAATAAAGGAAATGGGCTTGCAATATAAAAACAAGAAGGTGGTTTATATTTGGTGGGATTAAAGCAACTTTTGCCCCTATAATGCTGATTAATGGAGTATCACTGGAAGCTGTAAGTGATATGCTCGGACATTCTTCACTCAAACAAACGCAACATTATTCGAAAGTGAAAGAGAAGCTTATCAGCGAGGAAATGTGTAAACTTCATAAAAAAGTTTTCATCTGATAAAACCTCCTTTCCTGATATAAATCGGGCTGTAATTAATTTCGGACAATAACTTCAGAGTGAAACTCAAATGGGTTACGTCCGTCGGCCCATGCAAAGACTTTAAAATACTTAAACCCATTCACGTTAATCGGTTTCTGAAGAATAGTTCGATTTTCCTGATCAAATGTTTCTACTATGGTTTCTCCGTTTTCTGTATATACTCGAATTGTGAGAGGCTCGCCATGATAATTTTGCAAAGTGCTTGGCTTTCCAAGATCTTCAAAATCTGTAGCATAATAAGAATAGTGAAGGTGGTCGGCAGCATCTTTATTCTTCTCCAAATGAAATACAGGATGAGTATTTAGGTGCCTGGTCTCTCTGGCCGGGAATGATCCGTCCATTGAAAATTGAACTCCAAAACGCCAATGCTCTGGTGGGGTTTTCGTCCAAAATCGAATATCATATCCGTTCTTATTAAGATTGAAAACTTGCGGATAATAGTGATCATCCTTGTCCGGGTGTTCACTATTTGCAGGTTGGTTCTTCAAGACAAAAGAGAAAACTCGTTCAGCTTTTAATTCATTTCTCAATAATTCAATTTCCATAGGCAGATTAGTGAATGTCCCAATCTGTATTGGCATAAAATGAATATAGGGATCAAGATCCCTGAAAGGACCATCAATGTTCTGCTTAAACCTAAATTTACTTCGCTCAATCTCACTTGCACTTTCATAAGTATACACTACGAGAAGTACATGGCTTTTTATGTTACTGCGTTCACCATACTTTCTCAATAGCTCTTGACATTGTTGAATCAATTCCTTTATTTGAATATTTTTCTTTCTGAATTTGACTTCCACAAGTAACATATAGCTAATCCCTTTTAACCTTATCAAATAGTCAGCGGAAGATTTTTCCTTTTTAGAGACCTCTTCAATCGTTTCTACATTAAGATTTTTGCTGAGAATATGCTTGGCGTGAAATTTTAGAAGCTCAAGAATTAAGCTATTAAAATTTACTTTATATGTTTCGAGTAATGTAACTGTTGATGATGTAAGTTCATCATCTGTAAGTAAATCATCTGCTTTGTCAAGGAAATCCCTTAGTATAGAAACAGTTCTCCAGTCAGGATTGAAAGCCTTGTATTCTACAAGCCGGTTTACTATTCTGCTGAGTGTAGTGGCCTGACCATCTTCCGGATCATTCGACTTAATATTTTGAAATACATTATTTACGATATTTCGAAAGTCATAAAATTCCTGGACAACTCTTTTTTCCTTTGAAAGCGTTTCAGAGCTAGTACCTTTGTCATCTTTGAAGATATCAGCTAATTGATATTTTTTACCATCTGTTGTCCCCTTCAGAGTTACATCTTTTATAACTTCTCTTACAACCAGATCTTCGAGAAGCATATCGGTGTAGTCATCAAGATACCTGTTTAGGTTGTCTAACATTTTCCTTGTTTCACCTTGGTCACTATTAATATTATTATTTGCTTCTTCGCTCATATCAATTAAATAAGTTTTCTTTTGAAAAAGTACAGTTTTTCCAGTCCATGCCTAGAATTTTCTCTGCTTTTATAAATAACTGCATACACAAATAATCTCTTGAACCACCGGAAAAAGAAACTGAAATTTGCTCGTCATCTATTTTTTTAATCGCATTGATTATTTCTGAGCAGACCTTATACTTTCGGATTGTCGTATCTATATCTAGATATGCTTTTTCGCCTTCCCAATATATTTTTTCTCTAATGAGATTTATAAATTTGCGTGGAATTCTCTTTGATTTAAAGATCAGGTATTCCAGAAATATCTGATATTCTGAATCCGGTATTTCTGTTGGATGCTGAGTTTTGTCAATGAGTTGGCGGAATAGAGAATTAAAATCTGCTGCGGAAAGTAAAGGCACATGAATAACCCTGCTAAATAGCGTCGAAAGTATTGAATCATCGACTGAGGCAGAGTATTTATACTTGTAAAATAAATTTTGCCCGGCTACAACAATAAAACTTGCTAGTCCTGAAACTAAATAGGGTTTCATTTCATTTAGAAGATCATTTACCTCATTCTCTTTCACTTTATCAAGTTCGTCCAGCACAAACACGACTTTAATTTCTTTATTGGATAGACCAATAAGCAAATTGCTAAAATGGTAACCGGAAATCTCCTCATCATATAGAGTTTTACGATTAAATTCCTTTGAATGAGTTTCTGTTCGGGTTGAAGTAGCGGAGATAGACATAAATTGTCTTACACTGGCAACTGCTGATCCTATCAAAGCAATAACTGTTGGTATAGCATTCATTCCAATCCAGGGATAAATAAGATTAGAGAGAGAAAGAAGAAATACTAAGCTAAACCCGGTAAATAAAAGAAGATCAACACTAATTTTTTGTTCTTCTTCATTTAGGTCTTGCTTGGAAATGCTTTTGGAAATATCATGGAATGTTCGTTCATAAAGTTCGCCAAGCAATACGGATGTTTTGTTTTCTTCATGTTCGTTTGCTTTTACTTCACCTTCAAGTAAGTGATTGTAGGTAGTCTGGTTTTCTTCTTTTTTTATCGTTTGATATAACCCCCTGATTAGTTTTCGAAGTAAGAAGTTATGAGAATGGTATTTTGCAAAGCTGGTATGAACAAACAATATTTTCTTTTCTGCATCTATTGATTGTTCAACTTTTTTAACAAATGAGCTCTTGCCAGCGCCACGATAGCCAGAAATAAGATAACAAGTTGGATTGCCAATTGTAATATCGCTTACTAATTCATTGACATTAGCCTGATCAAAAATAAATGGATGGAGATTTGAGCCAGAATAGGGCGAATCTGTAAGCTTTGTTACGTCAACATACAATTTCATATGATGTAGGTGGCTTGTGGCTTAAAAAGGCTATCAGAAAGATAAGCAATTTTGAAATTTAAAGCTCTCAATTTCGATTTCATTCTTGCACATCCCGCCCCTCCAGCACCCCCTCAATCCATTCCCAATCGTACAATATAGTATTCCCCTCCCTCCAGTATTTAAGGGTGCCGTTATCCCGCAGCATCTTAAGAGTCCCTGATGAAATATCAATGATCTCCTGCAATTCTTTTTTCAGTAACCATTTCTTAGGTTGTTCTGGTTCCTTGTCAGTGATTCCTTTAATCGTTTCCAGGATTTCATATTTCAGTTCCCGCAGACTTTGTTCAGTGAGCACAGCAACTTTCATAAAACTATTCCTGGTTATCTAATAATTTTTGAATATGGCTGTAATCATAAAAAACGATGCCCCCGAGTTTAGCATATTTCAGCGTTCCATTTATTCGTAGTGTCTGTAAGGTACCCGGAGAGACTTGAAGTAATTCCTGCACTGCTGCAGATCGCAACCACTTTTTAGGCTTGGCAGGACCTTCTTCCAGGATTGCCTTCATTTCAGCAATCAGCTCTTTTTTAAACTCCTGGAGATCTTCTTGAGTTAGAATTGCAACAGGCATTACTTATTATTAAAATTTTGAACTTCTGCATTGCATGAAATACCTTCCATCTTTTCAACCGTCATCACTCCGGCAATCTTTTTGATGTTTTCGAAGGCATTCTGCAACCTTTCCTCTTCCACCTGGCATTTTAGAATTACCATCGCATCGCCGTTTCTGTAACGATACATTTCCATGGTATTCACCATAAGTTTTATTTCTTCAAAATACATTACCAGGCGACGCACCGTATCCAGTGGATGCTCGATGTGCAACACCAAAGCATAAGGCTTCTTTACTATCTCAACAGATAAGTGAGTCATCTTTGAAAATTCGTTTTCTGTAGTTGGGATATCCGGTTGCCCACATACTCCCTGAACTTCCTATGCGCCAACCAGCTTCTGATAATTTGCTCATAGTAAGTCAGCCATTCGGTATCGTTATCATACAACATCAGCTTAAAATCATTTTTGAGTTCATTATTACTTCTCAGAAAATAAATCCTGTCCTTATTAACTTTGCCGCTTTCATAATAAGCGATCAATTCAGCATGCTTGTCATAAAAACGCTGATATCTTTTTTCCTCGTTCTCCCAGAACTCTCTCTTATTTTTTTGAACGGCAGTTTCCCAGCTCTCTTTTGAAGAATGACTTTTTATCTCTTCCGGCATCTTAATTTCGCCTGGTGCAAATTGTAATGCCTCTGATAGCATCACATAATATTCTATGTAGCTGGTAAACTTTGGTTTTATGTTTCTGAAAAATTCAATTTCTTCAAACTCATTCTTAAATCCCTTCTCCTTAATACAATCCCTTAGTTTCTCCCAATAGTTCCTGGCGATCCAGAAACAGTTTTCCGCATTCTCCTTTTCAGGATGCGGCAATTGCATACAACGTTCAATATCCTGCAACATCTCATGATGTAGCAATTCATATTCTTTTCTCATTATTCAGCAATCTTTCCTGTTCATAGGTTTTAAGGACCGGCCTCAGAAAATAGCTCAACGGCCATATTACCTATTATTCATGATCCACCTTACACTACACGATCTTAAGGACTATTCCAGCGCCTTGTTTTTGCAAAAAAACAATTTGAAGCAATGAATCAGCACCCTTGCAAAAACACAGCGCCTCCGGACTTCCCGCATAACACGAAGAGGAGCCTTCGTTCTAAAATTCTGGCATTAAAGAACTCTTCGAAAGCGAATTCGCATAGGCAATCTTCGAACATCAGGCTATTTAAATTCGAATTCGCTGCTCTTTTCTTTGTTTCTTTCTTTTGAGCAAGCAAAAGAAAGAAAATGACTCTCCAGCATCTCCCTAAGCCTCTTTGCCATAAGGCTCTTATAATACTTCGTCACTGGCACTTTAAAATCACCAATCCTTATCCTGGCTTTCTCAATCTTGGTGATTCGATTTAAACAAACAATATGCGACCGGTGCACCCGGAAAAAATCATTCACTGGCAGGTCATTCATTATCTCTTGCAAACTATATAGTGTTCTGTATTCATTTTCCATTGTATAAATGATCGCATTATTGGCATATTTCGCTACTCGTATTATATCTTTAATGATTATACGAACCACACGGCCACCACTTATCACCGTCAGTGATGTTCTTGGTTTGTATTGCAATAACTTAATTTTTATTAATTCTTTTTCCATAATATCCCCCTCCTGAGGGGGTGTCTCGCCTTTGGCGAGACGGGGGAGGTAATCCTCCTGTATGTCATTTAAAAAAAGGGGAGCCGCTTTTAACTCCCCTTACAAACGAGACTAACTGCTCTATACATGAGAAAACTACATCCTTATTTCATTCATAATTCTTAATTCTAAACTCATAACTAATCAAAAGAGGAAAGCAGCTTCAAACTCTGTCAGACAAGCAATCCACTGCTTCCGTTCTTTCTTTAAGTGTATGAGGATGGATTTGAAAACCCTTCCGTTAGGACACTGGACACATGAGAAAACCTTATTACTTCAATTCATATTTCCATGATCAACTTGATTTTTTTCAAGTGCTTTGTCTATAGTCTCAATGAGTTTTTCTGCTCCTCCACTTCTTAGTTCATCATTATTATTACTAAAAATATTACCGTTCCTGTCAATTAGCACAGGTCGCGGATAGCTTAAAACCCGGTAGTTCTCAATAACCGGATGTGCCTCTCCTTTTCCATTTGTATATAGATTTACAACCTCAGGTGAAGTATATTTTCCGCTACGTATTCCCTCCATCCATCTTTTTTTATCAGTATCTATGCTGATCGCAACAAAAATTACATTACTGTTACCTTTGAAATGTTCTTCAACCTTTGCTAAAACCTTATCGTAATACTGATTGCAGCCGGCACACCCCGTAAACCAAAAATCAACAAATGCAACTTTTCCCATGAATTCTTCCATTTTCACCAGTCTGCCACTTGTATCTTCCAATGAAAAATTATATGCAGGTTTACCCACCAAATTATTATCTCCATGTATATCTAGAACTTCTCGATAATAACTAGTTTCAATATTTGATATTATGTCATTGAAGATTCCTTGGCCTGCCTTTCTATTTAAAATATTCAGCGCAAAGAAAACCAATACCCTATCCCGTAATTCTCCTTTGTATACATCCATTAGCTCTTTATAAATATCAGGTATGAACTTGTCTTTAAAACGTAGAGAATTACCTCCTTTTCCTTTACCAATTCCTGCAAGATTAAGTGCAAATATTGGATAGGTTACTGATATATTTTTCGACTCAGGGCTTAGGCTCTTTTCTCTATTCGAAATCAAATTTCTTAGAGTGTTTGCCATCTTAAAATATTCATCTTTAACTAAACCCAGCCGTGCTGCATATTCAAATTGTTGAATTTGCCTTATCCAAACGGAAGAATAAAAATCCGCCTGAAGAATATTATATGCTTCTTTTCTCATCTTATTTTTATAACCCTTCAGCAGTGCTTCTCCTGTTTCAATTGTTTGTCGAAAGATATTTTCTTTAGCCATACTTTGGAGATATTGAACACTAACATTACTCGTCAGCTGAGTGCTGACTAGTTTGTCCATTCGTTGCTTGCATAAGAATTTTGACGACCCTATTCCGGAAAATGTTACTTCATAGTCATTTTGAAAAACAGGATTTTGAACATTGGATGATATAAAAATTGTAATCTCATCCTTTGGTTCAATTATGTATAAGTGCAGAATATTGATCGGGTTATTGGTTGGGCTAAAATCTTTAAAAATGTCAGTATAAGTAGGTCCCTTTATGTTAGGAATCTCGAACTGAAAATCTCCATTCACTTTTACTTTAGATAAAAAAATTTTTGTAGGTTTTGCCCCGGGATACCAATGTTCGTAAATAGCTAATCTGAAAGTATCCGATACCGAAGCATTTTTTTGCTTAATGTTTAATATTACACAATTACTTGCTGATCGCAGGTTTTGTGCGTTGATGCATGTACCGGCTAGCAGCAGACAACCAATAATACTTGCTATGGCCTGTAGCTTCAATAGTTTACAATTTACATTACCATACTTAATCATATAATTTTTAACGGGGGTTTTGCTCCAAACCGCTCAACTGAATTTCAACATCCGGTATGGGATAAGTATACTTTTTATCATTTGGAGGCAAAGTAAAAGTTTGACCGTTTAATTTTCTTATAAGGGTTACTGCAAATCTGGGATCTTGATTTAGTCGTCTGAGGTCTATCCATCTCATCCCACGAAAAATTAATTCTTTGCGCCTTTCAGCTAATATTTTTGCCAATGCCTCATCAGCTGTTCCTGCAGTCACATCAATATATTGTACCGAATTTGACCACCGTTTCTTTAATAAGGTATTAAGATCAGCTAAGGCAGCATCTTTATTTCCACTCCTTGCATAAGACTCAGCTCTTGTCAGGTACATTTCATCAGTTGCAGGTCCTGAAAATTGTCTAAATGAGGTCCCTGAATAATTCCCCTTAAAATACCAATTTGGTGTGGAGCTTCTAAAATAAACCCGCTTGCGGAGATCATTTGAATTATACGAATTGTAAAGATTACTATCAATATTTGTTGTGCTTAGCCTTAATACCCCATAGCTTATTTGTACTGAAGGGTATAAGACTTCAAAATTGAGATCATTGGGAGGTCTGAATCCGGAAAAAGGATTAGTGTTAGTCGTTGGATTTGAAATCAAATTATAATCATACAAATAATTTTTTATTGTTAATGAGCTATCAGCATAGGCCCCTGCTTTTGAATAGTCCTGCATACTTAAATAGACCCTGGCGAGTAGAGCAAACCCAGCAGCCTTACTGGGTCGGCTTGTTGCTACAGAAGTATTAGGAAGGAATTTTACGGCTTCAAGAAGATCAGTAGTTATTTGCTTATAAACGTCTTGAACTGTTGATCGTCTTACATTTCCATTCAATTCCGATGAAATTTTTAGAGGTATTCCCAAATCAGTATTAGCAGTAGAAGGTGTAAAAGGTTGGCCAAATGTTTCTTCCAAGTAGTAATGCTGAATTGCACGAACAAACAAAGCTTGGGCGTAAATGTCATTCCATTTAGCTTGTTCTGTCGGGTTGTCCACTTTGAAATTCTCCAATCCTTCTAATACAACGTTAGAAACATAAATAATAGAGTAAAGAATATTCCAATCTGATGAAATATCTCCGTTCCAAATATCAGTTTCCCAGGTATAGCAGTTATAAGGCACCGGAGATAAAGCCTGATAAGCAGAATAAGACAAATAATAATCATCGCATCCTAAGTCTAAAACTCCAGGGGATGAGCTGGGTTCAACAACATCGGGGTAATCTAATAATGCTTGGAAATCAGAAAGAGTTGTTGGAATTTGAAGCTTATCCTCAGGTTTTTTATCAAGATATTTTTTGCAAGAACTGAGCAAAATTATTATAGAACTAAATATTATTAACAATCTCATAAAATTAATTTTTGATTTTAAAATTCAATATTAAAACCGACCGTAAATATT
>DAOLIV010000045.1:0-21273 GCA_035328345.1 Chitinophagaceae bacterium | reverse complement strand
TATACGACACGAATCAAGCCATCTCAAAAAATTCACTATTGATCTTCAACACGTTACTCTTCGCCATGTTCATTGCAGTGTCGCAAATACGGATTTGAAAAACACTCTTCGCCATGTTTATTGCAGAAGACTTTCGTAGTTTACCAATCTATTTTCCCGCTTCTCCACAGGTCATCAAACGGGCTGATAATGTTTACCAGTTGCTCTTTTTTTACATGCAGGTATATGGAGGTTGTCTTTATGCTGAAATGCCCTAAAAGATCTTGTATATATCTGATGTCAATTCCTTTTTCCAGCATATGAGTGGCAAAACTGTGCCGCAAAGAATGTACCCCCACCTGCTTGGAAATCCGGGCCCTTTCTTTGGCTTGTTGAAAAATCCGTTGGATTGTTCGGGTAGGATAAGCTTCCCCCGTTTGTTCCGATTCGAATAAATATATTTTTGGTTTGGGTTTGTTGATTTTTATATACGAACGTAAAACATCCAGTAATACAGGACTCAGATTTACATACCGGTCTTTTTTCCCCTTGGCATTTTCTATCCGTATCTGCATGCGGCTGCTGTCAATATCCCTTATTTTCAAAACAGCGATCTCACTAACCCGAAGTCCTGCACTATACACCGTAAATAACATGGCTTTATGTTTCAGGTTAGTCAGTGCATTGAAGAGGCGGGCCACCTCATCTTCGCCCAGCACTTTTGGCAACAGGTATTGCTTCTTAGGTCGCGGAATCTCCCAAAAGAATTTTTCACGGTGCAATACTTGTTCATAGTAAAATTTGAGAGCATTGATCCGGCTATGCAGTGTATTCTCTTTTAAATTCAGTTGCTCGCTGCAAAATACCAGATATCTTTTCAGGTGTTCAGGTGTTAATTCAACAGCCGGTATGTTTTTCAACATCCCCAGCAGGTGTGTCATCTCCTGCAAATAAGTGCGGATGGTGGATGGACTGTATGCTTTTAATTTTAAATGCTGTTGCATCGCCGGCAAAACATGAGCATTTACAGAATGGATCTTTCCTCCTTTGTAAATGGTCGTTACCCGGTTATTGGGTTTGACTGGCAGGACCGGTAATACATTTGTTGGAACCAATTGTTTTTGTTTAATGGTTAGTGACTGGCTGTCTTTCTTTTTTTCCTCCAGGTATTGGTATAATGCTGAATGTTCGATCTTCACTAATCCTTTAAACGTTCTTGCAATTTCATTGTATTTTTCTTTGCTTAATGGAACATACCAGCATTTGAATGTGGTTGTCCACCTCGCTTTTTTAATTTTACGAACAGCCCGGTTCAATTCACCTTTGTTGGGAAAATACATACCGATGTTTTCTTCACCGTTATGCTGCAATGGTTTTAAAATTAATTGTTCCATATTTTCTGCACTTCGTGCCTCTCAGTCACATAAAAAATAATGTGCTGGTTTAATTTATTTGCAATAATCAGGGGGGTCTTAACCGGTGGGATTATTAAAATTACAGTAATGCCTGTTAAGTATAAAATCTTGCTGGCTTTTCTCTATTACTAACGTTTGGCCCAATGAGAGTCGGGGTTTCATCGTCACTTAGTAACTTATCCTGATAATTCTGCCATTTGCTTTGCGAAGATCATTTAGTTTAATTAATGCAAGGACTCGTAAATTCTCTCCGTATTTTTTCCATAAATACCCGCAAACCAATGATTAATTTAGTCGCCTGTCGGTAATCGCATCATTTGATGGCCGCATAACCGTTTCTTAATTAAATCCATACCTGTGAAAAAACTATACCTCCTTCTTTCCATCGCTCTGCCCCTGGTATCCATAGCACAAAAAACAGTTGACCTGGATCGCTACCGTTTTACGGTGCAATACCGATCACTTCCTTCTGTAAAACTGGATTCTGCTTACCGTACTTATAATGTAGAAGTCACCGGCACAAAATTGATGAATCCCCTTTTGAGTGAACTGGATCCGGCCAGGTCCGTGCGGCTGGAAGGCTGGAAACAACTGGATGAAAACGGGCATCTCAAAGTTTCGGTTAAACTGGGCGACCTGCTGCCAGGAGATGTATCTGTTAAAGAAAGAGTAGTGACTACTAAGAACCGTAACGGGCAGATAACCGGTACTAAAATTTATTACTGGCAGGAACTAACCTATACATTTGAAGCCAATGCTGTGATCAGCGATTACAAAGGCATGCATATCCGTGATGAGGAGATTATAAGTCGTTTGAATAAACAGATTTACCGCAGTCCTGAATTCACACTTCGGCCGATGGCGGAAGGTTATTTTTTACTGAACTCCCTCGCCATTACCAAAGAATTATTCAGGGATAATGTTGCCGATGCCATGCATATACTCAGCAGCCGTCTTAATAATAATTTCGGATTTAATGCAGTAACCGTTAATGATTATATGTGGGTAGTGGGTAAACGTAAGCACCCCGAATATGACAACTGGCGCAAAGCGATTCAACAGGTGATGGACGTTTTATTCACCATGAATGCTAACACCCCGATCACAGGTGCGAGGGAAGAAGTGCAACCTGCCATTAATTATTTTGAAAAGATTAAAAAGCTGTATAGTAGTAATAACCGGCATGACCGGAAGATCCGCTATGGCTGCTATTACAACCTGGCAGTATTATATTATTACCTGGATGATCCGCAGTTGATGATGAAAGAAGCGAATGGGCTTGAGCTGAATGATTTTGATCCGAAAGATGCAAAAGGATTTAAAACCACTGCCACCTGGCTTCGGAATCTTTTTGAACAAAATAATATCTATACCCGTCACTTCCCGGTTAATCCCGAATCCTACAAGGGACCATTGGAGCAAGGCGCTATGTCAGTGAACAATTACGATTATCAGTAACTGCAGTTTCCAAACGAGACAGCGAGATAAATAAATATATTTTTTTGATGAAGCTCTGACTCTCGGTGAACCGGGACATCAGGGCTTTTTTTATTGAATAATTTTGTCGACCAACCTAAAGATCATGTTGGGAATATATTCTGCAAATGAAAGAAGATAAATTGCAACAATACCATGTTAGCGGTTCGTACTTATTTCAAAAAGTCGTTTAGATAATTTAATATTGTTTTTGTCTGCATCATTACACTCACATGCCCCTGTGAAGGAATAATAGCCAACTGCGATTTTGGCATTGATTGCAGATCGGCAGTAATGCCGCCACCCAGTAGTTGATATGTTTTCATCAGCTCAATCTTATCCGTTCCATCGTTATCGCCGGATATAATTAATACAGGAGCGGTAATTTTTGCAATATTAGAGTCTCCTATATTAAATGGTTCCTGGGCGAAATCAAACATCTGTTTCAGAAAACTTCTCCATTTTGTTTTATCAGGCGCCACTGCATCGTATGCAGTTTTTAATGGGGTATTATCAAAAAATTCAGGCTTAAAATCATCAAACGCACCGTTAACTGCCGGCAGCCAGCCGCTGGTTTTATAGGTAGAGGAAATGATAACTAATTTTCGTAATCGTTCAGGGCTTTGCACGGCAAACTGGTAAGCAATAGAACCACCCATACTATATCCGGCTACATCGGCACTGTCAATTTTTAAAAAATCCAATAATCCTTCCACATCTTTTGCAAGGGTTGCAATGTCTAATTTCCTGTCAGAAAAAGGACTGTGTCCGTGTCCCTGAAATTCAAGGGCAATAACTTTTCTTGTTTTAGACAATTCAGGTATTAATTCTGACCAATTCATTTCAATGGTATAAAAAGCGCCGTGAAGTAAAACGATGGGCTTGCCTTCGCCATATACTTCATAATAAACTTTAATACCGTTAACAGGAGCATAACCACTTTTGGAAGCTTTGATTTGTTGCCCGTTTGACTGCGATGCCACAAAAGAAAGCATAACAATTATTAAAGCAGATTTGAGAAAACCAGGTATTTTAAATGCTCCTTTCATAAAACAATATTTAATTATTTTGATTTTATTGGCAATACAAAGATGGGGTTCATTCCAGTATTTCATACAGTGTCAATACGACAACTTAGAGGGTGAATTACGTCAACAGGTTCTGTTTTTACAGGGGTTTCTATTTTTATTCCGGGAGATGCTGATGCAAAGCTTTTTGTTACCGGCTTGTGCTTCTCGGTCACACAATAATACGTCGTCCAGAAATTACACTTGTCTTGCCAAACTGATTGAAACAATTGTTACCGTTTAAGAATTTAAAGTCACCTTTTGTAATAGCGATGCTTAAAGATATATCTGTCACTTCATTTAATGTGTCAATATGAAGATTACCGTATTTACAAATGTTACCGATGATATTTTGTCCTTCATCTATGAAATGAAAGTAGGGTAGTGAAGCATTGCAACGGGTCAACCATGAAAGATGTTTAATGAATGACGCCAATTCGGATTTATCAACTTGTAAAGCCCCGTCGAAACGTTTTCCGATTTTTTTGTCTACCAAATATTGTTGTGCTTCTTTAGCAGGTTTATAGTCGTTACTTTGATGGAGCCAAGGTAATTCTATGTCCCCCAGGAAAATTAAATTGTCATAGCCAAGTTGCTTCATCAATTTTAGTAACTCTGTCCCAAGATGCCCTATATGACCCTTGAATGATTTTGAAAAAAGTGTTAGTATATGACTTTTAAAAACTTTTGGATAGTAAAACTTTTCTTCGCCTTTGTCATAGTTGTAGCTACGCAAAGGGAAAGATGGATATTTTTTTAGACAGTCTTGTCGGTTGATTTTAATTAGCATAGAGTGTCAAATAGCATAGCCCATAACCGCTGCTGAGTGAAAATATAAAGTTGAATTTAAGAACTAAAATTGAAAGTTGTTTGTGCAGCCCGAACAACAGCCTGGATTTGCAATTGGCTGATGTTTGCTGGTCATGCCCAACTTGCATAAAACCCAATCCTATGTTTACAAATCAATACATTTTATTATTGGGAGTTCAATTTCGTAGACATTTTTTGTTTCAGTTACATATTCCGTCAATTTCCCTGAGTAATTATCTATCCTGGATGCAATGGTATGATATTCATTTGAGCTTTTATTCAGTAGGGTTTTAGTATCAGTGATAAACTTAATTTTCACATAAGGTTCGGTATATTGTATGGAAACCTCAATGTTTTTAATATCATCATCGTTCAGAGCAATTGTTATAAAATTCTGAACTATTCTAAAAATGGAATATTTGTCCATTAATATTAGGTTTTCAATACTGCTATTTTCAAAAGCAAAATCAATAGTTTTCCCCTGTCTTTTAGCTGATTTCGCCAGGTACAACTCGATAGCTTCAATAAGACCCAATATTTCAATTTCTGTAGGGGCCAAATCTTGACACAGTAAGTTTAGTTCCTGGATAACTCCGCCTATGGAGTCACTGACTTCTTCATACAATCTGGTGTTGATATCTTTTTTTCGTTCACTTTCTACTGTCATTTTGCAGGCAACAAGTCTCTGATTTACGTTTTCCCTTAAGATTTCAACGAGATGTCTTTTTTCTGTTTCTTTTGTCTCAATGATTTTTCGTAAAGTTTCTCTTTTTGCAGAAGCAATTGTATTCTCTAATTCCTTTAAGTGGGTCACATCAGCAACATGTACAAAAAAGCCGATTACTTCTCCGTCATTTATATCGGGAATATAAGTGGCAAGAGAATGTCTGATCCCGCCGCCATTGGGGATTGGTATCTCTCGTTCGAACAACTGTTTCTTGCCCAAAAGAACGGCTTTAATGTAAGGAAGATTCTTTTCATAAAGATGAGGACCAAGCAACTCATCAATACGAATAGTATTGATCATTTCTTCCTTTGTTTTACCAAACCATTCTACGTAAGCACTATTTGCATATCTGCATATAAGGTCTTTGTCCCAATAAGCAAGCATAGCAGTTATATGGTCTGATATAAGAAGAACTAAATCGCTTAAATTTCTTGAAGAGACAGTTTCAAATCGGTTTATTTTACTTGTCATAATAATAGAAGTATTTAAAGGTATGAATTCGCAAAGTCATAAGGAATGACATTGATCAGGTATCAACGAACCATCCACTAACACCGGACAGTTTTTAGCCGATCCGTAGTACAGAAGTAAGAATGACAGAGCCTTTTCAATATGAATGAATTTACAGGTAGTAAAATGAATGATTTGAATTTAATGAAAGCAAAAGGCGGTCATTCGTAGCCGCCAATATTATGTGAAGATTTTTTGAATGTGCTATTCGGCCATTTCTTCCCTACGTTCGAGGCTTTATGCAGGTGGGCAATGTTGTTCCGTCCAGCCCGGCTACTGAAGCCCAATAGAATTACTAAAGCTGAAGTTACATATATAGACGCAGCGAAGCAAGTCATGTCCAACTTGCATAAAACCCAATGCTGGCAGTAGTTTTACTGATTTCAATTCTCATTATTGAGAGCATGACCAGCATTTACGGGCAGTGCTGTCAGCCCACATGGTTCCGGTTTCTAAAAGAGTCATCCAGGTTTCTGCAAGTTTTCCATCTTCAATCCTATATACTTGAATTCCTTTTCTAGTTGTTAATTCGTTTGTTTCAGGATTCGTGTAAGTCATAGTGTAGCGTAACCATGCTTGATTTTTACTGAACGAATTGTCATAAACGATAAATTTTATATCAGGTAATAACTTTCGTGTTTCCTTAATTTCATTCTCGTATTCTTTTCTGGTAACAATACGATCTCCTTTGCTGTCGTGCCGTATATATTTATCTGCTACACAAGATGAGATAAGGTTATATTGCCCATCTTGCCAGACTTTTTCCCATCGATCAAACAACTCGATAGTAGAAGAATTCTCAGTAATAGTTTCTCCATTCATCTGTTCTTCAGTCTTATTATTACTTCTGTTTGCAGTGTTGTTACAAGCAATTAATAATATTAAAATTAGAGATGAGAGTAATATTATTCGCATATTTTACCTAATTACTAATCCTGACAATTCTGCCATTTGCTTTCCGGAGATCATTTCGTTCAATCAGTGCAATAATATCTCCGCCCGGAAGTTGCTTGATGGTTCTTACCCTGTTTTCAATATTCAGTCCGAAAGTTTCGCCGGTTTCCCGGTTATATTTCATCAGCCTTCTGTATGCCAATGAGCCGATCAGAAAATAACCATTCCAGTCAGCAATATTACTGCCATCAACTTTTAATAAACACGCAGGGGCAATGGCCTGGCCTCCGTTACTTGTTGGTACGGTCCAGTAGTGTTCCGGAAGAACTGTGAATTTTCTGGCAGAGTCTTCTGAGATCATCGAAACCTGTTCACCATAATAATTGATTCCATACGAAAAAAGTGGCCAGCCGTAATTCTTCCCTTTTTCTATTATATTGAATTCATCTCCGCCCTTGGGACCCTGCTCCGCTCCAAACAATGTATGGGTTGAATCATCATAATACAAACCCTGCACATCTCTGTGCCCATAGCTCCAGATGGATGTGGGTGATGTAAAACCATTCAGGATAGGGTTGTCAGGCGGTATACTTCCATCATCCATCAACCGGTGAATTTTGCCTGCATCATCATTAAGATCCTGTGCATTTAAAACCGGGTTGGTATTTGTTGAAAAGTCGGAGTTCCCGATGTTCAGAAAAAAATGTGCATCGTCTTCCCATGCGATCCTCATTCCGTTCCCTGTATAGTTTTGGGCTCTTGTTTTAAAGATCGTATCAAAATCAGTAACAGTATGGTTCTGAATTTTGAACCGGGAAACTTTTGCAAAGCCGGTAGTATCCAGGTAGGAGACATATATCCATGAGTTGGTTGAATAGTTGGGATGAAGACTGATGTCCATCAACCCGCCATGCATAATGGCAGCTATGCCAGGGGTGCCGAAAGTTACCACTTCTGGCATACCACTTATTTCGGTTAAAGAATCCTGTTGAAAATGAAACAGTTTCCCGATCCTGTCTGTAATGAAGTATTCATGGTCATTAACTATGGCTATTCCGTAGGGAATGGTGAAGCCTTGTGCTATTGTATCTATGGAAAAAGAATCATCACTGATAGGATAAGGTGATTGCGGAACTTTTACAATGTAATTCTTGCAACCAAACAGGCCACCCAATGAAAATAGTGCAAACAGGATCTTGATCAATCTCATGGTTATATTTCCTTTAGATTTTAATTGCCGGTAAAGGCATAGTATTGATAAAGTGGCGACACTTATTAACCGCCAGGTTCGGATCTGAGGATGGTTAAAGGTACAAAAGCTTGTGGTTTATCCCGGGGTTAAGCAGGCAGGTTGATTATGCTGCAATCAAGCGGAACCGTATGTTGAGTGTAGGCTTATCAAAAAATAAGTGATCAGAGTACTTCTATTATTGTTGCTTGTCGTGCAACAAGACGCCACCCCTCTTTTTGCTTCATCCATATATTTGTAAATCGTCTTTTTACTGTTTTTCCGGCATTGTCACTTTTTCCTTGTGGTTTAAGTGTTTCCAGGCCCATTACTATGGCAACATTTTCAAGTATTGAAATTTTTTCAATGTTCCTGTCGAAAACTGCATAGTCAAGCTTTCCGTCTCTCACATGCTTTTTGGTTCCCTCAATGGTTCCGGCGATGTTGGCTGGTGTATTTACGATCATGTCGGGTGACCAGTATTTTGTAAAAAGTAAAGTAGAGTCTCCTCTTAAAACAGCCAACCTCTCTTCATTGTCAAGGTTTCGGATAAAAGTTTCATCAATTGATTGAGCGGTTGAAGCCATAAAGCTGATGCATGCCACACTGAGCATTATCAGCTTGAAGAAGTTGATTTGCTTCATAAAATTTGTTTACTGGTAAAATATCACCAAACGATCCGGTATTTTAACTGTGGCTTTTCACACACAACTTGGTTCTGAAATTCATCTTCAATCAAAATCGTTTTTCAATCCTTTCTTAACAACAAATCGTCTGAAATGGATTGCATTGGTTGTGTCCTTTTGTTTTCTTTCAGCTTCTTCATTAAATTCTTCGGGTGTGTATTGCGTTACATAACAATGCAATGCTTCTATAGCTTTCCTTTCATCTTCTGGTGAATAATTCACCTTTACATTATAGTATTGTTTATCTACATAACCTCCCGGATCAACAGATTCGTCTCCTTTTTTCCAGGCAAAATGATAGAGCGGATATTTTTCCACCCACCCTTCAGCAAGAAGTAATTCAGTAACGGTAGCGCCAACGACAATATGCTCTGAATGATGCGTATCACCATCAGGGCCAGCAGTAATTATTATGTCTGGATTAATTTGAGGTATCCTTATTTTTAATGAATCCATGAAGCGTTGATGTTCTTTAAAATAGTTACCAACACCAATTTTTGTATCCAGTCTTTCTATACCCAAAAAGATTGGTGGTTTTAAACCCAATGTTTTACAGCCACAGGCTGACTCAGCTTTTCTCAGATTACCTAATGAATCTCCTGCCGGAATTTTTGTAACCCTGGTACCATCTTTGCCATTTGTAGCGATAATTACAAAGATTTTATTCCCAAGCCTCGCATATTTGTTGAGTACTTCGCTGATGGCTGTTTCATCATCAGGGTGTGCTCCAATAAAAAGAATGGTTCTTTTATTCTGCATTTTTTGTGCATCACAAAATGAAGATGCTATAAGCAGACAGAGTAATAATAGTTTATTGAGCATACTTATTCTTTGAACTGTTTAGATCCCGGATGTTTTATCATTTAATTGCACGACCACATAAATTTACGCTGTTCCGTAATTGTCCCTGATTTTATTTAATGACAAGCTACCGGTGTATTATCTGCGAACCTGATATTCCTGAAGTAATAGAAAAAGGATCGATAAGGAAGGAGGAGATTCTTGAAACTTCTGGGCAATTTCACGCCGTTGTTGGTCTTCAGTAAAGTGTTACCAACAACACAAGAATTACACCACAGTTGTTTTTTTACTTAAACTCCTGCTCAACAATAGCATCAATACCTTCTGCATAAGGAGTTGGTTTAAAGTTAAACCGCTTTTCAAACTTACTGCTGTCAAACACATAATCTCTGTCCTGCTGATATAGCATCTCTGCCAATTCTTTCATAATCGGGTTAAATAATCCCATTACTCTAACAAGCGTTTTACCGGCTACAATGTATTTGGGTTTTGCATTCATGGCTGCTGCAATGGCATCAATCCATTCTTTGCCCGTCATAGCAGGAGAGGCAGTGGGTAAATGCCAGGTTTGATTAAAGGCATCAGGGGTGTTGCCAAGTAAGGCTGTTGCTTTGGCAGCATCAGGTGTATAAGTAAAACTATGTTTATAATTTACTGAACAAAGCCAGTTGGCTTTTTTGCCTTTCTTAAAATTATTGAATACAGTTTGTGTAAGCATGCTGTTTTTGATGCAGGGTCCGTAAAAATCAGCCGATCTTGCTATTAATGCTGTAAGGTTTCCTTTCGCTGTTTCATCTTCGATCATTCTTACCAGTGCTGCCCTCACTTTTCCTTTTTTACTGGGCGGATTAATCTTTGTTGCCTCCGTCATGTGTGGAATGCCTTCAATATCGTATAGATACACATTGTCAAAGAAAACAAGTTTGGCTTTATGAGCCTTGCAGGCATCTATTACATTTTTCATGATCAGGGGCCATTCTTTCTGCCATACTTTTAATTTGTATTGAAGACCGGCAACCAGGTAAACAACTGCTGAGCCTTCTGTTGCTTTCATTACTCCCTGGGCATCGGTAAGATTACAGGAGAATAATTCATCCGTTGCATTGATCTTTTGTGGGTTGCGGCTAACCAGCCGGATGTTGGTATCGTATTTGGTCAGCTCTTTTGCCAGGTCTTTGCCAATGTCTCCACCTGCTCCTAAAATTGTTTGCATAATTTTTATTTTCTTACTCAACACAAGGTAATGTAAATAGTTTGGCAGGATTTAGCTGCAGTGTTCAGGAAATCCAGTACAGAATATCATGTCAGACCCTTACTTCGCAAACCGGCTATTCAGCTCTTTTACGAGTTCAACAACTTCTGCTTCTGTTTTGAGTTCCCACTTATTCTTTTCGCAGAGAGATTCAATGGTGCCGGCATATTCAGGAAGCTGTTTCTCAAGAGACTTTTTATTCATTTTTATTTTCTGAATAATACTGCTTTGAGGTATGAACAGATACAGATCGTCATGAGGAATATACTTGCGGCGGGCCGGTGCATTGTAAACATAAGATTCGGTAATAATCATGGAACGGTACTTCAACAGGTGAAGCGGACCTTCATCTGCCATCACTTCATAAAAACTATTCATGTTATGCTGGCCGGTGGCAGGATAGCCGGAACGAAAGAGCAGGTCCTTCTTTTTTATTTCTTCAGAAGGATAAAGCCAGAATGCTGCAACTTCCTCAAGAAAAGAAAGAGGCACATCATTTTGTTTGAAGTAAATTTTATTTTCAGCAATGTCAAAATGCAACAGCAAACTATCAGCTCTTTTTCCCTTTTTAAAATAAACAGTTCCATAGTTCCAGTCGGAACCCAGGTTGGGCTTCCCCTCAATATCCTTTGGGTGAATAGTAGTGATAACAGCGCCATTAATGTTACCAACATCACCGATCATTCTGCCATCGGCACTAACCAGTTGTGTGGTTGATTGCGCCGTTGACTGCAAAACTGCCAGGGTTCCAGTTATTAGTAATACCAGCTTCATACTCTTTACAAAGTTACTTAAGTTTAAAGAATAACTATTTTTAGCTAAAAGTTATACCATTGCACTATAAATCATTCATTACCGGGTTTATATTACTGTTCATAGTTTACCATTTGCCTGAATTCTTTTCTTTATTCTGGCTGATGGCCGTTTGTAAGATCGGAATACTGCTGCTGGCATATGTTATTGCCAGGTGGCAGGGATGGAAAGGGCTGGGCGGATTTGGATTGGCATTAAAAGATAAATGGGCGGCTGGCCTGCTGACAGGATTAGGGACTGGCATATTGTTTTTTTCATTGTCTTTATTTTTTTCGACGGCATTAAAGTATGTAAGGGTCACGGCTGTTGAGCCGGTTCAGGTTATTGCTGAACAAATGCCCATGATCCTTTTAATGACAGTATTTCCTTCCATAGCAGAAGATATATTAACGAGGGGCTATTTATACGGGCATTTAAGAAACAAAGTAAAAGCTCCTGCATGGATCACCATATCTGCTTCCGTATTTCTGCTCAATCATATCTGGCGGTTGAATGAACATCCTGCAGTTTTGTTGTATCTTTTTTTACTGGGCCTGGTACTTGCTGTCGCTGTCTGGATCAAAGGAAATTTATGGCTGGCTTTCGGGATACACTGGGGATCAAATCTTGCCTTTGAATTTTCAAATGCGTTTGTAAAAACCAGCGCTGAAGTTCATTATCATGAGGATACTTTTATGCTGGCTGCATCCTGGTTTTTATTATTGATGATACTTTTAATCTCCGCAAAAAGAAAATCATTGGGTCTGTAAGAATAAAAATTTTTCATGAGCGATCATCCTATGAACCTGGCAGTACGCTTTTTGCCTGAACTGGTTATTCTGTCTGCATTCGGTTACTGGCCATGGCATACAAAAAAGGGATGGTTGCGTAATACTATTTACTGCTGCCTGGTGGTGCCCTCAGGATGCGGATCTGCCAAAATGGGCACTCATTTTTTAAATGAACAGTATGTTACATTAGGCAGACTCCGGCGACAGGATAATTCTGTTGCTGAGAAACTAATTCTTGTACTTTTTGATCAGTTCTTTATATCGGGGTAATTCCCTCAGTGAATCGAGATATGGATTGTTTTCGATGTAGTCAAAATAGTTATATCCTTTTTGTAATGCCAGCTCAAGATTCTTTAAAGCTTCATCAGGCTTGTTCCATGCAGCATATCCTACTGCCAACCGGTAATAACTGAACATTTCTTCTACGGGATCCGTTGACATGATCTTTTTATAAATCGCAACGGCTTTTTCAGGGTTATCAATCTTTAAATAAAGCTCACCGATCAGGACGGCTAAAGAAGTGTCATTAGGTGTCATTTGCCATTTCTTTTCATACCAGTATAATCTCTTGGAGTAGTCCTGTATCCGGTAGAGAGATTCCTCAAGCCGGTCCCAGTTGTCTTCATCCTTTGGTTCGATCTGTACTGTTTTTATAAAACAATCAACCGCCTCTTCATGCCTGCTTTCAAACTGGTACACAAGGCCAAGGTTGTACAGGATATACCTGTTCATCGAATCTTTTTCCAATCCCTTTTTAAAGGTTTCTTCGGCTTCCCTGAAACGATCCAGGTTTTTATAAATGATACCAAGGTCATTTATAAGATTTATACTACCGGGGTTCAGTTCCAATGCCTTTTTACAGGTCTTCAGCGCTTCTTCATATTGATAGGTTTTCCTGAATACATCAGTCAGGTTCATCCATGCATCTGTGTAATCAGGATTTGATTCGACAGATTTCCGGTAATAGGAGGCTGCTTCTTTCAGCCGGTCCGTATTTTCCATCAGTAGTCCAAGATTGTTCCAGGAGAGATAATAGGTGGAATCAAGTTGAATAGCTTTCCGGTATGCCTGTTCTGATTCTTTGTAATTTTCCTTAATGGAGAGTATATTGCCCAAACCATTCCAGGGTAGTGCATCCAGTGTGTCGAGGCTGATTGCTTTCCGGTAACATTCTTCTGCTTCATCATATCGTTGTAGGTCATCCAGCACATTACCCAAACCATTCCAGGGCTCATCATCAATGGGATTGAAATGAATAGATTTATGGTAAGCTTCTATGGCTTCATCATATCGTTGCAGGTCATCCAGCACATTACCCAAACCATTCCACGCAAAACCATAAGTAGAATCCAGCTCCAGCGCCTTTTTATAGGCTGCTTCTGCTTCAACAAGCTTATTCCTGTTCCAGTAATAAGTTCCCAGGTTACTCCACGGATAACTCCATTGCGGTGCAAGTTTGGTTGCTCTTAAATAACTTGATACAGCCGCATCGGCTTTTTTTACTTCTTCATAAAAAAGACCCATCGCATTGCAGATCCATGCCTGGTTACGTATCAGGTCATTAGCTTTTTCAAGATAAGTAAGTGCTTCCGGGAACTTTTGTTTTTCTTTTGATCTGTATATATAGTAAGCATCAAAAAAAAGTTTTTTAACATGAAATTCATTGAACCGGATATCATCTTTCCCGATCATTTTTTCAACCGTCTCAAGATAGCTGCGGGCCGTTTGTATCTGGCTTAGCACTTCTTTATTGTTATAAGGCAACTCTCCCCGCAGATATTTATTGATAAACTTTTGGGCCTCATCTTCCAGTATGGCTGCCAGCTCAAGTTTCAGTTCTGTTATAAGATCGGCAGGTTGTTTTACTTTTTCCGCTTCAGTAATAACATAAAATGCATTATTCTTTTCGGGAGCCACAAGCCGGTTGGCTCTAACATGCTCGTTAAAATTTTTGTAGTATCTGTTGTTGATCCAACTGCTGTCGCCGATACCTCTTTTTTTATTAGGCGTGTTACTCGCTACTGTGGCAGTATTTTCTTTACGGGCCAGTAATGCCAGTTTCAACTCTTCGCTGAATCTTGCAATTTTAGTCTGCGGATCACCTTCTGTTTTAGGAACCTGCTGCTGTTCGGTTTCATCAGCTACTTCATCAAGATACCGGTCTAGTTCCCGAAGGGTGATAAACTTATCATTGTCTTTATCGGCTAATCCGCTTAATCCATCAATCAGGTGATAGGTAAAGACACCGTGTCCGCCACCGGGATATTTTTTTTCCTGCGATAACTGGTTCGGTTGACATGATAAGATCTTTACTACATTCTGAAAACCTCTGCTTAATGAGGTAAGCGTAATACTGGCGCCTTCCATACCACCTGCTAAATTTCCGGAGCGGCAAGCATCAGTGATCAGTACCACTTTTGCATTCTTCTTTGTAAAAGCAGCAACAAATTTTTCCAGCATGGAAATATCGATCGCATCAGTGGCCGGGTAATTATTAGGTTCACAATTGTAAGTAAGAAGAAAACCGCTTTCAATATCACTCTCTACATCGCCATGACCGGCAAAATAAATAAAGACACGGTCGTTCTCACCGGATTTATCGAGCAACTTTCGAAGCTCTTTAAAAAAATTGGCCTTGGTAGCTGTTGAATCAATCAGAAGGGTTACATCTTTCTTATCGCATATTTTTTCATTGATAAGATAATCTGAAAAAAGGTAAGCATCATCATCAGCATACAGCAACCGGTTAATGTTGGGGTAGGAGGAGATCCCTACTACCAATGCTAAATTTCTTTTGATACTGTCTGATGAATTTTTGGTAACACCAAATCCACGATCATTTTGTGCATGAGAATAAATGGCCAGTAGAATACAGTAAACAATGAGTATGTGGCGCTTCATAAAGTCAGATTATACAGGGTACTTCTTTGATTATTGGGTAAATATCTGCAATAAAACTGATAAGACCATACCCCGTACAGGGTATGGATAGCTGACATCAATTTTATTGATCACAGAAAAGAAAGCATATGCAATAGCTGCGTTTTTTTTGTTTTTAATATAAGAAGGAAGAGATAAGTGGTTTATTACTTCAGGAGTTACTCTTGTTGAATATTCAGCATAAAATCAGCTATCAAATACAATCTTTTTTGGCAGATACAGAAAAAATTTGTAATATCTGACTATTCTGGGTTATTGAGCCCTTTTTATTACTAATTAAATCCCGATTATATGATGAATGTAATGAACTACCAGGATTACGATGCTATTCTGAATGTATTTGAAGCCATTGAAAAAGAAAGATTTAATGAGGCCCAGGAATACCTGGACGGTAATTTCAGTACTACGATCCTCAGGGAAAAAGTAAGCGGTGATGAATTTCTTGATGTGTACAGGAGGATCAAAGAAGGTATGCCTGATGCAAAATTCAGGATCGTCAATCTTTCGTCTGACGGCGAAGTATTCAGGGCCAGGATAAAAATTACCGGAACGCATAAAGAAAGCATTCCTTCCCTCAGGAAAGGCTGGAAAGTAATGAAGCCAACAGGAAGAAGAGTGAATAAGATCATTACTTCTCTTGAAATACGTTTGCGTGGAGATAAAATACTTGAGATACGTAACCTTGAGGAAGGAAAAGGAGTAGTTGCAGGTTTGCTGGATGAACTACACTTGTTACCTAAAAGTTATTCTGCAAATTAATTTCAGCGGTAAGCTTATTACGACTTGCCAAGCACCCTCAGTTCCATATTTTCGAGGGTGTTTTTTTCATATCCCTGGTTACCAATTTTGATCAATGCCCTCGCAAGAACATCACTCCAGATGACTTTCGAAGGAGCCATTATTTCTACCAGTGGAAATAATGGATAAACGAGTTTATAAGCGAAAGGAGCTCTTTTGTTTTTGTGTCTGGGTCTTACAGCATCGGGTCTGGCAATAACAAGATTTTTTAATCCAGAGCTTAGTAACCCATTTTCAGCCTTTCCTTTGATTTTTTTAAATAGTGTTCTGCTTTTTTCAGAACGATCAGCGCCGTCACCGCTCACAAATACAAACCTTATAGAGGGATTTGCGATCAGGCAAAACCGGGCACAGGCAAGAGTATACTCATAAGTTATGACCTCGTATTGCTTACGGTTCACCTGTGTTTGGGAAATGCCGAGACACCAAATCAAAGCGTCTGCTTTTTTGAAATATTCTTCCAAACCGGTATAATCAGAAAAATCGTTATGACGTACAACCGTGATTTTGGAATTTGTGATCTCTGGCTGACTTCGGACCAATACTATGATCTCGTCGATGGTATCATCAGTTATTGCCTGTCTCACAACTTCTGCCCCTATTAAACCGGTGGCACCGGTGATTAGTAGTTTCATAATAAATATTGAATTAAAGTTAGCTAACCTTTCGGATCTGCATTTTTACTGTGACAACTATCACCAAATCCGTTGATGACACTCATTGTTATTGATAATGCATACAATTAAATTGCTTCATTGGAACGTTCAAACATCCTATTGCTAATTTTTAAACTTATAATTTATGATACAAAATGAAAACGATAGCGGAATGTTTAACATGCCCCGTATAGGTGACCCCGCACCATCTTTTGAGGCGGTAACTACCCAGGGTAATATTCGTTTCCCCTCAGACTATAAAGGGAAATGGATAATTCTTTTCAGCCACCCCGCTGATTTTACACCTGTGTGCACTTCCGAGTTCATGACATTCGCTAAAATGGAAAATGATTTTGCAAGGTTAAATACCCAACTGGTAGGCTTAAGTGTGGACGGCCTTTACAGTCATATTGCCTGGTTAAGGACCATCAAAGAAAAAATTGAGTTCAGGGATATGAAAAACGTGGAAGTGAAATTTCCATTGATTGAAGATATTACGATGCGGGTTGCCAGGAAATACGGAATGATTCAGCCAAACGAAAGTTCTACAAAAGCAGTAAGGGCAGTATTCTTTATTGATCCGAAAGGGATCATACGCACCATTATTTATTATCCGCTTTCATTGGGCAGGAATTTTAAAGAATTGAAAAGAGTACTGATTGGTTTGCAGGCGGCCGATAAACATGCAGTTGCATTACCAGCAGATTGGCAACCGGGAGAAGATGTAATTGTTCCGCCAGCTGATAGTTGTGGAGTTGCAGCCGATAGGATGACTGGCAAAGACAAGAATGTGTATTGCAAGGATTGGTTTTTCTGTATGAAGCCTTTACCTAAAGAAGAATTAGAATTGGTGTAAGTAACTTCATTGAGCTGATTAACAGGGTCTGAATTCAGGCCCTGTTTTTTAATAACTATTAGGTAATAGTTTGTTTTATCGTTATGGATTTCTATGATTAAAATCATAGATGATTTTACAGGTTAAGTAATCAATGTCACTGGCGTCGGAAACAGATTGCACCAAATTGCCAGAATTAAAATAAAGTATTATGAAAAATATTTTATCAGTCGGAATTACATTGGCTCTTTTCTTATCGGGCTTGCAGGCATGTGAAAAAACAAGTAATAACTGGAGCGATTCCGCTTTGAGTAATGCTGAAAAACAAAGTCTTGCTTTTATGAGGGAGGAGGAAAAAATGGCTTATGATGTGTACGGTAAAATGGATCAGAAATGGGGCATCATCCCTTTTCAAAATATCAAACAAAGTGAGTGGACTCATATGGGAGCTGTAAAAACATTACTTGACAGATATGGCCTTACCGATCCGGCAGCAGGGAAAGCAGCCGGAGAATTTTCAAATACTGTAATTCAGCAGTTGTATTATAATCTCGTCGAAAAGGGTGATAGCAGTGAGTTGCAGGCTTTGATTGTTGGTGCTAATATTGAAGAAATTGATATACGGGATCTGAAAGAGCAATTGTTGAGTGTTACCCATTTGGATTTAAAACAGGTTTATGAAAACCTGATGAGAGGATCAAGAAACCATTTGCGGGCATTTGTAAGTAACCTGGCTCTGAGAGGATATACATATTGGCCGCAATACCTTTCCCAACAGGAATTTAATGAAATTATCAATAGCCCAATGGAGAAGGGAGGAATGAATAGGGGTGGACAAGGAAGAAATTTTAACCCTTTGTGATCTTTAATTTGCAATAATTTCAAAAAAAATCTGGCAAAGTTCTTCGGGCCTGCTAAAAAAAGGAGAATGGCTTGTATCAAGCTGGTAAACCTTTTTACAGGGAGTATCAGTATACATCTTCTTTTGAATAAATGGTGTCACGGCCCTGTCCTGAAGACACTCAATATAATACCTGGGAATGCTGCCAAAATTTTCTTCTGTTAAATGCAGTGGAGTAATAGCAGATTCAATGGGTTCATGGCTCAGTAAAACTTTTGCAAGCTCTGTAATCGTTTCATCACAATCATGATACAGCCCTTCCTTGTAAATGTCGGGTTGCAATGTATGTGCCTGGAGTTCCGGGTATTGGGTTACGTACGGTTTTAGCAATCCATCTGTATCCATCATGGAATATTCTTTTTGTGTTTTCCCGTTTGGAATAAGATAGGCGGCGAGGTAAATCAGTTTTTCAACTTTTTGCGACCGGTGTTCAGCCACCTGTGAGATCATGATTCCATTTTTACTGTGACCTACCAGGATCACTTTTCCTTCAATAGTATCAATCAATTTACAGATACTTTCTACTGTTGCTTTCATTTTCACATTTTGAATAGGTGTTTTATCCCTGCCCATCCCGGGAAGATCAATAGCTATAGCAGTATGGTTGCTTTTTTCAAGAATTGGTATCACCCTATGCCAGTTCCAGGCGCTGTGCCATGATCCGTGAATGAGAATAAATGTTTTCATTAGTAAATATTTTCAGATGTAAAAATGCTGATGTGTTTGGATTGCAACAACCCGAAACTTGCTGAGTTTATTCGCCAAATTGTTTGGAAGCTTCCCACCCGAGTATAGCAGATTTCCTGTTGCTGCCCCAGTGATACTGACCAATGATGCCAGTGGATTTAATTACCCGGTGGCATGGAATTAAATAAGCTACAGGATTATTCCCAATTGCTGTTCCAACTGCTCTTGAGGCATTGGGCTTTTGAATGGATGCTGCAATAGAAGAATATGTTCCGACGTTGGCAAAAGGGATCTGCAGTAAAGATTGCCACACTTTTAGTTGAAATGGACTTCCCCTTAAATGGAGTTTGATCTGAGGCAGATTATTCCAATCGTTAGTAAAAATTGTAAGAGCATCCTGCTGTAAAAAATCTGTCTTCTGAACAAAATGGGCCCTTGGAAACAAACGCAATAATGGCTCAATAGTCTTGTTGGAGCTCTCTGTAAAGGAAAGATGACATATACCTTTTGAAGTAGATGCGATAAGTATATCTCCAAACGGGGATTCGGCATGACTATAGTTAATGATGAGTTGCTTGCCACCATTTTTATAATCACCCGGGGTCATCCCTTCTATATTAATAAACAGATCATGAAGTCTGCTGGTGCCGGATAAGCCGGTCTCGAAACTTGTATCTGCCAGCGACATTTTTCGTTCAAGCAGCTTTTTGGCATGTTCAATACTGATATATTGTAAGAATTTTTTAGGGCTCACACCGGCCCATTCTTTGAACAATCGTTGAAAATGATAAGGGCTGAGATAAACCTGTTTCGCTACTTCATCGAGATCGGGTTGTTTTTTGAAATTTTCACTTATAAATTGAATAGTCGCCTCTATTTTTTCGTAATCTGATTTCATATAATAAAGGTAAAATTCAGGAGATCTGGTGAGAACCCGATTCTTGCTGATTTATTTGCCGGGTTTTAAAGCGGCTTTTACCTTTTTTCTGAGAACAGGTATTAATTCTGTATCAAACCAGGGATTCCTTTTCAACCATATCCTGTTTCTCGGTGATGGATGCGGTAGAGGAAGATATTCGGGAAGATACTTTTTGAAACTTCTGACAGTCTCTGTTAATGTATCGCAGGCAGTATCACCCAGGTAATAGTTTTGTGAATATTGCCCGATCAGGACGGTTAGCCGGATTTGTTTCATATATCCCAGTAAGATATGATGCCACAAGGGGGCACATTCGGGTCTGGGCGGTAAGTCTCCTGAAGAACCCTTTCCAGGATAGCAAAATCCCATTGGTAAAAGGGCAATCTTTTTCTCATCATAAAAGATTTCATCATTGATCATCATCCATTCACGCAATAATTTTCCACTTTGATCATTCCAGGGTATGCCTGATGCATGAACTTTAGCTCCCGGAGCCTGACCGATAATAAGTATTGATGCAGAGGAGGAAAATGAGAAAATAGGGTTGGGCCCTGATGGAAGAAAATTGACACAGACCCTGCATGCCTTTACCTCTTTAATGATTGAGTGATCTTTCATTGGATAAACTTCGGAAATAAAATCTTGATCGTTTGTCTTTCAATGGGCAAATTACCGGGCCTTGATATAGTATTTAATTCCATGCTTTTCTCAACTCTTTTGCGTTACTAACATTTTTCCTGTAAAAACAATTTAAAATTGTTGATAAGTTAAAAATGCCTGATATGTTTTTTCTGATAATTTTAAAAAATGGAAGATCATTACGAGCTGCTCCAAACCATCTATGAAATTGTAAAGAATGATCCGCAGCCTGAACGCTATGCCTGTAGGCCCCGGGAACTTATCCTTCGCCGTTTGCAGGACTGGAACATTATTCAGGTGCAATTGGAGCTACTGGAAAAAGAAGAGCTGGTTACATTGGAGCAACAGGATACACTTGTAATACGTATTACGAATGCTGGTATGGAGAAGATCAAACCCCATGATAATTTAGTAAATGGATAATAAAATCCTTCTTATAATAAAAAATCCCGCTTTCGGCGGGATTTTTT
>DAOLIV010000044.1:0-22461 GCA_035328345.1 Chitinophagaceae bacterium | reverse complement strand
TTATGCCCCATATACCAATTTCTATATGCATATACTTAACATAATGTAAATTATAAGAAAAATAAATGCCTTATTTTAGCCCCATGGATCTTCGCACTGAGATACTAAAAGAACACTCTAAAGCAAACTGCAACGCTATAGTGAAATGGATCGGTAACAGCCAGCAAAGATTTGATGAATTGTTTGACCTTTTTCTTAATGACGAATATCGTGTGGTGCAGCGGGCTTCCTGGCCATTAAGCTACGCAGTTCAGGCCCACCCAAAATTTATTCAAAAGCATTTTAAGAAACTTATTGATAATGTAAAGAAACCCGGCATCCACGAAGCTGTAAAACGAAATACGGTCCGCTTGCTGCAGGATATCAGTATCCCGGAACCCTACCATGGCGAGGTTATGAACCTTTGCTTTGATTTCATCAGTTCACCGGAAGAAAAAGCAGCTACCAAAGCTTTCTCACTTACCATTCTGGAAAACTTGTCAAAAATCTATCCTGAGATCAGGCAGGAACTCCGAACGATCATTGAAGATCGCTGGGATTATGAATCTGCAGCATTTCATTCCAGGGCCCGGAAAATACTCAGGAGCCTGTAACTTTTTTATTCCTATTGAATTCTTTAAAGATCAGCCTTAGGTTCTGGTCATACGTAATATAATTGTACATCCAGTTTATAAATACAAAAAAACGATTCTTGACACCTAAAATGAGCATCAGGTGCAGTCCCATCCAGACCAGCCAGGCAAAAAAACCTCCAAAATGCAATTTGGGTTTTGGTATATCCACTACAGCAAGATTTCTTCCCACTGTTGCCATTGATCCTTTATCCCTGTACCTGAAACTGATCTGTTTTGCAGTTTCAGATTTCTTCAATAGTTGTTTCAAATTTTTTGACAGCAGTTTTGCCTGTTGAATAGCCACTGAAGCTACCTGGGGGTGTCCATGCGGATATTCTTCGGTTTCCATATACGCCAGGTCGCCTATTGCATAAATATTGGTGTGCCCAACTACCCGGCAAAGGCCATCAACTTTGATTCTGTTTCCCCTGGCTATTAAAGATTTATCCACCCCCTCCGGAATATTTCCTTTAATTCCTGCCGCCCATATTACGGTAGCTGATGGAATATCATCCCGGCCTTTCAGTTTAATATCCTTACCATCATAATCCTCGACCAATGAATTGGTAAGCACTTTTACTCCCAGGCGTTGCAGGTATTTCATGGATTGCCCGGAAGATTTTTCAGACATGGATGCCAGTGTTTTACCGGCTCCTTCAACGAGGTAAATATTCATTTTTGTAAAATCCAGTTCAGGGAAATCCTTTGGCAGAACATATTTCTTCATTTCTGCAAGGGCACCTGATAATTCAACACCCGTTGGCCCACCTCCTACCACAACTATATTCATGACCCGCTGCAATTCATGTTCATCTGAAATGGTGTGTGCATCCTCAAATAATTGCAATAAGCGGTGCCTTATCTGCAATGCGTCGGCTGTAGACTTCATGGGAAAAGCATTTGCGGCTAGTTGTCCGTTTCCAAAAAAATTTGTTTCGGCTCCAGTTGCCAACACCAGTACATCATAACCGATCTCTTCTTTGTCGGTGATGATCTTATTTTCCGAAGTAAGAATTTCCTTTATCTCAGCCATCCGGATACGGACGTTTCTGCTTTTTTGAAACACTTTTCTTAATGGAAACGAGATATTGCTTGCATCAAGACCAGCTGTGGCAACCTGGTAAAAAAGTGGCTGAAACTGGTGATAATTGAAGCGGTCAATCAATATTACTTCAAATCCCTTTTTATTGTTAAGCTTCCGGGCTAATCGTAATCCCCCGAACCCGGCGCCTGCTATTATTACTTTCATAATTGTAGGTTTTCACTACAAACTTACTAAATTTTCAATATTTTTTGAAAATTCCGGAAAATATTTAAATGCAGGAAGGTCGTCAGTACAGCAACCTGACCTTAATTGTCTCTTTTACATCCTTTAGAAGTTTTAAAGCATGTGCAGAGATATTTTTGTTGACATCAAGAACCACATAGCCGATCTCTTCATTTGTTTTTAAATACTGGCCTAAAATGTTGATCTTGTTTTTTGACAACTGTGTGTTGATCTCTGAAAGTACCCCGGGTACGTTATTATGAATATGTAATATCCTGTGGCTCCCCTCCTGAGGCGGTAATGCCAAAGCAGGAACCGTGTGTGATCCAAAGGTGATACCTTTTTCGAGGTAATTAAAAAGTTTTGCACTCACATCCTCACCTATATTTTGCTGCGCCTCCTCCGTACTTCCTCCAATGTGGGGAGTTAATATAACGTTCGGGCAATCCTGTAACGGTGTTTGAAAATGATCCCCGTTTTTTTCCGGCTCCACAGGAAATACATCAATTGCAGCTCCGCTTAAATGTCCATCAAGAATTGCATGTCTTAATGCGTCAAGATCCACAACAGTTCCTCTTGCATAATTGATAAGGATGGATCCTTTTTTAAAATTGCGAAGCAGGGTCTTATTGATAATGTTTTTCGTTTGCGGATTCTCCGGGACATGTAACGTCACTACATCTGCTTTCTTGACCAACTCCTTTAAAGTTCTTGCATCTGTGGCATTACCCAAAGGGAGTTTGGTCTCCACATCATAAAAAATAACTTTCATCCCTAATGCTTCGGCCAACACACTTACCTGGCTGCCAATATTTCCGTAACCGATAATACCCAGCGTCTTTCCTCTGAGCTCATAGCTGCCTTTTGCATCTTTCATCCATATACCATCATGTGCTGCTTTGTTTTTGTCAGGTATTCTTCTTATAAGCATAATAGCAAGACCTATTACAAGTTCAGCCACTGATCTTGTATTGGAATAAGGAGCATTAAATACAACTACACCTTTTTTTGTTGCAGTCCTAAGATCAACCTGGTTTACACCTATACAAAAACAACCAATGGCCTGCAATTTTTCAGCAGCTTCCAGAACTTTTCTGCTGATATGCGTTTTAGAGCGGATACCGAGAATGTGAACATTTTTAATTTCTCTTACCAGTTCTTCTTCAGATAAAGCCTTAGTTATTTTTTCTACTTGCACATATCCATTGGTTCTGAAATTTTTTACGGCTGCATCACTGATATTTTCCAGAAACAGGATTCGTATTTTTTCTTTTGGGTAACTGGTAGTTTTCGTATTTGTCATATTGCAAATATAAAGTCCGCTTTATTAAGATTTTATGAGAGTTGGGGAAAAGTACCTATTCCTTTTTTAAGATGTGCCGGGTATATTTGTCAAAACCCAGTTCATTTTGAAAAACCTCTTCCTCTTCGCTGGTATTGTATTATTTTTTATTGCCTGTAATGTTTCATCGGCTGACAAACCTGCCCCTGATGACTCGCTGCAATACTATCCTCCTACTCCTGTTCCGCTTGAAAAAAATGAGTTCAGAAGATATTACCGGGAACTGAGTACTTTTTTTGATTCAACACTTCTGAGATCGGGATTTAATGGTGGCATCCTGGTCGCTAAAAACGGTTCAGTGATCTACGAAAAATATGTGGGCAAGATCGATCTTCGAAAACCAGAACCTTTGACTGATACTACACCTCTTCATATTGCATCAACAGGTAAGACTTTTACAGCAATGGCCATATTAAGGCTGGTACAGGAAAATAAACTATCGCTTACAGATACCCTGAATAAATTTTTTCCCGGTTTCCCATATCCCGGCATTACTGTTGAAATGCTTCTGAGTCATCGCAGCGGCTTACCTAATTATGTGTACTTTATTTATAACAGCGGCTGGGACACAAAGAAATTTGCCAGTAATGAAGACATGCTTAGAATTCTTTACTCCAACAAACCTCAAAGAAGTTATCCTCCCGGGAAACGTTTCAGTTACAGCAATACAAATTTTGCTTTGCTGGCCATGATCATTGAGAAAGTGACAGGAACCCATTTTGCTGATTATATGCGTGAAAATATTTTTGAACCATTACAGATGACGCATACCTATGTTTTTACTTTAAAAGATACGTTGACGGCGACCCCATCGTTCACGGCCAGCGGCCATTACTGGGATTATGATTTCCTGGATGCTACATACGGAGCTAAAAACATTTATACTACCCCGCGGGACCTATTGAAATGGGACCAGGCATTATATAGCGGCCAATTCATCCGTCAGTCATTGCTTGATTCAGCATTTACACCTTACAGTCTTGAAAAGCCCTCCATTCACAACTATGGATTAGGATGGAGACTGCAATTACTTCCAAATGGTAAAAAAGTAATTTATCATTTTGGTAAATGGCATGGGTTTAATGCCGCATTTGCCAGGCTAACAGATGAAAAAGCAACGATTATTATTCTCGGTAATAAATTCAATAGAAGTATCTATTCAACAGCTCATCTTTGTTATGATATTTTTGGAGATTATATGCAACATCATGCTGCCCCTGATGATGAAAATGATAATCCAGAAGCCGCCGGGAAGTCTGAAGTTTCACCTTCACCTAAAGCAAAACCTGTCGGCATAAATAAGCGTAAATAATCATTTCTTTTCTCGGAATTGTTTCTCAACTTTATGTGGTATGAAAATTCTTTCCGCTGAAGAGATACGGGCATGGGATCAGTATACTATCGAACATGAACCTATAAGTTCAATTGACCTGATGGAAAGAGCGGCTAAAGCCTGTACCAACTGGCTTGGCTCAAAATTTAAATCTCCTTCCTCTTTTTCTATTTTTTGTGGCAAAGGAAATAATGGCGGTGATGGCCTGGCAATTGCAAGAATGCTGAAAGAAAAGAATTACAAGGTTTCTGTATACATACTGGAATTCGGTCACAAAGGCACTAATGATTTCCAGGTTAATCTTTCAAGACTTCACCAGTTTGATCATTCAGATATTCACTTTATACAATCAGAAGAACATTTTCATGATTTTCCGAAAGGAGAGATCATCATTGATGCTTTATTCGGATCGGGACTGAATCGTTCGCCTGAAGGAGTAACTGCCCGGCTGATCGAACATATTAACAACTCAGGCTGCGTTGTGATATCAATAGACATTCCCAGTGGAATGTTTGTTGACCGGTCTTCAAAAGAAAGCATCGCAATCAGAGCAGATTATACATTAAGTTTCCAATGCTATAAACCGGCTTTCTTATTTGCAGAAAATGCTGATGCAATTGGAGAAATACAACTACTCGACATTGGTTTGCATCCAACTTTTTATGAAACTGTCAGAAATAATTTTGAGCTGGTTAATAATGATGTTGTAAAAACAATCCATAAACCTCGCAAACAGTTTGCTCATAAGGGTAATTTCGGGCATTCTTTGCTGGTTGCCGGAAGCTATGGTAAAATGGGCGCCGCAGTGTTGGCGTTAAAAGCATGTCTTCGAAGTGGTGTGGGTTTACTTACATGTCATATTCCGAAATGTGGTTATGAGATCATTCAAACATCAGTTCCTGAAGCCATGGTGATGACAGATTTCAATACTTCTTTTTGTACGAAAATTGAAACTGACCTGACTGTATTTGATGCGATAGGAATAGGTCCGGGAATTGGTACTGCATCTGAAACCAAAATGCTGGTCAGGGAAATTTTTGATTCTTACAGAAATCCGATTGTGCTGGATGCCGATGCGCTGAACATAATTGCCTCGCAAAAAGATCTGCTCAAATTAATTCCGGCAGGTTCCATTCTTACTCCTCATCCGAAAGAATTTGAAAGGTTGTTTGGAATTTCAGATAATGATTTTGACCGGGTTCTTAAGGCATTGCAACAAGCAAAAGCATTGAACTGCATTATTGTATTAAAAGGGCATCATACTTTTATTGCTACACCAGATGGGAAGGGTTTTTTCAACAATTCCGGAAATCCGGGTATGGCAACTGCCGGAAGCGGCGATGTTCTAACAGGTATTATAACAGGTTTATTATCGCATGGATATAGTGCTGTTGAATCAGCCATTTTGGGAGTTTATCTACATGGGTTCGCCGGTGATCTGGCTGCAAAGAACCTGTCCATGGATGCCATGATTTCGGGTGATATTATTGACTACCTGGGGTCTGCTTTTTCCTTAATAAATCCCTGATTTTAAAGGCTCTTCAAGGTTTGGGGTATTGCCCCCCATCCCCTATCTTTGCCGTCCTTTAAATTTTGATTAAGAATCAACTCTTATGGAGAAATTGATCTATCTGGTGCCCGCCATGGGACTTATTGGCTTGCTTTACACTTTTTTGAAATTCAACTGGGTTTCAAAACAGGATCCTGGGAATGACAGGATGAAAGAAATCAGCAATTATATTGCTGAAGGTGCAATGGCCTTCCTGAAAGCTGAATGGAAGATCCTAGGATATTTTGTGGTAATAGTTGGTATTCTGCTGGCAGTAATGTCAACAACCAACCCGCATTCACACTGGCTTATAGCAGGTGCTTTTGTAATTGGTGCTGTCTTTAGTGCTACAGCTGGCTATATAGGAATGAAAGTCGCCACAAAGGCTAATGTAAGAACTGCCAACGCAGCAAGGAGCAGTTTGAGTAAAGCATTAAATGTATCGTTTACGGGCGGAGCTGTGATGGGTTTAGGAGTAGCAGGACTAGCTGTGTTAGGTCTCGGAGGTTTATATATCGTATTAAAACAGTTTTTTGCCCCGGATGCTTCTGTTAATAGTGATGAAATGATTCGCACCATTGAAGTGCTTACAGGGTTTTCTCTAGGTGCTGAATCAATAGCATTATTTGCCCGTGTAGGTGGTGGTATATATACAAAAGCAGCCGACGTGGGTGCTGACCTTGTTGGTAAAGTTGAAGCAGGAATTCCTGAAGATGATCCCCGCAACCCGGCAACAATTGCCGATAACGTTGGTGACAATGTTGGTGATGTAGCAGGTATGGGCGCCGATCTTTTTGGGTCCTATGTGGCAACAGTTTTAGCAACAATAGTATTGGGACAACAAACTAATGTTATAAGCGCTGATGACACACTTGGAGGCTTTTCTCCAATTGTACTTCCAATGCTTATTGCCGGCGTTGGTATATTATTCTCAATTGTTGGAACATGGTTTGTCAGAATCAGCGAGTCAGCCGGTATAAATACAGGCAATGTTCAAAAGGCCCTCAATATGGGTAATTGGGGTTCAATAATCTTAACAGCGATTGCTGCCTGTGTTCTTGTGTACTTCATATTACCTGAGGCCATGGAGCTTCGTGGAGTAATGTTTACCAAATGGGGGGTTTTAGGAGCTATTGGTGTTGGATTAGTTGTCGGTGCCTTGATGAGTGCTATTACGGAGTATTATACAGCCATGGGTAAAGGTCCTGTAAAATCAATAATACGTCAGTCTTCAACCGGCCATGCTACCAACGTTATTGGAGGATTAGCTGTAGGCATGGAATCTACATTCTTACCAATACTTGTGTTGGCAGGTGGTATCTGGGGTTCTTATCAATTTGCAGGATTATATGGTGTTGCAATTGCCGCCGCAGGTATGATGGCAACAACAGCTATGCAATTAGCAATAGATGCATTCGGGCCGATTGCAGATAATGCTGGCGGAATTGCCGAGATGAGTGAATTACCCAAAGAAGTAAGAGAGAAAACGGACGTTCTGGATGCAGTAGGAAATACAACTGCAGCAACAGGAAAAGGATTTGCGATCGCTTCTGCAGCTTTAACAGCCCTGGCACTTTTTGCAGCATTTGTTGGTGTTGCAATGCCCGATAATCAGCATATTGACATTTATAAAGCGGAGGTACTTGCTTCGCTTTTTGTTGGCGGAATGATTCCATTTATCTTTTCATCGTTGGCTATCCGTGCCGTAGGACAAGCAGCCATGAGTATGGTTGAAGAAGTTCGCCGCCAGTTCCGTTCTATTCCCGGTATCATGGAAGGGACAGGTAAACCGGAGTATGATAAATGTGTGGCTATTTCTACTAATGCTTCCATCAAAAAAATGTTATTGCCCGGAGCAATTACAATTATTTCTCCATTAGTAATTGGTTTTATATTAGGGCCTGAAGCCCTTGGTGGTTTCTTGGCAGGAGCAACAGTGAGCGGTGTTCTTATGGGAATGTTTCAGAATAACTCCGGAGGTGCATGGGACAATGCAAAAAAATCATTTGAAAAAGGTGTGGAGATAAACGGAGAAATGTATTATAAGAAGTCCGAACCCCACAAGGCCTCTGTAACTGGTGATACAGTAGGTGATCCTTTTAAAGATACTTCAGGACCGTCAATGAATATCCTGATTAAGTTAATGTCGATCGTTTCATTAGTGATTGCCCCTACCCTTGCTCAAATTCATTCATCAAAACCTGCAGATACAAAATTGAAATCTGCATTTGGTTATGATAAAAAGATAGAAATTAAAGCCCCGGTTGCGAAGATCAGCGATAAGAATACCGGGTACTATAAATAAGAACTTAATCAGAACCATTACATAGGCCCTGCTGTTTACACAGTGGGGCTTATTATTTGTAACCTAACAATCGCATAGTCGTCCTATAGTTAATCAGTGTTAAAAAAACCTAAATATGGTTACTAACTGTCCTTATTACGAAATTAGTCGTATATTCGGGTCGAAAACCTAATTATATGTCAGCACCCAGAATGATAAAACCGACAGAAAGTGAACTGGAAATTCTGCAGATCCTTTGGACAAAAGGTTTAGCAACAGTTCGTGAAGTACATGAGGAACTCGCAAAAATCAAGGATGTTGGTTACACTACCACTCTTAAGCTAATGCAGATCATGCATGAAAAGGGAATTGTCAAAAGAGATGATTCCATGAGGACACATGTTTACCAGGCTGCTGTCAATAAAGAAAAGACGCAGCGTCATTTATTAAGCAAAATGATCGATAGCCTTTTTGGTGGCTCTCCTACTCAGTTAGTGATCCAGGCTCTCGGGGATAACACTCATAAAGCAAGTCCTGAAGAATTGGAGAAGATACAGGCATTACTTGACAGTCTTAAAACACATTAATTATGTTAGGCAACCAGGCTAATTTCTTTCAATCGCTTGGATGGGCTGTTTTAAACAGCTTGTGGCAAATGGCTTTGCTTTGGGTAATTCTTCAGTTCATACTAGCGGTAATGGCAAAATCAGCAAGACCTTCATTAAAAAGCTTGCTGGCAACAATATTCCTTTTTACCGGTTTTGCCTGGTTTGTTTATACATTCCTGGCAGCATTGGGAAATAGTTCAGCCGGTGCAGCTTTCACTTCTCTTGAATTTTCGGGTAAACGATTTAACGGTGATCTGAATAACCTTATTTCACGGTCCCTGCCGGTAGCAGCAATCCTTTATTTGGTTTTGTTAATTGGTCCTGTATCGGGGTTTATCCGCAATTATCGCTATGTACAAGTCATCCGGAAATATGGCTTAGAAAAGATAAATGTTGAGTGGAGAATGTATGTGATGAAAATTGCGGCCCGCTTAGGAATCAAAAAGCCGGTGCATATCTGGATTTCTGAGTACGTTACATCACCTGTGACAGTCGGTTTTCTTAAGCCAATGATATTGGTACCTATGGCTGCCATCAATCATCTTTCACCACAGCAATTGGAGGCGGTCTTATTACATGAGCTTTCACATATCCGCAGGTACGATTACCTGTTGAATCTTGTTCTTAATAGTATCCAAACCATACTTTATTTTAATCCTTTTGTAAAAGCTTTTGTAAAGGTTGTAGAGAGGGAAAGAGAGAAAAGCTGTGATGAAATGGTTCTTCAGTTTCAGTACAACTCCTTTGAATATGCTTCTGCCCTACTTACATTAGAAAAAGCCAATTATGTTCCAAAGGTTCTGACAATGGCTTCAGGCGGTAAAAGAGATGATCTGCTACAAAGAATTGAAAAGATAATGGGTGTTAAAAAGAAACAAGCATTCAGTTTTAGTAAGGTTTCAGGTTTTATCTCCGGCATTCTTTGCATTTTCATCATAAATGGGCTGATCATTCTCGGACAGGCTCATAAAACCAAAGTTTCAGCATCCCTTGCCCGGATTGTTTCTTATCCTGCCACTACGAATCAAAATAGTAAGCCCGTTAATAATTCTGATTTTGCTTCTCTGAAAGAAACTAATCATCCCGGTATAATTAATTCAGTTCACCCCAAAACTGAAGAACCGACCTCAAGAGATGAAGTCGTCAATCATGGACCAATGTCTGATGAACTTTCTGCAGATGAAATGGCTGCTGATATTTCTTTATCATTGAAGCCTGTTGTTTTTGAAACAGCAGTTACCCCGGAATTAAAAGAGTACCAGAAAGAACAGGTAAGAAAAGCAATTGAAGATTCGAGAAAGGTATTGGAGAGTGCACAATGGAAAATCTTAGAAAGCAATATTGCAGATGTATTTACAGAAAAGGAAAAAGAAGAGCTTAAATCAGCCTATAGAGATGAGATCAACAAATTTGACTGGGGGAAGTGGGAAAACAGGTTGAAACTGGCATATGAAAATGTAGACTGGAACAAAGTAAACTACCAGTTAACCAATGCAGTTAACCAGATCAGGATCGATAGTTTGCAAAAAGTTTATACTAATGTAATTGTCAAATTAAATGATGTTAAAAAGGAACTGGCCCTGAAAAAAATGGATGGAATACCTGACAGCGACATAACATTAAAGGAAGTTGAAAAAAAGAAGAACGAAGCTTTGAGGGCTTTGAATGAATTACGACTGATCAGAAATAAAAAGGTAGTACACCTGTAATCAAATCCAACTTAATCTAACCTACCAGCACCTGGGACACTTCTCACTATACTTATTTCCAAGGATTATCCCTATTACTATTTCATGAGTTCCCTGGCTCACTGTATTCAAAGCTGTGGTCGTAAAATCATAAGCATAACCAACATTGAGTGTATTGCTGACGTTTAATCCCGCCATAGCAGCATAGCCATTTTCATATCTGTAACTTCCGCCTATCCATGCAAGATCCCTGTACTGCATCTTGACATTTGCCTCGGGCTGAAATTTCTTTGAAGAACCTTCAATATACTTCACCATCACAGAAGGAATTACATTAATATCCTCATTCAGCAAGAATCGGTAGCCGGCAGTAAGAAATACATGCGGCACCAATTTACCTTTAGTAAGAAAAGCTGCATCATCTACAAATTGTAATTTTTGCGGAATGATCTGTTGAGCTGAAAGACCTACAAAATAGCTTCTTGAATACAACCACAACCCCACCCCAATATCCGGGCGGATCTTATTTAACTCACCATTCAAAGATGCCCCTGTCGCAGGATCAAACGGATCTCCACCTCCTGAAAAATCATGCTTGGTTCTATCAACACTTACCTTGGTAATTCCAGCAGAGAATCCGGCAGAAAGATTGGTTGTAGGCGTCAATCCCAGATGATAAGCATAAGTGAGATTCGCCGTAAACCTGTTGTAACTTCCTGTTTTGTCTCCAATCACTGTCATGCCAATACCATGGTGTGGTTCGGCAGCAGTATAATTCTCCCAGTAATATTTACCCCTGGGGTTTTCTCCCGGCACCTGGAATGATGTAGCCGATGTACGATAATCATTTTTACCCAAAGGCCCTTGCGCCGAAAAATAATATGTCTTGGGAGCTCCATTCAAGCCAACCCACTGATCTCTCATACTGAATTTTATGTCAGCATAATTCTCAATTCCACTCAATGCAGGATTAAGAATATAGTTGTTAAGTATGTATTGTGTATAATGCGGTCTCTGCTGAGCATTCAGATACACTGAGCAAATCAACACCGGAATCAATACTGCTAATTTCTTTTTCATTGTTTAGCGGATTACGTCAACATATCCCGACATCTGGCTTCTGCCATTTTTCGGATTCACTATATAATAATACGTTCCTACAGGAACTGGTTTGCCATTCACTGTTCCATCCCATGGATTGGTATAGCCTACTGAATGATAAACAAGTTGCCCATACCTGTTATAAATATCAACTGTACAACCCGGATAAGATTCCAGGTATTTTATTTCCCACTTATCATGAATACCATCACCGTTTGGACTAAAGATGTTTGGTATTGCAGGTGATTTCAGCAACTTAACAAATACATCATCACTGGCACTACATCCTTTGTCAGTTGTTACTGTAAGGGTATATGTCATGTCGGTTGCCGGCGATGCAGTAGGGAAAGCAATTGTTGGATCACTCAATCCTGTTGCAGGCGTCCACAAATAAGTAATAGGAAGGCCGACATTCTGAACCGGAGTTAGCATTACCTGTCCTCCTTCAAGAACAACTTTGTCCGGGCCAGCGTTAACACCCGGAGTCGGGTAAACTTCCAGAGTTCTTTCAACATAATTAGAACAGTCGTTATTGCCGGTATAAGTATAGCGAATGGTATGAACCCCGTCACCTGCCAGCGCAGGATCAAAAACACCTGCAGTTGTAATACCCGTGCCACTAAACACACCGGAACCAGGTAAAGCATTTAAAAGTTGTGCCTGTGTAACCTGGAAAGCAGGTACATCCGAACAAACAGATGGAATTGCATTAAACTGTAATGTTGGAGTAGCCAACACTGTAATATCCTTTGTTACTGTGTTAACACAAGTTGCACCGGTATAAGCAACATATCTTACTTTATAGTTTTTAGAAGCCGGTGTTCCAAACTCAGGATATGTATGGCTGTACAATGTTCCTGCAGTTGGGTTATTATCTGTGGTTTTGATCGTAGGATCGTTTTGATAATCCCAATAAATTTCGAGCCTTATAAGATTTCCTTCAACAGTAGAACCGTCTTTAATAGAAAGATCCTCGTTACTACAAATTGTTGATGAAGTATTTTGCACAACAAAATCCGCATTTAATACAGACCCATTTACGGTAATAGTTTGTTGAACCGTATTCGTACATCCCTTATCACTTGTAACAGTTAACGTAACAGTGTAACTACCCATTACGGTAAACCAGTGTGTAGGATTTTGTAATGTGGATGTATTGGCGCCACCACTTCCCGGATCTCCAAAATTCCAATCCCAGGCAACAATGGTTCCGTTGGGAACACTGCTGTTGTCGGTAAATGGCGCTGCCTGGTCACTTGTACAGGCTTGCGGAGGAGTGAAAGCGGCAACAGGCGAAGCATTAACTACTACCTGCTTTGTAATCTCAGTGCCTACACAACCTTTGTCGGTAGTCACAATCAACTTAACATCATATGTACCGGCTGTGGCAAATGTGTGTGATGGATTTTGCAAAGAAGATGTGTTGGAGCCACCGCTTGCAGGGTCGCCAAAATTCCACTGCCAGTTATTTACACTACCCGCATTGGGAATTGAGATATCAGTAAATGTCACTGCACCTGATTCGCAAGAAGGAATACTTGAGTTAAAATCTCCCGTTGGCAATGGATTAACTATCACAGTGGTTATTCCGGTTTGTGCCTGTGCACAAGCAGTACCACTTCCTTCCTGCACATTAAGAAGATTATAATTGAATGTATTCGCAATATTTGTAGGAACAGCCAATGTAATTGAGTTACCACTTGTTGTAGTAATCATTTGGGTAGGCCCTCCATTAACATTATATGAGAATGTGAAAGGAGCTGTTCCGCTTGCACCGGTAAATGTAATATTTGGTGAAGGAGCATTCAGACATACTTCTGTTGCACCAGATATTGTAGCCGTCGGTAATGCCTTCACTTCAACTGTAACTGAACCGGTTTGATCCTGGGCACAGGTATTTCCACTTCCTTCCTGCACTTTTACCAATGAATAAGTAAATATTCCTGCAGTTCCTGTTGGAACGGGAAGTGTAACAGAGTTCCCAGCTGTGGTTGTTATAAATTGATCTGCTCCGCCATTTATTTTGTAAGTAAATGTATATGGCGCAGTACCGTCAGCTCCGGTGAATGTAATATTTGGTGAAGGCGCATTTAAACACACGACTGCATTTCCTGTAATTGTTGCTGTTGGAAGTGGTTTTACTTCCACTATAACAGTCGCTGATTGGTTTTGTGCACATGCAGTGGCACTACCTTCCTGAACATTTACAAGGGTATAAGTAAATATCCCTGCAGTTCCTGTTGAAACCGGGAGTGTAACAGAGTTGCCGCTTGTTGTAGTAATGGTTTGATCCGGTCCTCCATTTACTTTATAGGTAAATGTGTAGGGTGCAGTACCATTAGCCCCGGTAAATGTAATATTTGGTGAAGGCGCATTTAAACAAACAACAGCATTACCCAACATTGATCCGGTCGGAAGTGCTTTTACGGTAACTGTCCGTGTGGCAATATTATTTACAGACTGACAACCTACAGCAGAAGTCACACTTAAAGTAACATTATAGGTACCTGGTGTAGTATAAGTATGAGATACGTTTGGATTATTTGGGGCATTGACAGTAACTACAGGGGATCCATCACCAAAATTCCAAACCCACTGTGCTATTGTGCTTGAAGGAGCTGTACTGCTCTCAGAGAAGCCAATCAGGCTACCGACACATACCTCAGGCACCGAGTTAAAAGCAGCCTGCGGTTCTGCATAAATTGTATTAACACTTAGTGTCTTTGTATCCGTACATCCATTATTAGTTGTAATAGTCAGCTGAACAGAATATGGACCTGTGCCTGTATAAACATGCAACGGATTCTGAGCATTAGAGGTTGGAGAACCATCTCCAAAATCCCACAACCAGTTATTAATTGTATTACCTGCTCCCGGTACTGATAGATCATTGAATTGTGTGGAACCAGACGGCAGACAGACAACATTAGGGAATGAGAAGTTACTGGTCGGCTTTGGATAAATGGTAACATTGAATGTATGTGGCAAACTTTGACAGCTTCCTGTACCTACAGTTAAAGTAACAGTGTAAGTTCCGGGTGCAGTATAACTATGGGAAGGATTTTGAACGTTTGAAGTCGGAGATCCATCTCCAAAATCCCAGGTCCATGAATCTACACCTGCTGTTGAATTGTCTGTAAAAGAAATGGTATTACCCGCACAATAAGGGCCATTTGATGTAAAGTCAGCTACCGGAGGATCATTTAACGTAACAACATGTGAAGCCGTATCTGCGATACAACCAATATCAGTAATAACAGTGTACTTCACATTGTAATTACCAGCAGCGGCATAAGTATGAGATGGGTTATTAATGGTTGACGTATTGGCATCACCAAAATTCCAGTACCATTTAGTTACTGGCCTTCCTCCCGGTGTTGAATTGTCTGTGAACTGAACCGGGTTTGTTACACACCCATCCGTAGTAAAATTAAAGTCTGCAATTGGTTTTGGATAAACCTCAACATCAAAATCATATTGTTGTTCGCTACCGCATCCATCACTATTTGGCGAATAAGTTGTTATCGTTACTGTGAACGTTCCTGTTGCAGTAAACTGATAAAAGGATGGAAGAGAATACCAATAGATCGTTTTACCATTTGCAACGGTAGTTGAATCATAAGTAGACGGCGGATACCTGGTCGTTGTATCATTCGGATTTCCGGGCAATTGATTTATATGCCAGAAAATTGAATCCGCCTGGTATGGAAGTGATATTTTAATTCTTGAACCGGTACCAACACAAGCCGCCGGTGATGAAGCGTTACCATAAGGCGTATTGAAGCCCATTTGAGTATAAAGGTCCTTAATGTTTGTACCAGCCGAATAAGCATAAGATTCAAAGTTTGTTCCGAAACCATAGGCTATAGCATTAAAACCACTATCTGCTTTTAAGCGATAGGATCCCGGACCCGGTAATAATTGACGCAAATAAGAATATCCAAGTAATGGACCAAATGTTTGCCATGATCCGGCAGCAGGAGGTGTTCCGTTTATAGTAAAACTTGGAACTGCTGCTGTTTTTAAGAGAACATTAATCCATTGATGAGTAATGGCCTGTTGTGTAGATGAAAATATTGTGATATCACTGATATTTTGTTCAATCGGATTCAGCATTACCATATCAGGATCACCATATCCACCTCCCCCGCAATTGAGTGCTTGTGCATATTGTGCAACAGCAATGGGTTTATCAGCAGTTATACTTGTTGGTTGCGTCAGCACAACAGGGCTTGAATTAAATGTGGATGGGTAAATCTCTCCCTGATTAAGAACAGCTACCATTGATCCGTTAAAAAACACGGATGTATTATTTTCTGAAGCCAGTACCCTGTAGGGGTTACCATTAGGATAATCTCCAAAAGGAATAAAACCAAAATTCTTCCCCCAACTGCTTATTGGATATTGCTGTTGAAAAAGCGGATCATAAGAATTACCCGTAGCACATGTATTTGTGCCGAATGTATTATTTGAACTTCCTGAAAACACGGCAATTGGAAGACATCCCCCCGAAGCAGAGGCAACTGATTCAATTAATGTCCCGGTCAAATCCTGATCAGCCTGGTATTGATATAGATCGCCGGCCAGGGGAAAATTAACTGTAATAGCGGACTGAACTACTCCATTTAATCTTGGAGTGATTTTAACTTGTGTATTAGGTTTTGTAGCAATTATCTGAAACTGTGATTTGGCAATATAAGTTCCACTGCTTGCTCCATTTTGCGTAAAGCTTACAGCATAATATCTTTTTCCCAGAACGTTTACCGGTAACAATAAAGTTGCAGCACTTCTTGCAGCCCCCCATTGCTGGGCATAAGCAACCACAGCCGGTTGCCCGGGGTTTACCTTTATTCTGATAGATTTCTTACTTATTGTAAATGATTCCCCATTACTAATATGACCAATAGAGTGGGGAATTTGAATTTCCTGCAGCCCATTTGCAGCAATATTGAAATTCGCAGAAAAAGTTCCGTTTGTCAGAGTAACAGTTCCGCTGCTGGCTTTATCCGAAGTGATCCAGATACTTAAAGTAGCGAGGTTATTTCCACTAGGCACATGCTGGGGGAAACAAAGCCAGAAATCCTTGCCTTTATTAGAAAAATCCTGACAGAATGTTGCAGTGCCACAAAACATGGCCACCACAGTTAGGGTACTTAACAGTTTTAGTTTTCTCATTTAGTCCGATGTCCTTGGCGTGAAGAAAGATTGTCGAAAATACTCAAAACTTGGGAAAATACTAAGTGATTACCGGATTTCTGGAAAAGTAGTTAATGCCTTGTTTTAAAAGAATTTAAGCCTCGTAAAACTACTATAACTTATCTAAAATTTTAGCCATATAAAAGCGGTAAAAGAGGCGCCAAGCTCAGGATGAAATGGAGCCAACCCATAAAGAAACCAATCAAAGAATATTCAAAATAAAAGTCCTATTAATATTTTATTCAATTCAAATAATTATACAATGTTTATTTATAAATAAACCAATATAAAGCGCTTATTATCAATTGTTTTGAAATCAAAAATGAAGACTGTTTAACAATCAGAATATTTGTCAATTTTTACAAGATATTTATTTAATATATTTGAATATATTTAATTAGATAAGCATTATTAAATATTGATAAACATTATTTTACAACAATATATGTTACTAAGTAAAATAGTATGTATGGGATTTCGATAAATACACTCAGTTACTAATCGGATTGGGAAAGGTTGACAACAATAAGCAGGGTGATTATATCTCAGTTTGCCCCTACTCCCACTATAAGATCTGGCAATTCGTGGCCAGGGATTGATACAATCTGAGACAACCCAGATGAATAACTTTTTGCGAAAGGAATAAGAAATTTAGTCAAAGGAAGAAATTGCTATGGTAGATCGTTTCCGGCAGACAGCGATAGATTGAACTTTAGTTATAATGCCAAGAAGAGTTTATTCAAAGTAATTTAAACTACCATAAATCCATTAAGAGGTTATAGAAAGAAAGAGTTAACAAAAAACCGAGTGGTTGTTAGTAACCGACTATTATCGACCAAATAATTTATTGCTGAGGCGCCGGTGGATTTTTTGGCTTTGGGTGGCCTCCCCCATCTTCATATTTTTTGCAGGATTTTGGCAATCGATTATAAGCATCTGGCAATGCCTCTACATCATCCGCATCGTAGCCAGCATTGGCAATTGCCGCTTTAATTTCTTCGATATTTATCCTGTCCGTTATATACTTCACTTTAGTTTCAGCTTTCCTAAAGTTCACATTTACTTCAAGAATCCCATCATAACGCTTCAAATACGTCTCGATCCGGTTTTTGCAGCTTTCACATAAAGCATTCGGCGTTTTTATTGTGGCCGTAAGAACAGGTTTTGTCTGGGAAATTCCGCTAAATGATAAGGCGGCTACTGCTATTGTTGCAAAAAATAGTTTTTTCATCAGGGCTCTTTTGTGATAAGCTTAAAATTACGAAACAGGCTGCCATTCGGCAGGATTCTCCCTCCATTTTAACAAAACTCCCTGCTGATCAGCGGAAATAATCCCTTTTTCAAGGGCCAGAGTTAATAAAGACGAATAATCCGTTAATGAATAGTAATATAAAGAAGCCTCTCTAAAAGCTTCCGCCGCAACCGGAAAGCTATATGTAAAAATGGAAACCATCCCTATAACATCAACACCAGCCTTTTTTAGCACATCTACAACCTGCAGACTGCTTTTACCCGTTGATACCAGGTCTTCAACAACTACAGTCTTTTGCCCCTTAACATAAAAGCCTTCTATTTGATTGCCAAGTCCATGCTTCTTAGGCTCAGGTCTGACGTAGATATAAGGAAGCTTAAGCTGGTCTGAAGCCATGGCACCCCAGGCAATACCTGCTGTAGCAACACCAGCCAGTAGTTCGGCATCTGGAAATTTTTCAAAAATTACATTACACAACTCCGATTTGATAAAGTCTCTTACAAAAGGGAATGACAACACCTTTCTGTTATCGCAGTAGATCGGGCTTTTCCATCCGCTGGCCCAGGTAAAAGGTTGTTCAGGATTTAATTGAATGGCATTAACTTGAAGGAGTTTTTCAGCAACGGCTCTTGCATCAGTCATAATGCTAAGGTACAAGACACAAGGCACAAGGCACAGGATATTACAGTACAAATTTTCCTATTTTTATTTCATGTCAAAAGAGTTGGAAGACAGGTTTCACCTTTTTGCAAAAGGAGTCAGGGATTTCTGTAAAAAAGTAAAATGGGATATCATAAATACAGAATACATCAAGCAGGTTGTACGTTCAAGTGGCTCAGTTAACGCCAACTATATTGAGGCATCAGATGACTTGGGGAAAGCCGATGAAAAAATGAAGTTGAAAATATCAAGAAGAGAGGCAAAAGAAACCCTTAAATGGCTGGACTTAATTCTTACATATGGTAGCGATAAACTTGAAAAAGAAAAAGCATTATTAATAGATGAAGGTGAGCAAATAAAAAAGATATTATCTGCAATTATAAATAAACTGGGAGGCTAAAATAACTGCTGGGACATAGGGACTTGTACCTTGAACCTTGCATTTTGTGCCTTTATAAATTATGTATTTAAAAATTTACTTCGGATATAAACCCCTCTTTCTTTGTGATAATGTAGATGAGGAATTGCAACCTTATGTACATCACGACGACGCTGTTTTTATTGATGAGTTAAATACACATACGATAAAAGCTATGATCCATGAAATGGAACAGCCAAAAATCCATGCAGGTGTTTTTTATCACCCTGACCTTGATGAATTGAAAAAAGCATTCTTTAAAAAGTTTACTGTCATACAGGCTGCGGGCGGACTGGTACAAAATGAAAAACAAGAGATCTTATTAATATTCAGAAGAGGAAGTTGGGATCTTCCTAAAGGAAAACTCGATGACGGTGAAAAGCTGGAAGATTGTGCTGTAAGAGAAGTTGAAGAAGAAACAGGTTTGAGAGACATTAAGCTTATTGCACCACTAACAATTACTTACCATACTTACCATGAAGGAGCAAGATTTATTTTAAAGGAATCGCATTGGTACAACATGACAACAAAGGGTAACCAGGTTCTTGTTCCACAGGTTATCGAACAGATCACAGAGGTGAAATGGGTAGCTAAAAAAGATTTAGAAAAATATATTGGGAGATCCTTTCCTTCTGTAGCTGATGTATTGGAACTACATCTTACACAATAATCAATCTTTACGGGGCATTATGGCGACTGTCAGGCGGCTTACACAAATAAGTTTTCCTTTTTCATCATGTATTTTAATATCCCACACATGTGTCGTTGAACCCAGATGCAATGGCGAAGTAGTCCCTGTCACCATGCCCTCTCTTACTCCCCTGATATGGTTCGCATTGATCTCTATGCCAACGCACAAATATTTTGAATGATCAATAACCATGGCTGAAGCAACACTTCCAAGTGTTTCAGCAAGCACACAGGAGGCACCGCCATGCAATAAGCCATAAGGCTGCCTGGTACGGCTATCTACAGGCATAGCTGCTTTCAGATAATTGTCACCAACCTCTATCCATTCAATGCCGAGATGCTCTCCCATTGTTTTTTCTCCAAGAGGTTTGATCTTCTCAACAGATAAATCTTTATCGAACCAGATACTCATTAAGATTTTGAAAGGGATTTATAAACTTCTTCTGGCAAAAAAGGACTGGCATCTCCGCCATTCCGGATAATGTCTCTTACAATGGTAGAAGCCACTGAAGTGTATTTGGGCTCACCGGTTAAAAAGATTGTCTCAATGGTTTTATCAAGTGTCCTGTTAGCGTCAGCAATCGTTTTTTCATATTCAAAATCGCTTACATAGCGGATACCCCTTAATATGAACCGGGCATTGATCTGTTTGCAAAAATCAACGGTAAGACCTTCATAAACTGCTCCTTCAACCTTTGCTTCATCTTTATAGATTTCATTGATCCATAGCAACCGCTGCTCAGCAGAAAACATCGGAGCCTTGGAAGCATTTAAACCAATACCCACAATGATCTTATCAAAAAGAGGAATGGCCCTGTTGATAATATCAACATGGCCTAATGTGAGCGGATCAAAGGTTCCGGGAAATAAACAAATTCTTGACATAGTAATTAGGGTAAACGTGGGCTTAGCAAATACAAGACTGCCATTCTCACTGCCACACCATTTTCGACCTGTTGCAATATAATGGATTGTTTACTGTCAGCTACATCACTATCCAGTTCCACTCCCCTGTTAATGGGGCCCGGATGCATGATAACGATCTCTTTGTTCAGGCTATCCAGTAATTTCCTGTTGATCCCGTACACAAGGCTATATTCCCTGAGCGACGAAAACAATACCTGGTTTTGTCTTTCCAGTTGAATACGTAAAACGTTGGCAACATCACACCACTGCAGGGTTTCCCTCAAGTTGTAGTTGACCTGCACTCCAAATGCTTCACTTATGTATTTAGGAATTAAGGTAGGAGGGCCACAAACTGTTACTTCTGCTCCCATCTTCTTCAAAAGATAGATATTACTCTGCGCTACCCTGCTATGCATGATGTCCCCGATAATTGCAATTTTCTGACCTTCGAGTTTACCTGTCTTTTCCTGGATTGAAAATGCATCCAGCAGTCCCTGGGTGGGATGCTCGTTAATTCCGTCTCCGGCATTGATAACTGCAGCGGGGATATGCTCAGAAAGAAAATGGGGAGCCCCGCTGGCACTATGCCGCATCACAACCATATCCACTTTCATTGAAAGAATATTATTAACCGTATCAAGCAGTGTTTCTCCTTTTGCTGCAGAAGAAGTTGAAGCAGCAAAATTGAGAACATCGGCGCTTAATCTTCTTTCAGCCAATTCAAATGAAAACCTTGTCCGGGTAGAATTTTCATAAAAAAGGTTTACGATGGTAACGTCTCTTAATGATGGTACTTTTTTTACCGGTCTTTGTAAAACTTCCTTGAATTGTGTGGCTGTGGAAAGAATTAAGGAAATATCATCTTTAGTGAGGTCTTTAATGCCCAACAGATGACGAGTGGATAGTTGCATTAAAGGGCGAAGTTATAGGAAAAATATTACAGATTGGTTGGTTTTTATACGGAGAGATAGCCTAGCTACCCGGTATCAAAACAACCTCATCGTTAACCAGTTTTACCTTATCGTTTTTCCCCGTCGATACCATTTTGCCAACATAATCCGGTTGAATAGGAAATTGCCGGTGTTCTTTCCGATCAATCAACACGCATAGTTCAACTTTCGCCGGCCGGCCATAATCAAGTAATGCATCCAAAGCTGCTTTAATGGTTCTTCCGGTGAACAACACATCATCTATTAAAACAACCTGCTTGTTTTCTATATCAAATGGCAGATGCATTACATCCGGGGTCATTACTTCTTTCCTGATATCATCACGGTAAAAGGTAATATCCAGTTGACCGAACTGTATTTTATCTGACGGACGAAGTTGCTGTATCGTTTCAACGATGTGATTAGCCAGAACAACACCACCCTGTTGAATCCCCACTAAAACGACATGGGAAAAAGATATGTGAGCTGCATTGATCTTATTGGCCAGTTCATCTATTATAGCAGCCAGTTCTGTACTTTTTAAGATTGTTTTCAATGATTAGATTAAGATAGTAGAACAAATATAAACAAATGTAAAAAGCCGGGATAACCCGGCTTTTATAA
>DAOLIV010000043.1:0-23089 GCA_035328345.1 Chitinophagaceae bacterium | reverse complement strand
GTCCGGATGGAGGGACTCGAACCCCCACACCTTGCGGCATCAGATCCTAAGTCTGACGTGTCTACCAATTTCACCACATCCGGGTTTTGAAATGTGAGTTTCAAAACGGGGTGCAAATGTAGTTCTTTTTAGGGTAAAGAAGAGAGGAAAATATGGTTGAATCTCAATCAATTTTTTTAAAATCATAGAAAATGAATAGGGAAAACACAAAAAATTTGTACGTTTGATTTCCTGATTTGTCCCATCTGATATCTTTTGAAACTTCATTAAGACTGTTACTTATCCTTCTGTTTACGACCTATTTGGACTCTAAGTGATTGCCGAACAGATTGCCGGCATATGATGATTTGCAACCAAAACCTGCCTGTAGGAGACAGGCCTGCTTAAGATGAAAAAAATTTATCTCTTTTTGGTAGGGTGTAGTGTCGGTATGCTAACCCAGGGCCAAAATCCATCGACTTTTTTTACAATCGCAAACCGGAACATTAATTTGCCATGTGGAACAAACTGTACTTCATTTTCTGTACAGGTACCACACATCAAACAAACGGATGACTATATACTTAGTCGCCCTGCTTATATGCCCTATGCATATACTACAGGATATGGAACAGAATTGACCAGCATATATACAGATGACAGGTTCAGTGAACTGATCAATATGCCTTTTCCTTTCTGTTTCTATGGGGCAACTTATAATTCCCTTGTAATGGGATCTAACTGCATTATTACGTTTGATGCAACAAATGCAAATACCGCAAACTCATGGCCATTAACTAACAGTGGTGGATCGGGAACACCTGTTCCTATTCCATATGCCGGAGGCACTCAAAACAGTTCTTTTTCGACATATTATCCCAAGGCATCTGTAATGGCTCCTTATCATGATATTTATCCCACAACAAATGGAAGTGGTCAGCGAAAAATTGAATGGAGGATTGAAGGAACCGCTCCTAACAGGAGATTTATCGGGAGTTATAATAGTGTACCGATGTTTAGCTGTACCAGCACTTATGCAACTTCCCAGATAGTTTTATATGAAGGCACAGGAGTAGTTGAAGTTTATGTTCATGATAAGCCTATCTGTACTACCTGGAACGAAGGGCTGGCCATTCTTGGAATACAAAACTTCGATAGAGACAAGGCTGTTGCAGCCGATGGCAAAAATTGTACAGTGTGGGGAGGCACGGATATAGATTCCTGCTACCGGTTTATACCTTCTGCCGGAGCATCGAAGTTTAAGAGTGCCCAACTTCTGGTAAATGGTAATGTAGTTGCTACTGCTGATACAAGCACTTTATCACCCGGTGTGTTAAACCTGAATTTTCAGAATGTGTGTCCAACAGATGACAGTACTGCTTACGTTGTTAAAGTATCTTATTTTGATTGTCCTGGTACACCGCCCCAGGATGTTGTTTTTACAGATACAATTTTTGTAAAAAGAACAGCACAACCAACGGCTACTGTAACTAAGACTGACGCAAATTGTACAACAACGGGCTCAATAACTATTACATCATCTGCTACGCCTGCCAAAGAGTATAGTATAAATGGTGGAACGAGTTATCAGTCTTCCAATACATTTACAAATCTTTCACCGGGAACCTATAATGTTCTTGTGAGAAATGTCGGTACCACCTGCACATCCGTTTCTCAACCAGTAATTATTGCATTCAATGATAACCTGGTGTTTAATGCCGGCAACGGAGGTTCAGTTTGTCTCGGAGCTTCGTTCACACCGGGAGTAACAGGAAATGCCAGTTCCTATAGCTGGACACCAGCCACAGGTGTAAGTAATCCATCAATTATGAATCCTGTTATTACACCATCTGCTACCACTACTTACACTGTAACTGCTACATTGGGAACCTGTACAAAGCAAGGAACAGTTATAGTAAATGTTTATCCTGGTGCCAGTGCATATGCTGGAACCGATGTTATTATTCTTACTGGTGATGAGGCCCAGCTTCAAGCCACAGCATCACCGGGTACTTATTTATGGTCTCCATCAACCGGATTGAGTGCAGCAAATATTCTTACACCAAAAGCAAAACCACAGGTTACTACTACTTACACATTAACCGTTACTTCTCCACAAGGATGTATTGCAACAGATGATGTTACAGTAACTATTATTCCTTATTGTATTAAACCGATGGAAGCTTTCACGCCAAATGGAGATGGAATAAATGATCTATGGCTGGTTACAAACGGAGCTTCTTGTCTAAGCAATATAAAAGCACAGGTGTTCAATCGTTATGGCGCTAAAGTTTTTGAATCGCCTGATTATAATAATAACTGGAATGGTACATACAAAGGCAAACCATTACCGGATGGCACCTATTATTTTGTTCTTACCTATAAGTTGCTTAATGGCAGGACAGAATCCTATAAGGGTAACGTAACTATTCTCAGATAACAGATAAAAAATAATTATGAAACGCTATATAATATTTCTTTTATTGGTAACGAGCACATGGGTAGTTTCAGCTCAGCAATTGACGACTGCATCAATGTACGATCTGCAGGGAGTATTTTTTAACCCGGCAACGGCAGGATCGCAAAAGCATGGGATGATCGGGGCATCATACAGAACGATGTGGGATGGAATTGACGGAGGACCTCAAACTGCTACCTTATTTGGAAGTGCTTTTATTCCGTCGGTAAAGTTGGGATTAGGTGGATATGTTTACTCGGACAAAACAGGTCCCACCAAAAGAACAGGAATAGAAATGGCCTATGCTTATCACATTCCGGTTAATAACAACTCATCTTTTTCTCTTGGTATTGAAGCAAGAGGGCAACAGTTTTCAATTGATAAAGCAAAACTGCAGGCATCTTTAGGTAATGATCCGGTTCTAGGAACTTCTGAGAACAGGTTCAAGTTTGATGCAGGTTTTGGTATTGCTTTTACATCTAAAAAATTCCAGGTGGGAGCTTCCGTAAGCCAGCTGATCCAAAGTAAACTTGATTTCTATACAGGGAATCTTACACGAAACGAAGAGGGCAAACTATACCGTCATTATTATTTACATGGCAACTATAAATGGGATGTTGATGGAAGTACGAATATTACCCCAAATATCTTATTGATCTATTTGCCAAATGCACCTACAGAATTCCAGGGTGGTGTTCGTGTTGAACATAAAGACATATTCTGGTGGGGTCTTGCCTTTAGGGCAAGACAAAGCTGGATGCTTTCAGCAGGAGTACATATTCAGAAGAAATTTACTATTGGCTACTGTTTTGATATCTACAGCACACCATTGAGTGTGTATGAGAAAGGCGCCAATGCTCATGAGATATTGATGCGATACGACTTTCTTAAATAATAAGACAACTTCTTATTGATGGGGCCGGTCTTTTTGAACGAGACCGGCTTTTTATTGTTAGTAACCCTATGAAGAGGCTATTTTTTTCAGTAAATTCGTAGACTGTGGAAACCCAGGCACAAATACCGAAATATCATCTTAATGACGAGGAGGAGAAAAAACTCATACTCAGGGAATACCGTTCCCTTCTCCGCATTGTTAAATCCAAATTAAAGCCGGGTGATAAGGAATTAATCCGCAGGGCATTTGAGCTTGCAGCAGAAGCCCACAAAACGATGCGAAGAAAAAGTGGCGAGCCTTACATTCTGCATCCGATCGCCGTTGCAAAAATTTGTGTGGAGGAAATCGGTCTTGGAGTTCGTTCAACCATATGTTCGTTAATGCATGATACGGTTGAAGATACCGATCTGAGCTTGGAGGATGTGGAAAGAGAATTTGGTAATGAGATCGCAAGAATTGTTGACGGGCTTACAAAGATCTCCAACGTAATTGATGTAAATGCTTCGCAGCAAGCTGAGAATTTTAAAAAGATATTACTTACACTCACTGATGATCCAAGAGTCATCCTGATCAAACTGGCAGACCGGTTGCATAATATGCGTACGCTGGACAGTATGAAAAGAGAAAAGCAGCTTAAGATTTCCTCTGAAACGGTATATGTATATGCACCACTGGCACACAGGATGGGTTTGTATAATATCAAAACAGAAATGGAAGATCTGGCCATGAAGTACATGGAGCCGGATACTTATAAAGAAATTGCCAAGAAGCTGGCCGAAACCAAAAAGGAAAGAACCCGTTATATCAATGAATTTATTAAACCGCTTAAAGAAAAATTAGCAAGAGCAAAGATCAATGCAGAAATATATGGCCGGCCCAAAAGCATTCATTCCATCTGGAACAAAATGAAAAAAAAGGGTGTGGAGTTTGAGGAAGTGTATGATCTTTTTGCTATCCGGGCAATACTTGATTCACCTCCCAATAAAGAAAAGGAAGATTGCTGGAAGGTTTATTCTTTAATTACTGATGAATATACTCCCTCACCCGAAAGATTAAGAGACTGGCTCAGTAATCCTAAGAGCAATGGATATGAAGCATTACACACTACTGTGATGGGGCCACAGGGAAAATGGGTGGAAGTTCAGATCAGGACAAAGCGGATGAATGAAATTGCTGAAAAAGGCCTGGCGGCTCATTATAAATACAAAGAAGGAACAAATGATGAAAGCCGTTTTGATAAATGGTTTGGGCAGATACGGGAAGTGATCGGCCAGCAGGATGCCGACAGTGTGGACTTTCTGCAGGATTTTAAAACAAGTTTTCTTGCAGAAGAAATTTATGTGTACACACCGAAAGGGGATGTGAAGATGTTGCCTGTTGGTTCAACGGCTCTTGATTTTGCATTTGCAATTCACAGTGCTATTGGAGTTAAGACCATTGGCGCTAAAGTCAATCACAAACTGGTCCCGATCAGCCACAAGCTTCAAAGCGGCGACCAGGTGGAGATCATAACAAGTAACAAACAAAAAGCATCGGAAGACTGGCTGGGGTTTGTTGTTACCTCAAAAGCAAAAGGCAGGATAAGAGATGCGTTGAAAGAAGAAAAAAGACAAGTTGCTGACGAGGGCCGTTACGCAGTGCAGCGAAAGCTGGAAGGAATGGGGGCTTCTATGTCTCAGCATAACATTGATGAACTGGTGCAATGGTATAAGCTTCCATCTAATCTGGATCTTTTTTATCAGGTGGCAGTAAAAAATATTGATCTGAAAGATCTTAAAGAATTCACTGTTTTAGGCGACAGGATCGAAGCGCCAAAGCCATTGAAGCTACACCCGGAAAAGCCCGAATATGTTCCCGGTCATTCACAAACCAGGAAGGATACGGAACTGGTGATCTTTGGTGAAAGCAGTGACAAGATCGTTTATAATCTGGCGAATTGTTGTAAGCCTATTCCGGGTGATGATGTGTTTGGTTTTGTTACAACCGGGAAAGGGTTGACGATCCACAGAACCAATTGCCCTAATGCAGCAAAACTGATGGCCAATTATGGGCACCGGGTTGTAAAAACCAAATGGGCCAAGAACAAAGAAATATCGTTTCTTACCGGTATTAAGATCGTTGGAATGGATGATGTGGGAGTGGTCAACAAGATCACAACTCTTATTTCAGGGGAATTGAAAATTAATATTGCGGCTATTACGATTGAAGCCAAAGAAGGCTTGTTCCAGGGAAATATCAGGCTTTATGTTCATGATAAAGAAGAACTGGACAACCTGGTACAAAGGCTACAGGATCTCCCGGGCATTGAATCCGTAGAACGCTATGATATGGAGGACATTCCGTCATAAAGCAACTATCTGATCCCACTTATTTTTTGTTCATAATCAAGCCCTCGGCTTAGCATTTTTCCCCGATAAAATGCGTATCTTTTCAACCTGTTTTGGATCGGTTTTTAAGGAATATAACTGCACACATAATTATGAGACTGACACTGTTAAAGCTTTTAGCAGCAGGGGGCTGTTTTCTTATAGTTTCAATAACCTCTCAGGCGCAAAGTTTTTCTTTTAACTGCACTCGGGATACTACAATTCCGGGATGTGCTCCAAATGTTTGTATAACACTTAAGAGTATAATTCCAGATTTACATGGGTTGTCAAATTCGTATACAATAAACCCTAGTAGCACAGTTCCAGGATGTATACCGGTCTATGTGCAACCAAACGATCCAGCAGGCACAGCAACAAATTTGACAGTAGATGATACCTATAGTGGGGTAATTAATTTGGGATTTCCTTTCCCTTTTTACGGAAATATTTATAATTCTTTGGTAGCAAGTACAAATGGCTATTTAAGCTTTGATGTAAGTAGGGCTGGTCAAATGGCTGCCTGGCAGATCAATAATGATTTGCCAAGCACAAGCTATGACAGAGCTATGATTATGGGACCAAATCATGATTTGTACCCCGGGCAACCTACATCACCTACACAAAGAATACAATATCAGGTTTTCGGTGTTGCACCACAAAGGAGGTGGATACTAAGCTATTATAAAGTACCGCTGTTTAGTTGTACATCTTCAATAGAGAATACGCATCAAATAATACTCTATGAATCTACAGGTATTGTTGAAGTAACAATTTTTAGCAAGCAAATTTGCATTGGCTGGAATTCAGGAAGGGCCATTGTTGGAATTCAGGATTTCAATAGAACTCAGGGTATGATGGCCCCAGGCAGGGCAGCATTGGCAAACCCTCCATGGGGTACTGTTGGTATGAACGAAAGCTGGAGATTTGTTCCAAATTCAGGGCCCTCACTTTTTAAAAGAGTAGAGTTATATGATCTTTCGGGGACACTGATTTCCACAGGTACTACTACAAATCTTGGTAACGGAAGATTAGAGGCTTCATTTCCTAATGTTTGCCCATCTTCTGGTGGAACTACTACCTATATTGTCAGATCTGTGTATGAAAAAATTGATGATCCAACTGTAGAAATATTCGGAAATGATACAGTAAATGTTATCAGAAGTGCAGACCAACAAGCTGATGTTACAAGTAGTGCAACTTCTTGTAGTGGTGCAACTAACGGTACAATTACTGTAACACCGACTAACGGCACAGGACCATATACTTATTCACTTGACGGGGCACCAGCTGTTGCGGGAACTGCTCCCTACACGTTTATGAACGTTCCTGCAGGTTCGCATAATGTTGTTGTATTTGATGCATTCGGTTGTGTAAGTGTCCCCTTACCCGTTACTGTAGCTGCTGGCCCACCTTTATCAACAACAGTGAACAAAACAGATGCACTTTGCAACGGAACGCCAACAGGAACAATAACAGTTACGCAACCATCAACCGGAGTTCCTCCTTACGAATATTCATTGGATGGGGTTACATGGCAGGCAAGCAATACGTTTACAGGTCTTCCTGCAGGAGTGTATACAGTTTATTATCGGGAAGGTGCAGGTTGCCAGGGTTCTCAAACAATAACAATCAACGAACCAGCCACATTAGGTGCCTCCGTTATTTCAACCGCTGTAATTTGTAATGGTCAAAATAATGGTACCATCACAGTTACTGCAACCGGCGGTGTTTCACCATATCAGTATTCATTGGATGGGGGAACTACATGGCAGGCTGGAAATGTGTTTACAGTACCGGCAGGCAATTACACTGTTACAATAAGGGACATCAATAACTGTTTAACAACACAAAATATTACAGTTACAGAACCAGCAGCGTTAACAGCCAATTCAGCTAATTCCAATGCAAGCTGTGATGGTGGCAATGACGGAACAATAACAGTGAATGCCAACGGCGGAAACACCGGGGGATATCAATACTCTATTGATGGAACTACATTCCAGTCATCAAACATTTTTAATGTTGGTCCCGGAAACTATACAATCTGGGTAAAAGACAACCAGGGTTGCACAACAACATTTAACACGACTGTTGGCCTCACCAATAACCTCACATTCACCCCTCAAACCGATCCTGTCATCTGTGAAGGAACTTCAACACAGTTGAGCCTGAATTCTAATGGAACAATTTATTCATGGTCGCCTTCAACTGGTTTAAGTGATACGACGATTTATAACCCGACTGCTAATCCTATCGTAACAACACAATACATTGTTTCAACAACTTTAGGACGTTGCAGTGCAAAGGATACCGTAATTGTAAACGTCAATGCTGCGCCAATTCCAAACGCCGGGGCTGATGGATTCATTTGTTATGGTCAAACCTATCAGTTGCAGGGATCCGGAGGAACACAGTATTCATGGTCGCCTTCTACTTACCTGGATGATCCCCTAAAACCTAATGCAGTTTCATCAGCACCAAAAGATATTATTTATACTCTGTCGATAGTTTCAGATATAAACGGATGTGCTTCGCTTGTAACAGATGAGATGCGGCTGGATGTGACACCGCCAATTAAAGTACAGACTTTCCCTTTTGATACAGTTGCTTACAGCACTGATATATTCCAGCTTTTGGCAGTTCCGAGTGACAGTGATGTGATCAATTATAGCTGGTCGCCATCAATTGGGTTGGATAATCCTTTTATTGCAAACCCAATTGTAACTGCAGGCGCCATTGGTGATGTAGTTCAATACCAGGTCACCACATCAACTATTGCCGGGTGCAAAGGCTATGGATATGTTACGGTAAAAGTCTATAAAGGCCCGGATCTTTATGTACCCACCGGGTTTACACCAAACAATGATGGAAAGAATGATAAGTTTACGCCTTTCCCGGTTGGTATAAAGGAGCTAAAGTATTTCAGAGTATTTAACAGGTGGGGCCAAATGGTATTTTCAACAAAACAGTTGCATGACGGATGGGATGGCAGATTGCAGGGAACCGAACAACCAACCGGCACTTATGTGTGGATGGCTGAAGCTGTTACCAATGAAGATAAAATTATAACCAAAAAAGGGGTTGTTACCCTGATACGTTGATAAACAAATTGTTTTGGGAAATATATTTAGCCACCGGATTTAATTCGGTGGCTTTTTTTTGAACCCGTATTTTTGCCTGCCTTTATTAATGTATTGCAGAAAAATAGTAACTCCGGTTCATGGAGTAAAAAGTGACTACAAATTATGGTTGATGTTATTTTAGGCCTCCAGTGGGGCGATGAAGGAAAAGGAAAGATCGTTGATTACTTTGCTAAAGAATATGATCTTATTGCCCGTTTTCAGGGCGGACCGAATGCAGGCCATACACTCTACGTAGGCGATAAGAAAGTGGTGCTGCACCAGATACCTTCCGGCGTATTTCATGAAGGTGTTATCAACCTGATAGGAAATGGGGTAGTACTTGACCCTGTTACACTAAAAAGAGAGTGTGAAACAGTAGCATCATTTGGAATTGATCTGAAAAAAAATCTTTTTATTTCAGAAAGGACTCACCTGATCTTGCCAACACACAGGGCATTGGATAAAGCAGCAGAATTATCCAAGGGCAATCAAAAAATTGGTTCCACATTAAAGGGAATCAGTCCCACTTATATGGATAAGACAGGAAGGAATGGTTTAAGAGTGGGAGACCTTCTTGATAAAAACTTCACTACTTCCTATATCAGACTCAGGTTAAAACACCAGCGACTACTTGATAATTATAATTTTCATGAGGATATTACTTCATGGGAAGAAGAATTTTTTGAAGCACTTGAATTTTTGAAAGAATTGAATATTGTGAATGGAGAATATTTCATCAATAACCTGATCAAACAAAATAAAAAGGTTCTTGCAGAAGGAGCTCAGGGAAGTATGCTCGATATTGACTTTGGTACTTTTCCTTTCGTGACCTCATCCAATACTATTTCAGCAGGGGTTTGCAACGGCTTAGGACTAGCACCACAATTAATCGGAGATGTTATTGGGGTGACCAAGGCTTATTGCACAAGAGTAGGTGGGGGGCCGTTTCCTACGGAGCTTGAAAATGAAACAGGAGAAGAGTTAAGAAAAATAGGCAATGAATTTGGAGCAACTACTGGAAGACCCCGTCGTTGCGGGTGGATTGACCTGGTGGCACTACAATTTGCATGTATGATAAACGGCGTTACAAAAATTGTAATGACAAAAGCGGATGTCCTGGATGCATTTAAGGAATTAGAAGTCTGCACATCGTATAAAGTGAACGGAAAAGAGACAAGGGAAATTCCCTTCCAGATGGAACGACAAAAACCGGATCCGGTATACCAGCAGTTTTCAGGCTGGGATACAGATACCAGTAAAATAAATTCATTTGGTGAACTGCCTGATAAAATGAAAACATATGTTAGTTTTATCAATCAATACCTCGGAGTTGATGTTCACTACATTTCAAATGGTCCGGGCAGAGATCAGATCATAAAAGTTAAATAACCTGGAATAAGGGATATAGGAAAAATGACAAAAAATCATTGTCAAAAAAAGTATTTTAAAAATTTGGCTAATTAAAAACTTCGCTGAAATTTTACAGCAACAATCCTGTAGACTATGGCATCAAAATCAGAGAAAGAGAAAAAATCAACAAACAAAACAAATCCGGCCTCAGGAAAAGATTCCGGCAGCAAACCTTCATCCAAATCAAAAAAACAAATGGAAGAAGATGATGATGAGTTGGAGGATGATGAACCGGATGAAACCCCTGTTAATAAAAAATCCGGCAAAGCATCTGCCACTAAAAAAAGCAGTGATGAAGAAGAAGATGATGATGAGGGAGAAGACGAAGTAGACGAATGGGAAAAGCCAGAGGAGGAAGAAAACTGGGATCCGGACTTTGAAGAATTTGATGTTCCAAAATCAAAAGGGAAAAAAAGTGGTAGTAGTTCAGGAAAAAAGGGTGGAGATGATGACGACTTCAAGTTTGATGATGATGAGTTCAAAGATCTTTTCAGTGACAAGGATTATGACGATGATGAGGATGATGATTATTAATATTCACTCAAAATAAAAAGATCATAACTAACTGCGTTTTTGGTATCAGTGATTTTAGAAATGTGAAAGCAAAAGTGTTGAACTGGGCACAACAGTTCAGCACTTTTTGTTTTCTGGATAATCATGAATATGAGTTAGCCCCCCATTCAGAGGAATGTATATTAGCTGCAGGGGTAAGAAAATCGATTGTCTGCCCGGCCGGGCAGGCCCTGCAGGAATTGGACGATTTTATAGAAAAACATAAAGGTTGGCTTTTCGGGCATTTGGGTTATGATCTAAAGAATGAAATTGAATCATTATCATCCTCGCACCCGGATCGGGTAGGATTTCCTGATCTTTATTTCTTTGTTCCGGAAGTGGTAATCCGGTTTTCCAATAACAAAATGGAGATTGATGCTACCGATCCTCAAAAAATTTATGATGAAATAATAAACAAATCTGTATCTGATGATATGAATTTTCCCCTTAACGGGAAGATTTACAGCGGGATGTCGAAGGAGGGGTATATCGAAGTGATCAGGCATTTGAAAGAGCATATACTAAAAGGGGATTGTTATGAAATCAATTTTTGCATGGAATTCTTATCTGAAAATGTTCAATTGAATCCCCTGGCTATTTATTCGAAGCTAAGTCATGTATCCCCCAATCCGTTTTCCGCACTATATCGGATGAATGATAAATGGCTTATTTGCGCCAGCCCCGAAAGATTTCTAAAGAAAACAGGAAGTAAAATTCTATCTCAACCCATGAAAGGAACTTCCCGAAGAGTGAATACAGATCTTCAAACGGATATCGCTAATAAAGAAATACTTTCCCAAAGTGAAAAAGACAGAGCAGAGAATGTAATGGTTGTTGATCTGGTTAGAAACGATCTGGCACGGGTTTGTAAAGAAGGATCAGTACATGTGGATGAATTATTCGGGGTTTATTCGTTTCCCCAGGTTCACCAGATGGTTTCCACTGTTAGCGGAGTGTTAGAAGAACATGTTTCATTTGGTGACATTATTCGGGCAACATTTCCCATGGGTTCCATGACCGGTGCCCCCAAAAAAAGTGTCATGGAATTGATTGAGAAATACGAAAAAAACAAACGTGGAATTTTTTCTGGAGCTGTAGGTTATATTTCTCCGAATAGAGATTTTGATTTTAATGTGGTGATCAGAAGTATAATGTATAATTCATCTTCTTTAAGCCTCTCCTTCCAGGCTGGATCGGGTATCACATTTTACAGCGATCCCGATATTGAATGGGAAGAATGCCTTCTTAAAGCTGAAGCAATAAAAAAAGTATTGCAAAGTGAAAATTAAAGTAAGTCTTCTACTTTGTGCCGCCAGTAGCGTTTAATAATGACTCAACACTTTCCTCCAGGATCTGGTACCTCTTTGCAACAAAAATGTTCATTTTCTGAACAGGTAAACGAAGTTGGTAAGTTCCGTTTATTGCAATCTCATTATCAAAACCGGGATTGTATTTGTTAAATGAATCGGCATCCATATCAATATACCGGGTTATAACCGTTGAACTAAACCGTCCTGTTATTTTATGTGTAACAGAATTTTCTAATTCTTCAGCTTCCAACTTAGCCTGGTTATTCAATAAAATCTCTTTGGCCTCTTTACTGGTAACAGTAGTAATCCCTCCTTCTCCCTCAAAAATATAATGAGCGCCAATGAACTTTTTTACATGGTTCATGGTCTCGTTCGGCAGAAAATATTGAAGAGTCCAGAAATCCTTGCTACCTCCTGCTTTCTTAATGGCTTTGTCAACAAAGCCGGGCCCGCTATTATAAGCCGCAATAACCAAAAGCCAGTCGCCATACCTGTCATACAAATCAGTTAATAAACGGGCAGCGGCATGTGTACTTTTGAAATAATCAAGTCTTTCATCCTTGCCTTTTGACATACGTAAGCCATACTCTTTTGCGGCAGCCGGCATAAATGCCCATGGTCCTACCGCACCTGATCTGGAGCCGGCATTAAGCTTTAAGCCAGATTCTATTACAGCTATGTACTTCAATTCTCTTGGAAGACCGTGCTGATCAAACACATCATCCATCATATCAAAGTAAGGCTTTGCCCAATCTTTCATTTTCAAGAACCCCTTTCCATTCTTGGCAATATAATTTTTGACAAATGATATGGCCATGGGATTCAATTTAGCACCACTGGTGCCATCCTCGTTTAGAGCATTATTTAGAAGGTTTTTAAAACCTCCTTTAGAGTCATTTATAGAGCCATCTGAATCCAATGAGTCTTTATTCAGGGTCGTGTCACCGAAATTCTGTGTTCCCTGTCCAAGTCCTTGCTGATAGCCTGTGGCCCTAGCCGCCTGAATTAATAAAAACCCGAGGAAACTCAAGATCAATATCTGCTTTGCTTTCTTCAAATCATTTGATTTTAAAGCTTTTACAAGTAATTTTACTATAAAAGCTGGTTAGAAATTCGCAGCAAAGATACTTCATCAAACCGGTTTGACATAAGCTGTAAACCGGTCGGCAAACCGTTTGGATGTGTAAAAAGTGGAAGCGAAATTGCAGGACATCCTGTCAGGTTTGCCATGACTGTATAGATATCAGCAAGATACATGGCTATTGGATCAGTCATCTTTTCACCAATCCTGAATGCAGGCATGGGCGATGTAGGTAAAATTACGAAGTCGAACTCTTTGAAAATCAATAAAGTTTTTTCCGTTAAAATTTTTCTAACCTTCTGAGCTCGGGTATAGTAAGCCTCATAGTATCCGGCACTAAGAACAAAAGTCCCAAGCATAATTCTTCGCTTTACCTCCTTTCCAAATCCTGATGACCTGGTTTCTTTATAAAATTCGGTAAGATCTCTGGTCTTGTCTTGAGTTCTATATCCATATCTGACACCATCATATCGTGAAAGATTAGAAGATGCTTCAGCGGTTGTCAGCACATAATAAGCAGGAACAATATAGTCCAGGAGATCTAAGTCAACTTCTTTTACTGTATGGCCATCATTTTCAAGTTCGAGAATTCTGGATTTAATGAGTTTTGAAATTTCCGGATCAATAGCTGGATGGTCGAGTGCTTCCTTGAAATATGCAAACTTGTATTTCTTTTCTTTTTCAGTTTTAAGTAAGGAAGAATAAGTGGGAACTTCTTTTTGGGAAACGGTACTGTCGTACTCATCCGGGCCGGCCATAATTTCCAGCATTAGTGCAACATCACTAATGTTTTTGCCAAATATCCCGATCTGGTCAAATGACGAGGCATAAGCAATAAGCCCATATCGTGAGATTCTTCCGTAGGTAGGCTTTAGTCCAACAATTCCGCAAAAATCTGCTGGTTGCCTTACTGATCCGCCTGTATCACTTCCAAGCGAAGTCATGCATAGTCCTGCCTGCACTGCTACTGCAGAACCTCCGGATGATCCACCCGGCACTCTTGTTTCATCTGCAGCATTTAACACATTTCCATAAGCAGAATTTTCATTACTGGAACCCATTGCAAACTCATCACAATTCAATCTGCCGATAATGATAGCATCTTCAGCCAGCAATCTTTCAACTGCTGTTGCCGAGTATACAGAAGTAAATCCATTGAGAATATTTGAGCAGGCTGAAAGTTGGTGATTCTTATAGCAAAGAACATCTTTCAGTCCAATGACAACACCGTGAAGTTTGCCCAGCGCTTCTCCTGCTTTGATTTTTTTGTCTATTTGTTCAGCTGCTGTAAGTGCCTCGTCAGAAAAAACTTCAATAAAGGCATTGAGATGATTTAAATTCTCAATCCTCTTCAGAAAATGCTGAACTGCCTGCTTGCAGGTAGTATTTCCTTCCTTTAATTGGGCATGGTATTGCTCAATGGAAGTGAACTGAAACAATAGCCGGGCTTTTGGGTTAAATAATCCGTTGGAGAATTACTCTTTTACAGAGCTCTTTACATCGTTTGTACTGTCTTCAATTTCCTTCTTCACGTTATTTTTTGCATCGTTGAATTCACGAACGCCTTTTCCTAATCCACGCATCAACTCAGGGATTTTGCGTCCACCGAAAAGCAGCAAAACAATCACAAGGATGATAATAATTTCATTGGTTCCCAGTACACCCAGCAGTGTAGGTTGAATCATAATTATAAAATTAAAAAGCAAAGATAGTAATCAGAGTAGTGAAACAGCATAAATAGTTTCTATTTACCGGTAATTAACAAAAAAGCCCCGATAAGGGGCTTTAATATCATTGTTTAAAAGAAAGTTTACTCTGCGTTTTCAGTAATCATACGCTTTTCACGGATCCTTGCACTCTTACCGCTACGACGACGCTGATAGAAAAGCTTGGCACGACGAACATGTCCTGATTTATTCACAACAATAGAATCGATGTTGGGCGAAAAATATGGAAATACTCTTTCAACACCTATGCCATCTGATATTTTGCGTACAGTAAAGCTGGCCGTATGACCAGTTCCTTGTTTTTTGATCACATCTCCTTTAAAAGACTGTATACGTTCTTTGTTACCTTCAATGATCTTGTAATTCACTGTTATATTATCACCTGGCTTAAAGGCAGGAAAGTCTTTTTTTCCTGTCAGTTGCTCATGTATAAAGTTTACGGCGCTCATAATTTCTTATTTTTTACCAACCGGGTATTTCCGGTTTTGGGGAGGCAAAGGTAGGGGAAAGAGTTTAAAGTTGGAAGTTTAAGCTTCAATGTTTTTCATGAAAAATCATGATTAACAGCCAACACAATTTCTTTTTTCAAAAGGTTCAATATTAAACCCTTACCTAGCCACATTTACAGCCCTCTTCTCCCTTATGACAGTTACCTTAATCTGGCCGGGAAATGTCATTTCGGTTTGTATCTTCTGGGCTATTTCAAATGAAAGTTTATCCGAATCCTGGTCAGTAACTTTTTCTGCCTCTACAATAACTCTCAATTCTCTTCCGGCCTGGATGGCATATGCCTTTTCCACACCATTGTAGCTCATTGCCAGATTTTCGAGGTCTTTAATACGCTGAAGATATTGCTGCATTATTTCCCTTCTTGCACCCGGTCTGGCACCACTTATCGCATCACAAGCCTGGATTATAGGGGATATAACATACTGCATTTCAACTTCATCATGGTGTGCTGCTATAGCGTTAACAACCGCCGGATTTTCACCATATTTTTCAGCCAGTTTGGCTCCAAGCAGGGCATGGCTTAACTCACTTTCCTCATCTGGTACTTTTCCAATATCATGTAGAAGACCTGCTCTTTTAGCAAGTTTTGGATTCAGACCCAGTTCTGCGGCCATGGTAGCACACAGATTTGCAGTTTCCCTGCTGTGCATTAATAAGTTTTGTCCATATGAAGAACGGAAACGCATCCTTCCGACCATTCTTACCAGTTCTTTATGCAAGCCATGAATTCCGAGTTCAATAACAGTCCTTTCTCCTATCTCCATGACCTGCTCTTCTATTTGCTTTTTTGTCTTTTCAACAATTTCTTCGATACGAGCCGGGTGAATCCTTCCATCAGCTACAAGTCTTTGAAGACTTAGCCTGGCAATTTCTCTTCTTAGGGGATCGAATGACGATAATAATATTGCTTCGGGGGTATCATCAACAATAAGATCAACACCTGTGGCAGCTTCAATAGCCCGGATATTTCTTCCTTCCCGACCAATGATCTGACCTTTTATTTCATCACTTTCAAGGTTAAATACAGTTATTGAGTTTTCAATTGCCTGTTCCGCAGCTGTTCGCTGGATTGTCTGGATGATAATTTTTCTTGCTTCCTTATTTGCCTTCTGTTTTGCTTCATCAATTATTTCTTGTTGCATAGCCAGAGCCTGAGTTTGTGCTTCATGTTTCAAACTTTCAACTAGCTGGGCTTTTGCTTCTTCAGCAGAAAGGGTGGCAATTTTTTCCAGCCTGCGGATATGCTCTTCCTGGTGCTTTTCCAGTTCGGTTCTTTTGATATTCACCAACTCAATCTGCCTGTTCAGGTTGTCTTTGATCGCTTCATTTTCCCTGATCTGTTTTTCAAGATTGCTTTCTTTCTGATTAATGGATTGTTCTTTCTGACGAACCCTGTTTTCGGCGTCACTGATCTTCCTGTTTTTCTCCATGACCTCTTTGTCATGGGCTGACTTCATTTGAACAAATCGTTCTTTAGCTTCCAGTTCCTTTTCCTTGCGAACTGTTTCCGCTCTTAAAGTAGCTTCTTTAAGAATTGCTTGGGATTGTAACTCGGCCTCTTCAATTTTTTTGCGGGTATTCTTGGCAAAAATGATTTTACCCAGTATGATGCCTAAAACAAGTGCTCCGGCACCTATGATGACTGAGAGTATATTCGGGTCCATGAAGTATATTATTTTGTATTTCCATAATAAACTTCCCGTTCGCATTACCCCGGACAGGTTCAAACTGCTTTTCAGGCGGTCGGACGGGAGTTAATAATAAATTCATACTGATACAAGTATGTAATCAACGAAGATACAAAACGGTTGTGGTTCCTGTTACAAAACAGTTTATTTTAATACTGGCCACCTTTCATGTAGAAATGTTACCCTTTGATGCACACTAAAATTGTGAAATGGGGTATTTTATTATCTTTCGCCTTAAAGCAACACTATGAAAAGATTTCTTTTAGGTTTATTCCTTCTTCCATTATTTACAAGTGGCCAGGAAAAAGCAAAACCTTTCATTATTGAAGGGAAGCTTAAAAAAGTGAATTACCATGCGGACTGGGTTTATCTTCAATACCGGGCACATGATGATTGGCAAACGGACAGTGTCCGGGTAAAGGAGGGTAAATATCGTTTTACAGGTACCCTGGAGGAACCGGTTCTTGCCAGGTTAAGGGTTAAATACTTGCCAAACGCAAACGGAGAAAAAATTACACCGAATAATAAGCGAGACCTGACTTCTATTTTTATTGAACCTGGTAAAATAAGAATAAGTTCAATCGATTCCTTCAGCAACGTTAGTGTCAAGGGATCCGCATCACATGCTGCATATGTGAAAATGAACAACAGCATAAAACCACTTGCCCTGAAAAGGGAAAAATTAATAGAAAACTGGTATGCTGCAAATGATAAAAAAGACACTGATGCCAAAAAGAAAATTGAAGATGAGATTGATGGGGTTGATGAAGAAATAAGGATTGCGAAGGGAAATATTTTCAAGAAAAATCCTTCCAGCCCGATTGCAGTGCAGATACTAAGAGATTTTGCAGGGTGGGAAATAAACGCCGATGAGGTTCAGCCACTTTTTGATTTACTTCCTGAAAGCTTTAAAAAATATCCTTCAGCTATTGCTTTAAAAGAAGAAGTGGAAATAGCTGCTAAAACAGGGATTGGAAAAATGGCATTGGATTTTACACAGAATGATACTCTCGATGTCCCGGTTAGCCTTTCATCATTCCGTGGCAAATATGTGCTGATAGATTTCTGGGCCAGTTGGTGCGGTCCGTGCAGGGCAGAGAATCCTAATGTGGTTAAAACATTTGATAAGTATAAAGACAGGAATTTTCACATCATCGGTGTTTCTCTTGACAGACCGGGTCAAAAAGAAAAATGGCTGAAAGCAATTCATGATGATCATTTGGCCTGGACACAGGTTAGTGACCTGAAGTTCTGGGACAATGAAGTAGCGAAACAATATGGCATCAGGGCTATTCCCCAAAACCTCTTATTGAACCCGGAAGGAGTGATCATTGCTAAAAACCTGAAAGGAGAAGAGCTTGATGAAAAGCTGGGAGAAGCAATTGAAGGAAAGAAAGGATTCTGAGGAATTAGCTATTTAACTGTATATCAATCAATTTTTCAATTGATTTCAACTGCTCTGTAATCGCTTCATGTTCTATTCCGGCCGAGACACCTGAATTTTTTTCCGTGGCATACCAAAGCAACACCATAGCTATGTAGTCCTGCATGTCCTTGCCCGCAAACTGGGTTTTGAACTCAATAATCCGGTCATTTATAGTTTTCAGTGTCCTCCTCACCACTTCTTCATCCTTCGGGCTTACTTTAATCCGGTAGCTTCGATCGGCTACGACGGCCGAGATTGCAATTAATTCACTCATTTTCTTGGAATTTTCGATTTGTATTTATTACTTTAGAGTTCCAGCTTATCCACCATTTATCCACAGAAAGATCAACAGGTTAAGGTAGTATCCCTCGAAACATCAGAATAAACCAAAAAGTTTGCCGCCATGTTTGTAAAACTGAAGTCATCAGTTTTTATTGATGCTTTAAAACTCCAACTGACAGCTCCCAAAGGCAATTGTCTTCGAGGTGTGCTTAAAGACGATTCTGGTAGCGTATGCAGCACCATTGAAAAAAACATTTCTTCGGAAAGAGAAGAACTTACCTGGACCGGGCTGAATCATTTGCCTTATGGTCGCTACACTCTTGAACTGTCGCAGGGAGAAGATGAGATCAGGATGAATCTTGTAAAAAGAATCTGAAATTATTCGCTCAGCAAAGCAATACACCGGTCAATTTCTTTTACATAAGAGTTGATACGTTTTTCAAATTCTTTTTTATCTGCTTCATTCATCTCCACAGCCCCCATTTTTAATACATCAACCTGTTGTTTCAGTACTTCAATATTTTTCTGGTATAAATCTGCTTGTTGTTTTGCCATGCCAAGCTCTTCCTTCAGCCTGCTGTTTTCTTTTTGCATGACAGAATAATTTTTTATCAGCTTCTGAAGCTTATCCTGGATTTGTTTCAGATGTTGTTCGGTTGTTCTCATTTTCTTATTTCAGCCAGCAGATCGGTCTCAAATTTTTTCATGATGCTGTTCATCCATTCATCAATTTCTTTATCGGTCAATGTTTTTTCTTCATCCTGGAATGTGAAATTTACAGCAATTGATTTTTTTCCTTTTCCCAACTTTTCACTTTCGAATATATCAAAGAGTTTAATGTCCTGTAGTTTATTCAGCTTAATCTTTTGCACAGTTTCTTTCACTTTTTCCCATGGAAGTTCTTTAGGAACAATAACAGCGAGGTCTCTTTGTACAGCCGGGTAACGAGGTAATTCTCTTACTTCAGGCTTGCTCCTCGAGGCGAATTCTGCTAAAAACGACCAGTTAAGCCCTGCAAAAAAGACGGCTTGCTTAATACCGAACTTATCAAGACTTGCTTTTTTTGCTTCACCTGCTCCGGCTATAATTTGCTCATTGAGTTTATAAACAATATGGTTTTTCAGTTTTGGAACATCCAATGCTTCAACTGAATCCGGAATAATGCCCAGTGTTTTGAATATCGTATTCACAACCCCCTTCAGGTAATAGAAGTCTGCTTCAGAATATTTTTGTTTCCAATCGTCTTCGCCTGTTTTTCCGCTGATCACCAAACTCAATTTCTCAGACTCCTGGTATTTTCCGGGACCTGATGTTTGATAGGCGTTGCCAAATTCAAAAAGATGCAATGAATTGTTTTTATGATTGAGGTTATGGGCAACTACTTCTAATGCAGATTCAAAAAGAGAGTTTCTGAGAATATTTAATTCGGCACTCAGGCTGTTTATCATTTTTACCATGCCTTTTTGTTCTTCAGTTGTGAAGTAAGCAGCATTGGTAATTGAATTGGTCATTATTTCATTGAAACCAAGACCAGCAAGATAGTCGGACACTTTTTCTTTTAATACTTCCTTCGCAAAGTTCTCTTCAACGGCCGGCGTAATAGTGATCTTTTCGGGGATATCCACATTATCCAGTCCATCAATTCTAAGAATTTCTTCTACGAGATCAGCCGGTAAACTGATATCAGGCTTATGATAAGGAACTGCTACCCGAAGTTCATCGATACCTTCTTTTACAATTTCAAAACCAAGACTGGTCAGAATTTTCATCACAGCATCCGGGTGATAATTTTTACCGCTAAGCTTTTTAATAAAATGCCATTTAATTGCTATTTCAGCTTTAGGTTTCGGATTAGGATAAATGTCAACAATGTCAGAAGCTATTTCGCCGCCGCAAATTTCTTTGATAAGTCCGGCAGCTCTTTTTAATACATTAACAGTTGCAGAGATATCAGTGCCTTTTTCAAAACGGGAGGCAGCATCAGTCCTTAAGTTATGTGCAAATGATGTTTTTCTTACAGTAACAGCATCAAAACAAGCACTCTCTAAAAAGATATTATTTGTTTTTTCTGTTACCCCACTGTATAATCCACCAAATACCCCTGCAATGCAAATGCCTTTTTCGGCATCACATATCATCAGGTCATCGGCATTTAATTTTCTTTCCTTTTCATCCAGTGTTATAAATTTCGTTCCCTGTGGAAGATTTTTAACAACAACCTTCTTTCCGGTGATCATATCTGCATCAAAGGCATGCAATGGCTGACCGGTCTCATGCTGGATGAAATTGGTGATATCTACAATGTTGTTAATGGGTCTTAACCCAATTGCCTTTAGTTTTTGTTGCAACCATAAAGGAGATTCTTTGATAGTTACATTAGCAAGGCTTACTCCTGAATACCTGGGGCATGCTTTATCATTTTCAACTGTTACTTCAATTGAAAGGGAGGTATTATCAGGCTTGAATCCATTTCCGTTTGATTTTCCATTTGGCAATACCGGCTTAATATCTTTTTTCTCATGATGAGAAAGATAAGCACACAAATCCCTTGCCACTCCCCAATGACTCATTGCATCCATGCGGTTCGGTGTTAAACCGATTTCATAGACATGGTCAGAATAGATTTTGAAATAATCTTTCGCAATTGTTCCAACTTCTACATCGTCAGGCAATACAAGAATCCCATCATGTGAAGTTCCAAGACCGATTTCGTCTTCTGCACATATCATTCCATAGCTTTCTGTTCCCCGGATTTTCGCCACCTTCATTGTTAAAGGGTTACCGCTTGTTGGGTAAATAGTTGTACCGATTGTAGCAACAACTACTTTTTGCCCGGCTGCAACATTTGGAGCTCCGCAAACAATCTGCAATGGCTCTCCGTTGCCAATATTGACTTTAGTAAGAGTTAATTTATCAGCATTCGGGTGCTTTTCTGTTGAAAGTACTTCTCCGATTATCAATCCTTCCAGCCCTCCTTTTACATCTTCATATTTTTCCATGCTTTCAACTTCCAGCCCAATTGAGGTGAGGATACGGCTTAACCTTTCGGGTTCTATTGTTACAGGGAGATATTCACTCAGCCATTTATACGAGATCGTCATTTTCTGTTACGTCATTTAATGGATGCGAAGATAAAGCAAAGAGACAAAGTGATTTCAGCCGTCAGCGGTCATTGTATATTCGCAATAAAATGGATTAGGATTGAAAGCAAAGGGAATTTTTATAATGCTGATCATTATCGTATCACTTTTTCCGGCAGTGATGTTTTATAAGTACCTGGAGAAGAAAATAAACCCGAGAGAATCCTTACAGAAATTTCTTTTTTTTATGTTGATAATTTTTGCCTTCATTTTTGCTTACACGTTTTTATTGGTTTTTTCAATCAGGGTTATCTTTCCGGGAGCTTAGAAATAACTCCTTATTTTTACCGCAATAAAATGAATGATTATGTCTAATAACCTGCTTAAGGGAAAAAAGGGAATCATCTTTGGAGCATTGGACGAAAAATCCATTGCATGGAAGACGACCCAAAAGTGTTTTGAACAGGGAGCCCAAATAGTTTTGACAAATGCTCCCGTGGCATTGAGAATGGGTGAGATTAATAAACTGGCTGCCGCATGTGGAAATGCACCTGTTATCGGTGCTGATGTCACCAATATGGATGATCTCAAAAACCTTTTTGAAAAATCAATGGAACATTTTGGTGGAAAAATTGATTTTGTGCTGCATTCAATTGGTATGAGTCTTAATGTGAGAAAGGGGAAACACTATACAGAATTAAATTATGAATGGAATCAAAAGACCTTGGATATTTCCGCCATGAGCCTTCATCGGGTATTGCGTACTGCATGGGACCTGGATGCCCTGAACGACTGGGGAAGTGTGGTGGCCTTAACTTATATAGCCGCACAAAGAGTTTTTCCTGATTACAACGAAATGGCAGATGCCAAGGCTTTGCTGGAAAGCGTAACAAGAAGTTTTGGGTATCATTATGGAGCAAAAAAGAAAGTAAGAGTGAATACTGTTTCTCAATCTCCAACAAGAACAACGGCGGGGAGCGGTGTAAAGGGATTTGACGGGTTTATCAATTATGCTGAGGCAATGAGCCCTTTGGGTAATGCGTCAGCAGAAGATTGTGCTAATTATTGTGTTACTCTTTTCAGTGATCTTACAAAATATGTGACCATGCAAAATCTATTCCACGACGGAGGCTTCTCCTTTACCGGGGTAACGCAGGGAGTCATAGAAAAAATGGGTTCTTAAAATCTAAAGTATTTAAAAAT
>DAOLIV010000042.1:0-23892 GCA_035328345.1 Chitinophagaceae bacterium | reverse complement strand
ACGATCACATTGATGCCATTGTCTTTCTGGTTCAATGCCTGGCCGGGGCCCTGCACACCATAACCAATGACAGCAACTGTTTCATTTTTCAGGACCTCTCTTGCTTTGCTAAGAGGGAACTCCTCTCTTGTTACCACATTTTCTTCAACGCCTCCGAAATTTAACTTTGCCATAGATATTTGTTTTTGGATTGTTTACAGATATTGTTTTGGTTGATTTTTACATTGAAAAAACTTCTTCATGTTTGTTGAGATATTCGTTCTCTATTACATCTTTTCCAGGTACTTTTTTCTCAAATTGTTTTAATTTCTCATGGAAACCTTCACTGTCTTTGATAATAGCTACTCTTGCACTTCTTACAAACTCAATGAGACCATAGGGCTCCAATACCTGGATTAGTTTATCGGTTTCTTCACGATGACCGACTGCTGCAAAAACAGTGTAATCTTTTCTTATCACAACAGTATGTGCTCCGTGCTGACGTAACAACCTTTCTACTTTTACCTCTGCTGCAATGATCTCAGTCGGAACTTTATACAAAGCCAGTTCCTGCCATACTATTTCATCCTGTGTATTGTAATAGGCTTTTAATACTTCTACCTGCTTTTCGATCTGGCGGCATAGTTTGCGAACTACATCTTCTGTCTCATTGATCACAATATTGAAGCGGTGCACACTATCTACTTCAGTTGGCGATGTGTTCAGGCTTTCGATATTGATCTTTCTCCTGGAGAAAATAATAGCAATCCTGTTCAGGATACCGATCTGGTTTTCTGTGTAAACAGTAATTGTAAATTCTTTTTTGCTCATAGCTTTTATTTTAACCTGATCTCAGAAACGCTGCATCCCTGTGGTACCATCGGGAAAACATTGTCTTCTTTTCCAACAAGGACTTCTATTAAGTAAGATCCTTTATGTTCCAGCATTTCTTTCAGTGATTTTTTAAGTTCATTTCTTTGTGCAACCTTTTTACCTGCAATGCCATATCCTTTCGCCACTTGTACATAATCGGGGCTGGCAATATCAACAAACGAGTATCTTTTGTCATGAAACAACTGTTGCCATTGACGAACCATACCAAGAAAATGATTATTCAGGATAAGCAGTTTTACATTCGCTTCACTTTGCATGATCGTTCCCAGTTCCTGGATCGTCATTTGAAAACCGCCATCACCGATCACAGCAACTACTGTTTTATCCGGCGCCCCGAATGATGCTCCGATAGCTGCAGGAAGTGCAAAGCCCATAGTTCCCAAGCCACCCGATGTGATATTACTTTTTGACCGATTGTATCTTGCATAGCGACAGGTCACCATTTGATGTTGCCCCACATCAGTAACAATTACTGCATTACCGTTGGTTAATTCGTTCAACGAATTGATCACTTCTGCCATAGATAGGGTATCAGTGGTTGGATTCATTTCAGGAATAATGCAATTTTCTTCTTCCTCTTTTTGGTATTGTTTGAATTTATGGAGCCATTGAGGATAAACCTTTTGTTCTACCAATGTTGTCAGCATCGGTAAGGTTTCTTTACAATCGCCCCAAACCGGTACTGTTGACTTTACATTTTTATCTATTTCAGCGGGATCAATATCAAGATGAATTACTTTGGCCTGTTTTGCATATTTATCAAGACGACCGGTAACCCGATCATCAAACCGCATTCCCACTGCGATCAGAACATCACATTCATTGGTGAGAACATTAGGCCCATAGTTTCCATGCATGCCTAACATTCCTACAGCCAGGGGATGATCAGTTGGAATTGCACTCATACCCATGATGGTCCATGCTGCAGGAATACCGGCCTTTTCAATAAATTGTTTAAATTCTTTCTCTGCTTTTCCAAGGATAACTCCCTGCCCAAAGATCACAAATGGTTTTTCAGCTTCATTGATCAGCTTCGCTGCAGTTTCAACATATTCTTTTCTTATAATTGGTTTGGGTCTGTAACTCCGGATATGGTCACATTTTTTATATCCTTCATAGTCGAACTGCTGTAATTGTGCATTCTTGGTAATATCAATTAAGACGGGTCCCGGTCTTCCACTATTGGCAATATAAAATGCTTTGGCCAGTACAGAAGGGATTTCAGAAGCGTCAGTAACCTGGTAATTCCATTTTGTTACAGGAGTTGTTATATTGATCACATCTGTTTCCTGGAACGCATCTGTTCCTAAAAGATGAGCATACACCTGCCCGGTTATACAAACGACAGGAGTTGAATCGATCATGGCATCAGCTAAGCCTGTAACAAGATTCGTGGCACCCGGTCCGCTTGTAGCAAATACAACTCCGGTTCTTCCACTCACTCTTGCATAGCCCTGTGCAGCATGAATGGCTCCCTGCTCATGACGAACAAGTATATGTTTTAGTTTATCATGGTAATCGTATAAAGCATCATAGATAGGCATGATGGCACCACCCGGGTAGCCAAATATGGTATCAACACCTTCAGCACAGAAAGCTTCCAATACAGCCTGGCTGCCATTTAACTTTTCAAAAGTTTTTGCAGCTTTCTTTCCCTTTTTTAATTCGATTGTTTCCATGTCAAATTAGTTATGAGTTCATTACAACTATTAGTTCTATATTCTATTCATCCGTTACACATCCTTCGCTGGCATTCTTTACACAGGCAGCATATTTGAACAATACTCCTTTTGTTGCTTTTGGTTCAGGACGTTTCCATTTCTTTTTTCTCTTTTTAATTTCTTTATCACTGAGTTTTAAAATCAGTTTGTTTTTTGTGACATCAATACGAATTGTATCATCATTTTTTACCAATGCGATCAAACCTCCTTCATATGCTTCCGGGGTGATATGTCCAACTACAAAACCGTGTGTGCCCCCACTGAATCTGCCATCTGTGATCAATGCCACCGATTTCCCTAAACCGGCACCGATGATAGCTGAAGTTGGTTTCAGCATTTCCGGCATACCGGGTCCGCCCTTTGGACCGACATACCTGATCACTACCACATCTCCCTGCTTTATTTTACCTGAATTAATTCCTTCAATCAATTCATGTTCGCCATCAAACACTCTTGCAGGCCCCTCAAATTTTTCTCCTTCTTTACCGGTGATCTTCGCCACACTTCCTTTTTTTGCAAGGTTGCCGTACAGTATTTGCAGGTGTCCCGTTTTTTTAAGCGGTTGATCCAGCGGGTAAATAATATTCTGTGACTTGAAATCCAAATCCGGAACACCTGACAAATTCTCTGCTACCGTTTTACCGGTCACTGTCAAACAATCGCCATGAAGTAGTCCGTTTTGTAATAAATATTTCATTACTGCCGGAACGCCTCCATGTTCATGCAAGTCCTGCATGAGATATTTTCCAGAGGGTTTGAAATCAGCGAGCATAGGAGTCCGGTCACTTATTTCCTGGAAATCATCCTGTGATAATTTAACGCCAACACTTTTTGCCATGGCAATCAAATGCAAAACAGCATTGGTGCTTCCGCCTAATACCATGATGAGTGTGATGGCATTCTCAAATGCCTTTCTAGTCATGATATCAGATGGCTTGATATCTCTTTCCAGTAACAACCTGATTGCATTACCAGCATCTGCACATTCTTTTTGCTTGGCTTCGCTTAATGCAGGATTTGAAGATGAGTAAGGAAGGCTCATCCCTAATGCCTCAATTGCTGATGCCATTGTGTTAGCTGTATACATGCCTCCACATGCACCAGCGCCGGGGCATGAATGCTGGACGATACCTTTGAAGTCTTCATCATTCAATTGCCCGGCTATTTTTTTACCCAATGCTTCGAAGGAGGAAACAATGTTCAGTGCTTCTCCTTTATAAAAACCGGGTGCAATGGTTCCGCCGTAAACCATAATAGCCGGACGGTTCAATCTTCCCATTGCTATTATACTCCCCGGCATATTTTTGTCACAACCCGGAACAGCAATTAATCCATCATAATATTGTGCACCGCAAACAGCTTCAATTGAATCCGCAATAATATCACGACTTACCAAACTGAATCGCATACCATCCGTACCATTACTGATTCCATCACTTACGCCGATCGTATTAAATATCAGACCAACAAGATCGTTATCCCATACCGATTGTTTTATGGTTCTTGCCAGATCATTCAAATGCATGTTGCAGGTGTTGCCATCATATCCCATACTCGCAATACCTACCTGTGCTTTTTTCAGATCATTTTCTGTCAGACCAATACCATATAGCATGGCTTGAGCCGCAGGTTGTGTCGGATCCTGTGTGATCGTTTTGCTATATTTATTCAATTCTATCATGCTACTGCCAGTGAATTAGTGAACTGTTGTTCCAATACTTTGCATTTATAGGCTTTTTGAATAATTGAACCTAAAGACTCGTCCCAATTCAGTTTAAATGGAATATTATCCAGGGAAGCCAGTTCCACTACTTCTGCTGCAGTCCCGCAATAAAAGGCACTATCGGTTCCTTTCATTTCTTCCGGGGTGAAAAGAGTTTCCTTTACCGGAATTCTTAACTCGGCACATATTTCAATAATCGTTTCCCTTGTTATACCGGGTAGGATATTTCCTTTAGCAGGAGTATACATGACTCCATCTTTTTCATAAAAGACATTAGCTCCCGGTCCCTCAGCTACATAACCATTGTTATCCAATAATAAAGCTTCATCAAATCCATTGTCTTTTGCTTCCTGGCAGGCCATGATTGAATTCACATAATGGCCACTCACTTTTGCTTCTACATGAAAACCGCTGGGATTAGGACGGCGATAAGAGGATGTCATGATCCGCATCTTGTTAGAGAGATAACCATTCGTCCATTCCCATGCTTCAATAGCCAGGTAACATTCTTTACCTTTTGACAAAGACATATTCGGGGAACAGATCACAATCGGACGCAGATAGGCATCAGTAAAATTATTTTTTGACAATACTTCATAACTTAATTCTGTTAGTTGATCAGTGTTATAATGAAAAGGCATTTTCAATAATTCAGCTGAGCGACGCAAACGATCATAATGTTCCTTTGCTTTGAAGATCTTTGTACCGGTACCAACAGGGTAGGAGCGGATCCCTTCAAAAACCGCATAGCCATAATGTAACGACTGGCTATACAGATCCGTTTTTGCTTCAGCTGCCTTTATAAACTGACCATTAAAATAAATAACTGTGTTTTCGTTGTAATACATACTTTATTTTTTCGTGACGGGTGATAAAAAAACCCGCCTTTTTGGAGGCGGGTTGCTTATATTTTGTTTTTTTAATTTAAAGTCATACACCACCTCCGTTTGAAGAAGATATAATAATCACCACCACAATAATGATTGAGGCAACAGGGGTGATAATATTATATAAACTGTTCTTCAACATGAAGGATGTATTATTGTAAATATACACCCGCCGTCCGCAAAAAAGAACTAAGCAAGCAATAATTTTTTTTATAAGACGAACCATCGTTCGTTTTATATGGTCAATACTATATAATGGTTGATCTTCTGAGATCAAAACTTTCTTTCTTCACAGAGCCGGGAATATTGCCACTGATATAATCTGTGATCATTTCACCAAGAGTAGATGTCGAATAATGATTTAAGGGATCAATATCCTTTGTTACAAAACCATTTGATAATGCCCAGGCTACTGCCTCTCTTACGAGTCCGGCTTCCTCTTTCATTCCCAGGTATTCAAGCATCATTGCTGCAGAGAGAATGGATCCAACCGGGTTAGCAATATCTTTTCCCGCAGCCTGCGGGTAAGAACCATGAATGGGCTCAAACAATGCCAGGCCACCTGTGCCTAAAGAAGCAGATGGCAGTAAACCCAGTGAACCACTGATCACACTGGCTTCATCGCTGATGATATCGCCAAACATATTTTCTGTAAGAATGATATCAAATTGTTTTGGGTTCAGGATGATCTGCATCGCAGCATTATCCACAAACATGTAATCAACAGTCACATCAGGATATTGTGTTGCCACTTCCTGGACAACTTTTCTCCAGAGACGTGAAGTTTCCAGTACATTAGCTTTATCAACAAGGGTTAGTTTTTTTCTTCTTTCCGGTTTTTGTGCAAAGTGAAAAGCCAGATGTGTAATTCTTTCAATCTCCTCCTTACTGTAAATGCAATCATCTGAAGCAACAGTTCCTTCCGGGTTCAGTTCTTTTTTACCAAAATAAATGCCTCCTGTCAGTTCACGGAAGATGATAAAATCTGCGCCTGCAAGATTCCTGTTCTTCAGTGGAGAAAGATGTTGCAAAGAAGGGTAGGTGCTGACCGGTCGGATATTAGCATACAGTTGCAACACTTTTCTCAGCTTCAGCAAACCTTGTTCAGGTCTCACTTTTGCAGAAGGATCATTATCATACTTTGGATGACCGATAGCGCCGAATAGAATGGCGTCGCTATCTAAACAAACGGCGATCGTTTCATCGGGTAAAGGATTGCCGGTTTTATCAATAGCATCAGCACCCATCAGGCACTGTGTAAATTCAAATTCATGGCCGTATGATTCGGCGACAGCATTTAATACACGGATCGATTGCCTGGTTACTTCCGGTCCGATTCCATCTCCTTCAATTACTGCAATTTTTTTCTTCATGATTTTTTGGCTCTTTGGGTTTCGAATTCTTTTATTTCGTCTTTTATACTTAATAAATAATCAATGTCGTCATAACCATTCAGCAGGCAGGTCTTTTTGTAATTATTGATATCAAATGTTTCCTGCTCACTTGTTGTATCGATAGTAATTGTTTGTTTGTCAAGATCAATACTCAGTAATGACTCATTATTCTTTTTGAAGATCTTTTGTAAAAATTCGTCACTTACCTGTACGGGTAACACTCCGTTATTGAGTGCATTGTTCTTGAAGATGTCTGCAAAAAAGCTGGATACCACTGCACGGAATCCATAATCCTGTATGGCCCATGCGGCATGCTCTCTTGATGATCCGCATCCGAAGTTCTTTCCGGCAACCAATATTTCTCCTGTGTATTGTGATTGATTCAGTGGAAAATCTTTTTTAGGTTTTGACTCATCATCATTTTCATAACGCCAGTCACGGAATAGATTTTTACCAAACCCTTCTTTGGTTGTAGCCTTTAAAAAACGGGCAGGGATGATCTGGTCGGTATCAACATTCTCCATATTGACCGGAACAAACCTGCTTTTTATCGTTGTGATTCCTTTCATTTATTAATTCAATAATTCCCTGACATCTGTAACCACACCCGTAACTGCAGCAGCGGCAGCAGTTAACGGGCTTGCCAGTAATGTTCTGGCCCCAGCACCTTGTCTTCCCTCAAAATTTCTGTTACTGGTGCTGATACAATATTTACCTGCGGGGATCTTGTCTTCGTTCATACCAAGACAAGCACTGCAGCCGGGTTGACGGAGCATGAATCCTGCTTCTTCAAAAATCTTATCAATACCTTCTTGTATTGCCTGTGCTTCAACCTGCTTGCTGCCAGGAACAATCCATACCTCCACACCATTTGCTTTCTTCTTTCCTTTTACAAAGGATGCCACCATTCTCAGGTCTTCAATTCTTGAGTTAGTACAACTGCCTATAAAAACATAATCTATCTTTTGCCCTTTGATAGGATTGCCTTCCTGTAATCCCATATAGGCCAGAGATTTTGATAATCCTGATTTATCATTTTCATTGATCGTGGTTGCTGTTGGAATATTTTTAGTGATTCCAATTCCCATTCCGGGGTTGGTTCCGTAAGTAATCATTGGCTCAATGTCCTCAGCTTTGATAAAAATTTCCTTATCAAATTGTGCATCTCCATCTGAATAAAGCTCTTTCCACTCTGCTAACTTCTTTTTCCATTCGTTTCCTGTTGGAGCAAACTCTCTTCCTTTGATATAACTGAAAGTTGTTTCATCCGGTGCGATCATGCCACAGCGGGCACCCATTTCAATACTCATATTGCAGATCGTCATTCTTGCTTCCATACTCAATGAACGGATCGCTGATCCGGCAAACTCCACTGCATGACCCGTGGCGCCGCTTGCAGAAATTTCAGCGAGAATAAACAGTACAATATCTTTAGAGACCACACCCTTATTCAGTTTGCCATCAACATTAATACGCATCAACTTTGGCTTGCTTTGTAACAAACATTGTGTCGCTAACACCATTTCCACTTCACTGGTACCAATGCCAAAAGCAATGGAGCCAAATGCACCGTGAGTTGATGTATGACTATCACCACAAACAATGGTCATACCCGGTTGTGTGATTCCTAACTCAGGTCCGATTACATGAACAATTCCCTGGTAAGGATGACCCAATCCATATAATTCAACTCCATGTTCTGCACAGTTCTTTTTCAGAGTTTCAACCTGTAATCTTGATAATTCTTCTTTGATGGGTAAGTGCTGATTGAGGGTTGGTACATTATGATCAGCTGTAGCAATAGTTTGCTGCGGACGAAAAACTTTTATGCCTCTTTTATTCAAGCCGGTAAAAGCCTGCGGGCTGGTGACCTCATGGATAAAATGACGATCAATATATAGTACTGAAGGACCGCCTTCGATTTCTTTGACTACATGTTGTTCCCAGATCTTTTCAAATAATGTCTTGCCCATCTTATGCTACTGCTACGATTGATTGATATTTCTTTGCCATTGCTGACAGGTCTTTATCTTCTACTTCTTTTTTCCTGTCAGCTACTTTTAAAAACTCATTGTATAAAACATCTACATCATTCCTGTTAAACTGGAAACCCAGTTTCTGGAAACGATAAGCCAGGGCGCTTCTTCCGCTGCGGGCCGTTAATACAATTTTTGAGCTGTCTGCGCCAACTTCCTCGGGGTTAATGATCTCGTAAGTAAGGGAGTCTTTCAAAAATCCATCCTGGTGAATTCCGGATGAATGGGAGAAGGCATTGCTGCCTACAATTGCTTTATTAGGCTGCACCGGCATCCGCATAGTGTCAGATACCCGGCGGCTCATCGGGTTCAGTTGCTCAGTTTTAATATCCGTATGGAAACCAAGATGTTTATGTTGTTTGATGATCATCACTACTTCTTCCAATGAAGTATTACCAGCTCTTTCCCCCAAACCATTAATGGTGCATTCTATTTGTCTTGCACCTGCGATGACACCTGAGATAGAGTTGGCGGTTGCTAATCCCAGGTCATTATGACAATGGCAGGAGATGATTGCTTTGTCAATATTCGGAACATTATTTACAAGGTAGGCTATCTTTTCACCATATTGATGGGGCAAACAATAACCTGTTGTATCAGGTATGTTTACTGTTGTCGCTCCTGCTTTGATAGCAGCCTCAATTACTTTTGCCAGGTAATCATTATCAGTACGCCCTGCATCTTCAGCATAAAATTCCACATCATCTGTAAAATTCCTGGCCCATTTCACACACTGAATAGCTCTTTGTAATATTTCTTCCCTGGTAGAATTGAATTTTGATTTGATGTGATAATCAGATGTGCCGATACCTGTGTGAATCCTTGGTCTTGCTGCGCCTTTTAATGCTTCGGCAGCAACTTCAATGTCCTTTTGTACAGCACGGCTAAGGCCGCAGACTGTTGCATTTTTTATTTCCCTCGCTATTTTATTTACCGATTCAAAGTCGCCGGGAGATGAAATAGGGAAACCAGCTTCAATAATATCAACACCGAGTCCTTCCAGTTTCAATGCCAGTTCCAGTTTTTCTTTTGTATTCAGTTTGCAACCCGGCACTTGTTCTCCATCCCGAAGGGTCGTGTCAAAGATGTGGATCTTACCAGCTGTATTTTTCATTTTTTAAATTATAATGAGACAAAAAACAGGCTGCTTATTTTTGTACTCGTCCTGCACAATACCTGGAAAGATTTTGTTAGAGACGGGATTGCTTGCTATATTGATAAACAACCTGTTCAGCAAATTACCCTGAGCCGGGTGGAGGGGAAAATCAAAATTGGGAAGAAATTACACCTTGTAAACTATTTGAATTTCTTTGAAACCCTTGCTGGAGTTGAGTTTTAACTTTTTTAAATTACGATGCCCAACCGTTCTACAGATGCGCTTTTTCAGCTGGTTAAATCGCTTGAAAAGAGTGAAAAAAGGAATTTTAAGCTCTATGTCAAGCGAAATACGGCTACTGATGACCTGAAGGTGATCCGGCTTTTTGATGCGCTGGACAAGATGAAAGAGTATGACGAAAAACAGTTGTTAGTTAAAGCCAAAGGTGTCAGCAAGCAACAGCTTTCGAATATTAAAGCACATTTATACCGACAGATTCTTTCCAGTCTCCGGTTGATCAAAGAGGAGGATAATATTGACATTTACCTGCATGAGCAGATGGATTTTGCCCGCATCTTATATAACAAAGGGCTCTATCTGCAAAGCCTTAAAGCCCTTGACAGGCTGAAAGAGACAGCAAGACAATATGAACAGCTTACTTACCTGCAACAAGCTTTATTCTTCGAGAAGAAAATTGAAAGCCTCTACATTACCCGTAGCATCCAGGGCCGGGCAGAAAAACTTTCGAAGGAATCTGATGAAGTGAATGAAGACTTGTCATTGATCAATCAGCTTTCAAATCTGTCCCTGCAATTGTATGGTTGGTATATTCAACATGGACATGCAAGGAATGAAAAGGATTTCAATAGCATCCGCTCTTTTTTTAAAAAAAATCTTCCTGCAGAAATAAAAAAAGGGAAGGGGTTTTATGAAAAGCTTTACCTGGAGCAGTGTTATGTCTGGTATGCATTTATCCGGCAGGATTTTTTGCAGTACTACCGTCATTCTCAAAAATGGGTAGATCTTTTTGAAAATAATCCTGAATTGATCAAAGTTGAATCAGCCAGTTATATAAAGGGTATGCATAACCTGATGAGTGCTCATTTTAATTTACTGGATCATGATAAACTTGCAAAACGCATAAAACAGTTTGAAGCCTTTATAAAGCATAAACATTTTCCTCAAAATGAAAATGACAGGATACTGGCTTACCAGTATCTGTATACTTCCAAGATCAATCTTTATTTTCTTCGGGGTACTTTCTCAAAAGGATTGCTGCTGGTCCCCTTCCTGGAAGATATGCTGAAAGAATATGGGATTTATCTTGATACGCACAGGGTATTGGTGTTCTATTACAAAATTGCCTGTTTATATTTTGGCAGCGGAGATAATGAAAGGGCAATTGATTACCTGAACCGCATCATTAACCAGAAAGGTGATCTGCGGACGGATTTGCAGGCATATGCCCGCCTGCTGCATCTCATTGCACATTATGAGTTAGGTAATTTTGATCTGCTGGAGTACCTGATCAAATCTGTATATCGTTATATGGCTAAAATGGAAAACCTCAGTAAGGTGGAGGAGGAGATGTTTGATTTTCTTCGTCGTTCTTTCCATGTAGGCGCTCATGCATTGAAACCTGAGTTTGAAAAATTATTACAGTCATTGCGAAAGTATGAAGGTGATCCGATGGAGAGCCGTGCTTTTCTTTATTTAGATGTTATATCCTGGCTGGAAAGCAAGATCAGCGGTGTGAATGTGCAGGATGTGATCCGGGAGAAGTTTTTATTGGGGAAAAGATTGAACAAATAAGCTGATCAGGCTTCAATACGTCCCTGTACAAAGTACATATCAATCAGTCCTTTGTTCTTTGCTTCAACTTTTCCTCGATAGATACATTTAAATTTATCTTTTACCAGTTCATACGTGTTGCCGCTTATGTTCATCTTTCCTATTTCTCCGCTGCTTTCCATCCGTGAGGCGGTGTTTACCGTATCACCCCAGATATCATAAGCGAATTTTTTGATCCCCACAATACCAGCTACAACTGGCCCTGTATTGGCGCCGACACGCAATTCGAAATATTGTTTTCCTTTTTGTATCCTGTCTGCTTTATTTTTTTCGATAAAGGCGATCATCTCTAATCCTGCGGAAACAATATCAACAGGATGCGTATCATTGGCTACCGGTAAACCGCCGGCACACATATAAGAGTCACCAATGGTTTTTATTTTTTCAAGCCGGTATTTAGAAATGATCCTGTCGAATTCACTATAACAATGATTGATCTCTTCTACCAGTTCTTCGGGTGTTAATTCTTCACTGGCTCTTGTGAAATTTTTGAAATCGGTAAAGAGTACCGTAATGGATTCAAAACTCCGGGTTTGTGCTTTACCGGTATGTTTGAGTTCTTCAGCAGTTTGCGCCGGTAAGATATTTAATAATAATTCCTCGCTTCTGTGTTTTTCCTTACTGATCTTGTTTCGTTGCCTGAAGAATACCCCTGCAAACAACAGTACAACAACGAATCCTGCGATGAAACTGTTACGGACAAATTTTTGTCTTCGTATTACCTGGTCCTGAACTTCCTGCTCCTTGTTAAGCAGATCAATCTGTGATTGTTTCTTTTCAAGGTCAAAGGCGAATGATAATGACTCCAGTTTTTTATCTGTTTCAATATTGTAAATGCTGTCTTTTATAGCCAGCAACTGGTTCTGGTAGCGGAAAGCATTTACAAAGTCAGATTTTTCAGAATAGGCATTCGATAAACCTTCGTATGCTTCTTTGATCTCATAAAGGGCATTCAATGGTTCACCGATTTGCAAAGCCTGCTTGTAGGAATTAATGGATGAATCAATATCTCCTCTTGCATAATAACCCTGGGCCAGGCCAACCAGTGACTGCGTCATGTCAAGACTTGTGTTGAGATTTTTTGCAATTTGAAAGGCTCTCTTATGATATTTTATTGCTTTTTCATATTCTTGTTTACGTGTATAAATGCGACCTATATAATTCAGGGCATACGGAAGATCTTCAGTGCCTTCATAGGCATCGGCAGATTCATTTAAATAGATAAGAGCAGTGCTGTCGTCACCCATTTTATAATAGATCTCCCCAAGGTTGGCCGCAGAAGTTCCTATCAGGTATTGATCCTTGATCGCATGGCTTAACTTATAGGACTGAAGAAAATAATCCAACGCTTTCTGATAAGTAGCTGACTTGTTTAAATAAACAGCTCCAATATTATTCAGTGATGTAAGCACCCGTAACGTATCATTGATCTCTTCGGATATTCTTAATGATTCCAGGTGTAATTCCAGTGATTTGGCATCGTCCCCTTTGTTAAAATAAACCGCTCCCTGGTTACTCAGCATATTGGCCACTCCGGCTTTATCGCCGATTATTTTATAAACATCCAGTGCTTCCTGCCATGTTTTAACGGCATCTATATAAATACCCTGCAAATAATAGCCGATTCCCATGTTTTTCAAGGCGAGGGCCAGGCCGGGTTTATAATCTATTTTTTCAGCAAGTAATTTGGAGGAAGTTGCAATAGTAACCGAAGTATCGGGATTAGCGTTAAAATAACTTTTACTTAAAGCATTCAGTACATCAACTCTTACTGAGTCGGCAATATTTGTTGACAGGATCTTTGTCAGGCTATCGGCCTCTCCCGATTGTGCATTTGTGTTGCAACAAAGGAAGAATAGGGTTATGGTCGCTATGATCCGGGTAATATTGTTCATTATTCCTGTCAAAAAATATAACTGCCAAAGACTAAAAATACTTCAGTTGAAAATACATTTTTTTGCTGAGATATATGTGACACTTCTTTCCTTATTGCAAAGAAGAATTACAGGTAACTAAAAGGAGGCCAATTGGCCTCCTTTTAGTTTAAGCATTGTGAGCTATTTTATTTTTATTAGTTTGACTACTTTTCGTTGACCGCCCTGCACTGCTTCAGCAAAGTATATTCCTGCCGTCCAGTTGTCAGCGTCAATTCTGATGCGGCTATTTGCTTTTACTTTTTGTACTGTCAGCAGTTTTCCGTCAATTCTGTGAATTCTCAATTCAACAAGAGCATTGATGTCCTTACTTGTGATATCTATATTAAAGTAACCATCACTTGGGTTCGGACTCACATGAATTGAAAATTCTTTCAATTCAGCAGTTTCAGGTGCCTTCTTGACAGCAGTCGTATCCGGTTTTTTCTCAGTGGTCTTAACAACTATTTCCTTTATAGCTGTGCTGTCATCATTTTCTTCTTCTGTAGCTTCCGGAACATTGCTGCGTAACGCATTATTAGGACAGCCCACCTCAGTTATAAGCCATTGTTGTGAATAACTGTTGTAAGGTATATTCTTACCATTTATAACAACCGGTTTGTTATTGCCGGAACTGGCTCCTTCAACAACCATGCGATTATTCGGGCTAACCGTATAATGTTTCGGAGTAATATAATAGTAGTTGCCTGATCCGGTTGAAGTGAGTTTCCATTTCTGGAAATTTGAATTTGTATAATGGTCAAGAATTACTTCACCATCCTGTGAGGTTGTTCCATTTTCCGCTTCTATTGAAAGATGAGAGTCTGCCTGGTTAATGATTCTATAGTAATCTCCACTTCCTGATGCTTCTTCAAACTTCCAGATCTGTTCCTCATCCGGACTATTACCAAGGTTTTTAACTTTTAACTGGTCTCCGGCTTTGGCATTCTTATTCTTGGCTGACAATCCTTTTTCACCATTGCGATTTGTTATTACATAACATTTGCTTACATCCACAGGTCCGCATGATGGTGTTGAAATACTAATCACTGCATTTTTAGTACAACCATTAGCATCTACAACCGGGAATGTCCAGGAGCCCGGACCACGGGTAAAGGTACCGGTGCCTGAATAAGGTGCAGTTCCGCCTGACGCACTAACTGTAACAGTGGTAGATGTTCCGTTACAAGGTATGGATGGTGCAGAAGCAGTGGCATTCAACGTTGATGGTTCAGGAATATAGCCAAGGGCTAATTTGTAACAACCATTAGCATCTGACACAAGGAATATATAAACGCCTGCATCCCTCACAAATGTGCCAGTACCATAATATGGAGGAACTCCACCGGTTGCACTAACCGTAACAGTGGTTGTACCACCGTGACAGGCTATTGGGTTATAGCTTACATTAACATCCAGATCAGTGGCAGGTTCAGAAACAGTTGCCGTTGTTGTAGCTGAACAACCATTGGCATCTGTTACTACAACTGTGTAGGTACCTGCCTGAACAAAATACAGATCCTGGAATGGCCAGCCGTTACTCCATTGATAACTATAAGGCCATTGTCCACCCGATACCGTGAGGTCAACAAATCCAAGGAACCCACCCTTACATCTCACATCTGTAACTTCAGTAGAAAGTTGCATACATCCGCTGGATGCAACTGTGACAGTTGCGGTTTTCGTGCAGTTCCTGGAATCTTGAACTGTAACCATATAATTTCCGGGTGCAAGTCCTGTCGCAGTTGATGTTGTTTGAACAGGATTTGTATTCCAGGAATAAGTATATGGGCCGACACCACCTGTTACATTCGCTGTAGCAGTTCCATTGGAGCCGCTGGAAGCATCTGTTGTAGTTGTGGTGATTGATAGTAACGGAGGGGCAGTTAATATGCCATTCTCGTATACGATGGTATAATTTGGTACCGGGTCATTTTGATTCACACCTGATGGAACGATTTGATAGGTTCCCGGCGGCAAATTACCAGTGCCGACATTTGTACCATTATTATCAAGTATAGTAAAATTCGGGCTATTGGCTAATTCCGTAGTATCATCATCTTCGTATTGATAAATAGAATTGATAGTCGAGAATACCGGCTGTTCGCCATTACATCCTGTTGTTGAATCTTTGGCTTTAATAGTAAGAGTTTCAGGAAGCACAAATAAATGACCTACCTGGTAAGTAATGTCGAAGTTTTCGGATAACAATACACCCGGGGCAATGAACCAACTGCCCGGATTATAGCCAGAGATCATGTTAATAGATTGATAACCCATTAATGAATCTGCTTCAGGTCCGTAAACATCCAGTGAATCGACGATCAACATTACATTCTCATTACTCATGTCATTAAAGGTGCTGCTGTTCACGGCTTGTTTACCATTTACCGCTTGTTTACCATTAATTAATGGGAAGCCATTTACTGAAGCCACACCATTTACTGCCTGCTTACCATTCACGGCTGCTTTACCATTTACTGCCTGTTTACCATTTACCGCTTGTTTGCCATTATAAATGGTAGCATTCGCAGAATCAACCTGGTAATCATACAGCGATTGAGGTGCTACAGGAATAAAATATGTAGTGTCATAGGTAAGACCATTCACTGCCTGTTTACCATTCACGGCTTGTTTACCATTTACGGCTGCTTTACCACTCACCATAAAGCTCATGTTAAGAAAATCATCAGCAGTAAGGCCATTCACAGCTTGCTTTCCATTTATCAGTACCACAGCATTTGACATAGTGGATTGATGGTTACTGTTTAATGAGTCTAAGAATGCGGCCCTGTCTGTCAATGCTATGTTAGTTGAGTCATAGTCGTATATAAACCCGATTTCTTTACCTTTTATAGCATCACCATAAACCACAGTTGTATCTTTTGGAGTTATGGTTATCGGCATCCTGTTTATGGTCAATACTCCATCAAGGAATTCGTAGTTATATAATTCAGCCAGTGCCTGTGATTCAGGTAAAGACATATTGGTTACAGAAGAATGAGCTCTTCTGTAATACAGCCCGATATTGCTTAAGCTGCTGGCATTCGTACTAAAGGTAACGTCGGTCAGTCCCAGGTCAGTTAATGTTAGGCCTGTGGAGGCTAATGGCTGATCATCTACTGTTACATCGAAAGTATAATCCGGGATCATCTCTCCATAATACTTGACAGTGTCGTTGACTTTCACTTTTACAACCAGGGGTATCGCTGATTTCAGATAAATGGAATCACCCACACCACCATCCAAACCTAATGGAGTAATTGGTGGATTGTAAACAGCCAGCGGTGGATTACCCATAAATGCTGGTACAGCCACACTAAGCTCTTTGCTGTTAGCCACAACTGCCGGCAATGTGTCAGTTCGCAGAATTACAGATGCATTGGGTGAAAAATATTCACCATTGATAATAACGGTAACAGGGTTATCACCCGGGGTTACAGTCGGATCCAGCAGGTGGAAGCTATCAATCAAAGGTGTGGGGTTTGAGAACGACAACAATGCTCTGTCAGCCTGCAAAAATCCCCAGCCGGTCTTTTGATCATATCCTGAAGCATCCATGTCAATTGATGTTGTCGTCATTACGGTCTTCATTTCTGAAGGTGTAAATGAAATATTATTAAAGAATCTTTTCCTGGCCTCAATTAACAGAGCCGCTACTGCGGCAGCATGCGGCGCTGCGGCAGATGTTCCAAAGAAGTTAGGGAATGGATCACCATCGATATTAACCCCACCGAAATCTACTGTTGTATTAACACCGTTCGGACAAATAATGTCTGGTTTAAATCTGTCAGCATTACTTACAAGTGTTCCTCCCTGGGATGAGAATGAAGCAACTGTTGGCGGATCTACTCCATAAGGTGGAGTATTGAGATAAAGGGCTGCACCTACTGCTATAGAGTTAGCTGCGTTAGCCTGTCCCAATACAGTACCGGTGCCTTGCGTATTCACCGTTATTCCATCAGGGCCCTTGATAATTCCATCGCCCCTGAAGAAAATATATTTAAAACGAATGGGACCGGATCCCGCCTTACGGGTGATAACAATCTTTGCATCGACCTGTGCTTTTACCACAAATGGTAAAATTTCAAATGGATCACCAAATAAATTATTCCTGTTTAAACCGAATAGAAGATTATTGAAATTATCAACCAGGTAAATATCAAGGTCGTTCATGGCGCCGGCTGAATTGCCCAATGAATAAAAATCATCGTCCCATTGAAGCACTATTGTATAAGAACCTGCCGGCAGAGTGACAGACTGGTATATCGTTCCATTTTCAAACTGGTTGGCCGTGCCAACATACTCTGCGGGAGTTGCGGGTGCAGGATTGAATATAGCTTCGTAAGATTTATTACCAAAGTTTCCGGCTGATGTGAAATAGCTGACACCGGTTGATGTAACATCATCCACCGCTTTTGCAATCACACCATCTCTGAAGAATGGCTCTGTGATGTAAGTAATATCATCAACAATCACATCACAACCCTGGTCACGAAGATCTTTTATACCATCAGCAAAATTGCCTGCACTTATAAATCCTGTTTTGAAGTAAAGAGCAGCTTCTGGTGCCACATCATGAACAATCTGTAACATGGCCCGTCCTTCATCTGTACCTTTTCCGTATTCAGCAGGGTAATCTTCTGTAACATTTACTTCCTGCATGTTATTCGGGTTTGCCAATCCCGGCAGGTCGCCATTTTCAACATCCAGTGCAGCAGGATTGCCGAATTTGGTGTTATAGCTGTCTGACATAACACCAATCTTAACGCCATTACCACTAAGCTTCCATGCTTTTCTTGATTTATCGGACACCATTGATATATCACCTTGAGTAGTTGTGAGACCCGTAGTTCCATTCAATACCGGCGGATAGTAAGGTCGGATATGATTCACATAACTGGCAAGCATATTGTATTCAGGCAGATTCGTTATCGGGGTAAAACCTGTAATGATTAAGGATGAGTCGCCATTATCAACAATATTATTCAAACCATATTGGGGAGTTTGTAGAAGAGCCAGGAGAAAATTGTATTGGGTTCGGTCCACAGCGATGATTTCAATCAATACCTGCGAAAAATTATCTTTCGTTAAGAATACAGTGCTTTTTGAAGAAGTGTCAACTACTGATTGCGGGAAATTAAATAACTGTGTCAGCTCTGCACCGATGAGATTATTGGTGGTATCATTGGTCGGAGGCTCATAGAAAGGAACAATACAGTTTGTTACGATAACGGTCAGTTTAGTGGAGTCAGTACAACCGGTTGCATCCGTTACATAATAGTTGTAAACACCCGGACTAAGATTTGTTGTATCACTGCCTGTGATTGTGTAGGGGGCTGTGCCGTTTGTTATGATCAGGTTGACACTGCCGACATAGGGTTCTGTCTTGTCTTCCGTACAAATAAATAAGGTATCACCCGCTGAAGTAGTAATATTAAGATTACAACATTCAGAACCGCTTACAACAGCACCCGGAGCTACCCAGTTCGAAATGTTACCACCATTCAGGAAGAAATTCTTTAACTGGAGATTCCGGTTATTTCCACTGGCATCAAACAAAATAGTATCAGCAGGATTATCATTACCCACAATTCCCTGGTCAAAATTATATACTGCCACCAGACCAGGACGGGCATAGGAAATTTCACAGTTTAGATTTTTTTGGATCTCTGCTTCTGTTAATGCTTTATTCCATATTCTCACCTCATCAATGTTTCCGTCAAATAATTCTGCATTACCTGTCCACTGACTACCCAGATAGAAAGCTGCGACGGTATCAGTAGGTGGTGATGTGCCCGGAACCGGTATCGCATATCCGGCAGTGGCCCTTAACACACCATCCAGGTATAAATATGTATTGCTATCGGTTCTTGCTACTGCATAATTATGCCACAAAGTATCGGTAGGCCATGGCACTCCTGTAGCATACCAGCTGTCACCAACACGGATGGTATCATTTACATATTGACCGATGTAAAATTGTCTTCCCTGTGCAATGATATTCTTTAACTGACCCGGAATGAAATTGTCCTGTTTAGCCCAGATAGAAACAGTGTAAGGTCCGCCAACAGGTATCAGTCCTGAAGGTCCTTGTACAACGTCATTCTCTCCATCAAAATTCAGCGCTGCACCGGGGGCATTTCCACCACCGCCACATTCTGTTCCGCTGATCACTCCTCCGTTTCCTATCCAGTTTGAAATATTTCCGTTTAACAGGAAATTTATCAAAGAACCATTCCTGTTATTGCCACTGGCATCTATTAGTGTTGTTTCATCAGAATTATTGGCGCCGGCTATACCCTGGTTAAAGTTATAGGCAGCTAAAAGATTCGGTTTTGCAGAAGTGATTTCGCAATCTTTTGATGCATTGATTTCTGCAACAGACAAGGCTCGGTCCCAAAAGCGCATTTCATCCAGGCTACCATAAAAATTCAGGAAATTGGTTTTACCGATATTCAGCACATCATTAAACGAATTCAGGTTGGCCGTTCCGGTTACTACCGCCACACCGTCTACATAAATGGTGACATTGTTCGTAGTAGCCTGGGTTCGGGTCACGGCGACATGGTGCCACTCGCCATCGGCCATGTTGACTTGGTAAACAACACTTTCCACATTTGTTCCGTCATTTTCCTGGTAAAATAAGAAGCCGGTCGTTTGCTGCGTAAATAAAGTATTGTATATCGTATTCTGGAAGTCAGAGTGGAACCATTTGACGATATAGCCTTCCACGGCGCTATCTTTCTTGATCCAGGTTTCAAAAGTCATTTCCTGTGGCCGGGCAAAGAAAGGCAATGAAACAAAGTTTCCGTCATTTCCAAAGTTTAATGCTGCACCCGGAGTGGCCGGAGTACAATCGAGACTATAAACAGCTTCAATTGGTTTTGCATTCGGCCAGTTGGTATTCATGTAAGACGGATCGTCAACTTGAATACAGATCAGGTAAGGATTAGGGTTTGCAATCAAATCGGTAAGATTTGTATTGTTTCCGTTCTGAATATTTAGACTGGTAAGCTGGTTATTATCGCAATGAAGATTAGTGAGGGCTGCATTTTCTGATAAATCCAGGCTGGTAATCTGGTTAATATCGCAAAATAAAACCTGCAGCGCTGTATTGTTTGTAACATTAAGACTGGTTAATTGATTTCCGTAAACTCCAAGAAAGGTTAATAAAGTATTTGATGATACATCTATGCTGGTAAGCTGGTTGTGATTACAATCTAAAGAGACGAGTGCGGTATTAACCGATACATCCAGGCTGGTTAAATTATTTCCGCCACAATTTAATGATGTAAGGTTTGTATTATTACTAACATCCAGGCTGGTTAGTTGATTATTGTCGCATAATAATTCAGTCAATGCTGTATTGTTAGAAAGATCCAGACTTGCCAATTGATTGGAACCACAAAAAAGCCCCTGTAAGGCTGTATTGGCAGAAACATCAATACCTGTAAATTGGTTATTTGTAATATACAAATTTTGAAGTGCTGTATTAGCAGATATATCTAAAGATGTAAACTGGTTATTTTCCAGCACCAACCTGGTCAATGCTGTGTTATTCGAAAGATCAATATTGGTAATGTTTGTATTAGAGATTGACAGGTTGGTAAGAAGTGTATTCGTGGAAACATCAAGGCTGTTAATAGGATTGATGTAACACCACAATAGTGTGAGCGCCGTATTATTTGAAACATTGAGGCTGGTTAATTGATTGGCTGCACAATTCAGGCTTTGCAGTTGTGTGTTGCTGGAAACATCAAGACTGGTTAAGCTATTTGTATTACAATCCAGGCCCGTTAACTGGGTAAATGCTTCAATACCTGTGAGATCAGCAATATTAAGTGTATTGACATCAATGGCTCCGGTGTAAGCAACTGCTTCACTTACCTGTATCTCGCCATCTGAGTTGGTATTGATAGACGCATTGCCCACTAAGGCTGCTTTGAAGTTTGCATCAGGGATATATACTACAGGTTCGCAATTAAGACTGTAAGTAGCAGTATTATCTTTTGCATTTGCCCAGTTGGTATTCATATAACTGGGATCATCTACCTGGATACAGGTTAATGATGGGTTTTGCGTGGCGTCAAAGCCGGTGAGGTTCGTATTATTGCCGTTTTGGATGTTCAGGCTGGTTAGCGGGTTTTGCCGGCAGTTTAAAAAAGTAAAAGATGTATTTGCAGAAAAGTCAAGGCTTGTCAACAAATTATTATCACAAGCAATAGCTGCAAAAGCTGTATTGGCTGAAAGGTCCAGGCTGGTGAGTTGGTTATTATTACAACCTAAAGTATTCAGGGCTGTATTGGCAGTGAGGTTCAGATCGGATAATAAATTGTTATGGCAATACAAATAAAATAGTGCCGTATTATTTGCCAGGTTGATACTGGTTAATTGGTTATTTGAAAAGTCTAATGAAAATAAGTTGGGAATTGCTGAAACATCCAAACCGGTTAATTGGTTATTGTAACTACTTATACTCGTTAAGACTGTACTTGCCGGAAGTACCAGGTTGGTTAAATTATTATATGAGCACTCCAGGCTGGTTAAGGCAATATTGGCAGACAGGTTTAAGCTTGTAATTTGATTATCAAAACAGTTTAATTCAGTTATAGCTGTAAATGCTTCAATTCCGGTTAAATCAGTAATATTTAATCCTTCAACATTAATTGAGCCGGCATAAGCCGTCGCTTCACTCACTTGGATTTCAGCATCCAGGTTGGTATTGATGGTGTCATTTCCCACCAATGCTGCTTTAAAGTTTGCATCAGGAATGTAAACAATTGGAAATAATTCTCCCACTACATAATTCCCGGTACTTGTATTGGTTATTCCTGTTAATTCTATTGACGTAGATGACGGGTTAGCTGTAGCCGGATAACTCCATAGACCGCCGCCCCACCTTCCTGCTCTGAGTTGTGAGGTAGTCACTCCGGCATCCAATGCAGAAACAGGCCAGTTCAACGTAATGGTTCCGTTGTCAAAATTCATGGAATCGGGGGTAACCACCCACCAGCGGTTTACATCCTTGGTGGTGTCAATATCCGAAGTATTGATATTGGGAAAAGTGGAAGCAGAGATGGCAACCCTGATACCCGAATTGGAATTTCCGAATGTTCTGTTTAAAGAAATAGTAATGGGAGTGTAGTTGTTTAAATTATCACCCAGCCGGAAAGTTTTTGTGCTGAAACCATTAGGGAAATTCATCTGCAGGTTCCCTTTTACAAACCACTGAGTTCCTGAATTATTCTGAACTGAAGCAGTTGTTGCAAGAATCAACCTGTTGTTCCCGGTAGAGATATTTCCATAGTTAAAATTCAGTAAATCTGTAATAGTTTGATTACCGCTTATCAGGCTGATCTCCTGGCTACCACCTGATTTAAATGTAAGAAGTGTGCCAATGGAACCGGTACCACTTATATTTCCATCATACATGGTTAAGCTGTAAATAGTTCCATTATTTGTAAGCGTATTTCCATTGAAACCTACATATGAAGAAGGTGATATCGGTCCGCTGATAGTTGCTCCTGAGTTAACTGTTAAATTGGGAACGCCGGTATTAAAACCAAAATCGCCGTTGTTTACTACGTCCGTACCTGTCCCGTTGGCCACAGTGAATGTGCCGGAAAAAACGGTTAACGTGGCATTTGTTTCAATCACCAATTGGTCCACGGTGAGATTACTGCTTAAGCTGACGGCATCGCCGTCTTTAATGGTTATCACACCATCAGTTGATGAAGGAGAATAGGTGGATTGAACCCATCCTGCAACTGTGCCCACATATCTTTCCCAAATAGATGCATCGGTCCATGAACCGCCTCCGCTGCCATCAGTTCGAAAATCACCGGCAGACTGGCCATTTACTACTATACTGCTTAATGAAAAACAGCAGACCAATAAAAACGAAAACAGTAAGTGATTGCTTCTGCTCTTCAACGGGGTTTGCCCGGTAAGCAGTTTTTTAAGGGTGGTGGTAATGACTATAGACACTTTACTAAGCATTTAGTTAGTTAATTGATATCAGATGCGATAACCTGGCTTAGATTTTTGTAAGGTGTCGGATTACAATCCACTAAACGAAATCGAAGTAAAATTGATAAAAAACCTACTTCGGCTATTTCATAACTGACGTTATGTTAATGGATTAAATGCTACAGGATTATTAGAAAGACTAAATCTAAGTATAATTACTTAAAAGTGAAAATATTCAGGATGATTTTATTTATACTTTCTTTGGAAGTAACCTGTCATAAGCAATGAAATTCAATGCTTAAACTTTTATCACCTTTTTGGTATATGGTTCAAAAGGATAGGTTTCTGCAATTAGTCAATAGTTAAAAGATATTGAATACATAAAAAGGGGGGGAGTATAATATCCCCCCTTTGATATAAAATTGC
>DAOLIV010000041.1:0-24399 GCA_035328345.1 Chitinophagaceae bacterium | reverse complement strand
ACGGGACTTTTTTTATTGCTATACTGGGTTATTATTCCTTTAATTTGTTGTTGCATCATTATGAGAAAGATCCTTCGGTTTCTTTTGCTAAAACCGGTGTTATGGGCAGCCGCTAAATTTTCTTCAAAGCCGGAAAGGAAACGAATCTTCAAAGCTTTGTCAGAGCTTTATGATTCTATATCAACTAACCCCGGCAAGAAAGGATTGATCGTTCCTTTTGAGTGGCATACCGGGAAGTTTATAATTTTTTCTGATCAACATAAGGGAGCCAGGGATGGAGCTGATGACTTTGCTCTTTCAGAATCTAATTATCTCGCCGCACTTGATCATTATTATAAAGAAGATTTCACTTTTATTAATCTTGGAGATAGTGAAGAACTGTGGGAAAATCTTTTGCACAGTGTAAAGAAACACAACAAAAACACTTTTGAAGCAGAGAAGAAATTCCTGGCACATAATAACTATGTAAAAGTATTTGGCAATCATGATCTGTTTTGGGATACTGATCCGCTGGCATGGTGGCAACTAAAAAATATTTTCGGTGAAAAAGTAAAAGTTTATGAGGGGGTAGTGCTAAAAACATTGATTCGAAATCAAACGGATGATTCTGAGTTAACTATTTTTCTTACACATGGTCACCAGGGAGATGCCAGCAGCGACGGGAATTGGTTCAGTAAGTTTTTTGTGGCGAGAATATGGGCTCCTTTGCAGGGTTATTTAAGAATTAATCCCAATACACCTGCTTATAATGCAGAGAAGAAAACAGTTCACAATCATAGTATGTACGAATGGTCGGCTCAGCAAAATAATATGCTCTTAATTACCGGCCATACACATCAGCCGGTCTTTGCATCACTGACACATCTTGAAAGATTATACAAGGATTATCAACTGGCAGAATCCGCAAAAGATGAGGTTAGGTTGGCTGAGCTTTCCGATGAGATCAGGAAAAGAGAAAAAGAATTTACCGCAGTTTCTGTTGATTATATGAATATGAAACCGTCCTATTTCAATACCGGATGTTGTTGTTTTAGTGATGGGGATATTACAGGAATTGAAATTGCTGACGGATTCATCAGGCTGATAAAATGGTCAAAGGAAAAAAGCAGGGAAGTGCTTGAGCAAGCAATGCTGAATGAGTTTCTATAATTAAAAATGCCTCTCAAAGCTGAGAGGCATTTTTATCAGAATGCTTTTTTCTTCCAGGAGTTATTGGTTCGATCCCAATCAGGAAGTTTTTTATCAGGATCCAGAATAACTTCTTTTATTTCACTGGTTGTGGGAACACCAAAAGTCCAGGTGCTTCCTCTTTGCCAGATTTCAACGGGTAAATTAAGTTTATGTTCTTTGCCATTTGATTCTTTTACAAGAACAGTGACCGGCATCGGCATTTTTTCTTTGTTCTCCAATGTAATCTCGGCTCCTTTTGTACTGTCTCCGTCTACATAGGTGACATTTTTTACAGATTGGTCCAGTTTCCATGTATTCAAAACCCATCCTCTCCAGAACCAGCCAAGATCTTCACCCGAAACATTTTCCATAGTATGGAAGAAATCCCACGGAGTCGGATGCTTGAAAGCCCACCTGTTAATATATTCACGGAATGCCATATCAAATCTGTCTTTACCTAATACTACATCCCTCAGGGCATTCAACATTTCTGAAGGTTTCAGATAAGCGGCAACACCCAGGTTATCCTGTTGAATAACTTCTGGAATATTGTAAAGGCCATCCATTTTATCTCCAAATACATATTTGACCATGAATGAAGATGTAGGATCTCCAAAAAAGCTGGTTTCATTAAATTCCCCATTATTAAATGCTTCGGTGGAAAGTCCGTTAATGAATGTATTGAAGCCTTCGTCCATCCATGCATATTTCCTTTCATTGCTGCCGACAATCATCGGGAACCAGGTATGGCCAAATTCATGATCAGTTACTCCCCATAAACCTGAACCTGATGATCCGGCACTGCAAAAAACTATACCAGGGTATTCCATTCCACCAACAATACCGGCAACATTTGTAGCGGCGGGATAAGGGAACTCAAACCATTTATTTGAATAGTGTTCAATGCATGCTTTGGTAAACTCGGTAGAACGCTGCCATCCATTCTTCACAATACTTTCTTCAGGATATACGCTTACTGCTAAAGATTTTTTACCACTTGGAAGATTGATCCTTGCCGCATCCTGTATAAAAGCTTTGGATGCCGCCCATGCCACGTCTCTTGCACTTTCTATTTTAAACTTCCAGGTACAATTGGCCTGCTTGGGTCTTGAATTAGGATCAGTTACTTCTTTACTGCTGCGTATGGTAACAGTTTTATCGCTGGCTGCAGCCGCATCCCATCTTTTTAATTCTTCTGATGTGTAACAATCCTGGGGATTCAACAATTTTCCGGAACCAACAATGATCATATTCGCAGGGGCAGTAATACTATATTCTATATCTCCATATTCCAGGTAAAACTCTCCGGCGCCGAGATAGGGTAATGTGTTCCATCCCTGGATATCATCATAAACAGCCATGCGGGGAAACCACTGGGCAACTTCATAGATCCATCCATTTTTTTTCTTTAACCGCCCCATACGATCTGTTCCATATTCAGGAACAGTAAAGTCAAATTGAATAGTGAGTTTTATTTTATCTCCTGAGGGTTTTACAGCATCTGCCAGCCATACCTGCATACGTGTATCTGTAATGGTATATTTTGGAGCAGATTTTGTTCCTTTATAATCTGCTGAAATAGATTTGATATTATAACCATCAGTAAATTTTGCATTAGCCCATCTTCCTCCTGCTTCAGTTGTTGTTGCAGAACCACGGGAATCTTTTTGATATATATTCTGGTCCAATTGTAACCACAAGAATTTTAAAGCATCAGGACTATTGTTGGTATAATAAACTTCAACTTCGCCACTTACTTTATGATTCAATGTATCCAGCGTACAACTGATCTTATAATCAGCCCGGTTTTGCCAGTATTTCGGACCTGGTTCACCACTTGCACTCCTGAAATCATTACCGGGATAGGGATAGAATTGTGGGTTAAAAGCTTCTCTGTTATTATAAACAGATTGTGAAAACAAGAATAAAGAAAAGAGTAAACTTAGAAATCCAAGAACTGTTTTTTTCATAATACACTTTATTAAAGGTCTGTAATATAGGTGAAAAGGATGCATATGAGATACCATTTAACGGGTATTTGCATTACTTTATGGAAAAAGTGATGATGCTGTGGCAATTGATTCGGGTTTTCCTACATCAACCAATTTATCGCCAGTATGATCGAATCCCATAATAAGATAATCGGCAGCCAATTTAAGATAAACGTCTGTCAGCGAAAATGTTCCATTAAATCCTGATTTTTCCATTAAATCAAAAATGGCATATTCAAAAACAACCACACAACTGTAGGCTTTCTCAGTTAAATCAGGTTTGTTGATTGAAATCTTTTCTTCTCCCGTTTTCTTATTCTTCCAGCCGCAAAGTCTGTTGTTTTTGTCAAACAAAAAATAACGGGAAGTTTTCCGATCAGTTACTCCAAAAGAAATAAGTGGTTTGTTCAAGTCATGAAAAGACAAAAGATTTTTTAAGTCCAGGTTTGTCAGGATATCTACATTACAGGTAATAAATTTTTCTCCTGGGGCAAATAACTTTTTTGCTTTTAATAAGCCGCCACCAGTTTCCAATAGCTGGTTTCTTTCATCGCTGATTGTAATATTGCTTCCCCACCCATCATTTTTTTTAACAGCCTCTTCAATTTGCTCCGCAAAGTGATGCACATTAACAATAACATCCTTAATCCCGAACTGTTGCAGGTATTCAATGTTTCGTTGAAGAAGTGACTTCCCATTAATTAATGCCAGCGCTTTTGGATGTGCATCTGTCCATGGTTTGAATCTTGTGCCGAGCCCGGCCGAAAAAATCATTGCTTTCATGTATTCGCTTGGGGGAGAGGGTTCTGCCAGTTTTTTTCTTCCTGAACAATATGTTTTAAATCAATTTTTACCTTGAATTTATTACGTAAATGTCTTGCCATTGCGTCTGCGGCATACACACTCCTGTGCTGACCACCGGTACAGCCAAAGCTTATCATCAGGCTTTCAAAATCTCTTTTAATATATTCTTCAACAGTAATATCAACGATATCAAAAACACTGTTGAGAAATTCAGGCATTTGTGTTTGTTGTTCCAGGAAATCTTTTACTTCTTTATCCCGACCTGTTTGTGTCTTCATACTTTCAACTCTTCCGGGATTTAAAATTCCACGGCAATCAAAAACAAACCCGCCTCCATTGCCGCTGTCATCTTCCGGGATCTCCCTGCGATATGAGAAGCTATTAATTTTTACTATCAAGGGAGTTTTCTCAGTTGCCTGCGTTGGGGTGAATTGTTGGATGATTTCATCATCAACACACATGTTCAAAACTTTTCTGAATTCGGGAACGGCAATTCCTATGCTGTGATTATTAAAAAATTCTTTCAGGTTTCTTAAAGCAAGTGGAATGCTGGTTAAGAATTGTGCTTTACGTTCAAATAGTCCCCTGAATCCATAGGCGCCTAAAACCTGCAGAAGCCGGATCAGTACATAGCCATTGTATTGGCTTTGAAAAATATTCCTGTTAATATGCTGGTCAATCGTTTCTTCAAATGCATCAATATAATCTTCCAACAGATCCAATTTCCAGTTATCAGGCAAATTGGCCCTGGCCTGCCACAGTATAGATGCTACATCATATTGAGGCGCACCTTTCATACCTCCCTGGTAATCTATAAAATGAACGGTTTCATTTTTATCAACCATAATATTCCGGCTTTGAAAATCCCGGAACATAAAGTATTTGTATTCAGTATGGGTCAGGTAATTGCTTAAAGCTTCAAAGTCATCTATCAGTTTTTGTTTGTCATAAGGCTTACGTAATGCATCCAGGAAGTAATATTTATAATAAAGGAGATCAGCCATTATGGCCTGCTTGCCAAATTCTTTATTGGTAAGACATTTATTATAATCAAGGTCTTCATCTCCGTTTACCTGCAAATTTGCAAGTGATGTGAGACTCTTTTTAAAGAGATTGTAAATAGTTTCGGTAAAACCTTCACTTTCTAACCTGTTTAGCAGGGAAACATCTCCAAAATCTTCCTGCAGGTAAAAAAGTTTATCGGGGCTAACCGTGAGTATTTCAGGAACGGGAAGGTTTTTAGCTCTGAACTGATTGGAGAAATAAATAAAGGTTTCATTTTCTTTAATATTAGCTCCATAAGTTCCTATAAATGAATTTTCGTTTGCATGAAGCCTGAAATACCTCCTTTCGCTGCCACTTTGAGGTAGAACATCGACAGAAGTAAGATTTGAGCCCTTCCATGATTTATATAAGGATGAAACAGAATCAATGAGATGCTGCATATGGCAAATGTAGTTAACCGCCTGCAATTCCGGATGTTGAGACACTAACAGGCATTAGCTTTTTAGGTTAAATTTGTATTTTATCTGTGTATATGAGTTATTCTCCAAAAAATAAGGTTCGTATTGTTACGGCAGCCAGTCTTTTTGACGGCCATGATGCTGCTATTAATATTATGCGAAGGATCATGCAGAGCAAAGGTGCAGAGATCATTCACCTCGGCCATAACCGGTCGGTTAAGGAAATCGTGGAAACTGCAATAGAAGAAGATGTCCAGGGAATTGCTATTACCAGTTACCAGGGTGGGCATGTAGAGTTCTTTAAATACATGAAAGACCTGCTGGATGAAAATGGTTGCGGTCATATAAAAATATTCGGCGGCGGCGGGGGCACTATATTACCTGACGAAATTGAGGAGCTGCATAAATATGGTATTACGAGGATTTATAGCCCCGATGACGGAAGAAAAATGGGCCTGGAAGGAATGATCGAAGATGTAATTAAGCAATGCGATATACAACTTAATGGTAAGGCAGACTATAAAACTCCTCTAAAATTAGGAGAGTCAAAAGATGTAAGGGTGATTGCCCGCCAGATAACAAACGCTGAAAATGGAATTGATGGGGTCGCTGATAAAAAGGAGAAAATAAAAATTCCTGTTTTAGGAATTACCGGAACCGGCGGTGCCGGTAAATCCTCAGTTACCGATGAGATCGTTCGGAGATTCCTGAATAACTTTTTGGATAAAACCATCGCAGTAATTTCTGTTGACCCATCAAAGAAAAAAACCGGAGGTGCTTTATTGGGTGACAGGATAAGAATGAATTCCATATCTCATCCAAGAGCCTATATGCGGAGTTTGGCGACAAGAGATGATAACACAGCTTTGAGTAGTGCTGTTAAAGAAGCTATTGAGATTTGCAAGAATGCCGGATTCGATTTTATTATTCTGGAAAGTGCTGGTGTAGGGCAAAGTGATGCATCTATTTTGGATTATTGCGATGTAAGCATGTATGTGATGACCCCCGAATACGGTGCTGCCACACAACTTGAGAAAATAAACATGCTTGATTTTGCAGACCTGATATGCATTAACAAATTTGATAAAGCAGGGGCTTTGGATGCATTAACCGATGTCAGAAAACAATACAAAAGAAATCACCAATTATTTACAGCCAAAGACGAAGAGTTGCCGATTGTTGGTACTATGGCCAGCAAGTTCAATGATGATGGAGTCAATCATCTTTTTGAATTGTTACTTAAAAAAATTGAGACCAAAACGAAGACCTCTTTTGGAGAATTTCATTTCGCAGAAACTGCAAAGGTTTCACAAGCAGTTATACCAGCCAACAGGGTACGATACCTATCTGAAATAGCAGATAACAATCGTAATTATGATCAATTGGTAAAAGATCAGGCTGCAATTGCAACAAAATTGTACCAGTTACAAGGTGCATTAGAAATTCTGAGAGGCAAAAACGATAATAACTTAGCGGAGGCCATTCAAAAACAAATTGATTTTTTTAATGAGCAGTTAACTCCGGTTAGCCGTAAGCTGATCAATAATTGGGGAGAAAAGATAAAAGAATATCAAAAAGACTTTTATGAGTATACTGTCAGGGACAAAGTAATCAAGCAGGCTATGACAACCAAAAGTCTGAGTGGATCAAGAATACCCAAAGTCGTTTTGCCTAAATACAAAGATTGGGGTGATATTTTAAAATGGCAGGCACAGGAAAATGTACCGGGTCATTTTCCCTTTACAGCCGGGGTGTTTCCGTTAAAAAGAGAAGGCGAGGATCCAACACGGATGTTTGCAGGTGAAGGAGGCCCGGAGAGAACCAATAAAAGATTTCATTATGTAAGCCTGGATCAACCAGCCAAAAGACTATCTACTGCTTTTGATAGTGTAACATTGTATGGGGAAGATCCTGATCATCGCCCCGATATTTATGGAAAAGTTGGAAATAGCGGCGTTAGTATTGCCACAGTAGATGATGCTAAAAAATTATACAGTGGCTTTGATCTTTGTGACCCTAAGACCTCTGTGTCCATGACGATCAATGGTCCGGCTCCGATGTTGCTTGCCTTTTTTATGAATGCGGCCATAGATCAGCAATGTGAAAAATGGATTCAAGAAAATGGACAATGGCCAATGGTGAATGATGTTTTCAAGAAAAAATATGAATCTGCAGCAAAACCAACATACAATAATCCATCATTCCCCGGCCAGCTGCCAGAGGGAAATAATGGCTTAGGTTTAAAACTGCTGGGGCTTTCGGGTGATCAAGTTTTACCTGCTGATGTTTATGAACAGTGCAAGCAAGCCGCATTGCAACAGGTGAGAGGAACCGTGCAGGCTGACATTTTAAAAGAGGACCAGGCTCAGAACACTTGTATTTTCTCTACTGAATTTGCGTTGAAGCTGATGGGAGATGTTCAGGAATATTTTATTCAAAATAAGGTTCGAAACTTTTATTCAGTTTCAATAAGTGGTTATCATATTGCTGAAGCCGGTGCAAACCCAATTACTCAACTTGCATTTACATTAGCGAACGGATTTACTTATGTTGAATATTACCTGAGTCGTGGAATGAACATTGATGATTTTGCTCCGAATCTTTCTTTCTTCTTTAGTAATGGTATGGATCCGGAATACAGTGTGATCGGTCGTGTAGCAAGAAGGATCTGGGCAAAAGCAATGAAGTATAAGTATAAGGCGAATAAGCGCAGCCAGATGTTGAAATATCATATCCAGACATCGGGCCGGAGTTTACATGCACAGGAAATTGACTTTAATGATATCAGAACTACGCTACAGGCATTATATGCTATCTACGATAATTGCAATTCATTACACACAAATGCATATGATGAGGCAATTACGACACCCACGGAAGAAAGTGTAAGAAGAGCCATGGCCATTCAATTGATAATTAACCGGGAGTTGGGAACCGCTAAGACAGAGAATTTTATACAGGGAAGCTTTGCAATTGAAGAAATGACTGACCTTGTCGAAGAGGCGGTGCTTACAGAGTTTGACCGGATCACAGAAAGAGGAGGAGTGCTGGGAGCTATGGAAAGAATGTATCAGCGAAATAAGATACAGGAAGAAAGCCTTTATTATGAGCATCAGAAACACACTGGTGAACTTCCTTTGATCGGGGTAAATACATTTTTGAATAAAAAAGGAAGTCCTACTGTTATCCCTGGTGAAGTGATAAGAAGTACCACTGAAGAGAAGGAACAACAAATAACTAACCTGAAAGATTTCTGGAAGAGGAATGAAGACAAATCTGCAGAGATGTTGAAAAGACTTAAGTCTGTTGCAATAAATAACGGGAACTTGTTTGCTGAACTGATGGAAACGGTCAAATATTGTTCACTTGGCCAGATTACCCATGCATTGTATGAAGTGGGCGGTCAGTACAGAAGAAATATGTAATCAAAAGCCCTCATTTGAGGGCTTTTGATCAATAAGTTTTTAATCAGCGTCCGCTACTTTTTTACCGGATTTGTCAATTACCACCCATTTGCTTTCTTTCATCACTTTTGCAACGCCTTCGGAAAATGAACCTGCAAACCCATATTTACAGGGAATAACTTCCTTGCCCTGCAGATCAATATAACCCCAGGCACCGTGTTTGCTAACGGCAGCCAGTCCTTCAGAAAATCCTGAAGCATTATCATAAACAACAGGGATTGCTATTTTGCCTTCAATATTCAGGTACCCGTATAATCCATTCTCATTAACAACTGCCATTCCGGAATGAAAGGACATAGCTTCATTAAAGCGAGGCTCAACAAATACTTTACCGGTGCTGTCAAGATAACCCCATTTGCCATTTTGTTTTACGGCAGCATAACCTTCTGCAAAAGTTAACGCTTCATCGTAGATAAGTGGCACTACCAGTTTTCCGTCTTTATCTACAAATCCTTTTTTGTCTCCTTTTCCTACCATTGATAAGCCACAAACACAATTATCAACGAAATCATATTGTTTAGTCCATGACTGGCCATAGCCTGCCATTGAAATTAAAGTAGCCAGGAAAATTAAACTGAATTTCATAGCAGTGCATTTTATGGTGAACAAAATTTTTTACTATGAAAAGGTACTTGCTCTCCTGGTGAATGATAATGATATTGAGCAGGCCTGGTACTGATTCTTGTACAAGTTGCGGATTAACAAAGTATCAATTGACACCTATTGATCCGATCAGTTTCTTTGCTACATTAGCAGATCATATTGAGTATGAAAACTATACTTACCGTCTTTGGAATTTGTTCTGTATTACTTTTAGTAAGCGGATGTTCGGGGGGCAAATATGCCGGAACCAATAAAGCTTATAAAAAGCAGGTCAGGAAATTTGCAAAACAGCTTAGTGAATACCCCTTGAAAGATTCAGCAGGATTGAATTATGCACCTGATTGGGTGGGCACTACAAATATGTCTGTGCGGAGACCCAATTTTGTTGTTATTCATCATACGGCTCAGAATAGTTGTGAGCAAACTCTCAAAACATTTACACAAACCAAGAACCCGGTTAGTTCGCATTATGTTATTTGCAGGGACGGAACAGTATATCATATGCTGAACGATCTGTTACGTTCTCATCATGCCGGGGTAAGTAAATGGGGTAACACTACCGATCTGAACTCCTGCAGCATTGGAATTGAGATCGATAATAATGGGTCAGAACCATTTTCAGAACAGCAAATAAACAGTTTGCTGACTTTGTTGGGTCGTTTAAAAAAAGCCTATAATATTCCGGCCGCAAATTTTATAGGTCATGCGGATGTGGCCCCCGGTCGCAAAGTGGATCCCAGCAGATACTTTCCCTGGCAAAAACTGGCTCAAAATGGTTTTGGGCTTTGGTATGATACAACAGGGATCAAAGTGCCGGCCAGTTTCGAACCTTTGCAAGCACTTCGGACAATTGGATATGATATCAAAAATGAAAAGAATGCTATCCAGTCATATAAAATTCATTTTGTTCCAAATGATACGTCCAAAGTGATCAATGAGGCGGATAAAAAAATTTTGTTTGATCTAATGAAAAAGTATCAGTAGGTATTATCTCACAGTTTATATCTCATTTAACAACGATGTAGTAAATTCACATCGCTTTTAGCTTGCTTGCTCTCTGTTAATGTTTAAACTATTTAATGACTGCAGAACATCAGCGATTGGCAGTGAATGCTGCCAAAACAATTCCGTTAGTTCAATGGGGACCTTATTTAAGTGAGAGGCAATGGGGAACCGTAAGGGAAGACTACAGCTCAAATGGTGATGCATGGCATTATTTTCCTTTTGAACATGCTCATTGCAGAAGCTATATATGGGGGGAAGATGGTCTTGCGGGTGTATCAGACTTTTTCGGAAACCTGTGTTTTTGTATCGGATTATGGAATGGAAAAGATTCTATTTTAAAAGAGCGGTTATTTGGATTGGGCAATCCACAGGGAAATCATGGAGAAGATGTAAAGGAGTTATATTACTATCTCGATAATATTCCTACTCATTATTATATGGAATACCTGTACAAATATCCGCAGCAGGCATTTCCATATGATCAGCTGAAAAGTGAAAATGCCAAAAGAAGCCGGTTGGAACCGGAGTATGAAATCCTGGATACCGGCGTTTTTAATAATAATCAATATTTCGATGTATTAGTTACGTATGCCAAGCAAAGTGCACAGGATATTTTTATCAAGATCGATATTACAAACAGGTTCAATAAATCTGCTGAGCTCTTTTTGTTACCAACACTTTGGTTTTATAACCGGTGGGAGCACGGCTCGCTACAGACTAAACCTCAGATCTCATTAATTGGAAAAAATGCAGTAAAGGCAGAGCATGAAAGATTGGGTGATTACTATTTCTATTTTCAATCGGCAGACAAAACTCTTTTTACCGAGAATGAAACTAATAAGGAAATAGTAACAGGAAATCCTAATAGCAGCATTTTCACCAAAGATGCAATCAACAATGCTATCATTAAAGGAGACAATCTTACTGAAATTTCAAAAAAGAAATCAGGAACAAAATTTTCACCTCTTTATAAATTAAAAATTGCAGGCGGTGCAACGAAAACAATTTATTGCCGGCTAAGCAGTAAGCAGGCGGACAAACCTTTTTTCAATGGATTCAAAGAAATATTTGTTACCCGGAAGAATGAGGCGGATGAATTCTACGCTGCTATTTTACCAAAAGGGATGGGTGATGATATGGCGAAAATACAGCGACAGGCCCTGGCTGGTATTTTGTGGAATAAACAATACTACCATTTCGATGTAGAAAAATGGCTGAACTCTTCGGATGGAATAACCCCTGAGAGTCCATCAAGATTAACTGGCAGAAATCATGACTGGACACATTTAAAGAACCAGGATATTATAATGATGCCGGATAAATGGGAATATCCCTGGTATGCGGCATGGGATCTTGCATTTCAATGCATATCTATGGCTGTGGTTGATCCGACTTTCGCAAAGCACCAGCTATTACTGGTAATGAGAGAGTGGTATATGAAACCCGATGGACAATTGCCATCTTATGAATGGAATTTTAGTGACGTGAATCCACCTGTGCAGGCATGGGCCGCTATGCAGGTGTATGAGATAGAGAAGAAGCAAACAGGTAATGGTGATATTGATTTTTTAAAAAGAGTCTTTCATAAACTCCTGATCAATTTTACCTGGTGGATCAACCGAAAGGATGTAAGAGGAAATAACATTTTTGAAGGAGGGTTTCTTGGACTGGATAATATCGGAGTATTCAACAGGAGTTTTCATTTTCCCGGTGAAATGCAATTAGAACAGGCGGATGGAACCAGTTGGATGGGCATTTATGCACTAAATATGATGGATATAGCAGTTGAGATAGCAATGGTTGATCGCTCTTTTGAAGATACTGCCACCAAATTTTTTGAACATTTCATTTTTATCGCTGAGTCTCTTAATGAGCATGGACTATGGAATGATGAAGACAAATTTTATTATGATGTGTTATGTGTAACAGGAGCAGAACCTATTCCGCTGCGTATCCAGTCTATAGTAGGTATTACTTCTTTATATGCTGTTTCAACTATCAGCAAAAAAGTAATGGATTTTCTTACAGATTTTAAAAAGCGTACCACATGGTTTGAGAATTTCAGGATAAATAACAATAAGTTTTGGCCGAATGAAGAAAGAAGTAAAGATGGTGAGATACTCTTATCGCTTATTCCCAAAGAGCGACTAATTGATCTGTTGACCAGGATCCTGGACGAAGATGAGTTTCTTTCTGATGGCGGGATCAGGGCTTTATCCAAGTACCACGAAGAAAACCCTTACTCAGTTACTGTTGATGGAAACCTGTACACTATTAAATACGACCCGGGTGATTCTACTTCGGATATGTTTGGAGGTAACTCAAACTGGAGAGGTCCGGTTTGGATCCCGATCAATTTTTTGATCATACAATCAATACGTAAGTACGGAGAGTTTTACGGCGATGATCTTAAGATTGAGTATCCTACTGGTTCCGGCGTACAAATGAATTTGATTGAAGTGTCCAATCAGCTTACCAGGAGGGTAATCGGTTTGTTTGAAAGAAATGGTAGCGGAGAAAGAAGGTTATATGGTGATTATAGTTGGTTTTATAATCAACCCGGGAACGAAGATCTTGTAACTTTTTATGAATACTTCCATGGAGATAATGGCAGGGGACTTGGGGCAAGTCATCAAACTGGCTGGACCGCTTTAGTTGCTGAACTGATCAGGGAGTACGGCGGTGGTGGCAGGATTGTGGATTAGTGTAACTCACCTGCTGGTTCATGATCGTCATATTTGTCTCTCAATTTTAGTAATTCCTTTTTCAGTTGTTCAATTATTTTTTTATGTTGGTGTGAGCTGATCAGGTTCGTTTGTTCTTCAGGGTCATTCAACAGATCATATAACTCCCATTCATTAGCGGTATAGAAATAGATTAGTTTGTATCGGTCACTTCTTATTGCCAGGTGTGGAATAACAGTGTGATCTCTGACAAATTCATAATAATGATAATAAAGATATTTTCTGGAAAGCTTCTTTCGCTCCCCGGTAATTAAAGGCTTCAGAGATATTCCCTGCATAGAGTTAGGAATTTTTACCCCCGCAATGTCAAGAATCGTTGGTGCAAAATCAATATTCTGAACCATTTCATTAATAACAGTGCTTTTGTGAATATGTCCCGGCCACCGGATCAATAGTGGAGTTTGCATAGAAACATCGTAAGCGAATCGTTTATCGAACCAGCCATTCTCACCAATGTAGAACCCCTGGTCACTTGTGTAAATAACGGCCGTATTGTTGGTAAGATTTTTTTTGTCAAGATAATCAAGCAACTTTCCGATGCTTTCATCAATGGAGGCAATGCAGGCAAGATAATCCTGCATGTACCATTGATATTTGTATTTCAGTAATTCATTTCCTGTGGGCCTTAATCTTCTTAACAGCTTTCCTCTTTCAGCATATATTTCTTTATAGCGACTACGCTGAGGTTCAGGTACCCGGTTAAGTATGGCATGATAATAAACGATCTGGGTTGAATCAGGTTTATACCCAGGAATATCCATGAGGTATGCAGGATCAATTTTGAGATCGCTGGCTAATTCCATATCCCTGAGTATGCTCATGGTTTGAATCCGCCAGGCACTTCCTTTACCAGTTGTGTCTGTATAAAGAGTAGTTGGTTCAGGAAATGTTTTTTTACTGAACTCTTCAAGATATTTTAAGTCGGGAAAAAAATATCTGTGCGGCGCTTTATGATGAAAGAATAATGCAAATGGCTTTGATGGATCTCTTTTTTCAAGCCAGTCAATTACATCATCAGTGATAACATCCGTAGCATAACCTTTTTGAGTTATGGTATCCCCATTCATAGTAATAAGCCTTGGGTTCACATATAATCCCTGGCCTGGAAATATTTTCCAGTAATCGAACCCGGTTGGATAAGAGTGGAGGTGCCATTTTCCGATCAATGCGGTCTGATAACCAGAGTTACTTAAAAGATGTGCTATTGTTGTTTTTGATGAATCAAATCTTGTACGGTTATCTTTTATTCCGTTTTTATGTGAATGTTGTCCTGTAAGTAAAGTGGCCCTGGCGGGTGCACAAATTGAATTTCCGACAAATGCTTTATTAAACTTTATTCCTTCATTTGCAAGTCTGTCAATATTGGGAGTTGAGATGAGTTGTTTACTATAAGCACTGATCGCATCAGCATCATGATCATCACTCATGATATAAATAATATTAGGTCTTTGCTGTGCAAATGAATTCAATGAGAGTAACAGAGAAAACAGAAAGATTCTCATCCCGGTATTTATTACCTAAGATATGTAGATTTGAAGAAGAATAAACAGATTATGGAATTTGGAAGATTGTCAGAAGAAGAATTAGATCGGGTTGATTTTAGTTTACCTGGTGAGCCTGGTTTTAATAAAAAGGTTTTGAAAGGTAAACGAGGTAAAAATCAAAAAGTATATGTTGGTTGTGCAAAATGGGGAAGGCCGGAGTGGGTAGGTAAGATCTATCCTCTGAAAACAAAGGAAAAAGATTTTCTGCAGCACTATGTACAGCATTATAATTCGATTGAACTGAATGCAACGCATTACCGGATATGGGGTGAAGCAGGTATTAAGAAGTGGGCTGAGAAAGCCAAAGGCATGGATTTTAAGTTTTGCCCTAAAATGTACCAGGGAGTTACGCATCGGGGAAGTTTAGCCGGGAAAGAATTTGTAACTAACGAATTCTTCAGGGGCATTGTAGCTTTTGAAGAGCATTTAGGCCCGATATTCGTCCAGGTGAGTGATAGTTTTTCTCCAAAAAGAAAAGAAGAGTTGTTTGCCTATTTAAAGTCACTTCCAAAAGATCTTCAGTTCTTTCTCGAAGTAAGACATCCGGACTGGTTTCTTAAAGAAAAAGAAAGAGAAACTCTTTTTAATTTTCTTCGGGACAATAATTTCGGAGCAGTAATTACCGATACTGCAGGCCGGAGAGATTGTGCCCACATGCATCTTACGATCCCGAAAGCATTTGTGCGGTATGTTGGAAATAGTTTGCATAAAAGTGATTATACCCGGATCGATGCATGGGTTCAACGGATGAAGTATTGGCTGGAGCATGGTGTGGAAGAACTTTATTTTTTTATGCATATGCATGATGAAGCTACTTCTCCGGAGCTAACAGTTTATCTCGTTGATAAAATGAATAAAGAATGTGGTTTGAACCTGATCAAACCAAAGTTTATTGACCCGCCTGGAAAAAATACTTCTGGAAAGTTGTTTGATTAGTTTTAAGACAATAATCCAGTCAATGGTTTATTATTTCTTGTAATCATTGATATTGATAACTTTTGTGCAGAAACCATATTCCACTTCATCATTGCTGCTGACAATTACAAGCCTGTCCCTACAATATTCTTTTATAATGGAATGGTATAATTCGATACCAGCAGCATCCAGGTTTGTACATGGTTCATCAAGTAATACAATAGCAGTGTCAGAAAAGATACACTGGGCCAGCTTTACCCGTTGTTTCATTCCCGATGAGTAAAAACGGATTTGTTTGTTGACTGCTTTTTCAAGACCAGTCATTTTAATAATTTCTTCAATTGAAATTCCGGGAATGAAGGCCTTGAATTTTTGATGAAACTCCAGGAATTCTTTTAATGTCATTTCTTCTACAACTTCAAGGTAGGGGGCACAAATTGAAATATGATCGTAGATTTTTTCTGAAGTGATCTCTTTCTCTGAAAGTTGCCACCGGCAGGCTCCTTCATTGAGCATCATTGAGCCGCTGAGTACCTGGAGTAAAGTACTTTTACCTGAACCGTTAGGTCCGGTTATAGCATAAGACTGACCAGATTGAAAAGTGTAGCTGAAATGCCGGAAGATCCAGTCACGGTTAAATCGTTTACCTGCATCAGATAGGGAGATCGTCATCCTGGCTGCCTTTGGTGAATCTTTTGATGATACCTCTGCCGCTTTCACGGATAAAAGTTACAATTTCATCTCTTTCATCTGTAGCAGGCATTTCTTCTTCAATAAATTCAACTGCCTGGCTTGTATTCATTCCCTTGTTGTATAATACACGATAAATATCGAGAATATGATTGATCCTTTCTACACTAAAACCACGGCGCTTTAGCCCGATTGAATTTACTCCCGCATAACTGAGAGGATTTCTTCCAGCCTTGATATAGGGAGGAACATCTTTTCCAACCAATGAGCCACCGCTGATGAATGAATGCTGCCCGATTTTTACGAATTGGTGAACAGCACACATTCCACCTATGATGGACCAATCACCCATGGTAACATGACCGGCCACTTGTGTGTTATTGCTGGTTATACAATTATCACCAACCAGACAATCATGTGCAAAATGGCAGTAAGCCATGATAAGACAATTTTTTCCAATGACTGTTTTTTCCCTGTCTTTTGTTCCCCTGTTTATGGTAACGAACTCCCTGATAGTGGTACCATCGCCAATATAAACATTGGAGTATTCACCCTGGAACTTAAGGTCTTGTGGAATAGCAGCAATTACAGCACCTGGAAATATTTTGCAGTTTTTGCCGATTCGGGCACCTTCCATAATGGTAACATTTGAGCCAACCCATGTGCCATCACCGATCTCAACGTCTTGATGGATAACTGTAAATGGATCAATCTTTACGTTAGTGGCCAGTTTCGCATTTGGATGAATATATGTATGCGGATGAATCATGCAGTTTCTTGCAGGTCGGCAAAGTTAACTGTTACTACCTAAAACAGAATTTTTTTTAGACATATAATGTTAAAAATCAAAGGCCAGACAGTCTCATTAAAGTTGCACCATTAATATCAGGTGGAAAAATGTAAATTTGCATACTCATGTATAATCCCCCGGATATTTTTTCATTGGCTTACAAAGAGAACCTGATGCAGGATCAATTGGTGCTGCTCCAGGAAAAACAACAGCAAATACCGGGATCTGTACAGTATTCCATTAACAGGTATCGTCGTAATCCTCAGTGGAATATTGAAGATACCGGGATGATGGTTTATCATTATACCAAAAGTGAGCCCGGGTCCAATTACTTGGAACTTCGTTTCTGCATCAGCGGTAATGTGTATTGCCGGAAAAAAGAAACTGAATGTGATATGTGCCAGTTCGGTGCATCAAAAAGTTGCTTAGAAAGAGTAGACAGTGTAGATATAGTGAGTTTTAAATTCTCTCCGGCTCATCTCAGCCAGTTTATCAAGCCAAGAAAAGGAAATGCGGTTTTGACGGATAATATTTTAAGCTTTAAACACAGATCTTCATTTACCAAAATATTACCTCTATGTGGTAAAACGAGATTGGTGCTTGAGGGAGTTTTGAATCATACGTATTCTGACAGCCTGGAGAATATTTATATCAATGCTCAAACTCAAATGCTATTACTGTACAGCCTTGATTGTATGTTGGGCGAAAAAGAAATTGACGTTGTTAATTGTAAATTCCTTGCTAATGAAGCGGATCGGGAAAAGATTATAAAGGCAAGGGAGATCCTGGTACAGCATATTGGTGAACCCATTACTATTAAAGAACTCAGCCGCAAGGTTGCCATAAATGAGTGTTACCTTAAAAAAGGATTTAAAGAATTATTCGGCACCACTGTTTTTGACTTTTATCAAAGTCAGCGGATGGAACATGCGAAATATCTTCTTTATGAAAAGGGCCTGAGTGTAACTGAGGTATCTATGATGCTTGGCTATTCTTCTATCTCACACTTCTCTACAGCGTTTAAAAAACATACAGGCTTAAAACCTTGTGAGTTATTACTTCGGTGATTTTCTCTTTTGTAAAACGATTTCGGTGTTTTTTTCCTAATAATTTTTTCATAATTCCGCCGGGAATAACAACAATTGATTTGAATTAGCCGTTCAAAATCGCATGGCATTATTTTTGGATATGTTTAAGTCATAAATGCGTAAAATCCTGATCATAGCTCTCATTACTGTTCATCTAATCGGAAATACCGAATTGAACCAGCTTTTTAAAATACCCAGTCTTATTACACATTACTTTCAGCACCATCGTCAGGATCCAGCTATTAGCTTTCTGAAATTCCTGGAAATGCATTATGGCGGAGACGATGGTACAAAGGCAGATGATTCAGAAGATAGCAAATTACCCTATCATAGTTTTTGCCACAGTTTTTCTATTACTTTTACTACTCTATTAAAAAACTCACTTCAAGACGAGGGAATAATTCAGAACCAAACAAAAGAATATGGTAGTCTTTTGGATAATGGTAACCCCTCTGAGCATGTCTTGCTCATTTTACAACCTCCACGCTTCGCATAAGCCTCCATTTTTTCTGCTGAGGGATTACATTTTTAAATTCTGGTTTTACTAATTGGTGTTGTTAACTGGTTTGCCCGCCGGTTCCCATTGATTTATTATCTGGATAAAAAGATGTAATCAATCAATAACATGATTATATATCTAAACCAACACATATGAAGACCAAACTTTTTATTTTCCTGGCCATCAGTTTGACATTGATTGCTTTCCTGATTGCCTGCCGTCATGAGATATTGTACCCATCGAATGACAATGGAGGCGGGGGTGGTGGAGGTACTGGTGGTGGGGGAGGAACACCCGCAAACACATGTAGCCCGGATACTGCGTATTTCGTGAATGATATTATGCCTATCATTTCATCCAATTGTACCATGAGTGGATGTCATGATAATATCACACATGCCGAAGGAGTTAATCTTACAACTTACACGAGGATTTTGAATTATGTTAGACCGGGGGATGCCGCAAATAGTAAGCTATATAAAGTAATAATTAAAACTAATGGCGACAGAATGCCTCCGCCCCCGATGCCGCCGCTAACAGCAGCACAAAAGGCATTAATACAAAAATGGATCAACCAGGGAGCTAAAAACAACAGCTGTTCAGGCAGATGCGACACTGCTGTATTTACATATACCGGTGCTGTAAAACCAACATTGGATAATAAGTGTGTCGGTTGCCATAACCCCAGCAATCTTGGAGGGAATATTGATCTTTCAACATATAACGCAGTTAAAGTTGTTGCTCTGAATGGGAAGTTGTATGGATCAATCTCACATCAGGTTGGATATTCTCCAATGCCTAAAAATGCAGCTAAACTTTCCGATTGTGAAATTACCCAAATTCAAAAATGGATCGCTGCTGGTTCATTGAATAATTAATTAAACAATAGAGATGAAAATTTTTATATCACTATTAATATCAGCAATTGTTTTGGCATTTATAAGTTCATGCTATTTTGATAAAGAAGATTTGTTGTACGGTGGAGCGAATAATGCTGGCTGCGCAGATACAACCGGATCTGTCTCATATGCACAAAAAGTAGTTCCTGTGCTACAGCAATATTGTTACAGTTGTCATACCGGGGGATTCCCTTCAGGAGGCATATTAATGGGTACCTATAATGCCGATAAAACTATTGCAGTAAATGGAAAACTATACGGAAGTATCAATCATTCTTCAGGTTATTCCCCCATGCCGAAAGGAATGCCCAAACTTTCCAACTGTCAGATCATAATGATAAAAAAATGGATTGATACAGGAATGCTTAATAACTAATTGTAAAAGCACCATCATGAAAAAAAAGAAAATCATCAGCTACGTTTTGTGGTCTTTGCTAATTGTAATTGCAGCTGCTGCATTATACATATATAAAGAATTCAACAGGACCCACAAGGATACAGCCAAATTAAAAGCAGATTATACCGTTTCAGCAGTCGCCTTAGTTCAGGAGTTTGAAGAAAATGAGAAAGGATCCAATGAAAAATATTGGGATAAAGTTATCCGGGTTGAGGGTATGGTGAAAGATTTGTCAAAAGATGAAAAAGGTTTTTTCTCAGTTGTATTAGGTGATACAACTTCTATGTCATCTGTGCGTTGCAGCGTTGATAGTAGCCACACAAGTGAGGCGGCCCTTTTAAAAAAAGGAGATAAAGTCACAGTCAAGGGTATCTGTACCGGATTTAATGCGGATGAATTATTGGGTTCAGATGTAATTCTTGTACGGTCCGTTATTGATCAAAAAAATAATAACTAATATAAAAATCATCAGTATGAAAAAACTTATCATTTTAGCAGGAGCTGCCTTTTTTATAACAGGAACCATATCAGCTCAAAAATTTTATACTAAAAACGGTAAAATCAATTTTGATGCGACTTCATCTTCTTCGCCTGAAAGAGTTGAAGGAGTTAACAGGACAGCTACATGTGTTGTTGATGTTGCAAGCGGAGCTATGCAATTTGCTGTTTTAATGAAGGGGTTTGCATTCGAAAGAGCGTTGATGGAAGAGCATTTTAACGAAAATTATATTGAGAGTCATAAGTTCCCCAAAGCAGAATTCAAAGGAAGTATTGTAAATAATAGTTCTGTAAATTATTCAAAAGACGGATCATATACAGTTACAGTAAAGGGAAAGCTAACCATACATGGGGAAACTAAAGATGTAGAAACACAGGGTAAACTAATTGTCGAGAAAGGAAAGATAAATGCAATAGCAGATTTCAGTGTGCTCCTGGCTGATTATAATATCTCTATACCTGGCCTTGTAGCCGATAAGGTATCTAAAACTGCAAAGATCACAGTAAACTGCTCACTTGAACCATTAAAAAGCTGAGAATTATATCTATGAAAAAGCTATCATCATTAATACTGTTTGTATCAGTTTCTGTATTGGTATGTAAAAGTGCAATTGGCCAGGATGAGGATTTATTAAAACTTGTTGGGGGAGATGAAAGGCCCCAAAAAGAAAGAATAAAATACGCCTTTAAATCTCCAAGAGTTATTAACAGTCATTCAATGGAGTTTTTAAATCCCGGAACAATGGATTTCAGGATACTTCACCGTTTTGGGCAACTGGATCAGGGCTACAAAAACTTTTTCGGCCTTGATCAGGCAAGTATGAGAATGAGTTTTGATTTCGGTATAATGCAAAATTTGATGGTTGGTGTCGGAAGAAGTACTTATAAGAAAGAACTGGATGCATTCATTAAATATGCGCCGATGCGTCAATCTACTGGTCCCTGGAGCTCTCCTGTTACGATTGCATTAGTTTCAGGAATCAGCATGGACGGACTCCCATGGGCAGACCCCAACCGAAAGAATTTTTTCACTTCAAAACTTGCTTATTATTTCCAGGCAATAATCGGAAGAAAATTCAGTGAGGGGTTTACGTTGCAGATAACTCCAACCATGGTACATAAAAATATTGTTCCGCTTCAGACTGATCCTAATAATATTTATGCCCTTGGTATTGGTGGAAGATTAAAGCTTTCTCAGCGCATCGCATTTACCTGGGATTATACACATGTGATAATTGGAATGCCTGATAGCGGATACTATCATCCTCTTTCTGTTGGTTTTGATATTGAAACGGGAGGACATGTATTTCAATTGCATTTCTCCAACGCCACAGGGATGAATGAAAGAGCATTTATTACAGAAACAACAGGTCAATGGGGTAAGGGGGAAATAAGATTCGGCTTTAATCTTTCAAGGGTGTTTCAGATTAAAAAAAGAAAAAGATAAAGTCTATCCCATCATTGCCTAAAGGCTTCAGGTTCTATTTTTGCACAAATTACAGTATGGAACCACTTATGTTTAATAATCTGGCCCGGCAACGACGATCAACTTTCCCAGATCAGTTTGAGGCTGGGAAGAAAGTAGATGACAGTATCATTAAAGAGATTCTTGTAAATGCAACCTGGGCGCCGAATCATGGTAAGCAGGAGCCCTGGTATTTTACCGTTTTCACCGGGGACGGATTGAAGAAACTGGCAGATTTTCAAAGTGAATTATACAAGGATTTATCCGGAGATAATTTTAAAGAGATCACTTACAATAAACTCAAAGCTAATCCGCTAAAAGCATCTCATGTCATTGCGTTGGGAATGAAAAGAACACTTACAAAGAAAATTCCTGAAGTTGAAGATATTGCTGCGGTAGCCTGTGCTGTCCAAAATATGTATTTATCCGTAACTGCATACGGACTCGGGGGATATTGGACTACCGGGGGGATAACATATAAGGAAGAAGCCAAATCTTTTTTTGGATTGGGAGAGCAAGATAAACTCCTGGGTTTTTTCTATATAGGTTACGTTGCTATCCCGTCAACCGGGGCAACCCGTTTGCCTATTGAGGAAAAAGTAGATTGGATAAATACGTATTGATTTTTCTCATTTCTTTATCTGGATTCAGCGATTAAATTTGCGCCATGCGAAAATGGGGGTTTCTATTTTCTTTATTTCTGACAATTGTTGTTGCATCGGCGTTCAATAATTCAGCTTCAGAGAAGATCAATTTGAGAAAAATATATTCTCAATCACCGGATAAATGGCCGAAACCTCTTGTTAGCCCCGGTGTGGAATGGAGTGAGTTAGGAGTGTTGCCTGAAAGCCCCTTGGAAAAACAAAAGGATTCGCTGAAAGATATCATTAAGTTGGGTAAATCTTTATTTTTTGATACCCGTCTGAGTGGTTCCGGAAAAATTTCCTGTGCTTCCTGTCATGATCCTGTATTGAACTGGACTGACGGAAAAGAAAGATCCATTGGGCATGAAGGCGCAGTGAATAAAAGAAACTCACCTTCTATACAAAATGCATGGTTCTATAATCGGTTTTTTTGGGATGGCAGGGCGAAGAGTTTACAAGACCAGGCGTTTGCTCCGTTAAACAGTGAAACAGAAATGCATAGCGAAATGCCTGACATTATGAGAAAGCTGAGACGAATAAACGGGTATAAAGAATTATTCAAAAATGCATTTGGTGATGAAGAAATCAACCCAGACAGACTTACAGAAGCAATTGCGATTTTTGAAAAAACAATTGCTGGTAACAAATCAAGATTTGATGAATTCCTGGCTGGAAACAAAAAGGCGCTTTCAAATAGTGAACTAAGAGGGTTGCATTTATTCAGAACGGGAGCAGGGTGTATGAATTGTCACCACGGCCCATTATTAAGTGACAACAAGTTCCATAAAACGAATATTACAGTTAATGATAATGATAAGGGATTTTATAATGTAACACACAGGGAAGAAGATATCGGAAAATTTAAAACACCTTCTTTAAGAGATGTTATGAGAACAGGTCCCTGGATGCATAACGGGAGTATTAATAATATGATGATGATCCTGGCAACTTATCAAAAAGGAATTCCTTCCGCCGACAGCCTGATCCAGCCTTTCGGTTTGAAAGGCAAAACTGATTTAAGTGATCTTCTGGCTTTTCTGAATGCTATTTCAGCTTCACCTGTTGAGTTCCAAAAGCCAGTTTTGCCAGAATAAGCAACTTTTTAACGAGAAAAACTATCTTTGCTATCCGCTAAATAAAACAAAGCATATGAAAAAAATACTATTTACATTATTTATTGCCTCTTTTGCATTTTTGGTAAATGCTCAGCCGCCAGAAGGTGATGCGAAGCCCGGAGAATGGTATGGTGAAAAAGTAACCCCCGACGGCGCTGTTGCTATTAATGATGTTGCCTTGAAATTAAAGGCCGGAGGTACTACCGAGTTTGAGAATGTAAAGATTAAAGCAAAAATTGTTGAAGTATGCCCCAAAAAAGGATGCTGGCTGAAGCTGGAGCTTAGCGACGGGGAAACTGCATTGGTGAAAATGAAAGATTATGGTTTTTTCCTGCCACTGGCTGCTAAAGGGAAAACTGTTGTGATAGATGGAGATGTTAATATGAAAACAACTTCTGTTGCAGAACTAAAACATTATGCAGAGGATGCCAAAAAATCGCAGGAAGAAATTGATGCCATTAAGACGCCTCAAAAAGAGATCCGGGTGATGGCTAAAGGAATAGTAGTGGTAGAATAAATAAAATATTTTATTCTTTTACCAAGAGGGTGGTTCAAAAGAACCACCCTCTTGGTTTTTAATAACCTCACTGTATCTGAAATTTTTTTTACGC
>DAOLIV010000040.1:0-24985 GCA_035328345.1 Chitinophagaceae bacterium | reverse complement strand
ACTTCCTTTGTAGCGTCAGTGATCCTGCACCGTTCATCAATACGGTAGCCGATCACCCAGATGATCTTTTGATCACTTTCCAATACCCAGATCTTTTCTTTTTCTGTTACGGGAAGTTTGAGATCAATAAAGAAACGGGCCAGCTTTTTCTTTTTCTTCATTCCCAGCGGGTAGAAATAATCTCCTGTCTTCCATTTACGAAGCAATAACGGATAACTGATCTTGCCTGAATCCATACATGCAACTTTATTATTTGTATCCGGGTTTAAAGAATTCGTTTTTTCAACAAACAATTTACCTGCGGCGAACACAATTTCCCTATCAGCCTCTTCAATAATGATATTTTCAGACTGACCTGTATTAACCGGACTGATGATAAACCAATGCCTGTGTTTGATGATACGGTAATTGCCGGAAGGAGATAAAATATACCTGCCTGATTCACTTGACGCCAACTTTATCACTTCATCCACCTGTTTTTCATTAAAGCCATATCCTGAAATAATCTCATAGAGCAATGCCCTGTTTTTATATTCCATCAGTTGCTTAACAGGTATCTTAACTTCCTTTCCGCTTTCCCGGCAGAGTTTCTTTTTTATTTTTTCAACAGATACCCTGTAAAGATTTTCGATCTCTTTGAAGCGATCGATATTATCCGCCAGGTTTTGATTCACTTCCGGAAACACTTTACTGATGGCGGGTAATAATTCATTTCGGAAGAAGTTCCGGGTATACTTTGATGACAGGTTGGATGAATCCTCAACAAAGTCCAGTTTGTTTTCCCGGGCAAAGGAAATCAACTCCTCTTTTCTGAAATCCAAAAGAGGTCTGCGGATATAGGAAGTTTTAGCAGGAATACCGGTTAATCCATGAAGCCCTGTGCCCCTGAAAAAATTCATCAGCAATGTTTCAATATTATCATCTGCATGATGGGCTGTCAGCAAACAGGTTTCTTTCTGACCTCCGATCAATTCTGCAAACCAGTCATATCTCAGTTTTCTTGCTGCTTCCTGGACCGAGATCTTATTTTCTGTTGCATATTTTTCTGTGTCAAACTTCTTAACCTCAATTTTAATCTTATGTTTTTTTGCTAATTCCCTTACAAATAATTCATCCCTATCACTCTCCGCCCCTCTTAATTGGAAATTGCAATGAGCCATGGAAAAGTTATAGCCTGCCTGTTTGCATAATTCGCATAACACAACTGAATCCACACCACCACTGACGGCCAGCAGCAATTTATCTTTTGATGAAAAAAGATCCTGTTTCTTAATAGTGGTGATAAATTTATCGGCGAGACTCATTAGCTGATCTTAAAATGTCAATTCTTCATAAGCTCCTCTTAATTCTCCATAAGCATGATCGTTACCGGCTTTTTTTGCTTCTTCCATTCCCCTTTCATACACTTTAATCGCATCATCTGTCTTCTCATTTCGCTCCAGCAGTTTTGCGAGGTGGTAATAGCTGCCCACATAACCCGGCTCCCTGTTTAATATTTCTTCAAATAACTGCCTCGCTTCTTCATCATTACCCAGCTTGATATACTCCAGCGCCAAGGCATGCTGCAGGAAACTATCTTCCGGGCTTGCCTTTAAAAATTCTATCAACTTTTCAATTCTTTCCACTGTAAAAAATCTTGCTTTTAATTTCTTAATTATTGTCTGCCTTCCCTATCTTTGCTTTAGTTGCATAAACAACTATCCCTGACTCCTTTCGGATATTTACAGGATATTTTTACAAAACTCGTTTATTATGAAGATTTTAGTTTGTATCAGTAAAACGCCGGATACAACGGCAAAAATAGCTTTCACCGATAACAACACGAAATTCGATACCAGCGGTGTTCAATGGATCATTAATCCTTATGATGAATGGTATTCTTTGGTTCGTGCCATTGAGTTGAAAGAAGCAGCAGCCTCAACAGTGATTCATCTCGTTACTGTCGGCGCAGCAGACAGTGAACCGATCATACGCAAAGCGTTGGCGCTTGGCGGTGATGAGGCTATCCGTGTGAATGCAGAAAGCCATGATAGCTTTTATATCGCTTCGCAGATTGCTGCTGTTGCAAAAGACGGAGGTTATGACCTGGTATTTACGGGAAAAGAAACCATTGATTACAATGGATCATCTATTGGAGGCATGGTTGCTGAATTGCTTGACCTGCCCTATGTAGCCCTTGCTTCAAAATTTGAACTGAGCGGAACCAACGCAACAGTAACAAGAGAGATAGAAGGCGGAGAAGAAGTTTGTGAAGTGGAATTGCCTGTTGTGGTCAGTTGTCAGAAAGGCGTGGCTGAACAACGCATACCGAATATGAGAGGCATTATGGCTGCAAGGACCAAACCATTGAAAGTTGTTGAACCGGTTGCTGCAGATACACTAACTTCTGTAACAAGTTTTGCATTGCCTCCGGCCAAAGCAGGTGTAAAACTGGTTGACCCTGAAAATGTGGATGAACTGGTTCGATTGTTACACGAAGAAGCAAAAGCTATATAATGGATAATTTATTAATGCATAATTGATAAATGCCAAAAGAGAATATACTGAAGCAAAAAAGTTTTGACTTCGCTGTCAAGATCATCAATCTTTACAAGCAATTAAAAAAGGACAACAATGAATTTGTATTGTCCAGACAAATTGTAGCAAGCGGCACTTCAATAGGTGCATTGGTCAGAGAAGCTGAACATGCGGAAAGTTTGAAAGATTTTGTACACAAACTTAATATTGCTTTAAAAGAAGCCAATGAATGTAAATACCGGCCCGATCTGCTGGTCGCAACCGATTTTATCAATAAAGAATTATATCATTCATTAAACTGTGATTGTGAAGAACTGCTGAAAATGCTTATTGCAAGTGTAAAAACAACTAAAGCCCGTTTAACTAACTAATTATCCATTATTAATTAACTAATTATAAATTAAACTTTATGTCTGTTCTGATTTTTATAGATGTGGCTGAAGGGCATGTGAAGAAAGCTTCACTGGAAGCAATGACTTATGGAGCCAAAATAGCTGAACAAATGGGTACTTCAGCTGAAGGCATTATTCTTGGAAATATTTCAGAAGATGCGGCGGCTCTTGGCAAATACGGAGTAAAGAAAATTCATCATGTAAAAAATGACGCATTGAATCATTTTGATGCACAGGTCTATACTAAAGTAATTGCAGAGGTAGCTGAAAAAACCGGCGCCAAAGTGATTGTCTTTTCCAATAACACAGATGGAAAAGCCATTGCACCCCGCCTTTCTGCAAGAATGAAAGCCGGTCTTGTATCCGGCGCTGTTGCGTTGCCTGATACTTCCAATGGTTTTACAGTTAAGAAAAACGTATTCTCCGGAAAAGCATTCGCCAATATTTCAGTCAGTACTGATGTTAAGATCATTTCATTAAATCCGAATGCTTACCAGATCGCAGCAGGTGAAGGCACTGCTGAGGTGGCCGCCTTTGATGCCAGCGTTGATGCACCTAAAGTAAAAGTGACCAGTGTAAATAAAGTCAGCGGTGAAGTGCCGCTGACAGAAGCTGAGATTGTTGTCAGTGCCGGTCGTGGTTTAAAAGGACCCGAGAACTGGGGCATGGTGGAAGATCTTGCCAAAGTATTGCATGCGGCTCTGGCCTGCAGCCGTCCTGTTGCTGATGCACACTGGCGTCCGCATAATGAGCATGTGGGACAAACCGGAATTGCGATTGCTCCTAACCTTTATATAGCAATAGGAATTTCAGGCGCCATTCAGCATCTTGCCGGTGTAAACAGAAGCAAGGTGATTGTTGTGATCAATAAAGATCCAGAGGCTCCTTTCTTTAAAGCTGCTGATTATGGTATTGTCGGTGATGCCTTTGATGTGGTTCCTAAACTAACCGCTTCTATCAAAAAGTTAAAAGGCGTAGCCTGAATTTGAAATACTATTCAATTGAACCAAGACCGGTATCTTTACCGGTCTTAATTTTTTTAGTATGAAACTTACAACTCTTATCCTTTTTATTCTCCCTGTTACATTCTTGAATGCACAAAAAGATTTTGAAGGAATGATCCGTTATAAAGCCACCTCCAATGAGATCAGGGTGAGTGAAAATGACAATGCTGATTCCGGGGAAATAAAAATATTCTTTACTGCCGGTAAAATACTCGTCGTTACCAATAAGGATACGGAAGATGGTGAAGAAAGAACCCTGATCCTGGTTGACTCTGCAAAATCCTATATCCTCGACATGAAAAATAAAAGTTACCGTGCGAAAAAATTGAGAGCAACAAAGCAGGTCACTGCCGGTAAAGAAAAAATAGCCGGATATATGGCTACACCGCTACAGGGTGGTATGGGAAATTCAAACCTGATGCTGGGCGCCAATGCCACACTATGGTTTGCCGATAGTCTTTTCTTTAAAGTGCCTGCCAAATATGAAGGAAATGATGAATTGCTGATGGTGAAAAACAATCATATTCTTTTAAAAGCGATCATTAACCTCGGAGATTATGGCGCCTGGCGGGAAGATATGACGGATGAAGAAACAGCAGATGAATCAACAACAAATATTGCCATGATCGAAGCGGTTGAAGTGGCAGCAGGTAAAGTGAACCTCGCTGATTTTACTATTCCAAGCGATTTTGTAAAATGGAACTATCCTGTTATTTATCCTGATTCAGTAATTACCGAAGAAATGGATACAGCCATGATGATGGTGGATACCTCGGCCGCCGCTCCCGATACAAAACCTGTAATGAAAAAAGATACTGCCCCAACCAAACCAAAATCAGCTAAAAACAAAACAACAGACAAGTCTTCACTGCGGAAAGAGGATTGAAAACCCGCCCTTTAGAGGGGATATTTTGGCGAAAAGCCTTAGTTTTGAGGTCGTATTATGAAAAAGATTGAACTGGAAATTGTGGCCTTGTCACACAGCATCACACAAACGCATTCTTATGCTGTGGTTTTGGGTGAAGTGAACGGATTGAGACGTTTGCCGATCGTAATCGGAGGGTTTGAAGCACAGGCAATTGCTGTGGCGCTTGAAAAAATGCAGCCCAGCCGACCCCTTACTCACGACCTGATGAAGAATTTCATGAATGCATTTGCTATTGACCTTATTGAAATAATCATCACAGACCTGCAGGAGGGAATATTTTACTCAAAGCTGGTTTGCTCTACCGAAAATGATACGGTAGAAATTGATTCCCGCACTTCAGATGCCATCGCATTAGCCGTTCGTTTCGGCTGCCCGATCTATACTTTTGAAAATATTCTTGACAGCGCCGGCATTTTAATGGAAGACAGCGGTTCGGGCGGGAAAAAGAAAAAGTCAAGACAGGAAGCCGTGGTTGAAAGTGACTCTCCTACCGGCAATGAAGACCTGAAAACCATGACTGTAGAAGAATTAAATAATCTTTTGAATGAAGTTCTCGAATCAGAGGATTATATTCGTGCTATTGCTATCCGGGACGAAATTAACAGCCGGAAAAGGAAGAAGTAATTTTCTTCTGATTTTTTTAAGTACTCTAATCCATATCCGTTCATGATCGTTTTCCCCAACTGTAAAATCAATCTAGGTCTTCATATACTTCAGAAAAGAAGTGATGGATACCATGACCTCGAGACTGTCTTTTACCCGGTTCCGATAGCTGATGCACTTGAGATCATTGAATACCGGGAACCACAGCGCAGTTCTTCCCTTCCCTTTACACTCAGCGGCATTGCTATTGAAGGAGATGTTGCCACAAATCTCTGTATGAAGGCTTACCGCTTATTGAAAAGAGATTATCCTGAATTGCCGCATATACAAATGCATCTTCATAAAGTGATACCATCAGGCGCCGGGCTTGGCGGTGGAAGCGCTGATGGCTCTTTTACATTAACGCTGCTGAATCGTCTTTTTAATCTTGGTATATCAGAAGAATTACTGATTGAATATGCCGCAGAACTGGGAAGTGACTGCCCTTTCTTCATTATCAATAAACCCTGCCTGGCACAGGGCAAAGGAGAAAAACTAAAGAGGCTGAATATTTCTCTCAAGGATTATAAACTGGCTGTAATAAATCCCGGCATCTATGTCAACACCGGGGATGCATTCCGGCAGCTTAAACCATTATCATCCCGCAAACCATTGGAAGAGATCATTTCAAAACCGGTTGAACGATGGAAGGATGAACTGATCAACGATTTTGAAAAAGTGATCTTTCCGAAACACAGGGAAATTGTGGATATCAAGGACAATCTTTATAAACAGGGAGCCGTATATGCATCTATGAGCGGAAGCGGAAGCACCGTATTCGGGTTATTTCCAAAAGAAACTAACATTGATTTTTCTTTTCCTCCTTATTATTTCACCCGGGAATTAATCCTGAACTAGACGAAGCAGGTCATCAACGTCAAGCGGTTCCGTTACCATTTGCAAATTCCCTTCTTTATCCCGTGGCCATTCTTCTCTGGGACGGTCCCAGTATAGTTCAACACCATTATCATCCGGATCATCGAGATAAATGGCTTCTGACACTCCATGATCAGCAGCCCCTGTCAGCGGATAGGCTGCATCGATCAGCCTTTTCAATGCAAGAGCCAGATCTTTTCTTGTTGGAAATAATATGGCAGTGTGATATAATCCCGCCGCTTTTACCGGCGCCGGCCCGGTTCCTTTGCTATGCCATGTATTTAAACCAATATGATGATGGTATCCACCGGCAGATAAAAAAGCGGCGCCATCCCCATACAACTGCTGCAATTCAAAACCAAGCAGGTCACGGTAAAATTTTAAGGCCCGGTCAAGATCACTTACTTTAAGATGTACATGGCCGATTCTTGTATCGGCCGGAATAGTATAGTTCATATTAATTAATTCAAAGGTCTTGTCCTATTGAAGTGCTATGTGTTACCCTATGTCCCTATGATTCTATGTGGTGAAATTTTACCACACAGGCACAGCAGAAACATAGAAATCACATAGAGTTGATTGTACATGTATTGTTTTTAATCGTTTTCAAGAGCACAAGACGTTAATTCAAATCAAATAAGGCAATTACTCTTCCGCCTTTTTTAATATCTTTGTGGCATTACAACAATCAAATTTCGCATTATCAACCCGGTTTTACACATATCATTTTTTCTGAAGCAGAATCTTGATCTGCTGAATCACCGATGACCCTCCCTCCTGCCATGTGATATCGTGGCTTTTTTCATTTCCTATTTTTTCAATTCTTAATTTATTTTATGCAAACGCTATATAACATGTCTGAAAAGACATCTCATTATCTTGAACTGGAAGATCAGTACGGCGCCCATAATTATCACCCTTTGCCGGTGGTACTTGAAAAAGGAAAAGGTGTTTATGTGTGGGATGTGGAAGGAAAAAAATATTTTGATTTCCTCAGCGCCTACTCAGCAGTGAACCAGGGTCACTGCCATCCTGAAATTGTACAAACCCTGGTGGAACAAGCACAAAAACTCACCTTGACCAGCCGTGCCTTTTACAATAATGTTCTGGGTGAATATGAAAAATACATTACCGGTTATTTTGGTTATGACAGGGTATTACCCATGAATACTGGTGTCGAGGCCGTTGAAACAGGAATAAAGCTGTGCCGCAAATGGGCTTATGAAGTAAAAGGCATTGAAGAAAACAAAGCTGTCATTATTGTCTGCGGAGGAAATTTTCATGGACGTACTTCAACAGTTATTTCTTTCAGCAGTGACCCGGTGGCCAAGAAAAACTTCGGTCCCTATGCTCCCGGTTTTGAGATCATTCCCTACAATGATATCCCGGCATTGACGGAAGCTTTGAAAAATAAAAATGTTGCGGGCTTCCTGGTTGAACCGATCCAGGGTGAAGCAGGCGTTTTTGTGCCTGATGCCGGTTATATCTCCCATGCCAAACAACTTTGTGAAGATGCCCATGTGCTATTCATTGCTGATGAAATACAAACCGGTCTTGCCCGCACAGGTAAAATGCTGGCCTGCGATCATGAAAATGTAAGACCTGATATTTTGTTGCTGGGGAAAGCACTCAGCGCCGGTATGCTTCCTGTAAGCGCTGTATTATGTGATAATGAGATCATGCTGACATTGAATCCCGGTGAACATGGCTCCACGTATGGAGGAAATCCATTGGCATGTAAAGTTGCCATTGCTTCATTGGAAGTGCTTAAAAAAGAAAGGCTGGCAGAGCATGCAACTATTACCGGTGAAATTTTAAGAAATGAACTTCAGAAATTAAGATCACGGCATATAAAGATCATTCGGGGCAAGGGATTGCTGAATGCCATTGTAATTGACCATCCGCATAAAGATGCGGCATGGGAACTTTGCCTGAAGCTGAAGGAAAATGGTTTGCTGGCAAAACCAACACATGGCGATAAGATCAGGTTTGCACCACCCCTGGTAATTACCAAAAACCAGGTACTGGAGTGTGTTGAGATAATCGGGAAAAGCTTATCTTGTCTGGACTAATTTCTTTTTTCTATAGACACTTTTCTCCATCATGATGTAAAACCGCATAAGGAAGAGCACCTGCAGAGCAGTGATCTGTTGCGGGATGTCGTCATCGGTATGAGCGATGGACTCACCGTTCCTTTTGCATTGGCAGCAGGACTTAGCGGCGCCGTAGATTCTACTTCCATTATCGTTATTGCAGGTATTGCAGAAATAGCGGCCGGTTCCATAGCCATGGGATTAGGTGGTTACCTGGCTGGAAAAACAGAACAGGATCATTACAAAAGTGAAATGAAGAGAGAGTATTATGAAGTAGATAACCTGCGGGAAAGAGAAGTTGAGGAGACCAAAGAATTTTTTGCCAATATCGGTCTCAGTGAAGAATTGCAGGTAAAAGCTACAGAAGAAATTGCAAAAGATAAAGACCGCTGGGTGGATTTTATGATGAAGTACGAACTGGGACTGGAAAAACCGGATCCCAAAAGAGCTACGAAATCTGCATTAAACATCGGTCTTTCTTATATCGTTGGCGGACTGGTTCCACTCAGCCCTTATTTTTTTGTAAGCTCACCCATACAGGGATTATACATTTCTGTTCTCGTTACACTGGTGTGCTTATTCATCTTCGGTTATTTTAAAAGCCGCATTACAGGAGTGAATGCTTTGTGGGGCGCTGTTCGTATAATGCTTATCGGCGCTTTAGCGGCCGGAGCCGCTTTTGCTGTTGCCAAACTATTTGGAGGTTTATAAATCTTTCTCCAATTAAAAAGAGCCATATTACTATGGCTCTTTTTGGATATGGTAGTTTTTCATTGATTACCTTACGATAAATGTCTTCGACAGTTTCAGCTCAGCACCTGTCAGTTGCAGGTTGTACATTCCGGATTGTGCGGATGCCGGCAGTTGCACGGATTGTGTTACAAATCCGCCGTTGTGTGCAAAGCGTTGCTGGAACACCTGCTGACCTGATGCATTGAATACCCTGATGGTATAATCACCTTTTGCCAGTTCCGTTGCCTGTAATGAAAGCAGGCCACCTGTTACAGGGTTCGGGTAAATAGTGATATCCGTATTGCCGCCTTTTGTGTTTACACGAACGATGATGCTGTAAAGCTGGCCACCGTCAAATTCATTGGAACGAATGCGGTAGAAACTAACACCGCTTAATGGTGTGGCATCAAAGTATGAATAATCAGCACGGCTGCCGTTGTTCTTTGAAGCTGAAACAGCAGACAAAGCTGTGAACAACTGACCATCGGCTGAACGTTCTACTGTATAGTTATTTACATCCAGTTCTGTCAAGTTGCTCCAGTCCACACGGATACCGGTACCCTGCGGATATGCTTTTACGTCGTAGAACTTAACAGGCAAAGCAATACTTCCACTGTTACGGAGTAAAATATCTGCGTTAGCTACCGTAGTAAAGTCAATACTGTTATCATTGTTATCAACTCCATCCGTAACCCTCTTAATTCCACCGTCAGTCGGAGGTGGTGTTGCCGCAGTACCTTCTGCATAAGTTCCGCCGGTTATAGTTCCATAACCAACTCCATCAATAATAACATCATCAATTATTCTTACTAAAGCAACCTGCCCTGCTCCTCCTGCAAATCCTGCAGTAATAGCTCCGTCCCTGGTAAGATTGGTAAGCCCAACCGTTACAGTACCGTTAGGAGAAAGCAACCAGTAATTATGGGGGAATAAAACACCCGACAGAGTTCCGCCTGCGCTTCCTGAGCCACCCGCAGCAGATTGGTAGCGAATAGCAAGAGTGGAGAGATCGTAAGTATTGCCGGTTGTATTTACCAACTCAACATATTCATCGGATGCTCCGTTATAATCGGGACTAAGCTGGTTGATAAGAATAGAACCTGGTGTTGGGGTCATCAATGCAAGGGGAACTCTTGAAATTTCAGTTCCGGCTGACCAGTTGGTCCCTCTTCTTGTAAATGCTTTGAAATAATAAGTAGTTCCGTTTGTGAGGTTCGTTACCGTCTGACCACTAACAGTTCCTTTATAAACAACTTTACCACCATCAAACGCAGTTCCTGCGCCCAGGAAATCAAGATCGGCAGTATAGGCTGATCCATCACCAGTTGGTGCTCCTGTTATTGGCGTTCCTGCTTTAGCAACGATCATGATCTCATCAAAACAAGCTGCAGGGTTGGTCCAGGTCAGGTTCACCGTACCATTTCCAACAGCACCTGCCAATGCAGTTACATCACTGACTCCATTGAATACAGAAAATGCACTGCTCTCAGAACCGGTTACAGATGGTGTAACACAATCCACTCTTATTTTATAACCTGCGCCTGTTGCGGTTCCTGCAGGAATGGTAATATTAATTGAACCACCCGGATTGGATCCGGTAACATTATCAGTTCCGATAATTGCTGCGCCAGAAAAATCTCCTGTAGCATCACTGAGTAAAGCATTGAATGTAGCAGACGTGTAACTTCCGACAGAAGTATAAGCAACAGTGCCCGCAGCACCGGAAGCACCGGTTACACAGAAAGGAGGTGTTGACACCGCACCGGTCGTTATAGAACTGCCGCCTGTGCTGGCTGTTGTCCCATTCAACTGAACATTTACAACATCTGTCGCTATATCGAATCCGCCTGTACCAGTGGTTGCTGTAGCAGAATATCCATACAGCCTGAAAGTTGTTGCTGTTGTGAGGTTAGTGAGCCCCGATATAGTGATCGTATTTCCTGATGAAATAGATGCGGGCATTGCAGTCACTGATCCTAAATCAGCAGTGTAACCATCCACTGAAGATCTTAAAGTAACAGAAGCGGGTCCAGTACCTGAGTGATCCCAGGAAAAAACAAATGAAGTAGGTGTAAATGAAAATCCGGGATTTGGAGTAACTATAAATTGAATGTAATCATTGCCAGTGACTGCTTCAGCCAGGGTGTTCGGGTTTGTGTTACCCGTATTAAACCAGTTATTTCCACCAAACCGGTTTCCGTTTGCAGCTGGCGTCACACCAGAACCTAATGTAAGATTTGATGAACTGATATTAGCGTCATTAAAAACGCTGGGTTCAGCAGTTTCAGTTCCTGCATTGCCAAATGTGTTCCATTGAAGTAATTGTGCGGATCCAACCTGCACCGCCAACAGCATGGCCAGTAAGAAGTAAATTTTTTTCATACTCTATGTAGTTTATTAAATAAGATAATGTTCGTTCAGAGGGAGACGGAGCAGGAATAAATCCGGGGATTTCAGACAGGATTGGAAAGAGATGTAAAAATATTTCTCAGAATTGGCTTGCTGCACTTTCGCCGGTTAAGAAAATATCAACTATTTATTCTAAACCGTTATAAGGAGGGATTAATATCTTCAATCAAACAACTTTTGCTGTTAGCTGAAAACCAGTATTTCAGGGGGTTCGGGAAAGAAAATAAATCAGAGGATGAAATCGAGTACCGTTATGCAATGCGAATATAAAAAAGGATTGCCGTGAATAACAAGTTTAAACACTGTTTTTTCAGAAAAAAATTATTGAATTTCAGTGATTACTGTTTCACAAACCGGAGCACTGATTTACTTTCATCTGATACTGCCACCAAATGATAAATACCACCCATTAATTTACCGGTGTTGAAATGAATGGTATTGCTGCCTTCCTGCACTGTTGCGGTCCATTGTTTAACCGCCACACCTGCCATATTGTAAATTGCCAGATGTATAGCTCCCTGCTTAGCCGAACTTATATTCAATACCGCATCATCCGCAACAGGGTTGGGTGCAATGGATGTTATTAATACGCCTTTACTATCGTTGATGATCGCAACCGTATTTGAATACTTGATGCTGCCGCCATACCGGTTCACTTTTATACGATACAGGTTGGTTCCCTTTTGTAAGTTCAGGTCCTGGTACTCAAATCTTGTAAGATTTAAGTCGGGCTGTATTACTGATATAGTTTCGAAACTGCTTCCGTTTACGGAACGCTGCACTTCAAAACTGGTAACCTCGGCACAGGTATTAATATCAAACCCTACAATGCTTTTATTATTTTGTTTCCTGGCATCACAGGTTATGATACAATCTACTGAAAGGAAAATAGTACCAGTTACACCTAATGCATATGGAATCGGTACATCGTTTATTTGAAGTGCCGCTGCATTTGTAACAGTATAGGGATTAGCCCCCGCAGACATGATGGTTGTATTTCCCGGAGATAAATGCCAGGCTATGTAATCGCTTTGCAGAATTTCCATGCTGTTCGGCTGTGTAGCAGCATTTGCTGTTAACTCTCCGGGGTTATTGCTATACTGAAATGTTACTGTCACATTATTTGTAACAGCATTTGCATTAATATACCATGTGCGGTAAACAGCATCAGTAGGAATTGCGGTTGCAGGACCCGGGTCATAAATTCCGGTTCTTGCTCTTACTGAAAAATTATTACCACTTGTACTGGAAATTGTTACAGGATTATAAGTCGTTTCTCCAACCGGGAATAATTTTGAAGTAGATATTGTATTAAGTGTAAGTACTCCCCCATTCACATCAGTTCTGATATAACTTGTGGCAGAACCGCCAAAAATCTCTTCTGTAACCGTTAAATTATATGAGCCGAGGTCAATATAAGTACCGGGGCCAGTATTAATTAATGAAACATATCCGTCTATAGTCTTGTTACTTGTTACTGTTGTTATATTCCCGGATAATGATCCTCCTATTTCTAATCCACCAGTCGCATTAACATATATAACCCCGCTGCCTCCAAGTTCTGCAGTTATTCCATTAATAATAATCTTGGTGACGGTAGAATTTGTAACATCACCTGCTCCTCTTATACCATTTCGAAAATATTTATGAAAACCACCTTGAAATATAAGATTAACTGATGTTTCAAGAATGCCATTAATAATAGTAGTATCCGTTCCACCTCCTAAAGGAAGACCCTGATTTGCCGAAAATCTGAAAATTGGAATCGTTGAATCGTCTACATCTGGGAAAAAAGTAGCTTGCATACCAGCTGACGCAGAAGTATTCCAATTAAAAATTGAAGAATCTTCCCAAACAAATGATGTCATCGTTGATGCATAAAAAGTATTGCTTCCTCCGTTGTTGTTAATTTGAATTGTACCTCCCGCTTGAATATGAATTATCGCCCCTGAGTTAATGGCAATGTGATTAGCAAAACTTTGACTGGAAGTTACCCGATAAATGCCTCCTGGCTGAATATTCATATCATCACCAGTGCCATCAGCAACAGTAAAAAAATCCGGAGCAGCGGTTTGATTTTCCAGAACTCCACCATTTTCAATTATTATCTGATCTGCGGTCACAGTAGAAGTTATCGTTACAATATTCCCATTTCGAATTGTTATTGTATTTGAATTTAAATCTGGCGGCGATGCTGCAGCAGTCCATGGGTCATTTCCATCAGGTGAAATCTCCCAAGTAGCTATATTGTTCCAAGCACCTGAAGCAATACTTCTATAATAATCAGTACTTACTGGTATTGAACCAATAACTGTTAAAGTAAAATCATCAATACTTAATCCATCTTCAGAACCTGCAATATTTAAATCTGTCCACCGAAAGAAAAAATTAGTTCCACTAGGGATATTAATATTTGTAATTATGCTTGAAATTAGAGTCTTATTTGCAGCTGCATTACCATCAAGTGCTCCGAGTGTAGTTGTATTTGGTGTGATAAAATCTAGTGCATCTACATCTGTCCATGTCCCTGTTGTTAAACTGGCCGCATTTAAACTATATTGAAAATCGAGTCGATCAGTTCTTCCGGTAGCCCCTAACCTCCATTGTTCTCCGGTATAAGAAATCTGAATACTTGTAATTGTAGCTCCTAAATTGTTTGTTACATAAAATCCAATAGTTGGAATTAAGGCGCCCGATTGTAAGCCTCCGAAAGCCCTATCCGTTGATGCAATAGAGCCAAAACTATATGTATCACCTGTATTACTTGATCCTGTACCAGCTGCATATAATGCATTTGCATTGGAGCCGCCTTCTGACAATACCCAACCTGTCGGGAGAACGGAAGAAGTCCCGGAGTTTGCAAGAGTATTAAAATCCTGATTGTAAACAGGGGTAGTTAATGGAAATTGGGAAAATCCACTAATTGAAATAAAAAACGAAATAAATATTATAAACCCCTTCCGCATAGTTCCTTTTTAGGATAAAACAACTTTCAGGGGGTACGCAAAAGCGGGGTTTCGGAAGGATAAATGGTAAGGTGTTAAAGATAAATACTTATGGGTAAACAGCGCATTAATTAAATATGATGTGGAAACTCTTTTAATGCAGTTTCACTTTAAATTTTCCATTGCGTATCATGGTGCCGCCGGGGCCACGGGCATTGTACACATATCCTTCAAAGGTGCCAGTCACCAGCTTTGTTGCATGGTCGTAACTGTTGATATGAACAGTGAACGGATTTGCCTGGTGGCTCATATAAATATAGGCTTGCCCCACATTATCATAATAATAAAAGGCAGTATGAGTGAGTGTGATGTTGGAAAGATTCTGATTGAGTATTTGTCCTTCCAGCGGCACGGTGATCACCATACCGGTATCATTGGAGCAGGCGGATGGCCCGTAAAACGTAAAGCCCTGCCGTGCCGGGGCCACGATGGCCGTATCAATAATGCCGCAACACAATAGGGTATCATCCCGGAAACTCCATTTGTTTTCAATAAAATCTTCCTGGCCTATGCAGGCGGGGCATACTTTGGATGGCGGCGGCGGTGGAGGAAGTATCACCGTATCCTGCGGCGGTGGCGGCGGTCCGCCTTCAAAACTATATTCCTGCTTACAGCTATTGATCAGCAGCAGCAACCCGGTAATGGCAATAAATGATAGTACTGATCTATTGATCATGATGCGGGATTGTAATTAATTCCTGCCATGATCCATGCAGGGGCAACACCATACTAAATGTACGATTTTTTGCCCTATGGAATGATCCTTACCTGTTGCAGCAACTACTATCAGTTATCATGCTGATGCGTTTCAGCGGTTTTGTTTCCGCCACCTGCTTTGATCTGCTTCAGCTTATTCCTGGCATTGTCACCCGTGGTTCCTTTAGGATCCATTGCAATAGCCTTATTATAATATTCTACTGCTTTATCAATGTTGCCCGATTTCCAGTTCACTTCTGCAAAGCTGTCCCACACATTAGCGGAGCTGGGATATAGTTTGGTGTTTAGTCCAAACACAAACATTGCCTCTTTTATCATATTCCGGCCCATCAGGGTATATCCTGTTTCATTGAGCTTGTTTTCAAAACTGTAGTAACGATACCTTGGGTCGGCAACAATTTCTTTGGCTTCTTTTTCTACCTGCTCCAGCTTACCCTGCATAAAAAGATCCTGCAGGTGTCTGAACGGGTCCAGCACAACATCCTTGTCGCCTGTTTTAAAACAGGCTGCCAGCACAGGATCGTTATTGGTTTTATAATCATTAAAGCTCATGTCCACTGCTATATGCGGTGCAGTCCAGTCAGCATTTTCCCATTGGGGTTTATCCTGCCACCAGGCAAAAGATAAAAAGACAGGAGTCTTTGATCTGGGAAGTTCCACCCTCCTGTTGTCACCATAGAAATTGATATTCTCACCGGTGGGTTCACCTACAAAAATGGCGTTGGTGTAATTGCTGAATTCATTCACCAGGTTCTGGCAGGCAGAATATGTTCTGCGTCCTATGATAACAAATAATTTTCCCGGCTTATTGATCTTTGCTGTTTCAATAATGCCGGTAATAATGGGTTTGTTCTTATAATTATTGCCACCGCCATTCAGCCGCACATCGATTACAAGTTTTTCTACATCATTATTCTTAATAAAGTCAAATACTTTTTTATAAAAAGCAGGAATGGCTTCTGTGGAATCATCCTGTATCTGGCTATGCCGTACATAAACGGTTTTCTGTTCCGGTATGTATTCATAATAATAGATCTTATCCAGGTTCTTTAAGTAATACGGTGTGTTGCTTTGATCTCTTGAACTCACCCAATTGTTTTTGGTGGCAGAAAACCCATAATTCCTGGGCAAACGGAAGGCGTCAACGGCTTCAAACACCTGGTCAAAAGTTTTGCCGTCTTTTTCAAGGGTGTAAGTAATATTGGTTTTTAATTCTTTAATTACTTTTTGTGCATGTAATGCTTCGGGTACAATTAAAAAATCAAGCCCATATGCAATAAAGTAGAAATCATTTTCGGCAGGGGAAAGCGGTTTCACAGCAGCCATTGCTTTCTCAACGGGCATGCCTTCGATCTTAACCACTTTTGCTCCGACGACAGATGCATATTTTTTATCGGTGCCTTCAATGTACAGGCCATCACTGAACTTGTACAGATTTACAGGCACTATATGATACTTAACCGGTAACTGCATCCAGTTGAGGCTGGTGTGTCCGTATTTGAATGATGAAACGATGCGGCAGATCCCGGCAACGATCTCATGATCCTTCATGGATGGAATGGCTTTATAGAGCTGATCCACTTCTTTATCAAAATCCGCAGCGCTGATCTTTTTAAAAAGAAAAGAATAATCCTTGTGAACGGTTTGCTGTAAGAATTTCAGATCACCCTGCCAGTCAGCAGTTGATAATTTGTCCTGGCAGATTGAAACAATCGTTACAAATAATAACGAAAGCAATAATGATACTTTCTTCATGGCTTTTGGTTTTGCTGAATTTATAAAAATAGCCGGGTTACCGGTTGGTATTATTTATAACCGGTTAAATAACCGTAACGATGGAGAAGGAAAAATGTTACCAAAGAAATGAAATAAAAAAACCACAGCGGGCCAAATTGAAATTACACTTTGACCTGCCGTGGTTCAAAATAATTTGAGAAGCTGTTTATTCGCCGAAATCGCTGTAATCAAATTTTTGCCCGCCGATGGAGGCTTCATACATCAACCCGCCTTTCTGCTGGGTGAAGATCATCACACCATTGGCATATTTTACATTGGCTGATGCGCCGGCTGTTACCGCCACGGCTGATGCCTGCGCCGAAAATTCCAGGTTATCATTTTTAAACCGATCCATGGCTTCTTTGTTCTCAAAAAAGATCACTTCACGATAAGCCTGCCCGCCAAACTGGAAACCGATGCTTACCTGTGTCATTTTTGCTTTTCCGATCATCTGCCCTCCTTCGAATACAATACCATTACCGGCAGCGCCGCCGATACCGATACCTCCTTTGCCCACATTGGGGAAAAGAACGTAGCCATAAGAGTCTTGAAATAAACTTTTCATCAGTCCGTCTGTGTCAATAAAATCTTCTTTTGCTTCCTGTGCGTCTTCTACCAGTCTTCTTTCCTTTTTAGTGGTCTGGCTGAACAAGCTTCCGCTTATTGCCAGCAATGCGAAAAATAAAACCAGTCTTACTGTAATTGTCTTTAGTCCTTTGTTCATAGATATTCTTTTTAATTGTATGCAAGTTACTGCTGCCTGCGTTGCAGCCGTCCGTCCTTGTCATATTTAACAAAGACTTTGCCAGTTCGTTTTATGCACAACTGTGAATTATTTTTTTGGGAAAGTTTTCAGATGAAACCTGCAAACAAAAAAGATTAATTTTTAATGCGCTATGCTAATCTGTTTTCTTTTCTTCTTTAAGGGGAAGCAGTTTGAAATAAGTTACTTTGAAGCGATTGTTCACCAGTTCGCCCTGTACGGCAGCTTTCCGGATCGTTGCACAAAAACCGTCACTGGCATGTGCGTCACCGTGATCATCGATGGAGGTACCTTCTACAAAATACGTCTTGCCATTCATCCGCACAGCAAGTTTACATTCATCGGCTTTCATATCAAACTGGCAAAGGCCGCAGGAAGCTTCCACAGTATCGATTTTTTTTGAAGGATCAGGCTGGCTGATGGATGTTTTTTTATTCTGCCCGAATGCAACGGAGGTAATACTTAAAGCAAGAATGATTAAAAGTGATTTCATGAATTAAAAAATCTGATAATTGCACATATTGATTTGATTGCAGAATGATTAAGGATTCGGAATCGGAATGGCCAGCACCGGTACTTTAGATTGATAACTCATTTTCCGGGTGATGCTTTTTTTAAAAATACTGGATACAAGGCTTCTCCTGTGAGTGGTCATTGCCAGGAGGTCCACCTGGTTGGAATCAATATATTCATTCATGGTTTCCATAAACTGGTGGCCGCTGATATGCTGCGGAATTACACTGATCCCTTTATATACGTCTTTGAGTTGTTTTCCTGCCTCCACAATATTTCGTGCATGTTCCATATAATCGGCGGAGCCTGCCGAGTCTTCATCGGTGAACACCACCACTCTTACTTCGGCATCAAATATGGCAGCGATATCAAACACAGGAAATAAAATATCAGTGCCTTCATCAAAATGATTGATAGCGAGGAGTAGCCTGGATGGCCTGCTCCATTCGTATTCCAGCGGAATGGCCAGCACCGGCGTTTCGCTGTGGCTGATAACGGATGCGGTATGTGTGCCGAATATTTTATCGGCAAGACCTGTAATACCTAAAGTTCCCATGATAATAATATCAACAGCATATTCTTTGGCTGCTTTTAAAATATTATCGGTAACATTTCCATGATAAAGAAGTGTATTCACCAGCAACTGCTCTGTGTCTTCAATACTTTGGCGAAGATTCTCCAGCTTTTTCAGCGCCTCCTCTTTTTCCTTCATGTTATACGAACCGTCGGGGGGCGGCATAAATTCCTGGTTCATATCAGGAACATCAATAGTGTGAACCAGGTAGACAGCGGCATCATTTTTTTTGGCCACTTTCACAGCATAGTCAACGGCCCGCATGGAGTTGGGTGAAAAATCAGTAGGAACAAGGATCTTTTTCATATCTGCAAATTGCTTCTCCTCACGCAGTTTTTTTTCTGATACTTCTCAGGGATAAAGATGATTAGGTTCAAGTCATGCTAAAGGTACACAAACCGCTACTGTTCCTGTCCGAAAGTTTTGAATACTAAAAAAGGAGGCGCCCCTCCTTTTTAAATAAATAACAATTCAGTACACGTTACAAATGAATAACTCCCATGTCGGTAACCGCACCGGGATTGACAGCAACTTCACTTACATACAAAGTATAACCACCCTGGTTATCCGTAACTCCACCAGTACCATAATACCTGATCACAAACTTATATGTACCGGCAGGAATTCCGGGAATTCTAAAGAAACCGGAATTGGTATCATGATAATAAGGGCCGAATTCAGAAGTGGCATCATAGAGTCTTATTTCAGCTTTGATAGCGGCCGGATCGATCCGGCCGGTGATATGCCCGGCCTGGTCAGCAAATATTCCTTTATTGGTGTTACCAGCAATGTCCAGTGTTGCTGCAGCAGGTGAAGGCATTCTTTCTTTGGAACAACTGGTCAAAAAAAATAAAGAAACAAGAATGAATAATGGCGTGAAAAAGAATTTGTTTTTCATGGCTTACTTTTTTAATTGAACAATAGTGGGCCGGAAAACATGTTCCGGGAAACCGTTACATTATTGAGTAAGCCCCGGGATAAATTTTGTAACCAGTGTCTTTAAAAAATCAGCAGGAACTATTTATTTATTGTTATCAACAGTTGTTTCAATTGCTTTCATCATCCTGTTAATATAATCTTCTTTTGAATCTTTATTTTCGATCAGATCCCTGATATTTTTTTTCTGTTCCGGGGTAAGCGCAGCAAATACATCCCAGAAAAGCTGAGCTACTCCCAGGTATATTTCATTTAGTTTTTTTCCTGCTTTTTTGTTCAGTTTATCAAAAGTCCGTTTATCAGGATTTTCCTGCAGCAGGTTTGCAATAAATGGTTTCAGCAATCCGATCATTTCATTCAACTTCAATTGCATTTTTGCAGTAGCGGAATCTTTCAGATCATTGATCTGCTTTAGTTGCGGGCTGATGGGTTTATCACCTGCTTTTTGGGGCTGCTTCCATTTTTGAACTATGTCGTTGATGGAGGCATTATTCACAGCAAGAAATTGACGGTTGGTAATATCACTGTCATTCATTGCCACTTCCACCCTGTCCCAATTACCCAAGGTGTATTTGTATTTATATTCTACATTTTCAAATAATGGCAGCAGAATACTGTAAATATCATCCCCGGTTTGCTGCATCCGGTACAGCGAATCGCCTGCATGCCAGTAATTGAAAGATCCGGCGATAAAAACACTTTTACCGTTTTCAATGGCTCCCGGTACTTTAACTGAAAATTTCACAGCGGCTACCTGGGCACTTAAATTATTACAGAAGATTATGACTGACGTATAAAGAACGAGAGTAAAATATTTTGGTGACATGGTAAATCATTGTCACCAAAATTAAAACTGCAAATACCTGCGGGAACATGATATTGATCAGGGGAAAAACTATTTATGATCTGCTGGTGAGAACAGGTATACCGAAAAGCCTGGTCAGAACTCCATACAGTCTTTCACCATCTTTTTCCAGAATTCTGAAGTCAGATCCTCTTCAGTGATCTTTGCAGCATCCTCTTCGCTCGGGTACATTCTTTCGATCTTGTAAAGCATGCATTCGCAATAGGTCTGTGCTTTTTTCTCTCCGACATTTTCTGTTGCTACCCTGACACAATTTGACAGAAAAGCCTCCCGGCCCTCTGATGTCCATGTTCCTGAAAGACATTCTACAATTTCTTTTTGCCACTCCGGTTTTGCCAATTCGTCGTCCGTTATTTTAGATGCTTCTGCTATATCAGGATATTTGCCTTCTACTTTTTCAAGCATACAGTAACAATAAAACCGGGCCGTATCCTGGCTTAGTGCCGGCTTCGCCGAATTGATACACTCAGCTATGAATGAATATCTTTCGGATGATGGCCACCTTTTCTTTTCACCCGTTTGTGCAGCAACAATACCTGCAAAAAAAACAGGGAGCAGCCCTGTTATCAGAATTTTTTTAAGCATGATGTAATATTAGCATTTTTTACTGGTTCGCAACAACAGAAGAATTTTCTTTCAGTCTCAATCATCTCGTTTGTCCTTCCAGGTAACAAGAAGCGTTATTGATTTATAATATTTATATAATCTGGTAGAAAAAATAAAAATCAATCTTTATAATAAAGCAGGAACTGATCAGCGTAAATAATTATAATTCAAAAATTTAAATCGTTTGTTGTGTTGAACCAGCATGCACACTGACAAACAATAGTTGGAAACAAAGCATAAAAAACTAACTTTAGCCTTTACTAAACCAAAACATGCAGAAATGAAAAAAGCTCTTTTAGTTATTTCGTCCGTACTAATGCTGATAGGCGCTAATGCACAAATGGAAAAAAAAGACAAGGAACCCGTATCAGCAGGCGTTTTGGGCGCAGCAAACCTTGCTGAGTTCAGGGTTAAATCTATTACCGGAAATGCTGATTACACATTTCATACCGATGGCGCCGCCGGTTTCTATATCAATATTCCCTTAAGCCAAAGACTTTCACTGGAACCACAGTTTTTATTTATTTCCAATAAAATGCAGCCTAACAGTGGTTCTTCGGGTGCATTTTCAGGCAAAATGAATTATTTCGGAATTCCTCTTTTGCTGAAAATCAATGCAGGAAAGTATATTTCTTTTCCTGTAGGTGTACAGTTAGATTTTCTTACCGGAGTAAGAGATGATAATGGCATCCTGCAAAGAAGCAATTTTGAAAGTTACAGTGTTGGACCCACCGCCGGTATTGAAGTAACTCCTATTAAAAGGATCACACTATTTGGCCGTTATGTTTTCGGCTTAAACAGTGTAAACAATGTCGGAAACAGTTCAAGACCTTATGACCTGTATAACCAGAACATTTATGCCGGATTGAAAATTAAACTCTTTGATTTTGTCAAGAAGAAAGTAGTTCCTCCCCCACCACCTCCTCCAAAAGATACAGATGGTGATGGTATTATTGACAGTCTTGATAAGTGTCCGACTGTTCCGGGTCTTGCTAAATATGATGGATGCCCGATTCCGGATACTGATAAAGATGGTATCAATGATGAAGAGGATAAATGTCCGACTGTTCCGGGTCTTGCCAAATACCAGGGATGCCCGATTCCGGATACAGATAAAGATGGCATCAACGATGAAGAAGATAAATGTCCCACTGTACCGGGTGTGAAAGAATACCAGGGTTGTCCTGTACCTGACAGAGACAAAGACGGTATTCCTGATGATAAGGATAAATGTCCTGATGTTCCGGGTGTAGCTTCACAGCAAGGTTGCCCTGAGATCACTGCAGAGGTTACCAAGAGGGTTGAATATGCCGCGAAAAAAATATTCTTCAACACCAACAGCACCAAACTTTTGAGTAAATCATTTGGCCCGCTGAATGATGTGATCTCAATATTGAATGAGAACCCAAGTGTGAAACTGAAAATTGATGGTCACACTGATAATACCGGTTCAGATGAATACAACCTGAAGTTAAGTGATGGCCGTGCTGCTTCTGTGAAAGATTACCTTGTAAGCAAAGGAATTGATGAAAGCAGGCTGGTGAGTGAAGGCTTTGGTGAATCAATGCCAATAGCTGATAATAAAACTTCTGCAGGTCGTCAGCAGAACCGCCGTGTGGAATTGAAGTTGTTCTATTAAAAAGAAATAAATAAGAGAAAAACGTCCTGAAAATTCAGGACGTTTTTTTTATTCCAGGTCCTTTCTCTCCTTTTCAAGCCATTAAAAAGTTTTGTTAACAAATATCAAATAGCAGGATGATTTAACTCAAATGAAAATTCAGTAAGTTTTTTTTACTTACTATTGAAAAAAAGGAAAGATTATGAAACAAATACTGATACCTACGGATTTTTCTCCCAATGCCGATAAAGCATTGAACTATGCCATACAAATGGCGAAATGCCTGAACTCGAAAATTTTTATTCTGCATGCCGTTGACCCGGCATCACCTGAGACAGCGATAACCGATGCTAAAGAAAAAATGCGGCTCCTTGCCAAGAGTATTGCATCAACAGAAAATATACAGGCAAATACAGTTATTTGTGAAGGAGCAGTTGTCTCTTCAATTATGGACACTTCGGATATAGAAAAAACGGACATGATTGTAATGGGCACTTTGGGCAATTCTGCATTTAAAGAGAAAGTGTTTGGAAGTAAAACAGCCGCGGTGATAGGCAAGACAAATGTACCGTTGCTTACTATTCCGTTATTAGCTGAATGGAAAATACCGAATAAGATTCTTGTGGCAATCAACCACTTTGACCAGGATGATTCGGTGCTGGTTCCGGTGTTTGACCTGGCAAAATCATTTGGCGCCAGCATACAAGTTGCGGTATTTACGGATGCCGATGATGACTACGTGGAAGATTATGATGAACATGAAGCGAATATTGCCAAATACCGGGATATGCTGAAAGAAAAACACCCGGGTTTGGAAATTCATGCTGTGCACCTGGCCGGCAAGCATTTTAGTGAGAACCTGAAAAGCTGGATCGACAAAAACACCATTGACGTCCTGGTGATGCTGACACATAAAAGAAATGTATTAGAAAGCATCTTTAACAGGAGCATGACAAAGAAAATGTCGTACAACACTACAATACCCATGCTTGCCATCCCGGTATAGCGGCTAATTTTTGCCGGCAGATAAATACCGCTGACTTACTACCGAAAGTATTTTAGCCGCATGCTCCCTTGAATTCTCAATAAAGAGACGATGTGTGTTCATCCCGCCACAGATGACTCCTGCCAGGAAAATATTGCTGATGTTGGTCTCATAAGTGAGCTCATCAATCAAAGGCCTTTGAACTTCATCAGCAGATAGCCTGATACCGATATCTTTTAAAAATTTCAGATTGGGCTGATACCCTGTCATAGCAATCACCCTGTCATTCTCAATAGTAATAATTCCTTTTGGAGTTTTGATATCAACTTCTTTTTCCCTTATCTCTTTAACAGTTGAATTAAAATAGACTTTGATCGAACCTTCTTCGATCCGGTTAATAATATCCGGCCGCACCCAATATTTAACCCGCTGCCCGATCTCTTTTTGCCTTACCACCATGGTTACCTCAGCGCCTTTTCGCCATGTTTCCAATGCTGCATCTACAGCTGAGTTTTGTGCGCCGACTACCAACACTTTTTGAAAAGCATAGAAATGCGGATCCTTATAATAATGCGTCACTTTTGGTAAATTTTCTCCGGGGACATTCAGCAGGTAGGGAATATCATAAAACCCTGTGCATATAATTATATAAGATGCTGTATAATTTGTCGTGGAAGTACCAACCAAAAAATTTCTGCTACTATTCTCTTGTTTTACTTCTTTCACTTCTTCAAATAAATGGATATTCAGTTTATTGGAAGCGGCTACTCTCCTGTAATATTCCAGCGCCTCATTTCTCGTAGGTTTGGCGTTGGCAGAAACGAATGGAATATTTCCGATCTCCAGTCTTTCAGATGTAGAAAAAAACTGCATGTTCACAGGATAATTATAAAGAGAATTCACCAGTGTCCCCTTTTCAAGTATTAAATAATCAATACCGGCATTTTTGGCTTCAAGACCACAGGCAAGACCGATAGGGCCACCACCAATAATGATGAGCGGGAAAAAAGGTACTTGTTTATTTAATTTCATAA
>DAOLIV010000039.1:0-27451 GCA_035328345.1 Chitinophagaceae bacterium | reverse complement strand
ATATTATACTTTTTAACAATTTAAAAATTAGTTATGGCAGCTTCTAAACTTGAATACATATGGCTTGATGGTTATAGGCCAATTCAAAGCCTTCGCAGCAAAACAAAAATTGAAAGAGACTTTAGTGGAAAGTTAGAAGATTGCCCAGTTTGGTGCTTTGATGGTTCTTCAACAGAACAGGCACCAGGTGGTTCTTCAGATTGCCTGTTGAAACCAGTATTTCTTGCCAAAGACCCCCAAAGAAAAGATGGATATTTAGTAATGTGTGAAGTTATGAGTCCAGATGGAGCCCCTCATGAATCTAATGGCCGTGCAACGATCGATGATGATGATAATGATTTCTGGTTCGGATTTGAACAAGAATATTTCCTTTGGAATCCTGAGACCGATAAACCAATTGGTTTTCCGGAAGGTGGCTATCCCGCACCCCAGGGACCCTACTACTGTTCAGTCGGTGCCAGAAATGCATACGGTCGTCAGATTGTTGAGGAGCATCTTGATGCCTGTATTGAAGCCGGACTGAATATTGAAGGTATAAATGCTGAAGTTGCTACCGGACAGTGGGAATTTCAAATCTTTGCTAAAGGAGCCAAAGCTGCGGGTGATCAAATGTGGATTGCCCGTTATCTTCTTGAAAGAACGGGTGAGAAATTCGGAATTTCAATTAACTGGCACTGTAAACCTTTGGGCAATCTTGATTGGAACGGAAGCGGAATGCATGCAAACTTTTCCAATTCATTGCTAAGAACATGTGGAAGCAAAGAAACTTACGAGCAGGTTTGTGAATCATTCAGGCCTGTAGTTAAAGAACACATTGCAGTTTATGGAGCGGATAACCACCTGCGCCTGACCGGAAAGCATGAAACTGCTTCAATTAATGATTTTAGTTACGGGGTTTCTGACAGAGGGGCCTCTATCAGAATTCCAATCGGCACAGTAGAAAAAGGGTGGAAAGGATGGTTGGAAGACCGTCGCCCAAACAGCGCAGCTGATCCTTACAAAGTGGCCGCCCGCATTATTAAAACTGTGAAATCAGCTGAAGCATTAATTGCTTTGGGTAAAATGAAAGTTGCATAATGAAATGAACAGTTGTTATTATTTGCAAAAGAAATAAACACTTTATTCAGGGTAAGCTGATTTCAGGCTTGCCCCTTTAATTTTTTGATACTTTTATTGAAACTAAAAAACAAAATTCATGGGACTTCGATTCGACGCTATTCAAAAATTATCAGACCATTCAGGTGAAACCAAAGTAGAAGGTTCAGTAAGAATTACAGAAATTTTCGGTAGCAATGTTTTCACATTAAAAACAGCCAGAGAGTATTTAAGTGATGAAGCTTACAAAAGCCTGGTCGCATCTATTAAAGCAAGCCAGAAAATTGATCGGGCAATGGCCAACCAAATTGCAAGTGGTATCCGGGCATGGGCAGAATCAAAAGGTGTTACACACTTTACTCACTGGTTTCAGCCACTTACAGGAACAACTGCAGAAAAACATGATTCATTTTTTACTATAAAAGGTGATGGAACTCCTATTGAACAATTTGAGGGAGATGCGTTGGTTCAGCAAGAACCTGATGCTTCTTCTTTCCCCAGCGGAGGTTTGAGGGCTACTTTCGAAGCCAGGGGATATACAGCTTGGGATCCTTCTTCTCCTGCATTTATCATGCAGATCAGAAACGGAAAGACCCTATGCATCCCTACAATATTTGTTTCTTATACTGGTGAGTCACTGGATTATAAAGCCCCCTTATTGAAAGCATTGGAGGCTATGAATAAAGCAGCTGTTGAAGTATGCAATTATTTTGATAAAAATGTCACCAAGGTATCTGCCACACTTGGGTGGGAACAGGAATATTTTGTAATTGACGAAGCATTATTTAATGCCCGCCCCGACCTTGTAATGACAGGCAGAACAGTTTATGGTCATTCTTCTGCAAAGAATCAGCAACTTGAAGATCATTACTTCGGCTCAATTCCTGAAAGAGTATATACTTATATGAGAGATTTTGAAATTGAGTGTTATAAACTAGGTATTCCTCTCAGAACAAGACATAATGAAGTTGCCCCATCACAATTTGAATGTGCCCCTATTTTTGAGGATGTAAGTGTTGCTGTTGATCACAACTCTCTCCTTATGGACATTATGGACAGAGTAGCCCGCCGTCATAATCTTAGAGTACTACTTCACGAAAAACCTTTTGCCGGAATTAATGGTAGCGGAAAACATAATAACTGGAGTATGGCTACCGATACAGGTGTAAATCTTTTGGCCCCGGGAAAAACCCCAAAGACGAATTTAATGTTCCTCACTTTTTTTGTGAATACAATTAAAGCTGTTCATGACTATGCTGATGTTCTCAGGGCTTCTATTGCTTCTGCGCCAAATGATCATCGCCTTGGAGCAAATGAAGCCCCACCGGCAATCATATCAGTATTCATCGGTCAGTATCTTACTAAAGTTCTCCAGGATGTAAAAGAAAGAGTATCTGACAAAATGGATGAGACAGATGAAAGTATGTTGAAGATTGATATCCATAAAAGCATACCCGAATTGTTGATGGATAATACTGACAGGAACAGAACTTCACCATTTGCATTTACTGGTAATAAATTTGAATTCCGTGCCGTTGGATCATCAGCCAACTGCGCTACTCCAATGATTGTACTAAATACAATTATGGCAGAAACTTTGAAAAAATTCAAACAAGAAGTTGATGCCCTTATTGAAAAAGGCGAGAAAAAAGAAATTGCCATAATGCATGTTATCCGCCAGTACATTGTTGATAGCGAAAAAGTATTATTTGAAGGAGATGGTTATAGTGCTGCATGGGAAAAAGAAGCTGAAAAAAGAGGTCTGCCCAATGTAAAAACAACACCATTGGCTCTTGATGCTATGATCTCAAAAAAAGCGAAGGATCTTTTTGAGAGTAACAGTATCTATACTCATTCAGAACTTGAGGCCCGCCATGAAATCGAACTGGAGAAATACATAAAGAAAGTTCAGATTGAAAGCCGTATCATGGGTGAACTGGCTACCAGTCATGTTTTACCTGCTTCTATAAGGTATCAAACTCTTCTTGCAAATAATATTAAAGGGTTAAAGGAAAGTGGAGTCAAAGAAGGCGCCTTTGCAAACCAGATGCAGATACTTGAAAAAATATCAGAACATATCAATAAAGCAAGTGACCTGGTTGAAAAAATGATCTCCGCACGAAAAGTTTGTAATGATATAACAGATACAAGGGAAAAGGCAATTGCCTACCAGAGCAAAGTAAAGGATACTTACTTTGATGCCATTCGTTACCATGTAGACAAACTTGAATTGCTGGTTGATGACAGAGAATGGTACTTGCCTAAATACAGGGAGATGCTCTTTTTGAGATAATATTCTTCGAAGAATATAATATTGCCAATGCACCGCGGAACAGTAATTAATACTGTCACCGGTGCATTTTTTTTAAGAATAAGAAAATTTTGAAACCGGGATTATTTCAACTCAAAATCTTCCAGGAACTTGGTATTGAAATCTCCGCTGCGGAAACGTTCGTCCTGCATTAATTGAAGATGGAATGGGATTGTTGTTTTTACACCTTCGATCACATATTCACTTAAGGCCCTGTACATGGTCTGTATTGCCTCTTGTCTCGTTTGTGCTATAGTTATAAGCTTTCCGATCATAGAATCGTAATACGGCGGAATAACATAACCTGCATAAACATGGCTGTCAACTCTTACTCCGTGGCCACCTGGTTGATGTAGTGTGGTGATCCGGCCAGGAGAAGGACGAAAATCATTATAAGGATCTTCAGCATTAATTCGACATTCGATAGAATGGCTGGAAGGTATATAATCCTGCCCCGATATCCTTTCCCCCATCGCAATTTTTATCTGTTCTTTGATCAGGTCGTAGTTGATCACTTCCTCCGTTACACAATGTTCAACCTGTATACGGGTATTCATTTCCATGAAATAAAAATTCCGGTGCTTATCAACCAGGAATTCAATTGTACCTACACTTTCATAGTTGATAGCCGATGCAGCTTTTTTAGCCGCCTCTCCCATTTTATAGCGCAGTTCATCTGTCATAAACGGCGATGGCGATTCTTCGACTAATTTTTGATGACGCCTTTGGATAGAACAATCTCTTTCACTAAGATGACAAATTGTTCCATACTGATCACCTGCTACCTGTATTTCTATATGACGAGGTTCCTCCACAAATTTTTCCATATAAATACCGTCGTTCTTAAAAGAAGCGGCAGCTTCTGCTTTAGCAGTGGTATAAGCTCTCTCCATTTCAGCTTCTTCCCAAACGATACGCATCCCTTTTCCACCACCCCCGGCTGTAGCTTTCAGTATTACAGGATAACCCATTCCTTTCGCAATACCAATCGCTTCATCTAAACTTTGCAACAATCCTTCACCACCGGGTACAACGGGCACACCAGCCTTAATCATCGTTTCTTTAGCTGTGATCTTATCGCCCATAGAATTGATCATTTCTGGCGTAGGGCCAATAAATTTTATTCCATGATCATTACATATCTGTGCAAACTTGGAGTTCTCAGCAAGAAATCCGTATCCCGGGTGAACAGCATCTGCATTAGTGATCTCCGCAGCAGCCATTAAATGAGCAATATTGAGGTAGGAATCTGAGCTCTGAGGTTTACCAATACAAACTGCTTCATCCGCAAACTTCACATGAAGACTATCTCTGTCTGCAGTAGAATAAACAGCAACAGTTTTTATACCCATCTCCCTGCAAGTTCTTATCACTCTTAATGCAATTTCGCCGCGGTTTGCTATCAGGATTTTTTTAAACACGATTGACAGTTAAAGATTAAAAATCAAAAAGTCAGAAAAGAGCCTTTATTACTTATGACTTTTTATTTTATATCAAGCAGGCTCAACCAGGAACAAAGGCTGATCATACTCCACAGGTGATGCATCATCAACTAACACTTTAACAATCTTTCCACTTACCTCGCTTTCTATTTCATTAAACAGTTTCATTGCTTCAATGATACAGACAACTGATCCGGTTGAAACTTCAGAACCGACATCAACAAGGTTAGGTTTATCCGGAGACGCTTTTCGATAGAAAGTTCCTATCATAGGACTTTTGATCGTTACCAGGTTGCTTGATGCGGATTCAGCAGCTTTAGGTTTTTCGGAAGCAGGTGTTGCTTCTGTTGGAGCCTGTGCAACTGACGCTGGTTGCGGCGCTGCCGTATAAACAGGTGCGGCATGTGCCGGAGCGGATACCACCTGTGTTACTTTTTCTTCCTTCTGTTTGATGGTGACCCTGAAATCTTTCTGTTCAATGGTAAGCTCCCCAATGTTGGATTTATTGACCATTTTGATCAGTTCCTGGATTTGCTTGAAGTCCATGTTTTTCAATTTAATAGACGTTTTGGTTTAGGAAGGAAACTCCCGCCTTGGCGGGATTAAGCTAAGATAAAGAAATCAATTGCAGTAAATCAATGAATTTTTTGAGCATTTAGGGTGAAAATCGCCTAAAATTGGGCGAAAATGAGCCAAAATCAACACTTTTGTGCCGATTTAGGCTCAGCCCTATTCTTTTACTCTTTCTACGTATTCCCCGGTTTTAGCATTGATACGAATCAGTTCTCCCTCATTAACAAATAGAGGAACATTTACAGTAGCACCAGTCTCAACCGTAGCTGGTTTTAATGTTCTGGTTGCCGTGTCCCCTTTTAAACCGGGCTCAGTATACGTTACTTTCATTACAATCTTATCAGGTAATTCTACACTCATCGGCTGCTCTGTTTCAGTATTAAAAAGTACTCCAACCTCCTGTCCTTCTTTTAAAAACTGCGGGGCATCCACTAAATTCTCTTGCATAGCCACCTGTTCAAAAGTTTCTGTATCCATAAAATTGTAACCGGTATCATCTTTGTAAAGAAACTGGTAGTTCTTTTTTTCTACCCGAACCGGGAAAATTGTATCACCGGAATTCCAGGTTTTCTCAATGGTACGGTTATTATCCACTCCTTTTAACTTTGCCCATACTTTGGCCGCTGCCCGGGCAGTTTTGTTCTCACCAAACTCCACAACAGAATATAAACTGCCATCAAGTTTAATGATCATCCCTCTGCTGATATCAGATGTTGTTGCCATATTTTTTCTTTAAAAATGATCCTGGTTTATTCAGGAGGCGCAAATGTAAGCACTGAATCATTGATAGCCAAAGTGAAGCAAACACATTGATGATAATTCATTCAAAGTCAGTATTTTTATTGCCCTCACCAGAGAGCTTATGATGTGAAATTTTTACGTATCAGATTATTTATAGTTTCTTTTGTTATCCTAAATGTTTCAGTAGTTAATGCACAACTACAGGTAAGCAATGCAGGTAATGCTATTCAATTAGCTCAGAAACTGGTAGGAGATGGTGTCACAATAAGCAATGTTAGCTTCAGCGGATCAAATGAAATGGCTGGTTTTTTCAATAATCTTGGCGGAACAAATATTGGTATAGATAGCGGAATCGTACTAACTAATGGAAAAGTAACAGCAAGGCTTCCCAGTGTAGGGCTGGTTGGTGCCAGTAGCTTAAATGCTCATAACCAGATGGGGTTTCCGGGGGATCCTGATCTTTCTGTTATTGTATCAGCCACAACTAATGATGCTTGTGTATTAGAATTTGATTTTATTCCATTAGGAGACTCCATCCGGTTCAAATACGTTTTTAGCTCTGAAGAATATCCGGATTTTGCTTGCAGCCAATTTAATGACGCTTTTGCATTTTTTGTATCCGGGCCGGGAATTCCAACGCCAACCAATATTGCTTTGATACCTAATTCTACTGCACCGGTTACAATAACAAATATCAATGACCAGGGCTGCGCTTTATATCCGCAATATTATATTAACAACCAGGGAAACCCTTTCTTTACACACAATGGATTGACACAAGTATTTATAGCGGAGGCTAAAGTACAACCCTGCCAAACTTATCATTTAAAACTGGTAATTGCAGATGTAGTAGATAGTGACTTTGACTCAGGAGTTTTTTTGCAGGCAAAAAGCCTTACCTCCAATGTAGTAGCCCTAAATAATATTCCCCAGACCGATCCACTTGGGAACAGTTATCTCGCTGAAGGATGCACCAGTTTTGCATTTACGATAAGAAGACCTCATAAGGAGCCAACTCCATTAAACGTGGGCTTACAATATGGAGGAACTGCTATTAACGGAGTTGATGTTCAGTTATTACCGGCATCTGTTATTATTCCTGCTAATGACAGTTTTGTTGTTGTGAATGTGATACCGATACAGGATGGTATTGCAGAGGGTGTTGAAGATTTGAAAATTTATGCTTTAGGCGGTTGTTCTGCAAGCACACCTGCTGATAGTATTATTGTACAAATAAGAGATTATGATATCCTTGATTTAGTTCCGGATACTGCTATTATTTGTCGCAACAGCTCAATTCAGTTAAGTGCTGCAACTGGCTACACAACTTATCAATGGAACCCTGATCCAACATTAAGTGCTACTAATATCAGCAATCCAATTGCCACCCCGGTAAATAATGCTACTACTTACATATGTACCGCTACCCAGGGCACATGTAATGCCCGTGATTCTGTCTTCCTACGGATTAAGAATATAGATTTCATTTCAAAACTGGATGTAAACTGCAGGGGAGCTGCAACCGGAAATATTAAAGTAGCAGGTGGTGATGAATGGAGCCAACCAGTAGAGTTTTCACTCGACGGCATAAACTGGCAATCAGACAGCACCTTCAATAACCTGTCATCAGGAACCTATTGGGTTAAAATCCGTGATGCCTTTTGTATTGACAGTGTCAGTGTTACAATTAACCAGGCTTTTCCTGATCTTGTAATCAGTAATGTTGCAATTAATGCAGCAAGTTGTACCGGAGGTGCGGATGGAAGTGTTGATATTACACCCGGAGGCGGTAATGGTCCATATCAGTACTCTCTGGATGGGACCAACTACCAACCAGGAAGTGTGTTTAATCTTGCCGGAGGAATGTATACCATCTGGATAAAGGACAATAATAATTGTACTTCATCAGGAAACATAATTATCCCTCTGAATAATACGGTCACAATTGATGCCGGACCCGAAACAAGTATCTGTGAAGGAACATCATTCCTGATGCAGCCGACATCAAACGCTGATGCTTTTACCTGGACGCCTGCTGCTACTTTAGATGATCCGGGTATTAAAACACCAACCGCTACTCCTGCAGATACAACAGTCTACTATGTAGTTGCAACAACAGGAATATGTAGTCGTACAGACTCTGTAAAAATAAATGTCAGACCTGCACCTGTAGCCGATGCGGGTGCTGATATCGCCGTTTGTTTTGGAAAAACGTTTCAACTGAATGGATCTGGTGGTGTAAGCTATGAATGGTCTCCTTCAACATATATTACAACGAGTACCTCAATCGCTTCCCCGACCGCAAACGCAACGGCAAATATTACTTACTATCTGCATGTAACAGATGCCATTGGTTGTAAGTCTATAAGCCCTGATGCAGTTGATGTAACCGTTACTCCTGCGGTAAAAATATTTGCAGGAAATGATACAATTGCAGCAATCAATCAGCCCATTCAACTTGAGGTAAGAGAACTTGGCTCTGCAGGTGTTACACAATATTCATGGTCACCGGGAACATTTCTTGACAACTCAACTTCGGCAACCCCCGTTGCAATCCTGCCATATGACTATCGTTATATTGTAACCGGAACTACTCCGGAAGGCTGCATCGGAATGGATGATATAACGATAAAAGTTTACAAAGGTCCTGATATTTATGTGCCTTCCGCATTCACGCCGAATAATGATGGATTGAATGATGTGCTAAGAGCTGTTGCTGTTGGTATTCAGGATTTCAAATACCTTAAAATATATAATCGGTGGGGGCAAGAAATATTCAGCACCAGGGAACCATCAAGAGGCTGGGATGGACGCATTAATGGTCTGGATCAACCGACCGGAACTTATGTGTGGATAGCCGAAGCAATTGACTATAAAGGCAACCCAATTTTCCGAAAAGGCGTCGTTACAATTATCCGGTAATCAAAAACAAAATGAAAAAAATACTTTTTTTTATTGCCAGTATTATAATTGCTGGCAATTTGTTTGCACAGGCAGATACGATTCAACCTCCTTATAAGAAATTCAATACATTCCCTCCTATTAAACTGCTATTACCTGACAGTTCAACTTATTATACAAAAGACGATCTTCCTAAGAAAGATGCAGTAATGCTGATGCTTTTTAGCCCCGGATGCTCACATTGCCGTGTAGAAACAGATTCATTACTAAAAAACATTGACAAATTTGCCAATATCAGGATAGTTATGGCTACCACTATGCCTTTTGAGGATATGGTAAGTTTTATCAGGGAATTTAAGCTGAATAAATATCCAAATATTGTAGTAGGAAGAGATGAACAGTTTTTTATACCCGTTTATTTTGGTGTTAGCCATCTTCCATTCCTTGCCTTTTATGACAAGAAAAAAACTCTTATATCGGTTTTTGAAGGAGATATGAAAATTGATAACATACTGACTGAATTAAAAAAATAGCCCTGTGCCCCGGCCCTGAAAAGTCAGTTTCCGCTACCTTTGCGGCGGAAATTATTTCTCACTCTATAAATCTTTTTTCATGAAAGTAACTGTCGTAGGCGCAGGGGCCGTTGGAGCCACCTGTGCTGATAATATTGCAAGAAAAGAACTTGCTACAGAATTAGTATTGCTCGATATTAAAGAAGGTCTTGCTGAAGGTAAGGCCCAGGACATGATGCAAACAGCAACATTATTGGGTTTTGACACAAAGATCACCGGCTCCACAAATGATTACTCAAAAACAGCAGGTAGTGATGTAGTGGTTATCACTTCCGGCATTCCCCGTAAACCAGGAATGACAAGAGAAGAATTGATCGGAACCAACGCCGGCATTGTAAAAACTGTTTGTGAGAATATTCTCAAATACTCCCCGAATGCTATTCTGATAGTCATCAGTAATCCGATGGATACAATGACATACCTCGCACTGAAATCAACGGGCTTGCCGAAAAACAGGATTATTGGAATGGGGGGTACATTAGATAGTAGCCGTTTCAAATACCAGCTTAGCCAGCACCTGGGTTGCAGTCCTTCTGATCTGAATGCAGTCGTTGTTGGGGGACATGGCGATACCACCATGATACCACTGATACGCCTTGCAACCTGGAACAGCACACCGGTTACAAATTTTCTGACCAAGGAACAACAAGACAAAATTGTTGGTGATACAATGGTAGGCGGCGCTACACTTACCAAACTCATTGGTACATCAGCCTGGTATGCACCCGGGGCTGCCGGAGCTGCATTGGTTGAAAGTATTGTAAGAGATGAGAAGAAATTGTTTACCTGTTGCGTAGCTCTTGATGGTGAATATGGGCAAAAAGATATTTGCCTGGGCGTACCCGTAACAATCGGGAAAAATGGATGGGAAAAGATTCTTGATTTCAAATTGAATGATGACGAGCAAGCAGCATTTAATAAAAGTGCTGATGCAGTAAGGAATATGAATGATGTGCTGAAAACGCTTTGATAATATTGTTTTTTTCTTTTGAAAAGGTTCACCTATGGTGAGCCTTTTTTATTTTCTTTATTCACTTAGAGAAACTTTACAATTGGCTAACTTTAGTTTCAATAAAGCAATTATATGAATCGCAGAAAATTTATCAGGAACACTTCCGTTACTGCTGCCGGAATTACCATTCTTAATTTCCCGGTCTTTGGTAAAATGGCTCCATCTAACAGGGTTCTAGTAGCCGTAATGGGAGTCAATGGTCGTGGCGCCTACCTGGCTGAATGTTTTTCGCAACTGGCAAATGTGGAAGTAGCATACATCTGCGATGTGGAGGACGGAGCTATTGCAAATGGCATGAAACATTTTACAGGAAAGGCGAAGAAACCCACAGTTGTAAAAGATATACGGGAACTTGTAAATAAAAAAGATTTTGACGCATTGTTGGTTGCAGCACCGGATCATTGGCATACTCCCGCTGCTATTCTTGGTGTAACACAAGGTAAGCATGTTTACCTGGAAAAACCTTGCGGGCACAACCCATACGAAGGCGAATTACTTATACAGGCAATGAAGAAGCATCCGAAACAACTGATTCAAATGGGAAATCAGCGAAGATCAATGCCAAACCTGATCAATGCGGTAAAAGAAGTGAAAGACGGGATTATCGGCAATGCTTATTTTGGAAAAGCATGGTATGCCAATAATCGTAAGTCAATTGGATATGGTAAAAAAATACCTGTTCCTCCTACTTTGAATTTTGATCTTTGGCAAGGCCCTGCACCAAGAAGAGAATACAAAGACAATATCGTTCATTACAACTGGCATTGGTTCTGGCATTGGGGCACTGCTGAAACATGCAACAATGGCACTCATGAAATTGATATGTGCCGCTGGTTTTTAGGTGCTGATTATCCTACTAAAGTCTCATCAGCCGGTGGCAGGTATGCTTATAAAGATGATTGGGAAATGCCGGATACACAGGTAGCCACATTTGAATTCGGAGAAAACAAAAGCATTACATGGGAAGGAAGAAGTTGCAACAAATTCAATGTGGAAGGTGCCAGTCGTGGTTTTATCATCTATGGAGAAAACGGAACCCTTGTAAATAAAGGAAATGATGACTATGCTATTTTTGATGCCGCTAATAAATTAGTTAAAGAAGTAAAGACTGGGGCCAGTAATGACAGCACCAACACGGTAAGTGCTACCGGAAATCTTGATTTTTTTCATTTTGAAAATTTTGTAGAATCAATAAGAGGAAATACAACAATTACTTCTCCTATTGATGAGGGACATAAATCAGTGTTGCTATGCCATCTTGCCAATATTGCGCAACGTACGGGACGAACATTACATTGCAATCCTGAGAACGGGCATATTCTTAATGACAAAGAAGCTATGAAACTATGGAGAAGAGATTATGAAAAGGGCTGGGAGCCTAAGATCTGATCTTATTTCAGATTCTTGATTTTTATACTCCTGAAGCTTACTGCATTTCCATGATCCTGCAAAAGAATATGACCTTTTGGAGCCTCTCCAAAATTATTCCACACCTTATACTTGCTGATAGCAACAAGATCTCTATAGGTCAGTGAAACTCGTTCATACTCCAGCACTTTAATTCCATTCAGGTAATGTTCAACATGATTATTGGGATAAACTATTATCCTTCCCTGGTTCCATTTACCCGGTTGTTTTATAAATCTTGAAGTTTTTTGTGCAGTGATCAGGTCATATAGCGAGGCCAGTGTACGATTACCGTCTCTTCCCATTTTCGCATCAGGATGCAATGAATCATCCAGTAATTGATACTCCAGGCCAATGGCAGAACCACTATTGTTTTCAGATAAAGTCACAAAGTATTTCACTCCGCTATTAGCACCGGGTGTTAACCTGAATTCGAACGAAAGATCAAAAGCGCTGAATTGCTCTGTTGTCACAATATCACCGCCATTAGCAGATTCGGCCCCCTCTGATGGAAGTACATTCATTATACCATCTTTAATCTCCCACCCTTTTTCAGGGAATTTGTCCTTGTAAGCACCAACCCATCCTTTACTTGTCTTTCCATCAAACAATAATTTCCATCCATCTTTCTTTTCATAATCCGTCAATGTATTAGGCTGAAGGTTCTGCACAAATATTCCCTCTGGAAAAGGCATCGGCATAATGCCTGCAGTTTTGATTCTGATATTTTTCCAATAAACTTTTGATCCTTTTCTGTCCGGGCTGCTGATAGCATGAATCTGTAAAGCGATCAGTCCATCATTTGCTGTAAGTGTATCTATAACGTAAGCAAAAGCATTACCATCAAGCCATGTTTTCATTGAATTACCAATACATTCAATCCTTATTTTATGAAAAACATTGGGGGTAAAATAAACCTGTGCCTTTGAATTCAGGGAACCCGGATACAGCCACTCCCTCCTACCTTCGTCATACACTCCTCCGCTCCATTTTCTAGCTGACGGATCAAATTCATACTGGTAACCAAAAATTCTTCCATTCCCGTTATTCCCTGCAGCGTCATAATTGCTTTTAAACTGCACCCCGGAATTGGAAAGTGTATCACTCATCATTGCTTCCAACTCCAATATAAAATCACTTGTAAATTTTTTATCGCTCACTAAAAAAGAATTAGGAGAATTTATCACGGTAGTGCCAACGATGCACCCATTTTCCACTTTATATTCTGCTTTACCCGCCATCAGCCTCCAACCGTTAAGGGTGTTACCGTCAAATAATGACTGCCAGCCATTATTCTTTTTTTGAGAAAAAGAAGATATACCGGTAAACAGTAATAATATCAGAATAAACTTTTGCATGCTGTAAGAATAAAAATATTATAAATTATATTCTGGCTTCCATAATTCTATAGTTCTGTTGTAAGAGGATCTGTTGATCATATCCACACAAAAACTGGTGGTTGCACCGGTGGTGACATTTGATACCGGTTCGCCTTTTTCCATGATCGCTTTATAAAACTCTTCGAGTGCATACCAGGTGCCATCTTTAGTCTTTTCTTTTAAAATGTGAATGCCTCCTTCCTTATTCCACTCAATTTTGGTAGCGCCGGAAACACCATCCACCAGCTCTAATTCTTTCTTTTCTCTCTTTTCAGGATAATAGATTCCTTCATCTACCAGGAGTGAAACAGTTCCTTTTGAACCCTTAATCCTGAAAATATATCCCTCTCTTTCATTGGAACAGGTAGCCCCAAAATTTCCGATTATTCCATTTTTATCGTAGCGTAAAACAGCTTGTACATTATCAAAAGTTTCCCGTCCATCCTTATAAAAATCTATACCTCCTGTTGCATATATTTCATCGGGATGTGTTTCAAATGCCCAGTTGATAAAGTCAATCTGGTGTGAAAGCAGTTCAGCGGCCAATCCTCCTGAGTATTCCTTATACATCCGCCAGTTGATTTGCCTGTCAGTATATCCTTCTGGCACTGGCCTTCTCCAATTCCAGTTTCTATCCCAGCGGCAATCAATCTGAGATACTTTACCGATATAACCACTTTGGATCATTTCCTTAACCTTAAAATAAAGTGGTGTATAGCGGTATTGATGACCAATCTGAAGAATTTGCTTCGGAACTTTTTTAGCAGTTGCTACAAGATTCAATGCCTGCTGACTATTGTAGGTCATTGTCTTTTCCAGGTAAACATGTTTCCCTGATCGCAATGAGTCTGTAGCAATGATATAATGAAGATGCAGGGGAACAGCAATTATTACTGCCTGTATGGAGCGGTCATCCAATAACCTTTTATAATCCTTATAATAAGTGAAGCTATTTTGCTTATCAAGCTTTTTTGTTTCCGCAATTCTGAAATCCAGAATATCACAAGCTGCTTTGATGGAAAATTTATCTGCAATTTGTTGCATTACCTCAATGATACCCTTGCCCCTGTCGCCACATCCAATAACTCCGATACTGATTCTCTCACCGGTATAATCCGATGAATAGGCTTTCAGCATTTGCTGGTGCAACAAAAGCCCGCCTGCCAACAAACTGGTTTGCCTGATAAATCGTTTCCTGTTCATATAAACGCAGTGAACCGAAGTTACTGATTCATACACTTACTTAAGAAGAACTATTTGCTGACCAAAAAACAATAACGGTGAAGTTTCTTATCAAAATCAAATGGTGTTGTGACTTTTGTAATGTCTTTTATTGAAGAAGATTTTATTTTATCTATTTCAAGTTGAAACTTGCGGAAGTTGGTGCTGAAGTACAGTACCCCTCCCTTCTTAAGGGCACCTAGGCAATAATTAATAAGTTCAGGATGATCCCGTTGAATATCCAGAATATCATCCATCCGTTTGCTGTTGCTGAAAGTGGGAGGATCCATAATAATTATATCAAAGTATTCTGCGGGAACTTCTTTGAGATATTTTTTCACATCCGCCTGTATGAACTGATACTTTGTTTCGCCGATAAACCCATTCAATTGCATATTTCTCTTTGCCCAATCCAGGTAAGTGTTCGATAAATCAACCGTAACTACTTCTTCAGCCTTGCCTGCAGCGGCATAAACTGAAAATGAACCGGTATACGCAAAAAGGTTCAAGACCTTCTTTCCCTTACTATCTTCTCTTACCATTTGCCGTGTAAGGCGATGATCCAGAAACAATCCGGTATCCAGGTAATCACTAAGATTAACAATAAACTTCAAACCATTCTCTTCAACCACAAATTCATTCTTTACAGAATCCCGTTTTTTATATTGTCCTAAACGTCCTTCTTTCCGCTGCCTTAGTTTTAAAAAGATATTTTGATCTTGAGTATTTAAAATTTCGGCAATTACCTGAATGCACTGGCTCATCCATACCTCATGCTCCTCATCTGTCATACCATGCCTTCGTTTATATTCCGCTACATAAAGATTATCCCCGTAAAACTCAATACAAAAGGGAAATTCAGGAAGATCATGGTCATATAACCGATAGCAACTCACTGCCAAACGCTTAGCCTGTTTGTTTACATGCCGGTATACTTTGGTAAGCCTGTTCCGGAACATTGTCATTTTTTCATTCACTGCCAGTGGAAATTTTTACGAAATTAGCTGTTCCGTATATGTATGCCATTGTAGATATTGAAACAACCGGTGGATATGCCGCTGCTCACGGTATTACAGAAATTTCTATACATGTTTTCGATGGTCGGCAGGTAGTGGAAAAATTTGAAACGCTTCTCAACCCCCATCAGCCCATCCCGCCCTATATACAATCGATGACAGGGATTACTGATAAGATGGTGGCTGATGCCCCTTCTTTTGAAGACGTGGCAAAAAAAATCTATCAGCTTCTTCATGACAAAGTATTTATAGCACATAATGTCAACTTTGATTACTCATTTATTAAAGCCAACCTTAAGGTTGCCGGATTTGACCTGAACAGCCGTAAACTTTGTACCGTTCGGTTGAGTAAAAAGATCTTCCCGGGCTTTCCATCCTACAGTTTAGGTAACCTATGCCGCTCCCTGGGAATAACTATCCAGAACAGGCACCGTGCCGGTGGCGATACAGAGGCAACGGTTAAAGTATTTCACTTGCTTTTAGAAAATGACAGGGAAAATCATATTGAAAAAAGCCTGAAAAAGAATTCAAAAGAATCTATTCTTCCCCCAAATGTGCCTAAAGAGCATTTTGAAAAACTTCCCTATACTCCCGGTGTGTACTATTTCCACAATGAAAAAGGGAAGGTAGTTTATGTTGGCAAGGCAACTAATATCCGTTACCGTGTCAACAGCCATTTCAGCAATAATTCCCAAAGCAGGCAAAAACAAAATTTCATGCAGCATGTGCATGCTATAAGTTTCGAGCCAACCGGTACTGAATTAATGGCATGTATTCTTGAGTCAACAGAAATAAAAAAAAGATGGCCCGTATTTAATTCGTCTCAAAAAAGACGGGAAGACGTTTATGGCATTTTCGTTTATGAAGATCAGAATGGTTATTTAAGACTTGCTATTGATAAAAACCGGAGAAGATTGAATCCGGTTTATTCATTTCATTACCTCGTGGACGGACATGCCATGATCCGCAAAATGATCAGTGAATTTGACTTATGCCCCAAACTATGCTATATGCAAAAAAATGAGCAGGAATGCGAAGGCATAAATGAAGGAAGCTGCCGGGGAGCCTGCGAACAAAAAGAAACTCCAAAAAAATATAACAAACGGGTTGAAAAAGCTGTTCAATCATTAAAATCTCAGCCTACATTTTTAATACTCGACAAGGGTGTAAATGGAAATGACCGCTCTTGCATACTTGTTTCAGAGGGCAGATTTTATGGTATGGGCTACATACCTGAAAATATTAATGAGGAAAATCCAGAAGTTTTAAAAGAATACCTCACCGTTTATAAAGAAAACAGTTTTATTCGCAATCTTGTATTTGGTTATGCTTCCCGTTATCCGGAAAAAGTGAAACTACTGGAATCAGCCATTATTTAATTGATCCATTGAAAGTCCTTGTGCAAAGGCATTTGAGAAAAAACTTCTTCAGCAACAGCATGAGGCAAAGCCAGTTTTCTTCGTATGGTGTCAATCCATGCACCATCTACAGTTAATATCGCTGAGATAGTTTCCGGGTTTTTCATGATCGTATGCTGAATAGACCAACGGGAATAATCTTTTTTTGCTTTTAGAACTTCAAGATTTATGGTGACAGGGTCATCCAAAACCAGTTCCCGCCTGAAAATACATTCTTCTTTGAACAGTATCGGGCCAAAATGCAACTCCTGCATTTTCTGCACCGTCAGGTCATGGCGATTAAAAAATTGGATGCGGCTGAGAGCCCCCAGGTCGTAATACACTGAATGGCGCATATGATTGTTAGGGTCAAGATCCGACCACCGTATCTGAACATCAAGAACAAAAGGTTTCATTGATGATTTTTGATCGAAATTAAATGATATGTATGTTTTTGTTACCGTATCAACCTGTATTTTTGAAACTTAATTAATTAGTCATGAAGAAAATTACTTTTTTAATCACCGCTACCCTTTTTGTCATATCAATTCATGCCCAAAAGGATAAGACGACCCCTGTAAAACCAGTAAAAGATACCCTGGTGAATGTTCTCAAGAATCTTGAGGATTCAGCGAGTTATGCTATTGGAGTCAGTGTTGCTAATTATTACAAGCAAATGGGAGTAACAGACCTGAATACAGGTCTTATTTCGAAAGCTATTAAAGATGTTTTAAAAGGAAATAGTGCAATCTTAGATGATAATACATGCAATACCCTGATGAACGCCTACCTCAACAAATTAATGGCAGAAAAATCAAAAGGAAATATTGAAGCCGGAGAAAAATTCTTAGCCGAAAATAAAAAGAGACCTGAAGTAAAAGTAACGAGCAGTGGTTTGCAATATGAGGTTGTTACCGAAGGAACAGGTATTAAGCCAACAGCCGTAGATACTTTTGTTTGCCATTACAGGGGAACATTCCTTGATGGAAAACAATTTGATGCATCATACGACAGAGGTCAGCCTCTTGTACTTCCTGTAACATCAGTAATTAAGGGATGGACGGAAGGTATTCAGTTAATGCCTGTTGGTTCTAAATACAAATTTTATATCCCTTATCAATTAGGATATGGTCCTGCTGATTACATGTCAATTCCAGGAGGTTCTGTTTTGATTTTTGAAGTGGAGTTGCTGGATGTAAAAAAGAAACAATAATGAATAACCTGGTTTGGTGATCTGCTAAACCAGGTTATTTTTCATTTCCATAATCTGGTTGCGGGTTCCTAAAACAATAACCCGCATGCCTGTTTTTATCGGAGTATCTTCTGGAGGATTGATCCTGAATTTTCCATCACTTTCTTTGATACCGATACAGTTAACACCGGTCCGGTTCCAATTCATGACTTCTTTTAATGATTTTCCTTTCAGTTCTTCAGGAAGTTCGTTATATCCTACAGATTCCATGTGAATAGATTGTCCCTGTTCCCCCGAAAGAAAATCGATGAATTCAACCACATCAGGTTTTGAGACTAATGTTGCCATATGAGTACCCCCGATCCAGTCAGGCATAATCACATTATCAGCCCCCGCTTTCTTAAGTTTTGGAACCGATGCTGCTTCGGATGCTCGGCTTATAATCTGAATTTTGGGATTTAGAGCCCTGGCTGAAAGAACAATAAATACATTTTGGGCATCAACGGGTAAAGTAGTGATTAACGCTTTTGCTCTTTCAATACCAGCAAGCCTTAGCAGATCGTCATCAGTACTATCTCCTTCGAGATGCATCAGTTTTTCTCCTTCATGTACCATTTTTTGCATTAAAGCCTGATCCTTTTCAATAACAATAAAAGGTACTTCATGGGCTCGTAATATCCGTGCTGCCTGATGACCATTGCGGCCATACCCGCAAATAATCACATGATTTTCCATTCTGGCAATATCTTTCATAAGCCGCCTGATTTTAAAGTATTTATTGATTTCGCCGCTGACAACAAACTGAGTGATCCTTGTTACAGCAAACGCAAAAGTGCCCCAACTTGTAATAAGAAGAATAATAGTAAACCATTTGCCCGCTGGGCTTAATGGAACAACTTCACCATAACCAACAGTTGTTATAGAAATGGTTGTCATAAACAAAGCATCGAGTAAAGAGGTCTTTTCAATAACCATATAACCCACTATGCCAATTACGATAATGACATGAAGTACAATAAATGGCTGTAGCAGTCTGAAAGTGGCTTTACTCACAACGACAATTTGTAATAAAAATAATTAAGCAAAAATAAATCAGTAAAAGAATGTCGGATCTATTTCTCTTTGATCCGCTCCTTTGCCCAGATAAGTGCTTTTTCTAACTGTTCTTCTTCGGTCAGGTTAGTATTATCCAGTTCAAGTGCATCTTTGGCTTTTCGAAGAGGACTGATCTCCCGATGCGAATCTATATAATCTCTCATTTCGAGGTTATTCTTAACCTCTTCAATAGTAATATTAGGGTTCTTGTCAAATAGTTCTTTAAATCTTCTCTGCACCCTGATAGCATTATCTGCTGTCATAAAGATTTTCAACTCTGCTTTCGGGAATACAACGGTTCCAATATCCCTGCCATCCATTACAACACCTTTGGCTTTTCCCATTTTCTGTTGCTGAGCCACTGCAAATTCTCTTACTTCTTTAAGAGCAGCAACATCACTGACCTTTTCAGCAATTATCAGGTCACGGATCAGGTATTCTACATTTTCTCCATTCAGGTATATCTCACTTATATGGCTCTGGGTGTTATAAATAAATTCCAGGTTGATACTTTCAAGTGCTGTTTTTATTTCCTTTTTGTTTGAAGGATCGATATTATTCCGAAGAAAATACAAGGTAATTGCCCGATACATGGCCCCGCTATCTACATACACATATCCTAGTTTCTTAGCCAGTTGTTTCGCCAGTGTGCTTTTGCCGCAACTAGACCACCCATCGATCGTTATAATTATTTTTTTGGGCATGTGCTGAAACAAAAATAAAAAAGGAGCAGCGAATCAGCTACTCCTTTCAGATTTATTACAAATTAAATTATGCTTTCGATTTTTGCTCAGCTTTCTTCTTAAAGGAAAAAGTGAGCTTATTATTCTCTGTATCGGCATCTGCAATCAGCATATCACCTGCCTTAACATTCATATTCAATATTTCCTCAGCAAGGGGATCTTCCAGGTATTTTTGTATTGCCCTGTGCAGCGGCCTGGCGCCAAATTGAGAGTCATACCCTTTATCAGCAAGGAATGATTTTGCATTTTCTGTCAGTTCAAGACTGAATCCCAGGTTTGACAATCTCTTCATTACACCTACCATCAGGATGTCGATAATGTTGAAGATATGATCTTTAGTAAGGCTATTGAATATCACCACATCATCAATACGGTTCAAAAATTCCGGAGAAAAGGTCTTCTTCAGCGCTTTTTCAATAACCGCTTTATTGGCTTCATCCTCATTCTCAACCCTTGAAGCGGTTGCAAAGCCAACACCAGCGCCAAAATCTTTCAACTGACGGACACCGATATTTGATGTCATAATAATCAGGGTGTTTTTGAAATCGACTTTTCTGCCCAGACCATCTGTTAACTGACCATCATCAAGTACCTGCAATAAAATATTATAGATATCAGGGTGTGCTTTCTCAATTTCATCCAGAAGGATCACACTGTATGGTTTGCGGCGAACTCTTTCTGTCAACTGACCTCCCTCTTCATAACCTACATATCCCGGAGGTGCACCGATCAAACGGCTTACAGTGAATTTTTCCATGTATTCACTCATGTCAATCCTGATGAGGGATTCTTCTGAATCAAACATATATCTTGCCAAAGCCCTGGCAAGTTCTGTCTTACCAACACCTGTCGGACCTAAAAAGATAAATGTTCCGATTGGTTTCTTTGGATCTTTCAATCCAACCCTGTTACGTTGAATAGCTTTTACAACTTTCTGAATTGCTTCATCCTGGCCTACTACCATACCCTTCATTTCCTCAGCCATCTTACGCAGTTTCTCGGTTTCTGCCTGCACCATTCTCTTAACAGGTATACCTGTCATCATGCTGATTACTTCAGCTATGTCTTCTTCACCTATCGGGTATTTTTTATGTTTGCTTTCCTCTTCCCACTCAGACTTAGCCTTCTCCAGTTCCTCCTGCAATCTCTTTTCTGTATCACGAAGAGAAGCGGCTTCTTCAAACTTCTGGCTTTTTACAACCTTATTCTTTTCATTTTTTACATCCTCGATCTTTTTTTCAAGATCAACAATGTTTTGCGGAACATTAATGTTCTTCAGGTGAACCCTGGCTCCCACTTCATCCATCACATCAATCGCCTTATCGGGAAGCAACCTGTCTGTAACATAACGATCGCTCAATTTCACACAGGCATCAATTGCTTCTTCATCATAGTTCACATTGTGATAGTCTTCATACTTCGACTTGATGTTATTAAGAATCATGATGGTGTCTTCAACACTTGGAGGATCAACCATTACTTTCTGAAAACGGCGATCCAATGCACCATCTTTTTCAATATACATCCTGTATTCATCAAGAGTAGAAGCACCGATACATTGCAGTTCTCCCCTCGCTAATGCAGGTTTAAAGATATTGCTGGCATCCAATGAACCGCTGGCACCACCTGCTCCAACAATTGTATGTAACTCGTCTATAAAAAGGATAACGTCCCTGTTTTTCTCCAATTCATTCATGATGGCTTTCATCCTTTCTTCAAATTGTCCGCGGTATTTCGTACCGGCAACAAGTGCAGCAAGGTCAAGCGATATCACTCTTTTATCAAACAATACTCTTGAAACTTTTCTTTGAACGATCCTTAATGCAAGCCCTTCCACAATGGCTGTTTTACCTACGCCAGGCTCACCGATCAATATCGGGTTATTCTTTTTACGACGGGAAAGGATTTGTGAAACTCTTTCGATCTCCGATTCACGACCTACAATCGGATCCAATGCGCCGAGTTCAGCCATCTTGGTAATATCTCTTCCAAAATTGTCAAGTACCGGTGTTTTACTTTTAGCATTACCCTGCTTGCTTCCTTTTGACTGAGAGTATTTTTTTTCTTCATCAAAATCATCGTCATTCTCATCTGTATATTCTGCACGGGGATCGTTTGATTTTACAATACCCAGTTCCTGGCGGAAAAGATCATAATCCACATCAAATTGATTCAGTATTTGAGTAGCAATGTTTTCTTTATTCTTCAAAATCGAAAGCATCAAATGTTCGGTCTCAACGGTGGCACTCTTTAAAGCTTTTGCTTCAAGAACCGTAACCCGAATCACTTTTTCTGCCTGCTTTGTAAGCGGCAGGCTGTTGATATTAGCAATATTTTTTCCTGTCTTATCCTTTACAGCTAATTCGATTTCTTTTCTGAGCTCATATAAATCCACATTAAAGCTTTTCAGGATACGGACAGCCGTATTATCACCTTCCCTTATCAGGCCAAGAAGCAAATGCTCAGTTCCGATAAAATCGTTACCTAGCCGCAAAGCCTCTTCCCTGCTGAAGGAGATGATCTCTTTTACCTGGGCTGAAAAATTATTATCCATATTAAGATAATTGGTTGTTATACAATATTAACGAATAAATTTGGTTCTTTTTTCGACGTACTTATAAACGGAATGTTGATAAGTAAAGTTGTTCTGGCAGTCTCATTTAACCAGTTTCCGTCAAACTTCAAACGCTAAAAAAAGAACTTTATAAAATTAAATACTATGCAGGTCAAATCTGATACCAAAGAGAAATTTCATGTCATCACGCTGCCGGGATCCGCACTGTCTGCTACTATGACAGATGAAATGGGTGAATGTTTGTTGCCTTACCTGCAAAATGACGTTAAAAACGTAGTACTGACTTTAAAGAATATCAGTTCTATTGACATTCCTGCTGCTGAAAAGCTGGTTTATATTCAACAGAAGTTTTATGAAAACAGCGCCTCATTTGTGATCTGTGAAATACAGGAGGCAGTTGAAGAATTTCTTGATAAAAATGAACTTCTGGAGATGATGAATGTTACACCCAGCGAAAGCGAAGCCTGGGACATTGTTCAGATGGAAGAAATAGAAAGAGAATTGATGGGAGATGATGAGTAATGCCGGTTTATTTTCTTTTCCGGTTATTAAGTATTCTCCACCGAAAAAAAGTTTTTCTATATTCGTAAGAATACGAATAATTATACCCTGATGTTCGGCGTCACTATCCTTGGAAATAATTCGGCAGTACCTGCTTTTAACAGGCATCCAACAAGCCAGGTTATCACACTTGATGGCAATAATTACCTCGTGGATTGCGGCGAAGGAACACAAATACAATTGATCAATTACAAGATCCGTCGCAGCAAGATTTCTCATATTTTCATTTCGCATCTTCATGGGGACCACTATTTTGGCCTGGTAGGGTTGATCAACACATTAAGCCTGTTAAGCCGGCAACAGGAACTTCATGTATTTGGACCCTCTCCGCTTAAAGAAATAATTGAGCTCCAGTTAAAAGTCGCAGACACCCATCTTAGTTACTCGCTGCACATCCATACAATAGACAAAGCTGCTGCGCTTATTGAAGATGATAAGATCAGGGTGGAGTGTTTTCCTACCAACCATCGAATTGAATGTTATGGATTTGCTTTTACGGAAAAAAAGCAACCCCGAAAGCTTGATCTGGAAAAATTAAAAAGATACGACATTCCTTCTTCCTTTTACGATCGCTTAAAAAACGGTGAGGATTATACTCAGAAAGATGGCACCATTATAAAGAATGAGGCAGTAACTACTAAAGCCGATCCGGAAAAAAGATATGCTTTCTGTGCTGATACAAAATATGATGAATCATTGATCCCCTTTATAAAAGAAGCGGATATGATCTACCACGAGACAACCTATCTTGATAACCTGAGAGAAAAAGCAGAAAGTCGTTTCCATGCTACAACAAAACAAGCCGCATTAATTGCCAAAAAAGCTGATGTAAAGAAACTCCTGATCGGTCACTTCAGCAGCAAGTATGATGTTTTAGACGATTTTGAGACAGAGGCAAGGGAGGTTTTCCCTAACACTGAGTTGGCAATTGAAGGTGTTGTATATACAATCTAAAGCCTTTCAGTTTTCTAATACCCAGTTATAAAAAAGAGCAAATTCTTTTCTCCATGTTTGCTCATTATGTTTTCCACCATCTCTTACTATTGCAGTCATAGTTGACCTGGAAACATTTGTCATTTCATGAAATGCTTTCATCATATCTGGAACCATATTTTCTCCCTCATCACTTCCTGCATAGAAATAAACTTTCCCTTTAATCTTTTTTCCCTTTTTTGTAATGTCATTAAAGATTTCAGGTCCCACCCAGAAAGCAGGTGAAAAGACACCAGCCACACCAAACACCTTTGGATATTTCAAAATTGCATACATTGAAATAAGTCCTCCCATCGAGCTCCCGGCAATCCAGGTATCTTCTTTGTCTTTTAAAGTTCTGTAGTGTTTATCAATATATGGTTTGAGAGTCTTTACAAGGAATTCTGTGTATTCATTTCCTTCGCCTTTACCTGAGATGTTGCTGGCGGCAATTCCTGTTAATGAAAAATCATAGGGACAATACTCATTTAGCCTTTTATCTCCTCCATTATCTATCCCGACCACAATACATCTCTTCTTCATGGTATCAATACATTCATCAATACCCCACTCACCGGAATAGGACGTAGCATCATCGAAAATATTTTGCCCGTCATGCATATACAGAACAGGATATCTTTTTTGGGAGTTTTTATAATCTTCAGGCAAATAAATCCAAACCCGCCTGTGCCTGTTTAATTGAGGAATTAGAAAAGCTGTATCGATTATTATTACATTCTTTCCGCCAGTACTCCTTTTCTTCAACACTTCTGAAGAAAAACGATCCTTCCAACCCTGAATACTGATTGTAATGGTTGTGTCAGCGTTAACTTTTAGACTACGGTTTAATACATCTGCTCCTGTGCTGGTGCATTCAACCTTGTCCCAGCCGCCTCGGGTAAGTTTGAATTCATAAACCCCGGTTTTGAGCTTTACTTCAATAGTATAATTGCCGCCATCTCCATTGCTGAACTTATAATTATCATCACGAGGATTCCATCCATTAAATGAGCCAGCTAAATATATTGAACTACTCTTATCATGATAAGAAGGCAAATCATGAAGTTCAATTCTTACTGAATTTTGAGAAGATAACAGGTCAGAAATAAATACAAAAGCAATAAAAAAAAATAAACGAAGCATAATGAGAGTCTACTGATTCATTAATTCCTTGATCTTTTGATGATGCTTTTCACTCACCTTCCACACAGGCAAACGGAAAGTGTTTTTGCAAAGGCCCATTTCCGATAAATATGCTTTTACTCCGCTGGGGCTTCCTTCAGCAAACATGGAGGCAATGATATCAATGTATTTGAAATGAAGGGGTTTTGCCTCATCGAATTTTCCCTGCAAACATAGTCTCACCATTTCTGAATATTCAAATGGATAAGCATTTGCAACCACAGAGATCAAACCTTCTGCCCCCGCGGCTATCATCTGCAATGTTATCGGGTCATCTCCACTGATGACCATAAAATCATCAGGCTTATTTTTAATAACCTCGTTAATGAGGTTAAAATCTCCACTGGCTTCTTTGGTTGCAAAAATATTTTTCAGATCATGAGCAATTCGAAGTTGCGTTTCAGCTGTTACATTCATCCCCGTTCTTGAAGGCACATTGTACATGATGATCGGTAAAGGAGTCGCAGCATCCAGGGCTTTATAGTGCTGATAAATGCCCTCCTGGTTAGGTTTATTATAATAAGGACTTACAGAAAGTATCGCATCATAACCTGACAAATCAAAATTTTTAAATCCGTGTATTACTTCTGCGGTATCATTTCCACCGATACCGGCTACCAATGGCAGTCTGCCTTTTACTTTTTCATTTACAAAAGAAAAAACCTGCTGTTTCTCTTCTCCATGAATCGTAGCACTTTCGCCTGTCGTTCCTAATACAACGATATACTCAACCTTTCCTTTTATCCAGAACTCAATGAGGTTTGAAAAACTTTCCCAATCAATTTTTCCATCTTCATTAAATGGGGTAACAACAGCAATACCTGTTCCTGTAAATTTTTTCCGTAAAGACATAATGATTAAAAAAATATTGATTATTTATTCTTCCCAGAATCCCATTTTTCCGAACTTTTCGATCCTGTTTTTTACTCTCTGGTCAGCAGGTATTTGTTTCAATTCCTGTAAAACACTTTTCAAATGGGTCTTCAATATCTCGGCAGATTCATCGTAACTCCAATGAGCTCCGCCGGCAGGTTCCGGAATTATTCCATCAATTAATCCAAAACTGAGCATTTTATCAGCCGTGAGCCGAAGTTGTTCGGCAGCTACTTCTTTTTTATCCCAACTACGCCATAATATGGAAGAACAGCTTTCCGGACTGATAACCGTGTACCAGGTATTTTCCATCATAAACACTTTATCACCCACTCCAATACCTAATGCGCCACCACTGGCTCCTTCCCCGATCACTACACAAATAATCGGCACCTGAAGCCGCATCATTTCATAAATGTTCCTTGCAATTGCTTCTCCCTGGCCTCTTTCTTCGGCTTCAAGACCGGGATATGCCCCGGGTGTATCGATAAGAGTGATAATTGGCTTATTGAACTTCTCCGCCAGTTTCATTAACCGTAATGCTTTTCGGTAGCCTTCAGGGTTGGCCATCCCGAAATTTCTCATCTGCCGCATTTTGGTATTGATACCTTTTTGCTGGCCCACAAACATTACTGTTTCACCATCAAGGTCTGCAAAGCCACCCACCATTGCTTTATCATCTTTCACAGTCCTGTCACCATAGAGCTCCAGGAAAGTTCTGGTCATTTTTTCGATATGCTTGAGAGTGTAAGGCCTGTCAGGATGCCTGCTTAGTTGTACCCGCTGCCAGTCGCTTAAATGGGCTGTGATCTCTTTTCTTTTTTCGATGATACTGTTCTGTAGTTTCTGGATTGGCTCGGTCATATCCACCTTTGTTTTTTCGGCGGTATGTTTCAGCTTTTCAATCTCGTCGATCAGGTCCTTAATGGGCCTTTCAAAATCCAGAAATTGCCGGTTGACATCAGTTGGCATAGGCTCTTAATGAGCGGCTAAATTAAGGATTAAATGATAATGCATGTTTTTGGTCATACTGGCTGGTTTTCAGTGGATAAATAATGGAAAAACTTTTGGCTGAAAAGCCTGTCCGGCATATCTTTGCCGTCCTGAAAAATCAAGTAAAATGCTTGATTTCGAAAGGATCGGTAGTTCAGTTGGTTAGAATGCCGCCCTGTCACGGCGGAGGTCGCGGGT
>DAOLIV010000038.1:0-28888 GCA_035328345.1 Chitinophagaceae bacterium | reverse complement strand
TGTTTATTTAATTTCATAACTAAACAAAATTACTGTTTGATTATAACAGGGGTCATCATTTTTTAATCTATCCAGACAGTGAAAACTATTAATTAATAAATATCCTGTGAAAAGTAAGATGGAGTGCAGTGACTTGTTTTATTAATCCAGCCGGAAAACAGGATTCTGTACGCATTTCTTGAGACTTTCATCCACCTGGCGGCAGAGTGTGCGGTTGGCACGGGCAATGGTTTGTGTTTTAGCTCCTGCCACTACCGTGTTCCATGAAACATCTTTGTTTTTATCATACAATGCCATACTTTTTTCCATTGATTCCCTGAAATTAAATGTGAAGAATCCTCCATCATGCACATTGCCTGCAGATAATTCTCCTTTTTGTGCGGCAGTCATAAGCAAAGAAGTCCGGCCAGGGTTCATAAACAATGCCAGGCATTTGTTTTTGTCCCAGCCCAGTGATGAGGTTCGGGTGCTGGGGGCTTCGGAAGTTATATTGTTAGTTTGAGAGGGATCATTATTACAACAATCACTGAGCACCAGGTTCAGCCTTGCTCCTTTTGATTTCACTTTCTGATAAATAGCTTCCATATTCAACGTGTAGGCTCCGCCGTATGGTTGCGATCTTTTATCACGAAGATCAAGGTATGGGAACGAATAATTGTCCTGCAGGTTGCTGAAGCCGTGACCGGAATAATAAAATACCACAATATCATTGGAACCGGGCCGCAGGTTGTTGATGGCTTTTTCCACATTCACCTTGCTAAAATCATCCCCCGATATAACAGAAGGATTAAAACCGATTCCCAGGAATTCTGCGATCTCCGCAAAAGTTTTATAAGTGGTTTCTTTATCAACAGCACAGGTCTTACCGATCGTCAGGTCGTTCGTGTTGGCTACCAGCACCAGGTGAAGGCGGGTTTTCTTTTCTTCCGGACTCAGACTACGTACAGATGCTTCAAACAGGTTTTGGTAAAATTCATCCTGTTCGGTGAAATAAGTAAGCACTTTTTCCCGGGTCAGATCTTCCTGGTTCAACAGGGTTACCCCATCAATCACACCCATATCGGGTTCCTCATCTGTTTCATCGGATGACATCACAAAAGCAGGTTCATAAAAACCATCTTCACTTAACTGGAAAACAAAATGATCCGGTTTGTAAAGAACAGTTCCGGCAATCTGGACAGGATCATATCCTATGAAAATAAGCAGCGTGGTATCCTCATTCCCCTGGTCATCCACTCCGAATTTTTCTTCCATCAGGGTTTCCGTAATATTATATGTATTCGTTTTCAGATCGGTGAAGGCAGAACGAATGAACCCGGTGCCGTCGGCATTCCGGATAATGAATGCCTGGTAGTTTTCCTTGCCTTGTTCCAATTCAAAATGATACTTTATTTCATAGATGGTTTGTGATCCCGCAGTGAGACCTCCCAACAACAGAAATATCAGTATGATAAACTTTTTTAGCAACACCAGTAAACAGTAACAATTATTTGACCAACTAAATCTACATAAAATCAGGTTGAAATTCCAAATTCCTTTTCTCCGCAGGCTGCTTATTTGTTTACATTTACAAAAAGCCAGGCCCGCATGTTCTTATCCGTTCGGTGTACAACAATTATTAATAAATACCGGTTAGTCCTGCTGGTATGTTTGCTGTTATGTGTGCACAGCAGGCTGGCTGCGCAGAAACAAAAAGCTGACAGCCTGAACTTGTTACTAAAAACAGAACAGGAAGATACAATACGGGTAAGACTGATGTGGCAAATGGCAAGTGCCATTGGAATATATAACCCGGATTCAGCCCTAAAACTTTCATTCAAGGCGTTATCTATTGCCCGTAATATCGATTACACTGAAGGGGAATCAAGATCTATTGGTGTTCTCGCCAATACGTTTCTGAGAATTGGTAATTACCCCCGGGCACTGGAGTTAAATATTGAAAAGCTGAAACTGGAAGAAAAACGCAATAAACCCCGCAATATGGCCAGTGTGCTGATGAATATAGGTGTTGTGTATGCGATGCAGGAAGAATATGACAAAGCATTGGAATATTATTATCAGTCGGACTCGCTGATCCAATTACATAATATTGAATCGATCAAATACAATATTGCACTTAATACCGGCGATGCCTATGACCGGTTGAACCTTTCCGATTCTTCCTATCATTATTTTAGCAAATCACTTGAAATTGCCCGGAAGCTGGAAGATATTGATCTTATTGGCACTTCTATGACCGGTCTTGGCCATAGCTACCGGAAACAAGGTCGTTTTAATGAATCACTGGTAAACTACCAGGATGCGATACAGTTGTTAGGCCAGGCACATGATGATGAAATTTTTTGTGAAGCTGCACTTGGCCTTGCCAGGCTTTACAATCAGATGGGATCACATGATTCAACCGAATATTATGCTAACCTCTCCCTTAATATTGCCCGAAAAGACGGTTTCCTGACCCGGGAACTGGAAGCCGCAGATTTTCTTACCAACCATTATGAGTCAATGAAAAAAATTGACAGCGCTTTCAGGTACAGTAATTATGTAAGGGGCCTGAATGATTCTGTGAACAGTAAAAGTAAAATACGGGAACTGCAGGTGATCTCCAGTAATGAACAATTCCGCCAACTGCAACTGGAGGAAGAAAAACAAATGGCTGCGAAGAAAAGGTTTCAGCAACTTCAGCTATTGCTGATCGCTATTTTCATACCCGGTTTTTTTCTGGTAACACTGATCCTCAGCCGTGTTAATGTTCCAATAAAACTGGTCCGGTTACTTGGTATTTTATCTTTGTTATTTCTTTTTGAATACCTGACACTATTGCTGCATCCGTTTGTGGCCGAGTTAACCCATCACACACCCATATATGAGATCCTGATATTTGTTGTAATTGCTTCTGTGCTCATACCCCTGCACCATCGTTTTGAACACTGGATGATCCATCACCTGCTCCATGTCAGATTGCAGGGCAAAAAAGCCATCAAACAGGAAACCAGTATGGAAGACAAATAAAAAAAACCCGTTGCCATTTTTAGAGCAACGGGTCTCATGACGAAGCTAATGGTACACTTAATCCGCCGGTTTTACCGGGCGGGTATCAGCGGTATCCATTTTCATTGTATCCTGCTGAACAGGAGCAGGAGGCGGTTCCATTTTTTCTTCTGTATTTTCTTTAGCGGGTTCTTCTTTTTTATCCTTATTACTGTTGCAGGCAGCCGCCACTACAGCAAAAAGAAGCAAACCGAAAACAAGACGAAAAGCAAATGGTTTGAATGCTTTAATCATATGCAGATAATTTAGTGTATAAGAGTACTAATTTGTTTTAAGAAAAACAAACTTCTTTACTACCAAAAAAAAGCCTGCACTTCTTTCCAACACTGCTTGCCTATCTTTGTTACTCAACGATTTTGCACAATATGGACCTGGAATTCAACAAAAATGAAGATCTAATAAGATTGTCGCTGAGTGAAATGCGGCAACGGCTGGATAAGATCTATGAAGGAGGCGGCAAAAAGTCAATTGAAAAACAAAGAGAAAAAAATAAGCTCACCCCAAGAGAAAGAATTGAATATTTAATTGACAGCGACAAACCTTTTATCGAAATCGGGGCTTTTGCCGGTTATGAGATGTATAGTGAACAAGGAGGCTGCCCCGCAGGCGGAACAGTGGCGGGTGTGGGATATGTGAGTGGCAGGCAATGTGTAATTCTTGCGAATGATCAGACTGTAAAGGCCGGCGCATGGTTTCCCATTACAGGCAAAAAGAATCTGAGGATGCAGGAAATTGCCATGGAAAATCATCTACCGGTTATTTATCTCGTTGACAGCGCCGGAGTATTTCTTCCCATGCAGGATGAAATTTTTCCCGATAAAGAACATTTTGGAAGGATCTTTCGTAACAATGCCGTAATGAGCGGAATGGGCATCACACAAATTGCTGCTGTAATGGGCCCCTGTGTTGCAGGTGGCGCCTACCTGCCTATCATGAGTGATGAAACACTGATGGTGGAAGGAAATGGTTCCATTTATCTTGCAGGCCCCTATCTTGTAAAGGCAGCGATCGGGGAAGAAGTGGATAATGAAACACTGGGCGGGGCTGCTACCCATACAGAAATAAGCGGCATCGCAGATTATAAATTCAAGACCGAGCAGGAATGCATGGATCATGTTAAAAAAATGATGAGCATGCTCGGTAATAAACCCAACGCTGGATTTGATCGTACTGTTTCAAAAGAACCCAAAAAGAATGCTGAAGAATTATACGGCATTTTCCCTCACGATGGAAAAACCTATAATATAGTAGAAATCATTGAACGGATCGTAGATGATTCTGAATTTGAACAATTCAAGGAAGATTATGGGAAGACGATTGTATGCGGGTATGGGAGAATCGATGGCTGGGCCGTAGGCATAGTCGCCAACCAGCGGTTGATCGTAAAGAATAAAAAAGGAGAAATGCAATTAGGTGGCGTTATTTATAATGACAGCGCCGACAAAGCTGCGAGGTTTATCCTCAATTGCAATCAAAAGAAAATTCCATTGGTATTCCTGCAGGATGTTACCGGTTTTATGGTGGGCAGCCGAAGCGAACATGCAGGCATTATAAAAGACGGGGCAAAAATGGTGAATGCCGTGGCGAATTCTGTTGTTCCGAAGATCACCATCATCATTGGCAATTCATACGGCGCCGGCAACTATGCCATGTGTGGTAAAGCTTATGATCCCCGGTTTATCTATGCCTGGCCAACGGCAAAGATCGCCGTAATGAGTGGTGATTCGGCAGCAAAAACGCTTTTGCAAATTGAAATGGCCTCGCAAAAAGCAAAAGGAAAAAAATTATCCGCCGAGGAAGAAAACAAGTTGCTGGATGAGATCAAAGGAAGATATGATAAACAAACTTCTCCTTACTATGCTGCAGCCCGGCTTTGGGTGGATGCAATCATTGATCCGGTTGATACAAGAAAAGTTATTTCCGAAGGTATTGCAGCAGCTAACCAGAATGCTGAAATAGCAGCATTGAGAACAGGTGTGTTCCAGGTGTAATGCTGTTAAATAAAAGTATTGGTCATGCCGGACTTGATCCGGCATCTTTTATAGCTGGTAGAATTTTATGTCAAATCAAATCACTATTTACACGGATGGCTCTTCAAGAGGTAACCCGGGTCCCGGTGGTTATGGTGTAATATTAATGAGTGGTAATCACCGAAAAGAATTATCCCAGGGCTATAAACTCACTACAAATAACCGGATGGAGTTAATGGCAGTTATTGCAGGATTAAAAGCCTTGAAAAAAGAAGGATTAAATGTAGTCATCTATTCCGATAGTCAATATGTGGTGAAAGCCTGGGAAGAAGGCTGGCTGAAAAACTGGATCAAAACCAATTTTAAAGGCGGCAAGAAAAACCCTGATCTCTGGAAAGAGTTCTATGAGGTTTCACAAAAACATCATATTCGTTTTAAATGGGTGAAAGGTCATGCTGAAAATCCCTACAATAACCGATGTGATGAATTAGCTACAGAAGCAGCGGATGGACATCATCACAAACTCCTGGTTGACGAAGGTTATTCTCCTCAATAATGATCAGGCAAGTGTTACTTGCGTCTTTTGCCTTGTCAAATAATTATACGTAAATAAAATGACAGGCAAAAACACCATTGTAGCTATCAGCGAATTCCTGTAAAATGGCAATCCGGCTTCATAACAGGTCATCAAGCCACCAAAAGTTTTTGCATAAACCGCTTCCGTGGTAGCTGTCCAAACCATAAAATTAGAAACGAAAAAATAAATTGTCGGAGCTGCGATGCCTCCGGCAAACAGGCTTCTGTAATTTCTTCCTTTCAGCATCCAGCCGATCAGTGTAGCTGAAAACAGTACTAAATAATTTTTCCACTGACCGCTATAGAATCCCTCATATGGGAACAGTCCATTACTATACAATAGCTGAATAATAGCGTCGCTGACCACCAATGCAAGCAATGGGAGTAAAAAAGACATATCCTTTTTACGAATAATAAAGCCGGAAAACAAAGCAATTGCTATTACGGGAGAAAAACCTGACCATGCGAGTTCAGGACCAAAAAAATATTTACAGGCTGTAGTAAGCGCCACTAAAACGATGGTAAATATCCATATTCTGCTGTTGACCTTCATATTCATTGATTTATATACTTTCATCAGGACAAAAATAAATGAATTACAGCAATTCAATTTTCTATTTATCAACGGGTGTTAACCAGGAACTGTTGACCTGTAAATCGTTGCGTCCGTAACCGCTTTCAATTGAACTGTTTTACCCGGGAATACGACTGCTGAAGGATCTCCATGCTCCAGTTTGATCTTTGAATTTTCTGCCGAAACTTCAACAATCCCATTTGTAACAATCAGGATATCGGTTGCTGAAGAAGTAAAACCGGCGTCCTGTCCTTTTTTCAGTTCAAATACACTGAGGCGAAAATCCGTTGCAGGCGTTTTGTATTCCTTTTCAGCATTATGTCCGTGTGGAATAAGAATTTCCGGCCAGGTTGCTTCACATTTTACATGCTTCATTAATTCATTCACATCAATATGCTTGGTTGTAAGGCCACCTCTTAAAACATTATCAGAATTAGCCATTATTTCCACATTCTGACCTTCGAGGTAAGCATGAGGCACACCGGCAGCCTGGAATATCCCCTCTCCTTTTTTCAGATGCACTAAATTGAATAAATAGATGGAAAAGATCCCTCTGTCTATATTTCCTCCTTTTGAAAAAGTGACTGCAGCTCTTGCAGCCCAAAAATCCTCTTCGGCTTTTTTTAATTTATTAGAATGATATAAAGGAACTATCAGGTCTAACAAAGGTTGTAATGTTTTATTCACCTCATCCTGCGGCATCTCCATTACATGCCTGTACAAACCTGCATAGCCTGACATATTATAATAAGTAAGCAAACCATTCAATTCTTTCACCCCGGTAAGAATATCGATCAGTTCATCCTCCGGCTTAAAACCATGCAACAACCAGAAATCACTTAAAGCAGCCAAAAACTCAGGCTTGTGATTGGCATCACGATAATTTCTTGCAGGAGCATCTGCCGGTATTCCTTCTGCATTTTCTCTTGCAAATTCTTTCGCTGCAGCCGCTTTTGAAGGATGTACCTGTATGGAAAGCATATCTCTTACATCAAGGATCTTTAACAGGTAAGGCAGATCATTAGTGTACTCCTTCAAAGGTTTGCATCCCCCATCCTGTAATTCAATATTGGCACCTCCCAATGGGTGAATGCCCATCCAGTATTCAGCATAGGGCTTTCTTTCTTTATTATCGATATCAAGCAAAGAAGGGATATAATCCCATCCACCCCAATCATAATGTTTAACGCTTCCTTTCAAACGGTATAATCCTGTCATGAATTAATATTTATTTTTATTGGCATAAAGATAATACATGGCTTCGCATAATGAGCTGGGAAAAGAAGGGGAAGAAATGGCTGTAAAATGGCTTAAAGAAAATGGGTTTGATATACTTCATCAAAACTGGAGACACTCACACTATGAAATTGATATTGTAGCTACCAAACTTCATCCGGGCAAAAAAACAACACAAAAAGAGTTCCTTCATTTTATTGAAGTGAAGGCCAGGAATTATTCCCCATTCGGGTATCCTGAAGACAGTGTCGGAAAAAAGAAATTCAAAAGCCTTAAAAAAGCAGCAGATGAATTTCTATTTCAAAACCCGGGACATAAGTGGATACAATATGATATCCTTTCCATTACCCTTTACAAAGACAAAGAGCCGGAGTATTTTTTTATTGAAGACGTTTTTATTTAAACTTCGAGCCTGCTCATCATTTTCTCTACAAGTCTGAAAGTGGCAGGACAGTATTCTACATTTTGTTTGTGTACATGAACAAAATCTTTGAATTTTTTAGAAAGATGCGGGAATCCCCTGCAATCGTCGGGACGGATCTCATAGATAGCACACATGTTTGTTGTAAGATCCAGGAACTGGCAGGGCTCAACTTTATTCATCCAGTCACGGTCTCCGCCTCTTTCACGACGCAGCCATTTCTCTTTAAAGGCATCCGGTGTCATCTTAAAATGTGCAGAGATCCTTTTAATATCCTTCGGAGTAAAAGTTGGAGTCATGGTTTTGCAACAGTTCGCACAAGTAAGACAATCCGTCTCCTGCCAGACTTCTTTTTCCAGCACTTCAATTTTTTTATCAAGTTTTGTCGGAGGATTTTTTTCGAGACGTGAAAGATAACGTCTCATTTTAGTTTTTTGGTTACGGGCCTTTTGTTTAAAAGAACGCAGATTAACCGCATTTGTCTTACTCATGCGCCGAAGATACTGATTCAGTTAATTTACCGAGCAGTTTGAAATAATTTTCATTATGGGATTTCAATGATTATTTTTGTTCAATACAAAACCGGTAAATATGAAAATACTTCTTGGAATTGTGACTGCAGCTTGCTCATTAATTGTTTTTTCCTGTAAATCGGGTTCTTCGGGTGATACAGGACCTGCAGACTTTTGTAAAGCAGATTGCGGAGTGGATACTATACAAACGGCTGGTGAGAGCAAAGAAAAGCCCTTTGTAATGATAACCATGAATAACTGTAAACCTGATTCTATAACATGGGGCAGCAGAACAATGACCGCTTACCGCCAGATGGAATTCCCTGAACTTGTTGGGAAGGATATAAAGATCAACCCAGAAAAAATGCGGATAAATATTTATGGCAATAATTATGCATGGCTTGTTTTTAATGAGTGCAAATGGGGACAGGGCTATATTGTAAAACTGCCTTTCAATAAAACGGATAATATTTTTCGTAAAAGCAGCGCCTTTAATTCGCTTGACAGGAAGTATAATGTAGACACATCCATAGTTGCTTACTCAGACAGGGGAAATATTTTTGTGGAACAAATGTCAACCGGGAAAAAAGCCATGATGACCTTTGGTGAAATGACGGATATGGAATATGATGCCATGCATGAAACGGTGGACTCTGTAAACATCACCCCTACCCGCATCTGGGCCAAAGTAAAAATTGGCAAAGAGTGGAAGGAAATTGAAAAAGATATTACACTGGAATAAATAACCGGTATCTGCCGGAATCAATCTTCATGTGGGAGCCTTATAAAAAGGGATTCAAAGCCTACCTGCAATTAGAGAAATCATTGTCGGAAAATACTGTTCAGGCTTATCTCAGGGATATGGAGATGCTGACGAATTACCTGCAAGAAAAAAAAGTTCGGAAAAATCCTTCTGGTATTCAGTTAAAAGATCTGCAACAATTTGTAAAAAACATTGCCGAGTTGGGGATGTCAGCTTCTTCACAAGCCCGGATTATTTCAGGTATTAAATCATTTTATAAATACTGCCTGATTGAAGATATTTCTGAAAAAGACCCAACAACTTTGCTGGAAGCGCCTAAACTAAAGAGAAGCCTGCCTGATGTTTTAAGTTTTGATGAGATTGAAAAGATCATTTCGCAAATTGACCTCAGCAAACCTGAAGGAGGAAGAAATAAAGCGATATTGGAGACTATGTATAGTTGTGGGCTGAGAGTCAGTGAAGTGGTTAATCTTAAAATATCGCAATTATATCTTGATGCAGGCTTTATAAAGGTACTTGGGAAGGGAGATAAAGAAAGGCTGGTTCCGATCGGTAGCAGCGCTTCCAAATATATCCGCATTTACCAGAAAGATATCCGGGTTCATATCCCGGTAAAAAAAGGAAGTGAGAATATACTTTTCCTGAATAGAACCGGGACAAAGCTTTCACGGGTCATGGTATTTTACATCATCAAAGACCTGGCTATGAAAGCAGGAATTAAAAAAACCGTTTCACCGCATACATTCCGGCATTCTTTTGCAACACATCTTGTAGAAGGTGGCGCTGATCTTAGAGCTGTGCAGGAAATGCTGGGACATGCCAGCATCACAACGACGGAAATCTATACACATCTTGACAGGGAGTTCCTGAGAAAAACATTAGAGCAGTTTCATCCGGCATTTAAATGAGCTGTTATTGGATGATTATTTTTTCTGAAAATCGCTTACCCGTTTTTTTACTGGTAAATACGATAAAATAATTTCCTGCTGCTACCGATGGAATATCAAGGTTCAATAATCTCGCTTTATCATCGATCCATATCTCTCTCTGGTGAGCTATCTGACCTGATTGATTCAGCAGTTGAAAAGAATAATAGCCTTCCTCAGTTTCTTTCCATTCGATAGTAAGGTTAGAGCCCGATGGAACTGGATTAGGGAACACTTTAAAAAGTTTAGAAGCTGTATCTCTTAACAATTGTTTAATTAACGGTATTTCCTTACGATTGGTTTTTTTCTTTACTACAACCATTCCAGCAGTCACTATAACTTCTCTACCACATGAAATTAATTTTCTAACAATAATCTGTACATTAGACTCCTTCCCAACAGTTGACTCTGTTGGCTCTAATCCATATCCACTAACAAGAAGTACATTTCCAGTACTTGCTTTTATCCGAAATGTTCCATTCCTATCAACTGCAACACCTGTTCGCCTGCCTTTTATAACAACGGAAGCCCCTGGAAGAAGGTTTCCTTCCTCGTCTGTAACTGTTCCCGTAATTATTCTTTGTTCGGGAATGACGTTTGTAATAATTTCTCCTTTTACATTTGATGTATTGGTACAAATAGTATCCCCAACCACTGGTTTTATTTCAGTTGGTAGCACCATACCCAATGTTCTTAATTCTTCATTTGCTGAAACTCTCAACGTATCTCTGTTTGGCATTGCTGCTACTTTTCCCATTAACTTCTGAGCAGAAGCTTTTGACATGAAAAATGCCGGGAGCAGAATACCAAAGAAATACTTCAGCCAGGGAATTCTCTTTTTTGGGATCTCAATTTCCCTGTCCAGTTGTTCAGTCATAAATCTTCCGCAAACAGAGCCGGTTGACGGTTTTTTAAAGAACTCAGCCACCTGCCGGTCACTCATGGTACTGAAATCAACAACCTGTTTCTGGCAGGAGCCACAGAATTTTCCCTTTTCAACCGGAGTCATGGCATCCCAGTTCTCATGGCAGGGAGTGGGAATGGAAAGTTGGATCTTTTTACTCATGTTTATTGTATAATTAATTTACCAGATGTAGTTATGCTGCCGTTTTCATAAAAGCATCATTTATATCCCATTAATACTTTTCAAATCCTCAAAATCGTGGTTCTAAAAAGGGCCGGTAAAAACCGGCCCCGGATCACTAACCGGCTGTTAAATGATTAGCTTATTTTACGGATGCTGAGACATAAAAAATTGCATAACGGCTTTTCACTTTTTTATTTTCGGCTTACGGGCATTGTGTCTTCTTCGTCGGTATCTGCTTCATCCTTGGGTGTTGATTTGGCTTTGGCCAGCATTTGTGCACTTTGAACCAGCCTGATGAATTCGGCCCGGTAACCCTCCTCATCAATACCCCTGGCTTTGCGGGCAAGACTGATCACATTATCAAATGAGGCATATGATTTGAATTCAGAATCCCTGAGCAGCATCCCGAATTGGGCCACTGAAGCTGCAAACCTGAAATTTTCAGATGTTTTAGCGATTGCTATTTGCTCGTCCTTAACAGGGTGTTCAATCAATTTGCTGACATCCCCATCAGGAGCCTTGTAGCGAAACTTGACGGTCATAATTTCACCGTTGTGTGATGACTTGCTTAATGGCTGCACATTTTTCTGGTATTTCAGTGAGTCAACTGATTTCAGGAAATCACTTTTAACTCCAACAGGTATTACTTCATATAAGGCAGTTACTGTATGACCGCTGCCCAGTTCGCCTGCATCTTTTTTATCATCATTAAAATCTTCTTTGGCGAGCATGCGGTTTTCATAACCGATCAAACGATACCCCTGGACTTTTGCCGGATTAAACTCTACCTGTAGTTTCACATCTTTTGCAATAGTGAAAAGGGTTCCGCCGAATTCGTTCACCAATACTTTTTTGGCTTCGCTGATGCCATCGATATAGGCATGATTTCCATTTCCTTTATCAGCCAATTTCTGCATTTTACTGTCTTTATAATTTCCCATTCCGTATCCTAACACAGTCAGGAATACACCACTTTTTCTTTCATTCTCTATCAGCCGTTCCATTGCATCATCGCTGCTTTCACCAACATTGAAATCTCCATCGGTACAAAGGATCACCCTGTTATTCCCGTTCTTCACAAAATTTTCCTTGGCAGTTTTATAAGCCAGTTTAATTCCGGCTCCGCCTGCAGTAGAACCACCTGCTTCCAGCTTATCAATTGCGTCTTTGATCTTTGTTTTATCTGCACCGCTTGTAGAAGGAAGAACCAAACCGGCTGCTCCTGCATATACCACCATTGCTACATGATCCTGTTCTCTCAACTGATCAACCAGCATTTTCATAGAAGCTTTTACAAGCGGAAGTTTATTGGCAGACATCATGGAACCCGAAACGTCAATCAGGAAAACAAGATTGGAAGCAGGCAGGTTTTCAGTAGGTATTTTTTTCCCCTGTAATCCGATCAAAACCAATTTGTGATTTTTATTCCACGGGGCATCAGATATTTCAGTATTGATAGAGAAAGGCTCATTGTTTTCCGGTTGTGGATAATCATAAGTAAAATAATTAACCAACTCTTCGATCCTGACTGCACCAGCAGGCGGTAATTGACCATTATTCAGAAAGCGACGAACATTACTGTAGGATGCGGCATCCACATCAATTGAAAAGGTTGAAAGGGGATTATCAGCAACCTTCAGAAATTTATTTTCTGTAATGTGATCGTAGCCTTCGGTATTGAAGTCATCAAATTCTTCATCAAAACTCCTGTAGAAGCCATTCGTTGTTGCATCCGGAGCTGATCTTGCTCCATAAATTGTATTCATCCCTCTTATTTGTACAGATGATGAAACTTCTTTCCTGGCTTTACTTTGTCCCATAGCCGTTACAACTACTTCAGTTCCGGTTAATGCAAGTCTTTTTAGTGTAATATTAATTGTTGTCCTGCCAGCGATCTTTTCTTCTTTTGTTTCAATTCCGGCTCCTGAAAAAACCAATACGTCATTGGAGTTAGGTACAGTTAATTTATAAGTTCCATCGTTCGCAGTCGCAACACCTGTCCTTGTTCCTTTTACCTGGACTGATATCCCGGGTATCGGTACTCCTGTCTCATCACTTACAGTTCCTGAAACAGTAAATGAATTGACTGGTCTGAACGCCAGTATAAATATGATAACGGGTGCAATCAGAAGAATTACTTTTTTCATAAAGTTTATTTACCTACCCTGATGCCGGTATTTTAGCAATTGCATAAGCAACGATCATTTTTTTATTTGTTAATTTTAGCCCGGTGGCATTTATAAAAAATATATCCCACACATCACTAGCCGACAAAGAACTGGTTGCTCTTTATAAAGAATCGGGAGATATGTCAGTACTTGGTGAACTGTACCAGCGCTACATGGAGCTGGTTTACGGGGTATGCCTTAAATATTATAAGGAAACAGAAACAGCCAAGGACAGTGTGATGATGATCTTTGAGGAGCTGGTAACAAAACTCCGTAAGCATGAAGTGGATAATTTTAAAGGCTGGCTGCACCAACTGTCCAAAAATCATTGCCTGATGCAACTGCGGACACCAAAAAACCTTAAAACTACAGAGTTTAAGGTGGATCTTATGCAAACGGAAGAAACTGTGCATCTGAATGGTGTGCTGGAAAAAGAGGAGAATTTCAAAAAAATGGAAGACTGCCTCGGGACATTGACCAGTGAGCAACAGGAAACGATCCGTTTATTTTACCTGGAAGGAAAATGTTATAATGAGATCGTGGAGATAACGGGTCATGAGTGGAACCAGGTCAGAAGTTTTATCCAGAACGGAAGAAGGAACCTGAAAATCTGTATGGAAAAAGACAGCTCTGAAACAGAAAAAATAAAAAAGTGAATTTTGTAATGCCTTATGGCAACTGATAAGAACATAAAAAACTATACAGCCGCTGATATTGAAAAATATCACAAAGGCCTTTTATCTGCTACAGAAAGACATGATCTTGAAAAAGCAGCCCTTGATGATCCTTTCCTGGCAGATGCCCTTGAAGGCTATTCTACCAAGGGTGTAAATATCCAGGCTGATATTGCTGAGCTAAGTAAAAGGTTGCAAGATAGAACCGAGAAAGCAAAGGTTATCCCTATCGGAAAAGGTGGAAGCAGATCATTTCCCCTACTTCGTGTCGCAGCAATCATTATACTTCTGTTAACTGCGGGCTTATTGGTTTATAAATTCGGGTTTAATAAAAAGGAAAATGAGTTAGCCAAGCTTGAAAAGAGTAAAAATAAAGAAACAACTTCTTCTGACAGTTCGGGGAGCCTTACAGATAGTAACACAATATCCGGACTGAAAAAAGCAACCGAAAATACTGCAACAGGTAATGCAGAAAGCAGTACGGTAAAGCAGGACATAAACAGGAGTGAGCCTGAAAAAAGAACTGAAGGTCAGTATAAAACAGATGATAACCTGGTAAAAGAAAAAGCAGCCGAGGAGAAGAATGACCTGGCTACTGTAAACAATCCTGTATCAAAAGCTCCTGTTGCTGCAGATAAAGAACAGCAAAAAGATGTCGCTAACAACGATGACAAATCCATGAAAACGTCTGATGTGACCATTTTACAGGAAAAAGCCGAAAATGATGAAGTAAAAACAAAGCAGTATAATGCCAATGCGGGTATAACCAAGCCGGGCAATGCAAGTCGTAAAGCTGATGGAAATTATCGCAACACGGCTACTAATATTTTCCGTGGCCGGGTTACAGACTCCAGAAATGCAGGGATACCTTTTGCTAATGTGATGAACATAGCTGACAATGTAGCTACCTACACAGATGCAAATGGATACTTCAATCTTATTAATCCTGATACTGTCCTGAATGTACAGGTTCGTTCCATTGGTTTTGAAAACGATACTGTGAAGCTTAAAAATAATGTGGCTTCCAATAAGATTATAATGCAGGAAGATCAAAAAACTGTTTCTGCAATGGTGTTGAGTCATAAACAATCCAATGCAATAAGCCGCTCAAGAAATGCAAAGCAGTATTTTGAAGAACCGGAACCTGCCGATGGCTGGAGAAATTACGATGCCTACCTGGCCAATAATCTGAATGTTCCGGAAGACTTCGAAATGAAAACAAACCCCGAAGTAACAGTTGAGGTTTCTTTTGAAGTAAATCAATTGGGGGAACCCATAAATATCCGTATTGAAAAGTCGTTGTGTTCTGCCTGTGATAAAGAGGCAATAAGACTTATTAAAGAAGGTCCCAAATGGCGCAGAAATGCTAATAAAAACGGCAGAACTACTGTTACAATCAGCTTTTGATCCTTAGTTTATAAGGCATTAACTTCTCTCTTCATCTTCAAAATATTTCACCAAACAATACTGAAGCAATAATTTTTCATCATTCCCTACCTTTGCCGCACATTAAAACTTGTTATGATGAAAAAAATTGTATTAAGCCTTTCAGTTATCCTTACTTGCTTGGCTATGGATGCACAGCAGTTAAATACTCCTGCTCCAAGCCCTACCTGTTACGTAAAACAAAATTTTGCACTATCCAGCATTGAGCTTTCTTATTCCCGCCCCGGTGTGAAGGGAAGAAAAGTTTTTGGAGATCTTGTTCCGTATGGTAAAGTATGGAGAACCGGCGCCAACCAGGCAACAACAGTAACATTTGGCGAAGATGTAATGATCAATGGAACAAAAGTTCCTGCGGGAAAATATGGTTTACTGACAATACCTGAAGAAAAAGAATGGACAGTTATTATCACCAAGCAAACTGACGTTACCAGCCCTGCGGCTTATAAACAGGAAGAAGATGTCGTAAGAGTAAAAACTCCCGTTCAAACATTACCATTCGCAATTGAGACTTTTATGATAAACGTGGGGGACATTAAGGATAACTCCTGTGCCATCGGCCTAATATGGGACAATGTTTATACAGAATTCAAAGTGTCTGTAGATATCGACAGCAAGATCATGGGACAGATCAAAGATGCCATGGAAAAAGATAACAGGCCTTATTTTAATGCGGCCATGTATTACATGAATAATGGAAAAGATCTCAACCAGGCACTTGCATGGTTTGACAAAGCCGCTGAAATGAATCCAACAGCTTTCTGGATCCATCATCAAAGAGCTAATTGTTTAGCCCGTCTCGGTAAAAAAAGTGAAGCTAAAGCCGCTGCCGAAAAATCAAAGCAACTGGCTATGGAAGCAAAGAATGATGATTATGTAAAACTGAATGAAAAATTACTGGCTGAATTGAAGAAGTAACATTGAGATAAGATTTACTGATAGTCCCTGCATTGCGGGGACTATTTTTTTGATGGCACTAATTTATTGAGCAGCAAACTGAACAATACAACACCAAATGCTCCAATAGGATTTAGCCAGAGGAAACCCATTTTGAACACCCCCTGCCTAGTTAGAATAAAAACTGTAATGACAAGTACCTCAGCCAATAAAGCTGACCAGAATACAACATCTCCTCTCCTGATTTTTTTCAGGAAAAAAGCTACCAGAAACACTCCGAGAATCACTCCATAAAATAAAGAACCCAGAATGTTTACTGCCTCAATCAGACTGTTACCGATATTATATGTGAACATGGCAACCACAATGCAAAATATGCCCCATGCCAGTGTGTACCATTTTGACAATTGATATTCATCCTCCCCTGTTTCCTTCTTTCTTGTAAATCGTTTATGAAAATCAACCATGCTACAGGATGCCAGCGAATTGATAGCAGCAGCTATACTTCCCCATGAGGCCAGGAAAATTATGGCTATGAGCAGCCCGACAAGACCAGCCGGCAAATAATCCACAACAAACCTCAGAAAAATATAATTCGTATCATTCCCGTCACCACCTACTTCTTTTGTATTCAGCCAATCTTTTACTTTTCCCCTCAGACTATCTGACTTTGATTGCAGTGCTCTTAACTGTTCCAGTGAAGAAGTGGTTGTTTCTTTATTGGCAGAAGTATAAGCCAAAACAGCTTGTTGCTTTTGAAGAGTTAACTCATCGTACTGCTGCCTGGCCAAAGCAAAAGAATCTTTATACACGGGCGATTGTTCAAGCTTGCTGATCTGGATATCATTAAAAAAGATCGGCGCTTTATTGAATTGATAAAAAGTAAAAACCAATGCTCCAATAAGAAGAATGGCAAATTGCATTGGTACTTTAACCAATCCATTCATTAACAACCCTACCCTGCTTTCTCTCAATGATCTTGCTGTAAGATATCGTCCGACCTGTGACTGGTCTGTACCGAAATACGACAACGCAAGAAAAAATCCCCCGATGAGTCCGCTTAACAAATTATATTGATCACTCCAGTTGAACTTTCCGCCTTCAAAACCGGTAGTGATCACATTCAGTTTACCTAATTTTCCACTTACCTCCAATGCATCCGTAAACGATACATTCTTCGGCAGCATATTTACTACCATATACGCCGCCAGGAACATACCTGTAAAAATGATGATCAATTGTAATTGCTGGGTATAAGCGACTGCTTTGGCCCCACCGCTCATAGTATAGATAATCAACAGGCCACCCATTAAAATATTTGTGTAATAGATATTCCATCCGAATAAAGAAGAGAGAATAATGGAAGGCGCAAAAACACTTATGCCGGTTGAAAGTCCCCGTTGCAACAGAAAAAGAAATGAAGTTAATGTCCGGGTTTTATTATCAAACCTGTTTTCCAGGTATTCATAAGCCGTATAGACTTTCAGTTTGTGAAATATCGGGACAAAAAATATACAAATGACGACCATAGCTAAGGGCAGTCCAAAATAATATTGAACAAACCGCATTCCATCCGTATATGCCTGCCCCGGCGCTGATAAAAATGTGATAGCACTGGCCTGTGTTCCCATTATGCTTAGCAGAACGAGTCCCCATGGCATGCTTCTGTTAGAAAGAAAATATCCGTCGAGATTGTGTGAGGTACGGCTTTTGTATAGGCCATAACTTATTATAGCCAGTAAGGTTACTACAAGTATGATCCAATCCAGCTGGCTCATGAAAAACGTTTCGTGAAGAAATAAAACAGAACGATCTGGACAAGCAGGAAGCCAATAATAAATACATACCAGCTACCCCAGTTCTTAAATAAAGGCGTCTTATCATCGTCGTATAAATCCATATGGCATTTATCGTTTTGTATTTCTTAACCAACCTGTAAAAACAATAACTAACCCGAGTATTACACCTATCAACAGACCAATACGAATCTTCTTAATTAATAATCCTAAAAAAAGTCCGAGAACAATGGCAAAAATAAATGCCATCTCTCCCCTTCTTACATCAGGTTTTCTTTGATCCACCATTCTTTAAATTAAAATCCTTTCTTCTTATTCAATGCAATAATGTTGGCCATTAACCTATATGCCCCGGGAACACCAGCCGGCAATTCACGGAAAAAAACCAACCCGGTGTAAGTGAAAAAGCCTTTCCCATATTTTGCAATAACAAGGCTTCCTTCCTCTGGCCCCTCGCCGGGGTCTTTCATTGAAAGTATCGTTTCAAATTTTTCTTTATCCCAATTTGCTGCATGATAGATACTTCTTTCCTGTACCCAGCCTTTAAAATCATCTTGTGTAATCTTATTAGGGAAATTCAAAACCGGGTGATCAGGTTTCAGAAATACAACCGGTGCATTTTCGTCTGTTATTCTCGTTCTCGAAATTGAAAAATCGTAAGGCCCGATCCTTGACCTTACTGAACTGATAAAATTGCTGGTGTTATACTGTACAATAAGATTGCCTCCTTCGTGTACGTACTTCATCAGTTTATCATAGTAATTACTCATCCACTCATTGGTGTTATATGCCCTGACGCCAGTTATAATTGCATCAAACTGGTTAAGATTATTCCTGGCCAATTCTTTGTCGGTAAGCAATGTCACTTCATATCCCATTTGCTCCAGTGCTTCCGGAACTTTGTCGCCAGCACCAACTATATAGCCGATCTTTTTATTATAAATCTCCAGGTCCAGCTTCTTATTTTCCACACTGGCTATAGTGAAATAATGTATATCAGGAATATGATCGTATTTTACCGAATTCATTCCAAGGTGATAAAAATCTTTTCTGCCATTATTTGCATCTGCTGCGAAATAATATTCATTATCCTTTGTTGCCTTTACAGAATAAGAGACAGGGATTGTTTTTCCTTTATCTGAAAATAAAATTTTATCGGAACCGTATTCCACTTTTATATTATCTGAGTATTCTTTACCCGGCTCAGGCAATGATGTTTGAAATCCTTTTTTGTTGCCGGTAAGATTGAGTACTCCGCTAAAAGAATTGCTATCAATTGAGATTTTAATTTTTGCATCAGGCGAAACAAGAACCGGTGGTTCAATCACAAGCGGCTCATAGAGTTCTCCTTTTACCGGATCGGTGAATTTATATTTTACAGGTCTTTCAAAGTTGAACACTTCCCCGAATATTTTTAGCTGGATCATAGCTGTGTATGACGGATCAACATCGGGTTGCCCGATCTTCAATTGATCTGAGACATTAAAGTATCCTTCTGACATTTTACTCGCCAGCCAGTAAGGTTGTGTGATATTTTTTGCAGGGGGGACAAAAATTGTCTGAGAAAAATTGATATTCCTGTTTTTGATCATTTTTAATGCAAAAGTTGAATCAAACTCATCTATAACAACTTTTTGAAGTTCTGCATCTGTTCCAAGCCGGTTGTTGAACGAAAAATTGATCTTCACTGAATCTGTTTGCACCGCAAACTGTTCTGATGTTGTCGCATCAAGAAATAAACCGCTGCATTGTTCAATTAGTTGTTTTACTTCTTTCAGCTTCTGATCCTTCCAGTTCCCGCCTGGCAAACTACTCATCGCTTTGTACAATTTAACCAGTTGTTCAACAGATTTTTCAGGATGCAATAAGTCAAAAGAAGCTGCGACATCATTGATCATTTTTTCGATTGTATCTCCACCCTTTATTCTTTTCCAGGTAATATCAACTCCATCCAGAATATCTTTTGATGGCTGCCCTCCCTTCGTAGCTTTGAAGTATTCCAATTGCTCTCCTCTTGACGCCGGCACCCCAAAACCCTGGCTCTTGTGCTGGCTCCGGCTTTCAGCCGCTATCTCTCCATAACTTTTTCCAAGCAAAGGGCTGTATCCTCCTACGTCAATTTTCAGTTGGTCATCCCTTGTCGTATTGGTTCCTCCAAAATTGAAAGTGTTCCATAATACTCTTTTTACCTGCCAGGGAGTAACATATCTTAACTGTTCAGGAAATCGACCGGGATTCGCTGCAGCTTCAAATGCTTCATTGGCAAGAATAGCAGATGCTGTGTGGTGACCGTGTCCCCCTTCGCCGGTTGTCGGAAACCGGGTAACGATCACATCTGGTTGAAATTTTCGTATTACCCAAACTACATCCGACAGTATTTTTTCTTTGTCCCACTTTGTAAAAGTTTCTTCCGGTGTTTTTGAATAGCCAAAATCAAATGCTCTTGTAAAGAATTGTTCTCCTCCATCTATTCTTCTTGCAGAAAGTAATTCCTGTGTCCGGATCAAACCAAGCTCAATTCCCTGCTCGTCTCCAATCAAATTCTGTCCACCATCGCCTCTCGTCATAGATAAATATCCTGTACGCAACATCCGGTCTTTGGAGAGATATGCTATAAGTCTGGTGTTCTCGTCGTCAGGGTGTGCGGCTATGTATAACACTGAACCAACAACATTCAGTTTTCGGATAGCCAGGTACATATCTGCTGATGTCCAGCTTGCTGGTGACTGAGCGGTTATAATTAATGGTAAAAAATAAACGAATGATGAGAGTAAGAATTTCCTCATGTATCAAATTTATTCAGCGAAAATAACCGATGTGATGTAAACAGCCTGATAAAATGTACAAGCGGCTTATTGACCAGAAAAGAATAATGCATTACACAGAAGCAGTTTTCCATTTTCCCAAAAACTTCTGAATAGTGGATTATCCGCCATATAGATCACTGTTCCATCACCCATTGCCTGGGCGCCAAAAAGCAATCCGTCTCTGAATTTTTGTTTCTTTTCAGCACCAATAAATCCGGCCACCTGGTTATCTTTCCGGATAATTCCTACATTCCAACCGTCATTCTTAAAATACTCATAAAAATTATCGTCAAGCTTTAATGTGTAATAATATCCGGGGTAACCAAACCCCAACGGATGAGTATTATCCAGTTCAACTTTTAAAATTGAGCCTGGTGTAAATCCGCTTATCGCATCTCTTTCCCTGTCTGCAAACTTTTTTAAATCATCATAAGAGCTTGAAGAGTCTTTCTTTTCTTCATCATCCTTTTTTTGTTTAATACCAAAATCTGCTTTCGCCAATTGCGCAACAGCATTTTCCAAAGCAATAACTCTTCCTCCCTTTTGTACCCACTCTTTAAATGATTCAACAAAGGATTTGTCATTAAGAAAGCGATAATTGCCGTCTGGCAAGATCAGGACATTAAAATCATTCCAGTTGGCCCGGGATATATCATTGGCATTGACTAAAGTGATGGGATAGCCTAACTGTTGGTCGCAGAAATGCCAGATTTCACCTGCGGCATTTGCATTCACTCCTTCCCCGGTGAGCAAAACAACTTTGGGGGCTTTAAAAGGATGAACCTTGCTGCTGCCAAAGTCAAATCCTTTATCAACAAGTCCACCAGAAACCGGATTAAGTTTAATTCTATTGCCATCTGCAACTTCACGAACAATCTTCCAAAGGTTGTCTCCAAAAGATTTATTTGCTGTTTTCAGAATGATTATCGTTCCTCTTTCATATTGTTTGCCATCGATCTGGAAAGGTTGTTCAGCATAACGTAGTAAAATTCCTTTTTGCAGCAACTGTCCTGCTGTTTTGGCAGCACTAACTCCGTTCCATTCCATCAAATACCCATACGTCGTCTCAGCGTTCTGAACATTTGAAGTGCTGAATGATCCTGCTCCGTTTATTTTCTCTTTCGTTGCCCATGCAGTAAGACCATAGGCATAGGGAAGCGACCAGGCAGAGATATCATAGGTTGCAGAATCTGTTAGTTTTGATTTTGGCTCTAACAATACTTTTACAAGTGAAGATCTGGGTTGTAATGCGGATACAATAATATCATCTTTGCCATAATTAAATACTTCTTCTTTGCCACTTTGATAACTGAAGCCCTTTCCTGTTCCGGCATTGGTAAGCCCATACCTGATATCATTCTTATCGAATAACTGAATTAATGCCTTTATCCGTTCCGCATCTGCAGGATTATTTTTTATTACATAACTTTTATATTCTCCCACACCTGTCGATACGGCTTCATTAAAATATTTCCTGAATTCTTTTACCAATCGGGTTGCATTAAGCGAAGCTGTTTCAACAGTGCTGATCCCGGTTGTGTAATGATGCATAACCCTGTCGTGCAGAGTAAGTGTATCGCCTTCATTGTTTATTATTGCCGTACCCGAGATGCCGTGTCCTGCTTGTTCATAAGTCATGCCTATCGCACCATTATAAGTAGGATATGTATCTCCGTATGACGGATAAAAAAGATCGAAAAGTTCTTTTGTATAATACAACCAGCCATTCTTATCAAAATATTTTGCGTTATTCTTCCCGATCATTGTTTGAAATTCTCTTTGCCATGAAGTGATCACTTCATGAAATGGCTCTGCAGCGGGGGCAAAATAGTAAGGAGCATCAACCCATTGCTCATGATAATCCACATGCACTTGCGGGAGCCATTGATCGTAGATCTTAATACGTTGCTGACTTTCGACCTGCGTTTGCCATGCCCAGTCACGATTCAGATCAAAGTTGTAATGATTGGTCCTTCCACCTGGCCATAGTTCCCGGTGCTCTCTTGCCATGGGTTGCGGATTGGCCTTTATTCCCTCAATTGAGTTGAACCAGTTCACATACCTGTCTCTTCCATCAGGATTGAGGCAAGGATCGATAATAACTACAGTGTTTTTAAGCCATTCTTTGGTTTGAGCATTTGAAGGTTCAACAAGAGAATATAAAGTCAGCATGGCGGCTTCAGAAGAAGATGTTTCATTGCCATGTACATTATAGCTGAGCCACACAATAGCCGGAGCATTATCTTCCATTGGCATCGCTTTATCTTTTGCAACATTTGCTAACCTGAGATTATTCATCCTGATCTGATCCAGCCTGTTGATATTTTGGGGATCAGATATAAATGCAAGTAGCAAGGGTCTTCCTTCATTGGTCTCTCCATATTGCTCTAACTTAACCATCGCAGTTGCCTGGCTGGCTACATGGTGGAAATAATTTACAACCTTCCAATGCGGGGTAAATTTTGTTCCGATACTATAGCCTAAAAATTCACTGGGAGATTTTAATTGAGCTGAAGCTGAAACAATAACCAGGAAGCAAAGGAATGAAAAGAATATTTTCTTGTACATGAATCAATCATTTATTCCGGCAAGTTAAGAAACCGTCAGTTATTAATTGCCTCCGATCCGGCAATTGTAAGTCTCCCGTTTTTATGTAGCTTTATTTTTTTACGAATATGAATTGCAACAAAATAGTTCCCTTACTTTTTTTATCAATTATTCTTGCCTGCAACACGACGCAGAAAATTGACAAAGCACTGTCGTTTGATCCTTATAATTACTCCTCTCAGAAATCAATAGTTGTATCAAACGGCGCTGTTGTATCGGCTCACCCGCTTGCAAGTAAGGTGGGAGTTGACATACTAAAAAAAGGAGGAAATGCTATAGATGCAGCGATTGCTACTCAGTTGGCATTAGCTGTTGTGTATCCAAGAGCAGGAAATCTTGGTGGTGGCGGATTCATGGTAGCGAGATTAAAAGATGGCGAACTTCTCGCTATTGATTACCGGGAAAAGGCACCGGAACAATCAAAAAGAGATATGTATGTTGACCCGGATGGAACAGCCCGGACTGACAAAAGCCAGGATGGTCATTTATCATCAGGAGTGCCGGGAACTGTGGCCGGGCTCTTTACATCATATAAATATGCCAGTCTTCCATTTGAAAAGCTAATACACCCCGCCATTGAATTAGCTGAAAAGGGCTTTGTCCTTACAAAACAGGAAGCCAATTCTTTTAATTCCTTGCAACGAGACCTAAAGAAATACAATACTGTGATGCCGGTTTTCTACAACAATAAAGGATGGGAAGCCGGAGACACTCTGATACAGACTGATCTCGCCAACACGCTGAAAAGAATAAAAGATAATGGCGCTGCTGGATTTTATGAAGGAGAAACAGCAAGATTAATTGTTGAAGAAATGAAAAGAGGTGGAGGCATTATCAGTTATGGAGATCTGAAGAATTACCAGGCAAAACAAAGAGCACCACATACTTTCAATTATAAAGGATACCAAATTGTAGGAATGCCGATGCCCAGCAGTGGCGGGGTGCTGGTAAACCAGATGATGAAAATGATCGAAGAAAGAAATATTGCTGATATGGGATTTCATTCCGTGCAGGCCGTGCAATTGATGACCGAGGTAGAACGAAGATCCTTTGCGGACAGGGCCGAGTATATGGGTGATGCTGATTATTACAAGGTTCCTGTAAGTATGTTGTGCAATGACGTTTACCTGCAAACAAGAATGAAGGATTATTCGCCGGATAAACCAACACCAAGTGATCAGGTAAAACCAGGTATTTTATTAGCAACAGAAAGTGAAGAGACAACTCATTTAAGTGTGGTTGACAAAGATGGTAATGCTGTTTCTGTTACAACAACTTTGAATAACTCCTATGGTAGCCGCACAGTTGTGGGTCAAGCAGGATTTTTTCTAAATGACGAAATGGACGATTTCAGTATTAAACCGGGTGTGCCCAATATGTACGGGGCAGTTGGAGGGGAAGCAAATTCAATCCGGCCAGGAAAAAGAATGTTAAGTTCAATGACGCCTACAATTGTATTAAAAAACAACAAACCTTTTATTGTGGTCGGAACACCTGGGGGAACAACAATACCTACCCAGGTTTTTGAAACACTTGTGAATATCCTGGAGTTTAATTTGAGTACAGAAGATGCCGTATATAAGCCGAAATTTCATCATCAGTGGTTACCAGATGTATTGGAACTTGAGAAAGGATTTCCTGATAGTACAAAAACACGACTTGAAAACATGGGTTATACTATCAAATACCGTAGTGGAATTGGCAGAACAGAGATTATAAAGATCAGTGATGATGGGAAACTGGAAGCAGTAGCTGATATACGGGGAGAAGATGCAGCAGAAGGCTATTGAAAATTTATTCAATAATTAAACATAAAAGCATGGCTTCAATTGGTAAGGATTATCTGGCAACGGTTATCAGGAGATTGAAATACTATAAGGGTCTGGGAGATAAAACATTTGAACAATTACATGATTCAGATTTTCATTACCAGCCTAATGCAGCATCTAACAGCATTGCCATTATTATTCAGCACATGCATGGTAATATGTTAAGCCGGTGGACCAATTTTTTGATTGAAGACGGTGAAAAAGAGTGGAGAAAAAGGGATGATGAATTTGAGATACACGATTACAGTAAAGAAAAACTTCTGGAATTATGGGAGGAAGGCTGGGCTTGTTTTTTAAATGCCCTGGCTTCAATAAAGAAAAGAAATCTGAAGAAATCTGTTTCAATACGAAAGGAAAATCTCACTGTAATTGACGCCATAAACCGCCAACTGGCACATTACCCCTATCACATTGGACAGATAGTTTATATAGGACGAATGATCAAAATTGAAGCATGGAAAAATCTCTCTATTCCAAAAGGAGAATCAGCTGCTTATAATCAATCAAAAGAAGTAAAAGACCCTGCCAAAAACTATTCGCAATAATCTGGCAATAGCTTTGCTTTACCGGATTTAATTTCTATTTTTGCCGGCTACCTTGTCCAGCCTCTTTCCACTTGGCAAGCGGTTTTATCCTCTCTGAAAAGCTCCGTAAAATTTATTTAAACCAAATTTCAATTGATGAGATCAGTTTACCTGCTTATATGCTCATTAGGTATAGTGTGTACTTCATTTTGCCAGAACCAGGTTGGAATATTTGCCGGTCCGCAGGCTACCCGTACTCTTTACACTATTCTGAATCAAAAACAGGAAAATGAATTTAAATACGGCTTTCATGCCGGAGTGATGATGAAAGTTCCTTTTGAAGGAAACCTGTATTTTGCTCCTGCTGTTTTTTACAGCATGAAAGGTTACAAAGTAAATTTTACCAGCTATGCTTTCCCGCCGGATGTTCAGGCTACAGATAACAATACAACAATCCATACAGTAGAAACGGCAGCATTGCTTCAATATGACTTAGGAAAAGGGCCCAGTCATTTTTTTATTAAGGCGGGTCCATCACTGGATTTTCAGCTTTTCGGTAAGGAAGAATACAATTTATCAACCGGAGGAAAAGTGAAACGTACTATGAAATTCAGCTATGGTGATTATGGTCATTTTTCTGCAAATATGCTTGGGCAATTGGGTTATGAAACGGTAGATGGTTTTACCATATTTGCCAATTACACTCATGGCATGGCGAGCATTAATAATGCAGATGGTGGTCCAAAGATCAGGCACAGGGTATTCTCCATTTCTATTGGAAAGTATTTTAACCGGAAGAAGATAATTATTGATACAAGAAATAAGGAATAATCTTATTCTTTATTAAAGACCTTTTGAAGTTCATCAAGGCTAAAGACCTTTAGTAATAGCTGATCATTTTTAATCCTTTCGCTCCACTTCAGACCTTTGCTTATAGCCTGCTCAAGATATTTCTGAGATTGCTTTTTTCTTTCAGCCCCCGCTTCCGCCCTTGCGAGAAAGTACCAGGACGTAAACTCAGAACTCATGAAAACAGTCAGCACTTCTCCAACCTTTACAGCCTCATTATATTGACCCATAATCATATAATGCTGGAATTGTTCCCGGCAACTTCGAATACAATGATCAAGACAGCGTATGCCCGCTAATTGTCTGTAAATATTCTTATCATAACACATTTCTGTGACCTGGCTCAAAATATTTTTCCAACTTTTATCATCTATATCCTTGTCCTGAAATATCATACTGCTGAAAAGAAGGGAAAAACTATTCATGCAATTTGTTTCATCATTTGAAACTCTTTGAAAGAGCTCCCTATCGCTGTTAAACTTTTCTTGTTTCTGAATCAAATTCATCAGAATAACGGCGCTATCCTTGTAAATTTTAATCTTACTTAGTTCTTTTGCCTCAAACCAGGCTTCATATAAATAACCTGAATCTGCCTTTGCTCTGACTAAACTTAATAAATGGTTATCCGGGGGCACCGGAACAGATGTATCATCAATGAGCCATTCAAGGGAGGCCTTCATATAGCCGGGTGGTGGCCAGGAATGTTCGCCATGAAAAACAAGTAAAATATTCCTGACCCTTTTTTCATCAAGATACTTACTGTTTTCCATCAGTTCTGAGTAGTTCATGTCCTTATCTCCCACAATAGCTGCATATGATTTTAAACCTGCAAGGTTTAATTGATCATTATCCGCAAATCCTGCACCACACCCTATTACCCCGCTTACTTCAGAAAAATTCATTGCCAGTAAAGAAGCCGCTCTTGCCCCACCTGAAAATCCAGCCAGCCAAATTTTATCAGGTGCAATTGAGTAGCGGCCAACGATATCATTGTAAACTGCAACAAAGGCATCCACTGAAGACTGACCATTAAAATTTTGGCTATTGAATGATCCTGCCATAATGATCCCATAATTATCGGCCAATGTTTGATAAAGATGTATAGGAAAATCACCTCTCGCTGCAGGATCAAAAAAGATCAGCAAGGGATTTAGCTTTTGTTCATCATACTTTGCAGGTATATATAATGCATATTTTTGTGAGGTATCCTTGGTACAACTAAGATGTTGTATTATACCAATAGTTTGTGAGGCAGTAATCAGTGGAATAAACAGACAACAAAAAGTGATCAGCCGTTTGACTTTCAGCTTCACTCTTTATAAATTTTTACACTTTTTTCTCCGGTGCTTTTTATATATCCTCTATACATCCCCTCAGTACAAAATGGCATTGCAATGTTTCCGTTTTTATCAACAGCAATAAGTCCCCCATCACCGCCGAGTGCAGGCAGTCTTTTCATTACCATTTCATTGGCAGCATTCGTAAGTTTCATTTTACCAAACTCCATCATATCACTTATTGATTTTGCAAGTACCAGTCTTATATAGAATTCCCCCCATCCGGTTCCGCTAAGAGCTGCAGTTTGGTTATTTGCATAAGTGCCGGCACCGATTATCGGAGCATCTCCTACTCTACCATATTTTTTATTTGTCATACCCCCTGTACTGGTTGCTGCTGCAAGATTTCCGTGCCTGTCCAAAGCAACGGCACCAACTGTTCCAAACTTACCCATAATGCCTAGCGGCGATTCAATGTAATCGTTGTACAGAATACTTACCTTCTTAAGTGTATCGGGTAAGTCTTTTTGTGCTGAATCTTCCTTCAAAAGTCTTTGCAAACTTTTGTAGCGACTTTCAGTATAGAAATAAGAAGGGTCGACGATTTCAAGACCTTGCTGCTTTGCAAATTTTTCCGCCCCTGGCCCTGTCATCATCACATGGGGACTTTTTTCCATAACTGCTCTTGCTGCAGTAATCGGGTTTTTAATATTTGTGACACCAGCCACGGCTCCGGCAGCCAGGGTTTTTCCATCCATAATGGCGGCGTCCAGTTCATTGCGGCCTTCATTAGTAAAGACAGCGCCTTTCCCGGCGTTAAAAAGCGGGTCATCTTCCATCAACTTAATACAGGCTTCCACTGCATCGAGTGCAGTTCCGCCATTCTTTAAAATATCATTACCGG
>DAOLIV010000037.1:0-31066 GCA_035328345.1 Chitinophagaceae bacterium | reverse complement strand
TAATAAAGCCGGCTAGAAAATTAAAAAAAACAGGCGGGAATACTGTTACTATATTAATAAACTGTTATTTTAGCAGGCCTATAAACAAAAAAGGTCCTTCCGTAGAAACGGACTGACCTCTAACGATTGCTTGCCATATGAAAATTCTTGATTGTAGAGCTATTGAAGATTTTGGCTTTACCTTTGACCTCTGACGCTTGCCTTCAACGATTGTTTGCCGTATGATTAATCTTCCTGACCCAAAAGTAGGGAGCAGCACCTTGTCCTTCAAACCATTTCCGGCATCATTTCATTATGCCTAAAGGAGCAGGTAATTAGCAAAACCCTTGCTGGCAGGGGATTTCAGCAAAAATCCTTTATGATGCCCAACCGCACAACCGACATATTATTTCAGCTTATCAAATCGCTTGAAAAGGCGGAAAAACGGCATTTCAAACTTTATATAAAAAGAAGTTCAGGCAAAGAGGATTTGAAGATTGTCAGACTTTTTGATGCCCTGGACCACCAGAAAAACTATGATGAAAAGCAATTGCTGAAAAAGCTTGATGGAATGACCAAGCCACAGCTGGCGAATCTCAAAACCCATCTTTATAAGCAGATTATGGCCAGCCTCCGGCTGCTGAAAAGCGCCGACAGCATGGATCTTCAGCTGAATGAGCAATTTGATTATGCTCATATATTATATAAGAAAGGGCTTTTTATGCAAAGCCTCCGGATTATTGAAAGAGCCAAAGAAATAGCCCGTACCAATCATAAATTCAATTTTCTGCCGCAACTGATTGCTCTTGAAAAAAGAATCCAAAGCCTTCATATTACCCGCAATATTGAAAGCCGGGCCGATGCGTTGTCCGCTGAAACGAATGAAGTAAATCATCATCTTGATACTGTAGCAAGACTCTCCAATCTTTCTTTAAAACTATTCAGCTGGTTTGTTCAGCATGGTCATGCCAGGAATAATGAAGATGAGAAGGATATAAAAAAATTCATGAAGGAAAGTCTGCCAACTGATGCAGCAAAAGAAACCGGGTTTTATGAGCGTCTGTATTTGTATCAATGTTATACCTGGTATGCTTTCATCCGGCAGGATTTTCTTCAATACTATCGCTATACCAGGAAGTGGGTAAACTTATTTGAGGAAAAGCCTTTAATGAAAAGGGTAGAAACCGGCCATTTTATTAAAGGAATCCATTATCTGTTAAACGCACATTTTGATCTTAGCAATCATCGTGAGTTTGAAAAGACCCTAAAGTATTTTGAAAAAGTGGCCCAGACCGACAGGGTAAAAGATCATGACAATTTCCGGATACAGGCATTTATCTATATAAGCCAGGCAAAGATTAACCAGCATTTTATGCAAGGAACCTTCAAAGAAGGTCTTTCCCTGGTTCCGGGAATTGAGAAGGAACTGGAGAGTTATGATTTGTTTCTGGACAGCCACCGGGTAATGGTACTGAATTATAAATTCGCTGTTCTTTATTTTGGCAGCGGTGATTACAATACCTGCATAGATTACCTGCAGAAGATAATACATGACCATACCAACCTGCGTCACGACCTTCAATGCTATGCAAGACTGGTGCATTTACTGGCACATTATGAACTGGGGAACGATATGCTCATGGAATCATTAACAAAATCAGTCTATCGGTTTATGGCAAAAATGAAGAACCTGACTGCTGTTGAAGAGGCTATTTTCAGATTTTTACGGCAGTCCATAAAATTATCAACCCAACAGCAATTGAAACCGGAGTTGGAAAAATTCCTTCAAACAATCAAGCATCTTGAAAAAGACAGGTATGAGACCCGGTCTTTTGCATATCTCGATATTATCTCATGGGTTGAGTCGAAAGTGAATAATAAAACAATGGCGGAGGTAATTCATCAAAAATACCTGGAAAGTAAAAGAAGGTAGTTCCTCTCTTGTCATAAATTCACAGTATGAAACCCATATTGTTTTTCTTTCTTCTGTTTTGCCTGCAGGCAAAAAGCCAGATCAATCCATCCAACATCACTATTGCCAGGGATAGCTTTGGCATTCCTCATGTTTTTGCACCCACTGATCCTGAAGTGGCTTATGGAATAGCATGGGCACATGCAGAAGATGATTTTGAAACATTACAACTTGTGGTGCTTTCCGGCAAAGCAAAATTGGGAACAGGACTTGGAAGAAAAGGTGCGGAAGCAGATTATGTGGTGAATCTTTTGCGCATCAGGAAAACAGTTGAAGCACAGTGGAACACTCTCAGTCCCGATTTTGTCGCATTGATCAAGGGGTATGTGCAGGGATTAAATGCCTATGCAAAAGCACATCCTAAAGAAATAAAATACAAACATGCTTTTCCTTTTGATGAAAAGGATTATATGACGGCTGTTGTTTTTTCTGTTAGTCTTTTTTGCGGCGTGGATGAAGCTTTACCCCGGATTCTGGGAGGAAACATAGCTACAATCCCGGGTTTTAATCCTGAAGGATCAAATGGATTTGCCATGAATTCAAGGAAAACATCAACCGGGGAAACTTTTTTAGCAATTAATGCTCATCAGCCTAACACAGGACCTGTTGCATTTTATGAGGCACATTTACAAAGCGAACAAGGATGGAATATGCTGGGTGGTTTGTTTCCGGGGGGGTGTCTTATTTTTCATGGTACTAACGAAAATCTTGGCTGGGCACACACTATCAATTACCAGGATAAGATTGATATTTATCAATTGGAAACAAATCCAAAAGATAAAAAAGAATATAAGTTTGACGGTGAGTGGATCAAACTCGAGAAAGGAAAAGCAAGATTGAAAGTAAAAGGTATACCGATCACTATTTGCAAAAAGATATACTGGAGTAAATACGGGGCAGCAGTAAAAACAAAGAAAGGGGTGTTTTCAATTCGGCTTCCTGCTACAATGGATATAAAAGCACTGGAAGAATGGTATCGGATGAATAAGGCAAAAAACTTTACAGAGTTCTATAAGGCTGTTAGCATGACCAGTCTTCCCATGTTCAATATTATGTATGCCGATAGGTATGATACTATTTTTTATATCAGCAATGGAAAGATGCCAAGAAGAAATCCCGATACAGCTTATCACTGGAGAAGCACATTGCCAGGAAATACATCCGCTACATTATGGACAGAGTTCAAGCCGGTAAATGAGTTGCCTCAGTATATCAATCCGCCATCCGGGTATCTGTTTAATAATAACCACTCACCTTTTCTGGCCACAGAAAAAAAATACAATCTTGATCCGAGAAATTTTGATAAAAATGACGGCTATGAAACTTATCGCAATAACCGCAGTCAGCGGGTCACCGAATTAATGGATGGGTTAGAATTGGTGGATTATTTTACTTTCAAAAAAATAAAATTCGACAGGCAGCTTCCTCAACAACTTAAATATACTTACGGGATTGACAGTATGCTGAATTTAAAAGCTGATGAGTATTCCAACCTGAAAGAACTGATTCAAACTTTTCAGGGCTGGGATAGAAAGGCTGTTACCGAAAGTAAGGGGGCGGCTATTTTTTTATTTACATATTATTACCTGGCTGACAGGTTAAAAGGACAGCCTTCAAGACAAATCACCAAACAGGAGGCAATTGAAACTTACCAATATGTATATGACCATATGATGAAATATTTTGGGAAAACAGATCTTTCACTTGGAGATGTTCAAAAACTGGTAAGAGGTGATGATGTGCGACCGGCATGGGGTTTTCCCGATGTGTTGGCTCCCGCATTTTCTGAACCATATATAAATGGTATGAGGAAAGTAACGGGTGGAGATGCTTATATCTGTTTTGTCCGGTATCCCAAAGACAGCAGCCTTCCTCAAATAGAATCCATAAATACTTTTGGTGCATCTATGCACCCGGAATCGCCACATTTTAAGGACCAGATGACCATGTTTCAAAATCAGCAGACAAAACGAATGACGCTGGATAAGCAGGAGGTTTTAAGAAATGCTGAACGTGTGTATCATCCAACGATCATGAATTAATATAAGTGCTGGCGGGTATTTTTTCTCCCTTTTAAGGCATTAACTTGAAAAAAATTTTGTTTAAATGAGAAAAGTCTTACTCTTTTTTGTTTGTATTGGCTGGATAATTATAGCATCGGCACAGTCCAAGGCTAATTTTACTATAAGTACTACTGGCACAAGCAATCTGAAAATAATAATAGGAGGCAAAAAATATAGTTTGCAGGATCGTTCAGCCACTTTTCAATCACTTACCCCCGGCACCTACGCAGTACAGATATTTCAATGGCAGGTAAAAAACGGTGACGGCCGATATGAAAAAGTATTTGATGGAGATGTTAAGCTTTCAGCGGGTAAGCATCTCGAATTAATTGTAATGCGTTTTGGGAAAACAAGCTGGGATGAAGGAAACATTGTAAATGATCCTTGGAATGAATATTTGATTAACCCGCAAGAATCAGAAAGCGAGAATACCGGAGACAGAAGAAGAACTAATCGTATAGCAACGGATGAACAATATTCCTCCATAAAAAAAGCGATCAGTAATGAGTATTATGATGACGATAAAATCAGAATGGCTAAAGTGGTATTAAAAGATATTTATCTTAATGCAAACCAAATAAAAGAACTGGTTAATCTTTTGTATTACGATGAAAAAAAGCTTATCCTGGCTAAATATGCTTACGATTTTTGCAGTGAAAAAAGTATGTATTTTAAAGTAGCTGAAGCTTTGTATTATGACAGTAATAAAAAGGCTTTGCTGGATTATATTGCTTCAAAATAATTCACATTTCAGCTATGTTCACGGTCGCTTCGTAACTTGCAAACATGCAGGATTATTTAAGCGGGCTAAATGAAAGGCAGAAAGAAGCCGTACTCCATATCAACGGACCATTAATGATTGTTGCCGGGGCCGGCAGCGGAAAAACAAAAGTACTAACTACAAGAGTGGCTCACCTGATGGCCAATGGAGTGGATGCGTTTAATATACTGGCTCTTACATTTACAAATAAGGCTGCTAAAGAAATGAAAGAAAGGGTCGAAAAGATCCTTGGGGATGGAGAAGCGAGAAACTTATACATTGGCACTTTCCATTCTGTTTTTGCAAGAATCCTTCGTTTTGAGGCTGATAAGATTGGCTACCCCCGCAATTTTACTATTTACGATACTGATGATTCAAAAAGTGTGGTGAAAACAGTCATCAATGAATTGAATCTTGATGACAAGCATTATAAGCCCAATATTGTTTACAACCGGATTTCAGCGGCTAAGAATGCCCTTGTTGGCCCGGCAGAATACAGAAATGATTATGCTATTCAGCAGGAGGATATGCGGGCCAACCGGCCTGCCATCGGACAGATCTATGATGCTTATGTGAAGCGTTGTTTTAAAAACGGGGCGATGGATTTTGACGATCTCCTGTTGAAATTTTACGAATTATTGAAAAATGTTCCGGAAGCATTAGCTAAGTATCAGCATAAGTTTAAGTATATATTGATAGATGAATACCAGGATACCAACCCGGCTCAATATGAGATTATCAAACTGCTTGGGGCAATGAATGAGAATGTTTGCGTGGTAGGAGATGATGCACAGAGTATTTACAGTTTCCGGGGAGCAACTATTCAGAATATATTACAGTTTCAGAAAGATTATGATGATGTGACCGTAGTAAAGCTGGAACAGAACTATCGCAGCACCAAAAATATTCTGCATACTGCCAATGAGATCATCAAAAACAATAAAAGCCAGATTGAAAAAGTTTTATTTACCGATAACTCAGAAGGAGAAACGATAAAACTGGTGCGGACAATGACAGATAATGAGGAAGGGAAATTTGTAGCAGATAGTATACAGGAACAAAAACTGAGAAATCACTATAGTAACAAAGACTTTGCCATTTTATACCGCACCAATGCTCAAAGCCGTGCATTTGAAGAAGCATTGAGAAGAATGGGTATTCCGTATACAATCTATGGCGGTATCAGTTTTTACCAACGTAAAGAAATAAAAGACCTTGTTGCTTATTTAAGAATAATTGTAAATCCTAAAGACGAAGAAGCATTAAAACGGATCATAAATTATCCGGCAAGAGGTATTGGTAAAACAACGATTGATAAACTGGTGTTAGCGGCCAATGAGAATAATATCAGTATGTGGGAAGTAATGCTTCGTGGAGGTGAATTTGGCTTCAGGGCCGGGACAAAAGAAGTGCTGGAACAATTTGTTATCATGATAAAAAGTTTTGCCAGCATGCTTGAAAAGCACAATGCTTACGAAGTGGCTTTTCATGTGGGCAAGCAAACCAATTTGGTGAAAGAACTTTTTAATGATAAAAGCACTGAGGGAGTTCAGCGTTATGAGAATATACAGGAGTTGTTGAATTCAATCAAAGAATGGACTGAGAGTCCCGATAATGAAGAGGGAGAGTTGGTAGACAAAAGCCTTGCTTCTTATCTTCAGCAGATCACCTTACTTACAGATGCAGATGAAAAAGATCCAAATGCTGACACAGTTAAACTAATGACCATTCATGCGGCTAAGGGCCTGGAGTTTGAATGTGTTTTTGCAGCTGGCTTGGAGGAGATGCTTTTTCCTAACGCAATGTCCATTAATACCAGAGAAGAACTGGAAGAAGAAAGGAGACTGTTTTATGTTGTGATTACCCGTGCTAAAAAGAAACTCTGGATCACTTATGCTAATGCACGGTATCGTTTTGGTAACCTGGTACAGAATGAGCCAAGCAGATTTATTGAAGAGATCCCTGAAAAATTTTTGGACAGAAGTTATGCAGGCGGAGGCTCCCGCAATCAATCACAAACCGGATGGGGAAGCGGTTCAGCATTTAACCGAATGAAAGGTTGGGGTGATTCCGGTTATAACGATGGAAGAGAAGCCGAAAAAAGATATGGCGCTACGCCAAAGGATAAAAAATCATCAACACCATCTTATTTATCTCCTAAAACATTGAATGCAGTTAAGGAACACACACCTTCTGCTGATTTTGCACCCAGCGATACTTCTAACTTACAGGTTGGGCAAAAAGTGGAGCATCAGAAGTTTGGTTTTGGAGAAGTGATGAAAATGGAAGGAGCTTCACACAATCCGATTGCCACAGTAAAGTTTGAGCATAACGGGGAGAAAAAAATTATGCTGAACTATGCAAGGCTTCGTATTCTGAATTCCTAAATTTTTATTTACTCTGGTCTATTAAAATAAATTTGAATTTCATATTCTGAAATTCAGGAGTTTATTGTGTCACAGGAGGGTCAAGAAATTATTTTTTTAGGTTTTCCACATTAATTAAACCTGCTGGTACAGCATTTGTCTATTAAGTAATGTTACAGAAATGTGAATGGAGTCCGATCTGTAATTCGTTTAACCACCTTATAACTTCTGATCAATAACAATCAGAAGAAATAATTTAATCTATAGAACCGGGTTTATTCGTATGTATCAGGCGAACAGTCTGTACTGCTATAAATATTTTCATTAATCTAAAACAAATTAGCTATGAAGACGATTCAAAAATCAATGATGCTCATTATCGGGACACTATTTTCTGCAATTGCATTTGGCCAGTTAGGTGCCGGGGTTACCTCCACTACACAAGCGGCTGTTAGAGCTACCGCCAGTACTGCTGCTGTAGCCCAGGCAACCAGTAATGCTACGGTAGCAGCAACAAAAGCCACAAAAGCAACTGTAAACCTGGCCACAACTAAAGTAGCAGATGTTAAGACAACAACCATAAGCGCTACAAAAGCAGCCGCTGATGAAGCTGTGAAAGCTTCGGATAATCTGAAGAATGATGTAAAAAGCATTTCGGATGTCAATAACGAGTCTTCAATCAGTGCATCAACTGAATCAGGAACAATTATCAATGGTCAGTTACCCGGAACTGAAGCTGGTGTAGGATCTAATTCGCAAACATCATTTGATGCCGGTGTAGAAGTAAAGGTTAATGGTAGTAAGCTTATTGAGTATGCTGAAACAACAACCGGTGAAGTAAAAGCAAATGCTGAAAACAAAGCAGATGCTGCTGTTGCCAATTCAAAAAAAGTGGCTGCAAAAGCAAATAAAAAAATAAAAACAGACGTAAAATCTGCAGGTGAAACTGTCGCATCAGGTTCACCAAAGTCTGAAGGCAACGTATCTGCTGAGGTAAAATCAGACACAAAAGCTTCAGTAAATAATAAATAAGAAAGTTAATCCGTAGACTTCACCATAACAGTGACAAATGCCTCCGCCCAGGCGGAGGCATATTTTAAGGGGGCTTATGAAAAAGAAATATCATCATTTTATTTTTGCTGCTTTCTTGCTTTTTTCCTGTTTGGCAAACGGACAGCAAACCGGGGACTCAGCTTTGCACAAGGATAAATTGCAATTTAAGCTTGGAGTTTTCTATAATAGTAATCTGAATTATTATGGAAGAACAGACAGTTTGAAAAGCAGCGCTGTGTTTCCAATTGCTGAACTCTGGTTCAATCAGCATCTTTATCTCAATGCTGCTCCAGTATTCATTAATAATGTAATTCAAAAATTTGAATATGCAGGTTCTGTTGCTACAGCAGGTTACCGGTTTGGCCGGGACAATAAAGAAGCGGGTAACATTTATTTTGTAAAGCCTTTTTATAAAATCAATACCGATCTTGTGCAATCTGCTCTGAAGGCTCAGGTTGCAGGAACGTATTCATGGCTCAATAAAATTATCAATATCACAGCGGGAGCGGATGTGAAATTCAGCAATAAAATTGATTATGGTGTAACAGGCGGGCTGGACCATATTTTCAAAGCAGAACCAGGAAAGGGCTTTGTAATTGTTATTAACCCATCAGCATATATCAATGCAGGAACACAACAATTCACTAAAACCTATTATAAGAAAAGCAGTTTTTTACTTTTTCCAGGAGTAGAACAGCAGGTTACTGAAGAAGTAAAAGGCTTTAATATTCTTTCTTATGAATTCTCATCGTTAATAATAATTGCTAAGGGCAAATTTCAATTTATCATCAATCCATCATTTGTAGTTCCTCAGAATCTGATAAAAGTCGAAAACAGGCCAGATCTTTCAGAAAGGGGTAAAAATATTTTTTATGCAACACTAGGTGCGAAAGTAATTTTTTGATCCAGTAGCTTATCCTGGCTGAAAAATGATGGATAAACAATATATGCTTTATTCAAGCCAATGGCAAATGTTATAAGACCGAAATGAGAGTTTGATCAACACCGGCATTTTATGATTTTTTGTATAAAAGATTGATTTATACTTAAGAAGCCATTTTGAAATTAACAAAATTTGAAAGTACTGCCTTTTAAATTTGCTGTTTGGACAAGCACTATTAATCCACCATTACATGTTCTCTGCCCGGCAAAAGAAGAAAATAAGACGATACCTGTTTTTATCAGCCCTGGTTATAGTTATTTCAATTATTGCCATAGTTATTTTTCAATGGTCGACGCATAAAAAAGTACGGTTCGTTCGTTACCCGGAATTTGGTATCGCAATACCAGAAAATTATATGATCCATGGTATTGATGTTTCGAAATACCAGGATAAGATTGACTGGAATGAAGTAAAGGCCATGCAGGTAAAACAAATACAACTAGGGTTTGCATTTATAAAGGCCACAGAGGGTATCAAAAACAAAGACCCGCATTTCAAGAGAAATTGGGAAAAAGCAAAAGATGCCGGAGTTATAAGAGGAGCCTACCATTTTTTTATTGCCTCTAAAGACGGCCAAAAGCAAGCAGAGAATTTTATCAACAATGTAAAAACAGGTCCTGGCGATTTGCCTCCGGTGTTGGATGTTGAGCAGCTGAATGGGTCATCAGCGCTGCAATTAAGGGCAGAATTAAAAAAGTGGTTGAATGTTGTTGAAAACCATTTTGGCGTTAAGCCAATTATTTATACCAATGTTGATTTCTATCACAGGTACCTGGGAAGTGAGTTCGATCAGTATCCTTTATGGGTGGCACATTACTATCAACTGGAAAAACCACAGATAAAACGTAACTGGATATTCTGGCAACATAGTGATGCAGGGAGAGTCAATGGTATCTATTCAAAAGTTGACTTCAATGTCTTCAATGGAGATTCTGCTGCATTTAGAAGCCTGCTGATCCCTTAAACAGAACAGATCTGCCTTGATTATTAAGTTGTAACTTTTCAAAAAGCGGATATGGAAAAACGCTGGGATCCGGAAATAAAGAGGTTTTTTATCCGGATCATTAACTCAATTGCATGGGGGCTTTTATGGATGATGTCCAGTGCTACCGCAGGTCTGTATTTTGAATTAGCTTACAGTAACGGGAAACCGGTTATTTACACAATACTTTTTTATGTTGTTATGGCAGCAACACTTGTGCTGCTCATCCGGTACCTATACAAGATCTGGAAGTGAGTGCGGATGTTAATTTTTGGTATCAAGAATTACTGGTGAATTTCCTTTTCCCATTATGACCACTTTAGCATTTTCTGATTTTGCCAGTTCCAGGTATGCTTTGATCTGTTCATACTGAAGCTGCTTATCTGTCAATCCCTGGTTTATGATGCGCTGGTAGTCTGCAATTCCTTGCGCTTCTACCCTTTTCCGTTCAGCTTCCTGTTTTTCTTTTAGTAAAACGAATTGCATTTTTTGGGCATCCTGTTCGGCATTAATTTTCTGTTCAATGGTGGCTTTCACAGATGGTGGTAGGGTGATGTTTCTTACTAATAATTGTTCAAGAAATAATCCCCTCTTTTTAAAATCTTCCTCAATACTTTTAAAAATGCGTTGCTGAAATTCATCTCTTTTGTTGGAGTAGAGTGCCACAGCCTCATAATAAACGGCATTGTCACGAATCTTTGTTCTTGTAAGTGGTCTTACAATTTTATCAGTATAATCCACTCCTGTTTCTTTGACGATCCGGGGTGCTTCAGATCCGATAAGTTTATAAAGAACTGTCAGATCAATTGTAACTTCAAGACCATCTGAGGTTAGCACCCGGATAGCATCATCGCCTGATTTCAAACCCTCGTCGTGTACTCCGCTCATGGTATAGTTCTGTGTTTTAACATCCATGTGAATTACATCAACCAATGGATTGATAAAATGCAGACCACTTTGTAATACATTGTCCTGTACTTTCCCGAATAATTTTTGAACACCTACCTGACCTGCTTCTATCTGGATCATACTTTTCACTAATAACCCAATAACAAAAATAATAACACCGGAGAAGCGGATCACTTTAGTATAGCGACTGTAAGGAGTGCTTTTTAAAACCAATGGCGCAATTAAAAAAATCAGAATTCCAATAATCATTATTCCCATAACAAAAAATTTTTAGCTGCTGTGATCTTTAATAATAACCCAACGATCATTTATTTTTTCAAATAGCAGGGTAAAATGACCGCCGACATCACCCACACTTCTTTTAAGAAACCATTTACCGGTAATATGATAATATTTTTTTGATAGCTTTTTTACTTCTAAAATGGTAAAACTCAATTTCCCCATTGCTGCAGTGTCGGGATAGCCTCTTTTATAATTGTTCAATGTGTTGGTCCATCCATAAGTGACACCATTTTTTCCAATAAAGGTGAGTGAATCATTTTCCCAGTACCCCTTCATGAAACCCTCTATATCTCCGCTATTCCATGCTTCTGTTTGTTTTTCCAGGGTTTTTAAGATTGCAGACTTATTCTTGTCTGTTGCTTGTGAAAAACCGGAAAAGAACAGGAATAATAGAAAAACTGTTGCACAAATCCGCATAATAAACTTTGGTTCAAGGTAACTTAAAAGAAGGAACTATCAATGATTGCAGTCATCAGCATGAGCATGATTGTGTATTCTGCATGACTTGTAGTTGATTAAATGCCCTGTAATGATGAGAATAACAGCTGGTATAAGTAGCCAGGTTTCGTAAAGAACAAAGAATTGTTTCAATACCAACAATAAAAAACCTGCCGAAAAAATGATTATGGGTAATAAGGAGTGATGATGTTTTCTATAACCATGATACAATGATCCTGTTCCGATCGCAAAGGCAATCAAAATCATTCCAACTTCAAATATTGTGTTATGGATTATATTAACGCCGAACAATGGCAGGCTTGTCAGGAATAGAGGCAAAAGGGCACAATGAATGGCGCAGGCTAAAGAAGCCCCGATACCCAAAGCATCCCAATTGATTTTGTACCGCATAGACCCTGTAAAATTACAAAAAAGCAACGTTGTTGCAAAATAATAGATGAACAATTAGGTAATTTTGCTTTTTAAACAGATAAAACGAAATGTCAAAAAAGCGGATTTTTTATATAGGGTTCTTTTTAGTACTTGTTGTTGGTTTTTATTTCGCTTTAACAGCCCTGGTTCCGGAATTAGGTAAAAAAAGGGTACCTCCTGTAAGCTATGTACGGCCTTTTGCTTTTAAAAATCAGGACGGACAAATTATAACCGAGAAAGATGTTGCAGGTAAAGTATATGTGGCTGAATATTTTTTTACTACCTGTAAAAGTGTTTGTCCGATCATGAACAACTACATGAAAAAGGTTTATGAACAGCTAAAGAATGAAGATGGTTTCCTGATTTTGTCGCATACCTGCGATCCTGATAATGATTCCATTCCACAATTAAAAAAATATGCTGATTCATTAGGGGTCGATACAAAAAAATGGATCTTTCTTACCGGAAGAAAAGATAGCCTTTATAATATGGCAAGGATCAGTTATACTATTGATGATCCCAATGACAACCTGGTTAGCCTTGAAGATGACTTTATGCATTCCCAGCTTTGGGCCTTGGTTGATAAAAAGGGGGATGTGAGAAAAATATATGACGGACTGAAAGAAAGTGAGGTAAATGATATGATAAAGGAAGCTAAAAAACTGTTGAAAGAAAAAAAATAAACCTACTGACCGGTTTATTGTTATTAAATATATTTATGTCAACTACGATCACAAATAATATCGAAGCAGAAATTACAAGAACCCTGAAAAAAAACAGGCTAAGTATTACAGACAGCCGGAAAAAAATCTTGCAACTTTTCCTGGAACAAACAGGGGCTTTGGCACATGGGGATATAGAAAAGAAAGCCGGAGAAAAATTTGACAGGGTTACTGTTTACAGAACGCTTCAGACTTTTGTAGATAAAGGGATTATTCATACAATTCCCACGGCTGATAACTCCATCCGCTATGCCTTGTGCAGGGATGAATGTTCAGAAGGTCATCATCATGATCATCATGTGCACTTTGTTTGTACTATCTGTAATACTACCTATTGCCTGGATGATGTGGTAACACCAGAAATTAACCTGCCTAAGGGATATGTAGTAAAGCATATTGAACTGGTAGCAGAAGGTCTTTGCAGGAACTGTTCAACTAAATAAAAAGCCCCTGTGTAGAGACACAGGGACTATTTGGTTAAGGCTCTGATTAGTAGCTATTTTAAAGTGCATCAACTGCACTGTTGAATTCGAATTCAAAAATAGGGGTGCGGAATCAAATTTCCGAATTTAATGCCTACCACTTTTATGGTATTTTCTTTAAAGATTATTTAATTCTTCTTTTACAAACAACATTAACTGCTTGATATGTTCCGGAGAAAGATCAAACTTTAATCCCGCTGTTTTAAATAGCTCGGGCAATGTTCGGGTACCACCCAGGCTCAAAGCATTCAGATAATTATTGATTGCTTTTTCTGGACCCTGCTGGTATTGCTGCCACAACCCAATAGCTCCCAATTGTGCAATACCATATTCTATATAATAAAATGGAACTTCAAATAAATGCAATTGTCGCTGCCAACCATATTTCCTGTATTCTTCAAGCCCGGTAAAATCAACAACCGGCGATGTAAAATCTTTTATAATCTCCATCCACTTATTAATTCTCTCCTCTTCTGTATGTGAGGGATTTTCATACACCCAATGCTGGAATTTATCAATAGTTGCGATCCATGGGAAAATTGTGATCACTCTTTCTAACTGCTGTTCCTTTGCTCTTTTAAGCTCTTCTTTATCATTAAAAAATGCATCCCAATGATTCATACTGAATAATTCCATTGCCATACTTGCCACCTCAGCGATCTCTGTCGGGTATTCTTTGAATCCTGTTAATTCCAGTTCATGTGCAAGGAAAGAATGTATAGCATGACCTCCTTCATGTACCATTGTTGTAACATCGTCCAGTGTTCCGGCAGCATTCATAAAAATAAAAGGGGCACCGCTTTCCGCTAGTGGGCAATTATAGCCTCCCGGAGCTTTTCCTTTCCTGCTTTCCAGATCGAGATGTCCCATTACTTTCATTTTCTTAATACAATCGCCAAAAAATGGTTTCATCGCATTAAAGCAGGCAATGGTTTTTTCAGTAAGTTCTTCTCCTGTTTTAAATGGACGAAGAGGTTCTGTTCCGGCAGGTTCTGCATCAATATCCCAAGGTCTTAGCGTATCTAATCCAAGTTTTTCTTTTTTTGCTTCATAAAGCTGGTTAACCAACGGCATAACATGTAACCTGACAGCCTCATGAAAACGGTAACAATCTTCTTTAGTGTAATCAAAACGGCCTAATTCCATAAAACGGTAGTCACCGTAATTTTCAAAACCGGTGTTTAATGCAATCTGGTTACGTTTTTGTATCAATGAAGAAAAAAGACTGTTCAGTTCGTTTTTATCCTGTAGTCTTCGTTCATTTATTTTCCGGTAAACTTCTTCACGAAGATTTCTGTCAGAGTCCTCTAAAAATTTTGCGGCTTGTTGCAAAGTATATTCCTGGTCCTTTACCTCAACCGTCATCTTTCCGGAAATAACTCCAAACTGCTGTTGCATTACATTTAACTCAGCCTGTATGGGGATATTAACTTCTCTGAAAAGATCAATGTTCTTTTTTACACTTCTTAAGTATGTAAAATATTTTTCCTCATCAAGTTGTTTTGTAAACGGACAGGCAATCAGTTTTTTGTTTAATTTATCAGAGTAGGGTTGAATTTTAGGCTGTATTTCCATCATAAAGAAATTAAATGCCTGCTCCAGTTCTTTATTCTCCGTGTCGCAGGTCATTTTAATTTGCCGCCAGCAAGCGTCCTCGCTTATAGCCGCTTCCAGTTCGCTGGCATCTCTTAGCCATTGTTCCAGCTCAGTAAGAGAATTGATAGTTCTTACATAAAGGTCTCTAAAATAAGGTTCAAGATCTTCCCAGGTTTTAATGTTAAAATCACCGGGCAAAAAATGATGGGGCAATTTTTTTATATCAGCGCTATAATTCATGTTATCTGCTTAAAATTTCGCTGTTTCGTCAATTATTAACTGACGCATTATTATCAAATCGGATTATTTCTTTTTGGCTGCAGTCTTTTTTGCAGGTTTCTTTGTTTCTTCAGACGCCTTTTTTTTAAGGGCCGTTTTTTTAGCAGTATCAGCTTTATCTTCTTTGGCAGATGCTGTTTTCATTGAGGCTGCGGACTTTTCAGCAGGCTCGTCTTTCTTGGGTTTTTCTTTCTTAACCGGTTCTTCCTTAACTGGCTCTGGTTCCGGCTCTTCTTCAGAAATTTCTGTTAGCTTAATTTCAATATTATTCTTTTTAAGAATGTCAAACCATTTTACAATTTTCTTCATATCACTGGCATATACCCTGTCAAAGTCAATGTCAGGATATACTTTCTCAAAATATTTTTTAACGGCTGCGGGATCTTTTTCATCAGGTAGCTTTTCACCTGTTTTATCCATAGTATTCAGAATATCAACCAGGTTTACATTTTCCCGGACGGTATATATTTCTATGCTCTCCAGGTGAGAAAAATTGTGAATCCGGCTTGAAACAAACCGGGTGGATTTGTCTTCAAGGGAGCGGACAATAGCTCCATCTGTTTTACTATTTATCAGTTCAAATAACCCCGGCAAACCGGTAACGGCAACTAGCTTACTGTATTCCATATAAGTATGTTATAATTAAGGACCTGCAAGATACTTGAGTTCGCCCAAACGGGGCGGCCGGAAAATTATTTTTTACTTCCCGAACGGTTTTTAACTTTTATTCGTCTTATTTTTTGATTATCACTAATTATTAACTACAAAATTTAATACATGAAGAAGATTTTCATGATTTGTCTTGGATTAGCGGTATTTGGTCTTACCTATGCACAGCCAGGGGGTGGATTTCAACGCCAAACACCGGAAGAAAGAGCAGCTGCTATCCATAAAAAACTGGACAGCGCCTTTAAACTGGAACCTTCAAAACTCGCAACACTTGATACGGCCCTTACAGTACTCTTTAAACAACAAGATGATAAGTTAAGAGAAATGTTCTCAAGCGGGGAAAGACCTGATCGTGAAACCATGATGGCCGAAAGAAAAAAATATACAGATGCCAGGGACGAAATGATCAAAGCGATATTGAGCGAAGGAGATTTTAAAATATGGATAGACGTAATTGAACCCTCGATGCGGCCACAGAGACCACAAGGAGGTGGTATGCGGGGAGGAGGCAACGGATAATTTTTTGGAATAAGAAATGTATAACCGGGTTAAAAATTTAGCCCGGTTTTTTAATGCCCCATCCATTCTTTAAATGCAGATACACTTTCCTGGCTGACAATAATTTCATCTGTAACGGGAGGATCAAGCTCTAATTGTAATTTGCTTTTAGGATAACTTTTAATTTTTTTAATAGCATTCATTTGTACAAGATACTTCCTGTTTACCCTATAAAATAAAGACGGATCAAGTTGTTTTTCAATTTCTGCCAATGACTGATCAAGTATGAATTTCTGGTTTTTGTTGTCCACCATACATACCAACTTATGAGCTGCATAGAAATAGGCTATATCTTCTATTTTAGTGCTTATATAATCAGATCCACGTTTTACCAAAAATCTTTTTTTGTAACCATTTTCTGCCTGTTGCGATTGAAGCAGCCGGGTAAAGTTTTGTGCAAAGTACTTTTTCAGCATTTCATATTTTGCCAACGCTGCTTCCAGTTTTTCCTGTTTTATGGGCTTAAGTAAATAATCAATGCTGTTGTGCTCAAAGGCTTCCTGCCAGTATTCATCATAGGCAGTACAAAAAATTACGGGACATTTTACTGAAGCATTCTCAAATATTTTAAAAGACAATCCATCAGAAAGTTCGATGTCCATAAAAATGAGGTCGGGCATCGTATTTTTTTTTAACCATTCAATCGAAGAAGCCACACTGCTGAGAGTTGCCAGGACCTCAACCGAATGATCAGCCTTCTGAATTGCTTTCAGCAGTTTTTCAGCAGCAGGTTTCTCGTCCTCAATAAGTATTGCTTTCATGCTATGCTATTTTTAAAACAGGGAGCCGGACGGTGAAATTTTTGTCATCTTCAAGAATCTCTATTCCCTTTTGCGTTGTTAATTTATATCGTTCATTTAAATTTTGTAAACCGATCTTCGACGAAACCCTCCTTAGTGTTTTTCTCCGGAGTGTATTGTGCACAATCAGTTCTTCGTTTATTATTTCCAGGTCAACTATCAGGGGTTTTATATCAGAAAATTCATTGTGCTTAACTGCGTTTTCTATAAGCACCTGTAAAGAAATGGGTGGGATCAGGTATATTTCTGTTTGCTGAACAGAAATATTTACCCTAAGCTGTACTGCATTTTCAAAGCGTATCTGCAAAAGAGAAAAATAATCCTGTAAGAAATGCATTTCTTCACTTAGTATCACAAGTTCTTTTCCTTTGTTATGCAGGATATATCGATACACATCTGCAAGGTTATCATTGAACTGGCGGGCTTTTTCAGGTTTCACCTCAATTAGGTGAGAAAGAGTATTGAGAGAATTGAAAATAAAATGCGGGTCAATCTGGTTTTTTAACGCTTCCAGTTCTGCTTCGGCTCTTGCCTGTTCCAACTGGGCTCTTTTTACTTTTTCAGTCTCAGCTTCACGAACAAGGAATACAGTTTCATATACATGAGTAATAAAGATTACACAAATCAATATGATAAGGGTTGTGGTGAAAATGATATTCCACTCTGGTTTCCCGCCTGAAAATATCTTATACCAACCAACAAGCAATAGTACAGCTACGGGAACAGTATAGAATGAAATGGTGAGCAGCATAGCAATAATTTTTTTGACCGGCTTTTGGTACCAGTCAAAGTAGCTGCGCAGACTTGAATGAAGATAGCGGTTGCCTTGCCATATGATGAAGGCTATACCGATGGTGTATAAAAAGCTTAGTTTGATCAGCCAATGAGAGAAATTGGCAGGATTAACCATTCCGCTTATCAATGGAATTGCAATCCCGAGAAATGGTATAAGTATAAGCCGGAAAGCAATATCATTGATGTACCCGTTATCAGATTTCTCTTTCGTCGGCCCGGTTGCGGTATTCATCGTTGCTTTCTCCACCTTTGACACTTTTGGATTTGCATCATAAATTTCTGTAAATAGATTAGATATTCATTATTTAACCAAAACATAAAAGATAATTCAATGGAAATGAGTTCAATTAACTGGCTTGCTGTTTTAGTTGCAGGCGTTTCAGCTTTTGTATTAGGAGGAGTATGGTATAGTCCGGCTCTGTTTGGTAAAGCATGGATGTCGGAAAACAAGTTTACTGTTGAGGACATCAAAAAAGGAAATGCGGGAAAAATCTATGGATGGGCATTTATTCTCTCCCTGGTTATGGCAGCTAATCTTGCAATGTATTTGGCTGATTCTCCCGCAACATGTCCTGATGAATGTGCTCAAAGAACAGACATAACATGGGGAGCTATTGCAGGATTTCTTTCAGGCCTCTGGCCTTTTTGCGGACTAGCCATAGTTGCATTGTTTGAACATAAGTCCGCAAGGTATATTTTCATTAACGGAGGTTACCTTTTGATAGCTTTAACTTTAATGGGAGCAATAATAGGAGTATGGAGATAGCCTCTCATGTGGATCGGAAAATAAATGGCAGCTTATGAAGAGAGTTACGGGTATCGGTGGGATTTTTTTCAAAACTAAAGATCCCGAAAAACTAAAGAGCTGGTATGCTGAACACCTGGGTATTATAACAGATCAATACGGAGCTTGTTTTGAGTGGAGAAAACCCGATGGTCAAAAGGGTTATACTGTGTAGAGCGCCTTTAAAGAAGACAATAAGTATTTTGACCCATCGCAAAAACAGTGGATGATTAATTACCGGGTAGAAAACCTGGAGGAATTATTAAAGACTCTAAAGGATGAAGGAGTTACTGTAGTCGGGGATATAGAAGTGTATGATTATGGTAAGTTTGGCTGGATACTGGACCCGGAAGAGAATAAAATTGAGTTATGGCAGCCAATTGACCCGGAATTTGATAAAATGACCCCCGATTCAATGACTTCCACATGATAAACGGGGATATTTATTGATGAGAAATACATCAGCGAACTACGAATTCAGGTCTTTGAAAAAAAATTATCATGAAACAGATAACCGCAATCATTACTGTATTGGTGTTGATGGGATCTTTGAAAGCACAAATGCCATGTAGCGATCCTGTCTATCGGCAATTCGATTTTTGGGTAGGGGAATGGGAAGCATTTGCTCCGAATGGGAATAAGGGAGGAGATAGCAAGATCAGCATTATTCTTGATAGCTGTATTATTTTAGAAGAGTGGACAAGTGCTAACCTGACAAAGGGGATCAGGTATTCCGGTAAAAGTTTTAATACATATAATAAATCAACCAGGCAGTGGCAGCAGACGTGGGTTGATAATATCGGCGGATCAACAGAATTTTTAAGAGGAGAAGGCAGTGATGGTAAGATTGTCCTGTATGCTGATAAAGTAGTTGGCCCACAGGGTAAAGAATTTATGCGAAGGCTGACATTTACAAAGATCAGTAATGATAAAGTGAGACAACTCGGAGAGAGGAGTACGGATGGAGGTGGTACCTGGGTTACAGAATATGACCTGGAATACCGGAGAAAAAAATGAACAGTAGGTCACTTTACATGTGGGCCTTAATAGGCTATATAGTGTTTTTGGGTTGCGACAATGTAAAAAAGAATCAATATTTCACAGGAACTATTGAGTATGATTATTCTTATAGCAGCGACTCACTTAACATCGATTCTTTAAAAAATGCAAGACTTGGAAAAGGGTTTTTTCGATATGATATTTCAGATTATCAAAGCAGGTTTATAGGACAGGATACGACTACATATTTTTATTCGGGGAAGACCAATAAGTGTGTTGAGGAATCTGGGCGGGGGAAATATGAATGTGAGGATTATGGAAAGGCATCAGATTCAATAATATCTGTTAAAGTGTATGATACGGATGAAAAAGTTCTTGACCATAGTTGTGGGATAATTGAAATTCAAAAGACAAGATCAAGGGTGCAGTATTATTTTGCCAAAGACCTGAAGATGGCTCCGGCCATATATAAATTACACAGGGCTTATAACTGGGATGTCTATGGGGCAAAAACTAATGGTGGATTAGTGCTGAAATTAAAACATCAGTTCAAAACATTTACGATGACAGGCATTGCAACAGCAATTAAAGAATATAACAAAGAATTTAAGGCGTTACAGCTGGATGATGGAGTATTTATAAACACATGCAAACAGATAAAATGAAAACGATAGTTTTCCCTGCATTTATTTTATTGCTCCTGTTAGGAAATTGCTTCGGAGCTTATAAGCTTTTTACAGCTAAAGAGGAGTTTTTTTCTAAATTTCCAAAGCTGACCGAAGGTGCATACCAAATACTCCGTTTTCTACCAATTGTTAATATTATAGGATTGATCGGAGTGTTGTTCTGGCAAAAATGGGGTGTTTACCTGGCAATAACCTGTGCTGTGATCATAATTATTTGCGACATTCTGTTTGGAATATATTACCACTTATATGTTGCAGTTCCGGCTTCAGCATTTTTGATTTTTCTTATTATCAGGTACTGGAGTTTTTTTAAATAAGAGTATGAAAAAAACAATTAGTTGGGCCACACTTATAATATTAATTTTTTGGGGAATAAACTCTTCCGCACAGCGTATTAAAACGGTTGATTTTATAAAGATTTTAAATGGGAAAGAAAAGGAAGCATTATTTTTTTATGAGAATAACTGGAAGGCATTCAGGGAAGAGGCGCTACAAAAAGGGTATATAAATTCATTCGAAATTTTAAAGACAAGACCTGATTCATCAGGTGATTTTGATTTAGTCCTACTCACAGAATATCCTGACAGCAATGCGTACAAACAGATAGAAGATCATTTTAAGGAGTTTAATAAGAACCGGAAACTATCACCCGAAATACAGAAGAACCTTGAAGACCGTAAAAATTTTTCTAAATACCTTTTTGGAAAAAATGCGGAAGTGATATTCCGTTCAAACAGAAAAGAATAGTAAAGAAAAAACTTTCGGGTATGAAATATTTTTTTCCAGGGGTTGCACTCATTGGTTTTTATGCCTGCAGCAGCACTAAGTACAATGATGGCAACGGAACTGATTTTAATATTGATCCAGTAAAAGCTCATATCACTGAAATGAATAAAACTTATGGCCAGCGGTTTATGACTGATGATACTGCTTTTTATAATGCCCGGTATTGTGTAGATGCACAGGTGTTTTGCCCGGGAACCAGGTCAATAATTAGCAGGGATTCTATTATCGGCTTTTTTTATGCAGGAGGTGCAAATAAAGAGGCAGTTATTGAGCTACCTGCCGGAAATATATACGGTGATGAAAACCTTGTAGTTGAAGAGGGCGCCTATAATTTCCCGGACGGTAAAGGCGGCAGTGTTGATAAGGGAAAATTTATTGCACACTGGAAAAAAGAGGATGGAACCTGGAAGCTTTACCGGGAAATGTGGAATTCTGATAAAGCATCTAACTAATATAGATATGAAATATAGTAATGAGGTAATAATCGATCAACCGTTAAACAAAGTGATAGAACTATTTGATAACCCTGAGAATTTATCTAAATGGCAACCCGGCTTTATTAGTATGGAACATTTAAGCGGTAGCCCCGGGCAACCCGGAGCAAAATCCCGTCTTATATACAGAATGGGTAAAGGGAGACGGCAAATCGAAATGACTGAAACGATCACCCGTCGAGATTTATCTCACGAATTTCATGGTATCTACGAAACAAAAAACGTTTCTAACATTCAAAAAAATTTTTTTACAGAAGTGACACCGGGCAAAACAAAATGGGTTTCAGAAAGCGAATTTAAGCTTAGCGGGATGATGAAATTTTTTGGCTGGCTGATGCCCGGAGCCTTTAAAAAGCAATCTCAAAAATATCTTGACATGTTTAAGGAATTTGCTGAGAAAGAAGTCTAAATTCATAAACACTAAAAAAGCAACAATGAATAATGCAATAAGCTGGTTTGAAATCCCGGCAACAGACCTGGCAAGAGCCCAGAAATTTTATGAAACAATCTTTGAAGTTTCGTTAAATCCTCTTGATCTTCCAAATATTAAAATGAGAATGTTTCCAATTGATAATCCAATGGCTGGTATCGGGGGGGCAGTTGTAGATAGCGGTGGATTTCACAAACCATCCGTAACAGACGGGCCATTAATATATCTGAATGGCAACCCGGATGTTCAAAATATTTTGAACAGAGTTGAAGCTGCGGGAGGAAAAATTATGGTTCCTAAAACAGAAATAAGTCCTGAGTACGGTTACATGGCAGTCATTATTGATACGGAAGGCAACAGGATAGGATTACACTCTGTTCCAGAAAAATATTTATAAATCAAAAAACCTACACCATGATAGTGCTTTATATAATCCTTGGAATAATTGTATTGCTTCTGCTGGCTGGTCTTGTGATAAGTAAAGACATGAGTGTAAAAAGAGAAATAGTAATTAATAAGCCCTCATCTGAAGTTTTTAACTATGTAAAGTATTTAAAAAATCAGGATAACTACAGCAAGTGGGCAGCTTTGGATCCTGATATGAAAAAAGACTTTCGGGGAACAGATGGACAGCCGGGTTTTGTAAGTGCATGGGAAGGAAACAAAAAAGTTGGAAAGGGTGAGCAAGAGATCAAAGCGGTTTCCGATGGCAGGATTGATACAGAATTGCGTTTCGAAAAACCATTTAAATCAATTGCGCAGGTAAGAATGACAACTGAGCCTGCTGATGCCGGTAGTACCAAAGTGACCTGGGGGTTTGAAAGCAAAATGAACTATCCTATGAACATTATGAAGCTGTTTATGAATATGGATAAGGCTATTGGCAATGATTTTAGTACAGGATTAAGTAACCTAAAAACATTATTAGAAAAATAGTTTGCATATGAAGAGCAAATTTAATTTTCTGTTCGGAACTGCATTACTTATTGTTTTATCTACAGGAGAAAATAGATTAAAAGATTTTAGCTGGTTGAAAGGCTCCTGGCAAATGAAAAAGAAGAACGGAAGTATAATCCGGGAAAACTGGGAATCGCTAAATGACAGTACGATGAGTGGAAAAAGCAGTTATGTTTCTTCATCAGGACCGGAGTCAGTATCTGAAACACTGAGTATTATCCTTAGGGATAGTAAATACTATTATGTGTCAATTGTTAAAGGCCAAAATAACAACCAGGCCGTAGCTTTTCGTATAACGACTTTTTCCGGAAAAGGGTTTATTGCAGAGAATCCCAAACATGATTTTCCTAAAAGGATCACTTATGAACTGGTTAACCAGGATTCTATTCATGCATTCATAGATGGAGGCCCATCGATGCCTGGTAAAAAATCAGATTTTTATTACTCACGTCAAAAACAATAAGCTATGTCAAATTTTGACTGGAGTCAGTTTTCTGTTAGAATTAATGTTAAAGCCCCGCTTGAAAAACTATACTGGTGCTGGGCCACTAAAGAGGGAATAGAGTTTTGGTTTCTCCGAAAATCAGACTACAAAAAACCAGATGGAAGTTTGCATAAGAAAAATGAATTTGTAAAAAAGGGAGACAGTTATTCCTGGTGGTGGCATGGATATTCGGATGATGTGGTAGAACATGGCGAAATATTAGATTGTAATGGGAAGGACCTTTTTCAATTCAGGTTTGGCGATGCTGGTATCTGTACAGTTAGAATTTATGACGAGCAGGATGAAAAAATTGTAGAGCTGACGCAAACAGATATTCCAACAGATGAAAAAGCAAAACAAAGCTGGCATATAGGTTGTAAAACAGGGTGGACATTTTATATGGCAAACCTGAAGTCCTTACTGGAGGGAGGAGTTGATCTCAGGAACAAAAATGAAAAAATTCAGAATGTAATAACAGCATAAACAATTATGGCTTACAACGAAAAACTTGCAGGCAGAACAAGAGAGCTGATCGCTATTAGCCATGAGAATTTGGTTGAAAAGGCAATGTTCGGTGGATTATGCTTTATGGTAAATGATAAAATGTGTGTAGGAGTTGAAAAAGAAAGACTGATGGTACGATTAGACCCGGCAAAGTATGATGAGGTAATGGAAAAGGAGGGATGTAAGCCCATGGATTTTACAGGTAAGGTGATGAAAGGTTTTGTTTTTGTGGATGCAAATGTGTTGAATACAAAAAAGAAGCTGGAATACTGGATCAACCTTGCTTTAGAGTATAATAAGATAGCAAAAGCCTCAAAGAAGAAGTCATCAAAGAAAGTTGCCAGAGCTGCCCGTTCAGGAGGTGAAAAGAAATGAAATTCAGTCTTCACAAGTCATATCAAATATTAGAAAGAACACCAACAGTATTTAAAACATTGTTGGAAGGGCTTGATGAAAACTGGGTAATAAATAATGAAGGTCGTGAAACATTTTCACCTTTTGATGTGATGGGGCATCTGATACATGGTGAAAAAACAGACTGGATTGCCAGGACAAAAATTATACTTGAATACGGTACCTCAAGACCATTTACTCCCTGGGATAGATTTGCACAGTTTAAAGAAAATGAAGGAAAAACAATAACCCAATTGTTAGATGAGTTTGCCGGATTGCGCCAGGAAAATCTTGTCATGCTTAAGGCGCTAAAAATAAAAGAGACGGACCTGGACAAGAAAGGAATCCATCCTGCTTTGGGAGAGGTTACATTGAAAAATCTTCTATCTACATGGGTAGTGCATGACCTGACACATGTAGCGCAGGTAACAAGAGTAATGGCGAAACAATATAAAGAAGAAATGGGGCCCTGGCCTGAATTCTTCAGAATATTAAGTTTTTGACATGAGAAATTTGGTTTTTGTTTTATTGTTTAGTTTCATAGTAGGCCAAAGAGAAAATATTGCTCAAAAAGTTGAGCCTTATTTCGGGGCAATAATTGTTAATAATATTGATTCTTCTGTTTTGTGGTACTCAACAGTTTTGAATCTTAAAGTTGAAAACAGGACAGGTTCTCCTGAGAAAGGGTTTCGCCAGGCAAATTTGTCCAATGGGAAATTGTTAATTGAGTTGATCGAACTGGAGGGCAGTATATCTCCTCAAAAAATACTCGAAGAAAAATCGCCAAAAGCAAGATTAAGAGGAATTATGAAAATCGGGTTTAAAGCAGATAACATAGATTCGATGTATAATAATTTCAAAGAAAAGAAACTAACGTTCAGAGGTAATATGGTAACGGATCCCCTAACAGGGAAAAGGATGTTCCTCCTGCCTGACCCTGATGGAAACTATATTCAATTTTTCGAAAAATAAATTAATCATGCAATCAAAAGCAACAACTCCTGAAGCATATATCGCCGAGCTTCCGGAAGAAAGACAAAAAGCTGTAGCCCAGCTCAGGAAAGAGATCAAAAAAAATTTACCCAAGGGTTTTAAAGAAGGTATGGGATATGGTATGATGGGTTGGAGTGTGCCGCATAGCCTTTACCCGTCGGGTTATCATTGTGACCCTAAACAGCCTTTGCCTTTCATGAGTTTGGCTTCACAGAAAAATTATATCTCAGTTTATCACATGGGAGTATACGCAGAAAACAAGCTGGGCCAATGGTTTGCTAAAGAGTATGAAAAACTCAATATCGGGAAATTAGATATGGGGAAGTGCTGTATCCGGTTTAAGAATATTGAAAAGATCCCCTATAAGCTGATCGGAGAACTGGCATCTAAAATAACGCCACAGGAATGGATTAATCATTATGAAAAGTATAAACCTGTAAAAAAATGAAGAGTTTATTGTTAGCAATCGCATGCTTTTGCTGTATGCAATTGTTCAGCCAGGAAAGCGAAAAGAAAAAAGAATACCTGGGGGTTTTGACACTGACCGAAAAATTTAAAGACGAAAAAAACTGGACAGAAAAGGAGCAGTCGATTGTTGGGGAACATTTTCAACGACTGGTAAAAATGAAAGAAGAAGGGATTGTAATTCTTGCTGGCAGGACTGAACTAGCATTAAATGACCCGGAGATGATGGGCCTGGTTGTTTTTTCTGCAAAGGATGATAAGGAAGCCTTACAATTTATGATGGATGATCCTGCTGTAAAAAATAAAATCATGATAGCAAAAGTTCATCCATACGGATTGGCACTGATCAAATGTGAATAATGAACCTGAATAAACTAACTCCTCTTTTACGAACAAAAAATCTGCAAGAAACTGTGGACTGGTATGTGAATGTACTGGGATTCACCTGCACTGATTTTGTTCCTGATTGGGGTTTTGCAAGAGTTCAGCTTAATGGAGCGGATTTAATGTTAGCAGTACCAAATGAGCATTTTCCATTTGAAAAACCGGAGTTTACAGGTTCCTTTTATATTAACACAAACAACGCTGATGCATGGTGGAATAAGCTAAAAGATAAGTGTAAAGTTTGCTATGAGATAGAAACGTTTGACTATGGTATGAGGGAGTTTGGAGTATTTGATATTAATGGATATTTATTGCAATTCGGACAAGCGATACCGACGAATAAAAGAAAAGATTGACTCTTATATTTTATGCACATAATTTATCAATTTAAATAAATACAAATGAGTTCAGTATCAATTGATAAGGCCACTCAAACGCAAATTGCAAATATTGAGAAAAATACAGGCAAAAAGCTAAGCCAATGGATTGATGTTGTAAACAAATCAGGCATTGTCAAGCATGGAGAACTAGTGAATTTCTTAAAGGAAAAACATGGGTTTACTCACGGCAATGCCAATGTGGTGGTTCACTTTGCAAAACAATCTCATGCAGGTGCAACCGAAAACAGCAACGATTTAATTACCGATCAGTACAAAGGGAAAGAAAATCTGAAGCCATGGTATGATAAGATCATGGCGGATGTAAAAAAGTTTGGCAGTGATATTGAAGTGTCTCCGAAAAAAGCCTATGTAAGCCTGAGAAGAAAAAAACAATTTGCCATTATCCAACCATCAACAAAAGACAGACTGGATGTTGGACTCAATATAAAAGGAGTTGAACCTTCAGGAAACGTTATAACTGCAGGAAGCTGGAATGCTATGTGTACACACCGGATCAAAGTAGAAGATGAAAAAGTAATTAATAGAGATTTAATTAACTGGATAAAAAAAGCTTATGAGCAGGCGGGTTAATGAGTAGATTTGATTCTATGCTTACAATGAAAAAACTGCTGACAATTTTATTTCTACTGCTTGTGCAGCCCGTCTTATCGCAAAAAAAGAATTGGAGAATTGCTTATGTACAGTGGCGTGATACATTGACAGTTGAAAACTCCATTCACCTGATGATGATGAATGGTACAAATGATAAAAAAATCATTGATTATACCGGCTCCAATTGGATGGTGATGGCTTCAGGTTCCAAATGCTGGTTCCAGGTTGGTATGGATAGTTCAGGAAAACGACCTGGCCTTTATAGTTATGATATAATAAAAAAACAAGAAAAATTCCTTTTTGATGCCAAGGGTCTGTACCAGGATATTGATTTCAGTGATAAATTGAATTTATATGCAGGGGGCTTTTCACACAAGCCTGCTGGAGCTGCAAAATCACAGTATGATATCTTTTTGTTTAACAACGATGGGTCAATAAAGAAATCTGTTACCAATGATACGGCAATTGACCTTGAGCCGGTCTTCACACCGGATGGTAATAAAATAATTTTTCGCAGCAACAGGGACAGAAACCCGAAAAGCTGGGCTGAGTTTGAAATTTATAGTGTCAACACAGACGGAACAGGCCTCCAACGTTTGACATTTAACCCGGATACTACAGGAAATGTATTAAGGGCCAGCAGCCCCGTTATTTCACCGCACGGAAAAATTGTTTTTTCCGGATACTGGGAAGGTAATTACCGCTTGATGGTAATGAATATAGATGGCAGCGATTTAAAGCCATTAATAAGAATGGATGACATTGAGCAAACCTCCTGTAGCTTTTCTCCGGACGGAAAACAAATTGCTTTTACTGGGAGAAAAAGGGGGATGCGGAATAATGATATATATCTTATCAACATTGATGGCACTAATCTCCGGCAGCTTACAAATGACTGGCGAAGAAAAGTCCAACCATTTTTTATTTTAATAAAATAGTATGCGAAATAAATTGCTTACGGTAATATTTTTGATCTCTTCTTTGTTCCCATTTGCCCAAAAGAAAAAGCCGGTTGATGAATTATATTTCACTCAACTGAAGACAGCAGAGGCCTATTACCGCCACAACCAGGTTGGAGAAGCTAAAAAAATGTTATTGGCAGTACCGGAAGTTAAGAGGACATTTGAGTGGCAACTGCTTAATGCAAGAACTGACCGGAGTATACATACAATAACCGGGCATAGCAAAACAGTCGTGGGAATTGCTGTCAGCAAGGATGGAAAATGGCTGGCAACCGGTTCTGCAGATAACTCAATTATTATTTGGGATGCGGATACCTACCAGCAAATTAGAAAGATTGAATCACACAAAGGACAGGTAACAACCCTTGATTTTTCACCAGATGGAAAATCACTCATAAGTGGATCAACCGATAAGTCACTTCGCCTGTGGGATGTTGCAACCGGCAATGAAATCCGGAACTACAACAGTGAATTTAAACAAGGAATATACCAGTGCAAATTCAGTAATGATGGAAAATTACTGGGTATTGTATCCTGGGAAAGAGGTGCAAAAGGTGTGCAGGGTTTTGCAAAAATACTGGATGTACAAACCGGCACATTATTAAAACGGATTGATACCGACGACCATCCGGCATCAGCAGTAACGTTTTCTGTTGATAATAATAAACTATATACCGGAACATGGGGTTTTCAAATCAAACAGCATGATATCGCAACCGGTAATACCGACTGGAATTTCGATATGAGAGAATTCGATTATTACACTGCTGTACAAACTATGGATGTAAGCCCTGATAATAAATATGTAGTGCAGGGCGGTAAGGATAATAAGATAAGAATGCTGGATGCTATAGGTGGTAAGCTGATTTATGCTATTGAATCGTGGCGGGGACACAAAGAGTGGGTGAATGGCATCCGGTTTTCTCCTGATGGATTGAGCTTTGCCAGTGTAAGCGATGATGGATTATTGAAAGTATGGGAAACCATCAGTGGTAAAAACTTGCTCACTTTCAGAGGCCATATTGCAGGACTTAATCAATTGGCCTGGCATCCTGACGGCAAAAGAATTTATTCTACATCGTCCGATAACACAGTTAAAGTATGGGACATCACAAATCCGGGTGAAATGAGTTTTAAGGTAAGTATTGTTGGGCCATGGAATGCACCCGTTTCTTCCAATGGGAATTGGATGGCTCCTGTTAATAGTGATAAATATCTTGCTATGTACAATACTAATACCGGCAAGCCAGAGATTTTTTTAGACAGCCTTTCTGCATTTGCTGCAGCGTTTTCTTCTGATGGCCAATACCTGGCAACAGGGTACAGAAACATCAATATCTACAACACTAATACTGGTAAAAAAATAATGACTGCCAGCGGACATACAGGAGTTATTTATGGGATGGATTATAATGATAAGCTAAAGCTTTTTATAACAACTGCTGATAATACAGTGAAACTTTGGAATACAACTGACACGGCAGCTTTTATAACAGTCTCAGGCATTGCTAATCCTTTCACGGTAAAGTTCTCTCCGGATGGAAAGTATGTTTATGCGGGTTGTGCTGACGGTAAAGTGAAAATAATTTCATCAGGAAGTTGGTCGGTTACAGATAGTTTACAAAGTGGTACAAACATATTTAATATGGCTGTTTCAGCTAATGGAAAGTATTTGCTTACCAGTGGCAATGCCGAGGCCGTGGTATGGGACCTGAAAAAGAAAAAGAGTACTTCCCTAAAAGGGCATTCCAAGTGGGTGTATGGTTGTGCTTTTCACCCTCTGTTACCAATTGCAGTTACAGCATCTTATGACCGTACCCTTCGTTTTTGGGATGTAGAAAAGGGCATTAATACATTAACCTTATTTGGTTTTGATCATGAACTGTACACTGTTTCTTTTTCCAATGATGGTAAACGCCTCTTTGTAACGGAAACGGGTGGCCTCGCCCATGTAATAAATCTCTGATCCTTTCCAATAGACTCAAATTATCAACCGCCTGTCAAAATTGAATGCTTCTAAAGAAAGATGCTGTATACCTTTTCTTTACTAAAAAATATTTATGACAAAGTATTTATTCACTGTGACAGTACTGTTATTGGCGGGAACTATTACGGTTCAAGCACAAACAGAAGAAATGGTCAAAACACAATTGGTAAAAGATTGGGAAAGGGCTAAGGCTTATACAAAGGAATATCTTGATGCTATGCCAAAAGATAAATATGGCTTTAAAGCACAGGATAGCATTCGGACTTTTGCACAGCAAATGCTTCATCTCGCTTTTGCAAATATGGGTCTGGTGTCAAATGGTACAGGTAAGGAACGGATCTGGCAGGGAAGACCACCGTTGGAACAAAGTATCTCAGCACAGTCACCTGATTCGGTTAATTATTTTGTTATGGCGAGTTATGATTATGCTATTGATGCGATTAAAAGTATGGATGCATCAAAACTCTGGGAGAAAAACAAAAGAGGAAATTTTGATGAAACCAGGTTTGCATGGCTGCAAAAAGCATTTGAGCATCAAACGCATCACCGTGGACAAACAACAATCTATATTCGATTATTAGGTATCAGACCTCCGAATGAGAAATTATTTTAGTAAAAAGAGGTTTATTAAAAACCCAACGCCTCCATAATTGGAGGCGTTGGGTTCTGAGAAGTTGTGATAAAAA
>DAOLIV010000036.1:0-32287 GCA_035328345.1 Chitinophagaceae bacterium | reverse complement strand
AAGATATTTTCTATCTCGCAGGGTTATCAAACCAAAAGTTTTGCAATAATTATTACTTTATTCCGAAAGCCTTTTTAACGGCAGGAACATAGTCTAATTTTTCCCATGTAAACAATTCCACTTTTTTCCTGATTATTTTACCTTCCGGAGAAGCAAAAGTTTTTTCAATGATTTGTGGTTTACGTCCCATATGACCATATGCAGCTGTTTCGCTGTAGATAGGATTACGAAGCTTTAATCTTTGCTCAATAAAATAAGGACGCATATCAAATATGCCTTCTACAATTTTTGCAATTTGTCCGTCACTCAACTTAACATTGGCTGTGCCAAAAGTATTTACATTGATGCTTGTTGGCTTTGCAACACCGATCGCATAAGAAACCTGGACCAAAACTTCATTTGCCACACCAGCAGCTACAAGGTTCTTTGCAATATGCCTGGTTGCATACGCAGCAGAACGGTCAACCTTTGAAGGATCTTTGCCACTAAAGGCACCACCGCCATGTGCTCCTTTTCCGCCATAGGTATCAACAATGATCTTACGTCCTGTTAATCCTGTATCACCATGCGGACCACCAATAACAAACTTACCGGTTGGGTTAACATGATACTTAATGTTATTATTAAAGAGCTTAGCATATTTCTTATATTTTGATTTCACCCTTGGAATCAAAATATTTATCACATCAGTCTTGATTTTCGCAAGCATTTTTGCTTCGCTATCAAAGTCGTCGTGTTGAGTAGAAATAACAATAGCATCTATCCGGACTGGCTGGTTATTGTCATCATATTCAAGAGTTACCTGGCTTTTTGCATCAGGACGGAGATAAGGCATTTTGGAATTCTTCTCTCTTCTGATAGCAGCCAGTTCAATTAACAATGCATGAGCCAGATCAAGCGCCAATGGCATGTAATGTTCCGTTTCATTGGTTGCATAACCAAACATCATACCCTGGTCCCCCGCTCCCTGGTCTTCTTTTTTCTTCCTGTCAACACCCTGGTTAATATCGGCTGACTGTTCATGAATGGCAGACAAAACACCGCAAGAACTTGCTTCAAACATGTATTCACTGCGGGTATAACCGATCTTGCGGATCACATTTCGGGCAATCTCCTGCACATCCAGATAAGCTTTGGATTTTACCTCACCAGCCAATACAACCTGCCCGGTAGTTACTAAAGTTTCACAGGCTACTTTAGAATCCGGATCGAAAGCAAGAAAATTATCAATCAACGCATCAGATATCTGGTCAGCTACTTTATCAGGATGACCTTCGCTTACAGATTCAGATGTAAATAAATAAGGCATGAATAAATTTTTAGGTCGCAAAGATAAGGGTCGGCGTAAGAAGAACAAAGTCCCGAAGCCTTGATTCTCCGGGACTTTTAAACATATCTTAATAACTCAATCAGAGTTTGGAATAAATAATTCTAAGTTTCATTTTTTGGGTTGGATGATTACCACCGCCCAGCCTGATTCTTCCTGTGGCTATTGTTGGGTTTAAATTAAAGCTTACGGCATAATCGTTTGCACTAGTAGCAGGAGTTGGGAAGATGAATTTATTCTGCACCGTAAAAGGAGCATACATCCGCAGATCTAAAGGCGTCGCTATACTTCCATTAAGTACATGCTGTATGTAGCGGGTAATATTAAATTTCCAGGTTTTTATTGAATTACCCGAACCATCAACGGTCGTTCTTGGTAAAATGCTGAAAGTGCTGAGATTCTGTGGTGAACCAAAATTATCTGTAGAAATATCGTATGGGATCATCCTGTACTGTTTCCCGGACGTAATTGTGGGATCATAAGCATCGAGATACAATACATCTGGCGTTGTAAATATTGTATCGCTGTGATCATATACCTGCTCTACTGATAGCTCGGCCCGATGTACCACCCTGTTACTTATCAAAGGCAAGCCTGGTATTTTAATAGTGGCAAATGTTCCTGGTGAATTCTGCAGATAGATGATCTGGTCCTGAATGCTTCCGCCTACAGAAGCTTCCAAAGGCGTCCCGGAATAATCTCTTTTTACATAATTAGCAGCTGCAGATAATGTTGAGAAGAAAAAATATGTAACGGTTGTGTCCCTGCCTCCACTTGTTTTGGGATAATTATAATATATCGCAAGTTTAGTGTTTACATCACCAAGCGAAAAACCCATCAACGCATTACCACCCGACTCAGACCTGACAGCAAACCCCTTGAACCGGGCCCTGAAAATTGAATCGGTTTTATAGGCATTGGTTGTATCATAATTAAACAATCTTCGGGCAAAATTTGTGTCAAGAGTAATTCGTAGTTGACGTGTTGTAGTATCCCTGAATGCTTTGACGGAATCATCAAGGGTCTTAGGAATCACCTGCTGATTCACGGGATAACTTAATGGTGAAGCTGTATTATAGGTGAAGTTATTTTTCCGAATGAGATACAATGAGTCACTGGTAAAATTATTGCTCTGATCCAATTCATACACATTAAGGGTTTGAGGCATACTTGAATCACCATATGTTTCCAAATAACTAAGTACCAATACAATTGAATCAATTTTTACACTGTCCTTTCTTGCAAAGGGATAAGCACCATAGATAAGCGGCTTAAGCTCAAAAAACATCTGGGCATCGGTCTTGCCAAAAAAAGGATCATTATTTATCCGGCCAAGGTAAAACACTTCATTCCTGCCCAGGTATTGAGAGTCATTTGCCAGGCCAAATGTGTCATTGAAAGCCTGCACATCCACCAAAGTGTCGAATGTGGTTATATTGTCAACCGACGGAATAAGGTCACCACCTAATTCCGTGGCTTCATTAATTTTTCTGCAGGAAGAAAAAAAGAATATCGATACAGCTAAGGTTGCGGTAAATGAAAGCGCTAAGAATCTGATCTTCACGAGGTAGATTTGATTTATAATCAGGTCAATTATTATTTGCTTGCAAGGTCGCTATAGAGTTGTAAATAGTCTGTTAAATCTCCCTCTGGATCATATTGAAGGGTTTTCTTACCTCTTACTTTTGAGAATTCCTCAACCAGTTTTTTCTCGATCTTATCGGCCCCAAATGTAATAGCATCCGCATAGGTTGCTCCCCCGCGGAACATGGCCGTATTATTCGCCTCCTTGAAAGGCTCCAGATCTTTATCTTTTAGTGAGGCATGGATGATGGCCTTCTTCATAAAATCACTACCCAGTTTTTCCTTAAACGTATTCTGTCCGATTGTAAATACGATCTTACTGTGAGAGAAAACTGGTTCTTTCTTATAAACAGTTTTCAAATATGCCGGGATCAGGCCTGTCATCCAACCACTGCAATGAATAATATCCGGAGGCCAGCCAAACTTTTTTACTGTTTCAAGGGCACCTTTGCAAAAAAAGACGGTCCTCAGGCCATTATCCGCAAACCATTTTTCATCCTCGTCATGAAAAACTGACTTTCTTTTAAATAATTCTTCATTATCCAGGAAATAAACCTGTAAACGGGCACTTGGCAGAGAGGCTACTTTTATTTGCAACGGCATATCATCATTGTCTACCGAAACATTAATGCCTGAAAGCCGGACAACCTCATGAAGTCTGTGACGACGTTCATTAATGACCCCGAAACGGGGCATAATACACCTTACCTCAAAATTGTTGTCATTAGCTTTAATAGCCAGTTTATTTACAATCTCTGAATATTCAGTCAGCTCCAGGTAGGGTGACATTTCATTAGCGATAAATAAAATTCTTTTCTTTGCTGACATTGGCAACCCTTTTAATTTCGTCCAGGGCCTGTTACCAGGCAGGTTTTGTAAAAGGTGGCAAAGGTAACTATTTTGACTTGAAATATAATGGATAATTAAGCCATGCTTCACTCAAACTACCCTCAATGATCTTGTTTAAAAGAAAAGAAGACTTGATTAAATGGCTTGAGGGTCAACGTGAAAATAACAGGACTATTGGTTTTGTACCTACAATGGGGGCTTTGCACCCGGGACATATCTCACTTATTCAGTCAGCAAAAAAAGAAAATGCCATTGTAGTTTGCAGCATATTTGTAAACCCCACACAGTTTAACGACACTTCCGATTACGAAAAGTATCCCATTACTATCGAAGACGACATTTTATTATTAGAGCAAAATGGTTGTAATGTATTATTTCTACCTTCCATAAGCGAAATTTATCCCGACGGCACTTCAAAACGCACCCACTACGATCTGGGACATCTTGAAAGTATACTTGAAGGTAAATTCAGACCAGGTCATTTCCAGGGGGTTTGTACTGTTGTTGATCGCTTGCTCCGGATAATAAACCCCGAAAACCTATACCTCGGCCAAAAAGATTATCAGCAATGTATGGTGATCAATAAACTGGTTGAACTTACCGGCATGAGTGAAAATATCAAAATTCATGTTTGCCCGACATTGCGTGAAGATGATGGACTGGCCATGAGTAGCAGAAACCGAAGGCTTGACGCTACACAAAGAAGTGTTGCACCCACTATTTATAATTGTCTTACATATATAAAGGAGAAAATCGAGCCGGGCAATATTGAACATCTGATAAAAGAAACAAATACAAAGCTGTTAAAGAAAGGCTTTAAACCTGATTACATTGAAGTGGTCGATGCCATAACCCTTAAACCTGTTCGAAAATGGGATGCTGAGCAAAAGATAGTCGGCCTGATAGCTGCTTTTTTAGGAGAAATTCGATTGATCGATAATATGCCTCTCAATTAATCATTTGTTCTTTTGAGATTACAGTCTTGAATATTACTTTCGATGACTGTGAAAAAGAAGCTTCGTACCATATTACAATATTGTTTTTTTCTCGGGTTGGGCATCTTTTTAGTGTGGTGGTCTGTAAAGGATCTTAAAAGCAACGACAAATCGCAAATAAAAATTGCACTTCAAAATGCGAGATACTGGCTTATCATTCCCGTTTTTGCCATCTTATTCTTTAGCCATTATATAAGGGCACTTAGATGGAAATTATTGATTGAGCCACTCGGATATACACCCCGAACAACTAACACTGTATTTGCGGTTTTTATTGGATACCTGGCAAACCAGGCAGTTCCAAGACTAGGGGAAGTTTTAAAATGTACTATCCTTACCCGCTATGAAAAAATACCTGCCGATAAGTTAATTGGAACAATCATACTTGAAAGAGTAATAGATGCCCTAACTCTCTTGTTGGTATTCGGGGGGACACTCATCATGAGACCCGATCTTTATTCAAACCTAATTGATACTATTTTCTATTCTTCCGACCCCGGGGAAAAACAGCATAAGCATATTCCTTCTTACGTTATTATAGCTCTGTTAGTCATTGTAATTATTATTGCAATAGCCGCATGGATGATAACAAAGAAAAAAACCTTTGCTGACGTCAAACTATTATTAAAGCGTATCTGGCGAAGTATATGGCAGGGAATAACTGCCATCAGGCATTTAAAAAAAAGAAAAAAATTCATTTTGCTTACACTAGGGCTATGGATAGCCTATTTATCAGGTGGTTATTTAGGGTTTATGGCATTCAAGGAAACAACAATATATGGGATACCAGAAGCCTTTGGCGTATTATCAGCGGGGAGTATAGGAATGATTATAACTCCCGGGGGAATAGGAGCATATGCATACCTGATTCAAAAGACCATGGAAGTGTATGGCCTGAATAATGGAGTAGCTCTTGCGTTTGGATGGATTTTATGGCTGGCGCAAACGACAGTGATTCTACTGGGTGGTTTGATTAGCTTTGTAGCAATTCCTTATTACAACAGAAAAAAGAAATTAGTTGAAACGTTCTGATCTTATTCCGTCAAAAATCCTCAGCAGGGAACAAATAGTTCAAAAAGTTGCTCAATGGAGAGCTTTTAATAAGATTGTTGCATTTACAAATGGCGTTTTTGATATACTGCATGAAGGTCACATTTACTCATTGTCACAGGCAGCAAAAGAAGGTGATTTTCTTGTAGTCGGATTAAATAATGACGCCTCCGTGAAAAGGCTAAAAGGAAATGACAGACCTGTTAACAATGAAAGCTCCAGGGCTTTACTTCTTGCATCTTTATCGGTTGTTGATGCTGTTGTTTTATTTGAAGAAGACACTCCCCGGGAACTCATTTCTTCCATCTTGCCTGATGTATTGATTAAAGGTGGCGATTATACAGCGGAACAAATTGCCGGCTCAAAAGAGGTGATCGCCAACGGAGGAAAAGTTGTGATCAACCCGATACTGGAAGGCTTCTCAACCACATCATTAATTGACCGCATCAGGAATAAAGGATAACAAACATTTAATTTCCATTATATTCCCTGTCAATAGAGTATTAATTTTATTTTAGCAGAAAGCGAATATTTAAAGCATATCGCATTTGCCGAAAATTACTGTTATGTCACACCATCCCAAGATAAAAACCATTGCAAGAGATATCAGCTGGCTTTCCTTTAATGCAAGGGTATTGCAGGAAGCGGCAGATCCTTCTGTTCCACTGAGGGAAAGGATCAGGTTCCTGGGAATATTTTCAAATAACCTTGATGAATTTTTCCGGGTGAGGGTAGCTACTTTAAGAAGAATGATCCAGTTTGGAAGCAAAGCTAAAATGCACCTTGAAAACAATCCACAAGAGATCATCGATGAAATACAAATGATCGTATTGAATCAGCAGGGAGAATTTACCCGAATCTGGGACGAGGTGATAAAGGAAATGCAAGAGCAAAAAATTTACCTCGTAAATGAAAAAGAACTCAATTCAGAGCAACAAGCCTTTGTCCGCAATTATTTTGAAGAAGAGGTAAGTTCAGACGTTATCCCTTTAATGATTGAGAACATTACCCAATTTCCGGCCCTCAGAGATAAATCAATTTACCTGGCCGTAGTAATGTGGAAGAAAGAAAGTGCTTTAAAGCGAAAGTATGCACTCATAGAAATTCCTAGCCGTACACTCGGGAGATTTAAAATATTACCATCTCCAAAACCAGATGAGAACTATATTATCTTATTGGAAGATGTAATCCGATTTAATTTACCAGACATATTCTCTTATTTTGGTTATGATCAGTACCAGTCACATATATTTAAGGTAACCAGAGATGCTGAGATTGATATTGATGAAGATATTTCCACATCCATCATACAGAAATTAGAAAAAGGAATAAAAAACAGGAGAAAAGGGAAGCCTGTTCGTTTTGTGTATGACAGGGAAATGGATCCCGGTTTATTGGAATACCTGATAAGAAAGCTGAATCTATCCAAAAGAGATAACCTGATACCGGGTGGACGCATACACAATTTCAGGCACTTTATGGATTTTCCTGACCAGGTTTTTAAGGAGAAAAAGCACAGGAAAAAACCTTTCGATCATCCCCAACTGGCAGACCGCAGAATCACAGATGTTATTCTGCAAAAAGATGTAATGCTCCATTTCCCCTACCATTCTTTTTTACCATTAATTGATTTGATCCGGGAAGCCGCCTTTGACCCCGATGTTACAGAGATAAAAATTACCTGCTATCGTCTTGCCCAACAATCCAGGATCGTTAATGCATTAATTAATGCAGTCAGAAATGGTAAAGAGGTAGTGGTAATGCTGGAACTCAGGGCAAGATTTGAAGAAGAGGCAAACCTTGAATGGAAAGAAAGGCTGGAAGAAGAAGGTGCAAAGGTATTAATTGAAATTCCAGACATGAAAGTGCATGCAAAGATTTGTGTGATCCGGAAAAAAACCAGCGACAACAACTATCTGTTATATGGTTTTGTAAGTACCGGTAATCTTAATGAAAGAACTGCCAAAGTTTATGGAGATCATTGCCTGCTAACATCCAATCAGAAAATTCTATCAGACGTAAACAGGATTTTTAACTTTTTGGAGCAGCCCAAAACAGGAATCCATTTTTTGCGAGACTGTAAATACATACTTCCCAGTCCCACATTTGTCAAAAAGGAAATGATCCGGCTTATTGATAATGAGATAAAACAGGCACAAAAAAAGAAGCCCGCAGCTATTACACTTAAAATGAATTCTCTTTCTGATGAGGAAATGATCGCAAAACTTTATGATGCGGCCCGTGCAGGTGTACAAATCAAATTAATTGTAAGAGGAATTTTCTGTATGCAATCAGAAAACAAAAAATTTGAAAAACCAGTAAAGGCCATCAGTATCGTTGATGAATATTTGGAACATGCAAGAGTGTGGGTATTTCACAACAGGGGCAAAGAGAAAGTTTATATATCTTCGGCTGACTGGATGGTACGAAATCTTGAGCACAGGGTTGAAGCAACTTGTCCAATCTGGAATGAAAATATTAAGCAGGAACTGAAAGATATTCTTGCAATACAACTGGAAGATAATGTAAAGGCCAGGCAACTGGACAATAACCTGAGCAATGAATATATACGTACTACCAAAAAGAAAATCCGATCACAGGTAGAAACCTATAATTACCTGCATAAAAAAACAGTGACCCAACGTGAGACTGGCAGCAATTGACATAGGCAGCAACGCAGCAAGATTATTGATCTCCGATGTTATTAAAGGCCCGCAGGATGTGGCCGAGTTTATAAAAGTAGTGCTCGTCAGGGTTCCATTACGACTTGGATTTGACGTTTTTGATAGAGGAGAAATATCATCCGCAAAAGTTGAAAAGATCATCAAAACAATAAAGTCTTACAAACTACTGCTTGATGTTTACGAAGTCAAACATCTCAGTGCCTGTGCCACATCAGCAATGAGAGATGCTGCAAACTCACAGGAAATTATTAAAAAAGTAAAAGCAGAAACGGGAATAGAAATCAATATTATCAGCGGACAGGAAGAAGCCTCTTTCATTTATGAAAATCATATTGCTGAGAATATGACCTCCGATGAATCCTATCTATATATTGATGTGGGTGGCGGAAGCACCGAGCTTACTTTTTTCAGTGATAACAAACTCATTTTTAAAGAATCTTTTAATATAGGAACGATCAGGCTTCTTAAAAACCAGGTAACTGAAGCAACCTGGGATGAAATGAAAGAATTTATCCGTAAAAAAACAAAAGGCTATCATCATGTTACTGCTATTGGCTCCGGTGGTAATATCAACAAAATATTTTCTATTTCTAAAAGAAAAGAAGGAAAACCTCTTTCATTGGACCTGCTAAGAGATTATTACAAAGAATTCAGCAACCTGTCATTATCACAACGGATAAGCCTTTATAAACTGCGTGAAGACAGGGCTGATGTTATTGTTCCAGCACTTCTTATCTATATTAATGTGATGAGGTGGGCAGACACCGAAAATATTTATGTTCCGAAAATTGGTCTTGCAGATGGCCTGATCCATTCACTTTACCAAGAGGTGAAACTTAAGGAAGTAACAGTATAGTTACTTTAGACTGCAATCATTTGAACTCTTTCGAGTAACTTTCCAGCCCGAAAATTCTTTATACCAAATTTTAATTTATGTCTGTAAGCAAAGAGACAAAAAAAATAACTACCAATACCCTTCAGAAAATGAAAGCCGCCAAAGAGAAAATTGCAATGCTCACGGCTTACGACTTCTCATTTGCAAAAATTATAGACGGTGCCGGCATTGACGTAATTCTGGTTGGGGATTCGGCATCGAATGTAATGGCCGGACATGAAACAACTTTACCTATCACCCTTGATCAAATGATCTATCATGCACAATCTGTTATCAGGGGGATAAACAGGTGTCTTGTTGTTGTTGATCTGCCTTTTGGATATTATCAATCCAATTCTGATATAGCCCTTGCTTCAGCAATACGTATCATGAAGGAAACCGGCGGGCATTCTATTAAAATGGAAGGTGGTGAGGAGATTGTAGATTCAATCCGACGTATTGTGGCGGCAGGCATCCCCGTAATGGGACATCTTGGGTTAACACCGCAATCAATATATAAGTTCGGAACTTATGCCGTGAGGGCCCAGGAAAAAGATGAGGCACTTAAGCTTCGGAAAGACGCTAAACTTCTGCAGGATGCAGGATGTTTTGCAATTGTACTTGAAAAAATACCCGCAGCACTTGCAAAAGATGTATCCGAAAATCTTGAAATTCCTACGATTGGGATTGGAGCCGGAAGTGATTGCGATGGCCAGGTGTTGGTGATGCATGACATGCTTGGCATTAATACCGAGTTCAAACCTAGGTTCTTAAGACAATATCTCAATATTCATGAATTAGCCACAGAAGCTGTATCTGAATATATCAATGATGTGAAAACAAAGGATTTTCCTAACAGTAATGAGCAATACTAAGAGAACCTTTTACATCGTGAAAATGTTTTATAATAATAAAATGATTGTATGGATTTTCTAAAAAGCCTGAAGATTGAAGGAGTAAATAATGGAGTAAGCACGGGTTCCTATTGGCTAAAATCAAAGGGAGAAGCAATTGACTCCTTCTCCCCTGTTGATGGCAAAAAAATTGCTTCGGTTACAGCAACTGATAAAGAAACGTACGAAACTGTAGTTAGCAAGGCAGAAACGGCTTTTAAAACATGGCGAATGATGCCTGCTCCAAAGAGAGGTGAAATTGTAAGACAAATAGGTGAAGCATTGAGGCACTATAAAGAGCCACTTGGCAAACTCGTTTCTTATGAAATGGGGAAAAGCCTGCAGGAAGGTTATGGCGAAGTGCAGGAAATGATAGATATATGTGATTTTGCTGTTGGCCTTTCTCGCCAACTACATGGCTTTACAATGCATAGCGAAAGACCCGGCCACCGGATGTACGAGCAGTACCACCCGTTAGGTATCGTTGGAATTATTTCTGCGTTTAACTTCCCAGTTGCTGTATGGAGTTGGAATAGTATGTTGGCATGGGTATGTGGAGACGTGTGTATCTGGAAGCCTTCTGAAAAAGTGCCTCTTTGTGCTATTGCTTGTCAACATATCGCCAGTGAGGTATTCAAAAAGAGTAATGTTCCTGAAGGTGTTTGTAATTTAATTATTGGAGGCAGAGAAACAGGTGAATGGATGGCCTCCGATCCAAGAATTCCACTGATATCTGCAACTGGCTCTACAAGGATGGGCAAGGCAGTTGGAACAGCAGTTGCAGCAAGACTTGGACGATCATTACTGGAACTTGGTGGAAATAATGCCATCATTATATCTAAAGAGGCTGATCTTGATATCGCAGTTTTAGGTGCTTTATTCGGCGCTGTTGGAACCGCGGGTCAAAGATGTACAACTACACGAAGATTGATCATTCATAAAGATGTTTACGAACAAGTGAAGAATAAACTGGTAAATGCTTACAAACAACTACGCATTGGTGATCCTTTAGATGAGAAAAACCATGTAGGTCCATTGATCGATAAAGATGCCGTGAAAATGTACCTGGAAGCTATTGAAAAATGCAAGCAGGAAGGTGGTGTTTTTGTTGTTGAAGGAGGTGTTTTAACAGGTGATGGATTTGAAAGCGGCTGCTATGTGAAACCATGCATAGCTGAAGCAAAGCCGGGTTTTAAAATTGTTGAAACCGAGACCTTTGCTCCAATACTCTATTTATTGAAATACAATTCTTTAAGCGAAGCAATTGATATTCAAAATAAAGTCCCCCAAGGTCTTTCCTCTTCAATAATGACGCTGAATCTTCGTGAGGCTGAAACTTACTTATCTCATGCCGGAAGCGACTGTGGTATAGCCAATGTAAATATAGGTACCAGTGGCGCTGAAATTGGTGGCGCATTCGGAGGCGAGAAGGAAACCGGTGGTGGTCGAGAGAGCGGAAGCGACGCATGGAAAGTGTACATGCGCCGGCAAACAAATACTATAAATTTCAGCACTTCATTACCCCTCGCACAAGGGATAAAATTTGATGTTTAGAGTGTAAAATGTTCGGGCAAAGATTCAATTATGATTTATCCCGAAAAATTGCAATTTTTACACTCTAAATTACAATTCAATACCTATGAGAAAGGCATGTATCTTACTCAGTCTTCTTTTCTTTATATTTAATCAAGGTTATAGTCAGTTAAGAGTGGCGGTTGTTGGCGGCGGTCATTTGTCAACCGTTGTAGAAGAAAATGATCTTCCGGACTGGAATGAAATAAAAGGTTATTACACCGGCAGGGTCGGATTCCATGGAGGTTTTCTTGCTGATGTCCCTTTTTCACCAAATTCAAAAGTCTTTTTTCAACCCGCTGTTATATTTCAAAACAAGGGCAGAAAATTCTCAAGAAACTTTGACCCTTCCACAAGCACCATTACTCAGCAAAATGCAACCCAATATGTCAATTACATAGACATACCCTTGAATCTTGTCTATAAATTCGGTAATAGATTCAAGTTTATCGTCGGAGCTGGTCCTTATGCCAGCTTTTTCTATAACGGTAAAGAAACTCTTCAGATCTATACCCAGAATGGTATTTCTCAAAATGAAGAGAACAATGATGTCCCTGTTGGTAAAAAAGCCGGACAATACAGAATCTTCAATTTTGGAGTGAATGGTTTGGCGGGAATTGAAACCGGAAGAATTTTTATCACAGCAAATTATAGTCGTGGCCTAAATGATTTTTACCAGGCAGTAGATTATGATGGCTCTTTCAAACACCAGGTGATAGGAGGAACTCTTGGAGTTTACCTGGGAAACCCTGTTAAGATTGAGAAGAAAGTCAAGGATAGGGATAAAGATGGAATTCCTGATGATCAGGACAATTGTCCTGATGAGCCGGGTTCAGCCATTACAAATGGATGTCCAGATAAAGACGCAGATGGCATTGCTGATAAGAATGACCAATGTCCCGATGTTCCTGGCATTAAAGCACTAAACGGATGCCCCGACAAAGATGGAGATGGAATTGCTGATAAGAACGATCAGTGCCCGGATGTTGCAGGTCTTGCTAAATATAACGGGTGTCCGATACCAGATAGTGATAAAGATGGCATAAATGATGAAGAAGACAGGTGTCCGGATCAACCTGGCTATGCCCGCTATAGTGGATGCCCTGTGCCAGACACAGATGGAGATGGAGTTAATGACGAGGATGATAAATGTCCCAACGTGAAGGGTTCAAAACAAAATAATGGGTGTCCTGAAGAAGTAAAAAAAGAAATCGTCGAAAAAGTCAACTATGCCGCACGAAGAATACAATTTGCTACATCAAGGGCCACATTATTACCACAATCATTAAGAGTACTTGATGATGTTGTGAGTGTTTTAAATGAAAACCCTGAATTAAAGCTTTCTATCGAAGGACATACCAGCAGAGACGGAAGTTTGGAAGAAAACATGAGATTATCTGAAGAAAGAGCAAGTTCAGTGAAAGATTACCTGGTATCGAAAGGAATTGATCCTTCACGATTATCCAGTAAAGGATTTGGCCCTACGCAGCCGCTTAATGAAGGTCGTACCGCTGCTGAAAGATCACAAAATCGTCGTGTTGAACTTAAGCTAAGCAACTGATTTCGTTTACCATTCGTCAAAAAAAAGCTAAAGCCTCTGTTTCCAGGGGCTTTTAATTATGAAAAATGTATGAATGGTAATCAGTATTTTTACGCCTTTATCAATTTTGCACGATAAATATTAAACAATGAACAAATCAATGAAACGTACCCTTTTCCTGGCTTTCTCCGGCCTGTTCAGTACAATTCTCTTCGCTCAAAAAGATGATGTCCCCAAAGGTTGGCACCTGATGGATAAAGAAAGTTCCGGTTATTATGGCATAAGTATCGACAAAGCATATGACTTTGTTAAACAAAAAAAACTCAAAGGTAAAACTGTAATAGTCGCTGTAATCGACTCCGGCGTAGATACCCTACACGAAGATCTGAAGTCTATTCTTTGGAAGAATCCAGGTGAAATTCCGGGTAATGGTATTGATGATGATAAAAATGGTTATGTCGATGATGTATACGGCTGGAATTTTCTTGGAGCAAAAGATGGTAAATCTAATGTTGAACAAGACTCCTATGAAGCAGCAAGAGTTTATCATAACCTGAAATCAAAGTATGAGGGAAAAGAAATAGACAAATCAACTCTTTCCCCCGATGAATTATATGAGTATGAAATGTGGAAGCGTTCAGAAGGTGAAGTGGCCGGAGGCGACTCCAAAGCAAGTGCTTTCAATCTCATACTGATGAAAAGATTTTATAACAACTGCCTGAAGAGTGACAGCATTCTGCAAAAAGCTATGGGTAAAGAAACCTATACCGGTACTGAACTAGGTAAGTTTGAAACTAATGACCCGGAAGTTAAGAAGGCAAAGAAAATGATCTATGACCTGATGGCCGGAAATGATGCAGCTGAAAGCACTAATGAAGAATTCCTGGAAGGATTTGGTGATTATATAAACAGTGAAGAGAAAAAAGCAGATGCAGGCACTACACCTCCCGAAAATTATCGTGGTGATGTAGTAAAGGATAACTACAACGATTTTAATGATCGCTTTTATGGAAACGGAAATGTTATGGTAAGCAATAAAGCTGCTATGCATGGAACCCATGTTTCCGGTATTATTGCTGCCGATAGAACTAATGATGTTGGGATGAAAGGTGTGGCTGATAATGTCAGGATCATGATGCTTCGTGCCGTACCAGATGGTGATGAACATGACAAAGACATCGCACTTGCGATTCGCTATGCGGCTGACAACGGTGCACAGGTCATTAATATGAGTTTTGGTAAAAGCTATTCTCCTGAAAAAAAATGGATAGATGAGGCTGTACAATATGCTGCAAGCAAAGGTGTGCTGTTAGTTCATGCTGCCGGTAATGATGACAAGAACTTAGACAGTTCCTACAATTACCCTACTCCTCTATTTATTGACGGGAAGAAAAGGGCTTCTAACTGGATCACAGTAGGTGCAAGTGGCGATCCAAAAGCTGGCGGGCTTAAAGCAAGCTTTTCGAACTACGGAAAAGAAGAAGTTGATGTTTTTGCTCCCGGCGTAAAGATCTATTCAACAATTCCAGGTGGCAATACTTATTCGAATCAACAAGGAACAAGTATGGCTTCACCGGTTGTAGCGGGTTTAGCAGCGTTCATACTTGAATATTATCCCAACCTGAGTGCTCAGCAGGTTAAAATGGTTATTGAAAAATCAGCTGAGATAACAGGAAAAAGCATTAAAGCCGGTGGTACTGAAGAAGATAACGAATTCGCAACCTACAGCCAGACTGGTGGTATTATCAATGCGTATGAGGCGATTAAATTTGCCTCTACATTAAAGGGTGAAAGAAACCCCCACACAACACCTAAACCAAAGACGACCATCAATCCAAAGACAAAAAACTAAGTAATACTACGTTTTTCAAAAACCCCGGTCTAATTGCCGGGGTTTTATTTTTAAAAGAATGCCCGTTACACCTGCCAGCCTAAAATCAAGCACAACTTTTGTTAAACTTTCCCGGATAAAATACATCTGATTAGCCACTAATATCCTCTATATGCCCAAAACTCTTCTATTAATATCATCTGCTTTTATTATAGTTACAGCACTGTTTCTTTCCTGCAGCAAAGATGATAATGGAGGAAACAACACCGTTGTTTGTACTAATACCACGAAAAGTTTTTCTACTGATGTAAACCCGATTATTCAGACATTCTGTAATCAAAGTAATTGTCACAATCCTGGTAGCACCAACGGTCCGGGAGCTCTTACAAATTATTCACAAGTTTTTAATGCAAGAAATGCCATCCGGGGCCAGGTTGCAGCGGGTTTGATGCCTCAGAATACAACACTCACCACAGAACAAAAAAATTCGATTATTTGCTGGATCGATAGTGGTGCTCCCAACAACTGATCATCTGCATCACATCGTTTTATCTGCGCTGCCTGTCTGAGGTTTCTCCTATATTTATAGCTAAATCATTTATATGAGAAAATATATTTCTGTTTTAGCTCTGCTCATTTTCTATTTGCCAGTTTCAGCACAACAATCCCCTCTGACACTGAGCGTTGAAAAAATAATGAGAGATCCAAAATGGATGGGCACCTCCCCTTCTTCTGCGGACTGGAGTCATGACGGAAAATATCTTTTCTTTCAATGGAATCCTGATACAGCACCTTCTGATTCTTTATATTATATAACAGTATCAGACAGAAACCCTCAAAAGGCTAATTCAGATCTGAAAAAAGATTACAATCAGCAAGGCGATTATGTATACAACACCAATAAAAACGCTTACGTAGTTGTCATGAATGGGGATATATATTTTACCGATAAAAAAACAGGTAAAACAAAACGTATAACTCAAACAACAGAGACCGAGAGCAATGCCCGTTTTTGTTTTAATGATACCCGTATCGTTTATAACAGGGAGCAGAATCTTTATTCCTGGGATATTGCTACCGGAGAAACTGTTCAACTTACCAATATTAAATCTGGGGGAGATGGAAGTGGAAATGCACAAAGAGGAACAAATAATAATTTAAGTGGTGGCTCAAAGAACCCGCAGGAACAATGGCTAAAAAATGATCAGCTACAATATTTCCAGGTTCTGAGGGAAAGAAAAGAAAAAAAAGAAGCAACCGACGCTTATAACAAATCTATTCCCAAAGAAAAAGAGTTAAAGCAAATTGATATCGGCGATAAAAGAATGATTGGACTTGGAATAAGCCCCGATGGAAGATTTGTGAATTATCGCTTATTTAAGCAAGCAACATCTGCAAAATCAACAATTGTTCCTAACTATGTAACGGAATCTGGTTTCACAACAGACATTCCGGGAAGAACAAAAGTTGGTGCACCACAAGGCACCAGTGAATATTATATCTATGACAGGCTTGAGGATACCGTTATAACAATCAACACTGATTCCTTACCGGGAATTTCGGATCTGCCGGACTATGTAAAAGATTATCCTGCAAAAAATCCGGAGAAGAATAAAAAATCTTCAAGCCGGTCAGTACAGGTAATATCTCTAAGCTGGTCGCCCAAAAGTGACTTTGCAGTTTTAGATATTCACTCAGATGATAATAAAGACAGGTGGCTCATGCTTTTTGAACCCGGTTCCAAAGACTTAAAATTACTGGACAGGCAAAGAGATGAAGCATGGATAGGCGGACCCGGAACGTCTGGATTTGGGAGCAACAATACAGGCTGGCTGAATGATGAAATTTTCTGGTACAGATCTGAAGTCACAGGATACTCACATCTTTATTCAGTAAATGTAAAAACAGGTGATAAGAAAGCTATCACAGGTGGTAAATATGAAGTTCAACAGGCTCAATTGTCTGCCGATAAAAAATACTTTTACATTACTACTAACGAGGTTCATCCCGGAGAACAGCATTTTTATAAACTGTCCATTTCAGATGGCAAAAAAGAAAAGATCACATCAATGACCGGTGCTAACAGGGTAAGCATATCACCCGATGAAAAATGGCTGGCGATCTTATACTCTTATTCAAACAAACCCTGGGAGCTTTATTTACAGGAAAATAAAAAAGATGGGAAAATATGGCAAATAACCTACAAAGGACAGAGTGATGAATTCAAATCTTACGCATGGAGAGATCCGGAAGTAATAACATTTCATGCAAGTGATGGTGCAGAAGTATATGCAAGATTATATAAGCCTGCAAATCCTGATCCTCATAAACCCGCCGTTCTGTTTGTGCACGGGGCCGGGTATTTACAAAATGCACATAAATGGTGGAGCAGTTATTTCAGAGAATATATGTTCAATAACCTGCTTGTTGATAAAGGGTACTATGTTATGGACATTGATTACAGAGGCAGTGCCGGGTACGGCAGAGATTGGAGAACCGGAATTTATCGGCACATGGGAGGAAAAGACTTGTCAGACCAGGTGGACGCCGTTAATTATTTAGTCAGAAATTTTGGAGTTGATCCTAAAAGGATCGGAATTTATGGCGGTTCTTATGGCGGATTTATAACACTTATGGCGCTGTTTACTGAACCCGATGTTTTTACAGCCGGAGCAGCCCTGCGGCCGGTAACCGACTGGGCAAATTATAATCATGGATACACATCTAATATTTTGAACGAACCTTATAATGATAGTCTTGCTTATAAAAGAAGTTCGCCGCTTTATTTTGCTGAAGGTTTGAAAGGACATTTATTGATCTGTCATGGGATGATTGATGTAAATGTCCATTACCAGGATGCCGTAAAGCTGACACAACGTTTGATTGAGTTAGGAAAAGACAATTGGGAGTTGGTAAGCTATCCGCTGGAAGATCATGGCTTTGTTGAGCCAAGCAGTTGGACGGATGAATACAAACGAATACTGAAGCTGTTCGAAACGGAATTAAAAAAATGAGGTCCAATTGGGTTGATTCCCGATCTAACAAACTGTCAATCATTACATTTTCACTTTTTACAACTTCGCTATATTTGTAGCCTAACAATCAGATATGTCAAAACAAGTTGAGGACTTTGATGCTAACCTGGCCGGAGAAGATGGTAAAACAGAAGAAACTAAATCCAGTTGGTTCAAACGTATCAAAAAAGGGATTCACACTAAAACATCTGAGAAGAAAGAAACACCCGAAGGACTTTGGGTTAAATGCCCTGATTGCAATTACATATGCACTGTTACTGAATTAAGGGAAAACCTGTTTGTTTGTCCTAAATGTAATTTTCATCATCGTATTAATAGTGCTGAATATTTTGAATTATTGTTTGACAATAATGAGTTCACAGAATTGTTTGCAAATATCAGAAGCAAAGATTTCCTGGGGTTTACTGATTTAAAGCCTTATCAAAAAAGGCTGGAAGATATATGGAGCAAGACAGATCTGAAAGACTCGATGCGAGTAGCCACAGGAAATGTTGGTGGTAATGGAATAGTAATCGCTTGTATGGATTTTGAATTTATCGGCGGATCATTGGGAAGTGTGATGGGAGAAAAATTTGCCAGGGCCGTTGATTACTGTATCGAGCATAAGTTACCTTATATGGTAATCAGTAAGAGCGGCGGTGCCCGAATGATGGAAAGTGCATTTTCGCTGATGCAACTCGCAAAAACAAGTGGCAAGTTATCACAGCTTAGCGATGCAAAACTCCCTTATATTTCCTTGTTAACAGATCCCACATTCGGGGGTATCTCCGCATCTTTCGGTATGCTTGGAGATCTGAATATTGCAGAACCCGGAGCCTTGATAGGTTTTGCAGGGCCGAGAGTTATTAAAGAAACTATCAAAAAAGATCTGCCCGAAGGCTTTCAACGAAGTGAATTTTTATTGGAACATGGATTTCTCGATTTCATTGTTCCGAGAAAGGAGCTCAAGGAAAAACTATCTGCGGTTCTCACACTTCTGAAAAAATAATTATCCATTTTTAGCAAAATTAATCTACTTCGGTAGGAGCATTAAGGAAAAGAATGGCAGAGTTTAAAAACAGGCAGGCTTTTCATGATTACTTCATTGATGCAAAGTATGAAGCAGGAATGGTATTACTCGGAACAGAGGTCAAGTCAATACGGGACGGGAAAATAAGTTTCAACGATAGTTATTGCATAATTCATAAAGGCGAAGTCTGGATCAAATCACTTCATATCGCCGAGTATTCACATGGGACTGTTAATAACCATGAGCCGTTGCGGGATCGAAAGTTGTTACTTCAAAAAAGAGAGATAAAAAAGATTGAATCCAAATTGAAAGAAAAGGGATATACCCTTGTACCGCTGCAGATATTTTTTAATGAAAAGGGATTAGCTAAAATTGAAATTGGACTGGCAAAAGGGAAAAAACATTATGACAAACGGGAAACCCTCAGGCAAAAAGACGCAGAAAGGGAAATGAAAAGAATGATGAAGTAAATGGTGATAACCCCGTTGTATAAAAGGCATAATTTTAGCGATCTTCGGCTATCATGAAGAAAGGTTTATTAATACTGACCCTGCTTTTCGCAATCGCTGCAAAATCTCAATCTGTATTTGGTTACTGGTATGGATATGCTAATGTGAAAACAAACAGTTCAGCCAATAATTATCTTGTCGAACTTGTACTACAGCCTGAGAAAAACTATGTAAAAGGAATCCTCAATTATTATTTCAAGAATACCTATCGTAGCATCCAGGTAAAAGGCAACTATAACTCATCAACCCGGGAACTTAACCTGTATGACATCCCGATTGTTTACTATGGATCCATTTCCACTTTTGAGGTTTTTTGTACAATGAATTTCAGAGGCACTCTAAGGGTAGCAAAGGCCGGATCAAATATTGTAGGATCATTTATAAGCCTGCCAGACTATAAATATACCTGTGCAGATATTAAATTCAACCTGACACACAATGCTGATATCAGTAAAAAAGATTCCGTTTTACAGGCAATTAGCGAATACAAAGAGAACTACCAGGTTTGGGAACCCACCTACAGCGATACAGCAGTTGCTGTAAATATTATTCCCAGAAAAGTTGTGAACTATGTTGTGGAACAAGAATATATCAAAAGAGAAAATGTGGTTGTGCAGGAAATAGAAGTTGACTCTGATTCTTTAAGAGTGGATGTGTATGATAATGGTGAGATTGACGGTGATATCATCTCTGTTTTTTACAATCAGCAACTGATAATGCACAACCAGAAACTAACTCATAAATCTATCCATGTTGATCTTAGGCTGGATTCCACCCGGGAAGTGAATGAGATAACGATGTTCGCTGAAAATCTTGGTTTAATTCCTCCGAATACAGCCCTGCTTATTGTCCATGACGGTAAGAAGCAATATGATATTCGCCTCTCGAGTAATATGGAGAAGAATGCAACAATAAGAATCAGAAAGAAAAAATAGCTTAGCTTTTTCTGCCCCCAGTAAAGATCCCGACGAGCAATAAGATAACAAATGCCCCTATTGCCCCGGTTAGTATAGCATTCACTAATGGACTAGCTCCAATGCTAACCTTCAGTTCTCTCAATAACCAGTGTCCCACAAAACTTCCAAGGATACCTACGACTACATTTCCAATAAGCCCTAAACCCTTCCCTTTATAAAGAAAACTTCCGAGCCAGCCTGCTGCTGCACCAACAAGAATAATGACTACAATGGATTCGAGTGTCATATGTCAATACTTTATCAGCAAGCTACTGAAATAATTCGGCCTGGCTGCCGCTCTTTGACTTCACCCATTCCATCTCCGTGGATTTACTGTAATCAGCCAGTTTTGAACCAACCGTTCTGTATCCTGTCACCTCTGCTATTTTAGCAATTTTGATCTTGCCTTTACGGATCTGTGCCCCCCTGCCCTGCTGCATAGCCAGCACCGGTTCTTCGTCTGTCGTTATCGCCTCTACATAGTTGCCGCTCCCTTCTTTAATAAAGAGAAATTTATTTTTCAGGGTAGTCGTCTCAATCTTGAATCTCTTTGCCATGAACTGTTTATTTTTCATATCCGCATAAACAGCAGTAATGATTTTTTCAGGATCAAATTTCTCAATGAAAATCACTTTTTCTGAATCAAGTTTCTGCGTAAGTTCCTGGTCAGTTATTTCATAATAACCATCATTATACACAACAAGTATCTTATCATCAGCATCGAAACTTCCCAAAAACTCGCCTTTTTCATCTGTATTTAACCTGCCAAACTGATCATCATACCACAATTTTTTACCAGCTATTGTTGATTTACCTGCTTCTTTGAGCTTCACACCGTCCGCCTTGATAGGGTATTTTGTTACCGTGATGCCCTTACTGCTCCTGCCTGTAATCTCCAGTTCAGCAAAATTGAACTCGAATTCCTTCTTATGCGCCTTACAACCCGGAGTGAGGATGATCCTTACAATTTCTGCTTCACCATTAGGATTGACGCTCAGGTAATGCACTTTACTTTTCTCGTTTTCCTTTGCAAGAAAATATTCTTTATCTCTTGTCACTCCTGTAACATTGAATCGTTTAGCAAAGCTTCTCCCGGAAGTTCCATCCATGTAGATCATGTTATAGGTTGTTCGTTCATCGTTCTTCTGAAATACTGCAGCATGCATGATGCCCTTACCAATAAAAACCTTGTCTGATATTTTCACCACTTTCATGACGCCGTTCTTACTGAAAACAATAATGTCATCAAGATCAGAACATTCAAACAGGAATTCATCCTTCTTTAAACTTGTGCCTATAAATCCTTCTTCCCTGTTTACATAAAGTCTTGTATTGGCAATCGCCACTTGCTTTGCCTCAATCACTTCAAACTGCTTGATCTCCGTTTTTCTTTCCCGATCCTTCCCATATTTTTTCAACAGGTTTTCATAATAGGCTACAGCAAAATCAACAAGATTATTCAGATCATGCTTCACTTGTTTAATATCTGCCTCCAGTGATTTGATCTGGTCATTTAACTCGTCAATATCCAGTTTATAAATTCTTCTGACGGGCTTCTCGGTTAACTTAATAATATCTTCCTTTGAAATAGTTCTCTTAAGTTGTTTCTTAAATGGAACAAACGCTTTATCAATTGCATCCAGTACCTTATCCCAGGTCTCATGCTTTTTTTCAAGCTCTTTATAAATTTTTTCTTCGAAGAATATTTTTTCCAAAGAAGTATAATGCCATTTTTCCTGCAATTCATTTAACCTGATCTTTAATTCTTCTTCCAGCAGGTTTTTTGTTTTATCGACAGATAGCTTTAAAAGTTCCTGGACACCCAAAAACTGTGGTTTCTGATCGACAATTACACAGGCATTGGGAGAAATTGACACTTCACAATCTGTGAACTTATACAGCGCATCAATAGTTATATCCGATGAAATGCCCTGGGCAAGATCAACCTGTATCTCAACTACTGCAGCAGTATTATCTGTTACTTTTTTGATCCTTATTTTTCCCTGGTCATTGGCCTTTACTATTGATTCCATCAATTGAGTAGTGGTAACTCCATACGGTACACTCTTAATCACCAATGTTTTTTTATCCACCTCCTCAATATGTGCTCTTACTTTTACTTTTCCGCCTCTCTTGCCGTAATTATAATCAGTAACATCGATCATCCCGCCTGTTAAGAAATCCGGATATAGTTCAAATCTTTTTCCCCGCAGGTATTTAACAGCCGCCTCGATCAGTTCACAAAAGTTATGAGGTAATATTTTTGTTGATAAGCCAACTGCAATTCCATCAGCTCCCTGTGCCAGTAAAAGAGGAAATTTCATTGGAAGGGTTACGGGTTCATTTTTTCTTCCATCATAACTCAACTGCCAGTTCGTAGTCTTCGCATTAAATGCTACTTCAAGTGCAAACTTGCTAAGCCTTGCTTCTATGTACCGGGCTGCTGCAGCTTCATCCCCAGTACGAACATCACCCCAGTTTCCCTGTGTTTCTATTAAAAGATCTTTCTGGCCCATGTTCACCAATGCATCACCGATAGATGCATCACCATGGGGATGGTATTGCATAGCCTGCCCAATGATATTTGCTACTTTGTTAAAACGGCCATCATCCATTTCCTTCATTGCATGAAGGATACGGCGCTGCACGGGTTTTAATCCATCTTCAATAGCCGGAACTGCCCTTTCCAGGATTACATACGAAGCATAATCAAGGAACCATGTCTTATACTGACCGGGCAATCCAGAATCGTTTGTTGTTACGTCTATCTTTTTATTTTTTGCGGCACTCATTTTTTTCCTGTTAGTATCAATATTCTGAGCAGTGTCTCATGCTCCCTGAATCAAAATTTAATTATCAGCTTCGGATGATTGTACCGTTTCTTGTTGCTTTGCTCCGGGCAACTTTACATCAAATTCTTTCCAGCCTTTTGATATATCACCCAATACCTCAACCTTGCCAAGCTCAATCAGTATTTTTATACGCCACTCAACAAAAACATCGCCTGTTTTAATTTTCATCCGGTGCAATGTATTTCCAACAAGTCTCCAGGCTTTTTGCCAGTCTGTAGTAAGGTTTTTCAGGATCTCATTGTCATAGAAGTCTTCATCCTTACTAATTATTTTTTTCCCTCCTTCCAGAATCCGTACTGTAGCATTTTCCTCACATATCTTTTTCCATTCATCCGGATCAATTTCAAATTCGCTCAGCGTAACAGGTCTTGCCAGTTTCTTTGCCTTTAAAAATTCTTTTACTGGTATTTCATTCAACCACGAAGGATAAAACAACTGACCTTTGTCATTAATAAAAGGCAGATTGTTCATGTATAGCACCATGATCCTACCCTGGTATGGTTTAAATGACGATATAATTCGGTAATAACCGCAAACATCATGTTGGTTTTGTCCCATCCATATCCATATTTGTTCCGATTCATTTTCATCAAGCTTTCCGATCAATTGCCGGATCGTTTCCCTGTCATCAAAATGATGAATTTCATTAGCGCCGTAATGAGAGTAGGAAAGCAGGTTCATCCACCAATCAAGGCGAGCCTTCCATCCTTCTTCTGAATCAATATCGTTTAAAGGTCCGACAGCATAATCGTCTTTTATCTGGACAACTTCTCCCTCCATTGTTTCGTCAGCCTCTATTACTTTTTTCATCAGTTCCACCTCAGATTCATTAAATACAATGTGTATCATAGTCTTCTATTTTTCCTGTACCAAATAATAAACACAGGTAGTAAAAAAATTACGAATAAAAGGAATCGCTTTTATTACAACTCCTTGTGTTCTTGGTTTCCATCCAAATTTCCATTTGTAGATAGGATTTAACAGGTAATGTTTTTCATGAATTATATTATACCCTTCCATTCTGCAAATTTTTTCAAACCTCTCAATACTGATACCCGTATCCCTGACTTCCATCAGCGCCTCCACCGGCTCATTATTTTTCTTCAATATCCATCTATACATACTTCGAGGCAATAAATGGATATATGGCAGTTTAGAAACCTTCGATCGGCACATTTGCTGGTGGCCCCCGAATGGCATGTACCAGGGCGGAAATCCAAAAAATATCACTCCTCCAGGTCTTAGAAAATGTTTCATCCACCCTATCAGCTTCGCCTGCTCATGGATATGCTCGATTACATCCTTCAATATGATAATGTCAAATAGCCCGTTAAAATCACTCACCACATCTACCTCATAAATATCTTTTGTAACAAACTTTACAAATCCATTCTCAATATCTTCCGGCATAAACTTCCTGGCATCTTCAATTCTGGGAGCATCTAATTCAACACCCACACCGGTACAACCTTTGTTAATAAAAGCTTTCAACACCCCTCCTTCCCCGCAGCCGATCTCAAGAACCCTCATTCCCGATTTTAGCGGAAAAGCATTTTCAATAAAAGGAATCACATACTCACTGGCATTGAGTACCTGTATTTCAAAATATCTTTTTCTATCTGCATGAAACTCGAACACAGGCTATCCGACCTCCACGGGAGCATCCTGCTCAATCTTCAGGTTATTAATAATAAATTCTTGTCTGTCCGGGGTGTTCTTTCCCATATAATATTCCAGTAGTTGCTGAATATGATCACCCTGGTCCAACCTCATCAACTGCTTTCTCATATCCGGGCCGATAAATCTTGCGAATTCATCCGGACTTATTTCACCCAATCCCTTAAATCTTGTGATCTCAGGCTTGCCTCCTAATTTTTTAATCGCTGCCTGCTTCTCATTTTCATCATAACAGTAAATAGTTTCCTGTTTATTCCGAACCCTGAATAATGGAGTTTCCAGCACATATACTTTTTCATGCTTAACAAGGTCGGGAAAGAATTGTAAAAAGAATGTCATTAACAATAACCGGATATGCATACCATCCACGTCGGCATCGGTTGCAATAACAACATTATTATAACGAAGTCCTTCTAACCCCTCCTCGATATTCAAAGCATGTTGCAGAAGATTGAATTCCTCATTCTCGTAAACCACTTTTTTAGTTAGCCCAAAACAATTCAAGGGTTTTCCCCTAAGACTAAAAACAGCCTGTGTTTCTACATTTCTGGCTTTAGTAATTGAGCCGCTGGCACTATCTCCTTCAGTAATAAAGACGGTACTCTCTTTTTGCCTGGAAATAAATTCCTCCCTGTTTTTTGCCGGTGGTTCGTCATCAAAATGCACCCTGCAATCTCTGAGTTTCCTATTATGAAGATTGGCCTTTTTAGCTCTTTCGTTAGCCAATTTCTTGATGCCTGCCAATTCCTTTCTTTCTCTTTCACTTTGTTCGATTCTTTTTTTAAGTGCATCTGCAGTTGAAGGATTTTTGTGTAAAAAATTATCAAGCTCTTTAGTAAGAAAATCGCCGACAAACTGCCTCATGCTCGGGCCATTGATATCAACATTTACTGAACCAAGCTTGGTTTTAGTTTGTGATTCAAAAACCGGCTCTACAACTCTTACAGCAACAGCCGCTACAATTCCTGTCCTGATATCAGCGGCATCATAATCTTTCTTGAAGAAGTCCCGAATGGTTTTTACATATGCTTCCCTAAAAGCCTGCTGGTGAGTTCCGCCCTGTGTTGTATGCTGACCATTTACAAAACTATATATGTCTTCACCGTAGTCGTTGTTATGAGTAATTGCTACTTCAATATCATTGCCTGTAAGATGTATGATCGGGTAACGATTTTCGTCTTCATTGGTTTTCCGCTGAAGCAGATCCAGCAGTCCATTCTTGCTTACGAAACTCTTACCGTTAAAAATGATCTTTAACCCGGCATTCAAAAAACAATAATTCCACACCTGGCTTTCAATAAACTCGTTGTGGAATTTAAAATTTTTAAAAACAGACTCATCAGGAATAAAAGTGACCAATGTGCCGTTAGATTCTCCCGTTTTGGACTCTTTGTATTCTTTAATTAAAACACCTCTTTCAAATTCGGCAGATTTTTCCTTTCCCTCCCTTACAGCAGTTACCTTGAAATAGTTGCTCAGCGCATTAACAGCTTTAGTACCTACCCCATTTAATCCGACACTTTTCTGAAATACTTTGCTATCAAATTTGGCCCCTGTGTTCACTTTACTGACGACATCGACAACCTTACCAAGTGGTATGCCACGACCAAAATCCCTTACAGTTACCGTTTTATTTTCAATGCTGATCTCAATTGTTTTACCATACCCCATAGCAAACTCGTCAATGCAATTATCAATTACTTCTTTCAGCAACACATAAATACCATCATCAGGGGATGAGCCATCACCCAGTTTCCCGATATACATTCCGGGTCTCAGGCGAATGTGTTCTTTCCAATCAAGTGACTTGATACTTTCCTCAGTGTAATCAAACAAATCTGCGTTGCTTTTTTCCTTTGCCATTTTCTGGTACGATCTCGTTTCTGAATAAGTTGTTTTTCCTGTGGTTATCGGTTCAGGGTGAATTGATTTTCAGCCTTTCGGGCAAATATACCGAAACCAGTTTTTCAAAGATGTTTTGTAGTTATTAACGATTGTGGATAAGAAAAAAAATGATTAAGTTTCTCGATAGCCCTGACGTAACTCACCATTTTTAATGAGGAGTTCAGGTACCTTTAAGTTGAAAATATATCAATGAAAAAGCTACTCGTATTCATATCATTATTGGGATTTATTGGTTGTGCACCCACCAAGATCACAAAAACCTGGAGAGCCGAGGATGCTTTAGCCAAAAAATATAAAAAGGTTCTTGTTTTAAGTGTCCTCCCTGAAAGCGAGAAAGACCTCGGAGTCAGTATCGAGAATCATCTTGCAGATGATCTCCGTGGAATGGGTTACCTGGCGATAGCTGCCAACAAGATCTTCCCCTATGGAACATTTGTAAAAGGAGATACCACCCGTGCAGCAAAAGCTATTGAAGGAAAAGGGTTCGATGGAATAATGACGATTGTACTGCTTGACAAAAAGAAAGAACCCTACTATGTGCCCGGAAAAATAACTGATTACTCCAATTTTGATAAATACAGCAGGTTTGACAGGTATTATAATACGGTGGCTGAAAATATATATGCCCCGGGATACTATGGTGAAGAGACAAAGTATATCTGGGAAAACAACTTCTACGACCTCACAACCAGGGAGAGAATATATTCCGCAAGAACCCGTTCATTTGATTTTACTTCAAAAAATACACTTGCCCATACGTACGGAATGTTAATGGCTCAAAGTCTCATTAAAAACAATATTCTGCAAAAACCAGAGTATATGACAGAATAATTTTGAAGAATATTATTTTTTTGATACTGCTTTTCAGTCTATTACGACTTCAAATAAAGAAAATTTACTCCCAATAGTAGTTTTTCTATTGCAAAAACGGCATTCACATACGTATTTTTGACTCGTATTTAATCCAAACCTTATGATGAATGTCCTCATCGACGAATCATAATTTCCCTAGAACAATTCTTCATCATTTACGGATAAATACACTAAGTGTAGTGTAAATACGCTTTTGCTGAACCTGATCCAGAAAATCCTGAAAAATCAAAATCTAGTTCTGTAACCCTTAAAACCGGAATGATGAAGTTGATTTTAATCTTTACCCGAATTCGCAAGACAATTTTACTATTGCTTGCAGTGTGCCTGGTAGCTTTAACCAAAATAAATGCACAGGTTTGCTCAAACCCTGCGACAACCATTTATGGTCTGACTGCTGGTGGAGCAATCTATCCGATTAGTGTGAGTAATGCAGCTCTGGGCACTGTTGTAAAAAACAGTACCTATTCAGGCAACTCTCCCAATAAATCGAACTCCCTGGCCTATAACAGTACCAATGGTAAATTCTATTATTTTAAAAGAAATGTAGGTGGCTCCGCACCAATAGAATTTGTATCCTACGACCCTGCAACAGCTACAGTAGCAGTACTAACAACATCCACAACTTGTACAGCTGAAACACATACCGGGTGTATTACAGCTGATGGTCTCGGTTATTATACATTCGATACTGACGCTAATTTGTCTTATTATAACATTTTGACAAATACCTGGACTTTTATTACAAATGTTTTTAAGGACCAGGATGGTAACGACGTAACCAGCGTAATCAAAAATCAAAGCGCCGGCGATTGCGCCTTCGATGGAAACGGAAATCTGTGGCTGGTAACTTCAAGCAACAGTAATTTTGGAGTATATGTTTTAACGAACCCACCAAAGACAGCCGTTGCAGACCTTACCGTTTACAGAAGAGTTTCTCCAACTACATCTACTCCAACTGGAAAATCAATTGCAGGGATCGCCTTTAATCCATCAGGTCAAATATTCATGGCGACCAAAAGTGATGATAGATTATATAGACTTGAAAACAATCTCTCATTAACCTATCTTGGTACTTTCAGTGTCAGTGACGTTGGGAATGATCTTACATCCTGTGTATTCCCGTTAGCTGTACTTCCTGTTACATGGGTAGATTTTTCAGCAATCCTTAAAAACAATAAAGAAGTAAAACTTTCATGGCAAATAGCAGAAAAACCTTATGCCGGCTTTTATATTCAATACAGCCATGATGGTAAAACATGGACAAATATTGGATTTCAGCCAACATCTGAAACAGATGTTGAAGGAAAAATATATACCTATACTCATCAAAATCCTGTAGCTGGCCAAAACTACTACCGCATCAAAACCCTGAATGAATTAGGGAAAGAAAGATATTCGGAAGTAAAAGCGGTATTGATGAAACAACCGGGTGCGGCGATAACATTATGGCCCAATCCCGCATCTGATTATATCAACATCAGCGGAAATAATGACCAGCTGAGAAATGTAAGAGTTTATGATCTTTCCGGCAGGATGCAGGTAAATGCACAACTGAAACCAGGCGAAAGCAGTGTTTCTGTCAGTATGCTAAAATCAGGAACATATATGTTGTCAGTTTACTCAGCCGATGGCGCCAAAGAAAGCAAGACCTTTATCAAACAATAGTCAAAGCCACTCTTTTCTTTCAAAAATGTGAAGCATTTTGCTTCACATTTTTTTTTGCACAAACGAATTGAAATGGGAATATATCTAACGAAGTATGCTTTTCGGGTGTTTCAGTTGAAATGAAAGTCACCCGTTTATAATCCATGATAAAAATTTGTGGACAATTAGAGCCTTTTATCAAAACAAATGATCCCATAAGCCCAAAAAAGTACTAACTTAAACTTCTAAACTTCAGCATATGAAAAGATTCCTGGTTGTTTTGATCCTTGTTGCCGGTTTAGCGGCTGTTGCATTTGCAAGTTTCAATTCAAATAAAAAGAAAACGCAAACAGAAAAAAAAGCTGAAAAAAAGGAAATGAAGAAAAAATGCAGCCATAGCTGTATGTTCAGTTAAGGAGTTTTTTCTTCCTCCCAAACAGCTAAGTTTTCCTCTCATCATTAATCAGATAGTTTCTTCATCTGGCAGATATTTTATGGGCTCAGAGTAAGTGTTTATACCACAATTTAGAAAAAAGATCATTCTTTAATTTATTGATTTTCAATACTCTACTTATAAATACTGATTTGAAACAAAAAATAAAAAATTCACATTTCCCCCTACCGCCAAAATCCTAAATTTGAGTGGATTCCTGACCCATCAAATTCTCCATTTTCAACTGCACTTAGTACCCATTAAATTCTGAATTATTAACCCGGTTTATTGATTAAAGAACAATTTTAAAATGGAGGAATTATGTATTCGTATGACTTGTTGGAAACCGGTTGCTATTATCTTATCCGGGAAAAAGAAGATTCCGCAATAACACTTATCAAAGTTGCTGTTGAAACAGATCATTGCCTTTTTGTGCAACGGTTTGACGACCCGACTGAAACTGAATGGAAGTTGAAAAAAGACCCGCTTCATGATATTATAGAGTGCCTTAGTGATGAAGCAGTTAAAGACTGGGAACAACACTATAAAAGCAATGAAGATGCTTATTATGAAGATGATGATGAGGAGTAATTTGTGTTTCCACTCATAACAAATCAGTTATTATGGTGATTGAAATGAATTATTTTAGTTCATTCAATCACTTTTTTTATGCGAAATACTTTCCCCTCCAAAACCATTGTTGCCTTGCTGATGATCTTTATCACAGTAACTGCTTTTGCCCAACCATCACCTGCACGTTCGGATGAATACCTGCCTACAGATTACCTGACAAAAGATTTTCATGCTTCCAGGCGGGATGCTTTAAGAGCATTAATGCCGGAGAATTCTGTAGTAGTTGTTTTCGCTTACCCCACCCGAACTTTTTCAAATGATGTGGAGTATATGTATCATCCCAATCCTGATATGTATTATTTCAGCGGGTACAAAGAACCACATTCCGTTTTGCTGATATTTAAAGAAGAACAAAAAGATTCAGTGGGCAATAGTTATAAAGAGCTGTTGTTTGTTCAGAAAAAAGATCCGCAGATGGAACAATGGACGGGCAAACGCCTGGGCACTGAGGGTGCCAAAGAAAAACTCGGAATACCCATGTCATTCAATGGTAGTTCATTTAAAAATTTCAATATCGATTTTTCAAAATTCAGCAAGATCATATTTGATAAATTCCCGGATGATATTCCCAATAGTTTTGATAATGCGGACCTCTTTGATCTTGTAAGCCAGTTCAAAGAAAAAAGCCAGATGCCTGAGCAACTGGCTGGACAGAAAAAATTTGACACAAGATCATACAGGGAGTTTACTGCACAATTACGTGAAATAAAAACACCGGAAGAAATGAGCCTGATCCGCAAAGCGGTTGAAATTTCCTGCCAGGGACAGAATGAAGTGATGAAAGCGGTAAGACCGGATATGTCAGAACTGGAAATACAGGGCTTGCATGAATATGTTCATAAAAAATACGGAGCTGAAGGTGTTGGATATGGTTCTATTATCGGCGCCGGAGAAAACGGCTGTGTGCTGCACTATATGGAAAACACAAAAACCAAAGTAGGCAATTCCATGCTGCTTATGGATGTTGGTGCAGAATATCATGGATATACTGCCGATGTAACCAGAACTATTCCGGCTGACGGAAAATTCTCAGCAGAAGAAAGAGCTATTTACCAGATCGTTTACGATGCACAGGAGGCAGCTTTTAAAACTTTAAAGGATGGATCCAAATGGGCAGATGCAAGTAAAGCTGCCCAGGATGTAATAGCAGAAGGCCTTTTAAAACTTGGTATCATCAAAAACAAAAGCGAGGTAAGAAAATATTACCCGCATGGGCTGGGACATCATATCGGGCTTGATGTTCATGACAGGGGTACTTATGGCTCTATTAAAAAAGATATGGTGATCACTATTGAACCGGGCATTTATATTCGTGAAGGAAGTGACTGTGATAAAAAATGGTGGAGTATCGCTGTACGGATCGAAGATGATGCCCTGATCACAGAAAACGGGTATGAACTCCTCTCCCGTTTTGCCCCAAGAAAAATTGAAGACATTGAAAAAATGATCGCAGAAAAAAGTGCAGTGGATGATTTTAAACTCCCGGCATTGGAAAGCGGAAAGAAAAAAGGATTTTAGAATACATTACTATAAATAAAAAGAGGTGGCTTTTTAAAAAGCCA
>DAOLIV010000035.1:0-33357 GCA_035328345.1 Chitinophagaceae bacterium | reverse complement strand
AAGAAGAAATAAGTTTTCAAATTTCTTGAAAGTAATAGTAAGTCCCGGTTCTCCGGGACTTTTTGCTTCTATATACTTTCTGCTATCATCACAATAATGCCAATAGCGTAATTTGCAGATATGGATAACGCCGCTATTGCTGATAACTTTTCACTCCTGGCCAAGCTAATGGACATACATGGTGAAAATTCATTTAAAACAAAGACCTACTCCATTGCAGCTTTTAATATTGAAAAGATGCCCGTCTCACTCAAGAACACTCCCCGTGAAAAGCTCTTTAGCGTAAAAGGCATAGGCGAAAGTGTAGGCAAGAAGATCATCGAAATGCTCGATACAGGTGCACTTGGTATTTTGAATGAGTATATAAATAAAACACCGCCCGGTGTGATTGAAATGCTTAACATAAAAGGGATCGGCCCCAAGAAAATCCATACTATCTGGAAAGAAATGGGCATCGAATCGATCGGAGAACTTTTGTATGCATGTAACGAGAACCGCCTAACCCTTTTCAAGGGTTTTGGAGAGAAAACCCAGCAGAATGTACAAGAGTCAATAGAATTCTACCTGTTGAACCAGGGACATTTTCTTTATGCCCAACTAGATGAGATCTTCCCGCAGATAGACGGTTATTTAAAGAAGATATTTTCTACTGAGAAAGTTCATGTAACAGGTGCCTACCGCCGCCAGGCATTAACCATAGAAGAACTCGAATATGTGGTTTTGGAAAAAAATGAAACGATCAAACCGAAATTCCAGACTGCGCAACCACCTGAATTAATTGAAGAAAACAAAACAACAATTGCCTACAAGTTAAAAAACGGTTTAAAGCTCAGACTATACACCGGGGGCACCAATATGTCTGAAGAACTTTTTAAAACAACAGGTAGCAAAGAATTTCTTGATGCTTTTGAAAAGAGTTTCCCAGCCATAAAATTTAAACCCGGCGGCAAATCGGATGAAGAAGTTTTTAAGACCTTTAAAATACCTTTTATAGAAGCCTGCCTGAGAGAAACAGCAGGTATTATTAAAAAAGCGAAAGAGAATAAACTGCCTGAACTAATTCAGCCCGATGATATCCGTTCGATCATTCACAGTCATAGCAACTGGAGTGATGGCGTCAATACAATTGAAGAAATGGCAGACGAATGCATCAGGAGAGGTTATGAATACATGGTCATATCCGATCACTCCCAAACAGCTATTTATGCTAACGGACTTAAAGAGGACAGGATAAAAGAACAGCATAAATATGTTGATGAACTGAACAAAAAACTCAAACCATTCAGAATCTTTAAAAGTATTGAAAGCGATATTTTAAATGATGGAAGTCTTGACTACCCGGAACCTGTGTTAAAATCATTTGATCTTGTTATTGCATCTGTTCACAGCAACCTGAAAATGCCTGAAGAAAAAGCCATGACAAGACTTATAAAGGCAATTGAAAACCCCTACACAACGATTTTGGGACATATGACGGGAAGATTACTGTTAAGCCGGAACGGCTATCCAGTTGATCATAAAAAAATCATTGAAACCTGTGCCGCTAATAATGTAGTGATTGAAATTAATGCCCACCCCCGAAGATTGGATATAGACTGGAAATGGATAGACTATGCAATGGAAAAGAGTGTATTACTTTCAATCGATCCTGATGCTCATGCATTAGATGGCTTTGATGATGTAAAGTATGGTGTGCTGGCTGCTCAGAAAGGCGGATTGACAAAAGAGTTTAACCTGAGCAGCTTTTCACTAAAAGAGTTTGAAAATTTCCTGGAAAAGAATAAGAAAGCCAGAAGGATCTGATGTGATCAGTTAAGTATGGGGAGGCTTACATGAAATGTTGAACCCATACCCTGTCCCGTTTCGAACCAGATCTTACCCTTCGCCTGCTCCACAATTCCTTTGCACATGGCAAGCCCCAGCCCGGTACCAGACGATTTTGTAGTAAAATTGGGAACAAATATTCTTGACTGCATTTCAGTTGGTATTCCTTCCCCGTTATCCTTAATACTGATGAAAAAGGTATTACCATTTCTCTTTTCATCAATTTCAATTCTGCACTCTCCATTTTCCTTACAGGCCTCAACAGCATTTGTAAGCAAGTTTGTAAACAAGCGGTTCATTTGGGTTTTATCTGCTTCAACAAGAACCTGGTCATGTATTGGTCGCCATTCAATGTGTACGTTTTGATTCGGACGAAACAGCTCTTTTAAAGAGGCAATTACTTCATGAAGATCGAACTGTTCCACATTTGTGTTCCCGATATTGGCAAACTGTGAGAAATCGGAAGCTATTTTCGACAAATGATCAATTTGTTCTACTAAAGTGTTCGCCACGTTGGATGTCAGTTCTTTTACATTGGACTGGTTGTTGTTTATTGCCTTTTGAAGATACTGAAGACTAAGCTTCATAGGTGTAAGAGGGTTCTTAATTTCGTGGGCAACCTGACGGGCCATTTCTCTCCAGGCTCCTTCTCTTTCACTTCTTGCTAATGCTGAAGCACTTTCTTCCAGTTTTTCCACCATCTTGTTATACTCTGTTACCAGGTCGCCGATCTCATCATCCCTGTTCCAAATAATTGCTTCATTCATTTTACCCAGGTTCACTTCCTTCATCTTATTACTGATAATAGAAAACGATTGAGTGATCCTGTTTGTAATGAACAAAGCGATCAATCCTGCGACCAGGAATATAAATGCATTCAGGTTTATAATTGTAACAAGAAAATTAGATATCTCCTGCTCCAGTTCAGGCTTGGAAGTAAAATAAGGGATATTCAGGTAAGCATACACATGTCCATCCTCATTTCTTACGGGGGAATAAATACTTAAATATGAGAAGTTCCCGATAACTTCTTCCTGAGAATGTTGCACCTGTCTTAAACGGCTGAGATGATAATAGGCCCCTGGATCAATCTTTTTACTTAGAACGCCTTTGGTATAAACATTAGCTTCTGAAGAAACCTTGAGATCGCCATCCAAATCATAAACATTTACATCCACACCGTGGATATCCGATACCTCATTAACCAGGTTCTGCAAACCCGACAAGGAAACAGAATCATAAATCTTTATTACATCATCAAACGTACTGTGATCAGACATCTTTTTCTCCATTTCATTCACCATGATCTTCATGGTCCGACTCAGCTTATCACTATTGTTACGATGATACCGGCTGATAAAAAAAGATATAGTGGCAATCCCGATCACAACAAATGAAAGAATACTGATAAAAATAATTGTTGTGTGAACCTGCGACCTGATATTAAGTTGAAAAATTCTTTTAACATTTTTCCAGTCGTAAAGAGTACGAATCAGGAATGATATTAACTGGACCAGGCCGACAAGAAAAAGAAATGAGCAGAATATGTAAGAAAACAATGTGATCGTTTCTATTATAGTTTCTTTCTTCCGTGCAATTACAACCACCTTTTTATTATCTGCCCTGTACCATAGCTCATCATAACTTCCGTTAGCTCTTTGCCTGAATTCTTCCTGCGGTACTTCATCATCAGTAAGCCAGGTAGCAAAAGGATAATTCCCTGGTGGCGAAACCAATCGTTTATCTGAATAAACAGCATTTGAATAGATCGGGGAATTTTCAGGATCTACCCCTTTATATTGCCTGAACAGTTCAGGCAATAAGGCTTCATTACTGAAGTTTTTTGGATTCGATACAATAAAAACTGATCCTATTTTCGCTCCGGAGGTATCCAGAACTACTCTTCGTGTTATATAATTGAACTTATCAAACGAAGATTCGTAATAGTAAAGCCCTTCAGTTTCGGTTTTCTTTGCCTGTACATTCAGGATCGTATTCAGTGACTCGAAAGAAGTTGCATCCTCATTATTCAAAGCATGACCAAATGAATCATAAACATAGAGCCGGGTATCATATTTATTCAGGTAGCCGGCATAATTATCTGCAATGATGCTATCGCGGATGCTCTTGCTGTCATCAGGATCCTTAAACCTGTGAAAATTATCAGTTAAAAAATCGCTGTCGAGATACCGCATGGCTATGTTCATCATCCTCTCACTTGAAGGATCTGTTCTGAATGCAAGCCTCTCTGCCATCCTTTTTCTTTTTTCCCATTCTGCCTTTTGTATTTCCGTAAACATGATTGCCGTAATGGAAACAGAAAAAATAAAAATCCAGGAAAGAGTGCCTGTAATATTAATACGAATATTACTCAACAGCACACCGCTGCGATTTACAAGCCAGGTGTAACCTAATAACCATAACAAGACTGGCAGATAAAACAAAACGTCCGGGTTGCTTGACTTAAAAGTGAGATAGGTCAGGTAAAACAATCCAACTGCACCAATAAAAAAATATATCAGAATATATCTACCGGAAAAAAGATGTAAAATAAACCGGTATAATATCTGGGTAAAATAATAATAAGTTAGTGAGAGGCAGGCAAGCAGGGCAAAACCGGCTACCGTGTATTGATCAAGGCTGAAAAAATTTGTAACATCAAATGATATTTTTGAATCAGCTATTAAACTCCTGATAACTGTGGCCAGGATGAATGTTGAAAAAATAAGAAGACATAATGATAAAATTCCGGCTACCCATTTTAACCAACCTGAAAATCCTTGAACAAGACTTGGGTCCTTTCTAAGCTTTGCCCTTGAAAACAAAACGATCCAGCAAAACAACCCCGCATTTATAAGTACATCACCCAAAGATCGCTGTATAGCATTTGAGCCATAGATCACGGGATCAAAAAAATCAAACTGCCTTAGGTTAAGTATTTGAGGATAATAGTATGATGCTACTCTCAATAAGAGTAATACTAAGCCTAATAGCCCGATCGCTTTCCACGGGCCTTTCTTTGCAGAAACAGATTCGGCAACAAGATGCAGGAATATTAATAGTAATATCAATCCCCCGAACCGAAGCAGCAAAGTCGTTTTGTCGTTATACGCAACCGATCCGTATTTTTTCTTTTCAAGGTAAAAAAGGGTTTTGCCTTCAGGAGTTTTTACACCGAACGGAGTTGGAGATTCAATTAAATCAACTCTTTTGTCGGCCTGGTCGCTATAAACAAATTTTTCAGGTAAGTAATCCGTTTCAATAAAAAATTTCGACCTGACAGGTATCAGTGCAAATGCCAGTAAATCCTCAGAATTTTCAAAACCTTTAATTGTTTGCCGTATAATGTAGTACCACCCATTTGATAATTTTAAAAAATCTTCTCCATCATTCATGGAGAGGACATCCTCATTCGGCACAACCAGGTGATCACTCCAGAATCTCATATTCCTTTCGCCGAACTGGTTTATGGAATAAAGAAATATTCCATAGTCTTTTTCGGCAAGATCCTCGAATTCATTTAACGATTCTTTTCCATTAATTAACTCTTTTATCAGGGCAGTGTCTCTGAGAAATTCCTTAAAATCAGCTGAATGCTTTTTCAAATGATGCTCTGCCCGGTTGACCTCATTGGCAACAAAGGATCGGTTGCTATATAACTTGTTAAATACAAAGGAAAAAGTAAATAGGATTACCCCAAGAACCAAAATAGTATACTTCCCAAAGAGGATATTTTTTAATGGTGGCTTCACTTATTCCCGGTGCTGTTTTTTTATAGTGTTCCAGATAGCATCCATTTCCTGCAGCGTCATTGATTGAAGATCTTTTCCATTTTGCATTGCCTGGTTTTCCATCTGGGTAAAACGCCTGATAAATTTTTTATTCGTTAGTTCAAGGGCATTTTCAGCGTCAATCTGCAAAAACCGTGCATAATTAATCAGCGAGAAGATCACATCCCCCAATTCTTCTTCTGCTTTCTCCCTTGCCGTGAGATTACTCTCGTCCGGTTCTAATTCTGAAACAGCTGAGGCAAGCTCCTCTAACTCTTCATTTACTTTATCCAGTACCTGGTTTTTATTATCCCATTCAAACCCAACCTGCTTTGCTTTTTCCTGCAATCTCATTGCTTTAACGACCGCAGGTAATGATGCAGGCACCCCGCTTAGTACCGATTTTTTCCCTTCTTTTAACTTTAATTTCTCCCAGTTTTGTTTTACATCATCTGCATTTTCAACTTTTACATCACCATAAATATGTGGATGCCGGGCTATTAATTTATCGCAGATGCCATTTATTACTTCATCCAGTGTAAACTTATTTTTTTCGGCTCCTATTTTGGCATAAAAAACAATATGCAGAAGAAGATCGCCTAGTTCTTCCTTAATGTCTTTCCAGCTTTCCTCTGTGATGGCATCTGCCAGTTCATAGGTTTCCTCAATCGTCATTTGCCTCAGGGATTGAATCGTTTGCTTTTTATCCCATGGACATTTTTCCCTAAGATCATCCATAATACCAACAAGTCTTAAGAAAGAATTTGCAAGATCTCCGGCCATATTTATCAGATTTTAAATACAGAAAAAAACACAAATACAAGAAACAAAACGGCCAGCATTACAAAACCGGCAATATTCAAAAGAATAAATTTCAGAATTGTTTTTAGATGCTTTTGCCCATAGAACCGCTTCATTGACAAATAAAGGTATATTCCACCCGAAAGAAATAGAATAACCGATAAATAATCAAAGACTTCCCTGTCTGTAACATCAGACAGTTCCTGAGACAGGAAAACAAAAAAAAGTAGTATAAAGGTGAAAATATAGTGGTAGATGCTGAATATCCCATGATCGACATAGTAGTATTTCTTCCTCCTGATATAAAGTATCTTAAGAAATAAGGCAAATATGGGAAGTGAAACAAACAATAAGTAAGGCAGATTGTGCAAAAATGTGTCAATTAATTTTGAGGAACCTGCCCTCGGATCATTTTTATACTTCTCTTTCAGCTGAAGATTTCTCTTTTGCAGTATTCTTAGCAACCAGCCATCTTTTTCTGATGAGGGCAAACTCTTTTGAACAGAATCATACTCTTTCAGATCAGTATAGGACCTCCCGGAAAAATCAATAAAATTATAATCATCTGCATATTTCAAAATATCTTCCCGAAATAAAACTTTAGAGGTGTCTTTAAAAAGTTTCAGCCCCTCCTTCCACATGGTATCGCCAGGTTTTTCTGATAAAACTTCCTTTGCCCTTGCAATCAAAGCTGCCCTTTCCCGTTTCCCGACCGGTTGATCGAGATTTATTTTTACAGAATCATGCCCAATAAAAAATCCGAAGAAAAAAAGGAAAAATATCGCAGATGTAAATACATATTTTTTTACCGGGTTCATGTAACTCACTCTGCGTCCTCTGATATATTCGAGGGGTAAAAAACCGGGCTTCAGTAGCAGGTACTTCATTGAATCATAGAACTTGCTGTCAAAGTGAAGAATGTCATAGACAAAATGCTTCACCATATGCCAGAAAGTTTCATGCGGCACCACATTTTCCTGGCCGCAAACATGACAATACCTGCCCTGAACGATCGTACCGCAATTCAGGCAGTCCTTTTCTTTTCTTTCCTCGATATGAGACACTAAAAATTTTTCTTAAAAATAAGTACAAAAAATACAAGGTTTGCTTTCTTTTTCGTTACTGATCATTTATGGTAACTTTGAAAAACGGATAATATCAAATATGAAAATTCCATTCTTGTACCTTACTGTCTTTTTCGTATCCTCTCTCCACGCACAGTATTATTATAACGACATTGTTGGTACCAATGAAACAAACCGGCAAATGAGCACCTATAACCAGCAATTTGTCAAAACTGTTTCGGCTACCGGTTACGATGCAAATGGTTCAAAAGCCACTGATTTTTCAGAATTCTATGAAGTAAAAGAACAAGGGAAAGCTTTAAAAGTCACCAGCATTACCAATCAGAACAAATCGATAATGTACTCAGTTTTTGATGGTAATGGCAGGGTAATTAAAATGATAGATTCATTTTCAGTTATCCAAAACAATACTTCATATGAATACAACACGTCAGGGAATATTTACAAAATTGAAAATGTTGTGATTGACAGTGCAAATGCTTTCAACCAGGTGGAAACGCATATCTGGCTATATAATACCAATGGAAGGCCTGAGAAAATGTGGAGGATTGTTAAGCAAACGGGTGCTGAAAACAGCATTGACAGCCTTGAAATCAGGTTTGTTGCTGACGAAAAAGGCAACATCATAGAAGAAAGAAGCTTTAAAAAAGGAGTAGAAACGAATTTCCTTTACTATTATTACGATGATGAAAACAGGATGACTGATATTGTACGTTATAACAAAAAGCTTGAAAAACTCATCCCGGATATTATGTTCGAATATGACGATAGTAACAGGGTTATCCAAAAAATCACAACAACGTCAGACCGTGTGATTGCCTATCTTATCTGGCGATATATTTTTAATGATAAAGGTCTTAAAACGAAAGAGGCTTTATTTGACAACGACAAAAAACTGAAAGGGAAAATTGATTATTCCTATACTTTTTTCAAATAAAAAAAGCCCTGGTGAAAACCAGAGCTGAGTGCCCAAGACTGGATTCGAACCAGCACAGCCTTTCGGCCACCACCACCTCAAAGTGGCGTGTCTACCAATTTCACCACCTGGGCATTATTTAGGGACTGCAAATGTAAGAGCTTTATTTCTTCAGAACAATTCTAAAGGTTGTTCCCTTTCCCGGTTCAGAATGTTTTACAAATATTTCTCCCTTATGGTAACGGGAAATAATTCTTCTGGACAGACTTAATCCCAAACCCCATCCCCTTTTCTTTGTAGTAAAGCCAGGTTTGAAAACCTGAACCATATTTTGTTTACTGATACCCTTGCCTGTGTCGGTTACATCAATATATACAGCCTTAGTATCATCATTTATATCAACCGAAATGCTTCCCTTCCCTTCCATTGCATCCAGCGAATTCTTTAATAAATTTTCAATTACCCAGTCAAATAACGGTGGCGAAACCTTTCCAATTATCTCAGTTTTGTTATGTGTATTGACGGAAAAGCTGATCCTTCCGGCTGCTCTTTTCTTCATATAATCCACCATATTCCTGATCTGGTTAACAAGATTCACTTCCTCTAATTGAGGAGTGCTTCCGATTTTACCAAATCTATCGGACACCAATCTCAACCTATCAACATCTTTTTCTAATTCAGAAACGATCTTTTGATCATTGGAAGATTCTTTAAGCATTTCTACCCACCCTTCTAATGATGAAACGGGAGTTCCCAACTGGTGAGCCGTTTCTTTTGCCATACCTGCCCAAACCTGGTTTTGCACCGAACGATAGCTGCTTCTCAACGACAATAAGATGATCACAATGAATAATGCAACAATGCACAATTGGATGATGGGGTAATATTTTACCTCGCTTAATAAAGATGTATGGCCGTAATAATATTTGTTTACAAGAGTTGAGTCATTCGGATCAACATAAATAATAGGCTTTCTGCCGGAAGACCTGAAATTATTAAGTTGGGTAGCCAGGTAGGAAGGATTTTGATGCACTTTGGCAGAATCGAGATTCACATGGTCAACAATACTGTCTTTTTCATTGGTCACTATAATCGGGATCGACTTATTCTCCGTTACTATTTTAGAAGCAAAAGTGATATCGACATCGTTGGGGGCATTAATCAGGAACTTACTGGCATCAACCCATTGTTCCACCTTTTTTCTTTCATCCTTTGCGATCTTCCGGGCCAGGTATTGTGAATAGAAAATAGTGCCGCTTACAATCAGAATAGCAACTAAGGCAAGTATGGTCCGCCAGTTAAATAATTGCCTGAACATGCACCGAATTTAAAGAGGATAAACGGGCTTCCCTTATTTTTGAATAAATATTTTGCATCACTTTGAGCCTCTCACCTAAAGTTTCCATTGTAATATTAAACTGGAATGGCCGGAATTTTCTCGGGCAGTTTTTACCTCCGCTAATTGCAGCATCACATCCTTTTGCCGAGATCGTTGTCGTTGATAATGACTCTACAGATGATTCAATTGACTTCCTGGATCAGAATTACAGCCAGGTGCGGCAAATACGATTTACTGAAAACTACGGTTTTGCCAAAGGATATAACGAAGCCCTGAAACAGATTGAAGCAGATTACTACGTAATATTAAATTCAGATATTGAGGTTACACAGGGTTGGCTTGATCCAATGATCGACCTGTTAGAAAAAAATAAAAATATTGCTGCCTGTCAGCCAAAAATTCTATCATTTCAAAATAAGAAGAAGTTTGAGTATGCCGGTGCTGCCGGAGGTTGGATAGATAAATATGGTTATCCTTTTGCTAAAGGTCGGGTGTTTGATATTACTGAAGAAGACAAAGGCCAGTATGACCAATCAGAACCAATATTCTGGGCCAGCGGAGCTGCCTTGTTTATTCGTGCAAAAGTATTTCATGAAGCAGGAGGATTCGATGAATATTTCTTTGCTCACCAGGAGGAGATTGATTTATGCTGGAGAATACAATTGGCCGGATATGAAATCTATTCATGTCCCGCTTCTGTTGTATATCATGTTGGCGGGGGCACATTGCCAAAAGGAAATTCATTAAAAACCTACCTCAACTTCAGGAATAACAGGATCATGATGTCCAAAAATGTTCCTCTTGCACAAAAACTATGGATAATGCCTTTACGAAACATGCTTGATTGTGTTTCGGCATTGAAAGGCCTGTTCAAAGGAGATACCGGTTATTTTATTGCTATTTGCAGGGCCCATATAGCTTTTATTAAATGGTGGTTATTTTATAAAAGAAAAAGTGTTTTTCCGAAATCAAGAATTGGAAAGCTTTCAGGTTTATCCCAAAAGAACCTCGCATGGCAACATTTTGTAAAAAAGAAAAAGTATTTTACTGAAATTGTAGATCAGACTCACTGATATTTTAACTAACCCCTTATTTTTGCAGCACAAAATTGTATTATGGATAATACCCAGGAATACCATCAGGAACTTAAAAAAGTACAGGATAAGGACTTTACCCATAACTGGGTTTCTTCATCTGCTTTTCTCTTTTATTTGCAAGTTGCATGCATTGTAGCATTTGTATTGGGTGGTTGCTATATGCTGTACACCAAACGTTTTGATAAAATTGACGTCCCGGTTCAGGAAAGCAGTCAGTACACTCCTAAATACAAATAAGAGCTTATAAATTTTTTTAAAAAGGGCTCATGCCCTATTTTTGCGTCCCTTTAGATCTTTATTCGGTGTGTAAGAATTTGCGGAAGTAGCTCATTTGGTAGAGCACAACCTTGCCAAGGTTGGGGTGGCCGGTTCGAGCCCGGTCTTCCGCTCCAAATATCCTCTTGCCAACGGCGGAGGATTTTTTTTGAAATAACCACTGCCCTGGTGGTGGAATTGGTAGACACGCAGGACTTAAAATCCTGTGGCCAGCAATGGCCGTATCGGTTCAACTCCGATCCGGGGCACTTAAAGCGACCTTTTGGTCGCTTTTTTTATTTGTAGATTTGAAACAAACGTCGAAAAATGGCAACTGAAATAAAATGTCCGAATTGTGGCCATGAGTTTGAGCCCACTGACAGTATCAGGGATGAGATACAAAAAGAGTTACGCACTAAAATGGCTGAATGGCAAAAACAGCAACAGCAGAAATTTGATTCACAATTGCTGGAAGAAAAAAAGAAGACACAAAAAGAAACAGAAGAACTGATAAGAAAATCAGTTGCTGCAGACTTTGAGCACCAACTACAGATCGCACAGCAAAACAACAGGGAATTTGAAGAAAAGTTAAACGAAGCAAGAAAACAACAACTTGAATTTCTGAAAAAAGAACAGGAGCTGAAAAATAAGGAAGCTGAATTAGAATTATCCGTTCAAAAAAAATTACAGGAAGAAAGAGATAAGCTTTCAACAGAGATCAGGAAACTGGAAGAGCAGAGAATTGCTGCAAGGGAAACTGAATTTCAGTTAAAGATGAAAGAAATGGAGGAAAAGCTGGAAGCACAAAAAAAACTGGCTGAAGAAATGAAACGTAGAGCTGAGCAGGGTTCTATGCAATCACAGGGAGAAGCACAAGAGTTGGTTTTAGAGGAAATGCTGACATCTGCTTTCCCTTTTGATCTGGTTGAAGAAGTGGGCAAGGGTGTTCGGGGAGCTGATTGTATTCAAACGGTGAGAAACAACCTGGGGCAGCAATGTGGCAAAATTATTTTTGAAAGCAAGCGAACAAAAGATTTTGCCAATGATTGGATTGAAAAATTAAAAGCTGATATGCGCAGTCAAAGTGCTGATGTGGCGGTGATCGTTACCCAGGCATTCCCAAAAGACATGGACAGCTTCGGAGAAAAGGACGGCGTTTGGATATGTTCATTTGCTGAAGTAAAACCAGTTGTTCAAATGCTCAGGGATGGGATCATTAAAGTATCAGGTGCTTTAAAAAGCCAGGATAATAAAGGAGATAAAATGCATTTGCTGTATGATTACCTCACCGGCACTGAATTTGCAGAACAATGGAAAGCAATAAGAGAAGGGTTCATGAGCATGAAGTTATCTATACAGAAAGAAAGAGATGCTATGGAAAAACTTTGGAAAGCAAGAGAAAAACAATTAGAAAAAGTTTTATTAAACGCTGCTCACATCCGTGGTTCTATTGAAGGAATATCAGGCACAGATGTCGACCTGAATCTTCTTGAAAATTATGAGAACGGTGAAGAATCATGACATCACCCAGCACAGCACCAGGTGATCAAAACTATGGTGATAAACAGTAAGGCTTGATTCAGCTTTTGAGAAAAAACAATCAACTTTTTCCTGCTGAAGATTTGATAATTGAATATGTTTTTTGAAATCCACCTCCCCGTCCCCATACCATTTAAATACTGACTCTTTAACTGACCAGAGAAGGGTCGGGAGCAGCGGATCAGCATCGTTCTCCGACAAATTGAACGCAGTTTTTTCTTCACCCGACAAATATTTATCCCTGATCCTGATGATCTTTTCAACCGGTATCTCTATGTCAATACCAACTCTTTTATCAGCGCTGACAATCGCAGCTGCATAATCCCCGCAATGAGAAATAGAGAAATGATATTGTGCGTCTCTTAAAAATGGCTTGCGGGTATCAGCGATCTCGATCAGGTGATAAGGAAAATCAGGGAAAAGAAACCGAAGCAGGAATCTGCCCGCCAGGTGCTGTAATCTTTTTCTAGGATGCGTTACATCTCTGTGTTGGGGCACATTCTCTTTGAAAAAATCTTCTGTTTCTTCTATCTTCCAAATTCCCAGCCTGGTATGTTCGTTAATTTGATGTTGAAAAAAAACCGGCATTCATTACAGTTTCAGCTTTACTTTGCCACTTTAATAAAACCGAAGATAGAGAATGATACTTTCTGACAAACGGATATTGGAAGAAATTGACAAAGGAACGATCAAAATTTCTCCCTATAGCAGGGAATGCCTCGGCAGCAACTCTTATGATGTGCACCTTGGCAAATGGCTGGCGACTTACAGAGAACATATACTGGATGCAAAAAAGCACAACGAAATAGAATATTTCGAAATACCTGAGGAAGGTTTTGTATTATATCCGCATATATTTTATCTCGGTGTAACTGATGAATATACCGAGACCCATGCCCATGTTCCTTTCCTCGAAGGAAAATCATCCACAGGAAGACTGGGAATAGATATTCATGCAACTGCAGGAAAAGGCGATGTTGGGTTTTGCGGTCACTGGACTTTGGAAATATCCGTAAAGCAACCGGTAAAAGTTTACAAAGGCATGCCGGTTGGTCAATTGATCTATTTTCCTGTTGAAGGTGAAATTGAAGTAAAATACAATCAGAAGAAAAATGCCAAGTATAGCGGCCAGCCCGATAAGCCGATTGAGAGCATGATGTGGAAGAATAAGTTCTAATCTCAGCTATTAATTTTCCAGATTGTGTAGTTGAGAATGGCGGCGAAGCTTACCCAACTTATATAGGGTACCAATAACCAGGCAGCAAGTTTATTTACCTGTGCAAAACTGAATATTGTCAGCAGTATCATCAGCCATAAGATGATTATTTCTATAAAGGCCCACCCTATTTTGTGTTGTCCAAAGAAAATTATAGACCAGAAGAAATTTAAAATCAACTGGGCTCCGAATAACAAGAATGCTATTTTATGAGGCCGATCCATTATTCCTGGTTTCCAAACCATGTATAAAGCAATTCCCATTAAAATATAAAGTGTTGTCCACACCGGCCCGAATATCCAGTTTGGAGGATTCCATGCAGGTTTATTAATGCCCTGGTACCAGCTTCCAATGCCTGTAACTGTAAAAAAACTACCTGAAAAACCAATAGCAAGTGGAATAAGAATGGAAATAATAAGTTTTAATGAATTGCTCATATCACAAGAAAACAGCATTTAGAACCAATTGTTCATAATGCGTCAATTCCATACTTCTTATAATATGCAATTAACCAGGCCACCACTTCATTATAGCTTCTTTTACCGGCGGGTTGATTATTGGCTTTTAAAAACTGGCTATATCCCCACATGATAAGTGGTTCAACAGGATTTTTATACATTTTGTAAAAACGAATCATTTCCTTTTGATCTTTCTTAACCTGCAGATGAAGATTTGCCTGGTACACAGATGCTTTTACTGAATCCCTGATATACATCTCTGAAATAGCATAATGATATATATCATAGTACACTGAATACCTGAACACAGGTAATGAAGAGGATTTGCAGGCAAGGAAACCTACAAAATTAGCTTCATTCTCTTTCCCATATCCCAATTGATGAGCTATTTCATGAGCAGTCACAAAAGGTTCAAGAAATCTGGGAATTGTTGTATTCACTTGGGCTTCTCCAGAAAATGGATTGTAATAGCCCTGGAATCCAAGGTAATTTCCGGCATAACTGAATAATGATGGCTTTACAGACCTCGCTGAATATGAAAGAAACGGAAATTGACGGCTTGCTTCTGCATATGCAGATGAAGCACTTTTAAATAGTGTGCTTTTTTTATTGAAGGAGTCTCTTTCCCGAATTGTAACCATACCTGCATATTCATTCAATCGGCTTTGAAGCGTTTTTGTAAGTGTATCAAGATCTTCCTCCGAATACCTGCTTAGTTTAATATCGAGTTGCTTTGAAATACCCTCCCTGTTATAATTCAGGCCCCATAATAAATTGAAAAAAACATAAACAAACAGGAAAAAGAAAATACCTTGTTGTGATGCGGCAATAAAGAATTTTCTTGTCACCTTTTTCTTGAACAGGAAATAGAAAAAACGAAACGTTCTGAAAACGATCACCAATATCAGGAAAGCATAAAACAGGTCGCCAATGCTGAATGGTATCCAACCAAAAAGAATTCTTTGTGCCTTTGAAATTGCGGGATAAATGCCCAGGCTGTAATTTCTTTCTACCCAACCCGGATATAAAGAAGCCCATTTGATAAGTATGGTCAAAACAATAAGAAAAACCCAGCTCCGGCTTTTCATAAGGTGGTTAAATAATCGGGTCAGGAACTGCTGCACTGTAAGGAATTTTAAAAATCTTCAAAATCAGCTTGTTATAATATTCAATTCTACGAAAATAATCCAAAAACGACCTCCAAATTCACGATTATTCCCTTACCTTTGCATCCCTGTTTTTCAGGCCATTAAACGATGTTCATGAGTCGTCGCCGTGAGTTTGAAATAGCGTTTGTGGGGTTAAAACCCGGAGTTCATGAATATGGTTATGAAATAGATGACAGGTTCTTTGAAGCATTCCAGCAGCAGGATTTTCGCAACTGCAAAGCCAACGTAAAATTGTTCCTTGATAAAAAGAACGGTTTTATGATGCTTCGCTTTGAGATTGGCGGGACATTGGAAGTTACCTGCGATCGATGCAACAGCAATTTGCCGCTGGAGTTATGGGATGAGTTCAACATCACTGTTAAAATGGTGGAAGAACCTGAAGTGATGAATGACCAGGAGGATGATCCCGATGTTTATTATATCAGCCGTGGTGAAAGTCATATTGATGTAGCAAACTGGATCTATGAGTTTATTAATCTCAGCATCCCGATGCAAAAAACCTGCGGCTTTGAAAATATGGAAGGACCGCATTGCAATAAAGCTGCTCTCGATACTCTTAAGAAATTGGAGACAGACGAATTGCCAAAAGAAAACCCGATCTGGAAAGGATTGGAAAAATTTAAAGATCTCGAATAATAATTAATAGTTGAGTTATGCCAAATCCGAAACGCAGACACAGTCAGCAAAGAAGTGCCAAACGCAGAACACATTATAAGGCTGCATCGGCTACATTAACAACAGACAGCGCAACTGGGGAAACCCATGTACGCCACAGAGCCCATGTAAGCGAAGGAAAATTGTATTACAAAGGCAAAGTGGTAGCTGAAAAGTCTCCCGTAAAAAAATAAGGAGTCTTTAAACTTGCTGAATTCCAAATTCCGCAGATGATTACAATATCATCACGGGGGTTTGGAATTTCTTATTTTAGTATTGCATATGATTATTGGAATTGACATGATGGGTGGTGATTATGCTCCTTTGGAGGCAGCTAAGGGAATTCAGCTCTATTTATCCGGGCATAATATTCCTGCTACACTTATGTTAATTGGCAACAGGTCGGAGATTGAAAAATTACTTGCAGACCATAATATCCCGCAAACACAGGTACAGGTAACACATGCGGATGAGGTGATCGGAATGCATGAGCATCCGACCAAAGCACTAAAAGAAAAAAAGAATTCTTCCATATCAATAGGTTTTCAATTACTGGCCACTCGCAAAATGGATGCTTTTATCAGTGCCGGAAACACCGGGGCTATGCTGGTGGGTGCCTTATTCAGTATAAAAGCAATTGAAGGTGTTCTTCGTCCGGCCATCTCCACCATTATTCCTAAAGCGGATGGCGGAACTGGACTTCTATTGGATGTAGGTTTAAACGCCGATTGCAAACCAGAACAGTTAGATCAGTTTGCTGTTATGGGCTCTGTTTATGCGAAACTTGTTCTTGGGATTGAAAATCCAAGAGTCGGTTTGATAAATGTAGGCGAAGAAGAAGGAAAAGGAAACATGCTGGCGCAGAATACATATCCCCTTTTAAAAGCAAATAAGCATATCAATTTCATCGGTAATATTGAAGGTCGTGATGTATTGATGAATAAGGCTGATGTAATGGTATGTGAAGGTTTTACCGGGAACGTTATTCTGAAGCTTGCAGAATCCCTTTACGAGATCAGCAGTCATATCAAAGTTAAAGACCCCTATTTTGAACGTTTCAATTTTGAGAACTACGGCGGCACCCCTGTGCTCGGCATTTCAAAACCTGTCATTATAGGGCATGGCATCTCCGGAGCTAAAGCATTCATGAACATGATCCATCTTGCCCAGATCATGATCGAGAAGAATGTAATGCAGATGATGAAAGAAGAACTCTCCTGATAATTAGACCTTTTGCCTCCCGGATATACCATTAAAAGGGTATGGAAAGAGATCAGCCTCACTCTATCTTAGTAGAAAATTAAGAGCTTGACAAAGACCTTATCATTTCTGCTCCTGTTAACCATGCCATTAATTTTAAATTCCCAGACAGGAGATCATACCAGCGGCATCAGCCGTTCATTATATATACCTGAAGAAAGAAATACATCAATTAAAATTGGTGATCGTGAAGTAAAAATCAGTATTCTTCAATATGGCAGTAAAAAGGATATTCTATATATAAACCTGCATGACAATGAGACAACCTCTTTTCTTGCGGCAAAATCAGTCCTGGAAGAACAAGGAGGCACACTTATAAATATTGAAAATAATAACCAGCGGGTAATCCGGTTCCGGTTGAATGGTATTAACTACGGTTTCGATCCTAACAGGATCTATTCCAGTGCCGGTATCGGGCAAACTCTCAGAGATAACCGCCGGTATAGCCGGGATGCTGCTAATGCCATTGAAAAATTCGCTTCACAGGTGCTGGCATTAATTACTGACAGTATTTCCTGTATAGTTGCTTTGCACAATAATTTTGATGGAGGCTTTTCAGTGAATAGCTATTTAAACGGAGGTGAACGGCAAAAAGACGCCAGATCTGTTTATGTGGATAGTTTGCAGGACAATGATGATATAGCGTTTACCACTGACAGCTTGTTATTCCAAAAAATGGCCGAAAAAGGGTTCAACAGCATCTGGCAGGATAATATAAACGCTAAAAGAGATGGCTCGCTGAGTATTTATTGCGGAGAAAATAATATCCGGTATATAAATATCGAAACAGAGCATGGCAGATCAGAGCAATATATTGAAATGCTGGAAAGACTTGTAAGCATCCTAAAAGATGAGAAAAGAACCTCTCCCACAAATGAAGAAAATTAACATTGATATTTAGACATAGATAGAAATCATTTTTTTTCGCTTCTATTTCCAGAATCTTCTGATACTTTCATTTGAGTCCTTTGATAAATGTAAATGACCCGTATGCAATCCGTATGGCTACACCTTCCACCCTTCTTACAATCACGCCTCTCTCCAGGGCATAAGGGGCTTTGTTGGAGCAAGATATAATTTCATAAAATAATGGTGATTTTGCCCAAATGTTGTAATTTGCAACAAAGTGGCAATTATTCTTGCTTAGAAAACCAATCATACGATCTCTTCTGGCCTCTGTAATGCTGGTTGTCTTTACATTCAGCATTACTCCGAAGCGCTATTTACATGATCTCTTCGCGGGCCATAAAGATTTTGTTTCCAAATCATCGAATGATGGAAAGACTCACGTCAACCAAAGCGGATTTAATTGTGATTGCAATACGCTTGTAGCCACGTCCCCGTTCATAGAGCAAACCGATGAAATAAAGGCATTGTTCACGGCTAAATATCCATCACTTTTTGTTTCGCTTACTACTCCTCTGCACAGTTCGTCACATTCTTTTATCGAATTACGGGGGCCTCCTTCTTTAGGATAAACAATGGTTAACTAAGACAGCAGGAATCTTGTGTTCCTGTCATTGCGTTTATCCAAACTATTTCCCGTTGAAATATATTTCTTCTATTCTGTTTACGTTTATTATTCCCTTTGCTGTCTTTTCCCAGGATTGCACGACCAGCCTTTCCGGTCATGTAGAAGATGCGGATACTAAAGAAATGTTGTCAGGAGCTGTGGTTACAATCAAAGAAACCGGAACGCAACTAGTCACTGATGCAAAAGGCGACTTTTTATTTAAAACCTTATGCACCGGTGAATACACATTACAGATCAGTCATGTCAGTTGCGACTCCGTAGAAAGAAAAATAAGCCTGAATAAAGACCAGCACCTTGACGTTTACATGCCGCACGCAAGGAGAACACTCGGTGAAGTAACAGTGGAAGCGCAAAAAGGCATTGCCAACACTGGTTTTAAAAAAGAACTGAGCGGAAACGAACTGGAAGAAACAAAAGGGCTTTCGCTGGCCGAAGCATTAAGTAAGATCAATGGCGTAACCATGCTGCAAACCGGTTCTACGATTTCCAAACCGGTCATTCATGGATTGCATAGCAGTCGTATCCTCACCATCAATAATGGTGTGCGCCAGGAAGGGCAGCAATGGGGTAATGAACATGCTCCCGAAATAGATCCTTTTATAGCCGATAAACTGGTCATCATTAAAGGTGTGGATGAACTTCGCTATGGATCAGATGCTATTGCCGGAGTAATATTGGTTGAACCAAAAGCATTAAGGAACCTTCCGGGCTATTCAGGTGAGATAAATACGGCCTACTTTACCAATAACCGGCAGTATGTTATATCAGGAGTATGGGAACAACAACTGAAAAAGCTTCCTTCGTTTAGCTACCGGTTGCAGGGAACGTTTAAGAAAGGCGCCAATGCAACAACACCTGGCTACCGCCTCAACAATACAGGAAGCGAGGAAAAGAATTTTTCTGTTACTGCCACGTGGCGAAAAGAGAAGTTCAATACAGAATTATTCTACAGTCATTTTGCAACCAAAGTGGGCATTTTTGCCGGTTCTCATGTTGGAAACCTGACCGATCTGCAAAACGCCATTGCTGCATCAAAACCTGATGACATTTTTCTTGATCAGAATACCTACCACATCCGGCGGCCTTACCAGGATGTAACACATCATTTGCTGAAATCGAAATCCACCCTTCGTAAAGGCGAACATAAATTCAGTTTACTAGTTGCCGGTCAATTCAATCATAGAAGGGAATATGATATAGTGAGAAGCAGCACTAACACCCGGCCACAGCTAGACCTGTCTATATATACGCTATCTGAAGATATAAACTGGGAACATCCAAAACAAAATGGCTTTAACGGTATTGCAGGAGTTTCCCTGATGCAACAGGACAATAGCTACAGTGGCCGTTATTTTATTCCCAATTATTTTGCTTATTCTTTCGGCGGATATTTTATTGAAAAATGGAGCAGGCATCAATGGGAGCTACAGGCAGGTATCAGGTATGATAACAAAACCATTAATACAACCCGGCTTAAATTCAATGGCGATACGATCAATCATGATTTTAATTTTTCAACATTTGCCTCTTCCTTCAATGCGATATATAAAGCCTCCAATAACTGGCGTTTTAATATCAATATCGGATTAGCCAGCCGTGCTCCTTATGTCAATGAATTATTGAGTGACGGTATACATCATGGTACTGCTACTTATGAAAAAGGAGATATTACCTTACAGCCGGAAAAATCTACGAACATTTCCGTTGGAACTAATTTTCAAAACACCCCGAAAACCGTCAGTCTCGATCTTCTTCTGTATGCCAATTCCATTCATGATTTTATTTACCAGCAGCCGATGCCGGACAGCCCGGTATTAACCATTGCCGGGGCTTTCCCTCTTATTGAATATAAGCAAACAGATGCATTACTCAGCGGATTTGACCTCGGCGCAACCTGCAAGTTGCTTTCGAATTTACAGTGGGAATCTAAGTTATCTGTATTGTATGCCCGGAATAATATTCAGAAAGACTGGCTCATTCTTATGCCGGGCAACAGGATAAGCAATGAGCTTACTTATAACTTCAAAGATGCGGGGCGTTTTACCGGCAGTTATATTTCCGGTGAGTTATTGAATGTGGCAAAACAAACCCGTGTGCCGGATGAAAGCAACGGCAAGCAGGATTATAAAGCGCCACCGGCCGGCTATAGCCTGGTAAACCTGAATGCAGCATCCACCGTAGCCGTAGGGAAAATGAATATCACGTTTGGGATCAGTGTTCGCAACCTGTTCAATACAAAATACAGGGATTACCTGAACAATATGCGATACTTCACCGATGAGATGGGTCGCAATATCAGTTTACGGGTAAAGATCCCTCTCAACTATATATATCATTAACAAGTAATAATTCTTTAATTAAAATCAAACACAATGAAAAAACAACTGTCAAAAATTGTATTAGGTATCCTTGCAGTAAGCTCCTTATTAACGGCCTGCAAGAAAGATAGTGAAGAGGAAAATGACAATGAAGTCATTACTACGATGAAGCTGACCTTTGTACCAGTCGGCGGAGGTTCTACTCTTACTTATCAATTCAGGGATGCAGACGGGCCCGGCGGAGCTGCTCCGACGCAGGACGAGATTGTACTGGCTCCTTCCACGTCATACAATGTCACCGTTCAGTTGCTCAATGAAACGGTAACGCCTCCGGAAGATGCAACACTTGAGGTGCAGAGTGAAGCAGAAGCTCACCGTTTTTATTATCAACCTTCCGGGGGAAGCAATATCACTGTCTCAGGTTTGAATAATGATCCCAATGGTGTTCCGCTTGGGATCACCAGTACATGGACTACAGGAGCCGCTGCCAATAGTTCAATAATAATTACACTAAGACACTATGGTGGCAATCCCCCCGGTAAGGCTGCTGCAGACCCGGTTGATAGCCCAAAATCAAGTACGGATATAGAGGTAACCTTCAATACAAAAATTCAGTAAATCATGCGAATGCATGCCTGATGCTAATAAAAAAATACTGGTTGAAAAATTAAGGGACAGGCACATTTATGTTACTTATAATCGGATTGCCATCCTGGAAATTCTTTATAGTCAGAAAACAGCTGTGTCCGTTGCTGATATCATTCACTTGTTCCGGGGAAAGCTGGATCGCATATCTGTTTACCGGGCGCTGCAATTGTTTCTGAGCAAGGGGCTTGTATGCTCGGTACCTACTACAAGAGGCGATAAACGATTCATTTTTTTGGATGAACGATCAGATATCATATTTAATTCCCATGAAAGTTGTATGTATATCTCCTGCCTGAATTGCAGAAAAACTCAGTTATTGCGGCAGCCTGCACCTCCATTAAATGTCATTGCTGACGATATAGAAATAAGTCGCTACGACATAATAATTGAAGGGCTTTGCCAGCAGTGCAGAGCTTCAATCAAATAAGCATTTTTTATACATCAAAAAGAAAGTGTCCCATATTTTAGGGATGCTTTTATAGAGTTATAATATGATACAATGTATCATGTTTGAAGAAACAGGCTAGAGATTTGGAGGTTTTATCAAAAACATCAGTAAATTTATATAACTGGCAAAGATGGGAAAAATCGGCAATCTCAAACCAGAACTTATACTTAGCAGTTACTCGTAATGTCATCGGTTGAATACTTTTCATTTTTTCTCTGAAATAAAAATAACTGAATTATGAAAAATTTAATTCCTTTTCTGTTGTTTTCTGCTATTATAGCAATTGGTTGTAATAAAAATTCAGCAAGTAATCTTCCTGTTAAAGAAGAAACAACCACCAGCCCTGCTACTGCTCTGTCGGCAAAATTTAATGTCACACTTACTGTAAACGAAGACGGTGTAAAAGAAGGAGATGATATTCCGTTTGAAAATCAGTCAACCGGAGGAGTTTCTTATCGCTGGGATTTTAGCAACGGTTATACTTCTTCCGAAAAAAATCCTGTGTTCCAGTTTGGATGTGGCACAGTAACGATAAAACTGACTGTTACCAGTGCCAATGGGACTACTTCTGAATTTACAAAAGATCTGCTAGTCTATTGCAAGGGTAAAAATGTTGGCGGCAAAAATGCAGACGGACATGTTCATACCGGAAATACAGGAGAATAATATTTTCAGTATTCCAGAATTCTCCTGACCACTGCGCATCACCCTACCAGATAATGGTACATTGTTTGGGTTGATAAGGATTGTTTATTGATGCAGCTTTGTTATTCTTTTAAGAATATGAAAATATACTGACAAGTTATTTATTGAAGCAGGTTATCTGCAATTGTGAACCGATTGTAAAAATAGTGCTCTCCATCTTCACTGAATTTTACACAATTTGTAATTTGAAAAGCTGCAACAAATAATGCAGGACTTCAAAGAGAATTCTTATAGACAGAACAAAAAAAGTGACTCATTGGGGTAACTCCGGAATCTTTCAATAGAAGAATTTAAAAATAAAAATACAGGCCACTGATCTACAATGGCCTGTATACATCCTGGTGATCCCGCTGGGACTCGAACCCAGGGCCCTAACATTAAAAGTGTTATGCTCTACCAACTGAGCTACGAGATCTCCGATTGTGCTGATACAACACTCCCATTTTGGGAGTGCAAAAATACAGTCCCACGCCTTTCATTCCAAAAGTTTTTCAATTAATCATCGACCTTAATATCTCTTGAAATTTTGTGCATAACAGCTGATTTATCAGCTCCTTTTCATTTGAACAATTTTAAAGTAGGTTTGCTGCAATAAACAAAACAGATGGCCTCATATTTTAAAGACAAAGTAGTTGTAGTTACCGGTGGGACTGACGGAATCGGCAGAGCTCTTGTTGATAATTTGATAGGAATGGGTGCCAAAGTTGCCACATGCGGAAGAAATCATGATAAATTATACCGCCTGCAGGCTGAACATCCCTCCGCCTACCTACACACAATGGTTGCTGATGTAAGCAGTGAAAATGATTGCCGTCGTTTTATTGAACTTACTTTAAAAATCTTCGGAGGTGTTGATATCCTGATCAATAATGCCGGTATTTCAATGCGGGCATTGCTCAAAGAAACAAATATCGATGTCATCAAAAAAGTAATGGACATCAATTTTTATGGAACTGTTTACTGTACCAAATATGCTCTCGATTCAATTATTGAAAGAAAAGGAACAATAGTTGGCGTTTCATCCATTGCCGGATACAGGGGATTGCCCGGTAGAAGTGGGTACTCAGCAAGCAAGTTTGCGGTGCAGGGATGGCTGGAAGCCATTAAAACAGAATTGATGGGGGATGGCGTTCATGTGATGTGGGTTTGTCCTGGCTTTACTACTTCCAACATCAGGAATGCAGCCTTAAATAAAGATGCAGAATCACACGGAGAAACCCCAATGGATGAAAATAAAATGATGTCAGCAGAAGAATGTGCTTCCAGGATATTAAAAGCCATTCAAAAAAAGAAAAGAACTCTTGTGCTGACCTTTACCGGGAAACGAACTGTTTTCATGCAGAAATTTTTCCCGAAACTGGCTGATAAACTGGCATACCGTTTCTTTTTTAAAAATGGAAAACTTGTAAAGTAGAAACTCTAAACCTATTTCAGACTTGCCTTTACTAACCCTTACATCTGATATTGGCAGCCGGGATTACCTGGTAAGCGCTGTAAAAGCCCAACTACTTCAAATAAATCCTGAGTTCCAGATCGTAGACATCTCCCATAACATTCTTCCATTCAACTATGCACAGGCATCATATGTATGCAGAAGTGCTGTAAAAAATTTTCCGCCATATACTTACCATATAATACTTGTAAATCTTTTTGAAAATAAACCAGAACAATTACTTCTCGCTTATCACAAGAACCAATATTATTTATGCGCCGATAATGGTTTGCTGGGAATGATCACGGATGAAAAACCAGAAATGGTCATTGGCATTCCTTTGCAAAAACAGGCAGTAAAAAACACACTTTTTTGTGCCCGGGTCATGGGTAATACGGTTAACAAATTAGTTAATGGAGACTCAATTAAGAGTATTGGTGAAGCCGACGCCAATTATGTTCAGAAAAATCCGTTGCGGCCCCTGTTAGACAAAGATTATATAGAGGGACAGATCATCTTTATTGACAATTTCGAAAATGTGATCGTTAATATCACTCACGAACAATTTGAAGAACAAAGAAAAGGAAGAAGTTTTCGAATTGTATTCAAAAGAGATGAAGTAATAAACCACATCAGCGAAAGTTATGCGGATGTAAATGAAGGTGAAAAGCTGGCACTTTTTAACAGCGCAGGCTATCTTGAGATTGCAGTTAACAAAGGAAATGCTGCAGGACTTTTTGGTCTGAAAGGCTACTCAGAAAGATCGGGTCGTGTTTCCGATCTTTTACAAAAACAACTGCCCTACCAGACTGTAAGGGTTTATTTTGAATAAAACTATGGAACGAATTGCCGTTGACATGGATGGTGTGCTGGCTGATGTAACTCTTCAATTTCTTCATTATCATGAAAAAGATTTCGGGACAGTTAAATCAATTGAAGAAATAACAGGTTTACCCGAATTCGAAGCTTTTCCGAATGGCAGTAAGCATGTGCATTCGGATGGTTTCTTCAGAAATGCGCCGGTAATGCCCGGCAGCCAGGAAGTACTGAAAAAATTAAATGCTCAGTACGAACTGTTTATCGTTTCAGCAGCAACAGAATTTCCTGCCAGCTTATCAGAAAAACAACAATGGCTGAATGAACATTTCCCCTTTATTACCTGGAAACAAATAGTTTTCTGCGGACTTAAAACAATCGTCAATGCAGATATTATGATTGATGACCATTTGAAAAATCTCGATCATTTTACAGGAACTACCATCCTCTTCACACAACCGCATAATACCCATGTGAAAAATACCCGCCACAAGAGGGTACATTCCTGGAATGAAATAGCAACTATTCTGTTATAGTTAAAATTCCGAATCAATTCTTAAATAGCTGAAAAACATCGTTGAAACCCCTATTTTTGCCTGTTTTCAAAATCAACCCTTTATGAATTTCAGAAAGCTTAATAACATTACAGGCTGGGCTGTATTTTTCATTGCTTTTGCCACTTATTTCCTCACCCGTGAAGCCAGAGGTAGCTTGTGGGATTGTGGTGAGTTTGTTGCCAGTGCAGATAAACTGCAATTGCCCCACCCTCCCGGTGCTCCATTGTTCGTGTTGTTAGGACGTTTCTTTATCATATTATTCGGCGATAATGGTAACACTGCAGCAAATGCGGTGAATGTGATGAGTGCTTTGGCCAGTGCCGCTACCATTCTTTTCTTATTCTGGAGTATTACCCATTTTGCCCGTAAAATGTTTGTTACGGTTGGAGAAGAGTTAAGCTCTAATCAAAGTTTTACGGTGATGGCTGCCGGTGTAGTTGGTGCATTGGCATATACTTTCAGTGACTCATTCTGGTTTAGTGCAGTTGAAGGTGAGGTATATGCATTGTCATCCTTCTTCACAGCACTTGTATTCTGGGCCATGCTTAAATGGGAACATGCTGATGAGCATGCAGGCAACAATCCTGAGGCAAGAATGAGAAGTGACCGCTGGATCGTTTTCCTTTTCTTCATGATGGGGCTTTCAATCGGCGTACACTTGTTGAACCTGCTTACAATTCCTGCCATTGTAATGATCTATTACTACAGAAGATATCAGCCAAGTATTAAAGGAGCAATAGCCGCATTTATTATCGGTTGTGCAATTACAGGGATTGCCCAGTTTGGTGTTATACAATACTCAATGAAAGCTGCCGGGCAGTTTGATGTGTTTTTTGTTAACTCAATGGGGCTTCCTTTCTTTTCAGGGTTTGCAATTTATTTTATTGCATTGGCTGCATTGATCACATGGATATTGCGTTTGAATGATGCAAAAATTTCGCAAACCAAATTGATCATCTGGTTTTGCTTATTCCTGTTCTTATCATTCCTTCCATTTGTAATAGTTCCGGGAGCTGGTTTACAGTTTGTAAAATTATTGTTGGTTTTGGCTGTTGCTGCCGCAATCGGTTATTTCATAAAACCAACTGCACTCAAGATTGTAAAACTCTCCTTATGGTGCTATGCATTTATGATGCTGGGATACTTTGTTTATTTCACAGCGTTGATCCGTTCCAATGCCAATCCTTCCATTGACATGAACAATGTTGACAACCCGATCAACCTTGTTTATTACCTGAGCCGTGAACAATACGGCGAAGCTCCGCTGGTATATGGTCCGCATTTCGCTGCTGATGTAGAAAGGGATGAGAACGGATATCCTGTGATAAAGAAAGAAGAGATGAAGTATGTGAAAGGCAAAAATAAATACATACCCATCGGCAGAGATCAGAAATATGTTTACAAAAGTGAGGATAAACAAATATTTCCCCGTGTATGGGATTCAAGTAATGATCAGTACCATGCTGACTTTTATGCGGATTGGCTTGATCTTGCCCAGGACCAGCAAACCGGTAGGTATGAAGCCCCTACCTATGCTGATAATTTTGAATGGTTCTATACCTACCAGATGGGATTGATGTATTGGCGGTATTTTATGTGGAATTTCTCAGGAAAGCAAAACGACATACAGGGATTAGGAAATAAACGGGATGGTAACTGGATCAGTGGATTTTCTTTTGTAGATGATAAACGATTGGGTGATCAATCACAACTTCCCGATAGCGTAAAAAATAACAAAGCCCATAACAAGTTGTATATGCTTCCCTTCATTTTGGGAATCATTGGCTGTGTTTACCAGTTTTTAAGAAATAAAAAAGATTGGATCGTTACGTTCCTGCTTTTCTTCTTTACCGGTATTGCGGTTGTACTTTATTTGAACCAGCCCGGTAATCAGCCCCGTGAAAGGGATTATGCATATGTAGGCTCATTCTATGCATATGCTATCTGGATCGGTCTTGCGGTAGTAGCATTTGTAAACCTTGCCAGGGAAAAAGCAAATAAAGAGTTTTTCCAGAATATGCTTATATACGGTAGCATATTATCATTCCTTGTTGCGTTAATGAGTGCATCACCAGGGCCCGGTGGTCCTGCATTGGTAACAGCATTATTCGCTGCTGCTTTATATGCCGTGGTTACATTCGGGGTCAGTTATCTGGTACGAGCCGTTTCATCCGGCGGCACCAACTGGAAGATGATGAATGTATCTGCAGGTGTTATTTCATTGGTTGTACCGGTTATGATGGCACAACAGGAATGGGATGATCATGATCGTAGCCAGAAGACAACGGCACCTGATATTGCCCGTGATTACCTGGAAAGCTGTGCTCCCAATGCGATCATTTTCTCTTTCGGTGATAACGATACTTACCCATTATGGTATGCACAGGAAGTCGAAGGAGTAAGAACTGATATAAGAGTTATCAATAACAGCTTGTTGGGTATTGACTGGTATATTAACCAGCTTCGTTCTAAAGTAAATAATGCCGATTCAGTAAATGTCATCTGGACTCCTGAACAGATCGAAGGTCACAACCGTGAATTCCTTCGCTATAAAGCCAAGGGTGATCCCAACAAATACTGGCCTCTCTATGATGTAATGAAAGAAGTTCTGGGTGCAAGAGTTGAAGACCCCGACTCTAAAAGGGATGTTGGGCCCCGTGAGTTCCCGGTCGCCAAATTCTCAATTCCCGTGGATGTTGATAAAGTAAAAAAGAACGGAACTGTAAATGCAAATGATAGTGTGGTATCCAGTATGGAATTTCAGATTCCTGAAAATAAACTGAACTACGGTTTATTGAAAAGCGATCTGATGATCCTTAATATTATCGCCACCAATAACTGGGATCGGCCGATTTATTTCACATCGGCGTTTGGTGAATTAGGATTTGCACAATACCTCCGCAAAGATGGTCTTTCATACAGACTTGTTCCTGTTGCCAATAAATTTACACAGATCAACTGGATCGCTGAACAATCTCTCCGTCAGTATGGCTTAGGCGGCACACAGATCAGGGATAACAATAGTGATTTCATGTATGATAATATGATGAACAAATTCCAATTTGGTGGCGCCAACAAAAAAGGAGTCTATTTTGATGAAGAGAACCGACGACACCTGATCAATCTTCGTTCATTATATGGAGAAGCAGCAGGAAATCTTGCTGATGCCGGTAAAAAAGACGAAGCTCAGAAACTGATCGACAAATGCGAGGCCGGTATTGATTACAAGAATCTTCCTTATGCGATGGTGAGTCGTTATAACAGCCACAACCAGTTTACATTGGTATATCTTGAAGGTTGTTATAAAGCCGGAAAAACAGAACTGGCTGAGACAATTCGAAAAGCATTGAGGAAAGATCTCGAAGACCAGGCTAAGTACTACAATTACATGAAATCTGAGCACCCTGAGTATTACAGTGGATTTGAAAGATCGGAAGCACCAATCAATGAAAGAATGCTGATGGTGCTGGATGCAATAGAAAAGAAATATGCGCCACAACCACAGGTAAAGGCTCCGACAGAGGGTCCGACAACAATTACAAACTCTGCCAAACCTGATAGCGCCAAAGCAACTGACTCTTTAAAATGATCTGAAGCAGCAGACTGATAAAAGAAAAAAAGAATATGTTACAAAAATCCCCGGCCGCTGAGCCGGGGATTTTTGTAAGAACCTATTTGATTTTAAGTTGTTGTTAACCTGTTCGGGCGAAAAATTATTTATCGTAAATTACAGGAATGAGTGGTTTTCATTTCAGCCGATTTGATCCGAACAGTGAGGGCAAAAGCAGGTTTGAGCAGTTGCTGGATATTTTTATGCAGTTGCTTACTTATACAAGTGGAGACGTGGGTGAAGCATTGCAGTGGATGAATGAACTTGATAAGCAATACCAGCTGACCGATGATGAATATGGAATGGGTGATTTTATAGATGAACTGAGAGAAAAGGGATATATCACCGATGATAATGAAAAGGGGCAAATAAAGATCACTCCAAAAACAGAACAGGGTATCCGGAAAAGAAGTCTTGAAGAGATATTCGGTAAGCTTAAAAAAACAAAACAAGGCAATCATCATACTTTTAAACCGGGGCAGGGAGATGAAATAAATCCCGAAACAAGACATTTCCAGTTTGGCGATATGCTGGAGCAGATTGATTTCACCGAATCAATCCGCAATGCACAGATCAATCATGGAATTGATAGTTTCCTGATGCAGGAAGATGACCTGAGTATCCGCGAAACAGATTACAAGGCACAAACCTCCACCGTACTGATGATCGACATCTCCCACTCGATGATACTTTATGGCGAGGACAGGATAACACCGGCGAAAAAAGTTGCCATGGCACTAAGCGAACTGATCACTACAAAATACCCCAAGGATACATTGGATATTGTGGTTTTCGGAAATGATGCGTGGCCCATTGAAGTAAAAGACCTTCCTTATTTAGAAGTAGGGCCTTACCATACCAATACAGTTGCAGGATTAGAGCTTGCCATGGATATTTTACGAAGAAGAAAGAATCCCAACAAACAGATATTCATGATCACAGATGGCAAACCAACCTGTCTGAAGATCGGTAAGAGATATTATAAAAACAGTTTCGGGCTTGACAGGAAAGTGCTGAACCGTTGCATGAACCTGGCGGCACAGTGTAAGAAATTGAAAATTCCGATCACCACATTCATGATCGCTACCGATCCATATCTCCAGCGGTTTGTGCAGGAGTTCACCGAAATGAATCATGGGAAAGCCTTCTTCGCATCTCTTGATAAATTAGGAGCATTTATATTTAAAGATTTTGAAAGCGGGAAACGCAAAACAGTTTATTAAAAAGGATTGCAGGCTGAGCTTGTTGAAGCCTGCATAAAACTAAATTACCTCTTGGCAAAGACAGAGGAACAACTTAGAATATGAAAATCGAAAAAATCAAAACACTAGGTGAATTAAAGAAAAGTGGTTATCAGCCTAAATCCATTAAAGAAGAAATAAGACAAAATCTTATTCAAAAACTAAAAGCCGGCGAAACTACTTTTTCCGGAATTGTAGGCTATGAGGATACGGTGATCCCCGATGTGGAGAGAGCTCTGCTCAGCAAACACAATATTCTTTTCCTTGGATTAAGGGGACAGGCGAAGACAAGAATGGCGAGGCAGATGACCGAACTGATGGATGAATACATCCCATGCGTCTCAGGAAGTGAGATCAACGATGATCCATTGAATCCTGTTTCAAAGTTTGCGCAGGACCAGATTGCCCAGCATGGCGATGAAACACCGATCCACTGGATACACAGAAGTGAACGTTATGGTGAGAAACTGGCTACCCCGGATGTAAGTGTTGCCGACCTGATCGGCGATATTGATCCCATCAAAGCAGCTAACCTGAAACTGAGTTTTGCAGATGAAAGAGTAATTCACTACGGCATCATTCCAAGAAGCAACAGAGGTGTTTTTGTTATCAACGAATTACCTGATTTACAAGCAAGAATACAGGTTGCCTTGTTTAATATTTTAGAAGAGGGAGACATTCAGATCCGTGGCTTTAAGCTACGATTACCATTGGATATTTTATTCGTATTCACTGCCAACCCGGAAGATTATACCAACCGGGGTTCAATAGTCACACCGCTAAAAGACAGGATCGAAAGCCAGATACTGACGCACTATCCTAAATCACTGGAAAATGCATTGGAGATAACCGAACAGGAAGCTGAGATTGCAGAAGAACAAAAATCAAAAGTCAACATAAGTGATCTTGTAAAAAGATTGATAGAGCAGGTGGCTTTTGAAGCGAGGAATAGTGAACTGGTTGATAAGAAAAGCGGCGTCAGTGCAAGGTTAACAATTTCTGCTTTAGAAAATGCTATCAGCAGCGCTGAAAGAAGAGCCATCATTAATAATGAAAAAAAGACACAGGTATGGATCAGCGATCTTGCGGGTATCATTCCATCTATTACCGGGAAAGTGGAGCTGGTATATGAAGGAGAACAGGAAGGGCCTTTCCAGGTTGCCATGAATCTTGTTGATAAAGCCATAAGAACTCAGTTCATCGAATATTTTCCAAATCCGGATCAGCTAAAGAAAAGAAGAAATACAGGTAAGCCATCCCAGGAAGAGCAGAAAGATGATAATCCTTATCGCTCCATTACGCAATGGTTCGACAAGGGAAACCTGTTGAATATTTCATTCAATACTTCCGACAAAGACAAGATCATGTTGTTATATAAAGTAGACGGACTTCATGCATTGGTAAAAAAATTTTTCCCGAAAACCAATGAAGAGCAAGCTGCTTTACTGATGGAGTTTGTATTGCACGGCCTGGCCTCCTATTCTTTGATCAGTAAAAAAATGTTTGAAAGCAAAGTGGAATTCAAGGATCTTGTGGGAAGTATGATGAGTTTTAACGAGAAAGATTTTGAGTTTGATGAAGAAGCCTGATTAGCTAAAAGTTAATCGTTAAAGGTTAACTGAAGGATTTGGTTAAATAATATTCACTTCTCTTTCAAGGGTTACATCAAATTTCTTTTTAACACTCTGCAATATTTCTTCGCTGAGATCATAGATCTCTTTTCCTTTTGCATGACCGAAGTTCACCAGCACCAATGCCTGTTTGGCATGACAACCGGCATCTCCTTTCCGGTATCCCTTCCACCCGGCTTGTTCAATAAGCCACCCTGCAGCCAGCTTAACATTTCCAATAGGCAACGTATAACCAATAATCCCAGGGAAATTTTTCTTTAGTGTTTCGAATTTAGAACCTGGCACTTCAGGGTTCTTAAAGAAACTTCCGGCATTTCCGATTTCGGAGGGGTCAGGCAATTTAGAAGAACGGATATGGATCACCGCATCTGATATTGCTTTTATACTAAGCTCTCTTACTCCCATATTCTCTAATTCCTGCTCAAGGGCCCCATAACTGATATTATATTTCGGTTTTTTTCTTAGTTGAAATGTAACACTAAGAATAGCAAACTGATCTTTATACTTCTTCTTAAAAACACTATCCCTGTATCCGAAATCACAATCACTTTTAGTAAACGTAACAATTTTCTTTTCCTTCAGGTGAAATGCTTCCAAATCCAGGAACACATCATCAATCTCCACTCCATACGCTCCGATATTCTGCATGGGTGATGCCCCTACATTACCCGGTATCAGTGACAGGTTTTCAATACCTGCCCAGTTCCGACGGATACAATGCAAAACAAACTGATGCCAGTTTTCCCCCGCCCCTGCTTTTATATAAACATGATCAGCATCTTCATGCAGTTCTGTAATTCCTTTTATTTCATTTTTTAAAACAGTTCCGTTAAAATCACCGGTGAATAAAATATTACTGCCTCCCCCCAGGATGAGAGTTGGTAGCGGGGAGTTTGCAGTTAGAAGTTCCGTTAGCTGGTCTGCATCAGAGAAGTTTGCGAAATATCTTGCCTTCACATCAATACCAAATGTGTTGAAAGGTTTCAACGAGATATTTTCACTGATTTGCATGCTGCAAACTTCCTGATTTTTTC
>DAOLIV010000034.1:0-35713 GCA_035328345.1 Chitinophagaceae bacterium | reverse complement strand
GCCCGGCAACTGAAGCCGATTGAAAAACTGATGTTGAAGTTAACAACTAAAAGCCGAATAGTATTCGGTCAAGCCCGATATCAGTTGATAGTAGTACATCTGCCGATTGTTATTCCGTTTGCCAGCCTTGCGGCAAACCTTTTGTTAGCGGCACACCTTTCTGTCTGCATGGATGCCTTTCAATGATAGCGAACAAGTCCAAATCCATGTTTGTCTAAAGCATAACCAGCAAAACTTTTGTCGGCGTATGTATTTAAACATTCCATTACAAACTCTCTACCTTCTAAAGGACTTGGATGCATATTATTGCATGGAGAAAAGCCATTTTTAGAACAAAAAAAACGTGCCGAAATTCCAGAAACAAATGCAGTAGCAAAAGAAGTTCCCTCATAAAGGATTTCACTTGAAAAATATGGTCTAAAAGCTATGCTTTCATTTCTCGTTCTCAAACCGCCTGGAGCAAGAATGTATTTTGAGCTGTCAATTTTGGAATATCCTTTATAAGGAGTTCCGGGAGTGTAAGAACCTACTGATAGAACATTATTAAAACTAGCTGGCATTTTAATAGTGGAGCTATTATTACCTGCAGCAGCAACAATTAGAGGCAGGGGATTAGTTGCTCTCTGTCTATCAATCATTTCAAAAAGTAATTCCAGTTGCTGTGTGTTTATCATTACATCGTTGCCACAATATGCACAAGCTCCTAAATCACAAGATACGGCTAGACTAAGATTATAAATATCCGGTTTAAATTCTGTTTCTGCTAAATAAAGACCTGAAAGAAGGCTACCAACATTACCTTGAGTGTCCATTACTTTGAAAGAGATAATTTCAGCTCCCGGTGCAATGGAATTAATGATATAAGCTACCAGACTTCCATGTCCATTGTTATCAATGGGTGTAAGTGTAGATGTCGGAATATCCGTTGCGTATTGATTACCGAAAACCTTATGCGGAAAAGGCAAGAGTGAAGGATTTATTCCAGTATCCAAGACGGCAATTTTTACATCTTGTCCACAAATCGAAGATTGGGCTCTACAATGTAAAAGTTCCATTAAGTCCTCAATGACCTTATGATTAATATGTGGTTCATCTTGCAAAGGTGATAAATGAAAGTTTGGTATAGCCGCTCGGATGTTCTTGTTTGAGCGATACCTTTTTGAAAATTCAAGTTCCTCACCTTCGGGTACTCTTACGACTGCTGGAAAAGAATAGAACTTACTCTTTAATTCTTTCCGTTCTTTTATATAGTAGTCAATGACATCTTCTACAGAATATATAACATCATACTCTTGATTTTCAAAAAAAAGTTTTCCCCCTTCAACAGGTTGAACAATTACTTCACCGGGATTGAAACATTCCATAACAGAGCAGATTTAATCTTTTGTTTTCCATGTAATAGTTACTTTGAAATTAGCTCCGACTGTTCCCTTTGTCACAAAAGGAATACCTGCTTCACCTCCAACGTTAATTCCAAACTCAATTGAACATTCAGAAGGTTTAGAAGCAATTTGACTGATTTTATCAACGATGGCTTGTCCAGCTAATTCAATTACCCCTGTAATCTTTTCAAACTGTTCTTTTGAGCCTTTAATGAAATCTTGTACAGAAGCTTGAGGAGTAACGCTAGAATTTGGATTTCCACCTACTTGTATCTCAAAAGTAACTGGCTCGTTTTGGTTGGTGACTTGATTTTTGTCCATAATTATTAGGTTTAGTTTTTTGTTATTGTAATGTGGTGTTCGACGGTAAGGTTGCCGCTAACACATAAATATACGACACGAATCAAGCCATCTCAAAAAATTCACTATTGATCTTCAACACGTTGCTCTTCGCTATGTCATTGCAGTGTCGCAAATACGGATTTGGAGAAACACTCTTCGCCATGTTTATTGCAGAAGACTTTCGTAGATCACCAATCAATTTTTCCGCTTCGTCCGGGATCATCAAATGGGTGCTAAAGCTTTTCAAATTATTGCTATTGTAATATTAATATTATGCTCATTGAGTTTTCCGGAATAAGCATAGCAAAGCAAAAAGAAAGTTTTATTTAAATTTGCCCTGTGCATCCCGACTATCCTCATAAATTATTCAGTGACAGGCGCAGTAATTTTGAATTGCTGATGGAAGCCCTGGCGATGTGCAGTTACTGATGTCCCTTACCCGTTGCAATAGCCTGGGTTTTGATGGTATCTCTTTCTTTACTACTTACTAAAAATTGAATCATGAGTATTCCGGCAGTTTCAGAAAAAAAACAAAATACAGCAACAGATTTTCTTCCACTGGAAGGAACTGATTACGTGGAATTTTATGTGGGCAACGCCAAACAGGCCGCCCATTTTTATATTTCAGCCTTCGGTTTCCAGGCATTGGCTTATGCGGGCCCCGAAACAGGTATGAAGGACAGGGCCAGCTATGCCGTGCGGCAGCACAAACTCACTTTTGTTTTGACCACACCCATCAGAAGCGGCAACCCGATGGCCGATCATATTTACAAACATGGTGATGGTGTGAAATCTTTATCACTGAAAGTGCAGGATGCCACCAGCGCATGGGAAGAAACCACTAAAAGAGGCGCCAAAAGCTATATGGAGCCCACTACTTTAAAAGATGAGCATGGCGAACTGGTAATGAGCGGCATTCATACTTATGGCGATACGATCCATTTGTTTATTGAGAGAAAGAATTATTATGGCGTTTTTATGCCGGGTTACCGGGAATGGAGTAATCCTTATTATGCTCCAAAAGATACCGGCCTGCTGTATGTGGATCATTGCGTAGGCAATGTGGGCTGGAACCAGATGAATCCCTGGGTGAAATTTTATGAAGATGTGATGGGCTTCCGGAACATTCTTTCTTTTGATGATAATGATATTTCCACTGAATACTCAGCTTTGATGAGTAAGGTGATGAGTAACGGGAACGGGTTTGTAAAATTCCCGATCAACGAACCGGCTGAAGGAAAAAAGAAAAGCCAGGTGGAAGAATATCTTGAGTTTTATGACGGGGAAGGCTGTCAGCATGTGGCGATGGCTACCAATGATATTGTCCGCACCGTTACGGAACTCCGGAACCGTGGCGTTGATTTTCTGAAAGTGCCTTCTACTTATTATGATGATCTGCTGGACAGGGTAGGACATATTGATGAAGACCTGGAGCCGCTTAAAGAATTGGGAATACTGGTTGACCGGGATGATGAAGGATACCTGCTGCAGTTATTTACAAAACCGGTGGAAGACCGGCCCACTTTGTTCTTTGAGATCATTCAGCGAAAAGGCGCCAAAAGTTTTGGAAAAGGAAATTTCAAAGCCTTGTTTGAAGCCATCGAAAGAGAACAGGCAGCAAGAGGAAATCTGTAATTAAGCAGCATTGCGTAATAATAAGATGTGATTTTGCCGGGAAAATACTTTTCAAGGCAAACATATCAACGTAAGTGAATTACTTAATTATTGTTCTGGCTATCTTTACGATACTTTAGCACTATAATTACACTAAAACAGGCCGTCTGTCGTTTGGCTTAATAGTTTGAGATGAAAAACCTCTTTTTAATTTTCATATTTACTGGAATGGTGTTGTCTCTGCAGGCACAGCCATCCCGTATGAACGGGGGCACTTCTTTTTCTTTTATTGATTACCAGAAAACTTTTCCACGTCCCAGCGAGGCTTTGCAGCGGAAAGAGGACACTCTCAAAAAACAATTTGCGGCCATGAAGCTGGACTGGCCCGCCAAATACATTTATATCCGCTCATTTAAGTACGACAGCCAGTTGGAAGTGTGGGTGAAGCAGGATATCAATGATAAATTCAAATTATTCAAAACTTACAAGGTCTGTGCTTTGGCCGGTTCACTGGGCCCGAAAAGAATGCAGGGTGATTACCAGGTGCCGGAAGGATTTTATTATATCAATGAATTTAACCCCGTTAGTAACTATTATTTGTCCTTAGGAATTAATTATCCGAATGTATCTGACAGGATACTGAGTGATTCACTGAAACCCGGCGGAGAAATATACATACATGGAAGTTGTGTAACTGTTGGATGTATTCCCATTACAGATCAGCAGATAGATGAGTTATATATTCTTGCTGCACATGCAAAGGACCAGGGGCAGGATTATATTCCTGTTCATATTTTTCCTGTGAGGTATAATAAAGATAAAAGTGTGAAATTCTTGGAGAACCTTACCAAGGATGACCCGGTGCTCAAGAAATTTGCGGCAACACTTGAGGATGCTTATGACTTCTTTGAAAAAACGCACCAGTTACCGGTAGTGATGATCGGTAAAACCGGTGATTACATTATTAATGGAACAGACCCGCTGAAGGATCGGAAAAAAATTGAGGAGAAAGCCGTTAAAAGACCACCAAGGGATCATCGCATCCGCACTATTCCGGATCTCGCTGAAGCGGTTCATCAATGGCCGCAATATCCCGGTGGCGGTGATGCTTTCATGAAATATCTTTCAAACCTGGGTGACGATATGGAAGATTATCTTCCCAAAGGTGTAAAGAAAGCTTATGTGCAGGTTGAGTTTATAGTGGATAAGGATGGAGTGCCTGTCAACTTTAAAGTGCTTAAGGGAACCAGTGATGAGGAACTGATGGATGAACTGATCACCCATCTTGAAAAAATGCCCAACTGGAAACCTGCCCTTTTGCATGATAAGCCTGTTGCCAAGAAAATGATCCAGACCATTACCATTGGCGACAAAGACAAATAATTATTGCATCAGCACCTGCACTGTTTCCGGAGTTTGCTGACGAATCAGAATTTTCTTTCCTTTTGTCAGTCTTTCAAATACCTCATCGTTGTAATGCCTGATCGTTAAAAGCGATAATCCTCTTGTGATTTCTGTATCGAGAAATTCGGCGGCTCCTGATGCTAATTTTTCAATTTTTTCAGGCCAGTCATCAAGCACACAGGTAAATTGTATCGAACCTATCTGTGTCATGTTGGGTTTGATATGCAGGGACTCAAACAACTGGTATAATTGTCTTACATCATGCTCGCCTACAAATGAAAAATCCCTTGACATGACTTTCAGCATCACCTGTTTTTCTTTCAGCACAAATACAGGCGGAAGATCATGTAAATGATTTGTATGGATTATTGTTCCCGGAAGGTTTGGTTCAAGAAAACATTTCACATACATCGGGATCCCTTTGTTCTGAAGCGGTTTGATTGTTTTGGGATGAATAACCTGGGCCCCATAATAAGCCATTTCAATAGTTTCCCTGTAATTAAGTTCTGGTATTGAGATAGCATCCGGAAATTGTTTGGGATCAGCATTCATCACACTCACTACATCTTTCCAGATCGTCTGGCTTTCTGCATCCAGCATGTTGGCAAAAACAGCCGCAGAGTAATCACTTCCTTCCCGTCCTAATGTAGTGCTTTCATTTTCATCCGTAGCGCCGATAAAACCTTGTGTGAGTACAATATCGGTTTTATTGAAAAGAGGAGCTACTGTATTTTTCACCTTATCAAGAGTGTATTCCCAGTTTATTGTTGCATTGCGGAAATCATCATCTGTTCTGAAAATATCTCTTACATCCAGCCACTGATTTTGAATACCCGCCTCATTTAAATAAGCGCTGATGATTGTTGTAGAGAAAAGTTCGCCGGCACAAACCACCTGGTCGTAATAATAATCATGATCCCTTACCGGTTTATCATGCAGCAGCCATTCCACTTCAGTAAAAAAGTTTTTCAATTGCTCCTCGCAGGCAAGGTAATGGGTCACCAGCAGGTATTTGGCAGTGGTGAGGTGGTGCTCTTTTATCTGCTGAAATAATTGCAGCGCTTCCTCTTTTTGCCCGCTAAAGAAAGCTTCATTTACTTTTTCCAGTGCATTGGTGGTTTTGCCCATTGCAGAGATTACCACAACCAGTTTTTCATCGGGGTAACCCTTTAAAATGCCGGCAATGTTTTTTATTCTTTCAACACTATCAACTGAGGCGCCTCCGAATTTGAATACTTTCATTTTATGCAGCAAGTAATAGTAACCGGTAAATGGATGCAAATTTCGGCATATTCATTCAACTTAAGAAAGAAGAAACTGTTATAATGAGAGCCGGAATATTGTTTAATTAGTTTCGGGAAAGTAATTTTGTTGTTTAACCAATATTTCATTAAAAGAATTCATGTGATTTTACCAATTGTAGCATACGGGCACCCGGTTTTAAGGAAGCTGGCAAAAGATATTGAGCCGGAATACCCGGGTCTTGAAAAACTGATCAGTGATATGTGGGAGACCATGTATGCCAGCAGTGGGGTAGGGCTTGCGGCGCCGCAGGTTAATAAAGACATTCGCCTGTTTATTGTTGATACAGAACAAATGTTTTCCGGAATGAATGAAGAAGAAGTAAAGGAATATGATGATGCGCCGGGTTTTAAAGGCGTTTTCATTAATGCGCATATTGAGGAACTGGATGGCGATGAATGGTCTTATAATGAAGGCTGTTTGAGTATTCCGAAGATCAGGGAAGATATTTATCGCCATGAGATGGTAACAATAAATTATGTGGACGAAAATTTCACCAGTCAGAAAAAGACGTTTACAGGTCTGACAGGCCGGGTGATCCTTCATGAATATGATCACATTGAAGGCAAACTTTTTATTGATCATATCCCTTCCCTGAAAAGAAAATTGATGAAGGGGAAGCTGAATGACATTTCAAAAGGGAAGATCAGCGTGGATTATAAAATGATGTTTCCCGGTTAATTTTTATGAAAAGAACTTTTCTTTTCAGTGTGTTCTTATTAAGCATACATATCCTGTGGGCACAGGAAGATTCTCTTGACAACGAAAGACTGGCAAAAATGGTGAGCCTCTCGGAGGTGATCATCCGAACCGACATCAATGTTGCTAAATTCATGCAACGGGTTAAAGAGGATACGACTTTCTACAAAGCATTCAGGAACCTCAGGGTGCTGGGATTTACTTCATGGAATTCCATACAGTTAAAGGATAAAAAAGGAAGGATCAAAGCTGCCTTGCAAAGCAAAACAAAACAATTACGGGAAGCCGGTTGCAGAACCATGGAGGTTTTGGAAGAAAATTCGTCAGGTGATTTTTACGATAAAGACCATAACTATAACTATTATACCGCAGAACTATATGCGGGTCTGTTTTTCACGAATGGAAAAGTTTGCGGGGAAACTAATGTAGTTAAAGGTGTAGAGTTTAAACCAAGATCTCAAAAAGGACTTGCAAAGCACAAAGAACAATTGAAGATGCTTTTTTTTAACCCCGGTAAGAAGATACCCGGCATTCCATTGATCGGCGACAAGATTGACATTTTTGATCCGGACAGAGCGAAACTTTATGATATGCATATTGATTATGGCGATTACGAAGGCGAATCCTGCTATGTTTTTTCCATGAAAGCAAAAGACGATCTGAAAGGGGGGCGTAGAGATGCCATTGTGATAGATAATATGGTCACCTGGTTCAATGTAAGAACAATGGAAGTGATGGCAAGGAATTATGACATGAGCTATGATGCAGGAGTGTATGATTTTGATGTGCACATGGAAGTGCAGATGACAAAATTCGGATCTTATTTGGTGCCCCGATTGCTGCGCTACACCGGTAACTGGGATGTTGTTTTCAAAAAAAGAGAAAGGGGAATGTTTACGGCCACACTATTTGACTTTACCAATTGAGGTAATATAGTTTCTCCATTTTTCGATCACATTTTTCATATCATCAGGAAGTTCTGTGTCAAAAAAGATCTCTTTACCTGTTGATGGATGAATAAACCCAAGCGTCTTGGCATGTAGTGCCTGTCTTTGACAAATATTGAAACAGTTATCGACGAATTGTTTGTATTTGGTAAACACTGTCCCTTTTACAATTTTATCACCGCCGTAAAAATCATCATTGAATAAGGGATGACCGATATGTTTCATGTGAACCCTTATCTGGTGGGTGCGGCCGGTTTCTAAAACACATTCGACTAAAGTAACATAACCGAATCGTTCTATCACCTTGTAATGGGTAATGGCTTCTTTGCCATGATCTCCTTCGGGATAAGCTTCAAATAATTTTCTGAAACGTAAGTGTCTGCCCACATGTGCAACGATCGTTCCCGAATCTTTTTCCATATCTCCCCAAACAAGGGCAACATATTTTCTTTTTACCGAGTGATCATAGAACTGTTTGGCCAATTGCCGCATGGCTTTATCAGTTTTGGCAAGTACCAGCAAACCGCTTGTATTCTTGTCTATGCGATGAACCAATCCGAATCTTGGAAGCACATCTTCTGAAATTCCGGGAGTTTGTTGCTGCAGATACCAGGCTACTCCATTTAATAAGGTGCCGGAATAATTACCGCTACCGGGATGCACCACCATGCCGGCAGGTTTATTGATGATCATTATATCGTCGTCCTCGAAAACAATATTGAGTTCCAATTTTTCAGGCACCACATCCGTTTCGTCGGGGTGCATGTCAGAATAAATGACAATTGAATCGTTGGGTTTGATCTTATAATTGGGGCGAACTTCTTTTTGATTTACCAATACCAGCCCGGTATTTATCGCCTGCTGTAATTTGTTGCGGGTTGCGCCTTCAATTCGTTGCATCAGGAATTTGTCAATGCGGAGGGGTTCCTGGCCTTTATCAATTGTTATGCTGAACCGTTCATAGAGTTCGTCATTATTATCTTCTGTTTCAATACTGTTATTTTCCAGTTCTTCATTCATAGCCTGCAAAGGTATAGGTTGTGGAATAGTTGGTAAATTTGTTCCCACTTCGATATGAAACAACAAGTTAAATACAGCGATCTGGGCCTGATGGAATACCAGGCTGCCTGGAACTACCAGGAAGAATTGCTGAAAGAAAATGTTGCCAAAAAAACTTTGGTGAACAATTCATTGAGAGAGTCGGGTGCTACTGATCTATTAAGCGATACAGGTATGATAACTCAGCATCATTTGCTGTTTGTAGAGCATCCGCCTGTGTTTACATTAGGAAAGAATGGTAAAATGTCAAATGTTTTGCTTGAAGAAGATGAAATGAAAAAGAATGGGATAGGATTTTTTAATACTAACCGTGGCGGAGATATTACATTTCATGGGCCGGGGCAGGTGGTAGGTTACCCGATCCTTGACCTCGAAAAATTTTATACAGATATCGGCAAGTACCTCCGGAATATTGAGGAAGTAATTATCCTGACTATGTCTGATTATGGATTAACAGGGGCCCGATCAAAAGGAGAAACCGGTGTCTGGATCGATCCTGATGTGCCGGGAAGAGAACGAAAAATATGTGCGATAGGAGTTCGCTGCAGTCGTTGGGTAACCATGCATGGGTTTGCCTTTAATGTGAATACTGATCTTTCTTACTTCAATCACATTATCCCCTGCGGTATCAATAACAAACAGGTAACATCTTTGGAAAAGGAATTAGGGGTGAAGCAGGATATAGAGGAGGTGAAATCAAGAATCAAAAGAAATTTTGAAAAGGTCTTTGATGCAAAGTTGATCTGAGCGTTCTAAAAATCCTTTTCAAGTTTGAATTTGTGTTTCTCCTTCAGCTTGCCGTTTTCATATAACTCAAACCGAAACCAGCCGGCATGATAAAAATTGGTTTTATCAATCTTAAAATCATTTTCTCTCAGGTCCTTTAACTCAAACAGGAAATTTCCGTTTTCTTCAAAAAATTTAATAGAATATTTTGAGGGGCTCTCATCCGCCGGTAATGTTACTCTTACATAGCCATCCCTGTAGGTGTATACATATAAAGAAGGCATAAATGCATTAGGAACAGGTTTATTATTATTGATTTTAGGCACCGCAACAGAATCCGTCTCGGGGAATTTATCGAGTTGCACACCAAATGGCTTGACAATAATAAAGGAATCGCCGACCTGTATGGTGTCGGCAACTTTTTCAGGTTCAGGAATTTTAACTATCTCAACTCTTTTTGTTGACGTGTCTCTGAATGGTCTTTTGGCCGGGCTGAAAAGGAATATTCCTTTGTCCAGTAAAATATAAAGCCGGTAGAACATATGATCGTTTGGCGCTTTTGAATCCACGTAACCATTTTGCGGAGTTGTGGGATCAGGAACTGTCAAAATGCTTTTGTACCCGGTAAGACTATCAAAGGATCGCTGGATGCTTATTTGTTTGATGTCTTTGAAATTATTGGTCCAACCTACAATGATCCGGTTATTTCCTGCATTGATCAGTGAGAATTTTGGAAGTGTATCCTGTGCATGAAGCGTTGAAAAAGCTATTAAAAAAACAAAGAAGGATGTCTTCAGCTTTTTCATGTAATCAGAACGGCATGTGTAACGGATTCTTATCATAGGTCAGGGCAAAGATAGGTGTGAGAACGGCAAAATTCAGAATATTAACGTTCCCTTTTCCAGGGAGTCGTTTCCCTGCAGCCCTCCGCTGTGAATAATCAGTATCCTGCTTCCCGATGGAAAATAATTTTTTTGGATGAGATCAGCAATCGCAAAGAATAATTTACCTGTATACACAAAATCGGAAGGGATATTGCTACGGGAATAGTACGAGTTCATAAATGAAATAAGTTCGGGTTTATACTTTGCATATCCTCCAAAATGATAATCATGAATGATTCCGTAATTCTCTTTGCCTGGTTTGACCAGCAATTTCACATTGCTGTCAATCCCGAAATTATTTTTCAGTACACTGATCCCTGTAATAAAATTCTTTTCAGAAGAAGCATTGATTAATCCTCCCATCATAGTTCCTGTTCCAACGGCACAGCAGATATGAGAGAAATCTTCTTTATCAAAATGATCTAGAATAGTTGAAGCGCCTTTTACTCCCAATTCACCATAGCCCCCTTCAGGAATAAAAAAATATTCTTTTTTCTGAAATTCCTCAGGAATGTTTTTTTGTTTGTACTCATCTCTGCTGACAAAGACCAGTTGCATATCCAGTTCTTTTGCTTTCTCAAGAGTTAAAGAAAGTGTTGCTGGTGCTTCACCCCTGATGATTCCTGTCGAGGAAAATTTTTCAATCCTGCATGCAGCAGCTGTAGCAAGAATATGATTGGACCAGGCGCCACCAAATGTTACGATTGATTTTTTGTTTTGATTCCTTGCTTCGTCAAGATAAAATCTTAGTTTGAACCATTTATTGCCTGAAATAAACGGATGAATTTTATCTAACCGTAAAACAGAAACACGGATATTCTTTTCATTGAATTCATCGAATGTGAGATTGTCTACAGAAATATTTTCATACAGTATGTCATTCATGCTAAAACAGGTAAGCTACTTGGCGAATTTACTTTATTTTCGTGCCGCACTTTTTAAATAGATTATGAAACCAACATTAGTAATACTGGCAGCCGGAATGGCATCCCGTTACGGAAGCATGAAACAGGTAGAGGGTTTTGGTCCTTCGGGGGAAACGATCATGGATTATTCAATTTTTGATTCGATTCGTTCGGGTTTTGGAAAAGTTGTTTTTATTATCCGTAAAGAGTTTGCAGATAATTTCAAATCGATCTTTGAGCCTAAATTAAAAGGCAGGATTGAGACTGCATATGTTTTCCAGGAAATGAATTCTTTTACCGGCGGATTTAAAGCGCCGGCAGAACGAACAAAACCATGGGGAACGGCACATGCCGTTTTATGTGCTAAGGATGTCGTGAAAGAAAATTTTGCTGTGATCAATGCTGATGATTTTTATGGTCATAATGCATTTAAAAATTCAGTGACATTTCTGAATGCAGGATGTACACCGGAAAATTATGCGATCATTGGCTATGATCTGCTGAAAACTTTATCTGAACATGGCACTGTTAACCGCGGTGTATGCGGATTAAATCATGCAGGAGCATTGACTACGATCACAGAAAGAATCAATATTTCAAAGCAGGGTGACAAGATTATTTGTGAAGATGGACTAGAGCCCCGTGAACTTTCATTGAATACCCGTGTTTCCATGAACTTCTGGTGTTTTGATCCTTCCTTTTTTGATTACACTCAGAAACTATTTGCTGAATTCTTATCCCAGCATGGAAATGAATTAAAATCAGAATTCTTTATTCCTATCGTTGCGGACCGGTTTATTAAAGAAGGAGGCAAAATTGATGTGATACCCACCAACTCTTCGTGGTTTGGAGTAACGTATAAAGAAGATGCACCCTATGTTGCTGAAAACCTGAATAGGCTGATCAGTGATGGGGAATACCCGGGGGACCTCTGGGGCAGCTAACTCTTTTCTATGAATAAAAAAGCCCCGCAGAACGGGGCAGTTTTTTTTCAAGGGATAATATCTTAATTGTTCACTTTTACCATATATACATAATCTTCGAGCTTTTCTACCTGTGTTGTGTTATCAAGCCCTGAAAGAGTAGATCTTGTCGGCAGTTTGATTTTCTGATAGGTTGTATCTTTTTTCAGCTCATCAACAGCTTTATAAATATTGTTGCCTTCAATTGCAAATGTAAAACCTTCGGTATTGGTCTGGCGACCGTTAAGGATGCCTATCACTTCACCGTTTTTATTGATGATCGGGCTGCCGCTGTTTCCACGGTTGGCAGCAATGTCAATCTGGAAGCTTAAAGTATCACCATTGAAACCGGTTTTGGAACTCAGGTAACCCTGCCCGTAAACAATATCATTTCTTGGATAGCCAAGGGTAAATATGGTTTCAGCAAGACGACCAGAATTTTTGCTGATCATATAAGGGATAGAAGAGTACGGTTTGAAGTTTTCATCATCAATTTTAAGAATAGCTATATCTCTTGCGGGGTCATTGAAAACGATTTTCGCCACAAAATCCCCTTTCTTATTCTGTACAGCTATGTTTTTAGCGCCTTCAATTACATGTGAATTGGTAACCAGGTAACCCTTTGTATCAATGATAAAACCAGTGCCACCTGTTGTGTAAACAATATTGTTTTTAGGTATGATCCTGTTTTTTACATTATTGATCTCGTAATCCTGTTGCCTTGTTTTCCTGTCAAGTACATTGATCTTTGTGTTCAGTTTTTCGATCTCTGAAGTAGGGGTCTTGGGAGTAAATACCCAAACTATAGCGCTGATGGTGATAGTAGTGACTCCTGCAATGATAGCAGCAATGGCAGCCACTCTTTTATACCTGTTCCAGAGATATACCACTTTTGCTTTTCCGTTAAGTTTTGCTGAATTGATTTTTCCCTGTTCTGCAAGATCTGTATGAACATCGTGAAGCGTTGAACGGAATTTTTTCCATTCACCGAAACGGTTCATCTGCTGGAGAAACAGGGTATGTTCTACCACCAGTTGATCTACCTCTGCATTAGTTTTACGAAGACTTTCAAAATGCAATCTTTCATCAGGATTCATTTCACCCTTAATGTACCTTTCAACTGCATCCAGAATTTGTATATCATTCATCACTATTCCCGTTTTTATAATGAGCAAAAAATATCTTCTTTAACCGTACCAGGCATTTGTATTTCTGGTTTTTTGCATTTTCAGCATTGGTATAGCCAAAATTGATGGCTATTTCCTGCATTGACTTTTTCTTCAGATAATAAGCCTCCAGCAAACTTTTACAAGGTTCTCCAAGGCTGCCGATTGCCTTTTCCATCATTTCAAACTCATCATTCCGTTTACTGTGCTCATCAATCTCATCATCTACCGGCAAATCAGATTCTAACCCCTCCACCGGTACTACAAAGCGGCTTGATTGCTGTAGTTTTTTTAGCCAGAGCCTCTTGCAAACCGCATATATGTAAGTTTTAATCTGGCAATTCAGCTCAAAAGTTCCCGATCTAACCTTTTCATAAAGAACTATCATGGCCTCCTGAAATATATCTTTTGCATCGTCAGCTGAACCGTTGTTGTTGATTATCAAGGCCTGAACCATGTTATAGTTGTCCTTGTAAATCGATTCGATAGCTCTTCTGTCGTTGCCGGCCAATCCCTGCAATAAGCCTTTTTCGCTGATCTCTGCTTTCACTATTCCGTTATTTAATACATTTTTTTAAAAATAGTAACCCTGCCTGACCTGAAAAAAAAATTTAAGAAAGCGGGGTTACCTTTTCCCAAATCGGGTATAAACACCGAAATATTTCAAACAACCCCAAAAAATCTCAACAAATGAAAAAGGTTTTATTGATTTTAGCTGTTGCCGGTTTTGCAGTAGCATGTAACAACTCTTCTGAAAGCAAAGAAGGTGAAAACAAAGACACAACAACTGTTACAGAGCCTACAACTCCGACAATAGATTCTACAGCTACTACGCCTACAGATTCTACAGCTACAATGCCTGCTACTGACAGCACAGCTAAGTAAGATTTTCATATGGCAAGCAATCGCTAAAAGGCCGTTCCTTTTTGGTTCGGCTTTTTTCTTTTCTCAGATTTTGCTGATTAAGGTTATTTTTGCGCCTCCTTATTATATTATAAAAATTTACACAGTTGACAAGTTTTGAAGCGTTAGGGATTGAAGCAGGCTTGCTTCAGTCTGTTTCATCGTTAGGTTTTACGGAACCTACACCCATCCAGGAAAAAGCTATACCAGTCCTTTTACAGGGGACCAAGGATTTTATTGGGCTGGCCCAAACCGGTACCGGTAAGACCGCAGCTTTTGGCCTCCCTATATTACAATTAGTAAATAAATCAGATCGCTTTCCCCAGGCCCTGATTGTATGTCCAACCAGGGAATTATGCCTGCAGATCACAAATGATCTGAATTCATTTAAAAATAAAAAGGATCATGTATCTGTTACAGCCGTCTATGGTGGTACATCGATAGGCTTGCAGATCAGGGATCTGAAAAAGGGATGCCAGATTGTTGTAGCAACTCCCGGCAGGCTGATAGACCTGATTGAGAGAAAGGCCATCAACCTTGATAAGATACATTATGTAGTATTGGATGAGGCAGATGAAATGCTGAACATGGGATTTAAAGAGGATATCGAATTTATTCTCAAGAATACCCCGGCACGTCAGAGTATATGGTTATTCAGCGCTACCATGCCACCGGAGATCAGGCAGGTAAGCAAACGCTATATGACTTCTCCCTTTGAGATAACCATCGGGAAAGTGAACTCAGGTAATGTGAATATTGACCATCAATACTACCTGACCCGACATGAGAATCGCTACGAAACGCTGAAAAGGATCATTGATTTCAATCCGGGCATATATGGTATCATTTTCACAAGAACCAAGGCTGACGCACAGGAAATCACAGAGTCATTGATCAGGGAGGGATATGATATTGAGGCTTTGCATGGGGATCTTACACAAGCCCAAAGAGACAAAGTAATGGCCCGGTTCAGGCAAAAAAATCTTCAATTATTAATTGCTACTGATGTGGCGGCAAGAGGCATTGATGTGCAAGGTATCAGCCATGTAATTAATTATGAGTTACCGGATGATACTGAAGTGTATACTCACAGGAGCGGAAGAACCGGCAGAGCAGGTAAAAGTGGGGTTGCTATCTCTATTGTAACGCCTAGAGAAGTTTACAGGCTCAGGCAAATTGAAAAATTGGTGAATACCCGTTTTCACAAAATGGATATACCAAGTGGCAAAGATGTATGCCGCAAGCAATTCTTTCATTTTATTGACAGGATGATCCAGGCAAATATTGATCATGGCGAATACGAAGCATATCTCCCGGTTTTGAGAGAGAAATTTGCGGATGTTGAAAAAGAAGAAATTCTTCAAAGAGTTGCTGCACTGGAGTTTGATCGTTTCCTGAAGTATTATGAAAATGCGGTTGATCTGAATGTGAGGGAAGAGAGAACAAGAGGTCAAAGGTCTGCTGAACAATCATCACCAAGAGAGAGTCGCGGTAAAAGGGTTGGCAACAAAGAGAATTACCAACGATTGTTTGTAAATCTTGGAACCAAGGACGGTTTTTACAAAGCCAGTTTCCTGCAGTTTATATTGGATATGAGTGATCTGCGAAAAGATGTACTCGGAAGAATTGATATGAAGGAAATGAACAGCTGGATAGAAATTGAAGCCGGTGCTGCCAAAAAGATGATAAAGTCTATTGATGGCAGGAATTACAGGGGAAGAAAAATAAGAATGAACCCAGCCTGATCAAATCCCGGGTAGCCGAAAAATTTTCTTCAACTTATTTGTTTTAATCATCACGAATCTTACATTTGTTACATGACGTTCACAAAAGCATTTTTTGGATTTTATTATTACTTCTTCTTTAATAACAGGAAGCCGGGAATGCTTTTGTTGAAAGCTAAATAGACCAACTAAAAAACAACAGCACAAAAAATCCCGGCCAAACGGCCGGGATTTTTGATTTTATGTTATGAGCAAAAAAGTATCCATACAGGGTTATGAAGGAAGCTTTCACCAGGTAGCGGCCCGTTTCTTTTATGGGAGACAGGTTGAAATAATTCCGTGCGGAACCTTTCATGATGTAATTAAGATCGCCTTAAATAAAAATGAAAGTGATGGTGGGGTAATGGCCATTGAAAACTCCATCGCTGGAAGTATTTTACCCAATTATAATTTGTTGCAGAAAAGTGATCTCAGGATCATTGGAGAGATCTACCTGCAGGTAAAACAAAACCTGCTGGTGAACCATGGTGTCAGCCTTGAAGATATCAAAGAAGTGCACTCTCACAGCATGGCGCTTCAGCAATGTTATGAGTTCCTTGAAAAATATAACTGGAAGCTGGTGGAAACAGAGGATACAGCTTTAAGTGCAAGGCATATTCACCAGCACAGGGCCACACATATAGCCGCTATTGCAAGTAAACTGGCTGCTGAGCTTTACGATCTTCATATTCTTGCCCCGGATATTCATACCTTAAAGAATAATTATACCCGTTTTCTCTTTTTGGAAAGAAAGGGGGAATCAGATGTTGTGAAAGATGCTGATAAGGCTTCAGTTAATTTTCATACAGATCATTCAAAGGGAAGCCTTGCAAAGGTTCTTACAAGAATTGCAGAAGGAGGAATTAATTTAAGTAAGCTCCAGAGTTTCCCGATACCGGGAAGTGATTTCAAATATAGTTTTCATGCTGATATGGAGTTTGATTCTGTAAACAGGTTTGAACAGGTAATCGAATCAATAAAACCCTTAACAGCAGCGATTAAAATCTATGGAGTTTATAAAAAAGGAGACTGGAAATGAAAACAAGTAAAAGAATGGAAGGGGTTGGGGAATATTACTTTTCGAAAAAACTGAGAGAGATTGATCAGTTAAATAAAGAAGGAAAAAATATTATCAACCTTGGAGTAGGTAGTCCTGATCTGCCTCCGCATCCTGGAGTAATAAAAGTATTGCAGGAGGAAACAGCTAAACCAAATGTTCATGCTTATCAATCCTACAAAGGTTCACCGGTTTTACGAAATGCTATTGCGGAATGGTATAACAAGTGGTATGGAGTCGGGTTGAATCCCGATACTGAAGTATTGCCTCTTATCGGAAGCAAAGAAGGTATCATGCATATCTGCATGACCTATTTAAATAAAAGAGATGAAGTGCTGGTCCCTGATCCGGGTTATCCTACCTATAAAAGTGCTGTTAACCTGGCCGGAGGAAAATGTTTAATATATAAGCTCAGGGAAAAAAATAATTATGAACCCGATTTTAAAAGAATAGAGAGAAAAGGAATAGCGAATGTGAAAATGATGTTTTTGAATTATCCTCAAATGCCAACGGGAAAGCAGCCAACAAGAGAATTGTTTGAAAAATGTGTTGAGTTTGGAAGGAAACATAATATTCTCCTTGTTCATGATAATCCCTATTCATTCATATTAAATGACAGGCCGCTCAGTATTTTAAGTATTGAAGGAGCGAAAGAAACAGCAATCGAACTGAACTCACTCAGCAAAAGTCATAATATGGCAGGTTGGAGAATCGGAATGCTGTGTGCCGGTAAAAAAAGAATTGAAGAGGTGTTAAGGTTTAAGAGTAATATGGATAGTGGCATGTTTTTGCCTGTGCAATTGGCAGCAGCGAAAGCACTTAACCTTGGAAAGGAATGGCATGACGAGGTTAACGCTGTTTACAGCAAACGGAGAGTAAAAGTTTTTGAATTTTTAAGAGAAATTGAGTGCAGTTTTTCAGAACAGCAGGCCGGTATGTTTGTCTGGGCAGCTATTCCAAAACAGTATAAAGACGGATATGCTCTGAGTGATGAAATATTGAAAAGTGCCGGAGTGTTCATTACTCCGGGCGGCATTTTTGGTGAGGCAGGGAATGAGTATATACGGGTAAGCCTTTGTGCAACTGAAGAAAAAATTAATGAAGCAACAGAAAGGATCAGGCAGCGATCCTCGGAAAAAAATTAAAAACTTAAATAATGGAAAGAAAAAAGATAGCCATTGTTGGGGTGGGTCTTATCGGCGGCTCCTTAGCCATTCGGTTGCATGAAAAGAAATTGTCATCAGCGTTAATAGGCGTTGAGCAAAGCCCGGTGCATGCAAAAAAGGCAATCGAATTAGAACTGGTTGATGAGATAACAGAATTAGATGATGCTATTGAAAGAAGTGATGTAATTATTTTAGCTATCCCTGTTGATGAGTTGGTGAAATTATTACCGGAAATACTTGATAAGATCAATAAAAGCCAGATCATACTGGATCTTGGTTCAACCAAAAAGAAACTGATTGAAGAAGTGGAAGGTCATCCTATGCGGGGCCGATACGTTGCTACTCATCCGATGTGGGGGACTGAATATAGCGGTCCTGCAGCTGCGGTAGCTGATTCATTTAAAGAAAAGGCAGTTATCATTTGTAATGCCGATGAAAGTGATCCTGATGCTTTGGATTGGGTGAAGAACATGTATAAAAAGATCGGCATGCACCTGTTGGAAATGGAAGCAAGGGCACATGATTTGCATGCAGCGTATGTCAGCCATATATCACATATCACTTCATTTGCTTTGGCAAATACGGTTCTGGAAAAAGAAAAAGAAGAACAAGCCATTTTTGAACTGGCAAGTGCAGGTTTTGAAAGTACAGTTCGTTTGGCAAAAAGTAATCCGGATATGTGGGTGCCGATCTTCTTACAGAACAGGGAAAAAGTTGTAGATGTTTTAAAAGAACATATTACGCAGCTGGAAAAATTTCTCAATTATATTTCGAACGAAGATGATAAAGGGCTAAGGAATTTAATTGCAGAAGCAAATAAGATTAAAAGAATATTAAAATGAATTATTCGCTGATTCATTACTTCAACTTAAAGTAAAAATCACATTATTAAATATAACTTTACAGAATATGGAGATAACAGACCCGGTAAAAGATGATATTGTGCAACAGGTTTGGAGCAAACGTCCGCTGATCATCAGCGGTCCCTGCAGTGCGGAAACTGAAGAACAGGTTTTGCAAACGGCACAACGATTAGCTGCAACCGGGAAAATAGATATGCTTCGTGCAGGTATCTGGAAACCCCGTACAAAACCTGGCATGTTTGAGGGAGTTGGCACAAAAGGACTTCCCTGGTTACAACAGGCAAAAAAGATTACAGGGCTACCCGTTACGGTGGAAGTTGCTACTGCAAAGCAGGTGCAGGATGCTTTGACATTTGAAGTGGATGTGCTGTGGATCGGGGCAAGAACAACTGTAAACCCTTTTAGTGTACAGGAAGTTGCTGATGCACTCAGAGGAGTTGACATTCCTGTTCTCATAAAAAACCCGATTAATCCTGATCTTGAACTATGGAGTGGGGCAGTTGAAAGAGTGGCAAGGGCAGGAGTAAAGCAGATCGGGTTGATCCATCGTGGCTTCAGTTCTTATGGGAATACCGATTTCAGAAATGCGCCCATGTGGCACCTGGCGATTGATATGAAGCTTAAGCATCCAGGAATGATGCTGATCAATGATCCTTCACATATTTGTGGCCGCAGAGATATTTTGCTGGAAGTAATGCAGAAAGCGATTGACCTTGATTATGACGGGTTGATGATCGAAAGCCATATTGACCCGGATAAGGCATGGAGTGATGCCAAGCAACAAGTGACGCCTGAGGTGTTGAAAGAAATGCTTGAGTCAATTACCTGGCGGAAAGAAGATATTAACTCAGAAGAATTTCATGCGGCATTGGAGAAACTGAGACAGCAGATCAATCACCTGGATGATGAATTGATGCAGATTCTGAGCCGCAGGATGAAAATTGCTGAACAGATCGGCCAGTACAAAAAAGAAAATAACATCACCATTCTTCAAACCAGCCGCTGGAATGAAATTCTGGAAAGAGCTTCTGCCATTGGTGATAAGATGGGATTAAGCAAAGAATTTATAACCCGTTATTTTGATGCTGTTCATATGGAAAGCATCAATCACCAGAAGAAAATATTGGATAGCTGATCTGTTAAAAAAAGATCCTTAACAAATTATAATGAAGAAAATCTCTGTAAAGTTCTCATCATCTGTTACCGACATTTATTTTGCTTATGGGATCAGTCATTTGAAAAAGATAGCTGACCCCAAAGCAACGATATTGATCACAGATGAGAATGTTTACAGGGCTCATAAAAAAAGATTCAAAGATTGGGATACAATCGTTTTAAAACCAGGAGAGGATTATAAAATTCAGGCGACTGCGGATGCAGTAATAGAGCAGCTTATCGAAATGGAAGCTGACCGAAGTACTACACTTGTAGGAGTAGGCGGTGGAGTGGTCACAGATATTGCAGGTTATGTTGCATCTATTTATATGAGGGGCATACGGTTCGGATTTATTCCCACTTCTGTTCTTGGATTGGTGGATGCTTCGATAGGAGGTAAAAATGGGATTGATGTGGATGTTTATAAAAATATTATTGGAGTTATAAAACAACCGGCTTTCATCCTCCAGGATATGGTTTTCCTGAACTCGTTACCTCAGCAGGAATGGGAAAACGGGTTTGCAGAAGTAATCAAGCATGCTTGTATAAAAGACCCGGCGATGTTTGCCGACCTGGAGAAGAACACATTGAAAAAATTTCAGGGCAGGCAAAAATCAATTTGTGAGTTGGTACAAAGAAATGCACTCATTAAAATAAAAGTGGTACAGAAAGATGAATTTGAAAAAGGAGAAAGGAGGCTTTTGAATTTCGGGCATACGATCGGACATGCCCTGGAAAATCAATATGAGTTGATGCATGGGCAGGCTATTTCAATTGGCATGACCTATGCCTGTCATATTTCTGAAAAACTTACTGGTTTTGCTGAAACGGAGAGAGTCACAAACTTGTTAAATAAATATAACTTACCCACCCATGCTTCTTTTGATAAACAAAAAGTATTCGAGGTTTTGAAAATGGATAAGAAGAGGGAAAGGAGTGAGATCAATTTTGTGTTGCTTGATAAGATCGGTAAAGGAGTTGTAAAATCGATTCCGTTGAAGAAACTTGAAAAAATAATACAGGAGTTATAAAGTGAAAGTCACTATACAGCCATCTCAGCTTAAAGGAATCATTCAGGCTCCTGCTTCCAAAAGCTCTATGCAAAGAGCCTGTGCCGCAGCTTTATTGAAAAAAGGGGAAACTATTATAAATAATCCGGGTCATTCCAATGACGATAAAGTTGCTATTGGCATCATTAAAGCTCTTGGAGCAGTTGTTGAAGAAAGTGAAAATAAATTTTTAGTAAAAAGTGATGGTGTATCGCCAGTTAAAAATGAAATTGATTGCGGCGAAAGTGGTTTGAGCATCCGGATGTTCACACCGATTGCTGCTTTAAGTCATAAAGAAGTAATTGTAAATGGATCTGGCAGCTTAGCAAAAAGACCAATGGATTTCTTTGATGAAATATTGCCGAAGCTTGGAGTAAAGATTAATAGTAATCATGGAAAATTGCCTTTAAAAATTCATGGTCCTTTAAAACCATCGTATATCGGAATTGATGGGTCATTAAGTTCACAGTTTCTCACGGGTCTTATAATGGCCTATAGTGCTGCTGGTGCTAAAGGCGTTTCGATAGAAGTCAGGAATCTTAAGAGTCGTCCTTATATTGATCTTACTCTCGACGTAATGAAGCAGTTTGGATTCGATACACCTGAGAACAGGGATTATAAAGAATTTATATTCAGGGAAAATGCTTCCTTAAACTACAAATCTCAAACTACAAACTATACTGTAGAAGGGGATTGGAGCGGTGGGGCATTCTTACTCGTTGCAGGTGCTATCGCAGGTCCGATCACTGTCAGAGGACTTGATCTTTCTTCAACACAGGCAGATAAAGCGATTGTTGATGCATTAATGAAAGCGAATGCAGGAATTGCCATGGAGGCGAAAGGCATCAGGATCCATCCTGCAAAAATGACCGGGTTTGATTTTGATGCAACAGATTGCCCCGATCTTTTTCCGCCACTTGTAGCATTGGCCTCTTATTGCAAGGGAAGAACAACAATTAAGGGTGTTTCAAGACTAACTCACAAGGAAAGTAACAGGTCGGTTTCATTACAACAGGAGTTTGGAAAAATGGGTGTGAAGATCGATCAGGAAGATGACCTGATGGTTATTCACGGAGTTGAGGATATAAAAGGCTCAAAAGTACATTCACATCATGATCATCGTATCGCAATGGCTTGCGCCGTCGCTGCATTGAAAGCTGATGCGGAAACAATCATCGAAGATGCACAGGCAGTCAATAAATCGTATCCTGATTTTTTTACCGATTTGCAAAAGCTGGGTGCTGATGTATCTTTACCTGTATTCAGAATTCCTGATGATTATTTAAATCAATAATGAAAGAGCTTTGAATTCATTTGGCCGCATATTTCGGATAACAATCTTTGGCGAATCGCATGGCGAATCCGTTGGTATTGTTGTGGATGGTTGTCCAGCTGGTTTATCTCTTTCTATTAATGATTTTCTCCCTGACTTGGAAAGAAGAAAAGGAGGAACGCAAAAAGGAACAACACCCCGGAAAGAAGATGATCTCCCTATATTTAGAAGTGGCATATTCAATGACAGAACAACCGGGGCTCCTATCACCATTTTGTTTGAGAATAAAAATACCCGGAGCAGCGACTATGAAAGACAAAGAGCAATTCCCCGTCCGGGCCATGCAGATTTTGTAGCCCACAAAAAATTCGGAGGATACGAGGATTTTAGAGGTAGTGGTCATTTCAGTGGCAGGCTGACTGTTGCTCTGGTAGCAGCAGGAGTGATTGCGAAGAAGCTATTAGGCGCTGTTACAGTTCATTCAAAAATCTGTGAGATCGGAGGTGAAACGGACCTGGAGAAAGGATTGCAGAAGGCGTTAGATGCAAAAGATACTATTGGTGGAATAATTGAATGCAGCGTTAAAGGGTTAGCTGTTGGTTTGGGAGAATCTTTTTTTGATTCAGCAGAATCATTATTAAGTCATATTGTTTTTGCAATTCCGGCAATTCGTGGAATTGAGTTCGGAACCGGATTCGCTGCAGCGAAAATGTTTGGTAGCAATCATAATGATGCAATCGAGGACTTGGAAGGGAAGACAAAAACAAATCATGCCGGAGGTATTGTGGGAGGGTTAACAAATGGAAATGAATTAGTGTTTCGGGTGGCAGTAAAACCTACATCTTCAACACCACAAGAACAGCATACATTAAACTGGGAAACAGGCAAAACAGAAACAGTTTCTGTTAAAGGCCGCCATGACTTGTGCATTGCATTAAGAGTTCCTGTTGTGCTGGAAGCTGTAACAGCTATAGTACTTGCTGATCTTCTTTTTCTTGAACAAAAAATTAAACGAATTTTCTAGTGCCTATAATTTATCATATCGCAACTGCTGCAGATTGGGAAGCAGCAAAAGTCCGAGGCTTTTATGAGCATCCTTCATTGAAAGAAGAAGGTTTTATTCATTGTTCTCTTGAGAATCAGGTTGACAGTGTGCTGGAAAGATATTTTTCCGGGCAAAAGGATCTGAAAAAATTGGTAATAGATACAGATAAGTTAACAAGTAAGTATGTGTTTGATTGGTCACAATCTACACAAGACACTTTTCCGCATGTTTATGGCCCGATTAATTTAGATGCAATTGTTGAGTTAATAGACTTATAGTTATTTTTAAGTTTCTTAAAATCCAAATCAAGTATTTCAAACATCGATGATTCCGGCCAGGAATAGTGCCACCACTCTTCGTTATAAGCTTTAAAACCATATTTCTCCATTACAGATTTTAATAGTATCCTGTTTTGCAGAATCTCTTCAGGAAGTTTAGTGAAAGTATGATGTGCTGTATCAGAAAAATTATCAAACCCGGTTCCCATATCCAGTTCCTTGCCTGTTTTTAGATTTATAATTGTTAAATCAACAGCGATGCCTCTGTTATGTCCGCTTCCTTTGGCAGGATTGGCAACATAGCGATCATCTTTTACCAGTTCCCAGAATTTTACAGTTACATAATATGGCCGGTAAGCATCAAATATTTTTAAACCAAGGCCTTTTAGTTGCAACTCTTCCTGTACATTTTTCAAAGCGTTTACTGCAATAGATCGCATAAATGTTAAACTTGTTCCTGCAGGATACATCAGGCGATGCATGAAATTGTTAGTAGTAGCATATCTCAGATCATAAACTATTGAGGGGATTTCCGTTTTTAGTTCGATCATTCTTTTTTCAGGATCTTTTTTTACCTGCTTCTTGTAATCGTCGTATTTGTCCGTTACCGGCGGCCTTGTAAAGCCCGTCTGTTGTGAGAAATTGCTTAAAGTTAAAATTTGGGAAAAAATAAGAAGTAGTGTCCCCCTTTTATAAAATCGTTTTATTAAATTAGTATACATATCCCGGCTGCTTGATAGAGTAATTTATCATAAAAGTCGGAAATAGTTTAAGTCACCACCTCACCATTATGCGAATTACCAGATCATTGTACCCAATTTGCCAAATTGCATTTTTTGCAACACTGCTGTTAGAGTCTTGTAAAAGTAAAGGAGCAGCATCAGAACAGGATGCGATTGTGGCTACTCCAGGACAAATGAATGAAAAAGTTTCAGGATTTATAAAAGAATTATTGGGTAAATCTGTTTTAGTGGATAATCTTTCCGGAGATACTATTGAATTAAGACAACCGGAACTTACCAGTCTTATTTATCAAAACAACTCCTATGCTCCGGCATGGTCGGATCAGCAATTGTGGAAACCTGTTGCTGATTCTCTTTATGAATTTATCAGTGCATCAAAATTATTCGGTTTATTTCCTGAAGATTACCATTTTAAGGATATCGAAGCAATAAGGGCAAAAATGGTAGCTGATAGTGCTGGACAGGCTGAGCGGAAAAATGCAGCGTTATGGACTGAAGCGGATGTGATGCTCACCGATGCATTTGTTCAGATTATTAAGGATCTGAAATTGGGTCGACTTCCTAATGACAGTATTACCTTGCGTAAAGACTCCGTATTGGAGGACGAGTTTTATTTGAATCAATTCAACGAGTTAAATAAAACGGGATCGGTTATAAAAATTTCAGAAAGCCTTGAACCCAGGCAAAAGGGATATAAAGAACTTAAAAGAGGTATTAAAAAATTTTTGGAGAATGCAGATTACAAAGAATACACATTTGTTCCGTCCTCAAAAGATGACCCGATAAAGTATAGGAAGCTCCTGCAAAAAAGACTCTATGAAAGCCGCTATATTTCTTTTGATAGCGTTGCAGCTGATTCAGCACAGTTGGCGGTTGCTGTAAAGAAATTCCAAAAAGACAATGGGTTGACTGTGGATGGGGTAGCAGGTGAAGGTACCTTACGGGTGCTAAACACCTCCGACCGGGAAAAATTCATCCGTATTGCAATCAGTCTTGATAAATACAAATTATTACCCGAAGAGATGCCCTCAAAATACATTTGGGTAAATGCATCAGGGAACTTCATGGAGGTGGTGGAAAATGAAGAAACAAAACTTGTATCTAAAGTTATTTGCGGCAAGCCAAAAACAAGAACACCTGTACTGACAAGTGCCATCTCGACTCTTATCACCTATCCCCAATGGGTTCCGCCATCCAGCATTATCCGAAAAGAAATTCTGCCTGCTGTAAAGAAGAATCCAGGCTACCTGGCCAAAAAGGGGTTCAGCCTGCTTGATAGCAAGGGTGAAGAAGTCGATCCCTATTCTGTCGACTGGTCAAAATACTCAAAAGGAATACCTTACCGGGTTGTTCAGGGAAGTGGTGACGCCAATGCCCTGGGCATAATGAAGTTCTATTTCGATAATAAATATTCAGTTTACCTGCATGATACCAACCAGCGTTACCTGTTTGGAAATCCGATGCGTTCATTAAGCCATGGCTGTGTCCGGGTACAGGAGTGGGAACCCCTGGCATGGTATATACTTCGTAACGATGATCTGGGGACTGAAGAGAAAACAGAGGCCCGGATCGATTCCGTAAAGACCTGGCTGCAGAAAAAACAAAAAAGGAACATTGCTATAAGAAAGAAACTGCCGGTTTTTATAAGGTACATTACCTGCGAGGGGAAGGATGGCAATATTGTGTTTTTTGACGACCCCTATAATGAGGACAAAGTACTCAGGGAAACCCATTTTGCTTCAAAATAGTCGGTCCTTTCAACCACCTACCCGGACCAAATAATACCCCCAAATTCTGGACCCAATAAGATGAATATTAATTAAATAATTTATTTTAGGATATTGAACTTACCAGTTATTTTTGTTCAGACTTAAACCAAACTACTCTTTATGAAGAAAATACTTTCAGTATTAATAATACTATGCCTTGCTGTGTCCATTGTACAAGGACAGGATGAGAATCGACCAAAGGCACTTGGTGTTAGTTTCTTTGTTAACGATTTCGTTACCGCACAAAAGATACGCTCTACCTCATTAAGTCAGGTTTTAAACGATAAAGGTTTTGCCAAGCTAAGAGAAATGAATGCAGGACTTGCAATTACTTATTTCAAGGGAATTAAACCTCATGTCGATATTGCCACATCCCTCGGTGCTTCATTTTTAAGATACCCCATGCCGAATCGTTCATTTGCCAGTAACCATTTATTACTGGAAGGAACTGCTTCTGTTAACCTGAAAATGACAACAGAAAAATATTGGGTACAACCTTATATTTCTTTAGGAGTAGGTGGTCACATTTATAAAAGTTATTACGGCGCATTTATGCCACTTGGTCTAGGTCTTAAAATAAACATACTTGATGAAGCACATCTTTTTGTAACATCTACTTACAGGGTGCCAATTACTACTGAAACTGCTAATTACCATTTTCAACATAGTATTGGTATTGCTGGTCGCTTAGGGAAGAAAAAAGAGCCTAAAGTTATTCCTCCTCCGCCACCACCACCTGATACAGATGGTGATGGAATTATTGATAGCCTTGATAAATGTCCAACCGTTCCTGGGCTGGCGAAATATGAGGGATGTCCGATACCTGATACAGATAAGGACGGCATAAATGATGAAGAAGATAAATGTCCAACTGTTCCGGGGTTAGCCCGTTACCAGGGATGCCCGATTCCTGATACAGACAAGGATGGTATAAATGACGAAGAAGACAAATGTCCTACCGAATTTGGATTAGCCCGTTACCAGGGATGTCCGATACCTGACACAGATGGTGATGGTGTAAATGATGAAGAAGATAAGTGTCCGAAACTGAAAGGGACTGTGGCAAACTTTGGATGCCCTGAAATAAAGGTTGAGGATAAGAAGAGAGTTGAAATCGCTGCTAAGAATATCTTGTTCGTAACCGGTAGCGCAAAACTACAGTCAAAATCATTCAAAGGATTGAATGATGTGGTTGCAATCATGAAAGAAAATCCGGATATGCTGCTTGCAATTGATGGACATACTGATAATGTAGGTAGTGATGAGTTCAACCAGAAATTAAGTGAAGACAGAGCGAATTCAGTTAAGTCTTACCTGGTAAGCAAGGGAGTTGATGAAAGCAGGATCACTGCAACAGGACACGGTGAGTCAATGCCAATTGCTGATAACAAGACTGCGGCTGGTCGTCAGAAAAACCGCCGATCAGAATTAACACTGAGTTATTTTAAGGTTGTTAACTAATTAAGCTATTAATTGTGAAAACCCGTTCTGAATTATTAGAACGGGTTTTCTATTTTACAATAATTGGAACTTTATATATCTGTCAATCAGTGTTTGCCCCCTTTTGCCGCATTATCTTCTCAGGTAAACTCAAACACACATTTAGCCACGCAGGTTATTTTTAATGATGTCAGATAAACAGGAAAAGACCGACAAATTATTCTATGTCTCAACCTATATTGTATTTAGAAGGCCGGTATTGGCTGAAAGGCGGGAAATTTTTGTATAAATGAGTATTTATTCGATATGATAACTAATAAGGTCACTTCTTACCGTCAGTACTACAGGTAGCGGAGCTGTTAGATAATAGTAATATTGATAAGATTTTACCACACCAACACCCGGTTTAAAATAGATATCTTGATTATAATAATTATAATCTCCAAAATACTTTTCGTAGAAAATACATCCATTAAAAGTTCCTGCAGGAACCACTACAGGGTCATTGTACTTTTTCCCATAAGCAGATAAGGTGTTAGTATCGTTCCATGCACTGCTTTTGTCAACAGAATCAGCAGTCAGAAGGAAAAACCATTGGATAGAGTGTTTAAACCCAAAACTGCCTTCTGTAAGAGTATAAAGAACGGAATCGACGGAATAAACTCTGTCATAAAAACCTTTATAATAAAAACCGTAACCTGGGTAGAAAGACACAACCGGTTTCCACCAAGTGATTGTGTCAGTATACATATAGGCTTCCTGGAACCGAAGAGTATCAATGTAAACATTTTGAAAAGCACCTGTTGAATAGTCAAATAAGGAATCACGATAAACCCAATAATTTTTTTTGTGCATGGGCAGTATCCCGCATATGGGTTCTGCGAATCTATCCCCTGAGTAAACATTATTTGTTGTGTTATAGATATACTGGGGAACATCATGTAATTGGATACAATTTTGTGGCTGCTCAGTAGTTGACTTTGTACAAGCCAATAAGGCTAAGGTTGCAGTACCCAATGAAAGCAATGCTGGTTTGATCATTTTTAAGGAATAATCGATATTACTTAAGAACCAACTTCCTTTGCTAATATAATCAAATCATTTTTGACCCAATGTCTTTTCGGAGTTCATTAAGCAAATCAAAACTTTAAATATCTTTCTATTAGCCTGCTATTACTTAGTTCCTTTATTTCTGGATCTTTTGTCTTTTCCCTGAAAATAAATTCAGGCACACTCATCTCTTTGGGCAGGTTGCCTTGGTTGATGATGTCAAATTATTGGACAAATCCCGGTTATTTTTAAGGAGCCGATCGGCTCGGATATCTCATCAACCACCAGCCTATATCCAATTCGCTGCGATTGTTTGAATTGCAACTAGCAGGTTTTAACTCGATCCAGGGCTTGCAGGGTGTTTATTAGGCTTTTTAGAATGAAATTAAATGCTAATGTGTTTAACAGGTTTCATTTTATCCACAGCTATAATAAAGAAAAGGCTACCATATAAATTTCACTGTTTTTCCTTACCTTTGCGCCTCCAAATCCGAAACAGAATTTTTGTAATTAAACAACTGAAAATAAACAAGTCATGGCTGACTTAAAATTTCAAAGAAACTTTGGTATTGCGGCTCACATTGATGCCGGTAAAACCACTACCACTGAGCGTATCCTCCGTTACACGGGAATGATTCATAAAATTGGAGAAGTGCATGACGGTGCTGCTACAACCGACTGGATGGAACAGGAAAAGGAGAGAGGTATTACCATTACTTCTGCTGCTGTTAGTTGCCAGTGGAACTTTCCAACCGATAAAGGAAAGCCCACAAAAGATACCAAGCCTTATTACTTTAATATCATCGATACTCCTGGCCACGTTGATTTTACCGTGGAGGTTGAAAGATCAATGAGAGTACTGGATGGTCTTATTGCATTGTTCTCTGCAGTTGATGGGGTGGAACCTCAATCTGAAACTGTTTGGAGACAAGCAAACAGGTACAACGTACCAAGAATTGGGTTTGTAAATAAAATGGACAGAGCCGGTGCAGATTTTCTGAATGTAGTTAAACAAGTAAGAGAAATGCTGGGTTCAAAAGCAGTTCCTCTTCAATTGCCCATCGGTGCCGAAGATAATTTTAAGGGTGTCGTAGATCTTATTAAAATGAAAGGTATTATCTGGCATATGGAAACTGAAGGGATGACTTTTGATGAGGTGGATGTGCCCGCGGATATGCTGGATGAAGCAAAGGAATGGAGAGCAAGTCTTGTAGAGGCAGTTGCTGAATATGACGATAAACTGATGGAAAAATTCTTTGATAATCCGGATACTATTACAGAAGATGAAATGCATGAAGCGATCCGTAAAGCAACGATCGATTTGAGTATTGTGCCAATGATGTGTGGTTCTTCTTTTAAAAACAAAGGAGTGCAAACTGCATTAGATGCCGTTTGTCGTTATTTGCCCAGCCCGGTTGATATTGAAGCGGTAAAAGGAACTAATCCGGATACTGGTGAAGAGGTCATTCGCAAGCCTGAAGCAAAAGAACCATTCTCGGCGCTTGCATTTAAGATAATGACTGACCCGTTTGTGGGTCGTCTTGCATTCTTCCGCTGTTATAGTGGTCACCTGGATGCCGGTTCTTATGTATTGAATGTAAGAAGTGGTAAGAAAGAAAGGATCAGCCGTATCATGAAGATGTTTGCCAACAAACAAAACCCGATTGAGTTTATTGAGGCAGGTGATATCGGCGCAGCTGTTGGATTTAAAGAAATCAAAACCGGGGACACACTTTGTGATGAAGATCATCCGATCGTATTGGAGAATATGTTCATCCCTGAGCCTGTAATTGCCATCGCTGTTGAGCCCAAAACTCAGGCAGATGTGGACAAGATGGGTATGGCTATTGCCAAACTGATTGAAGAGGACCCTACATTGAGAGTAAAAACTGATGAAGACACTGGACAAACGATCCTGAGTGGAATGGGTGAATTACACCTGGAGATCATTGTGGATCGTATGAAGAGAGAGTTTAAAGTCGAGGTAAACCAGGGTGCTCCGCAGGTGGCCTATAAGGAAGCCTTTAAGAAAACCATTGAGCATCGTGAGATCCTTAAGAAGCAAACCGGTGGTCGTGGAAAATTTGCTGATATCGTATTTGAAATTGGGCCGGCTGATGCAGAGTGGATTAATGAGAATCCCGGGAAGAACTTCCAGTTTGTGAATGATATTTTCGGAGGTTCAATTCCGAAAGAATTTATCCCGGCAATAACTAAAGGTTTTGAGTCGGCAATGACAAATGGTGTATTGGCAAACTACCCGATGGATAATATGAAGATCAGGGTATTTGATGGAAGTTACCATGATGTGGATTCTGATTCAATGTCATTCGAGCTTTGTGCAAAATCAGGATTCCGTGAAGCCGCAAGAAAAGCTTCTCCAACACTACTTGAGCCAATCATGAAGATTGAAGTTGTTACTCCGGATCAATATATGGGAGACGTAACAGGTGACCTGAACCGTCGGCGTGGTATTTTGGAAGGTATGGATAACAGGAACAATGCCCAGGTTATTAAAGCTAAAGTTCCTCTTAGTGAAATGTTTGGTTACGTTACCCAGCTACGTTCCTTGAGTTCTGGTCGTGCTTCTTCCAGTATGGAATTCTCACATTATGCAGTTGCACCTAATAATATTGCTGAAGAAGTGATTGCCAAGGTGAAGGGGAAGGTGACTGCTTAGTTTAAATAATTGATCTTATATGCGAAGACTCCTGATTTCAGGAGTCTTTTCTTTATAATTCTTGCGTCAAATCAATTGAAAAGCAATTGATTGGCACTGTGTTTGTTATAAAAAAGTGAAGAAATCATCCCGTTTTTAGGATTCCTATTAAAGGCCGACAAGCCAATTTATGAAAAACACTATGTTCAAAGGTTAAGGACTCAGCAATGGGTCCTTTACTTTTTCAACACTTTGATTTCCTTTTTTAAAATGTATTTTGTTTGATCAATTCGAAAAAATGATCAAAAAGTTATTCCTTCTCTTGGTTATCATTTTTGCAACAACACTTTTGTGGTCACAGGAAAAGGCAATCACCCAGGGATTGAAAATCACTAAGTCTGTAAAATTTAAGAAAGGGATATATAAGATAAATGCCCCTGCTAGTGGTTCGGGGAGTGTTATTATTATAGAAGGAAAGAATATAGTTGTTGATTTTAATTTGCTGGAATTAAAAGGGAGTAACAACAAGAAAAAACCTGATGAATATTATGGCATTGCCATCCTTATTCGTAAAGGGAAAAATATTACGATCAAAAATCTTAAAGCAAGAGGATATAAGTTTGCAATACTTGCCAGGAATACTGAAGGACTTATTTTGGAAAATTGTGATTTGAGCTACAATTATCGTCAGCATCTGAATAGTTCGCAGGAAAAAGAGGACATATCAGACTGGATGAGCTATCATCATAATGAAAAAAACGAATGGTTAAGGTACGGTGCTGCCATTTACCTCGAGAACTGTAATAAAGCTACTGTAAAGAACTGCAAAGTAACAGGTGGACAGAATGCATTAATGATGACACGATGTAATTATGGGAAAATTTTCAATAATGATTTCACATTCAATTCAGGTATTGGGATCGGAATGTACCGGTGTAGCGCCAATGAGGTTTCCTATAACCGTCTCAACTTTAATGTGAGGGGTTATAGTCATGGTGTTTATAACCGTGGGCAGGATAGTGCAGGCATACTGGTGTATGAACAGAGCAACTATAATATATTTTACAAGAATTCCGCAACACATTGCGGGGATGGCTTTTTCTTGTGGGCCGGTCAATCGACTATGGACACAGGAGAAGGGGGATGCAATGACAATGTCATTATAGAAAATGATTTTTCTTATGCACCCACAAATGGGGTAGAGGTTACTTTTAGCAGGAACAGAATATCCGGGAACAGAATTTTTCAGTGTGATCATGGAATATGGGGCGGATATAGTTATGCTTCTATGATAACGGATAATAAGTTCCGGAATAACCGGGTAGCTATAGCAATTGAACATGGGCAGAATAATGAAATATCCTATAATATCTTTTTAGAAGATAAAGAAGCTATAAGGCTTTGGTCGAGAAAACAACAACCATCTGATTGGGGATATGCCAAATACAGAGATACCCGGAGTGTCGGATATACTATTGCCGGGAATAGTTTTAATAACAACCCAACAGTTTATAATATTTCAGGAACCGATAGTATTGAAATTTTCAGTAACACCTATTCGGGATTTGATCAGATCTTCAAAATTGATTCAACTGTAAAAAATATTGATAGTACAGAGAGAGACCTTGTTGATTCAACTCTTATTTATCCCCAGGTAAAAAATCCAGTGAGTCCTTTTTTGGAAAACGGGAAATATGCGGGTAAAAAAAATATTATTATAACTGAATGGGGGCCTTATGATTTCAGGTATCCCCTGATATGGAATACAAATCCTGTTGATTCAGGTAACATAATGAATTTTGATTTGCTGGGACCAGGCGGAAACTGGGTAATTAAAAACTTTAAGGGAGTTAATAATATTTCTGCTACCAACGGCAGCTTCCCTGCGACAGTAAGTGCTGAAAAAATAGCTGGAGCCAAGACTGATATTGTAATTGAACTGGAATATACGGGACCCGGTATGGTAACTCCGTTTGGAGATGTAATAAAATCGGGGAAGCCTTATCCGTTTTTCTTTAAAAAGTTTTTTCAACCTCTGAATTGGGAAGTGCTTTTTTATTCATTGGATACTGCCGTACATAACCCGATCACTACTAATATGCTCTTTTCACCTTTGGAAAGGAAAGCTCCTTTTAAAACAGAAAAAATAAACAAATTAGACTATGCATGGTGGGGAGGAATTAAAGATGGAGGCTATCAACATAAACAATTTATAACTATAGCTGAAGCAACTGCAGAATTAGAGGCAGGGCAGTATGAGATTTCTGTAACATGGGATGATGCGGTCAGGGTATATGTAGATAGTAAGATGGTCATTGATGAGTGGAATCCATCAAAATACACATTTGATGAATCACCAAATAAAAGAATAAAGGTGCATCTTAATGGACTTCATCACTTCAGGGTAGAACACCTGGAATTGGGAGGCTTTGCAACACTTAGCTTAAAACTCAAACCGGCAGAATAAGTGATAAACCAGGATAAATAATTATTGCCGTTAGTTCAAAAAGACTAAATGGCTTTACAATATTGTACGTACGGTTTGCAAAGCTCCACTTCCCGGGAGAAAGTACTAACCTAATTAGATTAGAAAATCGATCACCCACAGGAGCTATTTCAGCATGCGCAAATGAAGGCGCTGTTTCTATTGACACTGTGGATGTAACTCCTGCTTCAGTATTTATTGTAGTACCAGTATTTTCTTGTATTTCAATAACTGGTGAAGTGATTCTTTTTTCGATTTCCCTGATCTCTTCATCACTATAAATCGTCCATAACAGATCGTTAATGATCATATCCTCCCTGTTCATGATCTTTAATGAAGCAGCAGTAAGTTCAAAAAAGATCTGTTGTGCTTCTGCGCCTGCTTTTTTCCTTGCGGAATGGCCATAGCATTTATCATATTGTTTACGGATTTTTTCTAAACAATTAATATGATCTTTTATTGCCTTGTTTTCTTTTTCCAGCTCCATAATGATATAAGGCGCCATTGAAAAAACAGCTTCAAAAATCAGGTTGGCATGGCTGAAATAATGTCTGATGATTTTGCTGATATCCTCGATTTTCTCAAAAACGATAATACCTTTTTCAGTTTTTCCAAAATCCCCTGCCTGAACTAGAAGTCCTGCATCCAGTAACTGGCTACGCAGCCTGCTATGGGCTTTTTCGTAAATGTTGTAGCGTTCTCGTCTCATCTTTTTCGGTTTTAATTATTACTGTATCTGACGCAAAGCTCTATCAAAAGTTACTGGCTTCGAACCACATAAGTATGTGAATAACAACTGTTAGCGTTAATCAATGTTAATGTATACCACTAACAGGTAAGCAGCTAAAGATGGACGGCTCGGATGAGTTTTTAGAGGATAATATTCCGGATGATCAGTCACCATTTTTTGCAGTAAAATTGCTTTCGACTTTTGTTATTCAATTTTTACTCCTGATTACATGGTTTAGGTTAAACCAGGTTAAGAATTAAATCGGTTTTTGTGTGTTATTGCTTTCAATATTAGGATATTGAAAATCAAAAGACTGTACTTTTTAAAGTAAAAGAGGATAAAGTGGAAAAACTATGCAAAATTCCCTGTAAAGTATTTGGAAGCAATGCCTCTCAGCCCTACCTTTGCACTCCCAAAAGAAAAATTGGGTTTTATACATGTCTCAACGCATCAGAATAAAATTGCAGTCCTACGATCACAACCTGGTTGACAAATCAGCTGAAAAGATTGTAAAAACAGTGCGCAGCACTGGTGCGGTAGTAACAGGTCCAATTCCTCTTCCTACCCGTAAAAAGATTTTTACTGTGCTTCGTTCACCACACGTTAACAAGAAGAGTCGTGAACAATTCCAGTTAGCTACACATAAGCGTTTACTGGATATATACACTTCTTCATCAAGAACAGTGGATGCATTGAGTAAGCTGGATTTACCCAGTGGTGTAGAAGTTGAGATAAAAGCGTAGTAAGGGTTCAGCCCAAACAGTTCTTATAAAATAATTTTTTTGCTACCTCTCAATCCTTCGCCGGCTGGCGGAGAAGAAAAGAGCTCTGGCTGATAAACATAAAACAAGCCATTCAGGGTTTGTTTACTGCCGGTACTTCCCGATAAAGGA
>DAOLIV010000033.1:0-35952 GCA_035328345.1 Chitinophagaceae bacterium | reverse complement strand
AAAAATGTACAATATGGGTAAGAAAAAGGAGACAAACGGAGCTGCTAAAAAAGAGGCCCGAAAAAAAATTTTCGAAAAATTATCAGCATCACTTAGTGATTACAAGGATGTAATGAAAGATAAAAAGATAGTCAGCCGTTTAAAGAAAATCAGTAAAGTACTGGCGGCTGGTGTTATAAACGCCACAGAAAAGCAAAGTGGCAAATTAGGCAAGGGAAAAAAGAAAACTGCCGGAATAAAAAGCACACCTGTAAAAGAAATGGAACCTGTTATTTAATACTGCGGGAACAAACTGATTTTTTTCAGCCAATCTCATTATACACTCACATGTTTATTGTGAGTGTTTTCTTTTGCTGACTGTACTCCACCGGCATCAGAAGTTCTCCCAAACATTTTTAATTCATAGCTGTTTATGCAAGCAGCAATGAATTATTTTCTTATAAAATCACAATTAATATGTCAAGGAAAATTGCATTAGTTACTGGAGGTAGCCGCGGACTTGGGAAAAATATGGCTATCAACATAGCAAAAAAAGGGCTGGATGTTATAATCACATACAGGAGCAAAAAAGAGGAAGCAGAACAGGTTATAAGCGACCTTGAAACACTAGGCAAAAAAGCAGTTGCGCTTAAACTTGATTTATTAAATACCCATGCAGCTGAACAATTTCCAAATGAGCTTAGTTCCACATTAAAATCAAATTGGGGCACAGGCAAAATTGATTTCCTTATCAATAACGCCGGGCAGGGAGCAACAGTACCATTTGAAAAAGTAAGCCCGGATTTATTTGATGAACTTCTTAATGTCCATTTCAAAGGTGTGTACTTTCTCACACAACATCTGCTCCCATTCATAAACGATAACGGAGGCATTATCAACATCTCTTCAGGAACAACCCGGTATGTAATCCCCGGATACTCGGTTTATTCGTCAATGAAGGGAGCTGTTGAAGTATTGACCAAATGCCTCGCAAAAGAACTGGGGCCTCGTGGAATAAGGGTAAATATTGTTGCCCCCGGACCCGTTGAAACAGATTTTAATAATGCGATGATCAGGAGTAATCCTGAAATAAAGACCCGCCTTAGTTCTTTATCTCCATTAGGGCGGGTGGGAAACGCAGATGATATCGGCGGAGTTGTGGCATTTCTGTGTACAGCAGATGCAAAATGGATCAATGGGCAGCGAATTGAGGTTAGCGGTGGAATTAATGTGTAATTATCAATTGAAGAAAGAACATAAAAGAAAACCTCCCGGAGAACCGGGAGGTTTTAAAGTATAGCCATGAAAAACAAAACTTAAATCCGGTTTCCCGGATTAAGTATTTCACAATTTACTATTATTATGCCTTTTTCGCATATTTCTTCTTGAATTTGTCTATACGACCTGCGGTATCAACCAATACGTTTTTACCCGTAAAGAAAGGATGTGACGTGTTTGATATCTCAAGCTTCACCAATGGGTATTCATTACCATCTTCCCATTTTATTGTTTCTTTTGAAGAGGCTGTGGATTTGCTTAAAAAGCTGTGTCCGTTACTCATGTCCTTGAAAACTACTAACCGATAACTATCGGGATGGATTCCTTTTTTCATAATTCTATGATTTTGAGCCATTTTTCAGGCAAGGCTGCACGGATTTTGCCGTACAGGTTAAAAGATAATTTTAGGGCGGCAAAGATAGGTTATGAAAAGGGCATGACCAAATAGATTAATGCTGCCGTATTGAGGTACTAAAAGAGGAAAGCGCCATATTAACATCCTACCGGCTTTCGCCTTTTGTTTGCTAATCCGACGCTTTCGGGGAGTTCATGTCACCTTTTGACGGGTTTCTTTTCCTCCCTGGAGTCGTTTCCGCCTTTTTACAGGTTTCTTCTTCTCCAGCACTTCATTTTATTTCTAAAACTCTGTGCAGTTGTATACCAAATATACTTTACCAGATTATCGTATTCCAAATTTTTTGCCCTCTTGATATGCACCCATTATACACTTTCTTATAAACATTAAAACGGGTATTTATCAGGGTTATTAAGAGTCTAATCCCTCATATTGACATATTGTAAAGGAATTCCCAGACCTGCAGACTTGCAGAGTTGTATAATGTCCTGCAGATCGTCTATTTTCTTACCGGTAACTCTTACAAGATCATCATTTATGGAGGCCTGAACCTTTTTCCCGGAATCTTTAATTAGCTTGACTATCTTTTTTGCATCCTCCTGAACCAGCCCATTTCTCACCTTGATCTCTTTTTTCCAGGTTTTTCCGCTTTGGCTACCTTCTTTTGAGGTATCAAAAGCTTCCGGAGCTATCCCCTGCTTATGTGCACGGCTTATCAGCACATCAATAAGCTGTCGCATTTTCATTTCATCTTCTGTTTCCACTTTAAGTAAATACTCCTTTTTGTCCAGGTCAATTACTACATGTGATCCCTTGAAATCGAACCTGTTTGTAATTTCTTTTGAAGTAACATTAACGGCATTATCCAATGCCTGTGCATCAACTTTACTGACAATATCAAATGATGGCATAGCTAATATTTATATTTTCAAAAGTACCCCTTTCATTTAAACATAATATCTTAATTCTTGAAATCCCATTGTGCAAAAGAACCCCTTCTAAAAAGAAGGGGTATAAACACACACGAGAAAAATGAAAAAATTATTGTTGACCGCCCTGCCCTACCCTGTTTTGTTCATCCTGGGAGGCAGAGTTTCTTCGACGAGGTGAAGGATTTTGTTGACCATTCTTTCCAAACCGCCAGCTGAATGTTGTAGTGATTTGTCTTGTATCAGGCCGGGCAAGAAAGTTCCCGTCAATTCTTCCGTACTTATTGGTCCCTTCAAATTTCTGCCAGGCAAATGGATCCCTGATGTTCAAACGCAATGTTCCTTTTCCTTTCATAACCTGCTTCTGCAATCCTAAGCTAACCTGGTATACAGGTTCCATCCTGGTGAGACTAAATAAATTCTTGTGCCGGTAAAATCCACTGATTTCTCCACTATACCCTTTCCCAAAGTTGAAATTGTTTGTAATGTTAACCATAAAGGTTGTATAGGAAAGATCAATGGCTATTGTATCATATACTCCTTTGTAATGATTGTCGAAAACATTTGTAAAGATGTTTGTGTTCCACCACTTGGTAACAGCGACTGGTGTAGTTATAGATAACCCGATGTTACGAAAACTGGCAACATTATCAACTGTCAGGTAACGGATTTTGCTGTCAGGATTAGATGGGTCCGGTTTTATTACTTGTGATATTACATCGTCAGTGCTGTTATAATTAACTGTGGTGATGAATTTGCCTTTAAAGGCATGAGTCAGTTCAATATTATGTGTGTATTGCGGTCTCAGATAAATATTTCCCTGGCGATATGACAAAGAATCCAGGAAATAAGTAAATGGATTCAGATCCTGGTAATTTGGACGATTGATGCGTCTGCCATAGGAAACAGTGAGACTATTATTATCATCCAGTTTATAACTAACAAAGGCAGTTGGGAAAAGATTGGTTGTATCCCGCTTGAATTTTGTTCGCTGCACTACACTGTTACCAAGTTGATCACCATGGGCTATGGTGTTTTCAACACGAAGACCAGTTTGAATGGACCATTTACCCAGTTGCTTATTGAAATTGAGGTAAGCAGCATTAATATTCTCATCATAGATAAAATGATTGGAGCGGATAAGGTCATCCTCCCACTTACCATTTACAAAATTGTCGTAATCAACTTCATTGTCATTTTTTACATAACTCGTTTTTATCCCAGCTTCAAACCTGCCATTTTTTATAGGATGAACATAATCTGACTTAAAAGTATATATGATGATCGAAGCGGGTAAATGCCCCCTTAACAAAGAAGAACCGGTTTGCTCAGGTTGACTATTATAATAATCAGTTGATAATTGCATGTCAGATACATTTCCATAAACCACAAAGTCAAAATCAGCGGTCAGCTCTTTCCCTGTGGTATCAAATGTGTGTTTCCAGTTAAGATTAGTGGAGAAATTCCTGAACTTGATTTTGTTGTCTGTGTAAGATGCAAGCCTGCTTTGAAGGTTGTGGTCTGCATCACTGAGGTTACCCACTGTTTTAGGCCTTGGATGACCGCTGAATGTAAATCCATTCAACACAATACCAAATACATTCTTCTCATCCGCATACCAGTCTAAACCAAGTTTCAGTGTGTGGTTATTATTTCCAAACCTGAACCTGGTTTCAGTATTATTATATCCGGTAATGTTTTTATCTGCATCTAGAAACCTGTTTTCAAAAGTGAGTGTATTACCTCCTCTGAAGAAATTGGGATTGTAATTGCCAAAAAGGTTGATCTTATTTTTTCTCCAATTAAAATTGAAACTGTTTTGAGATTTTGGGAAAAAATAAGTTGCGTTGCCTGGCTTATAAATACTGGTAGTGGCGCCAATCATAACATTCCCGTTGAACCCGGCTGTTTTCCCCTTTTTCGTCTTGATATTTAGCACACCAGAATTGCCTGATGCGTCATATTTTGAAGAAGGATTTGTCATGATCTCAATCTGATCTAAGGCAGATGCAGGCATATTCTTAAGCATATTGGCAAGATCTGATGGGGACAGATACGACAATTTACCATCAAGCATTACGATCACACCTGTTTTTCCCCGCAAGCTGATATTTCCATCGTTATCAACACTCACTCCGGGAGATTTTTCCAACACATCCAATGCGGTTGCTCCGGCATTTGTTGGTGAAGCATCCACATTTACGATGGTTTTATCAATCTTTGTTTCGATGAAAGGTTTTTTACTTGTTACTGTTACTCCGTCAAGGCCCTTAGCAGCTTCCTGCATGATCACGGGTTTCATTTTTGTTTGAGGTGATGATGTACTTATTGAGAAATTTTCGCTGAAGATTTTCTCGTATCCTACAGAAGTAATAAGTAGCAAATAGTTTCCCTGGTCAATATTCTCAAACTCATACTTCCCCTCTTTATTGGTTATAGCAACCTTTACAAGCGACGAATCACCGGTCTTTAAAATTGATACTGAAATCTGAGATAGTGGTTTATTACTATTGTCGAGTACGACCCCGGAAACTTTGCCGGCTATGTTTTGTGCAATTAACCCTGTGGAAAGAGTAATAAGAAGAGCACAGAAAAAGTAAATTTTTCTCATATTCATGGCTATGGCTGTTGATTATAAACTAAAGATGCGACAGGAATTACAGTGTACTTAAAGAATTATGACAAGCTTCGTACTTATCGTGACAAAGGGCAACTAATCATTACCGATACATAAACGGTAAAACAAAAGCCTTCCAGAACTTAAATGTGAAATTTTGTTAAAAGGAAACCCCTCAGGTGAGGGGCTCCGATAAATAAGGTTTAGGTCAATGAATTTTGATCAGTTATCTCCGGCGTTTACCCTGTTTTGTTCCTCAGATGCTCCGCCTGTTCTCCTTTTTGAATTATTTACTTTTCCTTTTGCAAAACGATAGGTAAATCCTAAGTTGATACTTCGGCTGTCACGTTGGTTCTGGAAATGAACATCAAGGTTGGAATATTTTACATCACCCTTGATTTTCTGAGTAAAAAAGGCATCTCTTACATTTAATCTGATTGTACCCTTATTTTTTAATACTTGTTTGCTTATACCAAAGTTTACAAGACCAAAGGGTTTTAATAAGAATACATCATCAAGACCGCCGGTTCTGAAAAATCCGCTTATTTCAGCGCTCCAACCTTTCTCAAACTTAAACTGGTTTGAAATGTTCGTTTCAAATGTGGCAGCACTAAGGCTAACAGTTGTGTCATTGATTATACCTGTGAATTTGTTATTGTATACATTCGCCCAGATATTCCCTGACCACCACTTTGTCAATTGCTTGTAAGCATTCACCGAAAGTCCTATTTGGCTTTGCCTGGCAATATTGCTCTTCTTAACAAAAGTCTTGTTCTCCTCCTCTATTTGCTCAAGAACTTCCTGTATGATATCAGTTGTATGGGAATAATTCAGAGTTGTAGTGAGGAATCCATTATAAGTATGTCTTAATTCAATATTGTGGCTGAACTGTGGTTTCAGATTAGGGTTTCCTTGCTGGAAAGTGTATTTATCCAGGTAAAATATAAATGGATTCAGGTCCGCATAATTGGGCCTGTTTACCCTGCGACCATAATTGATATTGAACTGATGCTTCTCACTAGCGTTGTAAGTAAAATAGGCTGTAGGGAACAATTGTGTATATGATCTTTTAAAACTGGTGTCGGCAACAACAAATTTGTCAGTACTGCCGTCATATGCATAGCCATTTGACTTACCGTCGGCGTTTGTATTTTCAATACGGAGTCCTAACTGAGCTGAGAATTTCTTTGAAAACTGCTTAGTGAGATTTACATATGCCGCATTGATATTTTCAGTGTATACAAATGAATTTGTAATGCTGCTGTCAATAACCGGCATCCCACCCATCATATTAAAATATCCGGCATCATTATCAGTTTTAACATAGCTGCTTTTAATACCCGCCTCAAACTTATCGCCATTCTTAAGTGGGTGAGTATAATCTGCTTTAGCACTATATATATAAATGTTTTGAGGTAAATCACCCGTTAATGTATCCGCAGGATCTGTAGGGTATCCATACTGATCAAAATAGCTGTTGATCAGGCTTTGATCTTTTGTTGAACGATAACGGATGTAATCAAGATCAGCAGTTATTTCTTTTCCACTGGAATCCAAAACTCTCCGGAAATTAACATTGGCACTGAAATTCTTCCATAATTCCTTTACGTCGGTACTCGCATTGGTTTGATTAACCAGCATACCATACTTATCGCTTATATCCGTAGTATTCTTGTTTTTTAATCTTTCCGGGTTATAAAAGCCAGAGAGGGAAAATCCAAGTGTTGTTTTTGGTGAGACAAAGTAATCGACACCGACCTTTGCATAGTGTGAACTATTACGCATTTTCATTCTAGCCTGTTGATCGAAATAGCTTAATAATTCCTTGGTGCTTTTATCTTTAAAATATCTCTGGATGTCAAGGTTCTGATAATTCTCCCTGTAAGAATGGCTCAGATTAGAAAAAATATTGACCTTATTCTTACGATAGTTCATATTGATACTCTCGTTTATTTTTGGATACCGGCCTTGCGTATAGCTTAAGGAAGCCGATCCATTGTAGCCAACTTGTTTATTTTTTTTCATCTTAATATTAATGACTCCTGAATTTCCTGCAGCATCGTATTTGGCAGGCGGGTTCGTCATTATTTCAATCTGGTCAAGCTGTGATGAATTTGTATTCTTTAAAAGTGTAGCAAGATCAGCACCGGACAAATAAGAAGGACGTCCGTCAATAAGTATTATAACCCCTTGCTTTCCCTTTAAACCAATATTTCCATCATTATCTACACTAACACCTGGTGATTTTTCTAAAACCTCAAGTGCATTAGCCCCGACATTTGTTACAGCTGCATCCACATTAACAACCATTCTATCTGTCTTTTGCTCAATAAGTGGCTTTTTAGTGGTAACAGTTACCGCACCCAGGCTTTTAGCTGCTGGAACCAATTCAATAGTTCTTAAGGAAAGTGATGAAGTTGTGGTCTTTACCTCAAAAACTTCCGAGAACCCTTTTTCATGACCTACTGCTGAAATCGACACAAAGTATTTACCCGGTTCAACATTGTCGAAGCCATACTTACCATTTTTGTCCGCTACAGACATTTTAGCGATGGACGAGTCTTTCGAGAAATGAAGGGTAATCGTGGCCGACTCAATAGTCTTGGTGTTACCATCTATTACAGTTCCACTTATTCTATTGTTTGTGCTTTGAGCCTGACTATCAACGAGAAACAAAGTCAGAAGAAGAGAAAGAAGAGTCGTTATTTTTTTCATGGCTATACTTTTATGTACTTGTTTTTGTTAATTACAGTTCAAAATTAGGTACTATATAATACAAGGTTCATTGTTTTGTACTAAACGGCAAATTTTAAGGATAACCGGTGTCGTAATGACAGGAGTGTGACGCAGACCCTTGAGGTGGGTTACAGTTCACCAGAATTATGATACAAAAGGTGAAATAATAAGATAGATGGTTAAAGAATCAACAAAGACCGCCTCTTATAAACCAAATTCTGATTTGATAGCCTCATTGTAAGTCCTGCCTGAGGTCAGGCGATTGGCGGTTTTATCATCCATTATAAAAAGGTATCTGCCATTAAAATGCTTATGCATTTCTTTTATCCTGTCTTTATTAATAATGTAAGATTTCTGAATTCTAAAAAACTGGGATGGCAACTTTTCCTCCAAAACAGTTAATGTCTGATCAGTAAGATATTTTTGACCATCAAGTGTATAGATATAGACATATTTATCTTCAGCTTGCAGGTAAGAAATATTTTCATACCGCAGTAATGTAATTCTATCTCCCGTTTTTATAGGTAATGCCGTAGCTTTTTGAGGTGCTTGCAACTGACGAATCAACTCCTGGAGGCCTCCCAGGTCCATAGCGTTGTTAATCTTTCCAAACTGCTTCAGCTTTTCAATACTTTGATTGAGTCTTTCTTCTTTTATTGGTTTAAGAAGATAATCAATGGAAAAGGTTTCAAATGCCTTTATAGCATACTGTTCATAAGCAGTTGTAAAAATTATATTGGGTTTCCGTTCAAGTTTTTCGATTACTTCAAAGCCAGTGAGGTCCGGCATCTGGATATCTAAAAAAACAATATCAGGTTTTAGTTCTTCAATTTTCTGTATGGCCTCTCTCCCATTCCCCGCTTCATCAATTACTTCCACAACCGTTGCATGATCTTTCAAAAGATTTTTCATCAACCGTCTTGCAGCAGGCTCATCATCTACTACTATAGCGCTAAACACCTGGTTCATTCTTAATTAATTTATTAACGAATATAGAAACCTGTTTACGGGGAGAATTGGTAAAATGAATTTCATATTGACCGGGAAACAGCAAATCCATCTTGTCAAATACACTTTTCACTCCATAACCAGGGTTCAACTCATCCGGGAATTGAGGTCCGGTATCCGATACGATTATTACGATCCCATCCCCATGTTTATTTACCTCCAATAATATGTCCGTTACCTGGCCGGTTGCTTTCAGGCCGTGTTTTACTGCATTCTCAACCAATGGCTGAATTACAAACCGCGGAACCAGATAATGACTCAGTTCTTTATCATAATTAATAGAATAATTCAATTTGTCTTCAAATCTGATTTTTTCGATCTGGAGATACACTTCTGCCATTTCGATTTCATCCTGTATTGTTGAATAATTATTGTTACTATAGTTAATACTATACCGGAAAAGATCAGCCAGTGCTATCGTCATTTGCCGGGCCTTCTTTCCATCTGTCACCGATAGGTCCGCTATTGAATTCAAGGCATTATACAGAAAATGCGGATTTACTTTTGAATGCAGAGCATCCAGTTCTGCTTTCGCCTTTAGCTCTCTCAGCTTACTTAGCTCCAGTTCTTTTGCATCAAACTTTCTTTTTCTCTCGATATCCTGGTATCGTGTAACGGCATATACAATACCAGTAACCCCGGCTATATAGATTAAGTTCGGGATGATGTATTTCAGGTATGGGGTGTCCTTTCCATAAAGCATTAAACCCGCTGGTATATTAATAATAAGAATGGTTATTGCCAGCACAAGGAAAACGATAAAGCTATGAAGTAAAAAGTTTAATTTTTTTAACCTGTTATTGTCAACAACCAAACGTGCAGCATTATACACTAAAATGGTTGCTATTAAGGAATAAACAATTTGCGATATGATACTCCATTTCCAACCATGCTTGGCAAGCATTAAAAAAAAACTGCTGCTCAAAGGAGCTGTTGCCGAACCCAGTAATAAAATAATGACAAAAGCAGCCACATTTTTTCTGAGAAGTTCATTTCGAATCCTGCCTTTAAATAATTTACTGAAGTTTATAAGCAAATAAAGGCCTGCCAATGCAAATATTAGAGAAGTGGCAATAAGCAAAACATACTCAAGTGTACCAGGCTCTTTCATAAAACGGCCAAATTAAGCAAACATTGACAAGAGTTCTTCAAGCCTTCGCCAAGTGCCTGATTTAAGGAGTGAACGGAGTATATTGCAACAAATTTGAACATGTTAATCGATTTCCGCTCAGATACTGTCACTAAACCTTCTCCTGGAATGCTTGAAGCCATGGCAAACGCTAAGGTAGGTGATGATGTATTCGGAGAAGACCCCACAGTTAATCAACTGGAAGAAATAGCTGCCGGAATGTTTGGCATGGAAGCCGCTCTTTTCTGCCCCTCAGGTACCATGACAAACCAGATAGCAATCAAATGTCATACTCAACCCGGAGATGAGGTGATCTGTGATGAGAATGCTCATGTTTATCAATATGAAGGAGGGGGAATTGCTTTTAATTCAGGCGCATCTGTAAGGCTATTGCATGGCGACAGAGGTAGAATAACCGCCAGCCAGGTATTATCTGCAATACAGCCAGATGATCCGCATCGTCCTCATACAAGCCTCGTATGCCTTGAAAATACATCGAATCGTGGTGGTGGAAGTTGTTACGATTTTGAAGAAATAAAAAAGATACAGCAACTCTGTAAAGAAAAAAATCTGAAATTTCATTTGGATGGGGCAAGACTCTGGAATGCTATTGTAGCCAAAAATGAAACCTCTGAGCAATATGGAAAAGCCTTTGATAGTATTTCTGTTTGCCTGAGTAAAAGCCTGGGGTGTCCTGTCGGGAGTTTATTGATTGGTAAAAAGGATTTTATTAAAAGGGCAAGAAGAATAAGAAAGGTTTTTGGCGGAGGGATGAGACAGGCTGGTTTTATTGCTGCTGCAGGTATTTATGCTCTCAAAAATAATATCAGCAGGCTTTCCGAAGATCATGAAAAGGCAAGGAGAATAGCGGCCAGCATTGAAAAAAAGAAGTTTACAAAAGAAGTACTGCCGGTAGAGACAAATATTGTCATTTTTGAATTGACAGATGGATTAACGGCACCACAGCTTGTGAAAATTTTAAAAGAAAAAAACATATTTGGTTATGCCATTTCAGAATCAAGGGTCAGGCTGGTAGTTCATCTTGATATTACTGAAGAAATGACAAACAGAACAATTGATATATTTGAACAATTCCAGAATTAAAAGTAATGCTAGCTAAGATCAATCCAACATCAACACAAGCCTGGCAGGAATTGAAATATCACTTCTCAGGCATGAAGAACGTTCACATGCGGGAACTTTTCAAAAATGACCCGGATAGGTTTAAAAAATATTCACTGTGCCTGGATGAACTGGTGTTCGATTATTCAAAGAATATAATTACAGATAAAACGATTCAGCTGTTATTGAAGCTCGCCGAAGAGTCAAAATTGAAAGAAGCCATAGAATCAATGTTCAATGGCGATAAAATCAATGAAACGGAAAAAAGGTCTGTTCTTCATACTGCATTAAGAAACTTTTCCGGACAACCTGTTTACAGCGAAGGCGAGGATGTGATGCCACTCGTAAAAAAAGTTCTCAGAAAAATGAAAACTTTTTCCAATGCAATACATACAGGCAAATTGAGAGGATACACAGGGAAAAAGATAAAATACATTGTCAACATCGGAATCGGGGGCAGTGACCTCGGCCCTTTGATGGTAACTGAAGCTTTGAAACCTTACAAACTTGAGAATATTGAATCTTTTTTTGTTTCAAATGTTGACGGCACTCATATTGCAGAAACACTCAAGAAGGTAAAACCTGACCGTACGCTTTTCCTGATTGCCTCTAAAACTTTTACGACCCAGGAAACCATGACAAATGCGCATACAGCAAGAGAATGGTTTCTGAAAAAAGCTAAGAACGAAAAACATATAGCAAGTCACTTTGTAGCATTATCTACCAATGAAAAAGAAGTTGTGAAATTCGGAATAGATAAAAAGAATATGTTTGAATTCTGGGACTGGGTAGGCGGAAGATATTCTCTCTGGAGTGCCATTGGTTTATCAATATCACTTACTATCGGTTTCAAAAATTTTGAAGAATTATTAAAAGGTGCCAATAAATCTGATATCCATTTCAGAAGCACCTCATTTGATAAAAACATTCCTGTTATAATGGCCCTTCTGGGAGTATGGTATACTAACTTTTTCGGGACCCAAAGCGAAACTATACTTCCCTATGACCAGTATATGCATCGTTTCGCCGCATATTTCCAGCAGGGTAATATGGAAAGTAACGGGAAAAGTACCGACAGAAATGGCGAGGCAGTTGAATATGCCACCGGGCCGGTAATTTGGGGAGAACCCGGAACCAACGGTCAGCATGCATTTTACCAACTCATTCACCAGGGAACCCCGATGATTCCATGCGATTTTATAGCTCCGGCTCAAAGCCATAATCCCATTGGTGACCATCATCAAAAATTGCTTAGTAATTTCTTTGCTCAGACTGAGGCTTTAATGAATGGGAAAACAGAAGGAGAAGCCGAGGCTGAACTGGAAAAATCGGGCCTGTCAAACGAGGATATTTCCAAATTGTTACCTTATAAAGTTTTCCCGGGAAACAAACCAACTAACTCATTCCTTATAAAAAAAATCACTCCTTTCAATCTTGGCCAGTTAATTGCCTTGTATGAACACAAAATTTTTGTACAGGGGGTTATCTGGAATATTTACAGCTTCGATCAATCGGGCGTTGAATTAGGTAAACAATTAGCCAATAAAATTTTACCAGAGTTACAAGGTGATGAAACTATTTCATCTCACGACTCTTCTACTAATGGCCTGATCAATGTATGGAAGAAAATGAAAAACTAATTCAAGATCATATCCACTTTCAATCTTCTTTAAAAAACATCACACAAAAAAATCCCCTCCGATTGGAGGGGATTTGTATTTGAATCAGATTCTGTCTTATTGTACCAGTACTAAGCCTGATACCACTTTGCCTGTGTACTTATGAGCTACTTTAACTACATAAGTGCCGCGGGCCATATGGCTCAGATCAAAGTCCATTTGCAGGTAAGGCGGAGTCAGGTTGGCAAGAGTAAACTCTTTGCTCATAATTGACTGCCCTTGCATATTGTAAATAGTAATCACTCTCTTCTCAGCCACATCGCTGTCGTAATACAATCTAACCTGGAAGGAACCTGCAGTCGGATTTGGATAAATCCACAACCTATCAGACGCTTCAGCTCCGATTTCAAGTTCATTAGATGTATTGACACAACCATTTACATCAGTTACAGTAGCCTGGTAAACACCCATTCCATCAACATTTAATGTTTGAGTATTTCCATTTCCTGAAATACCTGATCCATTTAATGTCCATGACCATCCACCAGATGCTGCAGCAGGTGAGCTGCTTCCGGTTATTGTGCTGGTCTGTCCCGGTGCTAATGAAATATCAGAAGCAGTGATAGTTACATTAGGCAGCGCATTAACTGTAAGTACTGCAACGCCTGAAGTTGTTGAACCAACACAAGGTGCGGCCGTCAATACAGCTCTGTACCGATTATTATTCATTAATTGAGTAACACCTGTCAGATTTAAAGTTGTTGTGGTAGCACCCGCAATATTGCTCCAGGTAACACCGCCATCAACACTTACCTGCCATTGATAAGTAATAGGTCCGCCAGACGCACTTACACTGAAGGATGTGTTTCCACCCACACAAACTGATTTGTTGGTTGGGCTCACCACACTGGTAACCGGGTTCACTACGTTCACAGGAACTGTTGTTACAGCCGATGTACAAGGTGTAAGTGTTGTAAATGATACATTATAATTGCTGGTTACAGTCGGATTCACATAAATGGTTGTTGCGAGAGATCCTGCAACATAAGGAGTGGTAGCAGCAGCATTTGTCCACATAGTAGACAGGTTACCTGTCCAGACTCCCTGAGCCGGACCACCTGAAGAAGTAAACACGACATTATCGATTCCGATAAAGTCTGAGTTTGCTCCTGAAGGACCACCACCTGTAACATAATACCTAAAGGCAAAACGACCTGATACAGTTCCGGTAACTCCTGAAACAGTAGCAGTATACTGAGTCCAGGTATTCGGGTATCCTGAAGTAGTGAGTGATGAGTTTACCGTTAACAACAAAGTAGTATAATCTCCCACACTTGTAGCCGTAGCTCCTACGTTTGTACTGGATCCATTTGTACTCATCCTTAATTCAAGTCTGTCCGGGAATGCAGGTGCATCAACTGTACGTGTATAGAATTTAAGCACATCCCCGTTCTTGATATTCAGAGTAGGTGTAAACAACCAGTTACTAATGGTACCAACACCTGAAGTATTCTGATAATTAGCAGCGATGTAAGAATCTGCAGGGCCGCTCTGAGCAGAGAATACACCTGTATTACCCTGGAACCATCCAGTGGTACCGGCAGGGCTGCTATTATTCTGTGAAGCCCATCCGGTTGGTAACGGAGAAACTGAATTAAATCCTTCTGTAATAAGGTCAGCATTACCCAGGGTATTAGTAAGTGTTAATTGCTGTATTGAACCCGTACAAATAGTAGCTGAAGAAGGATTCACTATTGGTATTATTGGTGTTACAGTTAATGTAGCAATACCAGAGAAATCTACTGCAGAACAAGCTCCTGAAACCAATCCTCTATATTGGTAACCGCTATAAGTAGCTGGAACATTTGTCAAAGTCAATGTAGCTGAGTTTGCACCACTGTAAATACCTGAATTCGGCACTACCTGCCAGGTTGATGATGAATTCACCCGGTACTCCCATGAATAAATCGGAGCTGAACCAGTTGCAGTTACTGTAAATGTAGCATTAGAGCCGCAGGCAATTGATGTACTAGCCGGTGCTCCTGTAATTGCAATCGGTACACATGGTTGAATATTGACAGTATAGTCTTCTACCTGTCCGTAAGTTGAGTTACCACATGGTGTAGAATTAGGTCCTAAACCTGAATCATGCATACGGATACGCATTCTTGTTGACCCTGTCAATGCTGTAGGTGATATGGTGATGTTTCCGGTATGAGGTCCTAAACCAGCGCTGGATACCCAAACCTGCTCACCAGGATCAGAGAAATTACCATTTTGGTTGAAGTCAATCCACACCAACACCTGGTCTGTACTGAATGCAGTTGAAATCGTTACCGTCATAGGTAACACCTGCCCTTTAATAACAGTAGTTGTAATTGAGGTAAAGTCCTCATATCCTGCTGTTGAAGTTGACGAGTTGTCAATAGTATTGAACTGAACCCTTGATATCTTCTCAAACGAAGTACTGGTAGCTCCCGCAGCACAATAACATGATGATGGAGGTGCAATAGTTACCTGTAATGGATTAGAAGTTCCTGTGTTACCGGAACAAGTTACATTACAACGATAGTAAGTGGCCGTAGTAATAGAGGTAGAATAAGTTGAATTTGTCGCACCGCCTATATTACTCCATGCAGATCCGTCAGGTGAAGATTGCCATTGATAAGTAACTCCTGTTCCTGAAGTAGGATTCTGTAATGACAAAATGAAGTTACTGCTTGGGCATACCGGGTTAGAAGAACTAACTGTGTTTCCAGGTGCTGGTGTACCAGAACATGGTGCACTTGATATGTCAATAGTTACCCCTCCTGTAAAATATCTTGGATTAAATGTAGGAGAAGGAAAAGCACCTGCATATCCAACATTGGCTCCAGATATCTGTACATCACCCACTTTCATACTAACGCCATTAGAAGTGAACGTATTAGTGGAAGGAACACCTGTGCCACCACCGCTATAGCTTATTCCTAATGAGCTTTGTAAAGCAAAACGCAATGTAGTGCTGGCAGGAATACTATATGTTAAACCATTCAATACATTATAATAACCCGCAGTTGTAAGAGTTACTGGCCCCCCCGTTGCAACTGTAGTCCAGGTTGGACCAGCAATTGTTGGAGCACCTGACAATGAACTTGAAGAAACCCAAAGTGTTGGAATTGTTCCGTTACCGCCACCTATGGCAGATGGATCAAAATAACAGTCAACTGACTTCAGAACCACAGGGAAGCCGTTGGTGTTTTCAATCACAAAAGTTACTGCCGAATTTACTGCCCCGAATGTGTTAAGACCATTGTAGGTAGGGTCAGTAGAAGTGGAAAGGGTTATTGTTTGAGCCTTTAACAGCCCTCCTGAGAATAAAATCAGAAAAAGTGCCATTATAACACCTTTCCGTCTCAAAAATCCCCAATTTTTAAGCGTAAAGTTTGGTTGCATAATGAATATTTTAAATGAAAGAATGATTGCTTGTTAGCCAAGCAATATCCATAACCGGTATCTAAGGTAATTTTTTTTGATTTAATTAAGAAAAATAATCTGTTAGACAAAAAAATCCCCTCCAATTGGAGGGGATTTGTACTTATAGTCAGGTTCTGCCTTATTGTATTAACACTAAGCCTGATACCACTTTGCCTGTGTACTTATGAGCTACTTTAACTACATAAGTGCCGCGGGCCATATGGCTCAGATCAAAGTCCATTTGCAGGTAAGGCGGAGTCAGGTTGGCAAGAGTAAACTCTTTGCTCATAATTGACTGCCCTTGCATATTGTAAATAGTAATCACTCTCTTCTCAGCCACATCGCTGTCGTAATACAATCTAACCTGGAAGGAACCTGTTGTCGGATTTGGATAGATCCACAACTTGTCAGAAGCTTCAGCTCCGATTACAAGTTCATTAGATGTATTCACACAACCATTTACATCAGTTACAGTTGCCTGGTAAACACCCATTCCATCAACATTAACTGTTTGAGTGTTTCCGTTTCCTGAAATACCTGATCCATTCAATGTCCATACCCATCCACCAGAAGCTGCAGCAGGTGTACTGCTACCAGTTATGGTTGTTGTTTGAGTTGGCGCCAGGTAAACATCCGTAGCAGAAATTGTAACTGTTGGTAATGGATTAACCGTCAGAATTGCAACACCTGAAGTAGTAGTACCTGCACATGGTGCAGCTGTCAGCAATACTCTGTAACGATTGTTATTCATTGACTGTGTAACAGCAGTGAGATTCAGAGTTGCTGAAGTAGCGCCGGCAACATTGCTCCAGGTTGTTCCACCGTCAAGACTTACCTGCCATTGGTAGGCAATAGGTCCGCCAGACGCACTTACACTGAAGGATGTGTTTCCACCCACACAAACTGATTTATTGGTGGGGCTTACCACACTGGTAACCGGGTTCACTACGTTTACAGGAACTGTTGTCACAGCAGATGTACATGGCGTAAGTGTTGTAAATGACACACCATAGCTTGTAGTTGCAGTCGGGTTCACATAAATGGTTGTTAATGGAGTGCCTGCAACGTACTGTACAGTTGCTGCTGGATCTGTCCACATTGTGGCAATATTACCTGTCCATACACCCTGAGCAAATGTTGGAGCCGTATAAGTAATTGCAATATTCCAACTGGTAAGATTTCCTAAATCACCTGCGCCGGCATCACAAATTCCAAGTGTCCAGTTACCATTCATTGTTCCAAGTAGTGGCAACCAGTTGTTAGTGGTTGTTGGAGTAACGGTCGGAATAGTTGCAGTAAACCTGTCAGCACGGAACACACCTGTTCTAGGAGCAGGAGCGCCGCTCATAGGTGTAGTTGATAGTGTATCCACAGAAGTATTTACAAAATTGGCTGTACCGTTTGATCCGGTACCATTATCCAATAAACCAATCAGATTTAGTGTTTGTCCGTTTGGTGCTTTAAGATTCATTACAATATCACCTACCCATGTGTGGGTCATGCTAAATGTAATCCTAACATTATTGATAACAGATCCGGCAGGAATACCAGATACAGTTGCAGAGGTTGTTACCCCTGTTGTATTGTTATCAGGAATAGCCAACGGTAAACCAGTTCCGTTAAATGTAACAGTATTTGGAGCAGACGTTGTATTTGTAAGAGTCAGCTGCTGTATTGTACCAGTACATATAGTAGCTGAAGAAGGATTCACGACCGGTATAATTGGTGTAACAGTAAGCGTTGCAGTGTTTGAAAAATCTAATGCTGAACAAGCTCCTGTAACCAATGCCCTGTACTGGTAACCACTATAAGCTGCAGAAACGTTTGTCAATGTTAATGTAGCTGTGTTAGCTCCGCTGTAAATACCTGAGTTAGGTACTACCAGCCAGGTTGATGATGAATTCACCCGGTACTCCCATGAATAAGAAGGTGCTGAACCTGCTGTTGCTACAGTAAAGGTTGCATTAGAGCCACAAGTAACTGAGGTGCTTGATGGATGTGTTGTAAATGTAATCGGAATACATGGCTGAATATTAACTGTATAATCTTCAACCTGTCCGTATGTTGAGTTACCACATGGTGTGGAATTAGGGCCTAAAGCTGAATCATGCATACGGATACGCATCCTCGTCGTACCAGTTGCAGCAGTTGCAGGTATTGTGATATTACCGGTATGCGGTCCTACGCCTGTACCTGATACCCAAACTTGTTCTCCTGGATCAGTGAAACTTCCATTCTGGTTGAAATCGATCCATACTAATACCTGGTCTGAACTAAATCCACCTGATATTGTAACTGTCATTGGAAGGGTTTGTCCTTTAAAGACAGTTGTAGAAATGGCAGTAAAGTTCTCATACCCTGCAGTAGATGTCGATGCATTATCAATTGTATTGAACTGTACTCTTGATATCTTCTCAAAAGCCGTACTGGTTGCTCCAGCCGCACAATAACAAGATGTTGGTGCATTCAACATTACCTGCACTGGTGTTGAAGTACCGGTATTACCCGAACAGGTTACCTGGCACCTGAACCATGTAGCAGTAGAAATTGATGTTACATATATATGAGAGTTAGGTCCGACATTGGTCCATGGGCCTGAAGAAGAAGCTGCAGACTGCCATTGGTAAGTAACGCCGGTGCCATTTGTAAAGTTCTGTAGTGTTAAAGCAAAAGGCGCTGTGGGACAAACAGCAGCTGAAGACACCTCAGTATTACCTGGATTTGGTGTACCAGAACATGCTGAAGCTGCAGGTGAATAAATCCCCAAAGTGCTGGCCTGACTAACATAGGAACCAACAAGTGTGCTGGATCCATTTGTAGTATCAATGATTCTTAATTGAGGCTGACCTACACTGTTGTTATATGCAGCCCAATAATATGTACCATCGCTAAAATCAAAATGTCCGTCCTGCCCGAAATTAGCGTCTAAACCAAGAGGCCCTATTAATGTAGGGACCCCGGTAGTCTTATTCCATCTATAAAGGGCATCATTTACAATGTCAACAGAGAACAAACTACCCCCCGGAGCTGCATTTACCTGGATACAACCTGGAGCTACAGCTGTTGGAGAACCAATTGGAGTGCAAACTCCGGTAGAAAGATTAATTGTAAATATTTGAGAAGCGCTAATACTTGAAGATACTCCATACATGGTATTGGTACTTGGGTCCCATGTAATACCAGTTAAATTGGCATGAGGTACACCTGTACAGTTAACAACAAAAATTCTGGAACCTGTTACTGTATCCACATAATACAAAGAGAAAGGTGCTGCCTGATCTACAACAAAAAGTTTACCTGTTGTAGTTTGCAATGCCATAGCACCCGGGAAACCAAAAGTAACTGTTGCACCTACCGGAGTCAAGGTAGTGTTCAGAACAGACTGTTTATTTAACTGGAAAGGGCCTGCTCCGTTGTAAATAAAAGCACGGCTATCCGGGTTAGCATCAATTCTGCCAACTACGTTTCTCGCATCACCAGCCTGAACCGGTGATGGTCCAACTGAAGTCACATTTCTGTCAGCAACTTGAATGTTACCTGATTTTAAAGCATTGTAATGCTCTAATTTTTGTCTTTCTTTTTCCGCCTGGCTTTGATGAGTAACCTTGTTAGTTTGAAGCCTTTGTTGCGAAAAAGAAAAATGAGTTGTAGCCCCGAGAATCAATGCTACTGCAATGATCCTAAAAGCAAACAAACCGATTTTTTTTTGCGTAAATTTTAGCTGCATAAGCTTAGTTTTAGTTTATTTAATACAAAATATCCATCGAGATAAAAACAAATACAATTGATTACCACTTATCTACTTCCTCGTTGTTATTGCTTGAGGAGTTACCTGGTTCTTCTACAGGTACAGAGTCAGAGTCAGCAACCCCATCAGAAGACACCTTTTCGTCATTGGCCTGAACAGCTTCATTTTGAACGCCATCCTCCGATACATCATCGTGGTTGAAAGCATCAAAATCAAAATCAGGCATTAGCTCAGTTTTCACATAGTCAGCTGCCTCACCAAGGGCTTTAATAAATTTATTGAAATCTTCCTTGTAAAGAAAGATCTTATGCCTGTCATATCCATTATCATCGAATCGTTTACGGCTTTCAGTGATAGTCAGGTAATAGTCATTACCCCGGGTAGCTCTCACATCAAAAAAATAAGTTCTTCTTTTTCCAGCACGGATCCTTTTGCTGTAGATACTCTCCATTTTCTTGTCATTATTCTCGTACGCCACAGTTGTAAGTTTTTAGCAGTTAGTGAATTACTTTAATTTTAGAAGTCACAAATATATATATGTTTTTGAAACGGCCAAAAGCCAAAAAAGCTACAAGTTATTAATTTCCAATGAGAATTACTCAAAATTGGTAAAAAGATGTCTTCCTGTTGCCTACTTATAATCGTTTTTTAATTAAAACTACTCCCGGCTATCTTCTAATTGTTGCCTGTTATAAAGGCTGGCATAATATCCATTTTTATCCATTAGCTCGTTATGCCTACCCTCTTCTGCGATATTGCCATCATCGAGTACAATGATATTGTCAAAGTCAAATAGAGAAAATATTCTGTGGGTGATAATAATTGCGGTTTTATCTCTTAAAAATTCATTCAGGTTACCGATTATTTCCTTTTCTGTCTTTGAATCAACCGCACTCAGGCAATCATCAAATATTATCAATTCAGGGTCTTTGACCAGGGCCCTTGCTATTGAAACTCTTTGTTTTTGGCCGCCACTTAAGGTGACTCCTCTTTCCCCTACCATAGTTTCATATTTATCACTAAAGCTCCTGATCTCTTTATCTATACTGGCCCTTCTTGCGGCATTTTCTATCTGCAACTCTTCAATCTCCTTAACTCCAAAACCTATATTATTCTTAATCGTTTCACTAAAAAGAAAAACATCCTGGGGTACATAACTGATTCTTTCTCTTAATTCTTTCAGATCAAAGCTTCGGATGTTTTTGCCGTCAACTAAAATCTCTCCTCCTGTTACATCATACATCCTTAACAGTAATTGGGCAATGGTGGATTTACCACTTCCTGTTTTGCCGATGACTGCAATCTTTTGGCCTTTCTTTATTTGAAGCTCAAAATTTTTTAATGCTTTTATACCCGTATGCGGATAAATGAAATTTACCTCGTGAAATTTTATACTATCCCGGAAATGAAATTCAAAAGGTTTTTTTTCATTTGCAATTGCCGGTTCCGTTTTTAAAAATTCATTGATCCTTTTTTGAGAAGCTGATGCCCTTTGTATCATTGAAGCTGTAAGCCCGATGGCACTGACAGGAAATGTGAGCATGTTGATGTACATCACAAATTCAACGATAGCATCAATACCAATGTCGTGCTGGCCATAAATACTATAAAGCCCCCCAATCATTATTGTAAAAAGGGTGCTTAATCCTATCAGAAGCGTAATTGACGGGAAATAAATAGCCTCAACCTTTGCTAACGCTATGGCATTACTCCTGTATAACTCACTGTTATTTTTAAAGAACCCTAACATCGCTTTTTCCTGTACAAATGATTTAATGACTCTTATCCCGGAATATGATTCCTGGGCATTTGTTGTAAGATCTGAAAGCGATTCCTGTATCTTTTCACTTCTTTTATGTATAGTGATATTTACAAAATAAATAGTAATAGCCAGTATTGGTAAGGGTATCAGAACATAAAGAGTTAGCTCAGGACTTCTTTTAAACATGAAAAAAACACTCAATGAAATTACAGCCAGAAGATTTGCAATATACATTACTGCAGGGCCGGTGAACATTCTGACTCTACTGACATCCTCTGTGATCCGGTTCATAAGATCGCCGGTACTATGCGATTTGTAAAAGGCCGTATCGAGTTTCTGGTAATGATCAAAAATCTCATTTTTCTGATCATACTCAATATGACGACTCATTACTATGATTGTCTGTCGCATTAAAAAAAGAAAAAAACCTCTCAGTAATGCAAGTACTATTATAATAATCCCGCATATAGCTACCACTTCTATCCATTTGTATTCAGGCGAAGAAACCGATCTGGTAATTTTTTGTACCAGTATGTCATACCGTGGAGAACGCTGGGGAACTTTATAACCAGGCATTTTTTGCTGAACAAAGTCTATAACAAAACCTGTTACCTGTGGAGCTAGTACGTTGAAATAGTTTGACAAAAAGACAAAAGCCACTCCGACTCCAAGTCTGAAACGATATTTCCAGAAATATTTATTGAGAGCTTTTAATTGCGTCAACGATCATTGGTTTTTTACGAAATTAATTGATAGACAATTATTTTTGGTAGATATCTCATCGCATATTTATTTTGCACCCGGAGAGATGGCAGAGCGGTCGAATGCGGCGGTCTTGAAAACCGTTGACCCAAAAGGTCCGGGGGTTCGAATCCCTCTCTCTCCGCTTTTACCTAATTCAAACGATACGCGAAACCCGCAAACACTTGATTTTGCGGGTTTTTTCATTTTCGGAATTGACCAAAATGTTCATTTAGACCCATTTTAATCGTGCGTAATTCGTGCGTCCGGATGGTGCTCAGAAATGACGCACGAATTTGGGGTTAAGTAACTGAAAACGAACATATTCAATCTTTGAATAGGTCTTGTTAATGCTTGGCTGAGGTTCTAATTTCATAACGTTAAAACGAGTAGTTATGTTAGGCAAGAACTTCAGTGTGCTTTTCTTTTTAAAAAAGCCGAAAAACTATGTATCAGGTGTAATGCCTGTTTACATGCGTATTACTGTGGATGGCCTTCCAAAGGAAATGATCACTGCACGTCATTGTGATCCTCAATCATGGAATCAAAAAGCTGAGAAAGCGTTTGGTAAAACCGAACAGGTTAGAGAGCTAAACAATCATCTTACGGCTTTGCAGGTGAAAGCGTTTGAAGCAAGACGCTTGTTGATTGAAAGCAGTAAAGAGATTACTGCGGAAGCCATCAAAAATCTATTGACCGGACAAGGTGAGAAAGCAAGAATGATCCTCGATGTTTTCTCACACCACAATGAACAAATGAAAGCATTGGTGAATAAAGAATTTTCACCTGCGACCCTGGAACGGTATAAAACCTCATTAGAACATACCCGTTCCTTTATCCAATGGAAGTATAATAAAGAAGATTTGGAAATTACCAAGCTCGATTTTGATTTTGTAACAGATTATGAATTTTGGTTAAAGAGTGTCCGCAAGTGTAACCACAATACTACTATTAAGTATATAAGCAATTTCCGAAAGATCGTTAACAGGTGTATTCGCAGCGGTTGGCTGACAAAAGACCCTTTCCTCGGTTTTAAAATGACAAAACGGGAGGTTGAGAGAACAGCTTTATCCAAACAGGAAATACAGGTAATAGCCGATAAAACATTTCTTTCGGAAAGGCTAACACAGGTAAGAGATATTTTCTTATTCTGCTGTTATACCGGTTTGGCTTATGCTGATATAAAGAAATTGAAACGTTCTGAAATTGCAATTGGCATAGATGGTGAAAAATGGATTTTCACCAGTCGTCAAAAAACAGAAACTGCTTCCCGCATACCATTACTTCCTACATCCATTGCCATTATGGAACGCTACAGTGATCATCCACAATGTAAACATGAAGATCGGTTGCTGCCGGTATTGAGTAATCAAAAGATGAACTCCTATCTAAAGGAAATAGCTGATACCTGCGGTATTGAAAAGAAGTTCACCTTTCATATTGCCCGGCACACGTTTGCTACTACTGTTACTTTAAGCAATGGTGTTCCTATTGAAACAGTATCGAAGATGCTCGGGCATAAGAACCTTCGCACTACTCAGCATTATGCAAAAACTATAGACAGGAAGGTTAGTGACGATATGCAGGCGTTAAAGCAACGGTTGCAGGCAGTCTAATCGAAACCATTAAAATACAATGATGAAAAACGAAATAGTAAACTTTCGCAATAACCAAGATTACAAAAAGTGGTATCAGGGCATTAAGACAAAAATTAAGTCCTCGCAAATAAAAGCTGTAACAAGAGTAAATACGGAACTACTGACCTTGTATTGGGAAATCGGAAAGGAAATTGTTGAAAAGCAAAAGCAGTCAAATTGGGGTGATTTATTAATTGAACAATTGTCAAAAGACCTGAGTGCAGAATTTGATACCGAAAAGGGATTTTCCCGAAGTAACCTATTTTATATAAGAAAATGGTACCTGTTTTATTATCAAGGACTTGTAATAGTGCCACAGATTGTGGCACTATTTACGGGTAAGGCCGGGGGCATTGAATTAGTCCCACAGCTTGTGGGACTAATTCCCTGGGGACATAACCGGGAAATAATAACAAAGTGCAGCACCGTTGAGGAAGCCTTGTTTTATGTAACAGAAACTATCAAGCATAATTGGTCAAGGTCGGTTTTATTGCATCAGATTGAAAGCAGTCTGTATTATCGTAAAGGGAAAGCAATTACCAATTTTAAAGATACCCTGCCGGGGCCGCAGGGTGATCTGGCGAATGAACTGATAAAAGACCCTTACCAATTTGATTTCCTGCCGTTGTCGGCTAAATACAAAGAAAAAGATCTGGAGAATGCTTTGGTTGATCATATTACCCGCTTCCTGCTAGAACTCGGAACGGGCTTTAGCTATGTGGGTAAACAATACCGAATAACCGTAGAAAAAGAAGATTTTTTTATTGACCTCTTATTTTATCATATCAAACTCCGTGCATTCATCGTGGTAGAATTGAAGACCGGAAAATTTATCCCTGAATATGCTGGCAAATTGAATTTCTACCTGAACGTCGCAGATGAAGTATTAAAGCACCCAGCGGATAATTCTTCGATTGGGCTGTTAATCTGTAAAAGCAAATCCAGTGTAGTGGCTGAGTATTCTTTAAAGGGGTTGAAAAATCCTATTGGTGTCACCGAGTACGAATTAACTCACTTGCTTCCTGATAGCTTTAAAGAAAGCCTTCCCTCCCCGGAAGAATTGGAAAACGTTATGAAATCGAATAACCCGGAGATTTAATCTAATTAAACTAGTAAAATTTATGGACGATAGTCATTCAGTTGATAAAATGAATGAAGAACTGGCAAAACTAATCAGGCAATCTATTAAAAGCCTGAAAACTTATCTCCCTCCTTTACAGAAAGAGGTAGATAATATCATTGACCAAAAAAACATCGATATAAAGATAATCGAACACCTATTGGATAGCCTTTCTTCACTGCTATATGCTGGTATTGGGCATCAGCTATATTTGAAGTTGCTCGAATATTATAAAATTGTTGACAAAGACGGTGCAGATTTCTATTGGAAACTTTACGAAGAGATCGGGGATGGCTAATCGCTATGTTGTAAAGATCAGTTTTGCAGAATATCATAGTAGTCCAATAAAAGATGATAAATTCTTAAGGTAGTATTATCACGTTGACGTTTATGATGTGACAAGTAGGAGAATTTAAACTTTTCTATCTCAGGATAAGTATCGTCGGCAAGTATAATTGTGGCCAACTTTTGCGAAGTTGAAATTGTGCCATGTGAATCCAGTTTTTTGTTCAGCCCTGCCTGGATATTATTAATCGAAGTTTTACCTTTTGGATTCTTAGTCAAATCAGTTTCTACAAACCCAAGCATACCTGCAGCAACTATTTCAGATTCGGGATAATACTGACCATTTGTGAATCTTGCTATCCCGTGGTTTATGTAATAGTGTTGCTTTGCACTGTACTTATCAATCCGCTTGGCTTCAAATATATAATAGTGATTTTTTAAAAGACTTGGTAGTTCAAATTTAATGTCTAATATACCAGTTTTTACATTTTCTTTGGTTTCCCGAATGCCTGTATTTACAGCAAAGTCTTTTAAACCAAAAATATGTTTACACGGCTTTACATAATTATTAATCAAATCATCACTTAGGTAATCTTCTATTTCGTTCAAAGACTTATTGCTACCAGTAATCTTCCGGATAGTCGCCTGAATGCTTGAGCGGCTATAACTTTTTTTGCTATCTAATAGTTTTATATAACCATAAATTATGGATTTCAAACAAGCCTCAATATAAAATGCTTTTCCATCAGTCGCTTCAATAAACTCAATGCCATTCATCATAGTTGCAGGTGTTTGGTTCGTTTTATTTCGGCGTCTGCCAAAACTTCGATGAATTCCATCAAGTCATGATATGCAACAGCTTTATGCCAGCATTTTTTTTCATTTGGTTTAATAATATAAAAAGTGTTTTTGTTAAATCCACGAACATCTTGTTGTATATATAAATCCCTGGTAACATTATATATTCCCAAATTGCCTATTTGGCTAAGCATTAATTTTTCGTCGGCAACTTTGAAAAAAACTTTCTTGTTAGTGATTGGTTTCTTGTCAACTATAAAGTTGATTCCCACAAAGTCAGGAGTAATATACACTTCAGTGTAAAAATATTTTTCCTCTGAATTGAATCTGAATTGAAAGTGCTCTATAAAAACATTGCAGTATTCAGTAAGGAATTCTATGTCCTTTGGTTTATCAATAGACAACGGATTAAAAATGGATTGATTATTATAGCCTGACTCCTCAGCTCTCTTTAAAACAGGTAGAGAAATGTTAATCGCATAGTCAATTAAAGAAGCCTCCGTATCTGTTATAGAATATGCTTCGAAAATAAGTTTATCTAATTGCTTTATGAGTGTTTGTGCTTTTGAATCATTGATACTTGCTTTCAAAAAATCATTTTCTTCGTAAAGGGCTTCTATTTCTGAAACCAGAGAGCTGATTGATTTATTAAAAACTATTGGGAAAAGGAAAAATTCTTCAAAGTATGCTCTGGTCCTATCGACTCCGGCAGAAGAGCTTCTATTATAAATGAAATATGTAAAAAACTTGGAATTAATTAAGCCCACTAGCGATCTTAAAATATCAGTACTGTTTTTTGGAACTTTTCCTTCTTCAAATTTAATCGAACAAACCGAGTCAGTAAATACCACATCTTGAGATGAATACGCAGCCACCGCTTTAAAATCGTCGGCAGCTTGTAAGCCTTTTTTTAAAAGAGCTTTTTCGCCCTGGAAAAAGAAAATATCAGGCAAGTAACCGACTTCTCCTTCTTTATTTATTCTTGCAGTGCCGTATTTTTCAATCAAATTTTTAACATGCTGATCCCATGTTAATGAGGGTCTGTCATGGAAAGGTTGCAACTCCTTCCGTGTCTCTATTTCAATAAACTTGAATTTCTTAATCTTATTTGTACTTTTCTTGGTTTGGCCGTCCTTGAGTTTTAGTCCTCCATTATATTGCATGTTATTTTTATCCATAAAATCACCCAACGTTGGATAATTCTCTTTAAGCCTTTTCATGAAAAAATAATCCAGAACATTGCCATGTAATAAAACTTTCCATAACCAATCTTGACCTCCAAAATCTTCCATGAAATGTCTTTGAAGGACTTGTTTCATATCGTGTTTTTCAATGACGATAGTTCGGAAGTAATTGAAAAAGCGATTTGGCTTTACTGCAATGTGAGTAATAACGTTTTCAAGTGCAGTTTGTAGGTCAGTTATTGGTGAAAAGAAAACCACCGCCGCAGATTGCCGAGCTCCTTCAAATATTTGATTGCCGCCGACAATTTTATTATTAACTCCAGAAAGATCAACCAACTGAGAGATTGTGAACCTGGATAAAAAGAATTTCCGCCATTGCTTTGTTGTATTATCTACATTATAAAAACATTTTCCGGTTACGATGAAAGCACATTTTGTCGCGGCGTCATTTTGAATAATGTCACTCACTCTGACTAAAAATGCCTGAGCAATCTCTTTGTTTCCAATTTCAAGTTCGCAAAAATATGAACCAAATTCAGTTGATCTATTCTTGGATAAGTTTGTTTCTTTGAAAAGATGTTCTTCTTTTACGTTTCTTCTTTTTATATAATCAATGTACTGTGAAACTTCAACTTTCCCCCAAGGCGGATTTCCAATAATGAAATCCAGTTGGGTTTCGTTTTGAAAAAGGGTATTAAACAATGAGTTTTCATCAAAAAAGTCAACACCTCCGAAAAGATTTCTGTTTTTGAGTTCTTCAAATTTAAAATGCTCAATTTCAATAGGTGTCTTGTAATCAAGTAGAGTAATATATAGCGAGAAAATTGTTATTTCTATTGCGTCATTGTCAATGTCAATTCCAAAAATATTATTATGCAATATTTCCCAAAGTCTTTCATTGGCAATAGAAATCTTCGACTGTTTTTTCTTTTGGGAAGTAATTTGTATTTCTTTTTCGATAATTTTCCGAAGTGATTCGACTAAGAAAATGCCCGAGCCACAAGCCGGATCAAGAACTTTACATGTTGCTTTTGATTGTTTCTGTAAAAAAGGAGTTATGGTTTGAGATAAAATATAATCAACGAGAAATGGAGGAGTGTAATATGCCTTAATCTCAAATTGTTTTGTCCTTTTAAATCTATTAAGTTCAACATTAATATTTTCTTCAGTTTTTCCTATAAAATTCTCATAGATGTTACTGATAAGCTCGACTGGTATTACTTCAAAATCATAAACTTTAAAAAGTGATGGTTGTACCAGGTAGCCACTCTTATGTCCAGAACCAGTTTTAAAAAATGAAGATGCCGAAAAAAGATGATATAGAACTTGCAAATGATCTACATGTACATATTTTTCTTCATTATAGCTTTCAATAAGTTCCCCCGTCTCTTCATCAAGTTCATACTCTTGCAAAGGAAAGAGATCGCCGTTGTATTTGTTTGTTAGGTAATGAAAAAATTCATACAGCTTGGTCTTTGACTTTATTATTCCATTAAGACTTTCTTGCCGTTCTTGTTTTGAGTTACCGATAACATATGACTGATCATTAAATGCGACTTTTCTATCTATGAGATACCTAACAAATAAAAGCCTTCCAATAAGGCGGTTTGCTATTTTCGGCTCTAAGCGGTAACCATCCTTTGCTATTAAAATTCGTCTTGCATCAATGATATTATTTAAAAGATACGTATCAACTTTAGGTACGTTCTTAAAATAGCTGTGATAAAGCTTTTTCCAAGTCTTACCTAGTGTAAGATTTACTAATGAAAAATCTTCAAGCTCAGCATTTATTTTTTGTAATAGGTCAGGAGTCTGGTTATCGAATTGATAACCGTGATAGATATCGAGGGGCTTGATATCGCCGTTATTAATGATAATAACGGGTGCTTGGCCAAAGCAAAATGTCCATTTAGGGATCTCTAATCTTTTTTCCTTTGACGGGTTATCAAAAAAAAGAATTAAAGGGTTATTTATTGGTTCTGGATGACCGGATTCGGCATCACCGTGGTGATGCAAACTATAAAATGCATAAGGCTGTATTATATCTCTAAGAACTTTGCTTATTCGATATGAAAACTTATGCACCCATGAGTTTGCTTCAGAAAGATAGAATAACCCATTCTCCCTGCTATATCCAAGTTTGACAAATAGTTGTTCTAAACGATTCACTGGTAGATTAGGAACTTGTTTATTAGACACAAGAATACAGGTTTTGCCGTAGATGGTTTAATTACCCTATTTGCTAACAAATTTAGCATTTTTCAATCAAAACCTATTTTTTGGATAAAATTATAGATTCTACTTGATTAACAATGTTTTGTAGCATGAATAAACTCATTTAATTATCAAATCCGTCAATTCCGGCGTATCAAGCATCCTTTCCATTTCCTTTTCTACGATAGTTTGAACATCCTTTTTAATAGCTAAATAATTTTCCAGTATTTCCTTTGCACTGATCAAAGACACCTGCGGCAAGTCTTTATAAGCTATCTGCTCCCTGGCAAGGGCTTCGTGGTCATTCAATATTTCCCCACAAAAAGTCTTTAATTCGATTTTCTGATCGGGATTATCGGCTACCATGCCTACAAACTCACCGGAAGAAAGGGAAGCGATTTTGGATTGCGGGATTGCTAATTCCAGTTGTTTGGAATGGCTGATCGAAGTGTCCCGACTGTTAATAGACACACTTTCCCTATCCTGCATGATCTTGCCGAACCGTTCGGAAAGTTGTTTGGATGTTTCGCCGGAAACCTGTCCGCTGATCACATTGCCAACTATATTTAAAATAACTTCAGCCTGCTCCTTTCCATAGTGCATTTTTAACTGGCTGGAATCCTGGACTGCCAGGGTTGTGGCCACCTTATTTGACCGGGCTGTTGCTACCAGGTTATCTATGCCGTTAAAATAGATGGTCGGGAACTCATCAAATACCAGGCTGCTCTTGTGCAGGCTCTTCCGGTTCATCATTCTTGTAAGCGCCGTAACATATAGTGAAATGACAGCGCCATAAGTAGCCGATTTCTGCGGATTGTTCCCCATGCACACGATCTTCGGTGCATTGGGATTGTTTATATCCAATGTAAAATCATTGCCAGATAAAACATAGTATAGTTGCGGTGAACCCAACTTGGCTAAACTGATCTTGGCGCTGGCAATCTGGCCTTCCAACTGCTCCATTGCTTCATTGAGAAAAGCCGTTACAAAAGGATTGATCAATACTTCAATCTGCGGATCTGTTCGGAGGATGGAAAACAGTTTGCTGTAATCTACCTGCGCCAGTTCAATTACATGGGCGAGTGTGCAGTATGTTCCTTTCTTATAATTACACAAAAACCATATCAGGGCAGTAACAAAATTGATCGGTGATTCCACAAAAAAATCACCTTGCTTTCTTATCCATTCCTTATTTAATCCGAGCATGATTGTCCTCGATGATTCAGAAGCATCTGTTATATCGGCCATTGTTGCCGGGTGAATGGGATTGCAGCGGTTGAATATTTTGTCAAAATCAATAACATGAAAGGTGGGTCGCACTTCATAAAGATGCCGGTATTTCAGGTATTGGTTATAGGCGTGTTTGGTCAGGTCGTCAAACTTGAAGTCATAGACAAATACGCTGAACCCTTTTTTGATATGCTGCGTAATAATATGCTGTATGATAAAATAGGATTTACCGCTACCGGGTGAACCCATTACCAATAGTCCCCGGAAGGGATTGATAATATTGATCCAGCCTTTACGGATGCGACCTTTCAGGTTATAGCGTGCTGGTAGGTTAATCGAGTATTCATTTTCCAATAACCGTTCTTCCTGCGGAAAGGTTTCATTCAGGGAATTAAAGACGCTGTTATTTAATCTTAACCGGATAATCCGGGAAAGCAACGTTCCGCCCGCCAGTACCAATATAAACCCCGTGATGGTAGTTCCTATATACGCCAGGGCAACGGTCTCTATATCCGATTTTATATGCAGGAACAGGAAACTGATAAAATAAAGTAACAGTCCCGGTATGATATAAGCTAAAGCGGTTTTATAACTTAACTTATTATCCTTTCTTCCCCTTGCGCCGAGTAGTGATATAACCAGCATCGCAAGGGCGATCAGTTTCGCAGTATTAAAATTGCTGAACAAACCTGTATTGTATATATTTTGCAGCAACCTGTCTGTAATATCTAACCGGATTTCCCATTGCCTGAAAGCGCCGTAACAGTAATAATAAAAATGAAGCGATAATATCACAATGCTGATCATCCTTGTCAGGTCGAGTATCTTTCTCAACCCCTGTTCATTCTCTCCGGTTTGCATCGTTTTTCATTTAATAGTTATTGATTTCTTTTCTTTCTCTTCCTGCGTTTTTTCAGTTCATACGGCAGGTAGTGTATTTCTTCAGTTGGCTTAATGACATCCTCTATTATTTTACCTATATCCAGTTGCTTCGATGGCGTTATTTCATGGTGTTGTTCCTGCTTTTTTGTTTGGCTGACGGGTGTATGCTCTATGGCTTTTGCTTGCTCCGGTACGTATTGAACAATACCACATTTCTCCAGGATGCCTTTAGCGCTGTATTGCTTTCCAATATCGCTGCCATTGAAAACAGATTTGGTATGATGGTCTATGTAGGTCAACCCATACACCAAACCCTGATCGTTTTGCCGGATAACAAGGCTTATCTTTTCTTTTTCCAATGCCTGTTTGAAAGCGGGCAAATTTTTAGGCGGCTTTACTAAAATCCAGTCAATGGTCGTTTGTAAATGCTTCTTATGTTCATGCTTTTGTGATTCATTTTCCTTGAATCTTTTTTCCAAAAAAGAAAGTGTCGGCTTGCTGTATATCGAGCTGGCCTTGATCGGTACACCGATCTTGTTTCCTTTTTCATCCAGCACCCGGTAAACAAGGCCATTCTTTCTGAAAATGATACCATTTTCTTTACCCCGGTCGGCCACCAAGTTGTATAAACGAAGCACGGCGTTTAGCTCTGCCAGCGAAACGTATTTATAGTGCGGCAATACGGCATCCAACACATTGGTAATTCCTCTTTTGGTGGGCGACTTCCCGTAGTTTACTCGTAGTGCATTGATGGGCTTTACTTCATTGGCATGTTTCTGCTGGTCTTTTGCCCGGACTAACTTATAGGCTCTTTCAATTTCTTCTCTTGCTTTGGAAGATTCATTGCGGCCAAGATTGTGCAATGAAATTCTTTTGCCATCCTGTTTGATACTGGTAGTCACAATATGGATATGCGGATGCCCGGCATCCAAATGCTGATAGACCAAATAAGGCTGCTCCCCGAAACCGATCTTCTGCATATACACCATAGCAATTTCTGCCAGCTTCTCCTTTTCTAATTTTTCGTTCAATCCAAAGTTTAATGAAATATGCACCGCATTGGTGGTGGCTCTTTTGTTCAGGGCGATCAATTGTTCAAAGCGGTGCAGCTTTTCAAAAAAATTCAACTGCTCGGCTTCCTTTAAAAAGTTATGGCCATGAATACACTGCGCCTTGCCTTCTTTCAGCTTTTGCTCGTTGTAGTTCAGCGCCCGTTTAATACTGTTTGGTACGGTTATTTTTGCAACCATAGCTCATAGATTTGATGTACCCTGTAATTGATTTCTTCCACTTTTTTCAGGAATGATTTTTTGCTTGTTTCATTCAGGATCGCCCATGCTTTTATTTCGGGAACATGATCGAGTGTATGCAGCTTGTGAACAACCTGGTTGAAGTTTTTGCCGATGGCGTTTAATTCGTTTTTCAGCAAAATCATTTCTGCCAAAAAATCATCCGCTGTTTGGTTGCGGAAAAGAATCGTCACCGGCTCTTTCAGCAGGACCGATCGCATGTATTCGCTAAGGCTATTGCAGGTCGTTTTACCATACAGGGAATTGAGCCTTCTTTTTTCATCTTCATTCAACCGTAGCGGGACTAAAACTGAACGCACTTTTTTTTCTTCTTTCATCACACAATCATTTTCATTTTTACAATCTCTCTCTTTAAATGATCTTCCACAATTCCCCCGTAGCGAGTTCCGAAGCGGAGGGCAAGATGCCCCAAACGTATTACGTTTGTACATCTTGCCGGTTGCAGATCCAGCGACCTGAGAGCTTTTATAAAAGTAGGTTGTAACCAACCCGGAAAAAATACCTGTTCAAATTCTGAAGGGGTGACTATAGGAATTCCAGAATAGCTTTGTGGATCAGAAAAATTATTGTTTTACTTATTAAAGCGTGATGTATGACCAGTGTAATGAACAAAGAGAAATCAAAGATCTTTGAAACCGTTTTATGCAGCCCCGGCATGACCGACAAATGCAAGATCGTGCTGCAAATAAGCCGGCAGAATGTGTTGCTGTTGGCGCGTCTTATTGAAGCAGGATTGCTGGGTAAAGAGCAGCCTTTTGAAGATGCAATCATGCAGGCCTTGCCGAAAGAATCCGGAGAGGAATTTAAGGTAGTTCATGAAGAGATTTTGAGGAAAGCAGAACTTACCGATTTCTACGAAAAACTAAAGTCTATTTAGACGGATCAATTCGAAAGAAGATCGCTTACAAAATTCTTAACAACCTGTACCCATGCAGGCTTTTTTCTTAGGATGAAAAAGGATGGTGGCGGTGGTGGCAGACTGAATAAAAAAAGGGGCTATAGTAACCCCTCGTCTGCAAATGAATAATAGCCTTCCGGTGAGATGATCAAATGATCCAGGGTTCTTATATCAAAATAAGTGGCGGCCTGCTTTATTTTTGATGTCAGCTCTTCATCAGCACGGGAAGGTTTGAGGTGCCCGGATGGATGGTTATGAACAAGGATCATGGAACAGGCCGCTACTTTGATAGCCCCGGCCAGGATCAATCTGGGGTCTGCTACGGTGCCGGTAATACCACCCTGCGAAACGGGCAGTATCTGGAGCACCCGGTTGGCCCGGTTCAGGAACAAGACTTTGAATTCTTCGATCAGGTCGATCTTGTCCGGGTTCCAGTAATGTAGGCAGACTTTATACCCATCCGCCGAACTTGAGATCAGTGGTCTTTGGGATGCTTTACAAGTAGCTTTTCTTTTATAGACAATGTCAATTTCAGATACATTGTTCAATACTTCGATGCTTAGCATGTTTTCCATAATCTTTGTTTTAAAGTGTTAGAAAATTGATTATGGAACCCAACCCGGCTTTGGGCAATACAGGCAAAGAAGCAACGGAATAAATAATATCTATTGCCGTATGGGTAAGCCCTATTTTATGCCGGAAATTTCTTTGCCGCTACAGCAGCCCAAATGCCGAACTTTGTGAAGGAATTAATTAAGGAAACTCATACAACTATGACAACTTGTAAACTTTGTAATAATGCAGTTGCGAATAAAACAAATTCCCATATTCTCCCCCATTTTTTGATTAAAACTGCGATTAATAAAGATGGAAGTAAGCAAAGGGACTACGAACTAACATTTTCCTTTTCTGAAAATGAGTTTGTGGACACCTATTTTGGAAGGAGTATCACTCTTGATACAATTGAGGAGTATAAGGGTCGTGAACTAAACGAAGACGAGTTGAAGAAAGAAAACCCATTCTCAATCGATTATTTATTTTGCGGTGACTGTGAAGATAAAATAAGCCAGCTCGAAGACTACTATTCAAAAAATATTTATCAAAAACTACTTGCGAATTCTGTCATTAAAAGAAAGAAAGACTCTAAGAAAAATGATATAATAATTTTTGATAAAATCTACGTTGAAGTGATCTTTCTGTTTGCGTACTCAATTTTCTTTCGTAGTTCAATTTCGAGTTATCATGGGTTTAATTTAAAAAACTTGGAACGGAAGTTGAGGAAAGTATTAAATAAGTTTCTAGGTCAGAATATTGAAGAAACAATCAAAAATATTGAAGATAAGAAAGCGGAATTTCAGTATTTCCCGATAATAAATACATTCTTTAAAATGCCGGACGGAGAAGATCCGACAAAAAATTTTGTAACAATACTTCACTCTGATAAACCATTTTTTGTATACCTAAATCAGATAACATTCCAGATGTTTGTAGAGAAAAAACATGTGGGAAAAAGCAAACAGCCTTTCTTTGGAATAAATGACATGATCGCACCAAAAGAAGCAGTTAATAGCGATGGAAAATCCTTTTAAATAGTATCTCTGACAGAAAATCAGCAAAAAAGGGCGCTTTCAGTTGCATTCGAGTCCATGACAAGGAGACAAATAAAGTTTTTAAAGACTGCGTTTACTGAAGTACATAAAAAGATATTTCTTTCTACTCCAACTCAGGATCTGATTGATTTTTTCATGCATATATTAGTTAGTCAAGATATTCCAAATAGCGAAAGATATGGAAAAGAAGGACTTGCTCAGGCGATGTACAAAAGCTGCAAAACTTATTATCAAATCCCCTAAAGTAAATTACTCACAAATTCCAAGCTGCCGCCCCCATTTTCAACATCTGTCTCAATTTGGGG
>DAOLIV010000032.1:0-36582 GCA_035328345.1 Chitinophagaceae bacterium | reverse complement strand
GCTTTATATTAATACCGTGGAAATGCTGATAGCATTTTTCAACATCCTGTTCTGCTACACATGATTCGTCCGCAAAAAGCGGAAGTGTGGATTCTTTGAATAAAATTTTCATCCCTTCCCAATCATCTTTTGCCAATGGCTGTTCTACCAATTCAACTCCTAGTTTATCCAATTCAGGAATGAGTTTTAAAGCTGTATCAATATCCCATGCCGCATTGGCATCTACTCTTAAAACTGCAGAAGTATTTTCTCTCAGAGCTTTAACAATACCAAGATCATCAGCAGTACCCACTTTTATTTTATAAACCGGCCATGGTTTCTCTTTCATTTTGGTCACCATTTTTTCAATACTGTCTATTCCTATCGTATAATCACAAACCGGATTTTTTGAAATATCACCGTTCCAGAGCTCATACAATTTTTTTCTTTTCATCTTTCCGTAAATATCCCATGCAGCAATATCAAGGGCACATACCAAAAAACTGTTTTGCGGAAAAAGGTGATGGAGGTAATGCCAATAACGTTCCGGTTCGGTAAAGGCAAACTTTTCAACAAAGTTTTTTTTCATCTCCAGGTCTGCTATCATTTTTTCAACCGGAATATTATAATAAGCAATTGCCGGAGCCTCTCCATATCCTTTAATCCCGAGATGCTCTAATTCTATAATTAATGTTGGCTGATGAGTTTTTGTTCCCTTAGAAATGGTAAAGGGGTACCTGAATTTTAAATTGTGAGACCAGAACCTGACTTTCATACCGGCAAAGATAGAGGATAGCTTATCGAAGAAATATTATTCACTTATCCCCTGCCGCTATTTGTTATGTACTCATAAAACTCAGCATTGAAGTCTTTTTGTTTAATTAATTCTTCGAGTGTTATATGCATGCGGTATTGCCAGTAGTTTTTTGGATTCGCAGGGTTGTTTATTCTTTCATCATTAGGATTTTCCCTTCGAAGTGTATCACTCATGCCCAAAATGTCCTGTAGCTGGAAAATACTCCACATAGCCGGCGAATACAGATGTTGCATGATGATGGCTCGGTTGATCCAGGATTCACAATAGAAGGGAGCATCACCCCATTGTCCCATCACATCATTATAAAAACTTTGTGTTCTTTCCCTGTTTTCTTCCCACCATCCTCTTATCGTACTCATATCATGTGTTGATGGGGTTATAACTGACAGGTATGGTGCATCATTTGGATGGAAAAATTCTTTCTTTGGGTCTTTAGGCATTCTCTGAATTTCAAGACTCAGGATACCCAACTGCTGCATTACATCCGGCACACAATGAGGTACCATTCCTAGGTCTTCACCGCATACCAACATATTTGTAGCTGCTTTTAACTGGGGCAGTTTGTGCATGGCTTCTTTAAACCAGAAATTGTCCTGTCTTCTGAAAAAGTAATCAATATACAGGGCCTTCAACTTTTCCTGCACATGAGGTATAAGGTATTTGAAAGAAAGCGTCTTTTCCATGGAAATACGGAAATGGTACTGTTCTCCTTTATAGTCCGTATCCTGGAATAAAATGACGTTGGAGATACAATCAAATAAGCCCAATTTAATTCTATCATTAAGCTCTGTATCTTCCTGATCAGCAAAATATTTTTCAACCTGCACCTGTGTTTCAAATTCTGGTTTAAGAATATAACCCCCGGTTTCATCAGGTTCCATGAATTCTTCTTTCACTCTTGCTGCCATTTCCCCAAATATCTCGCTAATCACTTCATCAACCAGGAAAGGTTTGCAATACCTTTTATGATCGAACCAGATACCATTTTCTCCAAACTCGCTGATGTAAACAGGTAAGCATGGAACAAACCTTCCCATGATACCTTGTACGGCATTAGCAGGGATGCTCCAGATACGGAAAAACCCAAGAATGTGATCGATGCGGAAAGCATCAAAATAATTACTCATTTGCTGGAAGCGTTGTTTCCACCACGCAAATCCATCTTCCTGCATTTTTTTCCAATTGTAAGTTGGGAATCCCCAGTTTTGACCGACAGCAGTGAAATCATCCGGCGGTGCCCCGGCCTGCCAGCACATATTATATAATTCAGGCTCTATCCAGGCATCACAGCCATTCCGATAAATGCCAATAGGAATATCACCTTTTAATACAATTCCCTTTTTATGGGCATAATCCGCAGCGTCTTTCAGTTGCAGGTGTAAGTGATATTGAACGAAACCATAAAAATTCAGTTCATTTAAAACTTCTGATTTCGAAGTAAAAAGTTTTTCAATTTCTTCTTTTTTGTAAATGCCGTTTGTTTTCCAGTCTTCAAAATGGGAAGTCTCATATTTGTCCCGGAAATAACAGAAAGCTGCATATGGTTGCAACCAATGACGATTATTCTTCCAGAAATCTTTATAATCATCTGATGCAAGGCACTCCGCTCCCATTACCTGGTATAGTTCATTTAAAACTGAAAGCTTATACTTGATCACTTTTTCATAATCTACCACAGGAAGTTCGTTCAACTCCTTTTGTTTACTTTTTAAATATGTTAGCTGATCAGCATATTCTTTACCGGCAACTATGTTAAGGTTGATATACAGAGGATGCAATGCAAATGCAGAAATTGCAGCGTAGGGATAAGAATCTAACCATGTATGGGTAGCGATGGTATCATTAACCGGGAGTAGCTGGATCAGTTTTAAACCGGTTTTCCGGGCCCAGTCAATTAACAGTTTGATATCGGAAAACTCACCAACTCCAAAACTATTTTTACTACGAAGACTGAAAACGGGAATGGATACACCGGTTCCTTTCCAGGTATTATTCGGTAATTGTATGAAACCATCGTTCAGAACCGTAACTCTTTTTTTTACAGATTCTCCATACAAGAGCCTGTTATTCCCATCTTCATACCGGATAAACTTTTTTTCTTTGGTATTATAAACACCATATTTATAAGCAACCGGAAATCCGTTTTCTGAGAAATCAAGATGTCCTACCCACCAGTTTCCCTCTTTGGTCATAACAAGTGGCCTGGACGTATCCCAGTCATTCAATTCATTACCACTCCCCAACATACAAACCACTTCATTTTTACCAAGCAGAGGTGCTTTTATTCTGAAAAGGTGAGTGAATTCTTTTGACTGTGCAGGCTGTCGTTTCGGAAAATTTTCTTTTAATAATACTTCATTAAACGGGGCAGTAAAAAATGCATTCTCATATTCACCTGCATGATTCCAGGTGTCTGTAATTTGTATTTCGTTTAAATCTTTTCTGAAAAGTTCTATTTGACGGTCATAACCCCATTCGTAAAGCAGTTCGCCATCCTCATTCTGAATAACATACTTATAGGTTATTCCTTTTTCTAATTCTTTTTTCTTGATTTCTGTCTCACAATACCAAAAATCGTTATTCAGGTATTTCATCGGCAAGGCCCTTGCCGGATCATTATTTCCAAATTCTTCTGAGTTTCCAGAGATAAAAATACTCTGACCATACCTTGTATGGAACCGCAGGTAAAACTGAAGCTTCATCGCAATCGTTGATTCTGGTTATATTAAGCTAAGGTCGTGTTTTCTGAACACAATATAATCCAAAGTAGCCAAAACAAACAAGGTTTGTACATTTAAACCGGATTATCAAAAAAAAGACTAAAATGAGCCTGGGCCAAGGATACTGGAAGAAAGTCTTCCTGATCTGTTTGGGAATTTTTGCCGGTACAGCATTTTGCATGAAATGGATGGAAAATGACCTGGTTTCCAACGGTGAGAAATTTACAATAATTGGACTGGAGATAACTTATTCAAAAGAAAAACTCCTTTCTGTGATTTTGGGTCTGGATGATAAGGTCAAAACAATTTTGCGTTACCATCTTTCATTTGATTTTGCCTTTATGATCGGAGCTTATGGAAGTATTGCTTCGTTAAGTATGGTAGCTGCTAGTCACTATAACCGAAAAAAGACAATCCGGAATCTCCTGGTCAGTTTGGCTATTATGCAGGCCGTAGCCTGGCTATGTGATATAATCGAAAATGTCTCTTTACTAAGATGGGTCAAAACAGGCAGTATTGGAAATGAATTTAATTTCTACCATCCTGTAGTTTATACTAAATGGATTTTAGCGCTTATGGGGGTTTTAATATCAATTTTTTTTTTGATTTTTAAAAAGCGTAATCCCGTTGAAGCGAAAACTGAATTTTGATTTTGAAGCTATCAGTCCTTATTTTTGCCAAAATTTTTGAAATGGAACAAACAAAAAAGAATAAAGCTTTCTGGTGGTTGCTGTTCTTAGCTTCGACAGCTGCATTATTATTTGCTATATATTCTCATTGGCCATGGCTTACGCTGATTCTTCCCTTTCAAACAACAGCCTTTGTAAAGGCTCTTGATATCATTTAAATTCACACCTGTTAATATATTTAATAGCCCTGTCAGAAATGACGGGGCTATTTTTATGTATCTATATACCGTTATTTAATAAATCTAAACCAGGCTCATGAGAATAAAACTGGCAATAACTACAGCATTCTTTTTTTTATTTATTTTTTCAGGCTATTCTACTGAGATGTCATTTGCTTCAAGTCCTGTACATGACTCAACGCAGGTAAAAGCAGCGATAGCGGCATTTAAAAGTCTGCCGGCCAAGGAAAAGAGGTACCGGCTACGAGAAGCCAGGAAATCAATTAAGGAATTCAAGGCAGCCAAAAAAGCAGGTAGTGATCCCGATGTTAATACCTTATTACTGGTAATTCTCGCACTGCTCCTTCCGCCATTGGCTGTTTATCTTCACCAGGGTGAGGCGAATAGTAAATTTTGGATCACCACACTGTTATTTGTTCTTGGCCTGATCGGAGCTTTTGCTATCGGGTGGTATCTTATTCTCGCATCTGTTGTGTATGCCCTGATCGTAATTCTTGGAAATAACTAGCCAGATTTTCATAGTTGAATCTGAGATTGTTTTGGAATCGACAAACCGTTGAGAAGATTCAGATAATCATATATAACCCTGCCCGTGCTTTTGCCAAGTTCTGCTTTTTCAGGAGTAACTTGATAAATAATATAAGACTTCTACCCAAGTAACAGTTTTAATGCATAATGGGGCAAAGCTTTACTTTTGATTTCGCAATGCTTTTTTTAACTTCAAAATACTTGCGATATGAAACAGATCATATTTTTTTTGGGGATGATGCTGGTAATAGCATGTGACAACAATGGAAAGCAAACGAAGAACACCTCATCTTCCGACACAACCAATTCCAAAAATGATAAAACTGAAGTTAACTCAAAAGTAACTACTGAGGCAGAAGAAGAAATAGTAAATAGAATGCTACAAACTTTTCGAAAAGATTTAAGAGTAGTGCAGTTAAAGGACATAAATGAGAAGGATGTTAATCCCCGATTCAATGAAGAAGTGGATGAGAATAGAAAGTACTATCCCGGCTATCCTTTCATTGCAATTGGTGATTTTAATGGTGACAATATAAAGGATTACGCTGCAATAGTAACCGATGATAAGAGTGAATACAGTTATATAAATACCTGGTTAGCCTTTTTCCCGTCGGGGGGCAAGCCGGTTTTAACAGAAGAATATAGTAGTCTCAATGCTGTCCTGCATACCATTAAACGGGGTACAGTAATAAAAGATCCTTTTGAAGAAAATCCCGATATCACCTTAAAATATGATGCTGTATTGTTAACCAATGGAGACGGTCCGGGAGGATATGTGGTCTGGAATGGGAAGAAATTTGAAGGTGTTTTCTGGGAGGGATAACAATGATAAAAATCCTGTCTGTTCATTCTTATTTGTAAGGCAAAAATACCCCTCCAATGGAGGGGTACTATTAAAGCATTATTCTCAGAAAAATTATTTTACAGACTCAACAAGACTCTTAAAAGTTTCCGGGTTGTTCATAGCCAGGTCAGCAAGCACTTTACGATCAAGTTCTACACCTTTAGTCTGAAGTTTGTTGATGAACTCAGAATATGTGAGTCCTTCTGCACGAACCGCAGCATTGATACGGGCAATCCATAATGAACGATACTCCCTTTTCTTCAGTTTACGACCTACATACATGTAAGTCATTCCTTTTTCTACAACATTCTTGGCAACGGTATATACATTTTTACGTTTACCATAGAAACCTTTGGCTTGTTTTAATATTTTTTTTCTGCGGGCTTTAGACGCAACAGAATTTTTTGAACGAGGCATATAAAAAGTTTAAGTTGTTAAAGTTGAAAGTTTACTTAAGACGTAAAAGACGTTTTACAAAATCCATATGCGATTTTGCTACTTCACCATCTTTGCGAAGATTACGTTTACGTTTCTTAGTCTTTTTAGTGAGAATGTGACGCTTAAAACTTTTTTGATGCATGATCTTTCCGGTGCCGGTCACTTTGAAGCGTTTTTTGGCGCTGGAGTTTGTTTTTACTTTAGGCATTTTACCCAGTTTTATTATTACACCTTTGAGGCATTCTCCACAGGGAGACCTTTTTCGAACCTCTTCAGGCAATCCAAGCCGGAATATGCATTTTAATGCTTTGTTTTCCGGTTACCGTAAAAGAACTTTTTAACGGGCTGCAAAGATAGGCCTGAAAACTATTGAAACAAAGCGTTTTGAAAAGAAAAGACGGACATTGAATAAATGCCCGTCTTTATAATACTTTTAAAGATAATCTTGTTTAATCTTTGGGATTCAGCACTTTGTCAATTCTTTTTGAGATATCTTGCAGGTGATATTTTGACATTGGATCAGCAGTGCCGGCTGCGGCAGCATTCACTTCAGTTTTTAATGAAGATAGATGAGCTTTCACAACGCTTGGAATATCTGTATCTGTAATAATTGATCCGGACGATTGATTGGTACCTGAACCTGTGGATTTAGGGGGATTAAGCAAATTATCCAGGATACTGATGTAGGATTTCTGAAGATTGCGCCTGTAAATATCAATTGGTTTTCTTCCGGGTAATTCTGTCCAGATTCCTTTTTTAAGGTCGTTCAATAATTCAGTAACCTGGTAAGCCTTACTTCCAAGTGAAGCTTCAGCCTCTACGAGTTTATTCAGATTACGGGCACTAAGTATGCGATTCAACATATTGTCCTGTACATTTCCTATAACAGTCAATCCTTTCAGACCTGTTTTGCTGAAGATGTCTTCATCAATCAGCCAGGTGGGAGTTGCGAACAGGTTTTTGTTCAGGAAATCTACTGCTTCTTTTTGTTTTGATTCAGGAACGATCTCATAAACCGGACCAGTTTCTTCAACCATTTTTGGAGTCTCCATCACACCACCGATATACTTGGTTACATGACCCATATACCTGAAGTATTGACTTGCGATCTGGTTATACATGTTTGCCAGATTGCTATAATCTTCATTTGGTTCTTTGGTCCATTGCGTAAGATTCGGAACGATTCTTTGCAGGTTCTTAATACCATACATGCTTCCTTTCATCGCATCATCGCCGACTTGTTCACTCTGGCTGCGGGGGTCATCGGGGTTGGTTTCTTTTCCAAACCATAATCTTTTGTCTTTTAGTTTGTCAATTACCCATGTATTTAGTTTTGTTTTTTCAGCATCCGGACTATTATATTCAGGGAACAATTTGTAACCCCACTCTATAGCCCATTTATCATATTCACCTATTCGTGGAAATAATCCAATCCTTCCAATATTATCTTCCGGTTGAGCAACATAATTAAAGCGAGCATAATCCATAATAGAAGGGGTATGACCGTTGGCTTCTACCCATGCTTTATTTCGTAAATTATCTACCGGAACTGTAGAACTGGAGCCATAATTATGGCGCAGGCCAAGAGTGTGTCCCACTTCATGTGAAGAAACAAAGCGGATCAACTGCCCCATCAATTCATCATCAAAGGTCATTTTTCTGGCGCCTGGATCAACGGCAGCTGTCTGTACAAAGTACCAGTCTCTCAAAAGCGACATTACATTGTGATACCAGTTGATATGACTTTCCATTATCTCTCCGCTGCGGGGATCTTCTATACTTGGGCCACTTGCATTAGGTATGTCAGAAGGTTTATATACAATGGCAGAGTTCCTGGCATCATCTAAACTCCATGTACTATCTTCTTGCCATGTCGGGGCCATTTTGGCCATGATGGCATTTTTGAAACCTGCTTTTTCAAAAGCAATCTGCCAATCATTTACTCCCTGGACTAAATAAGGAATCCATTTTTTGGGTGTAGCGGGGTCAATGTAGAAAACAATTGGTTTCTTAGGTTCAACCAATTCTCCTCTCTTATATTTTTCCATATCTCCATCCTTTGGCTCAAGCCTCCATCTCTTTACCATTATAATGTTTTTCACACCCTGGGGATCTGCGTCAAAATCTGTGTAACCAACGGCAAAATATCCCACACGGGGATCATAGTATCTTGCCTGCATTGGGTTTTTGGGTAAAAGCACCAGAGAATTATTCAGCTCCACAGTCATATTACCTGTTGCAGCAGCTGCCCCGGTTGCGGTTGGCGATGGTGGTGTCCGGGAATATGTCTTAACCGTTTTTATTTCGATATTGATCGGATATGATTTAACACTAACTATATATGATTTATCATTTTGAAGTGAACCGAAACGTAAAAACTGTTTTAAAGAGCTGCTGAAATAAAGAAGATCATTATCGCTTTTTATATAATCAGTAATATCAATTACCGCTCCTGTTGAATCTTTACCCAATGATTTTATATCAAACGAGGCGGCGATGGGCTGGACATTAGAATTGCTTACTGCCCTGAACATTGGCGAGGTAGAATCTTTTGCATACTCTGCAAATGAAATATTCCTGATAAAGATTTTATTTTCAGGACCTTTTTCAAACTTGATCACACTCCTTCCGATCTGGTCGCCACCGTATCCAAAAAAACCGCCAACTCTCATTCCTGCGGCAGCTTTTGAAATTCGGTTTACCAATAAAATATCCCTGTCAAATAATGAATCAGGAATTTCAAAGTAATATTTGTCGTCTACAAAATGAACAGAAAACAATCCTGTAGTTGTAACGGCTTTTGAAGTAATAACTTCTTTATAAGGTTTTGGTCCTTTGCCGTTATTTGCCGGCGTTGATTTTTTAGTAGTGTCTGCTTTGGCCGGGGCCTGGGCAAATGTTATAGCAGACGAAAGCAGAACAAAAAATGAAACCGAAATAATCCGGTGGGTTTTTACATGCATATATTTCTTTTTAGAATTAAACGTCTCAATATACGTAAAGCAATAATAGAAGAATCAATTGGATAAGTCCATTTTATATTAATGGCTATAAGGCTGGATAAGGATGCAATTATTGACCTGTTAAAAAGAATCCCATTGCTATGCAACGGGATTCTTTGGATTAATATTCTTAATAAGTAAGAAATTTTATTTAAGGCATTCTTTTGCCCAGTCCATCATATCTTCAGCTTTTAACTTAGCAGCCTCAGAAGGATTAGGATATTGAGCAGAAACTTTCTCAACCATACAGTTGCAGTAAGAACTGGCCTTATCTCCCAGTGCGGATCCGGAACCGACGCAATTGTCAACAAAAGCCTTTTTTTCAGCAGCGGACCAGCCTGTTCTGCCTTTGCATGCGAAAAGAAATGCTGATGCCAGGAAAACGAACAAAATTTTCTTCATGTTTTTTGATTTGGTGATGAATGGTTATGGTTATTTGCTTTTCTTTCCTTTAGGGGCAAACATTGCCAGCATTCTTCGTCCTTCCATTTTCGGCATATTCTCAAGAATTCCTACCTCTCCAAGACGTTCTGCGAATTTCAGCAGCAACAATTGCCCCCTGTCCTGGAATTGTATGGCACGACCTTTAAACTGCACATAGGCTTTTACCTTGTTCCCGTCTTTTAGAAACTCTATCGCATGTTTTGCTTTGAAATCAAAGTCATGATCATCCGTATTGGGAGTAAAACGGATTTCTTTTACTTCGGAGACTTTGCTCTTGGCCTTCATCTCCTTTTCCTTTTTCTTCTTATCGTAGAGGAATTTGTTGTAATCGATAATCTTGCAAACAGGAGGATCTACATTTGGTGAGATCTCAACCAGATCTAATTCCTGCTCCTGGGCCATTTTTAATGCCGCCTGGGTATCATAAATACCAACTTCAACATTATCGCCCACCAGTCTTACCTGTGGAACTCTGATAAATTGATTGATCCTGTGTTCTGCTTCTTTGCGGGGGATAAATCTTCCCCTGTTAAAACCGCCTGGTCTAAAACCGCCTGGCTTGCTGAACCCACCACCGGGTTTACGAGGTACTGCCATAATATGTTGCCCTCATCCCCTGAAGGAGGGCCTGAAATTGTTTATTTGATAAAATCCTCATTACAGGTTTTGAGGGTTATTAAAAATGCAGATTATTCTGCTCTGCGTTCTTTTATTTCAATTGTGATCTCATTTAAGAAATCATCAATTGATATGGCACCTAAATCTCCTTTGCCTTGTCTTCTGACTGAAACTTTATTCTCATTCATTTCTTTCTCCCCGATCACAAGCATATAGGGGACTTTCATTAGCTCAGTTTCCCTGATTTTCTTGCCGATCTTTTCACTTCTGTCATCAACCTCTGCACGAATATCAGCTTTTTTCAGTTTCTGCGAAACAGTTTTGGCGTAGTCAAGAAATTTATCGCTGATTGGCAGCACTTTTACCTGAACCGGTGAAAGCCATAAAGGAAGTTTGCCAGCATAATGTTCCAGGAGAAATCCAATAAATCTCTCATGAGTGCCCAAAGGTGCCCGGTGAATTATTAACGGAGTTTCTGTATGGTTGTCAGCAGTAGTGTATTCCAATTTAAAGCTGCGTCCCTGTGAGAAATCGACCTGGTTGGTAGCTAATGTAAACTCACGACCGATCACACTGTATATCTGCACATCGATCTTCGGACCATAAAATGCTGCTTCATCCTGCACTTCTACAAACGGTATATCAGATTCTTTGAGAACCTTTCTTACTAATTCTTCTGTTTCTATCCACAGCTCTGGTTCATTTACATATTTTATCCCAAGCTTTTCGGGTGAGTGCAGGGATAACCGCATTACATATTTATCAATTCCAAAAATCTTAAAATATTTAAGATACATGTCATTGACGGCTCTGAATTCCTGGCTGAACTGCTCCTTGGTGCAATAAATATGTGCATCATTCATATGCAGGCAGCGAACTCTCATCAGCCCGAATAACTCACCGCTTTGTTCATAACGGTACACAGTCCCATACTCAGCAACTCTGTAAGGCAGGTCACGGTAGCTTTTCGGTTCTGCCGCATAAATTTTATGATGATGCGGACAGTTCATGGCTCTCAGGTAATACTTCTCTCCTTCCATTTCCATGGGGGGATACATACTATCTGCATAATATGGTAAGTGTCCGCTGGTGAGGTACATACTTTCTTTGGCAATATGCGGAGTAACCACTCTTTTGTAACCAGCTTCCAGTTCAGTTTCTTTTGCCAGCTTTTCCAGTTCTTCTATGATCACTGTTCCGTTAGGCATCCACATGATCAACCCCGGTCCTACATCATCATCCATTGTATAAATTCCTAACTCTTTGCCAAGCTTCCGATGGTCCCTTTTTTTTGCTTCTTCCAGCATGTTCAGGTATTCATCCAACTCTTTTTGTACCGGGAAAGTGATGCCGTAAATGCGGGTCAGCATTTTATTCTTATCATCTCCTTTCCAATAAGCACCAGCAATGTTGGTCAGCTTTATTGCTTTAATAAGCCCGGTATTTGGAATGTGAGGCCCACGGCACAGGTCCGTAAATTGTCCCTGGGTGTAAAAAGTTATCTCTCCGTCATTAAGATTTTGAAGCAGGTCTAATTTGTACTCATCCCCTTTCTCGGTAAAATATTTTACTGCTTCGGATTTTGGCATTTCTTTCCTCACATAAACATTGTTCTGTTTTGCCAGCTCGTTCATTTTTTTCTCCAATGCTGCCAAATCTTCTTCAGTTATTTTCTTATCACCCAGATCCATGTCGTAATAAAAGCCGTTCTCCACAGGCGGACCTACCCAGAATTTTACACCGGGGAACATAGATTCTACAGCTTCTGCCATGAGGTGTGCAGAGGAGTGCCAGAATGTATTTTTCCCATCACCATCGGTCCATGTAAGCAGGTGCAGGGAAGCATCGTCTTGTATCGGCCTGGAGGCATCCCATACCTGTCCGTTAACTTTTGCAGCCAGTACTTTTCGGGCAAGGCCTTCCGATATGGACTTTGCAACGTCCATTGCAGTAACGCCTTTCTCATATTGTCTTACCGCTCCGTCGGGTAAAGTGATGTTTATCATCTGAAATCTCTTCTGTTTTAATGGGTTGCAAAGGTAACAAACTCCGCCTAAAGATGAGTAAGAATCAATTGGTTGATTAGTTCCATTTTCCGGTTGAGTTTTTTTGATTTTTGATCAAATCTTTTTTTATCTGTTTGATACAAATAAGCCATTCTTAATTGTCTTTTCCTCCATTTTTTAAGCATCCAGGTTCCATACCATTTTGAAAAGCCCAGGCTGGCCTGATCCAATAAATGCAATTTCGGATTTGAAATGACGGAGCGATCATAAAAACTTTTGTATTGAGCTGTAAGTTCTTTACCAAATTGATGGTATGCTTTCCTGTAATTCCTGATCTCTCCATTTGAAAATTCATTTACAAGGGCTTTCCAGATATCTCCATTTATATGAGCATTAATCCCTAATAACTGATACTGTATAGGTTTTAATGAACTGGCTGCATAGTATGATTTCCACTCCGGGGATACCTTATTCCCGACACGGAAAGATTCGGCAGAATGGAGGAATAATTCAGCAAAGGATATTTCCATTCGGCGCATAAATTCTGTTGTTGACTTGTTGTTTTTTGATTGCGTAAAGTGAACAGCTCTTACCGTGGTTTCAAGGTATAGGTCAGCAAAATAGCTGGAAATGGAAGGAGCTTTTTTAACCGAATCCAATTTTTGAAGAAGCAGGATTTCGGCATCACTGACCTGGCCAGATAACATCAGCTGTTTAAGTATGAGAATGGCGATCAGTGGAATAATTCTCAATGTTTTTGATTATAAAATTAACAAACTCTTGCCGGGCTCCTATGTTGCAAAAAAACGATATTTCTTAGTTTTGTTTTTGATGAATCGAGTTGTTTCCAGGTATCTACTGACCCTTTTACTGATTTCCATTACCACATTATCATTAAATGCTCAGGACCTTACGGGTATCTGGAAAGGCTACTTTATTACAGATGCAGGAGAATACTATCGCCTCGAATTCCAGGTTAACCAGAACAGGTCTTCAGTAGTAAGCGGAGTCTCTTATTCCTATCTTGATGTAAGATTTTATGGGAAAGCCACCATGACAGGTAGTTTTATCCGGAATTCGAAAGTTTTCAGAATAAGAGAGATCAAAACAGTTGAAATTAAGAGCATGGGTGGAGATGGGGCCTGCATTATGAATTATGACCTCCAATATAAAAAATCAGGCAAAGAAGAATTTCTTGAAGGCAGATTTCTTGGAAAAACTGAAGTAAAAGAAGGTCCGAACCCCTATAAATGGGGACAATGCGGAGGAGGAAAAGTTTACCTGCGACGTGTGACTACATCAGATTTCTACATTGAGCCGTTTTTAAGAGGGAAGATCAAAAGGCAAGACCAGGACCAGGTAATTGTCAATAAACCGCCTGTGAGAAAGGATACTTCCAAAACAATTACAAAAGTAAACCCCGGGAAAAAACCTGTAATTGGCAATGAACCGCCTGCAAGAAAGCCAATAACTAAGGTTGAGAACCCTCCTATTAGTCAGAAAGATTCAGCGGTTAAAGATTTAACAGAACCGCCGGTGGTTAAAAAGAATATTGACAAAATTCCAACTCCGCCAATTCTTAAAACAAGATCAAATGAACTTGTAAGGGTTTTAACGGTGAAGGATCCCAATGTTGTTATAAAGATTTATGATAATGGTGAGATAGATGATGACACTATTTCGGTATACCTTGATAATAAATTGATGCTTTCCAAACAAAAGCTCACAGCTTCACCCCTTACTCTCAAATTCAATATGGGTGATGATGGCGACGAGCATGAACTGGTCATGGTGGCAGAGAATCTTGGACGTATTCCCCCCAATACTTCTCTTATGATTGTTGAATCAGGCGGGCAACGTTTTGAGGTTCGTATAACGTCTACGGAACAGAAAAACGCAATGATCAGGTTCCGGTACCAGGCTCAGTAATATCATCATTCTGTTTTCCTAAATTTATTTTATGAAAGGTAGCCGTTACTGTAACCCGATTACCGCCAACAAAGTTTTTCAAAAGCACACCGATTAATTAAACTACTTTACCTGCTGATGCTGCGACGACTCATTTTATATGTGTTTTGGATGATACCGGCTGTTGCCCTAGCACAGGATATTAACGGTGTCTGGAAAGGTAAACTGGTTATGGCACCCGGAGCTTGTTTTCCTGTTTACAATATTGAAATGCAATTACAGGTAGCTGGAACCAGGATCGTTGGTACAGTATACCACTTTTCTGATTCCATGAATTATGTAAAAGAGAATTTCGAAGGAGAATTTAAAAAAGACAGCAATCTCATACTCATTCGTGAAGTTGGCATCATCACATTTAAGATAAAAGAAGATTGTGTCCCCTGCATCAAGACCTATCAGCTTACTTACCATAAAGGCGGTGGAAATGTTGTTACAGAAGAACAACTCAGAGGTTCCTGGTCAACGCCGACAGGTAAAGCCATGGATGGAAAAACCATCTGCGACCCCGGCACAATTGTTTTAACCCGTTTTGAAAAATCAACTTTTAAAAGAGAACTGATCTTACCTCCTACGTTAACGCAGCGAAAAGCTGAACTGGTGAAGGAAATTAAAGTGGATACGGGAAATATAAGATTAGATTTTTATGATAATGGTCAGATAGACGGTGATACCATTTCTGTATATGTAAATAATTTTCCTGTGGTATCGAATAGAATGCTCACAGCCAAACCTGTTTCAATTAATGTAAGGGTTGATATGAACCGACCCATGCAGGAAGTGATCATGGTTGGAGAAAATCTTGGCTCCATTCCTCCTAATACAGCTTTAATGATTGTTTATGCAGGAGATAAACGTTACCAGCTTTACCTGACCTCTGATGAACAAAAAAATGCAATGGTGAGGTTTATCTACGAAAAACCAGCCGTTACTACTCAAAGAATACCCTGATACTTCAAATGCCACAGGGTTATTTTTTTATTAACCCACTCATACCATAAATCCCGCATTTCATCACTAAAAATGGTTTCTCAACGAAACTTATCGTAATTTCCTGTACTAAAACCTAATTGCCATGAAACAAAGAATTTTACTCCTCTTTGTAATGACGATCTTCATTACAACAATCAATGCTCAGAAAAAAAATGAAAAGAAAGTCACCGGTTACGCTATAACATCAGGTGAAAAAGGCGGCAGAAGCTGGAAAGAAGTCCGCCTCGTTGATGTGGCTATCGGTGAAGAATTAAAAACTGTTTTCAGCAGTTCCGGTGAAACAGAAGCTTTAAATGCGAGAACAGGTAAACCAGTTGTTAAAAAAGCCCAGGAGCCTGAAACATTTACAAAAACTATTTCCAGGACTGTTGCCCCAACTGCTGACAAAAAAATTGTGAATTTGGACCAGGAACTTTCGAAAGTTTCCGGAAATGGTACAGCACGGGTTACCAGTGTTGTTGTTGTCAGGTATAAATCAGAAAATGACGGCACCCCTTTTTCTACTAACTCTGCTGCAATGGCGTATGATAAAAAGCATGACCGGCTTTACTATACTCCAATGGGAATAAATCAGCTTCGCTATATAGATCTGAAAGCAAAATCTCCCAAAGTTTATTATTTCGAAGATGAAAATTTTGGCCAGGTAAAAGGAATGTGGGATGTAACAAACCAAATCACAAGAATGGTTATTGCATCGGATGGAAATGGTTATGCATTGAGCAATGATGCCAACCACCTGCTTCGGTTCACTACCGGCAAAAGACCCGAGATTGCTGATCTTGGTGCCTTGACTGATGATCCGGCAAATGGAGAAAATTCTGTTCACAGTAACAGGATGTATGGCGGAGATATAGTGGCAGATGCATCTGAAAATTTATATCTCATCACTGCATACAGGTATGTATTTAAGATAAGCATTGCCAATAAAACGGCCAGATATCTTGGTACAATAAAAGGATTGCCGCAGGGATTCAGCACCAACGGAGCTATGGTGGAAGAAGGCAGTAAAGTAATCGTTGCCAGTAGTCAGTCAACTGCCGGCTATTACAGGTTTGATCTTAATACTCTTGAAGCTGAAAAGATATCAGGAGCCGCCTCTGTGTACAATGTTTCTGACCTTGCTAACAGTAACCTTGCTTTTGAAAAGAAAAAGGATGAAAAAGTTGCTGAAGAAAAAGAGACCGTCGCAACTGCAAAGCAATTGCCGGTGGAAGAAGCAATGGATAGTAAAGGGATAGCTGTTTACCCGAATCCTGTTACTAATGGAGTTGTAAAACTATCTTTTGCCAATCAACCTGCTGGCAAGTACCAGGTGCAATTGCTGGACCTTTCTGGCAGAATGATAAACTCAACTGAAGTAAATATTAATGCAAAATCACAGGTAGCAGAGCTGCGGTTGCCTGAGTTGTCTGTCAAAGGAAGCTATCTCATAAAAATATTCAGTGAAAGCAATAAAGTATCAGCCACCAATAAAATAGTGGTTCAGTAAGTAGCTTTTTTATTCAGTTTCATCAGGAACACAGGGCTTCCGAAAGGAGGCCCTGATTTTTTTAAAGATGACCCGATTTACCAATTGATGCAAATCAATGTCCTTTTCAATAATTAAGTATAACTCCTCATTCGCTTTAGAGACTAGTACTAAAGTCAAAAAAATAGTCTTCAAACATAATAGCCGTCTTGTTGTTTGAATTCTTTTAATTGATAATTTAATAGTGTAAACAATTTTTAAGTTCAAATCGATTCTGGAAAAGCCCTGTGAAAACGGGCTTTTTCCTTTTTAAGTGAATCGCTAGAATTTGAAATTCCAGGTTACCGAAGGGAGTATCGGGAATAAAGAAACCTGCCTTGCTTCAACTTTCAGATCTCCGTTTGCAGCGGTTCCTTCCTGGTCAAAATAAATAAAGTAAGGGTTCATCCTGCTATAAAGATTATAGATACTAAAGACCCAGTTACTGCTGATCTTTCTTTTCTTTTTGGGAACAGGAGTATAAGTTGCAGAGACATCCATGCGATGATAAGCCTGCATTCTGTATTGATTCAGTTTGCTGTATTCCTGTGTAAGTACACCATTGATAAAATAGAATCTTTCCGGCAAGGTAATAGCATTACCAGTTCCATATACAAATACTGCACCCAGCTTCCACTTTTTATTGATCTCATAATTGGCAACAACAGAAAGATCGTGTCGGCGATCATATTTGGTTGGGTATCTTTCTCCGTCATTCAGCAAATCAAATTTTCGCCATGTCCATGACAAAGTGTAACCGATCCAGCCTGTCCATCTTCCCTTTAATTTATTGATAAGCATTTCAGCGCCATAGCTCCACCCTTTCCCAAAAACAAATTCTTCTTCCGGATCTTTTAATGACGGAGTATAGCCTTCTTTGTATTCGATCTGGTTTTTCATGTCTTTGTAATAAAACTCCAGCGAAGTTTCATATTCATTATCTGCAAAATTTTTGAAGACACCGGCTGAATATAACCAACTGATCTGTGGTTTTACAATATAGGTGCTTGGCACCCACAGATCTGTTGGCAAGGTGGTACCTGCATTACTCACCAGGTGGATGTACTGAAGATTTCTTGTAACCGCTGCTTTAATGGATGTTGTATTATTTATAGAATACCTGATTGTGAATCTTGGTTCAAGTCCACCATACCTCTTTACTGGTTTGAAACTTTTGTATTCAATGCTGTCCAGCTTATTGCCATCAGCATCCCTGATATACCTTGTATAGGGACCAATTTGGGTAAACGTTCCCCAGCGTAATCCATAATTAATTTTCCACTTCTCTCCTATTTCCCAATCATCCTGTATGTATAAAGCTGATTCTGCAGCATACTTGGCACTCTCATTGTTGGGGGTAAAAACAACAGAATCCTGTCTGCCGGAAACAACATTAGGAATAAACCGGTGATAAGTAAGCAACCCTCCGAATTTTAATTTATGATCCGGAGAGGGATAATAATCAAAGTCTGTTTTGATGGTTCCATCTTTAATGCCGGACGAAAGACCGATCTCAAATGTCTCTTGAGTTGCTGCAAATTTGAATTTATAATCGTTATATACTAATGTGGTATTTGAGAATAAACGTCGGTTGAAAACATGATTCCATCTTAATGTGGCAGTAGAGTTTCCCCATGGTATATTGGTTTTAAAAGAGCGTTCAGCATTTCTGAAATCAAAAACATCACGGCCAAAGTATCCGCTGAGGTATAACCTGTCCTTTTCAGAAAAACGATAATTGATCTTTGCATTCAGATCGTAGAAGTAATAACCTGACCCATAAAAGTTGCTGCTTTTTTTGACAAAGGGTTTTACTATTGCATCAATATATGTGCGCCGGGCTGAGACAATAAATGATGCTTTATTTTTTTTCACTGGCCCCTGTATAGATAATCTCGAAGCGATAAGCCCTATCCCGCCCTCGGCTTGAAATTTATTGATATTCCCGTCTTTCATAGACACATCAACAACAGAAGAAAGACGGCCACCGTATTGAGCCGGCATTCCGCCTTTTATCAACGAGACATTTTTAATAGCGTCCCCATTAAAAATGGAGAAAAACCCAAAAAGGTGACCTGTATTATAAACAACCGCATCGTCCAGAATGATCAGATTTTGATCAGGTCCTCCACCCCTTACATAAAAACCTGCATTTCCTTCTCCTGCATTTTGAACACCCGGCAAAAGCTGGATAGCTTTAAGCAGGTCGACCTCACCCATAAAAGCAGGAATATTCCGTACCTGGTTCATGGAAAGATCGATTTTTCCCATTTGGGCATTCTTCACATTACCATCCCGCTTTTTACTGTATACAATTACTTCACCCAGAGCTGCAGATTTTGGAACAATTTCAAAATTGTAAGATTGATTGGATGAAAGGCCGATACTGATAGCTTTTACTATATAAGAAACATGCGACGCTGTAATGATGTAGTTGCCTTCATCTAAAGTGATCGCATAAAACCCATATTGATTGCTTAATACAGTTTTTACATGATCTGTCCCTTCATCTCCGACTGCTGAAACAGATACAGTAGCCCCGATCACAGATTCGCCGGAAAGACTATCTTTTACATATCCATTTAAGGTAAAACGGGATTGTCCCAAAGCCGACAGCGAAAGAAAAAGTAAAAAAGATGAACAGATTAATTTTACCATGGCTACACAACAATCATGTTACTCTTTTGTTGATTCTTCATTTTTGGATGAATCAGCAGGAACAAAATTGATCATGCTTCTCACAATAGCACAATCTTCTTTCCCATAGGGATTTAATGTTTCTTCTGTCTTGCTGAGCCAGTAGCCCGGCTTACTGTCTCCGAATGCAAAGGGACATTCTTTCCAGTATACTTTTGCCAGGTCATACCTGAGCGTACGTAACAAAGTATACAATTCGTTTGAGAAAATATTTAAGGAACCTCTTTTTTCATCAACTGAAGGATCAGCAACTATTGAAGCAATTTCTGCTTTTGCATTGTCAAACGGTTGTAACGCTGTTTCATAAATAAGTGTATCAGCTTTCAGTTCCTCGAGTTTCAGGCTGTCCAGGTCAGTCTTGAGTTCATTACCAAACTGGTTAATGGCGGAAATATCATTGTTTACAAAAGCGTCTGTCATTCTGAAATAAGCGTTCAACACTTTTTCGATCGATTGATTAAACACAGCACTGTGCTTGCTTACCGCTAATGGTTGTGGCTTTGGTTCATTATTCCCGGAACTGTTGTCCTTAAAAATGAAATACTGAGTAAAGCCGATTATCAACAGCAGGATGGCAAATAGCATGGTAAGGCCATTGATGCCTTGTGTTTTTTTAGCAAACACCCTGATGATCCCAAGAATGATAATTAATGCAGGAAGAATTATTCCCGATAGCTCAATAATATTTTTCATAGCAATTAATGCAGGGCAAAGATAACTTCAGATATCCGCAACTGCTAATCCGCTAAATTTGCAGATTGTTAAAAAAAATTGTAGGTAAATATTCAGAAAAATGCTGGCAGGACTGCAAAATGTGACATTTGAGTTTGGAGCAAGGGTACTTATTGAAGATGCTACCTGGCATATTCAGCCAAATGAACGGATCGGGTTGATTGGTTACAACGGTACCGGGAAATCAACCATATTAAAATTATTGACGGGTCAATACACACCTTCAAAAGGAACTATTGAACGAAGCCGGACGGTAACAATTGGTTACCTGCACCAGGATCTGTTGAGTTTTGATACTGATGATTCAATACTGGAGGTGGCATTGAGTGCATTTGAAAAAGTGTTGCAACTGGAAAAAGAAATCGAATACCTGGGAAAAGAACTTGAAAAAACGGGTGATGAAAAAACACTGCATGAATACAGTGATAAGTTGCATGAATTGGAAACCCTTGGAGGTTATAATATTCATCACCGGACTGAAGAGGTATTACAGGGACTTGGTTTTTCGAATTCAGATCTGAAAAGACCGTACAGTGAGTTCAGTGGCGGATGGAGAATGAGAGTTTTACTTGCCAAGATGATCTTACAGCAACCTGACCTGCTTTTACTGGATGAGCCTACCAACCACCTCGATCTTCCTTCTATTGAATGGCTTGAAAAATATTTACAACATTACCAGGGATCGGTAGTAATTGTGAGTCATGATAAATATTTCCTAAACCGCATGGTAACGAAGATCGTCGAAGTGTACCAGCAGCAATTGCATATTTATACCGGAAATTATGAATACTATGAAAAAGAAAAAGCACTGAGGATAGATCAGCAACAAAAAGCTTATGAAAATCAGCAGGACTTTATCCGTCAGCAGGAAAGACTGATTGACAGGTTCAGAGCCAAGGCAAGTAAGGCTGCAATGGCACAAAGCCTGATCAAAAAGCTGGATCGGCTGGAGCGAATTGAAGATGCACAATTGGAAAGACCCAATATGCGGATCAACTTCAGGATGGATAAGACGCCGGGCAAAGTATTAGTGGAAATAAAAAATGCCTCTAAAGCTTTTGGTGAAAATGTGATCATTGAAAATAGTTCTGTTGAGATAGAAAGAGGCGATAAAATTGCTTTGATCGGGGCGAATGGCAAAGGGAAATCTACCCTTTTGAGGATGATCGCTGGTTCAGAGCCAATGAAGGGAGAAAGAAAATGGGGACATAATGTAGAAGAGAGTTTTTATGCACAGCATCAGTTGGAAGCCTTGAATTTAGAGAACAGTATTCTTGATGAAATGAAAGAATGCGGCAGCCAGATGACTGAGTTGGAATTAAGGGGATTATTGGGGTGTTTTCTTTTTAGCGGTGATGATGCCGATAAAAAGATCAGGATACTTAGCGGAGGCGAAAAAGCAAGGGTTGCACTGGCAAAAACTATTATCAGTAAAGCCAATTTTTTGATGCTGGATGAGCCTACCAACCACCTGGATATGCATAGCTGTGATCTGCTGATTGAAGCTTTAAATAAATATGAAGGAACTATCATACTGGTGAGCCACGACCGTTATTTCATTTCAAAGACAGCTAATAAGATCTGGGAAATTGTTGACCACAGGATCAAAGAATTCAAAGGAGGATATGAAGAATGGGTCGCATGGAATGAAAGAATGGAAAAACAGGCAACTCAGAACCAGAAGCCGTCCAGGCAAAAAGAAACAACCGAGGTAAAACAGTCAAACCCCGCTTCGGAAAATAAAGCGCAGCCTGTTTCTATAAATAAGGAGCATAAAAAAGAGTTACAAAAACAACAAAGACTTTTTCAGCAGTTAGAAGAAAAGATCGCAGCTGTAAATAAAGAAAAGGGAGAACTGGAAAAAAAGCTTATCGATCCTGAAATATATTCAGATAAGAATAAATTCATCGAAACGGAATCTTTATTTAAAAAGAAAGAAGCTGAACTGGGAAAGCTGAATGCTGAATACGAAAAAGTGTTTGAAAAATTAATGGAGCTGGAGCAGAAATAGATCTTTAGTTATTCTTCCCCCGTATTTCCAAAGACAGATGGTATCGTTTCTTTACACGATAAATGCTTATTCGGTAAATGGCCTTTCTTGTATCTGTTTCCTCCTCGGCTAGATATATGTAAGTGTTGGAATTGATATAATCATCAATCTTGGTTGTGGTTGCTTTTGAATACAGAAGCCCTCCGGTAGCAGTAGCCACGGCTTCTCTGAGATTTGAAGCTCTTTTCTCAATATCCACCAGTTTTTTCTCAGGTTCAAAAAAATACACAGCATAAACAGGGCCTGACACCGGAAAAACAACTTTACCTGAGTCAGCGAGAGGCAGCATAAATTTTGCTTTGTAAGCATCTTCCAGGTCTTCATAGGGGCTTTTCATTTTCTGCCCTTTGCAGGCGGCAAAGCCTTTTTCACCATCGTCTTTGATCTTTTTAAGCGTATTATAAAATGAAGTGGCAGCAAATTCATTCTGCGCAACTGTATAAACAGGAAAGGCAAAAAACAGGATAACTAAAAATCGTTTCATGTTTTAAATATAAAAAATTAAGAAATAGCAGCTTAAGGTCAGGTCATGCTGGCTTTGTGATTTGTTGTATCTTTTATATCCAATTTGACTGATATGAAAGAGAAATTTTTCCTTGTGATCGCTGCTTTTGCAGTAGCCGCCCTTCTTGCATTTCACAAAATTGATTCCCGGTCAGCTGCCGGGAAAAATACTCAGTATAGCGGATTAAGAAAGATAAATATTATTCCCTGCAGTCGTGACTGGAGCCAACTTAAGGATTGGTTGGAAGAATCAGATATTCCCCCTATTCCCGGGGCTGGTGCATATAAATGGAAGATCAGCACCAACAATGACAGTGCCCAGTTTTATTTTAACCAGGGCATTAATATGTATTACAGTTTTCACATTATAGAATCAATGGCTTCTTTTAAAAAAGCTGCCCGGTTTGATCCTTCCTGTGCTATGTTATTCTGGGCAGAAGCATTGGCCTACGGACCTAATATTAATGATCTTGGTTATGCTGCTTCTCCCGAAGCTTTGGCAGCAACTCAAAAAGCTGTTGAACTATCAGCTACCGCTAGTGACATGGAGAGAAAACTGATACAGGCAATGGCAGTGCGATATACTGCTGATTCAACGGATCTGAACCGTAAAAGCCTGAATGAAGCTTATACCAAAGCCATGAGTGAAGTTTACAAAGATTATCCTGATAATGCGGAAGCAGGAACGTTATATGCAGATGCTATGATGTTGGAGCATCCATGGGATCTTTGGAAAAATGATGGCACTCCAAAACCATGGACACCATTGATCCGTGAAGTATTGGAAAAAGTAATTGCCAAAACTCCAACTAACCCCGGTGCCAATCACTATTATATTCATGTAATGGAGCCTTCTCCTTATGCAGCAAAAGCTTTGGCAAGTGCTGACAGGTTGGGTAAACTGACGCCAGGGTTATCTCACACCGTTCATATGCCTTCTCATATTTACCTGAGAACCGGTTATTATGAAAAAGGTGTATCGGTGAATGAGGCAGCCGTAAAAAGCTATGAAAGGACGATACCTCTGTATGAACCTGTAAAAGGAAATGATTTTCTCTATATCATTCACAACCTGCACATGCAAACCAATAATGCGATGCTGGCAGGTTTATCATTTTACTCACTGAAGGCTGCTCATGAAACCAGGAACAGTATTCCAAAAGATTACCTGTCTATTCCTGGGGCATTAGGTAATTATATACAGTATATATACATGACGCCAACACTTGTTGATGTTCGCTTTGGTAACTGGAACAATTTATTGACAGAATCAAAACCAGCATCAGAGTTGATTTATGCAACACTTCTCTGGCATTTTGGCCGGGGAATGGCTTATTCTCACAGGCAAAATTTTGATGCAGCAGCTAAGGAACTGGATAGTATGAGAGAATTGATGAAAGACAGCACATTAAAAATTCCGCTTTCTCCTTTTTCAGCTGCTATTGAAGGAGCTACAATTGCAGAACAATTATTGTTAGGGGATATTCACTTGCAACGAAAAATGTATGATGGAGCGGTCAGGCACTTTGCAAAGGCTGATTCAGTAGAGAGTAATATGGTCTACAATGAACCGAGAGACTGGTTGCTGAATCCTAAACATTATCTGGGTAATGCTTACCTCAAAGCAGAACAGTTTGATAAGGCAAAAGATGTATTAGAAAAAGATCTGAAGAATAACAGCGAGAATGGCTGGGCATTGTATGGCTGCTGGCTGGCAATTCGCAATGGTGATAAAAAAGCTGCTGAATTAATGTTGCAGCGTTTCAAAGCGGCATTTAGTAAAGCCGATGTAAAATTATACGGACCTGTTTTCTGATAATACGGTACGAGCCTTAATAAAGTCACTAACCAGGTAGCTGATCAGTTTACCATTTGTCGCATCGGTTCTTCCATCCGATAAACGGGTGGCGCCTTCACAAATATGTAGATAGGCTGGCTTACTGTCTGTTGCTGCAAACGAAATATATTGCCTTGCATTTCTCGGCAATATACCAACCGGGGTCATGGCGCTGCTGAGTGCATTCTGAATACAGTCAAGGTCAATATCAATTCCCGTTAAAGTATCTTCTGTAAAGCCGGTAGCATGTGCAACAGCCTGAAGAAAGGTTCTTTTTTCATGAACGAAAATATCTTCATGTGTGATCACATCAATAAAAGGATTATTGACGATATCTATCCAGACATTCTGAGGTATATAATTTTCATGCAGGCATAGGATGCAATAGCGTTGTAAGTAACCATCTTCTTCAGCATACCTGAAAGCATTGCCACTGTGTCTTCCCTCCATAGCACGGTAGTCAGCATGTGCATCCAGGTTGATACAGTTGATCTGGGCCAATGGTATCACTCCTGCTTTGTGCCAGCCCTTGGCTGAACCTTTGATCAACGGATAAGAATTATTATGCCCCCCGCCGATTGCAATGGGAATTTTTTTATTTTCTGTGATCAGTTTAACGAGATGTTCCACTTCATCATCAATTGTATTTACTGCATGGCGATACGCTTCGATCTTTTCATCCTCCCCTTTAGCGGTGGTATCAATTAAATATTGAATGTCACCAAAATCAAAATGACCAACCAGCAATACCTCAGCACCATCAAAAAAATCATTGCTTTGTATATTCAGAAAAGATTGCAGAAAAGGAATCCATAAGGTATCAGTTCCTCCCAGTCCGTGATTTCCTTTTGCGCCAAGGTCCTCCGGGATACCGAACAAAACATATTTAGCATCTGAAGTTGCCAGTGATTTTGCAACATCATCAACATCATCCACTACCTGTAATCTTTCCCCCAACTTGGTTTCAAAACGACGGAGTTTAGTCAGAGAAAGTATGTCTTGTTTGTTATATACTTTAAGATGTGAAGGGGAAAGTTTTTTTGGTTGCTCTGCAATATTATGTCCTGTTTCTTTTTCCATTTTGTAAATCTATGGCTTTTGTACTACTTCGGTATTCTCCCCCTCTGCATCCGTGGAGAGGGGTCGGGGGTGAGGTTTAATATCATACTCCGATCTTATCATTAACAACCTTCAAAATTTCAGCTTCCATCGCAATTGCTTGTTTCTCGATCTCTTTTCCTTTCTTAATAATATCATCAACAAAATTTTTATCATCAAACCCCGATGCATTGATGCGGACATTCATAAAGGCTCCCATTACAGCAGTTCGGGCACATAAAGCTCCCACACCGGCATCTGAAACAGAATTAGGATTACCGGTCTCAGCCATTGCTTTGATCACTTCCATACTGTTATAAGCAGCCTGCATCACTTTATAAGGAATTTCAATGGCAAACCTTGTGGCGTCACTGATAGCTTTGCTGCGGGCAGCTTTTTCTTCCTCTGTTGACTTTGGTAAACCTATTGCATTCATGATCTGGTTAAAGGCTTTCGTATCAGCGTCCACCAGTTTTATCAATTCATCTTTATAACGTTGTCCTTTCTCAGCCCAATTACTGAACTCTTCCCATCTTTCATCCCAACCTCTTTTGTGTGAGGACAAATTGGCAACCATCGTTCCCAGTGAAATGCCCAATGCGCCCACATAAGCAGCAATCGAACCACCACCCGGCGCCGGGCTTTCACTGGCGGTTTCATCTGCAAAATCAGCCAGCGACATACTTACCAGTTTGCTGTCAGCTTTGTCACGCAGCATATATTCAATAATTTTTTCTTCCGGTTTAAAAGGACCCAATTCATCCAATCCCAGCGATTTCACGGCGATCTTGATCAATTCTTTTTCTGAGACACCGGTTGAACGTTTTTGCTTTTTCAAAAAATAAATTCCTGCATCCAGCATCGCCTGCAATGGGATCAAACCTACCAGTTCACTGCCTGTTACCCTCACTCCTCTTGTTTCTGCTTTTTTGCAAACTTCATCAAAAGCAATGTGCACCGGCGTCACATTAATATTAGTGAGATTGATGCTGATCTGTGCAATACCATACTCTTCAATATACCAGCCTATCGCTTTCACAAATTTCAATGAGCCGGGCTTGTTCACTTTTACACCGTTCTCCATTACATTTCTTCCGGCTTCCCGAACGTCAAAAGCAATTGCATTGGCACGGCGGGTGGAAGTTGTATTCAGGTTTACATTATAGGCCACTAAAAAATCCCTGGCGCCGATCACCGTAGCACCACGTTTCGTATCAAACTCTGCGGGACCAAAATCAGGTCTCCATTCCGGTTGTTTTATCTTTTTAAAAAACCCTTCATACTCTCCTGCCCTTATTACAGATAAATTGCTTCTTTCTTTTTTTGGTTGTGCTGCTTCATATAAATACACCGGCACCCATAATTCCTCTCCCACTCTTTTGGCTAATTGCTGTGCAAATTTTGCTGTTTCCTCCATGGAAATATTGGCAATGGGTATCAACGGACACACATCAGTAGCACCCATACGGGGATGCTCACCTTTGTGCTTACTCATATCAATTACCTCACCTGCTTTTTTAATAGCACGGAAAGCAGCTTCCACCACAGCTTGCGGGTTACCTACAAAAGTTACCACGGTTCTGTTGGTGGCTTTGCCCGGATCCATATTCAGCAGTCTTACTCCTTCCACTGCCTCAATCTCATCGGTGATCTGCTTAATGATATTCATGTCCCTTCCTTCGCTGAAATTGGGGACACATTCAATGATTTGTTGCATGTTGCGAAGATATTGCCTGTCTGCCGAAGGACAAGGGATAGAGAGCTATCGAATTATAAGTTAAAAGCCAGTTTGATTCCTTCTATTAGCATTCCAACACCAATAATGGCAAGAATCAAACCCATGATCTTTCCTATAACTGCGATCAGGTTGGCACCCACTTTTTTTACGATCCATTGGCTGGAATAAAAAGCCAAGTAGGTCAGGCCTATCATTAATGCAAAAACAGCAACCACTATGGCAATGTGTACATAATCTGCATCGGTGACAAAATTCATAGCGGTTACTATGGTGCCTGGCCCTGCAAGAATAGGAATGGCTAATGGCGAAACAGCAACGCTGTCTGACTCATCAGCGCTTTCAGGAGTATGGATTTTTGATTTTTGTGACATGAGCATTTCAAAACCAACATAAAAGATGAGTAAGCCACCGGCTATTTTAAAAGCAGGAATGGTAATGCCAAACAATTCAAAGATGTATTTGCCGGCGAATATGAATGCTGTTACAATTATAAAAGCGGTGATCGTTGCCTTCCTGGCGATCTTATTTTGAGTAGTACTATCTTTTCCCTCAACAAGACCCAGGAATATAGGGGTATTAGCGATCGGGTTCATGATCGCAAAAAAACCGGTGAAGACCGTTAGTGCAAAAGTGAAGAGAGGTCCCATTGATAAATTGTTGTTCAGAAACCCTTTACTTGTGCGAAGGTATTATAAATGTCTTTTTTTTGATTTTAGTTATATGTGCCATTAGTTTGTTTTTACATTATTTACTCTTATACCTTTACTAACTTTATTTACGACTAATAAGTAATTATATATGGAATTTTCTGAAATTCATTTTGGTAAAAATCTCAACAGCCTCTCTTATAGCGATATTCAAGAATATTTTAAAATTGAAAGAAATGAAACTGATTCTATTGAATATAAATCTATAAGTGATAAAAGCGATTATAAATCATCCTTCCAAAAGATTACTGAAACAATATGTGGCTTTTTGAATTCAAGTGGAGGGATCTTAATTTGGGGTGCGCCAAACGGGAGAAGGAAAGATGGGAAAAAAGAAAAATATTTTCAAGGAGAGCTTACTCCAACAAAAGATATACTGGAAAAGGATACTCTAATAAATAAGATAGCAAGTCTAATAACTCCACTTCCAAATTCGATTAATGTCACAATACTACACTTGGAAGATACTGCCGTTTATGTAATAGAAGTTAAAGAAAGTGATTATGCTCCTCACCAAACAAATGAGAAATATTTTATTAGGATTGATGGGCAAACAAGAGTCGCCCCACATCATTACGTCGAAGCGATGTTTAAAAAAGCTCGATTTCCAAATATTGAGGGGTTCGTCGGGATTCAATCTCTGTTCCATAAAAACAATATAATCTTTAACGGCAAAAAAGGTAACTTTTTGTCTATACAAATTAAATTCATGATTTTCAATTGGAGCCCCTTCCAAAACGAAGAAGATGTTTATGTTAGGCTGTTAAGTGATTTTGGATGTTTTCAAGATAGCCTTTATGCAGCAAGGGGATATCCTTCTACTGGTGAATATTCAGAAAAGGTAACTGATATTTTGTCCTATGGTTCTCCTGTAGGGGATTCAATGACATTGTTCTATGATAAGGAAGATTTGAGAAGGGAGAAAAATCAGACGAAATTAATATTAAGTTTCGGAGGAAGATTATGCCCTGCAAAAACATCGGTTTATAATATCGATTTCTCTTTATTTGAAATAAACGGGGATATTAAAAAATGTTTAACGCCAATTTATAAAAATACATTCTTCAAAGATTTGAAAGAAAATCAAGAAAATACCAAAGAAGATATTTTAGTCAAATTCGGTCTAGTATAAATGAGTTATTTGATTAATGGTTATCAAGTTCTACTATTTCAACAGTTCTTCTTGAGAATCAGTAACTATCGCATTTCCCCTTTTTCTTAATTTTAATAAGCGAAAGAAACAAATAAAACCTGAGTAAATGGAGTTCATAGATTATTACAAAGTGTTGGGTGTTGACAAGAATGCATCGCAGGATGAGATCAAAAAAGCTTATCGTAAGCTTGCCCGTAAACATCACCCGGATATCAACCCAAACGATAAGAATGCACAGAAAAAATTCCAGGAGATCAATGAAGCGAATGAAGTGCTAAGCGATCCTGAGAAAAGAAAGAAGTATGATCAGTACGGCAAAGACTGGAAGCATGCCGAACAATTTGAAAGGTCAAGACAGTCGCAAGAACAAGGTTTCCGTGGACAAGGATTCCAGGGTGATTTTGGTGATACTGATTTCTCAGATTTTTTCAACTTCATGTTTGGAGGTAGCCATGAAACTCATTCCAAGAGAAGACAGGCAAAATTCAGAGGTGAAGATTATCATGCAGAGCTGCAATTAAATCTTTCAGATGTTTTCAAAACTCACCAACAGGTTTTGACAGTAAATAAGAAGAATATCCGCATTACTATTCCTGCAGGTGTTGAGAACGGGCAGCAAATTAAGATCAAAGGATATGGCGGACCGGGTATTAATGGAGGACCTAATGGTGATCTTTATATCACTTTCAGCATTATAAACAATACAAAATTCAGAAGAGACGCAAACGATCTTCATACTTCAGTAGATATTGATGTGTATAAGGCGGTACTCGGAGGCGAGATCATTGTTGATACATTTGACGGAAAAGTGAAGCTGAACGTAAAAGCAGGAACACAAAACGGAAGTAAAATAAAATTAACCGGAAAAGGATTTCCCGTTTACAGAAAAGAAGGTGAGTTTGGCGACCTGATCATCACTTTCAATATACTGATACCGACGAATCTGACTGATAAGCAAAAAGAATTGTTTGACCAGTTGTCTAAGTTATCATCTTAAAAAATTATTCAAATGGAAAACATGATAGGTTTGAATGAATTCTGCAGCAGTCATGAAATTGAGATCTCTTTTGTAAGAACACTGGAAGACCAGGGACTGGTGGAGATCATTATTGTGGACCAGGCACTTTGCATTACTGAGGATGAATTGCCGAGGCTTGAAAAACTGGTCAGGCTTCATCATGATCTGAACATTAATCCTGAGGGCATGGGTGCTGTTGAACATTTACTGGAACGTATTGAAGAAATGCAGCAGGAGATCACATTACTCAGGAACCAACTGAGTTTTTATTCGGAAGAAAACGGCTAGCCTATAAATGCTAAGATCAGTTAACAGTCTGATCAGTCTCATTCAATTTACAATAGTAGTTTGTCAACTTCGGTATTATAAATGCCGGGTCAAAACTGGTTTTGATAAAATCAATTCACACCATAATCTGGATTTTTTTCAATGTGGTGATACTCTACCTGCTGTATGCGGTTATTGCCGGCAAAATTGATAAATGGATCTGGATAGGGTTATGTCTTTTTTTAATTGAGGGACTGGTGCTGCTTATTTTTAAAATGAAATGCCCTTTAACTGTTATTGCAAGGAGATATTCTGACTCCACGAAAGATAATTTTGATATTTACCTGCCCAACTGGCTGGCGAAGTATAATAAAACCATTTATACTTCGATTTTAGGCGTGATCGTATTGATACTGGTATACAAGCTGATCAAAAACTGATACCAGTTTCTATTTTGTCTTTTCCTTCACCCAGTTTACCAATAGATCGAAGTACCCATCTGCGAATTTTGTAAGGGCCGGCATTTCCCTGTTAAAGAACCAGCCTCTTGTTGTGTATAGCATGGCATGGTTGGCATCAGGAAACATCTTTAATGTCACATCCCGATTACCGTTTTTCTGAAATTGTTCCTGCATCATTCTGTAATTCAGGTTCGCATCAGTGAAATTATCTTTCTCACCATAAATCACCAATGCGGGACATTTTACAGATATAAGGGCGGGGAGCGGATCGTAATAACAATTGTACTCAAAGAACTGGTCAACACCCAGTTCCTCGTTTGTAAGTTTTTGTTGACTGAGCCAGTCTTGTTTTTGCGCAGCCGGCAGGATTTCATTATAAAAATTTTCTTTGCTGATCTTGCCTAATGAAGCTGCATATTTATTTCTTCTGAAAGCTTCAACTTTAGCGATGGTGCTACTATCCACTCCTCTGAATGTAAGCACTCTTCTTCCATTATACATATGCTGATCCAATGGCGATACACAATTAGCAGCACTTAGTATTGCAAAGGAAATATCACCTGGTGATTTGCTGATAGCAAGTGGAACAACCCATCCGCCCTGGCTATGCCCGTATAAACCTATTTTGTTTTTATTGATTTCAGGGAAAGTTTTCAAAAGCTGCACTCCTGCAAGCAGATCATTTGCATAATCACTGAATGATGCGGCCCAATGATCACCCTCAGATTTTCCAACACCTCTTTTGTCAAAGATCAGGCAGGCAATTCCATTATATGCAAATAGTGCGGCTAACCCCCTGCTGGCATCCCTTGTTTCCTGCCCCGAACCATGTGTAAACACTATCGCCGGGAAGGGTCCTTCTCCCGGTGGAAGGATCAATGAACCGGATAATTTCAGATCTTTTTTATCATTTTTATCTCTGTCAATAAAATCGATCTTTTTTGTTTTGAAAGAAATTTCCCTTTCATTCAGCTCAACCCTTTTTGCATTTATCTCACTTCCATCATTCTTTCGGAAAATCAAATTCATTTCTTTCTTATGTTTCTCAAACTTAAGTGTTCCTTCGGGTTGATCTTTTTTTCCAATTGAATTTCCGATCATTAGTTTTCCTGCAGTATCAAAAACTCCCCTGATATTTCCGTCAGGGAAAAATAATACAGGGTAATTTTCTATCATACCAAGCATGAAACCGTTTTTATGATCACTGGTTTCATAAAGCCCAAAATAAGGATAGAGTTTTCTTAATACAGGGCTCCCCTCATCACCCTGGGCTTGGCAGGAACTTGCTGTTATAAATAAGAAAATGATTAAAAGAGTGCCCAGGTATATTCTGGTTAACCAGTTAAGTCTTTTTTCCATTATTTGAACGTTATGCTGATTTTTTTAAAATAAGGTATTCCACCGGTATATAACCAAAAGTTAGTGATGAAGGATTTAAGCAGATGATAAGAGGGTTCTCATATTAGTACTTTCTGGAATTCTGCCAAAAATTCTAATGCATAAGTCTGTGTTTAAACCTCCGGTACTCTTATAAGACCAGTTATCTGAATTTTGTAAAAGAAAGAATCAAGATGCTGTAAATTAATAGAACAATCATTTAAATTTTATGGATAACAATTTATTGCAACGTCGCCGATTCATTAAAAGCTCTGCTTTTGGTTTAATCGGAATCACAACATTTGGCTATGCTTCCGGGCAGGATAATGTTGTAAAATCATTAAGATTGAACGATGAGGTCCTTTTCTATCGTTATCCAAGCATGAATGATGAAATGGTTTCCGGGATAGTGGGTGCCTCTCATGGCAATTTTGATAAAGTAAAAGAATTGGTCAATAAACGTCCCGAATTAGCAGGGGCCGCCTGGGATTGGGGTTTTGGTGATTGGGAAACAGCATTGGGGGCAGCATCTCATGTTGGCCGTCGTGATATTGCTGAATTCTTAATAGCGAATGGAGCAAGACCGGATATTTTTACATACATCATGATGGGAATGTTGAAAGCTGTACAGGAAATAATTGAAACTGTGCCGGGAATTCAAACACACAACGGACCACATGGGATAACATTGCTTCAACATGCAAAGAACAGGCTTGAGAATAAAAATATTTCTGCTTCAGATGCTGCCCATGTTACTAAAGTGATGAATTACCTGCAAAGCCTGGGCAATGCCGATGTAAAGCCCAAAGACTTAGAAATATCTGAAGAAGAAAAGAAAAAATATTTTGGGAACTACCGCTTTGGAAGCGAGGAAAATGAAATATTTGTTGTTGACATTCACCGGCTGGGTTTCTTGCAAATGGGCCGCAAGGGCTCGTCTCCAAGAAAATTGAATATGATTGATGAAAATACTTTTTCTCCGGCAGGAGCCCCATCGGTTAAAATAATTTTCAAAATGGATGGTGATAAAGCTGGTTCAGTAAGCGTTCATGAGCCTGAGCCTTTGGTTGTGGCTGTAAGGATCTGAAACATTTGGGGAAAACAAAATTAACCGTTGATCATGTATTGTGCTCTTTGCCAGAATGAACGAATTGTTCGTGTTGGCTTTGAAACAAGCTCTGAAAAGGTAAGAAAATTGTCCTCAAAGAATTTGTCACCAATATCTTTTGCTTCCTGTTCACTTAATTCTTTAAATGCCATCGTCCAATGATCAAATGTTCTTTCTTCTTTTTCTCCTTCTGAAAGTATCCGGACATTGCTATGCCGACTGTCTTTAGCAATTTTTTTCTGAACTGCTTTTACCATCTTCTCTTCTCCTTCCAGAATCTGGAGAAACTCATGATTGTAGAATAAAAGGCATCCCGTGATGCTGTTTTTTTTGTTGTTTCTGCCGGCAGCTTCCAGGATACCATAGATATCATCCTGCGTAATATTAGGTTTGGCCAATGAACAATAGGTTAATTCGTACACCATGATACAGGAATTTAGCCAGTTGCTTTCTACAAAGTACTAAAAATTGAAATCATTATTATAATCGGTCATGCTTTTTCCCTGTTGATTTGTATTTTAAATTCAAATTAAGGCCATGAAAATAAATATATGGGTTATAGTTTTTGTTTTGCATTGCTTCACATTATTTGCTCAGCAGTTGCCAGATACGAACTATAAACCAATCATTTTACATCCTGAATACTCAATCGGAAAAGGATCAGTTGTTTACATTGATGAGGGACACCATAACTTTCATACAAAAGACGGACGTTACTTTGGCTTTGCCCGGTTGCTTGAAAGTGATGGATATAATGTGAAGCGCTATGTTGGTTTATTTGAAGAAAAGAAGCTGGATGCGGGAAAGATTCTGGTTATTTCAAATGCTCTCAACGAAATCAATACAGAGAACTGGTATCTTCCAACTCCTTCTGCCTTTACAAAAGAGGAGATTGAAAGTGTCAGGAAATGGGTTTATAATGGGGGCAGTCTTTTTCTGATAGCCGATCACATGCCCCTGGCCGGTTCCGCTGCTGACCTGGCAAAAGTATTTGGTTTTGATTTCCGAAACGGCTTTGCTGTGGATACAATGAGCAGGACCACTGATCTGTTCAGCAGAAATGATAGTTCTTTGAAGAATAATGTTATTACCAATGGCAGAAACAAATCGGAAAATGTTCAGCAGGTAGCAACCTTCACCGGCCAGTCTTTCAAAATTCCTGCTGATGCTGAATCAATAATTACTCTTTCATCAAAGTATGTGAACCTGTTGCCAGATACTGCCTGGGTTTTTGACAGTAAAACCCGCATCGAATCTGCGGAAGGATTATCACAGGGTGCTTTTAAAAAATATGGTAAGGGAAAACTTGTAATGTTTGGTGAAGCGGCAATGTTTACTACACAGCTGGCCGGACCGCAGCAAATGAAGGTTGGAATGAATTCGCCGATAGCCAAAGAAAATTATCAATTATTATTAAATATTATTCACTGGCTGGATGGAAAATTATAATGCTATTTCTTTGAAGCTGATTTCAGGAATTCGCTGGCGATACTTAGAGGTCTGAATATATGCCTCTTCTTAATGTGGTGACCGCCCATGCGGTGCATAATATCTCTTAAAGTTTCAATTACCTGTATCGTATAGTCTCCCTTATTGATCATGACACATTCCGCTAGTGCTGCGTGTGCTGCATCTGTTATTTCAGATCTTGTTGCTACACCTGATTTGTTCAGGGTATCCAATACCTGTGTAGCCCACACAACAGGTACATGTGCTGCTTCACAGATCCATAATATCTCATCCTGTATCTCTCCCATTCTTTCAAAACCAATTTCAACTGCCAGGTCGCCTCTTGCAATCATGGCTCCAAATACTTTTTGCTTCATTCCCTGGAATAGAAGCCCCGGAAGATTTTTTACAGCTTCAGGTGTTTCGATTTTTATTATGATGTCTGGAGGTTTTGGTGTGAGTTTTTGTAACAGGTCTTGTAAAGTAGCCAGGTCAGTAGGATACCGCACAAATGAATAACCAACCAGGTCTGCATATTCACAGATAAATGGTAGAATTGATCTGTCGAATTCGGTTAATGATGGGACATTAATTGCAGAATCCGGGAAATTAATTCCTTTTCCTGATTTTAATTGTTTCTTAGCTGATGATATGCGTACAATACGCAGGGCAGTTTTGTTATTTTCTTTTTTCTCAATGATACCTTTTATAATTCCATCATCAATGAAAACTCTTTCTCCCTTTTTCAAATGAGGAATGATCCCTGGTTCATTAGGACTGATTACTATAACGTCTTTATCTACACCATTTGAATCATCAGCTAACCACACTAATTCTCCTTCTTCAACCTTTGCTTTTCCTTTTTTATTTCCTCTATTTAATAATCTCACCCGGATCTTCGGACCGGCAAGGTCCATATATATTTTACAAGGCATGCCGGTGTGCCTGCTGGCTCTTTTTAGTTGCTGGATCATTCTTGACCAGGTGGCTTCATTATCATGAGCACAGTTGATCCGTGCAATATTCATCCCGTTTTGTAAGAGATTTTTTATAATAGCATAATCCTCCGCAAAAGAAGAATCAAATGTTACCATAACATAAGGAGTAAGGCTGTCATTTTTTTCTCCGAAAAGCATTTTGCTTTTTTGAGTGATCTGGTCCCGGCTGTATCCATAGGTACATATATCAAGGTCTTTCGGTTCGTATATTTTTCCCAGCCTTTGTAAAATTGACTGCAACTGGTTGTGAATATGACTTTCAGAACTGGCCAGTGATGATAAGCCATGCATGTGAAGCTGATCCTGTAATTCCCTGATATCATTATTTCTTAACACAAGGTATTGAAGCAGATTTTTAGCTGCAGCTTTTTGTTCAGAATCTATGTTCTGAAAAATATCTTTATGCGATTCAACTGCTGAGGACATGCTTTTCTCTAGTTCTGTAAGCTGCAATAGCATCTGCTGCATGGGTTCAGAGTTCATTTGAAATCAATTAATGGTAAAAATAGCTATGTATTTTAAGTGGAATGTTGAGAATGGTCATACCCCCTGCTGATTTTTAAATTCACTATAGGAGTAGCACTTCTACTCCTGTTTGAAGGATTGCTGAGTTTTTTAAAATATAAAAAGTTGAATTTATAGAATATCCGGTCGTTCAG
>DAOLIV010000031.1:0-37202 GCA_035328345.1 Chitinophagaceae bacterium | reverse complement strand
AATAATAAAATATTATATATTATATGAAACATATTTTAATTGCAGGGGCTTGTGTATCACTATTTATATCATGCAATAAAGAAAAAGGAGAATATAATCCTGCTGTAAAAGCGGACCTTACGGTTGAATTCGACAATATTGCCGGATCATCAGACCTTGTATTAAATACCGCTACGTACACCAATGCTGCGGGACAGAACTTTAATGTCACCAAGCTGAAATACTATGTAAGTAACTTCAAGCTGACTAATGTAGATGGAAGCGTTTACACAGTTCCACAGGAAGATTGCTACTTCCTTGTTGATGAAAGTGTGGCATCATCACACCAACCACCTTTAAAAGTGCCCGAAGGCGAATATAAGACCCTGAGTTTTATGATAGGCGTTGACAGCCTGAGAAACACAATGGATGTTGGTCAGCGTACAGGTGTATTGGATGTAAGTGGACAAGCTGCAGACATGTATTGGAGTTGGAATAGCGGATATATATTTTTTAAACTGGAAGGTACTTCCCCTTCAGTGCTTGCCCCCGGTAATATTTTCAAATATCATATAGGAGGATTCGGAGGTTATTCTACCCCCACCCCCAATAACCTTAAAACTTTTACGTTAGACCTTACAGCCCGTGGAACACCTAAAGTAAAAGCAGGTAAAGAAACCAATATTCACCTGATGGTGGATATCATGAAAACATTGAATGGTATTAACAATATCAGCCTGGGAACTCCTGCAGCGGAAGTTCATTCCCCAGCGGCTGGAACTCCTATGGCGGATAATTATGCATCTATGATCAACCACGATCATACAGAAAACTGATAGCGTTATGAGCAGAAGATACTGGTTATTTATTTTTTTCTTTCTGGCAGGTATTTATGCCTGCCAGAAAGAAACTTTCAATGATATATTCGAAGGTTTTCAAAAGCCTTCGAACTTTCCTGAGCCGGTTTACCATTTTAACACAAACCCGGTTACAAAGGATGGATTCATACTAGGAAGAACATTATTCTATGATCCGATATTGTCAGCTAACAATACTATCAGTTGTGGCAGCTGTCATATTCAAACTTCCTCATTCACTCATCATGGACATACGGTGAGTCACGGCATCTTTGATTTGTTGGGAACCCGAAATGCACCACCTATCATGAATCTTGCATGGAATACAAGTTTTATGTGGGACGGAGGTATTGTTGATCAGGATCTGCAGTCAATTGCGCCGATTACCAATCATGTGGAAATGGATGAAACCATGGAAAATGTCCTCAACAAGCTGCGTAATTCATCTAAATACCCTGCACTATTTAAGAAGGCTTATGGTTCTGAGGAAATAACAACAGCAACCTTTTTAAAAGCCATTTCTCAATTTACAGCAATGTGTGTCAGCAGCAACAGCAAATATGATAGTGTAATGAGAAACCAGGGTGGTAAATCATTTACTGCTATAGAGGAAGAAGGCAGACAACTTGTTATGCAGAAGTGTGGCACATGCCATCCAGAGCCATTATTCACTGATTTTAGTTTCAGAAACAATGGTATTGGTCTTGGTTTATATAACGATGAAGGCAGATATCTGATAACTCAGAACGATGCAGATAAATTTAAATTTAAAGTACCAAGCCTGAGAAATCTTGCCTATACAGCCCCTTATATGCATGACGGTCGTTTTTTCACATTGCAGGCTGTACTTGACCACTATTCTTCAGGGGTGCATGATGAAGCCACACTGGATCCTTTGTTGCATCAAAACGGAACATTGGGCATATCATTGACGCAAGATGAAAAAGATAAAATAACCAGTTTTCTAAACACCCTTAACGATAAATCTTTTTTGCTGGACAAACGTTTTTCTGAACAATAGTTCGATACCATAAAACCTTCTTATTAAACTCTAGGTTTTATTTAAAAGCTCTTTAACATGAGAAAAATAATACTGCTCTTTATTATACTAACTATTCATCCATTAATCTCCGGTGCCTGCGATATATGCGGTTGTGGTATAGGTAACAGTTATTTAGGAATATTACCCGATTTCAGGAATCATATATTCGGACTCCGGTACCGGTATAATTCTATGCTTACGCATGTGGGGCTAAACGGAAATAATACTTATCTAACGACAAAAGAAATATATAATACTGCAGAAGTATGGGGTGGTTGGAACCTGGGCACCCGTTTTAGAATTATTGGCATTATTCCTTACAGCTATAACCAAAGATCGAATCAAGGTATTACAAATAAAAAAAACGGATTGGGCGACATAAGCCTCTCCGGATTTTACAAGCTTTTCAGTTCGCAAAAAACTACCGGGAAAAATAAACTTTTTACTCAAAGCCTCTGGCTGGGTGGCGGGATAAAACTGGCTACCGGTAAATATAATCCTAAGGACAAATCGTCAACCAGCGAGAACTTAAACCTTTTTCAACTGGGAAGTGGCAGCACTGACTTTTCCATTAGTGGTATGTATGATGTGCGAGTACAAAATGCCGGGCTGAACTTATCTTCAAGCTATAAGATTAATACTGAAAACAAGTACGACTATCAATATGGCAATAAATTCAACCTGAGTGCCCAGGTTTATTATAAATTCAATATAAAGAATAAGGTTACCGTGGCTCCGAATGCCGGAATACAGTATGAAAAATCACAAAAGGATTTTGATAGCGGGTTTGAGGTTTCCGCATCCGGGGGTAATTTGTCGTTAACCACAATAGGGGTCGAAGTTTCATTTAAAAAAGTAGCAATCGGTGCAAATTTTCAAACATCCCTGTCCCAAAACCTGGCAGATGGAATTGCAAAAGCCAATAACAGGATGATGGTTCATTTTGCGATTGCACTTTAAGTGATATTTTTAATTCTTTAAAATCATATTCCCTACCCCGCACTCCAGGCATCTTTTTTTATTACAATATTCATTTTTCAATTCAATCAAAGCCTGGGAGTCAAAGGCGGTTGCATTTTCCACCCCCAGCTTTTGAAATCCTTTTGTGATGCTGTTGCTTTCTGATTCAGTTTGCTCTAACCATTTTAAGGCTTTATCCTTATACTTCTGGTCCTTGTGATAAGTTCCATATGCAAATAAAACGGGAACAATTGTATTAATGATAATAGTATCAATCATAGCGTCCCCAAGTTTCTTTTTTCTGAAAGCAGAAGCCTCATCAAACCTGTAATGATAATGCCAGTAATCGTTGGCGGTTACATCAAACCATTTTCTCATTTCCGTATAAGAATCTGCCTCCTTGATTTTTGAAAACAGGTGAGACGATTCCGTGATCAACATGGCTAACTGGGCCAATCTTATTGTTGGAAAATTTCCGGGTCTCATTCGCAAGAAATGAACCGGCAAATTGATCGGCTTCAGATCATATTTATCTTTCAAAAAACCGTATTCCTTTTTCAACAAAAGAGGATAATCTTCCTTAAACTCCCCACTCAGCAATCCGGCCTGCCCCAATAAAACAGCCTCTAGTTGATGTATCTGGTTTTTATGTTTAGCGAGGATATTTACGGGTACAGACTTTGCAACAGCTTCAAATGCATCTGCATTTATTTTAATCCCAAAATTTCTTGCCAGAAGCCACCAGAATGTTTCCTCCCAGTGATAATTGGTCTGCTGTAAGGACAATTCCACCCCTTTGGCCTTTCGCATCAATCGTTCTGCCAGCAATCTGTCCTTCCAGCCTTTCCATGTTATATCCCGAACCGGGTGAATCATGTTTTCACAGGGAATAAAACTTGATGTGTTCATCAGCTCTTCATAGCGCTGCAGCAGCATTTTAGATACCCTGCCTTTAAGTTCCAAAACAGGAATGCTTTTTCCCGTTAGTTTATTGCCATCATCCTCCCAAACTACATGAAGAATAACATTCTCATAATTTCTATCATTGCTATGTTTGTGCTTATCCCAATCTGAAGTCTTAAGATGCAGTTCAATATTACCTGCCCAAACTGTATTCCCTATTTTAACTCTTGCATCAATGAAATCAGGACCCTGGTTTGTATTAAGCTGGCCGGCAACTAAAATTGAAGTTGCATCTCCAGCAGATGTTTCAAGCTGTGTTTTGTTGAAGTATTGAAATTGCCAGATAAATTGAAGCAGTCGTTCAGAGATCATTGTTTACTGGTTAATTAGTTAACTTTTGCAACCCCCCCACCACTCTGCTGACAGGCAATCCCATCACATTATAAAAATCTCCATTGATGGATTTGATGCCAACCACGCCGATCCACTCCTGGATAGCATAGCCGCCAGCTTTATCATACGGCTTGTATTTTTCAACATACCACTCAATCTGTTCTGTTGTGAGATCATGAAATTCCACCTCAGTAGTATCAGCAAAAGCAATTTCTTCCTCGCCTTTTTTAATAACTACACCGGTGATCACTTTATGTTTTTCACCCGAAAGAGCAAGCAGCATACTAACTGCATCTTCACGATGAACCGGTTTACCCAATAGATGATCGCCTAATACCACAATTGTATCCGCTGCAAGTATTACCTCATTTTCTCTACGTAATTGCTGAACTGCTAATGCCTTATTTCTGGCTATATATATGGCAACTTCTTCGGGTTTCAGGCCGGGAGGAAAGTGTTCGTCAGTTTCTTTAACAACAATCTCAAATGGGATTTCTGCCCATTCCAATAATTGCTTTCTGCGGGGCGATTGGGAAGCGAGGATAATTTTAGTCATAGGTAAAAATAGAAAAAGATCATTGACACAATTCCCGCCAGCATCACTGCTTTTATTAAACTACTTAATTGATGAAATTGCCCTACAGTCTTTGCTTTGAACAGTTTTAAGAAAATAAAAATAAGGGGAAGAATAATCAGCAAAGTACAGTATAAAACCGGCATCCACCACCGGAACTGTAATACATAAACCTGGACAAGGATGAGTATCACTACCAAAACAATAAGCCAGACAGCCACATAAACTTTGGTTGCATTTACCCCCCAAACAATCGGCATAGTCCTGCAACCATACTTCTCATCACCCGGCATGTCTTCCATATCTTTTATAGCTTCCCTTATAAGAGAACTGATAAAAGCAAAACCGGCATAGAGAAAAGCTATCCTGAAAAATTTTTCATGATGCTGCTCGCCGATTCCGATGGCATCTGCAATGGAAACTTTTGAAAAAAATACAATCAATATGGTCCAGGCAGTCAGGAGTGAGATAACAATATTACCGATCAATAATTGCCGCTTGAAATTAGTAGAGTACAGCCATAATAAGGCAACACAAAAAATATTTGCAAGAACAATGTACCATTTATCAAAAAGCGGCACAGCAAAGGCCGTTAAAACAATACCTGAAAAACTGAGCATAAAATGCCATGCTATAGCCCATCTCCTGCTGATCACTTTATCAACTACCAACCGCCTGGGCTTATTTACTTCATCAATGTTAATATCAAAATAATCATTGATTACATACCCGGCAGCAGCAATAAAAACAGAGGCCAGCACCAGCAAACTGAAATGAATAATATCGGAAGATGAATTTTTCTCGGGATACAGCACATAATAAACTGAAAATTGAAAAAGTACCTGTGCCAGCCCAATAAAGATGAGATTGGGGAACCTGATCATCTTTATGAAGCCTGCCATTAATTTCATGAAATGAATTTGCTGAAAGATACAATGACAATAATTAAGCAAGAAACAACAGGCAATAAAATATTACTATCGGGAAGTTACATCGGGCCTGTAATGCCAATGGTCATTTAGTTTCATAACTTTTTCAATTACATCCCGTACGCAGGCCTGTCCGCCGCCAAGATGGGAAATAAATATTGCAGCCTCTTTTACTTCATTAACAGCATCAGCCGGGCAACATGGCAATCCTGAAATATTCATTGCAGGAATATCCGGCAGATCGTCACCCATATATAAAACCTCCTCCTTAGAAAGATTATTGCTGGTTATATATTCCTGTAACATGATGCCTTTATCAAGCACAGACATATGAATATCTTTTAATCCCAGTTTCTGCAGCCGCTGAACAACTTCAGGCGAATTTCCCCCTGAAATGATCTTGATCCTGTACCCATTCTTAACAGCCATCTGAAGTGCAAAACCATCCTTTATATGCATTTTTCGGGCCTGCACACCACCTCCTACAAGCAGCACAGTGCCATCTGTCAATACACCATCAACATCAAAAACAAATGTGGTTATTTTCTTAAAACGTTCGAGGACATTCATGTGAGGTGACAAGGGGTTATTTTTGATTATCTCTCCACTCATATACCCATGAGCTTTGGATCATTTCAAGGTGGCCTTCATTACTTTCTTCTCTTTTGCCAACAAAACCCGGGATCTCCAAAACCCACTCCAGCAGATCAGTAAAGCGGATACGGTATATTTTACCTTCATTAAAGTCATCCCCGAATCTCTCATAAAGCTTCAGGGCAATATCTTCGTAATCATTCCAGTGAATTGGCGGTTCAAAATGAGACATATACTAATGTGTTGATGTACTGATATGCAAATGTGCTAATTATCAAATTGATTTACTCTCCCAAAAATTGTGTTTGATCAGGTATTGTCACTTCAATTTCGCCTTCGCCTTCGTTCAGCAAAGACTGACAGCCTAACCTCGAATTAAGTTTTGGGCTAACTGCCCTGTCGATAAAATCTTCCTCCCTGTCTGTTATCTCATCAATATAATCCATTCCTTTCTCTACATAAAGATGGCAGGTTGTGCAGGCACAAACACCGCCGCAATTATGATGAAGTTCAATATCATTTTTTAGAGCAATTTCAAGCAGCGTTTGACCGGCCTCTACATTTTCAAGAGTCAGCGGCTCAAGATCTTTCTGCTCAAAATTAAATTTGATGGTATACATTTCGTCTGCTTTCGTTTCAATTTCCAAACCTCAGCCAAATTTAAAGGGGTTTGGGGCTGCAAATGTAATGGTAAAACAAAGAAGCCATTTACTTGTTCGGGAAAACAATTACTTAAGTTGTTGAATACTCTCTGTAATAAGAATATAAATATTCTTCAGCCTGGGATGATTTTTCAATAACTCAAGATGCTTATGAATCGTATCGCTATCATGCCTTATGGCTGGACCTGTCTGGCATTGAGAAGGAGATTTCTCTTTCACTTTGAATGCTGTTTCATTTATCAGTGGGATAAGTTGGCGAAAGTCAAGCCCTTCCCTTTTGCAGTATTCTTCGGCTAATATATACAGATGATTCACAAAATTATTTACTACTACGGCAGCCACATGCAATTTTAACCTCTCCTCTCCATCCGCCTCTGAAATATTCTCCGGCGAAATTGACCTGGCCAAATCTTCAAGTTTCTTCCGGGTCATATCGTCGCTCCCTTCAAAGAAGATGGGTATGTCGGGCAGTAAATTCATCTCCTTTGTAAGACTTTGCAATGGGTAAAACACTCCGTATTGTGCAGATATGGTAGCAAGAATTTCCTTCGGAACTGATGCGGCGGTATGTACAACTATTTTACCGGGGAACCTCAATTCAGCTGCCAAAGTAGTGATAGCATTGTCAGGCACAGCAATTAAATACAAATCCGCACTCTTGTTGATAAGGCTAATGTAATTTGTAGAATCGGTGTCCCACTCATATGCCAGTTTACTGGCAGCAGATGCATTCCTGCTATAAACCTGCAGTATTTTATGACCCGCCCCCCTGAACTTTCTGCCCAGTACCGAAGCTACATTACCCGAACCGATTATTACAATGTCCATTTTATCTTTACAATCTATGAAATTGGCGCAACGAATCGCAATAAAATATATCCGTACAAAATTCAAGCTTCTTTCTGCTATCTCCAAAAAGAAAGCAGCTGCAATAGCGTTTGAACTTTTTTGCACTCCCCAGAAAAGACATAAAAAGAAATTACCGAGGATATTTGAGCAAGGAGAAAAACTTGAAATTTCGGTTGAAGGAAAAAAAATTTACGGCTGGAGGTGGAATCACCCTTCACAAAAGAAAGCACTAATACTTCATGGATTTGAATCTTCAGTCACCAATTTTGATCGTTATGTAAAGCCACTAATCAGTAAAGAATATGAAGTTCTTGCATTTGATGCTCCCGCCCATGGGAGAAGTTCGGGGAAGACAATAACGGCCCCATTATATAAACAAACAATACTTAAGGTGTATAAGCAGTTTGGCCCGATACAATCTTTTATTGCCCATTCTTTTGGTGGCCTTGCCGTAAGTCTTGCCCTTGAAGAAATAAATCACACCCCTGAATACAAACTGGTTCTGATTGCACCAGCCGCGGAAACCACAACAGCAATCGATACTTTTTTTAAATTTCTTGAATTGGACCCCGGCATCAAAAGTGAATTTGAGAAACTGATTGTAAAAAAAGGTGGAGTCAGTTCAGCCTGGTATTCTATCCGAAGAGCCATGAAACATATCAGGGCACAAGTGCTATGGGTGCAGGACGAAGATGATGAAATTACCCCTATGAATGATGTTGAAAAAGTGATGAAAGAAAACCACCCAAACATCAAATTCGTAATTACAAAAGGATTGGGACACCGGAGAATTTACAGGGATAATAAGGTTACCCGGCAAATCATTGATTTTTTATGAACCAGTTTGCTTTAATATTTCTTTTCTTTACTTATTTCACAGCAGACCTATCCTCACATTCTATGCAACAGAGCATGCAAAAAAAATATCATTACCTGGCAGTAGGAGATTCCTATACTATCGGCGAAAAAGTTAAGTCATCAGAGAACTTCCCAAGCCAGGTTTTTGCAGAATTAAAAGATAAGATCAATATTGAGGCGCCCAGGATCATAGCTACAACCGGCTGGACAACTGATGAATTAGAAGCTGGAATTGCTGAATCAAACAAAAAAGATGCTCTTTTATCCAACTATGATTTTGTGACCTTATTGATCGGGGTTAATAATCAATACAGGGGCAGGGATATCGAAAATTATAAGACTGAATTTGAGGAACTGCTCAAAAAAGCGATACAATTTGCAGGTAACAGAAATGAAAGAGTTATTGTATTGTCAATTCCTGATTGGGGTGTTACGCCGTTTGCAGAAGGAAGAGACAGAGAAAAAATTTCTGAAGAAATAGATATGTATAACCGGGCGAATCAAAAAATAGCTGAACAATACAATATTTATTATATAAATATTACCCCATGGACCAGAGAAGCATCTAATGATCCGTCATTACTAGCCGAAGACGGGCTTCATCCTTCAGGAAAAGAATATCACAGATGGGCTCAAAAAATCGCATCCCGGTTTTTGAGCATAATATAGTTGAAATACAGTAGGAAAATTGCTGTATTTATGCTTCACTTTTAAAGCAGGTATTTTTCAGAAAATATAGTTTACAGAAATTTTTATTATCCTTGTCCTAACTTGCGGCCGCTGAAAAGCGGTTTTTGCTTATACAACAAAACAAGAAAAGCATAGTTATTATTATATATTAAGCACCATTATGGCGAAAAATCTGCTGATAGTTGAGAGCCCGGCAAAAGCTAAGACAATCGAAAAGATCCTGGGAAGTGATTTTCAGGTGAAAAGCTGTTTTGGCCATATCCGTGACCTTGAAAAAGCAGGAATGGGTATTGATGTTGAAAAAAAATTCAAGCCTTCTTATATTATACCCGCGGACAAAGAAAAGGTAGTAGCGGACTTAAGAAAATTAGCTGAAAAAAGTAAAGAAGTGTGGTTGGCAACGGATGAGGACCGTGAAGGAGAAGCTATAAGCTGGCATTTGTGTGAAGTGCTGGGGTTAGATCCCAAAGTAACAAAACGTATTGTTTTTCATGAAATAACCAAACCTGCGATACAGGATGCAGTTCAAAATCCAAGAAAACTGGATATGAATCTTGTGATGGCGCAACAAGCCCGCAGGATATTGGATCGTATTGTGGGTTTTGAATTAAGCCCGGTTCTTTGGAGGAAAATAAGCGTAAAGAATAATCTTAGTGCAGGAAGGGTGCAAAGCGTTGCTGTAAGACTTATTGCTGAAAGAGAAAGAGAGATCAATGCATTTGTGCCTGTAAGCACATTCAGGATCGAGGCTTTTTTTACGGCGAAAGATCTGTCTGATAAATCAGTTACATTTTCTGCAGAAGGCAAAAGACAGAACTCATCAGAGGATGCAGAAAAATTTTTAAACAGTTGTGTCGGTGCAGACTATAAAGTAACCGATGTACAGGTCAAACCAGGTAAAAGATCACCGGCCCCGCCTTTTACCACTTCAACGTTGCAACAGGAAGCATCCCGTAAACTGGGTTATGGGGTTTCCAGAACCATGCTTATTGCCCAAAAGTTGTATGAGAATGGACATATAACTTATATGCGTACTGATAGTGTAAATCTTAGTAATACGGCTCTTGGGGATATTACTAACACTGTTAAAAGTATGTATGGTGAAAAATATCACCAGTTCCGCAAATACAAAAACAAAAATGAAAGTGCACAGGAAGCCCACGAAGCCATCAGGCCAACCTATATGAGCAATACAACTGTTCCTGATCCGGATTGGATAAAATTGTATGAGCTGATCTGGAAAAGAACGATGGCCAGTCAGATGTCAGATGCAGAACTCGAAAAAACAACTGCAAAGATTGAGATATCTACAAACAAAGAAGAACTTACCGCTTCAGGTGAAGTATTAAAATTTGATGGGTTCCTGAAAGTATACCGTGAGGATAAAGATGATGATGAACTGGAAGAAGAAGCAAATGAAGGTATGCTTCCGCCATTAGCGCCGGGGCAGCAACTGCCATTAAAGGAAATGCAAGCGACTGAGAGGTTCAGCCGCCCTCCTTCCAGGTATACAGAAGCATCATTAGTGAAAAAGTTAGAAGAGTTAGGCATTGGACGTCCCTCCACCTATGCCCCAACTATTTCTACAATTCTGAAAAGAGGATATGTTGAGAAAAGAGATAAGGAAGGAACTCAACGTTTTTACACAGTCTTTTTGCTGTCAAAAGATAATATCTCGAAAAAACTGGATAGTGAAATGACCGGGGCTGAAAAGTCCAAACTATTTCCATCTGATCTTGGACTTGTAGTAACTGATTTTTTGAAGCAGTACTTTGATGATATAATGGACTACGGCTTCACAGCCCGGATCGAACAAGAATTTGATGAAGTGGCCGAAGGAAAAATGAAATGGAATGAGATGATCGATGATTTCTACAGCCCCTTTAAAAAAGATGTTGAAAAAACCATTGAAACAGCTGAAAGAGCCAAAGGCGAAAGAGAATTAGGGATTGATCCCGAAAGTGGTAAACCTGTTGTTGCAAGAATGGGAAGGTATGGACCAATGATACAAATCGGTAAGGCAGATGAAGAAGAAAAACCCCGGTTTGCAAAAATCCCAACAGGACAAAGCATTGAGACGATCACTTTTGAAGAAGCAATAAAATTATTTGCTGCTCAAGGTACATTGGGCCAATATGAAGAAAAAGATATCTCTGTTAATGTGGGCAGGTTCGGGCCTTATGTAAAATGGGGAGAAGATTTCATTTCCATACCCAAAGGAACTGATTTAGGAACTGTTGATCTCGAGAAAGCAATCTTTTATATAAAAGAAAAGCAGAAAGCGGATGCCCCGGTTGGTTACTATGATGAAAAACCTATTACGAAAGGTAAAGGCAGATTCGGTCCATTCATTAAATGGGATGGGATGTTTATTAATGTGCCAAAAAGATATGATTTTGATGCATTGACACAGAACGAAATGAATGAACTGATTGATGCCAAAATAAAAAAAGAAGCTAATCGCTATATACAAAGATGGCCTGATGAAAAGATCTCTATAGAAAATGCCCGCTGGGGACCTATCATTAAATTCGGAAAAAAGATAATTCGCCTGCCTAAAAAAGAAGATGAAACAAAATATACAGCAGAAGATGCTGCAGCATTTACCTTAGACCAGGTAAAGCAGTTTATAGAACTTGAAGTACCCGGTGCCTTTACAAAAAAAGAAAAGAAACCGGCTACCAAAAAAGCCACCCCAAAGAAAACCGCAACTAAAAAGAAAGCAGCTAAGAAGAAATAAGCAGCAAAATCATTTATAAAAACAGCCCTGCATAGTAGGGCTGTTTGATTTTTACCGGACGATCTCTATTGGTGAAGTTGTATTGCGCCTATATCAGTTGTCTGCCCCATTACGAGATTAATACCTGTAATTGTTGTATCCTGGTAATTATTTGCAGTAGCATTAATGAAAACATCTGCGGTACTTCCTCTTACACCCCTAATTTTAAACCTGCCATCATGCTCTGGAAAGGCCACTAATGTATCGTTATTTGCAATTACCGATACCAGAGCATGTGCCGAACCCGGCACTACTTTTCCTTTTACTGCCGAAGTTTGTGATGGTAGCCAGATCCTCAAAAACGGCTTTAGAACAAATCTGTTGTTACTAAGTTTTACAATAGAACGTCCCGCATCAAAATCAAGCCACAACTGTAACTCAGTTGGTGTGACCTGGTAAATATCTCCACCACGAACATTAATTGTTACACGATCATATCCACTCCATAACATCAATGGATATGAAACACTATCAACAACAACAGAATTTTGAGTTCCCAGCGTTAATCGTATTTTTTTTATTGAACCCTGAACCGTAAACCCTGATGCAAGAATAGTATCAACACCATTAGAAAGATCCAGTAGATTATAGACCCCGGGCCTGATATCAAGGGTGTCCCATACAGAACAACTGTAATTATTATGATCATAATCATGATGATGGTCATAATGACATCCATGATCATTGTTATCATCGCCTCCTGAATTTCCACGACAACTATCAGGTATTACCAATACTTCGACCGTTTGAATGTCAACATTTACCGCATCAAAATCAACAGGATTATCCGAAAGCATAATGCGAAGCCTTTGCTGGCCCTCAGGAATATTAGAATTATTTCCCGATTCTTTCTGGCATGAGACCACCACAAAAATCACTATGGATAAAAAAATAAAAATCAATGAATAGACAGAGAATACCTGCAACAACTTTTTCATCTCAAAAGAGTTTTAGATTAAGTAATATGAACTGATTTCAACAACCAGCATAGGGAAACTTTTCGCAGGGAAAGAATTGACACAAACATTTATTACCACGAAAAACAGACCAAAGTGTATTTTGTGGAAAAAAAGTACGAATGAAAAGAAGTTACTGGGAAAAAATGGCTGACAGCTACAGTGATGAGATATTTGATGTGCTGCAAAATGATAAGAAAGCCCTGATACGTTCAGCAATAAAAAAATACGCCTCTAAAAAGAAAACAGTTGCTGATATTGGTTGTGCGATCGGTAAATGGTTGCCGGTTCTTTCGCCTTCATTTGAAAAGGTGTATGCCATTGATATTTCAAAGAAAAATCTTGAAATAGCCCGGCAACTTTACCCGCAATATAAAAATGTCGAATATATCCGTGCTGATATGAGTGGTAATAAAACCCGAATCCCAAAATGTGATGTTGGCATCTGTATCAATGCAATCCTGACTCCTTCATTAAAAGACAGGATGAGCTTTTTAAAATCACTTTCCTATTACATCAAAAAAGGAGGACACATAATTATAACTGTTCCTTCAATGGAATCTTACATTTTAACCCATGTCGTACAATATCAATGGAAAATTGACCGACAGTTTTTCCCTTCCAAAATACCGGCTAAAGAAGCTGTAAGAAAATGGAATAACCTTAAACAAGGTAATGCTGATATTGACGATGTACCACACAAGCATTTTTTAGAAGAAGAACTTGACTTATTGCTTACAAAGGAAGGATTCATTATTGAACGAATTGAAAAAATTGAATACAGTTGGGATACCGAATTTCATAATCCACCGAAATGGTTAAAAAAACCCGGCCCCTGGGACTGGATGGTCGTGGCCAAAAGAAAATAACCTGGTATATGAGATCAGAAGTCAGAAGTCTGCTGTTTGTGGTTTGAAGCCCTAACTTTCAGTCTATGATAATCCATTCTCATTTTATTATACACTACCGACTATTAACCTTTAACTACAAACTTGATTCTTACTTACCTTTCCCCATCTGTGGAAAATATTAACGATTTCCTTTCGTTACTACTTCAGATATTTACCAAACTCCAGCCGCCACCATGGAAACAAACAGAGAAATATCGGCCCTTTTTACTTTAATCGATGACCCTGATGAAGAGGTATTTGATGTCGTATCAGAGAAAATAGTTGACTACGGCAAAAACATCATCCCCAACCTCGAACATTTATGGGAGACAACTCCCAATGAGGACACACAAACCAGGATCGAGTTACTAATACATCGACTTCACTACAGGGACCTGACAGAAGATTTTCGTCAATGGAGTATCTCAGGTCATCATGACCTGATGCTTGGAGCCATGTTAACCTGTAAGTTTCAATACCCTGAAATTTCTACAGCACCGGTTTTACAGGAAATTGAAAAGATCCGCCGTAATATATGGCTTGAATTGAATAACTACCTTACGCCATTAGAGCAGATCAATATTGTCACAAGTATTTTATATAGCTATTATGGATTAAAGGGTGGCGAAACCAACTATAAAGAACCAAACGAATTCCTGCTACATAAAACATTAGAAGCCAAAAGAGGTAACCAGATCAGCAATGGTATCCTATACCTTGTTTTATGTGAATTGCTGGATATCCCGGTTAAAGCTATCTGCATTCCCAAGCAATTTATTGTTGCATATTTCAAACCCGGCTATTCCGATGAAAGTATTCCAAATCCTGTTAATAAAATTGAATTCTTTATTGATCCTACATCAGGCCAGGTATTCACACATAATGATGTAGAGAGTTATTTTAAAAGAATTTCTGTTCCCCCAACAGGTGTTTATTTTAAACCACAGAAAAATAAACAGGTAATACAGCACTTGCTGGCAGAATTCAGTAAATGTTTTACAGACGACAAGGAAATGTATAAACAGGGTGAATTAGCTGAGCTTGCAAAAATGTTAGACTAACCGATTAAAGATTCAACGTCCAGCCATTTCTGTATTCTCTTTTTACAAACTGATTGGCCTCATCAAAGTTGGTTATCTTCATATTCTTCGCATCCCATAAAAGCTTCTTACGACCTAAGTATTTGTCATCCCATCCTTTCAGGTTAGGATTTTTTAGCATCCAGCTTCTTATAGCAAGATTTCCCATTAATATACTTTCTGTAAATGGTCCGGCATATTCAAACGGAGAACTTGTTTGTCCTTTTCCGTATCCGTCAATACAGGCATTGACCCATTGAATATAATGTCCCTCAGGAACTCTTTTTATTGTTTCTTTAGGCATTGTCTTTTCTTTCATGAGCTTTGTCGGCAAAAGCCTGGGATTTGCACCATAGCAATCCAGTAATAATTTGCCTTTTGTACCTATAAACAACACTCCTCCATCCCAATTGCCAAAATTTTCCTCTGGCAACAATTCTTCGGGCCGTTTAGGAAGTAGTCCACCATCATGCCATGATACCTTTATATTGCCTTTGCCGTCTGTTCTTGGGTAATTAAGGTGTATTATTGATGCAGGAGGGCATGCATCCGGATTTTGTGTATCATTCCACATCTCTTTCCATATTGTAGCAACACTGCATTCTGCTGAATCGGGGTAAAGAATAGGTAAGATCCTATAGATCGGATCCATAATATGACAGGCCATATCACCTAAGGCCCCTGTTCCATAAGCCCACCAGCCTCTCCAGTTAAAAGGAAGATATGCCGGGTTATAATCAATATATGGGGCAGTGCCAAGCCAAAGATCCCAATCCAACTCTTTAGGTATATCAAATTTTCCTGTTGGAGTTGGAATACCCTGTGGCCATACAGGCCTGTTCGTCCATGCCTGTGCTTCTGTTACATCACCAATCATTCCCGCATTGATTATTTCTTTTGCTTTACGAACACCATCACCTGAACCACCCTGGTTACCCATTTGAGTGATCACTTTATATTTCTTTGCTGCTTCTGACAATATTCTTGCTTCGTAAATATCATGTGTTAATGGCTTTTGTGTGTAAACATGTTTTCCCATTTGCATAGCAGAAAGTGTTGCTACGGCATGTGTATGATCAGGAGTTGAAATGCTGCAAGCATCAATATTCTTTCCTTCTTTTTCCAGCATTACCCTGAAATCTTTGTAATAAGGTGCATTCGGGAAATTTTTCCTGGATGTAACAGCCTGCCGGTCATCCACATCACATAATGCTACAATATTCACCCTGGGGCTTTTTGCAAACTCCGCAATATCACTGGCGCCTTTGCCACCGGCCCCAATCCCAGCTATATTGAGTTTATCACTCGGGGCAATAAATCCCTTTCCAAGAACATGGCGGGGAACAATGAAAAAAGCACCTCCAAGAACGGCGGCATTACGAACAAATTTTCTTCTTGAAATCTGCATATTCTTCTTTACAGGTGTCATATAGCAAAATTTACTTCAAGTTAAAAGTTACTGAATGAAAGAACAAAAATTATTGTTTTGAGATAAAATTGTAAATCCATGTAATTTTAGTACAAATCATCACCAGGGTTTAAGGTTTTCATTTGTCAGAAAATTATTCCACATATTATCAATCTCCCGTCGGACTGCTCAAAATCAGCGGCACAAATGATTACATAACTGAAGTAACATTTCATGATACCACACAAAAACCTTCGGTTAATAAACGACAGTTGCCGCCAATGCTTATACAATGTGCTGAACAACTGATCCAGTATTTTAATGGAGAAAGAAGGCAGTTTGAATTACCATTGAATCAGCCGGGTACTTTATTTCAACAAGAGGTCTGGAATGAGTTACAAATAATTCCTTATGGCAAAACGATCAGCTACCTTGACCTGGCGAGAAGAATAGGTGATACCAAGGCTACAAGAGCAGTTGCTAATGCTAATGGGAAAAACAATATAGCGATCATCGTTCCTTGCCACAGAGTCATTGGATCAAACCGTGACCTCGTTGGCTATGCCGGGGGATTATGGAGAAAAAAGTGGCTGCTGGAACATGAAGCAAAAATTGCCTTCGGCGTTCAGACCTTATTTTAACTGGCTGCCATTAAAGGCAAATGGCAACAGGTTAGATGCATCTTCAATAATATAAACCTTTCCCTCCTGGCCGCTTAAAATGAGACGTATAGGATGATTTGTCCTCGACTCATATTCAAGAATGGCCTGCCGGCACATACCGCATGGAGAGATCGGATAATCGCTTTTGCCATCACCACTGTTATAACTGACTGCGATACTTTTTATTGGAATATTAGGGTGTAATGTGGCGACAGAACCTAACAAAACTCTTTCGGCACAAATACCAACAGGATAAGAAGCATTCTCCTGGTTAGTACCCGCAATAATTTCTCCGTTATCAAGCATAGCTACTGCACCTACATGAAAATTTGAATACGGAGCATATGCCTGCTGGGTTACTTCCCTCGCCTCTTTTAATAACCATGCATCCTTTTCAGCAAGTTCTGAAATATCATCGTATACACTGTATGTAAACTCGAAGGTGCTTTTCTTCATTATATATGAAATTGAGACAAAAATGCCCTCGAAAAATCAAGGGCACTCTAAGTTACTTTATTTTACAATACGGAACAATCGCTTCCACCGGGGTCCATTATCCCAACTGAACCAGATCATCCATGCTTTGCCTACCACTCTATCCTCAGGCACAAAACCCCAAAAGCGGGAATCCTGTGATTGATGCCTGTTATCACCCATCATCCAATAATAATTCATCTTGAAAGTATATTGGGTCACTTCTTTACCATTGAGATAAAATTTCCCGTCTTTGGTTATGAAATCATTCTTCTCATACACCCGGATTGCCCTTTGGTAAATACCATACGTACTATCGTTCAATGATAATGTTGCTCCCTTCTTAGGTACCCAGATAGGACCATAGTTATCCAATTGCCATTTATTTTTTAAAACGTATGGCTCTACAGCATAAGGATTGCCCCAGCTTACCTCCATGATAGGAGAAACTGATTTTACAAAGCCACTCTTTTTCAGCTTTTCTGCAGATTCGTATGTAAGATTCCATTCGAATGTGTTTATAGGCAATGCTTGTGTTCTTTCGGGATTCACATATACATCGGTTTCAAAATCGACATCATACTCATCTTTCATAAAATCTGCATCCAATGCCTGGCCATTGGTTACAACCGTATAAGGCATAACAGACTTTGCAGGAATAGTTTCCGGTTTGCCATTAATATTTACTACTCCGTTTATTATTTGCAGTGTGTCGCCTGCAATAGCTACACAACGTTTAATATAGTTATCTGTTTTATCTGCGGGATGAACAGCAAGTGGATATGTATCCGGGTCACTAAAAATTATTTTTCGGCCTTGTTCTTCATTAAAATTCCCCAACTCTCTCAGGTATTGATAATAGGGATGAAATGACTGGCCATCTTTTTTATTGATAACAGTGTCACCCGCCGGGAAATTGAAAACTACCGCATCGCCTCTTTTAACCGGTGATTCAAACCAGCGTATATAGGGCAGTTTTATGAGTTCTGAATATGATTTCCATTTTGGGTATCCTCCCGGCAGGTAATTATGAACAAATGGAACGGAAAGCGGTGTATTCGGGATCCTTGGGCCGTAGCTTATTTTACTTACAAATAAGAAATCCCTTATCAACAATGATTTTTCCATTGAACCCGAAGGAATAGTATATGCTTCAAATATGAATGTCCGTATAAGTGTAGCTGCAACAACTGCGAAAATGGCCGCATCAACCCATTCCCGCCAACCTTTTTTCTTATGTTTTCTTACGGCTTCGGGGCCGATAAATTTCGGATTCTCTTTATAAGCCAGATAAGGAAAGTAAAAAGGGGCCAAAATAGAGGCAAGTGTATGTTGCCCTAAAGAGAATTTCCCAAAAACCTTTGCAAATTCGATAAATATACCCGGTGTTATAAACCAGCCTACTACAGGTATTGCCTGCCAAAAAACCCAATGTTTTGGCCTCTGTGTCAACTCTTGCATTACCCATGTGTTATAGAAAGGAACATAGGCTTTCCAGGCAGGAACTCCTGCTTTTTTAAAGAGCGGGGCTAAACCAAAAGAAGGAAGAAAAACCAACAGGGTACCGATCAAATAAACAATTAATAAATGCTGTATGGGCATGAGCCAGATTTTATGGGGGACAAAAATATTATAAATATTTGCGTATCAAAATTTTAATATTCAAAGTTTTGCTAAATGATCAGGCGGTTTTAGTATAATAGATATAATTTAGACGGCGGCAATTATGAATCAATTTACCATCAGGGACATAGAAAATCTGTGCGGAATTAAGGCCCATACGTTGCGTATCTGGGAACAGCGATATAAACTGTTTATTGCCCGCCGTAAAGAAAGCCAGCATCGGATTTATGACAATGAAGACCTGAAAGAATTACTTCGCATTGCATATTTATATCACAACGGACATAAGATCTCTAAAATCGCAGAACTGAGTAAGGAGGATATTTATAACCTAATTCAAACCTCATCTGCTGAAAATGATAATTACAGTATTTATATACACCAGTTATTGGAAGCAGCAATTGATTTCGATAAAGAGAAGTTTGAAAAAACGGTTAATTGTGTGGTGGTACGAGTTGGTCTTGAAAAATGTATTACTGAAGTTTTCTACCCCTTACTACAGCGTATAGGTTTGTTATGGATGACCAACAATGTGATACCAGCACAGGAACATTTTACAAGTCACATTATCAGAAAAAAAATAATACTGGCAACTGATGGTCTTGATATCGTTAACCAGACCAAAACAAATACGATAGTATTTGCTCCGTCAGGGGAGTTTCATGAAATTCCGTTATTGGTGGCGAATTATTTTTTTAAAAAGAACGGACATCAAACTACATACTTTGGCACAAACGTATCAATAGATTGCATCAGGTATTATGCCGGGCTTCACGAGGCGGACAGGCTTTATACTCATATTATTACCCATATGGATAATTGCGGAATGACCAGGCTTGTTGATGATATTCGCAAAACATTTCCTGACAAACAAATAATAATTTCCGGGCCCGCTATAAAATGTGTTCAGCAGTTACCTCAAAATGTAGTTGTGATCCAAAGTCTCAGGGAAATGATTGAATTCACACAACAATCCAACGGAGAAGCTAAATCTACTTAGGCATCACATAGTTGGAAACATCTTCTGCATTAATTGATTTACCGGATAAAATAACCAGTCTTTCAACAACATTTCTCAGTTCACGGATGTTACCTGTCCAATTGTATTGCTGTAATAGCTTAATTGCGTCTTCATCAATTTCTTTTTTGGCAATACCATAATCCATACAAATATCACCGAGGAACTGATCAACCAGTAGTGGTATATCGTCTCTTCTTTCATTAAGTGAAGGCACATGTATAAGAATTACACTGAGCCTGTGATAAAGATCAAGCCGGAAATTTTTTGCCTCTACTTCCTTAAGAAGGTCCTTGTTTGTGGCAGCAATTACTCTTACATCTACATTGATGTCTTTATCTGCTCCTACCCTTGTGATTTTCCCTTCCTGGAGTGCCCTGAGAACCTTGGCCTGTGCGTTAGCACTCATATCACCAATCTCATCCAGGAAAAGGGTTCCTCCGTTAGCTGACTCAAATTTTCCGATCCTTTGTTTTATAGCAGATGTGAATGAGCCTTTTTCATGACCGAACAGTTCGCTTTCTATCAACTCTGTTGGTATTGCAGCGCAGTTCACCTCGATCATAGGACCGGCAGCCCGGTTACTTTTTTCGTGAATCCATCTGGCTACAAGTTCTTTACCAACACCATTTTCCCCTGTGATCAATATCCTGGCTTCAGTAGGAGCAACCTTTTCAATTGTTTCTTTGATTTTTTTGATGGGTGATGACTCCCCTATCATTTCCTGCACTTTGCTCACCTTTCTTTTCAACACTTTTGTTTCTGTAACAAGAGTGCTTTTATCCATAGCGTTTCGTATGGTAATAAGCAAGCGGTTCAGATCAGGCGGCTTGGAGATATAATCATAAGCACCCTTCTTTACTGCCTCCACGGCAGTTTCAATATTCCCGTGCCCGGAGATCATAATAATAGGAACATCGGGGTTTACTTCGCCTGCCTTTTGTAAAAACTCGATACCGTCCATTTTTGGCATCTTGATATCACATAAAACAAGGTCGTAATTGCTTTCTTTAAATCTTTTTAACCCTTCTTCTCCATCTGCAGCCTCCTGGATCTTATAACCTTCAAAAGAAAGGATCTCTGTTAGTGTCTTGCGAATCGCCTTTTCATCATCTATGATCAGTATCTGAGCCATTTATCAACTTTTGAAGTAAAAATAAATCATTTGAGTTATAATGGTGATTATAGAAAGGAATCACCACATCATCATTAATAAACTGATAATATGCGGTAAAAAAAATAAAGGCCGGGTAGAAACCCAGCCTCGTTTAAAATCCAATATCCTATGAAAAACCATTACAAAGATGGGGGGATTTAGGCAATACGTTGCACACTTATCAAACTATTTTAAAAAATACTACTTATGGGTTAGTTTAATGATCTTTTCTCAGCGTACTTGTAACACAAAAATCCCTTGAAATGTGGATAACCGGGACTGACGATAAAAAAAAACGTTTGATTTATTTGTTCAGATACATTACTTCTTTAACGAGCTTTACCACTCTTGAAACATCCGGCAATGCTGCTGTTACGAGATTCGGAGCATAATGCAGAGGTGCATCTGCTGCTGTAATGCGACGGATCGGTGCATCTAGGTAATCAAAACCTTCTTTTTGTATACGATACGTAATTTCTGAAGATACAGAAGCAAAAGGCCATTGCTCTTCCACAATAACCAGCCTGTTTGTTTTTTTAATACTTTCAAGTATAGTCATCCAGTCAAGGGGACGGATTGTCCGAAGATCAATCACTTCAGCACTTATGTCTTCTTTTTCCAATTCTGCAGCCGCACCTAATGCCACTTTCATCATTTTATTGAAAGAAACAATGGTTACATCACGACCGGCTTTTTTAATATCAGCCTTTCCCAGTTCAATATAATATTCTTCTTCGGGTACATCACTTTTGTCTCCATACATTACTTCGCTTTCCATAAATACCACAGGATCTTCCTCATAACGGATTGCCTGCTTCAAAAGTCCCTTGGCGTCGTAACCATTGCTGGGAGAAACAACTTTTATTCCGGGAATATTGGCATACAAACTTTCAAAAGCTGTTGAGTGTTGTGCACCTAACTGACCTGCGGACCCGTTAGGTCCTCTGAAAACAATCGGGCAACTGACCTGTCCGCCACTCATAGCAAGCATTTTGGAAGCAGTATTTAATATCTGATCCAATGCAAGAACAGCAAAATTCCATGTCATAAATTCAACAACCGGACGAAGACCATTCTGGGCAGCCCCTACTCCAACAGCGGCAAAACCCAGCTCAGAGATAGGCGTATCAATAACTCTTTTAGGGCCAAACTCAGCAAGCATACCCTGGCTTACTTTATAAGCTCCGTTATACTCAGCAACCTCTTCTCCCATCAAAAAAACCCTGTCATCTCTTCGCATTTCCTCTGTCATTGCTTCACGCAAAGCCTCTCTAAACGGTATTGATCTTGACATTATCAAAAATTTTAAGTGTGGCAAAATTAAGAGACAAGAGGCATTTAACCTAAATGAAAAAACCAGCTTTGATAGCTGGTTTTAGAGCAATTTATCACAACACATTTAATAATTACAGTCCGCTGCCAAATCTTCAAGTTCTCGCTGGGTAATACCCTTTAATTCCCTATCCGCCTCATTGTAAGAAGAGTACATCCTTTTTACTTTTCGGAGCATGCACTCACAATATTCTTCTGCACGGGCCTGGCCTACATTCTTCCTAGCAGTGCCAATACAATCGTTCACAAACCTGTCTTCATCTCCCCGGGTCCAGCCAGAAGAACTATAGCTATCATCATTTCCGGAACTACCAGTATTACCCAGGCAATCTTTTACTAATCGCTTCATTGAAGGTGTTTCCATATCAACATCGCCTACATCCCTTGTATCAGGATAAATATTTTCCAGTTTTTTCTGCATGCAACTGCAATAATCTTCAGCTTTTGAACGCACCATACCTCCTTTCACAGCCTCTCTCACACAACTATTGACAAATTCATCCACATCACTCCTTGTCCAGTTGCTTTTGCTGTTGTTTGAATAATCATTCTTGCTATAATCATCTTTATCTGACGTATTCCGGCTGTCTTTATCGTCAGTTCTGTTACTAGTCTTGTCATCATCTTTCCTGTAATCGTCTCTATCCTTCGTGTTTGTTTCCCGATCATCCGGTTTGTTAGTTCCTTTGTCATTATTACATGCACCAAGCATTCCGATCGCAAGAAAAAGGATAAGTAAATTTTTCATGTTTTGTGGTTTTGGTTTAATAAAGCAATTAATTCTGAAAAACATTGAAGAAGTAATACCAATGAAATTCTTTAGAAAAATAAAGAATCCCTTCGAAATCACCACAAATAATTATAAACCTATAAATTAATCGGCAATCAAAAATTTCTGTCCGACTCCATCAACCCTATAAAAGCTATTGTTTTCAAAAAGAAGGGCCTCAGAATGGCCGGAGTGATGCCTGACATCCGTATTGAAAAGCTTGCCATTAAACAATGAGCTTATTGTGTCAGCAATTACAGTGTGGCCGGTTGCAACGTATCTTACCCCAAAAATATTAAGGGTGCTGTCAATTCTATTTTGGATGATGTTTGAAGCTGTCGTGTAGTAGCCCCTGTACCAGAATGGCCCAAGATCGCTGTATAATAAAGCTACTTTGTAGTCAGGATATTTGAAGGTAGTATCATCATAATAGGGTCTTGCAGTTCTGTTCAAGCGAGAAGAAGACAAATTCAATTCATTTACTTCTGCTGATATGCCCCCATGCATGAACAGGATATTTCCGACTTTTTCTACAATATTCTTAGTTCGCAACCATGCTCCTAGTTCAGACTGGCTACCATACAAAGACATATAGTTTTCGCCTAAAAGCGTTGCCGCTTCAAAATATTTTGGGTGAACATATCGTAAATCACCACTCAGGTTCATCAGTTCATGATTACCCAGGATAAAATGAACATATCCTCCTGCTTCTTTTGCCTTTTCTTCGAGTGAATATATCAGCCATAAAACCTGTGTCACGGCTTCACCCCGGTCAAAAAAATCTCCCGTTAATACAAGATGCCCGTTACCGAAGGTCCATTTATAATCCCTATCAATAATACCATTCGCCTGCAACAATTTTCTAAATGCCCGAAACTCACCTTCAATATCAGAAATAACAAGCATTTTCTTTACATTATGATAATCACTTTTCTCAACCTCTAACTTTGATTTGATCTTTACTGTAAATGTCTTTCCTGGTTCATCAGTATTAACAGACAGGGAAATTTTTCCCTTATCAGCCATAGAAAAGCTATCAATGCGGGCAGTTTTCATTCCATCATTATCTGAAACATACTTAATGTAGATTTTGTCTTGCTTATATAAAACATATGGCCCATCAATTTGCATTTGTTTGGGTTTTGATTCGGGCATCAAAAATGTATTCGTACCGGCAATTACATAGCCAAGTATCCAGACCGGGAATAAAAGAAGTGCTGCTTTCGGCATTTTTTAAATTCAGAGTATAATAAAGACCGCAATTACTATCATTCGGGTTGCTTTACTTTCCCTAAATCTATAAAGTTATCGAAATAAAGAAATAACCTGCCCTGGATGATAACAATAAAAAAGCCTTCCTTAATCGGAAGGCTTTGAAAGATTTATGGTATCTTTTAATAAGGTAATATAGCGGTATGCGTATTGCCTGCCGGTCCCGTCCACTCTAATTTCAAATAATAAACACCTGTTCCAGGACAGCCAGTTGGGTTACCACTTGCATCAAGACCAAAAGTTGTATTGATGGTAACATTAGGAGTTTGATGATGCACTAGTCCACTTGTAATACGAAGGTTACAATCTTGTTTGATTACGATTGGAGCTACAGTTGAAGAAACAAATGAACCGCCAAATCTATTTGTTCCCCACTCGGCAATATTTGAAACTCCATTCTCCGAATGATCCCCGGTAATTGTAAGAACTACACCGTTATTGTAGGTGAACACATGTCTGCGGGCTACTTGCCATGTTCTTTGAGCGCCATTATCAAAAGTTACTGACAAACCACTGCTTGCTACCAGGTGAGTTATAGTATTTAAAGTAGGCAACTGGAATAACAAACCACCGCTTACATTAGTAAATGTTTTTGAGCCGTTGATAGTAATACTTTTATTATCACTAACCCTGGTGATCTTAAGATTTTGATAGGTAACAGTTATTGTTGCACCTGCATTCTTCCACCTTACGTTTTGAGGCATTGATAGTATTACAACACCTGTACGGGTACGATTTCCGAGACAATTTGTACCATTATAAGTGATGGTAATAGTGCGGGGATTTGACATGGTGTCTACTGCTACTGTAGCATCACAGATAAGCGACTGAACCTCTTCTCCTCTTCCGGAAAATCCACTTTCACTTTCAAGCATCAGAGTGGCATCGTTGGCAACTGCATCTACTTCATTTGAAAAACGAGACTCATCATCAGAATGTGTTTTTGCCTCGGTTTCACCTGTATTTGTAGAGGAGTTATCTTCTTTTTGACATGCTGTAAATGTCAGGAGCACGGAAAAAGCAAAGATTGACAGGGTAAGAATGTGTTTTTTCATTTTTTTGATTTTTAATAGGGCATAGACTACGATGGACTTCAAAAGTTAAAGGTTGCAAATTATTTTTTCTAAATCCAGTTTTTTGCTTTTACAGAAAACCCTAACGTAAAATATTCGTTTTTATTTTCAATTTCCTTCAGGAAAATTACTTCGTAAAAAATGCTGAATTATACATAAACAATAAATCAGTTGCTACCTCAACTAATTTCATGTATGAACACCTGTTAGCATTAAAGGCCTTTAGGTTGTTAATTGGATTTATAGAGCAGCTTTAAAAGCAATTCTACTGTGTAAAAACCAGGTAAATGGTCTTCATTCTAAAAGCTCTAATTTTGAATGGCAGATAATCTCAAAATATAACTTTTGATCTATGCATGTACCAGATACAAATCCTGGAACAACCAAGCCATTAGTAAGGCAATTAATGGCTATCATGTTTGCGGATATGACTGGGTATACTGCATTAATGCAGGAAGATGAGCAAAAGGCAAAGTTGCTCAGAAATCGTCAGAGAATCGTTCTTGAGAACCTGATCCCTTCTCATAATGGAAGTATTATTCAGTATTTTGGTGATGGTACGCTGAGTCTTTTCAATAGTGCTATAAACGCTGTTCATTCAGCTATAGCGATTCAACTGGAATTGCAAAAGGAGCCAAAAGTCGCTTTGAGAATTGGAATCCACTCCGGAGATGTTTCTTATGACAAGGAGGGTGTTTATGGAGATTGTGTCAATCTCGCCTCAAGAATTGAGGGATTATCAGTTCCGGGAGCAGTTCTTATATCAGATAAGGTATTTGATGAAGTAAAAAACCAACCCGATATCAAAACAGCTGATCTTGGTAAGTTCAACCTGAAAAATGTAAAAAGACCGGTTGAAGTTTATGCCATTGCCAATGAAGGGTTGAATATACCTACCCCTGCCCAGATAGGAATAAGATCAGGAACAGAGAAAAGCATTGCCGTTCTTCCATTTGTAAATATGAGTACAGATCCTGAAAACGAATATTTCAGTGATGGAATTTCTGAAGAGATATTAAATGCCCTCACTCATGTGAGTGGGCTACAGGTGACAGCAAGAAGTTCCTCTTTTTCATTTAAAGGTAAAAACGAAGACGTTCGACAGATTGGCTCGAAGCTAGGTGTAGCAACAGTACTCACAGGTAGCGTAAGAAAGGTTGGTAAAAGAATGAGGATTACGGCTCAGCTGATCAATACTTCAGATGGATATCATGTCTGGTCTGAAATGTTTGACAGCGACCTGGAAGATATTTTCGAGGTGCAGGATGAAATCTCACTTAAAATATTGAACAGGTTAAAAGAAAACTTTTCCCCGGCAGGAAAGGCTGAACATATAATTAAGCAGTCTACTGAAAATATTGAAGCCTATAATTTATACCTCAAAGGACGTTTTCACTGGAATAAATCAAATCCGGAAGACACAAGAAAAGCAATAAACAATTTTGAGGAAGCCATACGACTTGATCGGGGGTTTTCGCTACCTTATTGTGCATTGTCATATTGCTATTCATTCATGGGCTCATCGGGCCTGATGCCCCCGTCAGAAGCTTATCCAAAAGCAAAAGATTGTACACTAAAAGCAATAGAAATCGATCCCAATCATGCTGAAGCACATCTTTCTCTGGCAACGATAAAATTTTTTCATAACTGGGACTTTGAGGGTGCAGAATCTTCAATTAATAAAGCATTAAGTCTGAGCCTTAATTCATCACTGATAAACCAGGTGCACGGATGGTTATTGATCGCAAAAGGTGAATTTGAAAAAGCTATTGAAAAAATGAAACAGGCATTGCTCCTTGATCCGCTTTCTTTACCACTGAACTGCAACCTTGCAGATGCTTATTCTTTCGCTAATCGCTTTGAGGAAGCGGTTGAAGTATATGATAAGGTAATTGAAATGGATCCTAATTACCGACGGGCATATGAAGGAAGAGGGCTGGTTTTTCTGATAAATGGTGAAAATGAAAAAGCTATTGTTAATCTTGAAAAATATCAGCAATTGATCGGTGACCCGCTTAAAGGTCTTTCACCGATCGGACATGCCTATGCCATAACGGGGAAAACTGATAAGGCGCTTGAATGTATTGAAAAGCTGAAAATTAGAGAGCAGCAAGACCCCAAAACACTTTTGCATTTAGACTATGCATTCATTTATACTGGCTTAAAAGAATACGATAAAGCATTTGAATATCTCGAAAAAGCATATGACCAGAGAATGGGGATTGCTTGCCTTGGCATGATCTTTTGCATAAGATATCCCATGCTTAAAGAAATGCGATCAGACCCCAGGTTCAAAGAATTGACAAAAAAAATGGGAGTCGACTTACCTCCTAATCAATAATTATTTTATCAACATTCGTTGAAGAAAAAAACCAGTTAACAGGCAATTCAGTGGTAATTTTGCCAGTCTTAGAAATTAAAGTAGAGCATTGCTATACTCCCGATAAAAGCAACGATCTGCAGCCTTAGAGTGACTAAAGTGTTTTATTAATAATCTAACAATAAGTATATGGTACTCAAAACCTATTATAAGACAAAAGACTACTGCAAAGTCAAATTTTCTTTGAATGACATTGAAGCCGACAAAGTAGAAATTTTCGGTTTAAATAATGATTGGCAGAATTCAATCTCCATGAAGAGAAAAAAAGATGGCTCATTTACTGCAGATATTAATCTTCCCAAAGAGTCAAAGCATGAGTTCAAATACCTGGTTGATAACAACGCCTGGATCAACGATCCCGAGACTGATGCTGAAGTTCCGAATATTTACGGAGGTTCAAACAGTATGATCTCTTTATAATCCCCTAAATTGTATGAGGAGAAATTAAAATAACTTTATTAAAATTTCTCCTGCATGAACTGGCCGGGTTTGATACTGGTGGGTTTAGGTGGTACTGCCTTCATTGCATTCCTTGTTATCATAAATATCAGAGATGCAAAGAAATTTGGGAAAAATGTTATGCATGATTACAGGAAGCCCCGGAAAAAAAAAGATGCTGATACAAACGAGGAAAACGGGTGACTTTAAGCTACTGTTCAATTTCAAATTTCCAGGTCAGCACAGGATGCTTCCCGGGTGCATCAACAGCATTTAAAACTTTAAACTTTAATTCGGCTACTGCCAGTCTTTTCCCAGTTTTTACTTCAATAATATTTTCATCGCCTGGCCTGATGGTTACGACATCATAATTATTATGAAATGTGAATGCAGAGTTGTTTTCCAAAATAAAATCCGCATTTGTATTATTTCTTATCACAACAGAAAGTACGTCAGTGCGACCACTATATTTTGCTTTAATAATTTCCAGGCTTTGCTGAACCAGCGGTTTAAGAAACTCATCCCGGCCTATTAAAAGGTTTTTATAATAGACTACTGTACGGTGCAAAAAAAGGCCTTCTTTGATTCCTGCTTCATTCTTTTCTTTTGCAAATACCAATGTAACAGGCCGATGCCCGCCCTTTGGCACATTAAAATCCCAGTCAATAAGCTTATGAATATCGCTGGTTCCCATTATAGTGAGATTATTATCAAGAGCTATCTGTAAAGCTTCATCTGAATAGGTCTGGTCATTTACTACTTCGATTCCATCCAGGAGCTTCTCTTTAATAAGATAGCGGTGCATATCAGTTAAAGTGGCAATACCATCTTTCCTTTGCGATACCCAGTTCGGATGATTCCAAAAAATAAATGCCCCTTGCTTTTTGGCCTCCCTGAAAACACTTATTGAATCGTCTACAAGTAATTTATTAGCATCTGAAAGAAAAATTGCATTGCAATGACCCGGAGGCATCCTCCTGGTAATTTCAGACCCTTTTATAATGATCAGGTCATGGTTCTTGGCTTCAGCAGTTGCGATATCAAAAGAACGGTTCCTGTCAGGATGTGGAATATCTTTTTTGTGTGGCTGGTATTCCAGGTGCTCAGTCAATGAAATTGCATCAAGACCATCTTTTAAAGCCTCCATAACTCTTATATCCGGCCAAACACTACCATCTGAAAAAACTGTATGCTGATGAAGATCGCATTTTAGTGTTTTATACCCGGGAATATCAGGAAATTTTATGGCTCTGCCACCAGCATGAGAATGGGGCTCCTGTGCCCCAACAAAAAAAGAAAGCAAAATGAGAGTGGCCGAGAAAAAAATCTTCATTTCAAATTTTTTGTCAAGGTAACGGAAATTAAGCAATTGAATATTACCAAAAAGTAAAGCAGTTTTGGAACTCCGAATCATTATGCTTTATGAGGCAGGTCATTGGCGGAAGGGGTAGTGCATAATACCTTACGGCTGTGACAGGGCTTATTGTCATATTACTATTTACCAGCCTGTTAATATGGTTACTTGTCTCTCCTCTTGTAATCTCTCTTGATACAAGAATTCCCATTGTACAAATGAAATGGGCAACTATTGGCGAAGCAGGCATCTGGTATGATGAAACCTGGAAGATAAAGTTTCGAATCCTGTTCTTCAGAAAAACAATACAGTTTAATAGGGGTAAGAAAAAAATTACTGCAAAAAAGAAAAGTATAAAATCGAAAAAGAGGAAAATCCCTCTTCAAAAGATAATTCGCCTTTTAAAAACCTTCAAAATAAATAAATGGAATCTGTCTGTAGATAGTGGAGACTATATTGAAAACGCTTTACTATACCCGATGAATTTTCTGCGTCCATTTCAAAATCATCTTAATATCAATTTCAATGATGAAAACTACTTGTTTATTGAAATAACGAACCGACCCTGGAAAATACTTTTTGCCATGATGAGGTAAACAATATTACTTAATCAAAAAATTAATTCTATGTCAATCAAACTTGAAGAAACCGTAAAACAGCTTACTGATTTTCTGAAAACAGAAGCTAAAACTGAAACTGTAGTTGGACAGTCTTTTAAGCTAGAGGAATTTACCTGTGTTCCTGTGATCAAATTTGGAATGGGACTTGGTTATGGAGGTGGCGAGGGTTCAGGAGATACAGGTGGAAAAGTGAAAGGAGAAGGAACCGGCGCAGGTGCAGGCGGTGGTGTTGGGGTAGTGCCTATTGGCTTCCTCGTAACCCGTGGAGACCAGATATCCTTTGTATCAACACATGTCAGCAAAGGATTAAGTTCAGTTTTTGAAAAAGTCCCTGACCTACTTGAAAAGATGCTGGATAAGAAGAAAACAGAAAAAGCCGAAGCAATGGCGTAAAATTAAAGTCAAGCTTACCCGGGTTTTTCCTTGTTAACAGGATTGCCCGGGTTTTCCATAACTCCTAAAATGATTCGCAAAAAACTATTCGGGAGCCTTCACAAAAATGAATTCAGGCAAAGGGGAAGCGAAATTCTCCGGATTGAAGCGCTGAGTGATGCAGTTTTTGCTTTTTCAGTATCCCTGCTTGTCGCTTCCCTGGAGACACCGCAAACTTTTTCAGAACTCAGAAATATAGTTTATGGGGCTATCCCTTTTTTCGCAACAGTAGCGATAATATTCCTTTTCTGGTATCAGCAATATGTCTTTTTCAGGCATTATGCATTGAACGATACCACAACCATTGTTATCAACCTGTTTTACTTAGTGGTTATATTATTTTATGTTTATCCGCTCAGGTTTTTATTTTCATTACTACTCTCATCGTGGATAGGGATCGACCTTTTTCCCCGTGCAACAATTCTGGGTGAACCAGTTTTATTAAAGGAAGATTTTTCAGAATTGGTTATAACATTCAGTGCAGGGTATTTTTTTATATGGATGCTGCTTTACCTGATGCACAAAAAAGCTCTTGCGTGCGCAAAAAAACTTGAATTGACACTGTTTGAAATTCATTATACAAGGAAAGAAGCAAGAGGCGCATTATGGAATTCATTAGTCGGCCTTTTTTCAATCGCTTTAGCATTTACACACACAGCCTGGCTACCCGGGGTTTGCTACCTGTTAATCCCGCTATTGCTATTTCTAAATGAAAAATATTTTAAACTAAAACTTAAAAAATCGAATACTTTGAAATAAGATGACAATTGATAAGCATTGTGTTCTAAGGTCTGGCCAATGTCACCAAAATAATATTGCAAGTAATATCCTGGCATTTTAGCCGCTTATTGAAGGCCCTGCTAACCACATATCTATAGAACCTTTGTTCAAAAAATCTGTTATTTGTCTGAAACGGTTGCATGATTATTGCAGCTAGTATTCAAATAATCTCAAATTTTATGAAGAACAAATGTAGGCTCTCCTTTTGCATGTTTTCAATATTTTTGATTGTGGGTTCTGCTTTTTCTCAAAGCACAAAAAATCTGGATAACAATAATGGATTCAAAGATTTTAAACTCGGTTCAAAATATATAAGCCTGTACGGGGTAAAATCGAAAGAGGAAAGTGGTGCAGATAAAGTTGTTATTAACTATACACAAGAAAAAATCGGTGATATCCCGGTTAAAACAATTGAACTATTTTATCTGAATGATGCACTTGCCAGAATTGTGGTCAGAGTGTCTCCCGAAAATCATGCAAAACTTCTGGATGCCTGTAAAAATATCTTTGGTGCTCCTGAGAATTTAAGCGATAACAAGTCAACCGAAGAGAATACAGGAGTTTCTATTCCGGGTAATAACTATAAAGACAAATTTCTTTGGAAAGGAAAATCGTTAACGCTGGAATATTTTTACTCTTACCCTAAAATTAGCGGTGGTGCCAACCAAGTTAAGGATCTTCATCTTCAATATTCCGTTAATGATTACGAAGACAAACTGAAATCAGCAAAAAAAGAAAAGTATTCAACAAGCGATTTTTGATACTTTTTTGTTTATGTAGGTTCAAATTGTTTCCTGTTCCCTTTATTTTATCATGATATCAAGATAAAAATGCTATATTCTGCCACAACAAAAAGATATTATGAGAAAAATTGCTTTGCATTGGCAAATATTCTTTGGACTTTTTGCCGGAATAGTATTTGGATATTTTTTAAGCGATTATGTGCATTATATATCGTGGATGGGAACTATCTTTTTACGGTCATTAAAAATGATCATTATTCCGTTGTTGCTCTTTTCAGTAATGGCCGGCATCATGAATGTTGGTAATCCGGCCGGGCTTGGCAGATTAGGTCTTAAGACAATTACTTTCTACATAGGATCCAGTCTTGCAGCAATATGCACCGGACTGTTTATTGTTAATCTTATGAAACCCGGAGCAGGAGCCGATCTTGGCTTCAATCAACCGGTAGAGGGCCTTGCAGCAGCAAGTGAAAATTTTGGGCAAACCCTTATAAATATTATCCCCGAAAACATTTTCAGATCTTTTGTTAACGGAGATATGTTGTCAGTCATATTTTTTGCTGTATTGTTAGGAATATTTGCCACGCAGTTATCCGAAAATTTTAAAAACATGACATTAAAAGGAGTGAATGCCGGCTTTGAGTTGATGATGAAGATCACTCACTTTATCATCAGGTTTACTCCACTAGGAGTTATGGCTATCATCGCAGTGGTTGTAGCTGATAATATGGCTCAGGAAGGTGCCCTTGGCTCCGTTTTCCTTCGTCTTGGAAAATATATGCTGACAGTGATTATCGCACTTTCAATTCATGCACTAATCACTTTACCGCTTGCACTTCGATTAATCGGTAAGATAAACCCGATAAAACACTTTAAAGCTGTCACGACTCCCCTGCTTACTGCCTTTTCTACATCTTCTTCTTCGGCTACTTTACCGCTAACACTACATTCAATGGAAAACACCGCCGGTGTTTCTAACAAGGTCAGTAGTTTCGTCCTGCCACTTGGAGCCACGATCAATATGGATGGAACTGCACTCTATGAATGTGTTGCCGCTATGTTCATAGCGCAGGCTTATGGAATAGATTTGTCAATATGGCAACAGGTAATCCTGGTTTTTACGGCATTGCTTGCTTCCATAGGAGCAGCAGGGATCCCAATGGCAGGGCTGGTTATGATAAGCGTTGTTCTTTCAGCAGTCGGTCTTCCGCTGGAAGGAGTCGGGCTCATTATTGCGGTTGATCGGCTTTTGGATATGTTCAGAACATCCGTCAATGTGTGGAGCGATACATCTGCTGCTTCGATTATAGCCAGCAGTGAGGGGGAAAAACTTAAAACTTCATTTTAATAAATTGACAGGCGGTAAGAAGTTAATATCAGAACTATATTACTTTAATATCAACTATTCATTTAAATACTTAAAAATGTTTAAACTTCATTTCACCACTATCATAATTTTCAGTTTATTCATCCTATCATGCCATAACAAAGAAAATATATCTGGAAACCAGGAAAAAGCTATAGAAGAAATTGCTAACGCCGAAAAAGATTTTGAGAAAATGGCAAAAGAAAAAGGCATTATGGAGGCCTTCTGGTACTTTGCTGATTCTAATGCTGTAATTAAAAGAGCCAATGATTCTTTAATAAAAGGCAAAGAAGGCATCCGGAATTATTACTCGGATCCGTATTTCAAAACTGCATCTGTAACATGGATGGCCGATTTTATTGATGCCTCTGAGAGTAGTGATATGGGGTATTCATATGGCTCATATGTCTGGCAGTCGAAAGACAGTACCGGCCAAACAAAAGAATCAAAAGGCATTTTCCATACAGTTTGGAAAAAACAAGCTGATGGTAATTGGAAATATGTTTGGGATTAGTAGCCTAAATTGATTGTTACTTTAGCTAAATCAGTTAATAACAATTCCAAACGTAATGGTATCCCTAACACCTCCTATCTGGGAACTGAATTTGATCGTATAAGAACCAGTTGCGCCATATTGAATAACCGGATTCTTTTCGGTTGAAGTAATTCCTCCACCAAAATCCCAGGCATAATACAAGGATTGAGGATTTAATGAATAGAAAGAGAAATTAACAGGGATTCCTTCACACCTGTCCATAAAGTAAGAGAAAGAAGACTTATTAGGTTCTACATTACTAAGGTATAATACTTTGCAAACTGAATCGGCTCCAGATGGGCCATTTGCGACCAGCTTAAGAAAATAAGTACCAATGGTAGTGTATGTGTGGGTTGGGTTAAATTCAGTTGAAGTAGTGCCATCACCAAAATACCATTTATAGCTGGTGGCATTGGATGATGTGTTGAAGAAAGTCACGGTAGCGGGTATAGGAACATCATAGCCGGAAACCACAAATTTTGCCTTGGCAGAACTATTTGTATTATTTTCCTTATTACTACAAGCCTGAACCATTACTATCGCAGCCAGAAGTATTATTCCAGAAGTTGTTTTCATAAAATCTTAATTGATAAATATTTAGCTCACAAAAATATGATTTTTTACAGTTAAAAAGTATTTAATAATAAGTGAATTTTGTACAATAATTTGACAAGAACCTGCTTACTAATGCTGCTCAACCCAACTACAGTCTACCTGATCGGTTTAAAATTATTGGAAGTGGCCTGCTTAAACAGACTCCGATATTGTTTAATTTTAATCAAGCAGGTATTTCAAATATAAATTCCATAAAAATGAACCCGGTTCTAACAGAAATAAGCCAGCAGCAAAAAGATTCCTGGAATAAGTTTTCAGGTGGCTGGAAAAAATGGGATAGTACAACAATGGCCTTTCTTCAACCCATGGGTGAAGAAATGATCAGGTTTTTGAATCCATCCGGAGATCAGCAAATACTTGATGTAGCCGGTGGCACTGGCGAACCGGGACTTACAATTGCAGGAAAGTTAAATGGCGGCAAGGTCATAATTACAGATATTGCCGAAAACATGCTGGACGTTGCAAAAGAAAAAACAGCAACCAGTGGATTAAAAAATATCGAATTTCTCACCTGTGATGTTAGTGAATTACCATTCGGTAATGAAACATTTGACGCTGTGAGTTGCAGGTTTGGTTTTATGTTTTTCCCCGATATGGAACTTGCTGCTAAAGAGATGTACCGGGTTTTAAAACCAGGGGGGAAAATTGCTGCATCTGTCTGGAACATCCCTGAAAAAAATTTCTGGGTTACAGTAACTATGGGAACCATTATGAAAAATATGGACCTGTCTCCACCGCCACCGGAATCACCCGGTATGTTTCGTTGTGCAAAACCCGGACGTATGAAAGAGGTATTCGAAAAAGCAGGCTTTAGAAACTATAATGAAAAAGAAGTTACATCAAAACTTCCAACAGGAACTGTTGAAAAGTATTGGGAGATGATGACCGAGGTAGGTGCCCCTATTGTTGCTGCACTTAGCAAGGCTGATGATGCTATGAGAAATAAAATAAAAAAAGAAGTATTTGAGTTGATCCATCAAAAATATGATCCCGGAAACGTAAATATCGATACCAGTGCTTTAGTACTTACGGCAGAAAAATAAATCCTTCAGTTTGTAACTCACGGCTTCAGTATTACATTTGCATTCATTTAAGAAATCATAATGAACAGGATTGTATTGATTTTACTTTTAGCATTTCCGTTGTCTTTATTTTCCCAGTCCTATATCAACCAGTCGTATAAACAGGTAAAGAAAGAAATCAAGAAAAAAGAATTCAAAAAATTCAGGAATAATCCTGAGATGGAAGCCGCTGACTCTGTGATCATTTTTACAGCCGACAATCCACCTTGCCAGCCTATAAAATTAGTTTTTCAATTTGATGAGAATAGGAAATGCAGATCAGAAGAGATCGTAACCAGGTGTGAATCCTATTTCTCTGAATACTTAAAACAGCTTATTGAAATAAAAAAATACAACTGGACAAAAATTAATGAGAACCAGTATGTATCAGATTTTAATTCTGCATTAATGATTGAAATCCCCCCGGAAAATGTTTCTTTTTCTCTCACTATACTCAGGATGGACTGGAGCCGTGAAATATATGACCTGCTCATGAAAAAATAAATTTTAGCCACCTCCTGCTCTGCCGGATCCATTTATATACATATGTGCATATCATTGAATTTCATGATGAAATAGACCTACCTTTGCCGGGTTGAAAAAACTATCTGCTATATTTCTTCTGTTGGTGTTTGCTGCATCCTCAAACATGCAATGGATACTTATTCATATCAATCGTATGAATATGAAAGTCAGAATTGAAGAAATGTTACGGATGGAAGGTAATGAAGAATTTCTTGAACAGTTTGTTTTTTCCAAATCAGAGTTTCAACAATTAGAATTTGAGGATGACGGCCGGGAGTTTGAATTAAACGGCAAAATGTATGACATTGTTAAGATCAGGGAGGGCAAAGACAAGAACATCATTTATTGCATTAATGATGAAAAAGAAACAGGGCTAAAGGATCTTGCTAAGAAAAATAATACTCAAAAAGAGAAGAAGCTAAAAAATACCATTTCAAAGATTTATATTTCTCAGCCTTTTTTAGTTCTTTCCGGGTATTCTATCCGAAGTGAACACTTCATCCCTCGTTTCATGGAAAATATCAAATCTCTTTCCTACGAAGTTCTTAAACCACCCCCACGTAGTTGTTGAT
>DAOLIV010000030.1:0-38505 GCA_035328345.1 Chitinophagaceae bacterium | reverse complement strand
AATGCCCCGCTTCACTTTCCATAAACCGCCGGTAAAAATTCCGCAGGTATTTATCGTTTAGCCCTTCACTAAGTCTTTTAAATCGTTCACAACTTCTTGCTTCAATCAAAGCCATGGTGAGAAGTTGGTCAAGCAACCGATCTTCGGCATTCGAACCTTTTTGTTGAAACTCAATCAAAGCATTTACATACTCGTCTTTTCTTTGTCTCCCAAGCTTAAGTTTTCTTTTATGAAGTTCTGCTAAAACCAGCCTGAAATGCCCCCATTCTTCAGTTACGATAGGGGAAAGTTCGGTTACAAGCTTTTCTTTTTCACTGTATCTCTGGATCAAAGAAATGCAGGAAGTTGCTGCCTTTTGTTCACAAAAAGCATGGTCGGTTAGTATTTCTTCCAGTGATTTGCCTGCCAGATCCACCCATCTCGGGTCAGTGGGAAGTTCCAATCCAAGAATATTCTTTGTGTCATCAGAAAGTTCCATAAGGACAAATTTATGTGTAATGAGGGGAACTATCACAGAAACAGGGGTTTATGAGGAAAAAAAGCTTCAAAAAGCTTTTGCTGTTCAGCCTAACTGCATTACCTTTGCCGCCGAATTAATCGGATGATAAATCGGATGAACTTTTAAAAAAATTAAAGATGCCATTAACAAAAGAAAAAAAAGCAAGTACAGTAAAGACCTACGCCGGAAAAGAAACAAATACCGGTTCAATTGAAGGTCAGATCGCACTGTTAACTGAAAGAATCAGCCAGATCAGTGAACATCTCCAGGAGAACAAAAAAGATTTTTCTACTCACCGCGGATTGATGCAATTAGTAGGTAAACGTAAGCGTTTGCTGAACTATCTCCAGAAACACAACCTCACGGGTTATCGTCAATTGATCGAAAAACTCGGAATCAGGAAATAAGACCCTGCTTAAAAGAATTTTTATACAAAATGATTTGTGTAGAAATTCATATAGGGTTTGTTTTTTGTTTCTGAAATAGTTTCATTATTGAAAAATCTATTAACAGGTCATTTATACTATTCCATACTGCTTTTCGCTGTATGTACTGAAATAGTGCAATGAATGATTTGTTATTCAAATCTAATTTTATGCTAACACAACCAATACAATCAAAATTTACAATAAGTGATGGCAAAGAAGTCATCATTGAAACAGGTCGTCTTGCCCGCCAGGCTGATGGATCTGTAACAGTTCGCCAGGGCAACTGTATTATTCTTGCAACCGTTGTCGCCAATAAAGAGCCCAAAGAGGGGCAAAGTTTTTTCCCTTTATCTGTGGATTACCAGGAAAAATTTGCATCAGCTGGTCGTATACCAGGTTCATTTTTTAAAAGAGAAGGAAGATTAAGTGATTATGAAGTTCTGACTTCAAGATTAATTGACAGAGCTCTTCGTCCGCTGTTCCCGGATGATTATCTCTGCGAAGTACAGGTTCTGGTTACACTTATTTCAAGTGATCCTGAAGTGATGCCTGATTCACTGGCCTGCCTGGCTGCTTCTGCAGCTTTAGCAGCTTCAGATATTCCTATCCAGGAAATTATTTCAGAAGTGAGAGTGGCAAGGATAAATGGTGAGTTTGTAATTAATCCTTACAGAAGTGAATTACAGAAGGCTGATATGGATTTTATTATTGGTGCTACTGCAAAGAATATAATGATGGTGGAAGGTGAATCACAGGAATGTTCTGAGGAAGACCTGGTAAAAGCAATTGAAGTAGCACATGAAGCCATTAAAGTACAAGTAAAAGCACAGGAAGAATTAAGAGATAAAAAAGGAGTTGCAGGAAAAAGAGAGTATACCAAACCTGCAACGAGTGAGGAAGTAAAGGAAAAAGTTTATTCTTTCGCACAGGATAAAGTGTATACTGTTGCAAAATCAGCTTTAGGAAAGCATGAAAGATCGGATAAGTTCGATGCCATCGAAACAGAATTGCTGGAGCATTTAAAAACTGAGTATAAAGTCGCAGAAGGTGAAGAATTGGATGAAGCAATTGAAAAATTTGCAAAAAAATATTACCATGATCTGCAGTATGATGTTGTGCGGGATATGATCTTAAATGATCGTACGAGGCTTGATGGCAGAAAGCTTGATGAGATAAGAACTCTGAACATGGAGGTTGATGTGTTACCATCACCGCACGGAGCAGCATTATTTACCAGGGGTGAAACACAATCTATAACTACAGTTACACTAGGTACCCCGCTTGATTCATTACTTGTTGAGAGTGCAGCGGTATCTGATTATTCTAAATTTATTTTGCATTATAACTTCCCGCCATTTTCTACCGGGGAGGTAAAAATGATGAGAGGCCCCGCCCGTCGTGAAGTTGGCCATGGAAACCTGGCGATGCGTTCATTGAAACAAATGATGCCGGGAGGTGATTTCCCGTATACTGTCAGAGTAGTTAGTGATATCCTTGAATCAAATGGTTCATCATCAATGGCCACAGTTTGTGCAGGATCATTAGCGCTAATGGATGCTGGTGTTGCAATCCCGAAACATGTTTCAGGAGTAGCAATGGGACTTATTACTAAAAATGATAAGTATGCAATCCTGACTGATATCCTGGGAGATGAAGATCACTTAGGAGATATGGATTTTAAAGTAACCGGAACAAGAGAAGGTATTTGTGGAGTTCAGATGGATATTAAAGTGGATGGATTGAGCATGGATGTTATGAGGGAAGCTCTTGAGCAGGCAAGAAAAGGACGTTTGCATATTCTGGATGCAATGTATCAGACTATTCCTGAAGCAAGAAACGATGTTAAGCCTCATGCACCAAGAATGGTCAAGTTGTTTATTGATAAAGAATTTATTGGTGCTGTTATCGGACCCGGTGGTAAAGTTATCCAGGAAATTCAACGTGAAACCGGGACAACAATTAATTTGGAAGAGGTTAATAACAGGGGAGAGGTAAGTATTTTCAGCACTAACAAAGAAGGTGTTGAAAGAGCAGTGGCGTGGATCAAGGGAATCGTTGCTGTTCCTGCTGTTGGTGAAGTATATGAAGCAACTGTAAAATCAATAATGCCATTTGGGGCATTTGTAGAGTTCTTACCAGGTAAACAAGGTCTTGTACATATTAGCGAAGTAAGCTGGAAACGTCTTGAAACGTTAGATGGAGTTTTAAGAGAAGGTGACCAGATAAAAGTGAAATTGATTGGAACAGATCCTAAATCAGGTAAGTTCAAACTTTCAAGAAAGGCTTTGATACCAAAGCCTGAGAGGCAGGACAAGCCAGCTGAACAATAATCTTAACCCCGGGAAGCCGGGGTTTTTAATTTTATATATGGGCAATTATATCCAGATCAGTTTTGATGGGATACAATCTGAGCAGCAGGAACTGCTTATCGCATTTCTGTCTGAAGCGGGTTATGAGGGGTTTGAGGAAAATGATAATGTGCTTTCCGCATATATTGAAGAGAAAAATTTCGATAAAGTGCTTTTAAATGAATTGGTATATAAATACCAGTTGACATACACAGAACAGTTGATTCCACAACAGAATTGGAATAAGTTTTGGGAATCAAATTTCCAACCGGTTGTAGTGGAGGACTTTGTTGCAATAAGGGCAAATTTTCACGCCATAATTCCTGGTGTCAAGTACGAGATTGTCATTACACCAAAAATGAGTTTTGGCACAGGTCACCATGCTACCACATACATGATGATTCAGCAAATGAGAGAACTTGATTTTACAGGTAAATCAGTTTTTGATTTCGGAACTGGTACGGGGGTTCTTGCAATTCTAGCTGAAAAGCTCGGTGCCTCAGGAGTTCTTGCCATAGATAATGATGAATGGAGTATTGAAAATGCACAAGAAAACATAAGCTACAATAAATGCTTGAAGATTCAGGCTCAGTTATCGGACACATTTCAGGACACAACTAAGTATGATATTATCCTGGCTAACATTAACAGAAATGTGATACTGGGCAATGCCAAATCAATAGCTTCTTCATTAAAAGAAAATGGGCGGTTACTTTTAAGTGGTTTATTAGAGGAAGATGAAACGGCGATCAGGGAGTTTTTCAACACTCATAACCTTTTTCTCCGAAAAAAGTATAGTAAAAACAGCTGGATTTCACTGTTATTCAGCAGATAATGACAGTTTTGTGTGTTAATTTAATGTTACCAGTAATAGTTTTTGTTTATTTTTGTCGCTTGACACACTCTAAGGCTCAATGAATGAAATACTCCTGATAATTCTTGCCTACCTGATTGGTAGCGTACCCACTTCAGTATGGGTTAGCCGTTTTTTCTTTGATATAGATATAAGAGATTATGGTAGTGGTAATGCAGGGGCCACTAATACATACAGGGTACTTGGCCCAAAATGGGGCACCTTCGTTATGATTGTGGATATGTTGAAAGGCATAATCGCTGTAAAACTTGCTTTTTTACTTCCGGAGTATGCTATAGACGGGGTCAACTTTCAAAATCTTCAAACAGGTCTTGGTCTTGCCGCAGTTATAGGGCATATTTTCCCGATCTGGGCTGATTTCAGGGGAGGTAAAGGAGTTGCCACATTATTCGGACTTGTTTTAGGAATCTCACCACTAACCGCCCTGGGATGTGTGGCTGTTTTTATACTGGTTCTTTACCTTACACGATTTGTATCACTGAGTTCAATCCTTGCAAGTATTGCATTCCCGTTTTTCATTCTGGTTATTTTTAATGTTGATAATCCTGTTTACAGAATTTTTGCAATTGCTGTTGCTTTAATGGTATTATTAACACATCAAAAAAATATAGGAAGATTATTAAGAGGGAGTGAAAGCAAAATGCCAATTTTAAAGAATAGGGATAGGCGAAAACAGCGCCGGCAGCAAAACTAAGCTCTTCTGTTTCTTCCCCAAGCATTCAAAAAAAATCTTACCTTAATTAAAATAAGCCGAGTTGGAGTTCCAACTTGGTACAATGATTGAACGTCTATTAAAAAAATCAAAATGGTACGCAGAATTCTTTTTTTGTTTGTGATCCTTTCACTCATCATCGCTTGTTCAAAAAATGCATTGACCGGGAAAAAACAATTAACGCTTTTGCCAGAATCTGAATTGCAGTCAATGGCAACAACTGAATACAATCAATTTCTGGCATCCAATAAAGTAGTATCAACATCCACAAATCGGGATGCTGAAATGGTCGTAAGAGTTGGAAAGAGAATAACAAATGCTGTTGAGCGATATTATGCTGAAAAGGGGTTAACAGACAACCTGAAAGGTTTCAAATGGGAGTATAATCTTGTTGATGATAAAACAGTAAATGCATGGTGCATGCCGGGTGGGAAAATTGTAGTTTATACAGGGCTTTTGCCAATTACCCAGAATGAAGCTGCGTTGGCAGCTGTAATGGGGCATGAGGTTTCACATGCTTTGTTGCAGCACGGTAATCAGCGGATGAGCCAGGGGCTTCTGGCATCTATGGGTCAGGTTGCCTTAGCGGTTGCAGTAGCCAATAAGCCGCAGGAAACCCAGGCTCTTTTTATGAATGCTTATGGTGTTGGTGCCAACGTTGGTGTATTGCTTCCTTTTTCCAGGAAGCATGAACTGGAAGCCGATCATTATGGGTTAATATTTGCAGCAATGGCTGGTTACAATCCCCAGGAAGCAATTGCTCTTTGGGAAAGAATGGAAAAGGCTTCTGAGGGACAAAAGCCGCCTGAGTTTTTAAGTACTCACCCATCAGAAGGAAAAAGAATTGAACAACTAAAAAAATACATGCCTGAAGCACTGGAACGTTATAAACCAGTTGGTAATTAATGGCTTATGCAAAATATAATCCAGTTCAATTTCAATTGTGCTGGATTTTTTATTGCCCTGTCTATGGGAAAACACGGCATTTTTATTTACCTTTGCAATCCCTACTTTTTTGTGAGAACTCTGTCAATAATATCTGTAAATCAAATTGTTGGCAGGAACCCCTTAAAATAGTTACCAGGTATGTCACAAACGCTGTTTGAAAAGTTACAACTGGCAGACGAAAAAAATCTCTTAATTCAGGGTTTGCCTTCTTCCATCGAGAAACAATTTAACAAGCTTTCATTTGCAAAAAACGTAACTCCTCTGTTGAAAAGCAGGAAGATTGATTTTGCTTTGGTTTTTGCTGTTAGTGAAAATCAGTTAAATGGTATTTTGAGCGATGTAATGCCATCTTTAAAGCAAGAATCAAAATTCTGGGTTGCCTATCCCAAGACCACTTCCAAAATTGTTACTGACCTTAACAGGGATTGCAGTTGGAATAAACTCACCTGTGAGGGGTATGAAAGTATCGAACGAGTGGAACTCGATCATGTATGGAGTGCTCTTAGGTTTACTAAATGCGAAGAAAGCCGGGGTGAGGACTCTGTTCTGGCTCGCAAAAGACAAGCCGTTGCCGTAGCCGGATAATCTTAATCCCCCAATCTGATTCAAGGTTTGCTTAAACTCAGCAAACCTTTTTTATTACATTTCTTTTTCGAATCCCAGAGTACTCAGATTTTTTTGCACCGGAATTTATCAATCTTATACATTTGTGCGATAATCAATATTGGCTAAATACAAAATATTACATGACTAACTCATACCTGGATCTTGTTAAACAGACCTTCAATTTTCCGCAGGAGGGAATTGAAGTAAAAGAGGGGAATCTTTTTTTTAACAACCTGGATTTAAGGGCTCTTATTGCAAAATACGGGACACCGATGAAGCTTACCTATCTCCCAAAGATTGGTTCACAGATCAGGAAGGCAAAACAAATGTTTGCAACTGCTTTCAAGAAGCATAAATATGAAGGAAAGTATCATTATTGTTATTGCACAAAAAGCTCACATTTCAATTTTGTTTTGGAAGAAGCTTTGAAAAACGATATTCACCTGGAGACATCTTATGCCTATGATATAGAAATAATAAAAAAATTATATGCAAAGAAGAAGATAACCAAAGACATCTTTATTATCTGTAACGGGTTCAAGCAAAAAAGCTATACAAGGCGTATCGCTAACCTGCTGAACTCAGGTTTCAGTAATGTCATTCCTGTATTAGATAATAAAGAAGAGCTTAAAGACTATGCAACATCTGTAAAGGTTCCTTTCAAGCTTGGTATTCGTGTAGCCGCAGAAGAAGAACCCAGTTTCCCTTTTTATACTTCACGGCTGGGTATTCGTGCCAAGGATATCCTCGAATTCTATGTAGATCGTATAGAAGGATACGAAAGCAAATTTCAACTAAAAATGCTTCATATTTTTCTTAACAAAGGGATCAAGGATGATATTTATTACTGGAGTGAACTGAATAAAGTAATTAATCTTTATTGCCAGTTAAAAAAAATATGCCCGGAACTTGACTCAATCAATATCGGTGGCGGCTTTCCCATTAAACATTCTCTTGGATTTAACTACGATTACCAGTTCATGATTAATGAGATTGTCCGGAACATCAAAACGGCTTGTAAAAAAGCGAAAGTTCCAATGCCGCATATTTTTACAGAGTTTGGGAGTTATACGGTCGGAGAAAGTATGGCTCATATATATAAAGTAATTGCACAAAAAGTTCAGAACGACCGTGAGACATGGTACATGATTGACTCTTCTTTTATAACAACGTTACCTGATACATGGGGGATCGGTGAAAAATTTTTAATGCTCCCGGTTAACAAATGGGAGTCAGATTATCAAAGAGTAGTGCTGGGGGGAATTACTTGTGATAGTCATGATTATTATGATTCCGAGGAACATATTAATGAGGTTTTCCTGCCAAAAAATAACGGGACCAGTGAACCTTTGTATGTAGGTTTTTTTCATACAGGAGCTTATCAGGATCAAATAAGTGGCTATGGAGGCATCAAACACTGCCTGATTCCTTCGCCAAAGCATATAATTGTAGGGCATGATAAAAATGGCAAGCTGACCGATTGGATTTACGCAAAAGAACAAACAGCTCAAAGTATGTTGAAAATCCTTGGATATAAATAACTGAAAAGCCTCTATTTTGTATAGAGGCTTTTTTCATAGCTATATATTAATATTATCTTCTGTTGCTTTGTTTGCTATAGCGTTTCCACTCTTTATACTCCCATTTACTATAGCTTATTCTATCCAGGTAATTCCTGTCAAGATAAAATCGGTTATCGTAGCCCTTCCAGTAAAGATATCCCTGGGCACTTCTATGATAAAATCTGCCATCAGGGTACTGGCTCATACGAAAACCCGGTGTTGGACTGATTATTAAGTTTACTGATGCATAATACCTTTGTGGAGGTGGTTGCTGAACATTTTTGTAACGGTAGGAAGGTTCTTTTTCTTTGGTTGCCCAAACCCTGCTTGGTTTGCAGCTCACAAATAAAATAGAAGCGAAAAATAGTGTTGCGGTTGAAAGAATAAATGTTTGTTTCATGTATTTTATATTTTAGTTTAGGTATAGAAACATCTTTCGCAACAGGCTTGGTTTATTATTCTTCTCGTACCTTTTTTTGACGGGTACCATTTGAATTAATGGTTGATTTCGCTACAGGATCGCTTACCGCCTTATCTGACTTTATGAGTGTGTCTTTAACTTCTTTTTTTACAACAGCCGGAACTTGTTCAGAAAGATTGTCGAGTGCAAGTGTCTTATTAGTTGTATCGGGTCCGTTAATTATATCGGTTTTTACCCAACTATCTTTATCCGGTTCAAGTTCATCCAGATCTAAAAAACGAACTGAAAAGTTTTGAGAGTCTTTTGTGACGGGTTGATCAGGATTGAAAAGCTTTTTAGCATAATCCTTACTGGCGGCACAACTAGCGGCTATTGCCACAATCATCATCAAAATCACCGCTTGTACCATTCTGGCTGTTTGCATGGCTTTTGATTTTATTTTTAAGGATTATTTTCTAACGTAATGACGTTTCAATTCATTTGCCATAAAATCTTAAAATAAGCCAACATGAAACACTTTCTGATAGTATTAACAATAGCCTGCTTTTCGTTGAAAGCTTTATCACAATCACCTGAGGATTCAGTAAAATCGGTCATTAACACAATGTTTGCAGCAATGAAAAATGCTGATGGGAATCTTTTAAAAAGTGTTTTTTCGGATAGTGTAATCTTTCAAACAATTGGTAGAACAAAAGAAGGAGCAATGGTGGTTAGAAATGAAAGTGCAAATGGGTTTGCAGAGCAGGTCAGTAAAGCAGCGCCGGGTGCACTTGATGAAAGAATTGTTTTTGAAACAATAAAGATTGATGGACCATTGGCCATTGCGTGGACGCCTTATAATTTCTACTACAACGGGCAATTCAGTCACTGCGGAGTTAACAGTTTTCAACTTGTGCGATTAAACGGTGTATGGAAAATTCAATATATAATTGATACAAGAAGACGCCAGGGCTGTAAGATGGATTAAAAGCAAGAGACAATTACAAACCTTTTACTGAAAACTTTCTTTGGTGGTTTGAAAAAGAAAACCCTCCGTGGAAACGGAGGGTGTAAACCAAAACCAACTGCTTATGAGAAAACTTTTATAATATCTTATTTAATTTCAATTTCTGTTACCGAAGGTTTGACTTCTTCTTTCTTCGGAAGGTTTAATAGCAACACACCATTGATGTAAGATGCGCTGATATTAGTTGCATCAACTTTTTCGTTTATTGTGAAAGATCTCTTAAAAGAACGATAGCCATATTCTCTTTTAATAAACTTCTTCTGTTCTTTTTCTTCAACCTCATTTTTTTGTTCAGCTGAAATTGTCAGAATATTCTGATCCAGGCTGATTTTAAAATCTGGTTTTTGAAATCCTGGTGCTATCACTTCCAGTTCAAAAGCCTTATCTGTTTCTTTGACGTTAACCGGTACAAAACCTTTTCTTTCGGTTTGGTTAAATTCATTTTTCCAGATTGAGGGAAATTCTGAAAAAATATCATCAACCAGGTTGTTCAGGCTGTTTGTAAATGGTTGCCCATTAAACTTTACGTGTGTCATATAAATTCAGTTTTATTGTTGTGAATTTTTATAAATTGCTCAAACGGCATACCAGCCCTGTATTATCACTTTTTTAATGTCAAACCTGGAAAATTGGTAACTGAGCTACAGACAAAATTTCCGAATTAAGGAAAAATCTCTGACAGAATTTCAAACAATCAATGGGCAGACGAGTCAGTTGAACAAATTGATATACCTTTGCGTTCATTTAAAAAATACAAAATATGTATCCTGAAGAAATAGTAATACCTATGAAAGAGGAGTTAACCGAAAACGGTTTTTCCGAGCTTCTTTCATCAGAAGAAGTTGATGATCAGTTAAAAAAAGAGGGCACAACCCTGGTAATGATAAACTCAGTATGTGGTTGCTCCGCAGGAACGGCCCGTCCAGGGGTGCTGATAGCTGTTGCAAACGCTAATAAGAAGCCGGATTTCCTAACTACAAGTTTTGCCGGCTTTGATATTGAGGCGATAAAAACTCTAAGACAGCATTTATTACCATATCCTCCTTCTTCACCTTCGATTGCACTTTTTAAAAATGGGCAATTGGTACATTTTATAGAGAGACACCAGATTGAAGGACGACCAGCACAGATCATTGCCCAAAACCTGATTGCTGCTTTTGACCAATTTTGTAACTAATACTTGCAGAAAGAGTTTCTTTACCATTTAAAGGTTGTTATTAGTAACTCCAATGGTTCAAATTTTTCTTTCCGTATATTCGTTAGATTCTAATCAACCAACTGAATGTATCCCAATCTATACTACGCTTTCAAAGATCTTTTTGGTGTTGAATGGAAGTTTCTGCGATTCGTCAATTCCTTCGGCTTTTTTGTAGCTATATCATTTATAATTTCAGCGATTGTTTTAGCAAATGAATTGAAAAGAAAAAGTAAGCAAGGGCTTTTTCAACCTACAGAAATGCAGGTGATGGTCGGCAAGCCTGCCAGTTTTCTTGATTTGGGACTCAATTTTCTCCTCGGCTTTTTATTGGGCTTCAAAATCGTGGCCCTGTTTATAATGGATAGTTCAGCCACTGAAGATCCACAGGCTTTTATTTTTTCAACACTTGGTAGCTGGCCCGCAGGTATCGCCTTGGGTTTGCTGTTTGCAGGTTTGAAATGGTGGGAAAAAAATAAGACAAAGCTGGACAAACCTGAAAAGAGAACCGTTCGCATCTGGCCACATGATAGGGTGGGGGAAATCACAATAATCGCTTTAATTTTTGGCTTACTCGGAGCCAAGCTTTTTGACATTTTTGAAAATTGGTCTGGCTTTCTTGAAAACCCCTCAGCTTATATCTTTTCGGCGAAAGGGTTGACGTTTTACGGGGGACTCATTTGTGCAGCATTGGCAATTTGGTATTATGCTAAAAAGCATAAAATGGGATTCTGGCATCTTAATGATGCATTTGCTCCAACTATGATGCTTGCTTATTCTCTTGGTCGTATTGGTTGCCAGGTAGCAGGAGATGGCGATTGGGGTATTGAGAATTTAAAACCTAAGCCATTTAGCTGGTTGCCTGATTGGATGTGGGCTTACACTTATCCACATAATGTTAACGAAGTAGGCGAAAAAATTGCTGGATGTACAGATGCTAAATTTTGTTATGAATTGCCGAATCCTGTGTATCCAACACCTCTTTATGAGATTATAGTTTGCTTTATTCTGTTTCTTATTCTCTGGTCTTTACGAAAAAGGTTAAAAGTTCCCGGAACTTTATTTGCTGTGTATTTAATGTTCAATGGTATTGAGCGTTTTTTCATAGAAAAAATCCGTGTAAATACACGATTAAATCTGTTTGGTTTTCACCCAACGCAGGCCGAAGTTATCTCTACTTTACTGTTTATAACCGGGTTGGGATTATGGATCTATTTAAAGAAAAAATCAAGTAGGCCTGGAACCGATACACCGAAGCCTGATCCTCTTTAACTTATACTTCGTTAAAAAAAACTTATGTTTTTACTTGGATAAAAGCATAATCAGAATTATGTTTATTAAACAATTCCCGACGGAAACGATTGCGATAGGTTTGTGAGTAAAATTCTCCCCAATAACTATGAGATACGGCCATTTATCCGTATTTTTGCAGGCAGTCCCGGACGGTAATTCCATACTCTGCAATTAACTATCCATTTGCACTAATCTGCAAACAAAGACTGTCTTTTATTCGTTTTTATTTAAATATTTTTAGTTATGCGGCAGCTCAAAATTGCTACCCAGATCACAAACAGGGATTCGCAGGCAGTTGAAAAGTACTTACAGGAGATTTCTAAGATTCCAATGATCACACCTGAAGAAGAGACTACTCTTGCTCAGAGGATAAAAATGTTTAATAGAAATCCTGTTGACTCTCAGAGGGCTTTGGATAAACTGGTTCAGGCGAACCTTCGTTTCGTTGTTTCTGTGGCTAAACAGTACCAGCATCAGGGTCTTTCATTAAGCGATTTGATCAATGAGGGAAATCTTGGCCTCATCAAAGCTGCTCAGCGTTTTGATGAAACAAAAGGGTTCAAATTCATTTCATATGCTGTTTGGTGGATCCGCCAGTCTATTTTACAGGCATTGGCTGAACAGGGAAGATTGGTTCGTCTACCTCAAAATAAGATCGGAACGTATAACAAAGCCAACAAGGCTTACATGGCGTTTGAACAGGAGCATGAAAGAGAGCCTTCTACAGAGGAACTAGCGGAGTTGTTGGAAATGAGTGAGACTGAAATAAACAATATTTTTCAGAGTAATACCCGTCACACATCACTTGATGCTCCGGTACACGAAGCAGAGGATGTAGCAATGGGTGATCTTCTTGAAGGAAGTGATGATACGGATGATGATGTAATGAAGGATTCATTAAGAAATGAAATCCGTCGTGTATTAAAATCATTATCACCCCGTGAAGCGGAAATCGTAAATGCTTATTTCGGATTGGACGGGGAAAATGGTGTTACAATCGAACAGATTGGCCAGAAATATGATCTGACAAAAGAAAGGATTCGCCAGATAAAAGAAAGAGCAATAAAAAGGCTTCAAAAAGCCCGTTATAGCAGTGCTCTTAAAGCTTATCTTGGTTAATATAAAATACTTGATGGGTTAAGTAAAGCCCCGGCCTTAAGCCGGGGCTGTTTTTTGGAACATTTTCAGTCTTTGATGGTTAGTTTTGTAAGCACTTTCTATGAAAAAGAATATACTTCTGATTACAACTGTTATTCTTCTGTTTACATCCTGCGAAAAAAAGGTCGGGTTTAAACTTGATGCGGTTGAACCAAAGCTTGTTGTCGAGGCTACTATTGAAAACGGGTTGCCTCCGATAGTATACCTTTCTAAAAGTCTTGATTATTTCTCTGAAATATCACCGGATATTTTGGCTAACAGCCTGGTTACAGATGCAGATGTTTATATTTCAAATGGATCGCTAACTCATAAACTAAAACTGTACACTATCCCTGCAGGTGGAGGATATAACTTTTCTTATTATTCAATCGACTCATCAAACCTTTCAACTGCTTTTAATGGTGAAGTTGATAGGTCTTATTCTTTACGCATAGTTTGGCAGGGAAATGAATATACTTCAACAACCCGGATTCCAATACCCAATCGTCGCATTGATTCTGTATTCTGGAAACAAGCTCCGGTAGGCAATAGCCCCCAAAAAGTTTCCCTTATGGTAAGAGCATATGATCCTCCCGGCTTTGGTGATTATATAAGATATTTTACAAAAAGAAATAGTGAACCTTTTTATCCGGGACTGAATTCTGTGTATGATGACCAGGTAATTGATGGATCTTCCTACGAAGTGCAGGTTGAACGGGGAGTACCAAGGAATGGATCTATACCCGATGAATTTGCTTTTTTTGACAAAGGAGACACTGTAACACTTAAGATCTGCAATATTGATAAAGCCACTTTTGACTTTTGGCGCACCATGGAATTCACATACGCAACAGTTGGAAACCCATTTTCCTCGCCAACTAAAGTAATAAGCAATATTAATGGCGGAGCACTGGGCTATTTTGGAGGTTATGCTGCTCAATACAGAACAATCATCATACCTCAATAAATGCCGGTGGTATTATTTTATTCATATGTAATTCAGGTTACTTACTGAATGAATCAGAACACATAATTTTGCCCACCAAAGTTTTTGGATTTAAATATCAACAGAATGGAAGTATCAGAGACAATTAACTGCTTAATTATAGGCTCAGGTCCTGCTGGTTACACAGCTGCCATCTATGCTTCAAGAGCTAATTTGAAACCGGTTCTATACCAGGGTATCCAACCGGGTGGGCAACTGACCATCACAACAGAGGTTGAGAATTATCCCGGCTATGCTGACGGTGTTCAGGGGCCTGAGATGATGGTACATTTTGAAAAGCAGGCTACAAGAATGGGTGCTGATATTCGGTATGGACTGGCTACAAAAGTTGACTTTTCCTCCTATCCCTATAAAGTACAGATCGATGAAGAAAAATGGATTGAAGCATATTCTGTAATCATTGCAACCGGGGCTTCTGCTAAATGGCTTGGATTGGAAAGTGAACAAAAGCTAAATGGGTTTGGCGTTAGTGCCTGTGCTGTTTGTGATGGATTCTTTTTCAGGGGCAAGGAAGTTGCAATTGTTGGGGCAGGGGACACAGCGGCAGAAGAAGCTTTATATCTTTCAAAACTTTGTACTACAGTTCACATGATTGTTCGCAGAGATGAAATGAGGGCAAGCAAGGTTATGCAGGATCGGGTCCTGAATGCTCCCAATATTAAAATCTACTGGAATTCAGAAACAGATGAAGTGCTGGGGGATAAAAAGGTAACTGGTGTAAGAATAAAGAACAGAAAAACCGGCGAGAAAAGTGAAATTCCTGTGAGTGGCTTTTTTGTTGCGATAGGTCATCAGCCAAATTCAGATATTTTTAAGGAATGGCTTGAAATGGATGAAGCAGGCTATATAAAAACAATACCCGGTACATCCAGAACCAATATGCAAGGTGTTTTCGCTGCAGGGGATGTACAGGATAAAATCTACAGGCAGGCCGTTACAGCGGCCGGTAGTGGTTGTATGGCAGCCCTGGATGCAGAAAGATATCTCGGTGCAAAAGGCATCCATTAAAACCTGATCAAATGCCCGGACTATTAACCATCAATTTGAATGATCTCGTTTTTTTCGGAAGACATGGTGTTTACGAGGAAGAAAAAATAGTTGGGAATGAATTTGAAATAAACCTTGCTGTTTCTTTTGTTCCGGATGAAAATATCATCTCCGATATTGATCATACAATAAATTACGAGACCATATACGTGTTGCTTAAAAAAGAGATGGAACAACCCTCTCTTTTATTAGAAACTTTGGTTACGAGAATAACTGAAAATCTTCACAAGGGTTTCCCGCAGATAAAAAAGATCAGCATTTCAGTTCATAAACTTCATCCGCCAATTGAAAGTTTCAGGGGTAAGGTGGGAGTAAAATACGATAAAGAATTTTAAATATTCTTATTTTCCCATTTTCCACTTCGGATATACAGGAATGACATTCCCAGGATAGATAGCCAGTAAACCCATTCTCCTGTCCAGCCAATAGTGATGGAGTAGTTCAGTTTTTCAAGAACAAAATAAACGTAAAGGGAATAAAGGATAATCGTAATAAGTTCAATATATAAAGTAACCCTGCTATTGCCCGTTCCTGTAACCGCATTCAGCCATACGACCGCCATTGACATCAGGAACATGGCTATTGTAACAACTCTTACAACCGGAACAGAATCTTTTACAAAATTTATATCCTGCCCAAACAATGATATAAGCAGACCCGGAAACAAATTGATCATAATAACCAGTATAAGAGTAAGACCACTGCTCAGCTTTACAATCTTTCTTATCAAAGAATAAACATCTTTCTTTCTTCCCTGGCCGATAAGATTACTGGTCATGGTGGAACTGGTAGCTGCAAATGCCCAGGTAATACAGCCTGAAAGTCCGAATACATTTCGCATAATATTAGATACTGCGAGTGCATTCTGCCCATGATGTTCAATAAGGATGAAAAAGAATTCCCAGCTTATAACACTGATTGCAAATTGAACTACAAGCGGAAGGGAAATTGAAAGTATTTGTTTAATATATTTTTTGTCGGGAGTAATGGAACTGAAAAGAGAAAAGCGTTTGCTTATGTTGTTGTAGTGAATTACAATGAATATCACCGTCATCCCGATAAACTCCGCGATAATCGAAGCCACAGCAGCACCATTCAGACCAAGTTCCGGGAACCCCCAATGACCAAAAATGAATAAATAGTCGAACCCGATATTTGCTAAAGTTTCAGCAAGGGTGCCGATAATCAATAACCGGCTGTTATTGGTACCGATGAGAACCGCATTCCTCATTTGGTACATATATAAAAAAGGCAATCCCCAGATCCTGATCTTCAGATATTCAATTGCGGCATCAGAAATATATTCAGAGTGTAATACTTTCTTTAAGATGAAAGGCGAAACGAACCATGTGAAAATAATGCCTGCAGCAGCAACGATCAATGATATATAAATTCCCTGCCCGAATATTTTACCGATCTCTCCGGGTTTGTTTTCTCCCGCTCGTCTTGCAATCAATGTTTGAAGCCCGCCATTCAATCCAAAACCGATCATTGAAAAAATCAGATAATAAACACCGGTGATACTTGCCACGGCAAGTGCCTCTTTACTATAGTGCCCGAGAAAAACATTGTTGGTGATGAAATTGAATTGCGGAACAAGAATTGAAATACTTATCGGCAAGGCCATTTTTAAAATGTCCTTGTTCCGGGTGCCTGTGCGAAGATCGCTATGCAGATTGCCTGTATTCATTTGAAGCGGGCAAACCTACGATATTTAAACTTTTGACTAATATTGCACGCAATTCAGATATACTGTGAAAAAGTTGTTTCAGATAACGCAGGCAAACACAGAATGTAAAGAGCCGTTTTTGTGTGTAAGGGCGGGAGAAAAATTTTTTTCTTTTGCAATTGTTGATGCCGGTTCACAACTGCTCAGTTCCTTATATTATTATTCGGTTGAAAAAAATGAAGAACTGCAAACAGAAGAACTGATCAATCTTCACCCTGAATTAAAGCAAGGCTTCAGAAAGGTCGTCGTTTGTCATGGTTGTTCCATGTGCATGTTGTTCCCATCACAAAATGGATTTATTGAAGGCGGAGGAAAGATCTTGGATATTTTTTTTGGTGAGGATAAATCTTACGTTTCATTACAGGAGCCTATCCCCGGAAAAGAAATGACAAGTTATTTTAAAATGCCGGTTAAACTTAATAAATGGATCAGTGAGCAGTTTAATAATGCAAGAATAAAGGCTAAAGAGTCGATGTTGCTCTGTACGCTTTCAGATAGTACAGGCCAGCATATATTTCTCGATTTCGGTAATGATTTTTTTGACTCATTGATCTTAGATGAGAGAAAAATATTATTAAGTAAAAGCTCAGATTTTTCAAGTCATGAAGATGTACTTTTCTGGTTGCTTAAGGTTTGCGAATTGTTTAACCTTCCGCAGGAGAAAATCCACCTTCACATATCCGGGTTGGTTGACAAACAATCTTCCTTATACAGAAGTTTGTACCAGTATTTTATTAATGTTGAATTCAGGGAGGCAAAATGGAAAGATGATACAAACGAATACCCGGCACATTTTTTTACTTCTTTAAATGATCTTTATCTATGCGAATCATAGGAGGCGAATATGGTGGTCGTAAACTGAACCCGCCTTCAAAGATGCCGTATACAAGGCCCACAACAGATATCGCAAAAGAGGGATTGTTCAACATACTTCAGCATAAGATTGATTTTGAAGGGATCAAAACCCTTGATCTTTTTGGCGGCACTGGTAATATCAGTTACGAACTCGCTTCAAGAGGCGCTTCTGACCTGACGATCGTTGAAAAGGATACGTCCATGTTTGAATTTATAAAGAAAACTTCCAGGGATCTTAATATCGAAAATTTTAAACCGGTTAAAATGGATGTTTTCAAATTCATTCAGCAGTGTACGGATAAGTTTGACTTCATTTTTGCCGGCCCGCCATATGCATTAGCTACTATTGATGATATTCCGAAACTGATCTTTGAAAAAAAACTACTGAATAAAGATGGATGGTTTGTGCTGGAGCATACTCCAAGAAACAGTTACCAGTCTTTCCCGTATTTCAGGTCGGAACGGAATTACGGAACAACGATTTTCTCCATCTTTATTGAAGACCGGGATAGTTAATAACAATTGAGTTATAAGGTATAAATTCATGTACCTTTAAAGACTTATTTCATGCATCCAGATTGATATGTTTCCTGAATTTTTCCTGCGTTCATTCCGGCTTCTTTTGTTTCCTTTTTCTTTGTTTTACTGGCTGGGCATTGCTATCAGGAACTGGCTCTATGATAAAAACATCCTCAAATCCGCTTCATTTGGTCTTCCCATAATATGTGTGGGAAATCTTTCAGTGGGTGGAACGGGTAAATCACCTATGGTGGAATATTTGCTTTTAAATTTTAAAACTAAGTTTCGATTGGCAACATTAAGCCGGGGATACAAACGCAAAACAAAAGGATATGCGCTGGCCAATGCACAAACAACGGCTCTTGAACTGGGAGATGAGCCCATGCAGTTTTTTTTAAAATTCCCGGAAATACCTATCGCTGTTGGTGAAGAACGGATTGAGGCAATTCCGCAACTTTTGCACGACAGACCCGAAACACAGGCCATAATTCTTGATGATGCATTTCAGCACAGAGCAATAAAAGCTGGATTGAATATTTTGCTGACTGATTATAGCAATTTATTTACCCGTGATTTTTATCTGCCTACCGGTGATCTGAGGGATCAGAAAAAAAGTTATAGAAGGGCAAATGTAATTGTAGTAACCAAGTGTGATCCAAAAATCAATGAGGAAGAAAAACAAAAAATCATCAGTGAGATAAACCCGGTTCAGGGCCAGCAAATATTTTTCACAACAACAAAATATGGGTCACCCTATCATTTAATCAATAAAGGAACTATCGGTATTAAACATTCTGATGAAGTACTGCTAGTGTCAGGTATAGCAAATCCTGCGCCATTAAAAAAGATGCTTGAGGATACCTGCGGAAGCTATTCCATGTTGCGTTACTCAGATCATCATATTTTTACAGTAGATGATCTCAGGGATATTAAAAGAAAATTTGAAAACCTGCAGGGAGAAAACAGGTATATACTGACAACGGAAAAAGATGCAGTACGATTAATAAAATTCAGACAGGAGATCGAAAACCTTCCTTTTTATATCGTCCCCGTCGGGCATTTTTTTCTTTTTAATGGAGGTTCTGAGTTTAATGAACTGGTTGATGATTTTATAAGGAATTTTAAGAAACAGTAAAATATAGTATGGGAAGAAAAAATTCAAAGAAGAATAAAAAGAAACAGCGCCAGCATACAGGTAAATCTTTAAAAGGTACACTCGATATTACCCGTTCGGGAATGGGGTTTGTTACTATTGAAGGTATGGATGTTGACATCCTGATCCGTCCGGGAGATTTTAATACAGCCTTGCACGGAGATACAGTGAGGGTAGAAGTTAAAGAAATGAAGAGCAGCGGCAAAAGAATGCAGGGAGTTATTAAAGAGGTTGTACAGAGAAAAAGGAGTGAATTTATCGGACGTTTGCAAATGAATAAAGGCTTTGCCTTTTTTGTGGCGGAAATGGATAAGCCGATGCCTGATATTTTTATACCATTACAATCAACAGGAAAAGCAAAAGATGGTGACAGGGTAGTGGTAAGGTTGGTACAATGGGACGATAGCAGCAAAAGACCCGTTGGCGAAGTGGTGAATGTGCTGGATGCTGAAAACAGCAATGACGCTGCGATGAAAGAGATCCTGCTGGAAGCCGGTTTCCCGTTAAAGTTCTCAGATGAGGCGCTGGAAGTAGCTGCAAGAATACCAGATGTAATTTCTGCTGAAGAAATAAAAAAGCGAAAGGATATTCGTCCGGTACTGACATTTACAATTGACCCCGTTGATGCAAAAGATTTTGATGATGCACTTTCTTTCAGAAAATTAAAAAATGGAAACTTTGAAATTGGAGTACACATCGCTGATGTAAGTCATTACCTGGAACCGGATAGTGACCTGGACAAAGAAGCTTATCAAAGAGCCACTTCAGTTTATTTGCCAGATAGAGTAAACCCGATGCTTCCGGAAGAATTATCAAATGTTTTATGTTCACTCCGGCCTTTGGAAGATAAGCTGACATTTTCTGCCATCTTCCAGATGACAGCCAGGGGTGAAATAAAACAATACTGGCTGGGTCGCACTGTTATTCATTCTGATCACCGGTTTACCTATGAACAAGTTCAGGCTATTATTGAGGAGAAGGCGGGTTTGTATGCAGAGGAAATATTATTGCTGAATGATATAGCGCAGCGGATGCGGAAAAAAAGATTTCAGCATGGTGCTATCAATTTTTCTTCACAGGAGGTCCGGTTTAAGCTGGATGACAAAGGTGATCCTATCGGGATTATGGTAAAAGAAAGCAAAGAAGCCCATCAGCTGATCGAAGAATTTATGCTGCTGGCAAACAGAACTGTGGCAGAAAATATTTCAAAGGTTAAGATCAATAATAAACCGGTTCCATTTCCTTACAGGATACACGATGATCCCGATGAGGAAAAACTGGTTCCCTTTGCTGCATTTGCCAAAAAATTCGGTCACAAGTTCGATACTTCATCGCCGGATGCAATAGCAGCATCCTTCAACCAGCTATTGAAAGATGTTCACGGAAAACCTGAACAGCATGTGCTGGAACAGCTTGGTATCCGGACCATGGCAAAGGCAAAATATTCAACTGAGAATACAGGTCATTACGGCCTGGGGTTTGAACATTATTGTCATTTTACATCCCCGATCCGCCGTTACCCTGATATAATGGTGCATCGTATACTCGAGGAATTTTTGAAAAGCAAATTGCACCCGGATAAAAAGCTGGAAGAAAAATGCAAGCATAGCAGCGACCGTGAAAGAGCTGCGATGGAAGCGGAAAGAGCAGGTAATAAATACAAACAGGTTCAATACATGAAGAATTACCTGGGCGAGGAATTTGAAGGAGTGATAAGCGGTGTGGCTGGTTTCGGATTCTGGGTGGAAACTGTTGAACATAAGTGTGAGGGACTGGTGAGTCTTAACAGTTTGCTGGAGTATGATGAGTTTCGCCATGTGGAAGAAGATTATTGCCTCGTGGGTCAAAGAAGCGGGAAAAAGTTCAGGATGGGGGACAAGGTCTGGATAAAAGTGGTGGCTGCCAATCTTACAAAAAGACAACTTGATTATGAATGGGTAGTAGCGGGGGAGCTCAGCAAGGAAAAAACCATGCATGAAAAAAGGAAAAAAAAGAAATGATACTTATTTTGAGCTATGCAAAGTTTTGAACTGCTATCCCAGAAATTCGCCTTACGTTTTGATAAGCGACATTTCCCCCAAAGTCCCGCATCTCTTTATGATCCCAATGAATATTTCCTGAAACTGGGAGGTAAAAGGATCCGCCCTGTTTTATGTTTAATGGGTAATGATCTTTTTGATGAAATAAAAGAAGATGCATGGCATGTGGGTACGGCGCTGGAATTGTTTCACAACTTCACATTGATTCATGATGATATAATGGATAAGGCCCCTCTCAGAAGAGGGATGCCAACCGTTCATAAAAAGTATGGAGAGAATACGGCTTTGCTTGCAGGCGATGTAATGCTGGTGGCTGCCTATGAAGAATTAGGCAGGATCAATATTGAATATTTGCAGCCGATTCTTCATCTTTTTAACAGGACAGCCAAAGAAGTATGTGAAGGTCAGCAGATGGATATGGATTTTGAAACCCGGGATGATGTCAGTCATGCAGAATACCTGAAAATGATAGAACTGAAAACTTCAGTTGCACTTGCCGCCAGTCTCCGGATGGGATCCATATTGGGTGGTGCCGGTGAAAGAAATCAGCACCTGCTTTATGAATTCGGAAAGAAACTGGGAATTGCCTTCCAGGTGCAGGATGATTACCTCGATGCTTTTGGTGATCCTGCAAAATTTGGAAAACAGGTTGGGGGAGATATACTGGCCAATAAAAAAACCTTTTTGCTGTTGCATGCATTTGAAATGGCTTCTGCCGCACAGAAAAAAGAATTAAAAGAATTGCTATCCGGCAACGGTGATGGTAAAGTGGATAATGTATTAAAGATCTTTAAGGATTGCAAAGTAGATGAATGGGCTTTGGAATTAAAGAACCGCTTTTTAGATGAAGCCCTGAACCACCTGGAAGATGTTGCTGTTCTCTCTAAACGCAAAGAACCACTGAAAGCACTTGCTTGTTTTTTGGTTAAAAGAGATTATTAATTACTGTTCTTCATTCTCCATAGGCAGTATTATATAATTTTCCCTATTTTAAAGGATCAAAACCAACTGAAATGGCAAACCAGCTCTTCCGTAAAAAATCTATTTCAAAAATTTTAAGCGATGCAGAATCCGGGTTAGGCGATGGGCATTCCATAGGCTTAAAAAAAGTATTGGGTGTCCGGGATCTTACATTTTTTGGAGTGGCTGCTATTGTAGGTGCCGGTATCTTTAGCGGAATTGGCCAGGCTGCTCATGATGGCGGCCCCGGTGTGGTTTTTCTCTACATTTTTACGGCTATTGCCTGTGGCTTTGCTGCATTGTGTTACGCTGAATTTGCATCCACGGTTCCCGTGTCGGGCAGTGCATATACTTATTCTTATGTTGCATTTGGTGAAATTTTCGCATGGATCATCGGATGGGACCTGCTGATGGAATATGCCATTGGTAATATTGCAGTGGCCATATCATGGAGTGATTATTTTACCCGTATGCTCGATGCAGCCGGCATGCATATACCCGATTGGCTTACGATGGATTATTTCACGGCCAAAGCCGGCGCCACAACTGAAGCAGTTGCTGCCTGGGCCCATGCTCCCCAATTATTTGGCTTACGGTTGATCATGGATATTCCGGCATTGCTGATCGTTTTCCTGATTACATACATTGTATTCATAGGAATTAAAGAATCCCGTTCTGCCAGTAATGTAATGGTGATACTGAAACTGGCCGTTATATTCTTTGTCATCGTATTGGGTGCTTATTATGTAAATCCGGAGAACTGGTCGCCATTCACACCGGAAGGTTTTGGTGGTATCATGAAAGGGGTTTCAGCCGTATTCTTCGCTTATATAGGATTTGATGCTATATCCACCACGGCAGAGGAATGTAAGAACCCGCAACGGGACCTGCCAAGGGGAATGATCTATTCCCTGATCATTTGTACGGTTGTATATGTGCTGCTGGCATTGGTGCTGACCGGCATGGTAAACTATAAAACATTGAATGTGGGTGATCCGCTTGCCATGGTATTTGATGCAAGAGGAATGAAATTTATTTCCGGTATTGTTGCAGTAAGTGCCATCATTGCCACAGCCAGTGTATTGCTGGTGTTCCAGATGGGGCAGCCAAGAATTTGGATGAGCATGAGCCGGGATGGATTGCTGCCTAAAATATTTTCCCGCATTCATCCCCGCTATGGCACTCCTTCATTCTCCACAATACTTACAGGTATAGTGGTGGCAGTGCCGGCGCTGTTTCTCAATCTTGGTGAAGTGATCTCATTGACAAGTATCGGAACCCTTTTTGCTTTTGTGCTGGTTTGTGGCGGTGTATTGGCGCTTCAATTAAAGAAAGACAAACCCCAGAGCAAGTTTAAAGTACCCTATATCAACGGGCAATATATTTACCCGTTAATGCTGCTGGCAGGTATCATCATCATTGCTATGAAGGTTCCTTCACATTTCACAGAAGATATCTGGACAAAAGATACCTGGCCGATGGTTGTTTTCTGGATCATAGCCATTATTATGGCCGTGCTGTCCTTTACTAAAAAATTCTCTTTGATACCTGTGCTGGGTATGATCAGTTGCTTCTATTTAATGTCGCAGGAAACACATAAGGTATGGATGCGGTTCATTATCTGGCTGGTGATCGGTTTGTGTATCTATTTCCTGTACAGTTATAAAAACAGTAAACTCGCAAAAGAAACGGACTAAAATATTTTTCACGCAGGATGCTGCGTTGCGTATAATGACTTTTTCCTTTTAAGCCCATGAAATACCAGGTTGGTGATATTGTTCTGATCCTTCATTCCAATGAAGAGGGTGTGGTGGTTGACATCATGAATGATAAAATGATGATGGTGGATGTAAAAGGCGTCACCTTCCCGGTGTATATGGACCAGGTTGACTTCCCTTACTTCAAACGCTTTACTGAAAAGAAGAAAGAACCTCCGCAAAAAGAAAAAAAATATATTGATGATGTAAGAAAAGAAAAAGGCAGAGAAAAAAGAGAAGCTGATGGAGTGTGGCTCACCTTTCTGCCTGTAATGGATACGGATGAATTTGGTGATGATGTGGTGGAAGAACTGAAACTGCATTTGCATAACCGTACCGAAACGGCTTATCATTTTATTTACAAGCTTCATTTTTTTGGAAAACCTGATTTTGAACTGAAGAATACCGTACATCCTTTTGAAGATTTTTACCTGCATGATATTCCCTTCAGCGATCTGAACGACAGCCCTTCCTTTGAATTTGAGTTTACACTGGTAACACCTGATAAAGCAAAAGCAGAGCATACAGAAGTTGCTGTGAAGCTTAAACCCAAACAACTTTTTGCCAGGATAGAAGAGATCAAAAAGAAGAACCAGGCCACTTTTTCTCATTTGTTATTTGAAGCCTACCCGGATAAAATAATAGAAGACAGAATTGAAACCGGAAGATTGGCCGCAAAGGGATATAAGGTATATGAGGCATCCAAAGGAAGACAGCACCTGGAACCGGCCCGGACTGTGGTGGATCTTCATATTGAAAAAATTACAGACGACTGGAAACACCTCAGCAATTTTGAGATACTGAGCCTGCAGTTAAAAACATTTGAAAAGTATTATCACCTGGCCATTGTGCATCACCAGCCATCGCTGATCGTTATACATGGAGTGGGGGAGGGCCGCTTAAGAGATGAGATACATGACATACTGCGCTTAAAAAGCGAAGTAAAATCTTTTGTAAACCAATATGACCCAAGGTTTGGGTACGGTGCTACAGAGATATTTTTTCAGAATTAAATAATACATGCTTAACTTTTATTTATGTTCATTATCCGTCCATTTAAAATTTAATAAAAAACCGTCAAAACGACTAGTATATATTCTTTCATCAACCATATTGCTAATCCAGTATTTGTTGTATTATTTCAATGAATTAGTTAGGAGCAGGGATTAAATGGAATTGTGGTGTTCCTCCTATTACACGTCCATAGTCGTCACTCAGTTGAAATAGGGCATCAATGGTAACCATATAAGAATTTGCTAGTAGCTTATAATCATTCAAATTTGAAGGAGGTCGGAATTTCCATTTTTCATTGCTCCACACATTTTTAAAAAAGTCGTCTAAGCTATTTGAAAGATAATAATAGCTTATTCTTCCTGGTGCGAAACCATTGAAGTAAGAGTAATCAGTTTCGTGTTCTTTTAAATTATAATTTTCAAGAGTTGTATTGTTTAGGAGATCTCTTGAAGCAAAATCCTCAGAAATTTCTATAGTTTCGTCAATATTCTCATACTGCCCTGTTTCCATATTAATTGAATGAACATTTCTGAGAAACCAAAGTTCAGGATGAATAATTCCTTTTGTTTCTGAGTAACCTGATATTTGCATCATACAACCAGCTTTAAATTCATTTTTACGCAGACTACCCTGGAGTTTATATTTAAGTATTTCCGTGAATTCTTTTAGCGTTGAAATGTTATTATCTTTTTGTTCATTAATAAATTCCTCCATCCAGTTATGCATTTCTTTTCCATCAACAGAGTAGGTGCCAGCAACAGATAGCCCTGCACAAAGAAAGTCTATGGGAAACACTTTCTTGCCTTCAACGACAGCTTGCCCGGGCGCAGATAAATTAGAATCACTTGCATGAAGTATTCCAAATCTATTGATGTATGTTAATATTAACGACATGTTATTACAGAATCGCTGTTACTATTATCATTTCGATATTGAGAGTGGTCTAGATGCCTACCTGCAAGTTTATCCTACCTGATCAAATACTAAATAAAGATAAAAAGATTGAAAGCATATTCCGTTACGAGTTGCGTCAGATCGATCCGAGCTTAGAATGCCAAAAGTTGAATGTTGCGAATTTTTTTTGTTTGGGTGTGTTTATTGAAATAGTGATAAATATTTACAATCCATCTAATAGATTTTTTAAAATTTGTATTGACACAGAATTAGAGATTTTAGAAGCTTCTTGATATAATTTGGAAAGAATATCTTTTAGCTCTGGGTTTGCTAAACTAGTAATTTGGGTCGCTTGGGCGCCTTGGGCTTGAACGCTTAAAAAGTAATGTAAGTGAGGCGGTTGGGGGTTAAGCGGTTGGGGGTGTTGTTGTTTTTGTAATGTTACGACAATAGGTGTAGCTCCTCCAGTTCCAGGTTTTGTCCATCTAATTGCATTTGCATTAACTGTTTTCCATGGTATTTTTCCTTCAATAGTTTTTTGTAAAAGACCATTGATAGTTTGAAGCAATATGTTTTCGTTTTCCATATAATTAGTTATTTATTATTAATTCGTTTTCAATTATTCCTTGAAGTTCATTTAAGTGTCCTGCAAGAGCAGAGAGAAATGGTCGTATTTTCGAGTATATTATTTTATTTTCAACTCCAACTTCAAGTAAATTAAATTCGGTTGTAACTTCTGTTAACGTGGTCTCAATTTGTTGAAATAGTGTTGAATTTGTTTGACCAATATCTTGCCTCAGGAGTCCGATAATATTTCTAACCTTTCCAGAGATTTCCATCAATTCATTATTTGCTTCTTCATAATTTATATTTCCTTTGATCTGACACATTCTTATAGTTTCAGATATTGCTAAAATTATGGTTTGCTTTTTTACTGTTTTGCCTGCTCTGTTTGCTGCGTTCTTAGCTTCATTTGCTTCATCTTTGGCAAGACCCGCTTCAACTTTTGCTTCTTCTGCTTGGCGAAATGAACGATAAGAGTAGAAAAGACTAACTAGTCCTATTGCTAAGAAAATCCAAAAATCAATATGATAAATCCAAAATGAATTGGCTTGTAATAATACCATATTTTTCTTCTTACGGCTTGCTTTGTCGAAATACAATAATGTTAACTCTTGAAATTAAAATATTGTCTATCACATAAATATACGCCGTTCCTCTCATAGTACTTAAAGAAGTGCAGGTTGGTTATCAATATTTTAATCTACACCTTTTGTATCCGCAAAAGGCGAGAAGGGTTGTTACGGCGTCAATGCCCAACAAACATATTCAGCAATCCGGTATTCCTTAGTATAATTCTATCTTTGCCCCGCTACAAGCCGGGTTATCGATCCTTCGCTTCCAGAAGGGTAGGAAAGTCCGGACAGCAAAGAGCAATGCACCGGTGAAGAGCCGGGTGGTGTAAAAACCAACAGAGAGTGCCACAGAAAATAACTATCCCGCTTCGGCGGGACAAAGGTGAAAACGTAGGGTAAGAGCCTACGGCTTTTGATGGTAACATCATTTGCGGGTAAACCTTGCATGCTGAAATGCCACGTATAGTATCGCTTGAGGACTGCTCGTCCGAGATACAGGGTAGGCAGATTGATCCCGGCGGGTAACCACCGGGACAGATAAATGATAGCCCACGACAGAATCCGGCTTACAGGCTTGTAGCTTTTTTTAAAAACCATCCGGTATGAGAAATTTATTTTATGCTGCTCTTCTTCTTTCTGTCATTTGCTCCTGCAATGATAATGCTTCAAAGAAAAAGGATACCAAAGATTCTGCTGTTGTTATGGATGATCCCAAAATTGAGACCATTGATAAGAATGCGTTACTGAAGAATACGACCACTGATATTCTTACCAGCATCAAGAATAAGAAATATGCTGCGTTGGCGGATTATATTCATCCTGAAGCAGGCATTCGTTTTTCACCCTATGCTTTTGTAGACACTGTTCATGATGTTGTTATGTCTCCGGCGAAATTCACAGAGGAGCTGAATAAAAATCCTCAACAAAAAATACTCTGGGGAGAATACGACGGAACAGGAGACCCGATCTCTCTCTCACTAAATGAATTCATGCAGAAGTTTGTTTACCCGGCTGATTTTTTAAGTCCCGAAAACTTTAAGGTGAATGAATTTATTGGTTCGGGTAATACCATCAATAATCTGAAAGATGTTTACAAGGATTGTGATTTTACAGAAAGCCATTTTTCCGGGTTTGAAAAAAAGTATGACGGCATGGACTGGAGAAGCCTTCGCCTGGTATTCAAAATGAAAGATGGTAAGTATTACCTTGTTGGCATTGTGAGTGATCAGTGGACGATCTGATTTCCGGCAAAAGAATTCCCGATATAACCTCCCAGTTCCATTAACCAGGCTATCCCAAGATGCACCATTAAGCCTCCCCACACCGAACGGGTATTATATACCACAATACCCAGCAACATTCCTCCGAAATAAGAACTGATACATTCACCCAACGGTTTTCCGAAATGGATGGTGCAATAAAAACAGGCCATGGGTAAGATGGCCTCTTTCCCCGCCCATTTTAAAAATGCCAGCACAAGAAATCCTCTGAAGAAAAATTCGATCGTTATAAAATCGCTGCCATAGGCTAATTCAAAAAGCAATTTATGCCACCAATGCAGTCCTTCTTCATGATACACATCATTAATAAGCTTCAGTTTGGGATAGGCAGCAAGAAAATCGGCCTGTGTTGAGGCAGCAGCAACCAGCGGCATCATTATCAGTAACATCAGCAAATAAGGTTTCCGGTTTATATTTTTTGTACTGATACCATAAAATGGAGTATCGGTTTCAAAAATTTTCCAGAACAAATAAATTAGTGAAAGAATTAGTATAACCAATACAGGCCAGTACACAACATGATTCCAGTAGCTGTTCCAGTTTTCGTTTTCTGAAAATGAAAAAGAAATATCAAGGGTGATCTTTAATGCAAATAGTAAAGGAGCAATGAGAACAAGGCTAAGAAACCCGGTTTTATTGGTGTGAGAGAACTTCTTTCTGAAAAAAATTACCAGGTAGGATATTCCAAAAGCAGCAAGAAAGACCAGGTACCAACTGAATAGTTTAACGGGAAAAAAACTTTTTTTCCGGATATAAGGATCAAGCCCGAAATTATAATTGATATATACCAGCAGTGCCGTGAAAAGGGTTATGATTATCAGTGTTATCTTATCGGCCTCGTAGAAATACCTTCTTATATAATTTATTATCTCCCTCATTCAGCTTCAAAAATTTTTTACGCATCTTTTTAAACTTTCCTGCTCCATGCAGTTCAAAAGTTGCGTTAATATTTTAAAAAACAAAAAAAAGTATAGCCATGAAAACTTTATCACTTAACCGGTTCCTTATCGCTGCATTTGCAGTGTTGATCACTTCCTTTATGATCTCATGCCAGAAAGAAAACAGCCTGGCAGATTCTCAAAACACAGATACGGTTACAGAAGAGCAGGCTAAAGTGTATGCTGATGAAAGCACACAGGCTGAAGCCAGCTTTGATGATGTGGAAGATGTTGCCATGATCGCTGCTGAAGAAGAAGGTGATGCCAGCATGTATGGCCGCCCCGGCGATGCCAGCAACAGGCTTCTTCCTTTTGATGAACTTCGTTTAAGGCTGGGCCCTTGTGCAACTATTACAGTTACTCCTAATGACAGCACTTATCCTAAAACAATTACAATTGATTTTGGTCCTGATGGTTGCTGGTGTGCAGATGGTAAGTACCGCAGAGGCGCTATTGTGATACATCTTACTGCTCCGATCCGTCGTCCCGGCGCTGTAATGACCATTACGTTTGTTGATTTTTATCTTAACAGGGCTCACATTGAAGGAACAAAGATCGTTTCTAACCTGAGTGAGAATGGAAATATCAAATTCACCGTACAGGTTGTAGGTGGCGCTGTTACCTTCCCGAACGGCAGAGGATATACTTATGTAGGAATAAAATATGTGAAGCAGATCGCCGGTGGTGATACCCGCCCGATCCGTGATGATGTGTACAGCATTGAAGGCAGATCAAAAACAGAATTTAATGGTGGGTTAACCATTAACCTGAATACTGAATCGGCATTGATCAAGAAAGTAGTTTGTCATTGGATCAGCAAAGGTGTGTTGAAAATAAAGATCAATAGCAGAGTGTTTTTCCTTGATTATGGTGCTCCGAATGATGGCGAATGTGATAATAAAGCATTGCTGTCATGGAATAACGGTAACAATCATTTGTTGATAACCTTACCCTAGAAAGTCCGTTGGTCCTAAGCAAACTTTTAAGCCCTGTTTTTACAGGGCTTTTATTTTTTATTTGCCTTTCTCCAGATTTCTTTTGATCCAGGTAATTGCTTTTTTCACATAATAGGCATCGTCCTTTTCAAGATTTTTTACAAGCCTTACTATTTCCGGGTGAAGTTCTTTGATCCTTGTGTACCATTCCACCAATACAAGAGATAGCCTTCGTTGCCAGGGATCTTTGGAGTGATTATATTTTTCTGCCAGTTTGAATATTTCTTTCTGATGCGTTTTCAAGATCGGTTTGAGACCTTGCATACCCATTGCATCACACACGGCCCAGTTGCCGATGTTCTTTGCAAACAGTTGAGTCATTTTTAAAGATCTTTCAGGATCTTTTTTTGCGATCTTCCCTAATAATTTTATTGCAAGGATCTTTTCTTCCAAAGCGCCGGCATTCCAGAGTTCTTCGACGAGATCAAAGCCACCATCTTTATACTTTTTTGTCAGTTCATTCAGAAAGGGCATCTTCACTCCATAAACTTTTTCATCTCCGGGAACGAATTTTTGATGCGAAGCTTTTACGGCCGGGTTTGATTTCGAACGAAGGGTTTTTTGTATTTCTTTTAATGCCGCTGACATATTATTCAAGTATGCTGTTTCTGATATTATATTTTCTGCACAATTTGGTTGCTCTTTCTTTTAACTGATTCTGGTAACTAAAAGAAGTATAGAAATTGTTTCCATAAAGTTGGTCATAGCGGGGCAGTAATGTCGGGTCATATCGCTGCAGGAATTTATAGAATAATGTTTTGCTATCGGCAATACCGTTTCCAAACAGTGTCAATCCTCCAATTAAAATATAATCGGCGCCGGCTTCTTTTGATGCTTTGATGATTTTTCCCATTTCTTCCTCGGTGTCAGAAATAAAAGGTAGTAAAGGAATGGCATTAACACCGGCTAAAAACCCATGTTCTTTCATTTCAGTGATTAAGGCTAGTCTTTCTTTTGGTGCGACAGCGCCGGGCTCGATTGAACTGGCAATATTTTCATCAAGAGTTGAAAGGGATACTGAAAGAATTACACCACCGGGAAGTTTATCTTTAAGATCATCCGGCAGTATTGCATTTTCATTGATCTGTTTAAGTAATTCAAAGTCTCTTTGAATGAGATGGCATTTGGTACTTATAAATACAGGAAAGCGATACTTTAACAGCAGCTTCAGCATTCCCTCAGTCATTTTCAATTTTTCTTCGTGGTGTATGTAAGCATCGGTTCCGGAACCTGCAACCACAATCCCATATTGATTCTTTTTTGCTCTTGCTGCAAGTTGTTTTTCAAGCACAGCCAGTGCATTTGATTTTACAACAAGCCCTTCTTCCATATTTTCGCCGTACTTACTTCCTCTTATATAACAATATTGGCAATTGCAGCTGCAACCTTCATAAGGGTTGACTGAGTAGTCATCAAGAAACCAGGAGTCTCTTTTTTTATGCTTATTTAAAACTGATTTTACCTCTTTGTAGCGAAGCATGAATAAAGGTAATCATACGAAATGAGAGCAGAGTTACTCTATGTGGTAAGAAACAAGTGTAGATACCTGTTGCAGTTTTACGGCAAATGTTCCTGTCGGGGCTTTTTCATAAGTGTATTTCAGAACACCGATCCCGGGCTGAAAATAAATTCGGTCCCTGCGATAGTTGCGGGCATCTTTTTCAAATAACAAACTGCCATTAAAATTACCTGCAGGTGTACTCAACTCGGCATCCACTTTTACTGATCTTCCAAAAGCAGCAGCATCTTCAAAACTGGTCAGGTATTTTAGAGAATCACCCGGAAATAAACCCCATTCTTTCTTTGCATCCTTAATACCGGGAGTAAACAACCTGTCATTTACCTGGAAGATTGCAGAATCATTTGAGTATATAAGTGAGGGAAGGCCTACTTCAATAGTACTTTCCCACCATACAAGATTATCTGAAAGTGACTTGAATGTTTTTGTAAACCGTAGCGTATCCATCCTTGTTCCCGTAAAGACTCCATCAGCATAAATTGAATCCTGGTAAACCCAGTAATTCTTTGTGCTAAGCGGTATAAAGCCGCAATAATTTGAATTGCAGGCAAAGGAGATAACAGAATCAGATGAATAAGACCTGCCGGAAGGGTTATCCACTTGTAATTCGCAGGTTTTTGTTACGGGTGTAACAATGTCGTTGTCTTTATTACAAGATAACATAATCATCCAGCCAAAGATTAGGGTCAGGATGGTTTGTTTCAAAGGAATCTGTTTTAGTATCATGTCCAAAGGATCGACAAAATAGAAACTGGATCTTACAATTCATAACTTTTACTAAGTAATTTTTCGATTTATCCGTACCGTATTTTATGCAAATTCCGGGCAAACAGTCGTTTACCAGTCTTACCTAAAGAAAACACCCCCGGATTTTGGAGGTGTTTCAAAGCTTTTATATCGTATTGAATCTGTCCTATTTAAAAATTCTTCCAAAAAAATCCTTCATGTCATTCCATGAGGCGGTATCTGCTACAGCATTATATTTTACGGGCAGATCGGGAAACTTTTCACCCATAGCCGTTGCGTTGGGGTTGGTGAAAGCATGAATAGCTCCCGGGTAATCTTTGAAAGTATAGGAGGCGCCGATTGAATCCATTTGTTTCTTGAATTTATCAACCTCACCACGGGGGACCATCGGATCATCAGCGCCATTGCATACAAGGATACTGGCTTTTAGATCTTTACTGGCAGGAACTACATTAAGATTTCCATGGAAACTCACAACTCCTTTCAGGTCTTCACCCATGTTAGCGAGATTCAGCACTTGTGCCCCTCCATAGCAATAACCAATGGCGCCAATACTATTCGGGTCGGTCTGGCTGTATGTTTTCAATTTAGCTAAGGCGGCATCAAATCTTGGTTTAGCCATTTGAGGATTCTGATAAAAAGGACCTGCAAGTTTCATAGCATCTGTTGGATTGTCGGCTTGTTTGCCATCTCCATACATATCCATGGCCATGGCAATATATCCCAGTTTAGCCAGTTCCCTTGCTCTCATTTTTGAATAATCATTCAGACCCCACCATTCATGAACCACAATGATTCCCGGTCGGGGACCTTCTTTATTTTCATCATATACCACATACCCGTTCATAGTCAGGCTGTCGCTGGTGTACGTAACATTTTCTTCTTTCAGTTTTGGTTCTTTCATTTCAGCCTCCTTATTTTTATCAGCATTGTTACAGGATACCAGTAATGCCAGGACAGAAAAAAATAATAGCAGTTTTTTCATTGTTGAAGTTTTAATCAGGATTTATATTACAAAGTAAACACAAAGTTGGCACTTAGGTTCGCTGTGTACCAATTTTTACAATGGACAATTTTACTTCGGACCAGAAAAAATTTCTTGCTGCACAAAAAAAATGCCCCGGTTCCCTGGAGCATTTTCAAATATTTAGTTGAAGATTTATTTCTTCTCTTTTTTCTTTACATCAAATTTTTTGGCAAGCGAAACTTTTACCTGCCCCGCTTTATAAAAATAAGTTTGTGCACTGGCAGGGCCTTTTCCCCATAAAAGATTACCGGCAGTACTAATAACAAAGCTCCAATTGTCACTATTGTAACCAATTGCGGCTTTATAAATGGAAGAAGGGGCAATGGATGTTTCTTTTACAACATCGGGAGTTTCCTCCGTAGCTACGTTAACTTTTAAATTGGCGATTAATGAACCCATGATGAAAAAATGCTGATCCATTACAGCAGTGTAGGCATATCCGATACCGGGGCCAATGCTTAAATAACGCATTTCCAAAAATCCTTTCTCAGCATATCCATCCTGGATTGCCTTTGGAATAAATGTACTGTCGTTCTCAGGTCCGATCACATAGTATGCTTCAAGGCCATATAAAACTGATCCGGCAGATTTTTTCTGCCATTCATTCTGAACAAGTGCTGCCCTGTAGGAGAATTTTTCTTTATTTGGTACCCGGTAGGCGGCAACTCCATATATTCTTTCTTTGGTTTCTTTATCTGAATAATAACTGGATGAACTGGCTGCTGCAGTTCCTTTTGGTTTTATATACATGCCTTTTGGCATTACTGCAAGCACATCAATAACCCACTTATGCGGGAATAAATGCAATTGGAGATCCAGACCTTTCGTCTTGCCACGGTTGGCACTGCTGTTGTTAAATCCGTAAAATGCATTAAGAGAATAGTTGCGCCATGTTACACCTATGCCAAAATTCGTTTTATGATTGGCTACGTATTTAAGGTCAGTAGCGGAGCCACCGGATGGCACATTAATATCTTCAAATTTTTTAGCCGCATATATCCTGCCTGTAAGTTTGTTAGGATACATTTCATAATAGTTTGAATCATGTTTATACTTTTTCTTACTCAGGTTCTGTGCGGTCAGAAGATTGCCTGCAAGCAAACAAATAACCAGAACTAATGGAGTTTTTCTCATAAATCTTCTTTTATGTGGTGATCTTTAAAAATAGACAGTAAAAGCAGTCTCAGGACAAAAAATTGTTAATCAGATGTTATTGGCTTCTTTGCCGTAAATTTGCACCCTCTATGACACAGGAAAAATTACAGGATATGCGGTCCCGCATTGCCGGGATAAGGAGGTTTCTTTGACGTCGATACACGACTTCAAAAGATAGCCGAAGACAAACAGCTTTCACTAAGTCCAGGATTCTGGGATGATAATAAAAGAGCTACTGAAATTCTGAAGAATATCAAGCTGAATGAGTATTGGATCAATCTTTTTGAAACAACACAATCATCAGTTGAAGATTTCGGAGTTTTATTTGATTTCTGGAAAGCTGGAGACGCTTCAGAGGAAGAAACAAAGCTAGCTTATGACAAAGCACTCGAAGCCCTGGAAGATGCGGAATTCAAAGCAACACTTAATGAACCTGAGGATGAACTGCCTGCAGTATTGCAGATCAATTCAGGCGCTGGTGGAACAGAAAGCCAGGATTGGGCCGAAATGCTGGCACGGATGTACCGCATGTATGGAGAAAGACAAGGCTGGAAAGTAACAGAACTGGATTGGGTATGGGGCGATGGGGCAGGGATTAAAACAGCCACACTGCAATTTGATGGAGAATTTGCCTATGGCTTTTTAAAAGCTGAAAGTGGAGTGCATCGTTTGGTCCGTATATCGCCATTCGACAGCAATGCCAGGAGACATACTTCATTTGCTTCAGTGTTTGTATATCCGCTGGTAGATGATACGATCAATATCGAAGTAAAAGATAGTGAGGTAAAAATGGAAACAGCAAGAAGTGGTGGAGCAGGAGGCCAGAATGTAAATAAGGTTGAAACGAAAGTAATGCTGACGCATATTCCGACAGGAATTGTGGTGGTATGCCAAACGGAAAGAACACAATTGGGTAACCGGGAAAAAGCCATGCAGATGTTGAAAAGCCGGTTATATGAAGATGAGTTAAGAAGAAGAAATGAAGCGAAGGATGCCGCTAATGCCAAGAAGAAAAAAATTGAATGGGGCTCACAGATACGATCGTATGTCTTTCATCCTTATAAAATGATCAAAGATCATCGTACCGATTTTGAGACTGGAAATGTGCAACCCGTAATGGATGGTGAACTGGATGAGTTTATTAAAGCGTACCTGATGAGTGAGAAAGAAACAAGTGTTTAACAATTGATATAAACATTGCAAAACATTAAAACTAATTTTATCAGCTAAAAATTGAATCATGAGTTTTGGAACTTTTGCTTACCCGATGCCAGCTAACGAACCAGTTTTAAACTATGCACCCGGTTCTCCTGAAAGAAAAAGATTAAAAGAAGTATTAGCCGAATTAAAAAAACAGGAAGCAGATATACCTATGTATATCGGGAGCAAAGAAGTTCGTACCAATAAAAAGAAGTCAATTCATCCACCACACCAGTTGAAGCATACGCTGGGATATTTTCATGTAGGTGAAGAAAAACATGTTTACCAGGCTATTGAAGCTGCATTAGCTGCTAAGGAGGCATGGGCAAATACAAGTTGGGAAAACAGGGCCAACATTTTTTTAAAAGCAGCGGAACTGTTAGCTACAAAATACAGGCCTTATCTCAACGGCGCAACGATGCTGGGACAAAGTAAAAATGCGTTCCAGGCTGAAATTGATTCAGCTTGTGAGCTTATAGATTTTCTTCGTTTTAATGTTCATTTTCTTTCTGAGATATACAAGCAACAACCGATCAGTGCTCCGGGTATACATAACCGGATGGAGTATCGTCCATTGGAGGGATTTGTTTTAGCTGTAACTCCTTTCAACTTTACAGCTATCGGGGGTAATCTTCCTACATCAGCTGCTATGTGCGGAAATGTGGTGGTATGGAAGCCTGCGAATACGCAGATTTATTCTGCCCAGATGTTTATGCGGATTTTAAAAGAAGCAGGGTTGCCCGATGGTGTTATAAATCTTATCTATGTTGACGGACCAACTATCGGTAAGGTATGTTTTAATCACAGGGACTTTGCCGGGGTACATTTTACCGGGTCAACAGGAGTATTCAATAATATGTGGGAAACGATCGGGAAGAATATGGCCATGTACAGATCATATCCAAGAATAGTGGGAGAGACAGGTGGTAAAGATTTTGTTATTGCCCACAAGTCAGCTGATATTGATGTGCTGGTTACAGCATTACTTCGTGGGGCTTTTGAGTTCCAGGGACAAAAATGTTCAGCTGCATCAAGAGCCTATATTCCATCCAACCTTGCTGAAGAAGTGAAGAAGAAATTGGTGGCTGGAGTGAAAAGTTTCAAAATGGGTGACCCGGAAGACTTTACCAATTTCATCAACGCTGTGATTGATGAAAAAAGTTTTGAAAGCATTAAAAGATATATTGATAATGCAAAACAAGACAAGAAAGCTGAGATATGGGTGGGAGGTAAATGTGATAAAAAGGAAGGATACTTTATTCAGCCAACGATCATACAGGCAAAAGATCCGAAATACATCACCATGTGTGAGGAAATATTTGGCCCGGTACTGACTGTTTATATTTACCCGGCAAACAGTTTTGAAAAAACATTAGAGCTTCTTGATAATACTTCTCCTTATGCATTGACAGGTTCTATTATCGCACAGGATAGAGATGCAGTGGAACTGGCAACTGCTAAACTCAGAAACTCAGCCGGTAACTTTTACATAAATGATAAACCGACCGGTGCCGTAGTAGGTCAGCAGCCCTTTGGTGGGGCCAGGGGGTCAGGAACAAACGATAAAGCCGGTTCTATTCTTAATTTATACCGTTGGTTAAGTGCCCGGACGATCAAAGAAACTTTTAACCCGCCTTCTGATTACCGTTACCCCTTTATGACCGAAAAATAGGCTTCATATAAGATTGTTTTATAAGGATAAACCATTAGAGATGTATTCTAAAACCTACTGATTTTCAGTAGGTTTTGACTTCTCTCAGTAGCTGGTTTTTTAAAAGAAATACTTCAAAAAGCTTTGACTTACAAAAACCCCGGTTTAGCTTTGCAAATTCTTATTAAGCTAATCAAAAACAAACTTTATGAAAAAGATCGTTCTCGCATTAGTTGTTTTAGTAACAACAGTTTTTGCCTCACAGGCACAAGTTAATTTCGGTATTAAAGGTGGAATTGGAGTTTATAATTTCAGTGGAGATGATGTTGATGACGCTGATGGTTTCGAAGCTAAGGTAGGACCTGTAGGGGGTGTTTATGCAGCAATTCCGGTAAGTGAAATGTTTGCCGTGACTCCTGAACTTCAGTTTTGTGGCCAGGGTGCTAAAATGAAAGAATCAGGAATGACTTCAAAATGGTTGATCAATTACATAAACATTCCTGTAATGTTCCAATACAGAAACCCTTCTGGTTTCTTTGCTGAAACCGGTCCCCAAATCGGTTTCCGCTCATCAGCCAAAGGAAAGTACGATGGTGGCGAAATTGACTTAAAAGATGAAATTAAGAGTACTGCTTTCTCATGGAACTTTGGTGCAGGATATAAATCTTCTGTGGGTGTAGGTGTAGCTGCCCGCTATTGCCTTAACCTGAACAGCATTGCTGAAGATTCTGATGGTGAAAGTGTTGATGTTAAGAATTCTGGTTTCCAGGTTGCTCTTTTCTTTGAATTCGGTGGAAAAAGCGGCAACGCAAGAAAATAATTCTTTAATGAATTTAATTATAAAAGCCGGGTTAT
>DAOLIV010000029.1:0-38955 GCA_035328345.1 Chitinophagaceae bacterium | reverse complement strand
AAACTCATTCCTGAATTAGATAAACTAGGAGTTGAATTGGTAGAGCAGCCATTGGCAAAAGATGATTGGGAAGGGATGAAAATTTTATTCAACGAATCCTCACTTCCGCTTTTTGCGGATGAATCATGTGTTGCAGAACAGGATGTTGAAAAATGCTATCAGCATTTCCACGGTATTAATATAAAGCTTACTAAATGCAGCGGCATAACGCCGGCACGAAGAATGATACAAAAAGCCAAAGAATTAAAAATGCAGATCATGATTGGCTGCATGAATGAATCAACTGTTGGATCTGCTGCAATTGCACATTTACTTCCGTTTGTTGACCATGCCGATATGGATGGTCCATTGCTGTTATCAGAAGATCTTGCAACTGGTATCAGGTATGATTACGGGAAAATCTACTATTCAGATGACAATGGGCTGGGGATAACATATACAGGTTTGTTTAGTAAATCTTGATGCTTTCAATTATTTTTATCTGCAGGTAGTTTGCTTGAGTCAAGCAAATTGAAAATTACTAACCCGAAATTCCTGACATGAATTCAAATCCCCTGATGAAACTGTTGGTATGCTTTCTATTAGTATTTCATACCTGCGGTCTTCTTGCACAAAAAACAAAATCCAAATACGACGGTAAAAAAAGAGCAAGCATTGGCTTCTCTTATGACCTGGTAGATTTTGATCCATCAGTTCCGAAAAAAGATTCACTTTATGGGTTTTCAGCAATGTTCTTTAAAGGGCTCAGTAAAAGATTTGACATTTCTGCCCGTTATAACGGGATATTCTCAAACAAGATCAATAATACTTTTATTTCTCCCAATAAGAACAGGATGAGTAGTGAGATTGAAGTCGCTATTCATGCAAAAGCTTTAAAAGATAAAAGCCCGGTCAACCTGTTTCTTACCGGAGGTATCGGTATAGGTAATTACATGGAGAATGAATGGGTGAGATATGAATTAGGGGGAGGAGGCTTACAAATAAACTTCAAGAGTGAAATGTACCTGTTGGTGCAGGCGCATTATCGTTACAGCCTTGATGAAAGCAGGTTACCACATAATATGTTTTACTCATTCGGGCTGACGAGATCAATTTACTCAAAGAAAAAAGCGAAACCGGTTGTTAAAGACCGTGATAATGATGGAGTAGAAGATAAAGATGACGCCTGTCCTGACGAAGCAGGTGTAGCAGCGCTAAATGGCTGTCCTGATAAAGACGGTGATGGCATTCCTGATAAAGATGATAAATGTCCCGATGAGCCGGGCCAATCCCGTTACCAGGGATGTCCGATTCCGGACAGAGATAAAGATGGAGTAAATGATGAATTGGATAAATGCCCTGATGTGTTTGGGGTGATCAGGTACAATGGCTGCCCGGTGCCTGACACTGACAAAGATGGAATTAATGATGAAGAGGATAAATGCCCTGAAATAGCAGGAGTGAAAGAGAATAAAGGATGTCCGCCGATATCCGCTGAGGTAAAGAAGAAAGTAAATACAGTAGCGAAAAACATTCTGTTTGTTACAGGAAGTTCAGTATTACAAAAGAGATCCTTACCAGGTCTTGATGAAATTGTGAGAATAATGAAAGAAAACCCCGGAATGAAACTAAGAATTGATGGACATACTGACAATGTCGGCACTAATGAAAATAATCAAACGCTAAGTGAAAACCGTGCGGCTGCGGTTAAAGATTATATAGTTCGAAAAGGAATAAACGAATCAAGAATAACATCCGAAGGTCATGGAGAGTCCCAACCCATCGCAGATAACAAGACGGCTGCTGGTCGTCAATTGAACAGGAGGGTGGAACTTGTTCTGGAATATTGATTTTAAATTCAATAAAACAACCCTCCTCAAAGCGTTAGCCACCAGTCAATGGGATGGAATATAACGGCTATAGTCACAGCACTGCATTAAACAGGACAGGAAAACAGTGTATCTTTACGATGGAATGATCAGGCTTCTGGCAATAACCATCAGTATTCTGTGGGTCAATATTATTTTGGCCCAGGTAAGCCCACCCGTCCTGAAATGGCAAAAACCGTATGGTGGAAGCCTGGAAGATTTTGGAGAAGATGTTTTATTAACAAGTGATGGCGGCTTTTTGATACTGGGAGCGGCCCGTTCAAATGACTTTGAAGGTAGTAATCCGCCTCACAAAATCGGTTTTAATGTACTTCTCATTAAGATTGATGCTAGCCGGGAAGTATCATGGACAAAAGAGTATGGCGGAGATGGTTTGGATTACGGTTTAAGTATCAAACCTGTTGCAGGCGGTTATATCATATTAGCTGCTACTAATTCAAACAACTTTGATGTTACCGGTATTCATCAACCAAGTGCTTCTACATTTGATATATGGATACTCAAAATAGATAACAACGGTAATTTGCTCTGGCAAAGATGTTACGGAGGCTCTGGAACAGAACTTCCCGGTTCAATAGATATTACTCCAACAGGAGGATACATCATATCAGGATATACGGATTCCAATGATGGAGATGTAAGCGGCAACCATGGGGGTGGGGATATCTGGGTTGTTGAATTAAATTCAACCGGTGATATACTCTGGCAAAGATGTTACGGAGGCTCTGCGAAAGATGGCGGGGGTATTACCAAAGTAGTACGTTCCGGAGGACCTCCTGACGGAACTATTTCAATAACTATTCCACTAAATCAAATAAAAGTTTTGCCCGGAGGTGGGTACATTCTTACAGCCATAACTGAATCTAATGATGGTGATATAAGCGGTAATCATGGTAATGAAGATATCTGGATGACACGGTTAGGCCCAACAGGTAACATATTATTCAAGGGCTGTTATGGAGGAAATGGATTGGAGATGCCTTGCGGGGTGATTCCTTTAAGTGATGGATATGTTGTCGGGGGAACCTCTGGCTCAACAGATGCTCCATTTAATAATATAGGCCGAAACGATGGATGGATGTTTAAAACCGATCTGAATGGAAATATAATATGGCAGCACAATTATGGCGGAACTGCAGATGAAATGTGTTATGATATACTACAAGCGGCAGATGGTGGCTTTTATATGGTAGGAGGGTCACAATCTATCAATACTTGTCAAAACAATGCCAACGGAAATGAAGATTTCTGGATAATGAGAACCACTAAGGAAGGAGTCTGGCTTTGGGAAAAAGTACAAGGCGGAAGTAAGGAGGATTTTGCAACTGCTATTGTTGAAGGAACTGACGGTTCCTTGTATGTAACAGGGTGGGAACAATCCAAAGACCGGGATGTTGTTGGCCATCATAACACTACCAATGTTCAATTTGTTGCTAACGATATGTGGCTTATAATATTGGGCTTTGATGGTCCTGATTTTACTTCCAAAGTGACGATCACTGCATCTGTGGAAATAATTTGTGAAGGAAGTCCCGTCGAATTCAAAGCTCACCCAATAAACGGTGGTGATCTTCCTGTTTACTTCTGGTATGTGAATGGCATTGAACAACCCGAACATAGTGACATATTTATCACCTCTTCATTAAATGACGGTGATAAGATCACCTGTAAAATGATAAGCCGGCAAACCTGTATTGTTGACCAGGAGGTAATGTCGAATGAGATTACCATACACTGGTATCCTAATGGAAGGGCAACAGGATTTTTACCTGAACAAATAACCAAATGTGTAAACCTTTATGAAACAATTGCTCCTACAAGAACCTTTGCAAGCTATTTATGGAGTACCGGTGCTACTACTCCTACAATAAGAGTAGCTAATCCAGGTCTTTATTGGCTGGAAGTAACCGATGTTACCGGTTGTTCCGGCAGGGAGAATGTATGGGTTACTACAAAAAGTTGTATGAATGCCGTATATATTCCTACTGCATTTACACCCAATAATGATGGCAAGAATGATATTTTCAAACCATTGATTGATGGGAAACTGCTTCAATATCGTTTCAGAATTTATGATCGCTGGGGGCAACTCGTCCTGGAAACAACAGACCCAAATAAAGGATGGAATGGAAAAAGAGGCAGTATTGACCAGGATACAAATGTCTATGTTTGGATATGTGCTTACCAATTGGAAGGTCAGGAAGCCATAACTGATAAAGGAACATTCCTGTTAATCCGATAATGAATTATAAAAGAACGGGGCCCGATCAGCAAGGCCCATTTAATTACACGATACATGTGATCAATAGTTACCAGATCCGAACTCTCAAACTATCAGGCCTGTACATTTTATCTCCTTCCTTTATATCAAAAGTTGTATAAAACTGATCTACATCGACAAACGGACCATTCACCCGGTACTTGGCGGGAGAATGAACATCGGTAAGCAGACGATTCCGCAACTGCTCTTCCCTGGTCTGGCCCATCCAGCCTAAAGAATAACCACAAAAAAATCGTTGCATGGGTGTTAACCCTGCAATTGTTTTTCCTGATTTGTATTCCTCAGTTTTTTTGAAGGCTTCAATTCCGAGTAATATTCCACCAAGGTCAGCAATATTTTCTCCCGTTGTCGCTTTTCCATTAATGTGATAACCGGGCACAGGCTCATATTCATCAAATTGCTTAATAATCATTTCGGCTCTCTTATTGAATTCTTCTTCATCTTTTGCCGTCCACCAGCTTACAAGGTTTCCTTTTGCATCAAACTGCCTTCCTTCATCATCAAAGCCATGCGTTATTTCATGACCGATTGTTGAAGCGCCGGCATATCCATAAACAACTGCATCATCCAGCTCTTCATCCCTGAAACCCGGTACCGTAAAAATTCCAGCGGGTAAAACAATCTCGTTATTTGATGGATTGTAATAGGCATTATAGGTTTGAGGATACATATCCCATTCATCCCTGTCAACCGGCTTACCGAGTTTGTTTATCTCATAATTGTGCCACCAGGTATTGGCATTAATGAGATTTTGCAGATGGCTTTGTGTACCGATATCCATTTTGCTGAAATCTTTCCATTTATCAGGATAGCCCACTTTCTTTTTAATTGCCGCCAGTTTTGCATAGGCCTTGGTCTTCGTACTGTCACTCATCCAGGTAAGTTTCCCGATCCTTTCCTTTAAGGCTTCACGAATGGCTTCTACAAGATCCTCATAACGCTTCTTGGTCTTTTCATTAAAAAATTCTTTCACATACAATTGACCAAGCATTTCTCCCATTACATTTTCTTCACTTTGTATCATTCTTTTCCATCTTGGCTTTCTCTTTTTGGCTCCACTTAATAATTTCCCAAAATTGAAAGCAGCATCACCAAACTTCTCAGGCAATGCTTCTGAAAAGTCACTGATCAGGTTGAACTTAATATAACTTTTCCAATCATCGATCGGGGTACTTTTCAATACATCATCCAATGCTTTAAAGAATTCCGGTTGACCAATAATTACGGAGTCAATTGCTTTTACACCGGTATTGGTTAAATAATCGCTCCAACTGAATGAAGTGTTTAATTTGCCAAGATCTGTAATAGCCATTTTATTATAATTACTATATGGGTCTCTCAGATCTTCCAGCTTCCTGCTCGCTGTAGCAAGTTTCGTTTCAAGCTTGAGAATATTATCAGCTGCTGTTTTAGCTTTTTCTTCATTTTCTCCGGCCATTGTCAGCATCTTTGTGATATAATTCAGATACTCCTTACGAATATTAATCGTGGCACTGTCTTTTTTAAAATAATATTCTCTTTCCGGAAGACCGATCCCTCCTTGCCATAGTTTATAGGTCATTACTTCACTGTTCTTATCATCTTGAGTAACAAAATCTGCGAAAAGTGTATGCGACCCCATTTTTTTAAAATCAGCCACAGCACTAAGAAGGCTTTTAATGTCGTTGATCGCATTTGTTTTATCCAATAATGGTTGAAGTGGTTTAATGCCATCAGTTTCAATTTTTGAACTATCCATAGCCATTTTCCAGTAATCACCGATCTGCTGATCGGGGGTTCCCTTTGCCCCACCTGCTGAAACTGCTTTATCAGCTATCTCACGAAGCCTTTTTTGATTTTCTTCAATAACAAGGTTCCAGATACCCCACGATGACTGATCGTCCGGTATTGGGTTTCTTTTTATCCAGCCACCGTTGGCATATTCGAAAAAATCTGTTCCTGGCTTAACAGTTGAATCAATATTTGAGGCAACAGGATCAGGCTTATTTGTGTTTTCTCCCGAATTACTCTTACATGAAATAAAAACAAAAAGAAAAATTGCCGATGTGAAAAATGAGATAATTGAACGCATAAAAAAATGATTTTCAGTTTTTAAAAATAGACAATACGGGGTGTCCCGAAAAAAAATATATGATGAGTGGGTACGAATTACTCCGGAAAGACGTTAATTAGTTGTAAAGTATCCTTTAATTCAAATCCGATCCTGTGAAACCACCAAAGGTTTTAATGCTGCTTATATTCCTATGTTCTTCGGCTATAAAACTTTTTTCACAGGAGATTGATAAATCCGTTACTGTATCCCTTTTTACAGGCGCCATTAACTACCAGGGTGATTTGCATCCCAACAGTTTCACATTTGCTCACTCTAATTTCGCAACGGGAATTACATTTCGCAAACCGATAAATCGCTGGTTCACCCTCAGGGCAGGAATTCACTCAGGAAAAATAGAAGCCAACGATAAATGGAACCGGGATTATTTAAAACCAAGAAACCTGAGTTTTGCCACATCTATTAAAGAGGCCCATGCTGGCCTTGAAATAAATGTACTTGACATAAGCACCAATCGATTCACACCTTACTTATATGGAGGTATGGCTGTTTTTCATTTTAATCCCTGGGCAAATGATAACTCCGGCAACAAAATATATCTTAAACCACTGAGTACAGAAGGGCAGGGATTACCTCAATATCCAGAACAAAAGCCCTACAACCTGACACAGATATCTCTTGCATTTGGCGGTGGCATAAAGTTCTCAGTTTCTGACGCAATTAATATTGGTATCGAAGTCAGCCAACGAAAATCATTTACAGATTATATTGATGATGTAAGCTCCATTTATGTTGATAAGGATGTACTACTGCAGGAAAAGGGAGCCAAAGCAGTTGAAATGGCCTATCGGGGAGGATTATCGCCACAGGGATCACCGCAATATCCCGCTCATGGAGAGCAAAGAGGCACTCCCTCAGAAATGGATTGGTATTATTTTTTTGGATTTACAACCGAGATCAGGCTTGCCTCTATCACAAATATTTCATTTTCTTCCAGAAAAGTTGCAAGCCAAAGATGTCCCAGACCCGTTGGTTATTAACTACTTCAGGGCAACTGCATACTTATTCCGTTGATTTCTTCGTTTAATATTGCAAGCACCACTTTACGGCCTTAAATTTGTAGTAAGCCGAACCTGTTATGAAAAGAAGTTTTTTATCAATTTTATTACTGATGGGGATGGTTTCCCTTTCAGCACAGAACATCCACATTGGAGTCTTTGGTGGGCTTTCAGCCTATAATGGTGACCTAACTGAAAAATTATTTCCTAAAAAAGTTACTAACGGAGCTATTGGCATAACCGGAAGTTATGAACTCACTGACCAGATCCTGTTAAGAGCCGGCTTCACTTACAGTATTGTAGGCGGCGCCGACCGTTACAATTCAGACACTGTTTTAATAAACAGAAATCTTTCGTTTGAAACCACCATCCTGGAGTTTAGCGCTGTTGGTGAATACTATTTGCTCAACCTTAATAATCAACGATATTCTCCTTATATTTTCGGAGGATTGGCAGTTTTCCATTTTAATCCATATGCTTACGACATCAGTAAGCAAAAAGTTTACCTCAAACCTCTGAGTACTGAGGGGCAGGGTGTATCGGGCTATCCGGATAGAAAACCGTATAGTCTTACACAACTTGCAATTCCGTTTGGTGGTGGTGTTAAGTTCGCTGTTACCGACAATATCAGGATTGGTTTAGAGGTAGGAATTCGTAAATTATTTACTGACTATCTTGACGATGTAAGTAAAACTTATATTGATGAATTCGATTTGCTGAATGCAAAAGGGCAGCAGGCGGTAGATATGTCATATCGTGGTGACGAAGTAGGTGGCAGCCCCACTTATCCTGCAAAAGATGCACAAAGAGGTGGCCAAAAAAATAAGGACTATTATTATTTCTCTGGAATACATCTTACTTACAAACTAGGAAACGGTGGTGGAGGCGGAATGGGAGGAAGAAAATCTAAAACAGGTTGCCCTGTTAATGTTTACTGATCAATAATAGTTACATCAAACATTTATTCGCAGGTCTTGTTGTTGTAATTTTGCAACACTCAAGATTATTATGGCCTGGAAAAATCAGCAGGAATTCATTGACGCATTGGAAAAGGCCGGAGAACTACTCCGCATAAAAACTTTTGTAAATCCTAAACTGGAAATTGCAGAGATTACTGACCGAATAAGTAAATCAGGGAATGGCGGAAAAGCTCTTCTATTTGAAAACACCGGCTACGATTTTCCTGTCCTGATGAATGCTTACGGCAGTGAGCAGCGAATGTGTATGGCTCTTGGTGTTAAAAAGCTTGATGACGTAGCCCATGAAATTGAAAACTTATTTAAGCTGCTTTCAGCTCCGAAAGAGGGGATACTTGACAAATTAAAAATGCTGCCAAAACTCAGGCAGTTTGCAAGTTGGATGCCTAAGATAAAGAAAGGGAGGGGGGAATGTCAGCAGGTAATTATGAAAGAACCTGACATTACTAAACTTCCTGTGATAACCTGCTGGCCAAAAGATGGTGGCCCATTCGTAACGCTTCCAATAATCCACACAAAAGATCCATCAACAAATTCAAGGAATGTCGGGATGTATCGCATGCAGGTGTTTGGCCCAACGCTCACAGGAATGCATTGGCACAAACATAAAGTCAGCGCTAAACATTTTGCAGAATATAAAAAGCTAAACAAAAGAATGCCGGTTGCCGTAGCATTGGGCGGCGACCCTGTTTATGCGTATTCAGCTACAGCACCATTGCCGGAAAATGTTGATGAATATATGCTGGCTGGATTTTTAAGAAAGAAAAAAGTTGAATTGGTAAAATGTATTTCGCAACCAGGTGTGGAAGTACCCGCCGATGCTGATTTTATTATTGAAGGATATGTTGATCCTAACGATGATCTGATATGGGAAGGACCATTTGGAGATCATACTGGTTATTATTCACTTCCTGATTTCTATCCCCGTTTCCACATTACTGCCATTACACATAAAAAAAATCCTGTTTATCCGGCAACAATCGTTGGTATTCCTCCGCAAGAAGATGCCTGGCTTGGCAAAGCAACTGAAAGGATCTTTCTTGCGCCGATAAAAATGACAATGGTTCCAGAAATTATAGATATGGATATGCCCGTTGAAGGAGTATTTCACAATCTTGTTATTACCCAAATCAAAAAAGATTATGCAGGGCAAGGACAGAAAGTTATGAATGCTATGTGGGGAGCCGGGCAAATGATGTTTAATAAAATCCTTGTACTGGCAGATGAAAAAGTTACCATTCAGAATTATGAAGAATTAGCTCGGTATATTTTCAAAAATTTAAATCCCTCGACAGATATATATTTTTCTACAGGTCCGATGGATGTACTGGATCATAGTTGCAGCAAACTTGGGTTTGGTGGAAAGATGTGCATCGATGGCACATCAAAATATAATGAAGAAAAGGACGATAATTATATTCAGGTAGAAATAAATGAGAATACAGCGAAACAAATCTTAAGTGTCTTCGAGAAACTTAGTGAAGTAAAGACAGTGAATATTTCACTGTTAAATAAAAACATTCCTTGTCTTATTGTTGGTGTGCAAAAAAACAGGAAAGGTCATATAAAGGAATTGCATGATAGTATCTGCCGGTGGGATGACCTGAAAGCAATCAAAATGATCCTTTATGTTGAGTATACAGTTGATGCCAATGATCTTCCCACCGCACTATGGCGGTTCTGTAACAATCTTGATCCAAAAAGAGATTTTTATCTTTTCAAAAGTTCTGGCTCAGGTAATTATTCTGCCTGCATGGGTTTTGATGGCACAAGAAAAACAAAAGAATTTGATGATTTTAACCGGGACTGGCCGAATATAATAGTAGCAGATGATGATACGATTGCTGCAGTAGATAAAAAATGGAATGAATTGGGAATAGATGAATTTATCAGTTCTCCATCTCTGAAGTTCAAAAAACAACTCTACGGCAACGAAGCAGTTGTGGACTCATAATTTCATCATTTGTGGTTTTGATTTTACATTTAGCAAATGGCCGAAAAGAAAATCAATATTCTGATGACTGGCGGCGGTGCCCCGGGGGCGGCCGGTATATTACAGTGTTTATCAGCAGAGGAATCTTTTAATGTTTTTATGGCTGACGCAAACTCCAATGCATTAGGTAGTCATCTTCCCTGTGCTGGTTTTGAAACTGTTCCTTTTGGAGATGATCCGGCATTTTGTAAAGCCCTTTTTGCTATTTGTAAAAAGAGAAAGATTGATGTAATACTTCCGCTAGTAACCAAAGAATTGATCCCATTAGCATCTAACATTAACCTGTTTGAAGAAGCAGGTATTAAAATCCCAATTTCACAGGCCGCCTCACTTGAAATTGCAAATAATAAAAGCAGGTTATATGAATTTTTGCAATGGAGAGACATTGCTGTGCCTGATTTCAGAGTTGTTGAAACGGTTGATCAATTCGAGAATGCTGTTCATGAACTCGGCTATCCAAAAAATCCGGTTTGTTTTAAACCATCTGTTTCAAATGGCAGCAGGGGGTTTAGAATTATCAAAGAAGATATTAATGAAATAGACCTTTTATTTAATCATAAGCCTAACTCTGTTTTTACAAAACTTAATGATATTACAAGAATCCTTTCAAAAAATGAATTTCCAGAATTATTGGTGAGTGCCCACTTACCGGGAGATGAATTTTCAGTTGATTGCCTGGCTCATCATGGAAAGCCAATCCTGATTATTCCACGTCTAAGAAAAAAAATGCAAAACGGGATAAGTGTTGAAGGAGAGTTTATTAAAAATGATGAGGTCATCGGCTATTGCAGCAAAATTATTGCGGAATTAAAATTACATGGTAATATAGGAATACAAGTAAAGGCTTCTTCCTCCGGAAAATTTATGGTTCTGGAAATTAATCCCCGGGTGCAGGGCTCAATCTCGACTTGCTTGGGAGCAGGCGTTAATTTACCGTTATTAGCAATTAAACAAGAGTTGGGGTTAAATTTTCATAAAGAGGGATTAGAAATTAAATGGGGGACAAAATTTTCAAAATACTGGAAATCAATTTATTATTAATACTTGAAAGCCTGCTGCCGATTATACTTCTGATTGGGAACCGGACTAACAAAAGTAAAATCCAGTAATGACTACCAGCCTTTAAAATTAATTTCTATTTTTATCTTTCCCTTCTGTCCTAAAATCCTTAAAAAGACCATGTGGTTTTAGTCCCTGGCCACTGAATTTACTAACGGACCGTACCTTTTACCGGTATTCAGCTTTATTTATTGCTTTGTGTAACTGAGAAACCTTAATCTTAGGAATATGAGATCATGCCTGATTGCCATTTTATTTGTTACTAATACCTGTTTTGGTCAAAATTGGATGGGTGAATTTTCTATAGGAGGTGCTGAGTATAGCGGGGACCTTGCGCCAAAAGGATTTACAATTAACCGACTTCGCCCGGCTGCAGGATTTAACCTGAAATATGAAAGCGGTGATCTGGTTAATTTCAGAACTGGTGTTGCCTGGACCATACTTACTGCAGATGACAAGGATAATAAAGAACCCACTACTGCAATCAGAAATCTAAGTTTTACAACTCATCTTTTTGAATGGCATGCTGCCTTTGAGTTTAATATACTGGATCCGGATTTATACACAGCGTACCCATATATTTTTGGTGGAGCCGGGCTTTTTTATTTTAATCCTTATTCATTTGATAACGACAATAAAAAAGTTTTTCTGCAACCTCTTTCAACGGAAGGTCAAGGTTTATCCGAGTATCCTGACAGAAAAAAATATTCTCTTTTACAAGTTTGTGTGCCATTTGGTGCGGGCATTAAATGGATCACAAAAAAGAAAAATCAAATTGCTGTAGAGTTTGGTTATAGACTATGCTTTACTGACTATATTGATGATGTTAGTAAAACATATGTGGATCCCGAGCTTTTAAGTACAAAGATCAGCCCTAAATCAGCTGAAATGTCTTACAGAAAGCTGGGTGGATCTTTTAGCGAATTGGGATTACCGAGAGGAAACTCAGCCAATAAAGATCTGTATTATTTTGGTAGCCTTAAATACTCCTTCTACTTAAAAAAGCCAAAACCTTCAGACAAAAAAGAAGAAGAAAAAAAACCAAAAGCGAAGAAAAAAAAGAAAAGTAAAAAGAAGTAGCCCTGATAATACAAGAATTCTTGAGCCTGCTTCAAACTTTCCCCACCTTTTTGGGTTTTATGGCAAATAGTGGTGCTATATGGTTAATATCACTATTTCGAATTTATTAATTTGCATAAAAATTAAAGATGAAGCGTCTGGGTATTAGTTTGATGACAGGGTTGATTGTTTTATCCGCATTTGCACAATCGGGGAATGAAGACAAGACATTACTGTGGAAAATAAATGGTAATGGACTTGAAAAACCATCCTGGTTGTTTGGTACCATTCATATGATCTGTTCAGACGACGCCGTATTAAGTCCGTCTATGAGAAAAGTAATTAAAGAATGCGATGAGGTTTATTTTGAAGTTGATATGGATAACTTATTTGAAATGGTGGGTGCCATTGGTAAAATGAAGATGAAAGGAGATACAACTTTAAAAGATCTTTACAACAAAAGTGACTACAGCAAAGTAAAAGAGTATTTTGAAAATAAAAGCACAACATTTCCATTTTCCTTGCTGGAGACCTTTAAACCAATGCTTGCAGCATCTACACTTGAACAAAAAGCATTACCCTGCGATAATACTGCTATGATGGAACAGGTGATTATGCAAAAAGCAAAAGAATACGACAAAAAAATAAGCGGACTGGAAACAATGGCCTACCAAGCTGGAATACTTGATAGCATTCCCTATAAAATTCAGGCGGAGCAGCTATTGAGTTATATCAATAGTGCTGGCAATGATGATACTGAGGATAAACAGTTAAAAGATATGTTTAAAGCATATAAAGATCAGGATCTGAAAAAATTGGAGGAACTAATGATTGAAACTGATGCGGGCATGGCTGGATTCACAGATATTTTATTGTATCACAGAAATGAAAATTGGGTTACTAAACTGAAAAAATTAATGCCGGGGAAATCACTTTTGGTTGCGGTAGGTGCAGGGCATCTGCCAGGCAAAAAAGGAGTTATAAATTTACTACGTATGGCAGGTTATACTGTAACTCCTGTTGAAAATAAATCAGGAATTATCAGAGAAATTTAATAGAAACATTGAATTATTTTGGATGATCACTTTGCGAAGTCTTGGCTTATCCGTACTTTTTCCCATTCTTATAATTTCCACTAAAGAAATATTTTATACTCCTTCTCAAACAGAACTTAAAGTATCCATCTATAACCTTAGGAACAACAAGGGTCATGTCTTAGTTAGCCTTTTCAGAAACTGTGATGGATATCCTGACGAACCTGGAAAAGCGGTCAGAAAAGTGAAACTTCCTATTATAAATAATATGGCAACAGCAAATTTTTCAGGTCTCACTTCCGGCAATTACTCAATCGCAATACTCCATGATGAAAATGATGATCTCAAAATGAACAAAAACTTCTTTGGGCTTCCTAAAGAAGGTTATGGTTTTTCTAATAACGTAATGGGTACTTTTGGCCCCCCTTCTTGCAGCAAAGCCAGCTTTTGGTATTATGCTGGTTTTGAAACAGAAATCAAGATTAGAACCAGGTACTAAGTAGCTTTTCCAAATCTTTTCGTTTATACCCCCTATTGGGTACTATTTTAATGATAATGATTTCTTACTTTTAATATTATTTCCATCTATCTCTGCTTTCTGAAAACAAACTCACCTGCCCGAAAGCTATCGGTCACTTAAAACAGTATTTTTTATCCATCAAATCTTTAAACATGAAAAAGCTCTTGTTCTTTTTTTTGTTCTCTGCAGCTTTTACTACAATAAAAGCACACACCGCTGCCGATCCGGATGCCACATTACAAAAAGTTTGGGTCGATTATGATGTTACAATAGAAGGGGAATATGGCATGAATATTCACCTTGATTTCACAACGTATAACATGAAAGGAATTCCTGTTGAATTAGCGATCTACTTTGATTACTATGACGGAAATGATTTGATATGGCTAAAGGACAATAATGGACGTTACAAATCTCCTGGCGGATACGTTGGAGTCGCTAAAAAAATTACAGCAAACTATGAAACATCTGTTTTTACCGATGTGCAAATATTCATGCCGTATGATGAATTGGATCTTGATGCCGGCGAGCATGACTTATCTATGGAAATATATGTTAATAATCTGCCTCCCCGTAAAGGTTCTGTTGCATTTCTAGGCTATAAAGATTTTGTGTATACACAATATGATGAAGGAAGAGGTATCAGCAACAGGGGGGCGCAAATGGCAAATCCCAAAAGTGCAAAAAATGCTATTACTAAAATGACAGAGCCTTATGCAACTTTTGACAAACTATGGGTTGATCATAATATTACAGACGAAAACGGAAATAAGGGAATGATGATCCATTACAAATTTGTCACTTACAACATGAAAGATGTTGAAGCTTACGTGGGCGCCTATTTTGATTACAATGATGGCAGTGGACAATCATTAAAAGACAAAAACAAAAAATACTACACCTCAAGCGGAAACGTTGCGGTGTTTAAAGGTATATTTCCAGGTTATGATACTGCCTATTATGATGATTTAAGAGTATTTATGCCATATGAAGAATTTGATTTGCCTCCGGGTAATTACAATTTGTCTTTTGAGGCAATTCTGATAAGAAAGGAAGGAGGAATCATTTCAAAATTCGACTGGTACGACTTTTCTTATAACAAACCCGAAGAGAAGTAAAGATTATAATAACAAACACCCCAAAAAGGGGTGTTTGTTTGATGTATTTATAGTGGTTTAAAATTGTTCTAATACTGAGAACATAAAATCACCCTCAATCTTTGCATTTTCATTACTATCACTTCCATGTACTGCATTTTCTCCAACGGATGCAGCATAAAGCTTTCTGATAGTTCCGGGCTCCGCTTTTGCAGGATCAGTTGCTCCAATAAGTTTCCGAAAATCCTCCACGGCGTTTTCTTTTTCAAGTATTGCAGCAATTATGGGGCCCTGGCACATAAATTCAACTAACTCTCCAAAAAAGGGTCTTTCCTTGTGAATAGCATAAAATTCGGCTGCCTTTTCCGGAGTTAGTTTTGTCATTTTGAGAGCTTTGATATTATAACCCTCCTGTAAGATCCGGTCAAGAATAGCGCCGGCATGACCGTTTTTAAACGCATCAGGCTTAATCATCGTAAACGTTCTGTTACTCATTGTAATAATAATTTTCGGGCGCAAAGGTACAGCAAGTTTTTTGCTTTCAGTAATTACCTGGCTGTTGAATTTCTTATCATTCCAAAATTTCCTGCTACTACGTAATAGCTTTGTAATCTTCAGAAAACACAAACACTTATCTTCGCACCCGTTTAATATGAAGCCAATCCAGGAAATATACCCTTTGCTTAAACAATCCCGACGAGTAGTTATTACCACTCATCAGAAACCAGATGCTGATGCGATGGGAGCTATGCTAGCTCTGAAATTATTTCTTGAAAAAATGGGTAGTAATGTTACTGCTATTTCGCCTACAAACTGGGCAGGGTGGGTAAACTGGATGCCGGGTGTCAAAGATGTGCTCGACTTCGAAAAAGAAAATGAAAAAGCCACAGATGCACTTGATAGTGCCGACTGGCTTTTTTGTCTTGACTTTAACATTTTTCATCGTACCAAAACGATGACCGAAAAGTTAGCCCAACTGAAATGCGTGAAGATACTTGTTGATCACCACCAGGAACCGGATCAAGCTTCTTTTGACTATGGGATCAGTGATACTTCTAAAAGCTCAACCTGTGAAATGATATATGACCTTATAGTTAATTCCGGCAATGCTGATATTATTGACAAGGACATTAGCCAATGTATTTATGCAGGGGTGGTTGGGGATACAGGTTCATTTCGGTTTTCCTCCACACACCCGGGTGTGCACAGGCTGGTAGCTGACCTAATGACAAAAGGGCTGGACCATGGCCAAGTCCATGATAAATTATTCGATAATTTTCTTGAAAACAGGCTTCGGTTTGTAGGCCATGTCCTGTTAAACAGGATGGAGGTATTTTATGAGTACAATACTGTTTTGATCGCTATTCCTAAATCTGACTTACTGAAATACGACATTAAGACTGGTGACACGGAAGGATTGGTTAATTTTCCCCAATCAATCCAGGGTATTAAACTGGTGGCATTGGTGATAGACAGGGATGAAGAAAGAAAATGGAGCTTCCGGAGCAAAGGGAACTTTGATTGCAATACTTTTGCCCGAAAATATTTTGAAGGAGGCGGCCATTTTAATGCCTCTGGCGGTAGAAGCAGCGATTCACTTGAAAAGACCGTTCAATACTTTAAGACTGTTATAAAAGAAAACGAAAAACTATTACAATAAAATAAGACCTTATATGAACCTGGTAAAAAAATTACTATTGTTTGTTTCTTTGATTGCCATTGTCGTGAGTTGCAATAAAATCACATACCGCAAAACACCCGGAGGCATGCCCTATAAATTATTTAGTAGTGGCGATACCCAAAAAGTTGAAAACGGCAATATCATTAAAATTAGTTTTATTCAAAAAATCAATGATAGTGTTTACTTCTCTAATATTGGCAAGCCACCGTTTTATGTTCCTGTTAATCAATTCAGCGCCAGCCCATATGATGTTTCCGAAATCTGGACAAGCCTTAAAGTCGGTGACAGTATTGTTGCAACACAGATGATGGACACTTTTATTAAAAGAAATCCACAGGGAGTAATGCCGCAATTTAAAAAAGGAGACAGGATCATCAGCTTTATCAAAATAATTGACAGGTTTACTAATAATGATTCTGCTACAGCTGATGAGAAAAAAGAAAAGCAAAAATGGCAGGATGAAGAAGTTGCCTTTTTAAAGAAATATCTTGATGATAAAAAAATACAATACCAGAAAACTCCCTCAGGTGCATTTGTAGAGTTTATTAACCCGGGAACCGGAAATACAATTGACTCCGGGAAATATGTGTCTGTAAATTATACAGGTACAAGTTTTTCGGGAGTTAAATTTGACAGTAATACTGATACCAGCTTCCATCATGTAGAACCTTATTCATTTACAGTAGGGGCTGGTCAGATGATAACCGGCTTTGATGAAGCAGTCGAGTTTATGAAGAATGGAGGAACTGCCAGGGTTTATGTACCTTCTTCATTAGCCTATGGCCCAAGACCTGGCACCGATAAGATAAAACCTTATGAACACCTGATATTTGATGTTACAATTGTAGATGTAAAAGACCGTATGCCCACAAGAGCTGAATTGGAAAAACTAAAAACTGATTCTACTCAACCAAAAAAATAGGGATTGTATTCAATAAAGCTGCATCTTTGCGATACCCCCACCACCGGGAGGAGTTTTTGCAGAGGCCCCGTTTTTAGTCCATAATCTGAATAACCTCTGTATCCTTGAAAATGAGTACCCACTAACAAGCCCCGTACTTATTGCTTGGCCCTATAAATTAATTTGACCCTTTTGAATATAATGCTAATCCTTGCAGCAAGCAAAGGAGGCTAAGACTTTATGAAAAAACCCCGTTGGTAAACTGGCGGGGTTTATTTTTTTGAAGCATTCATATATCTGTCAACTAACACAACTGCTTCTTTTGCTTCCTTTACATCATGCACTCTTAAAATTGAAGCTCCATTTAATAGGGCAATTGTATTAAGTACACTTGTTCCATTAAGTGCCTCATTGGCAGAAACACCTAAAGTTTTATATATGGTCGATTTTCTTGAAATTCCTGCCAGGACAGGTTTGCCCGTCATTGATAATATAGAGAGCTTTTGAAGCAATTGAAAGTTATGATCGATTGTTTTTCCAAAACCAAAACCGGGATCAATTATCACATCGTCTACGCCTGCTTTTTTTAATATATCCAGCTTCATTATGAAATATTCAAGTACTTCCTTGGCGATATCATCATATTCAGGATTCTCTTGCATAGTCTCCGGATCGCCTTTTATATGCATAAGCACATAAGGTACCTTGAGGTCAGCTACTGTGCCTATCATCTCCGAATCGAAATCCCCGCCACTAACATCATTAACAATTACAGCACCCGCCTGAACAGCTTCTTTCGCAACACGGGAATAATAAGTATCAATAGAAATAATAGCATCCGGAAGACTCTTATGCAGGGCTTGCAACGGTCCAATTATTCTCTTCAACTCTTCATCCGGGCTAACCTTTTTACTTCCCGGCCTGGTGCTTTGCCCACCTATATCAATAATGGTCGCACCTTCTGAAATCATTTTTTCAGCAAGCCTTATAACAGTATCCGCATTTTCAGAACGGCTATTTTCATAAAATGAATCAGGTGTCAGATTGATGATTCCCATTATGATAGGTTTCTCAATTACCAGCAATCTTCCTTTACAATTCAGAGTAAACATTAGGCTTTGTTCGTTACTTTTGAAGCTAAAGATAGAAAGAACCGGTATACAGAGAGCCGGATCAACTTTCGAAATGGATATGACAACAATGATCAAAATGACAGGCACCAATCAGCAATATGACGAAGCAATAAATACCTGTAAAGATATTTTTGTAAAAAAAGCCAGGGATTATGGTACAGCCTGGAGAGTACTTCGAACAATATCAATAGTAGATCAGATCTTTATCAAGGCACAAAGAATAAGGACAATACAGGAAAAAAAAGAACAGAAAATAGCTGACGATGTAGCGTCTGAATTTCGTGGTATAATTAACTATGCTGTTATAGGCCTCATACAACTTGATTTACCTGAGGATGCACCGGAAGAAATGAATATTGATGAAGTTTCCATGCTTTATGATAAAAAGATCAGCATGGCGAAATCGCTGATGGAAAATAAAAACCACGATTATGGAGAAGCGTGGAGAACTATGAGCCAGCAAAGCTTCGTAGATCTGATCTTGATGAAACTGCAACGCATCAGGCAAATTTTAAATAATGAAGGAAAAACACTGGTAAGTGAAGGAATTGATGCAAACTACGTTGACATCATCAACTATGGAGTTTTTGCATTAATTCTAATGTAGATCTGAATGAAGATTTTGGTAACCATAATAAGAATCATTGTTGGCCTGCTTTTTATCTTTTCAGGTTTGGTGAAGGCAAACGATCCGATGGGTCTCAGCTACAAAATGCAGGAATATTTTGAGATCTGGGGAGTGCACCAGTTCAATTCCTGGACATTACTGATAGCTGTTTTGATGAATGCATTCGAAATCATTGCAGGATTTGCATTGTTATTGGGATGGAGGATACGTCTTTTCAGCTGGTTACTTTTGCTCTTGATCGTCTTTTTTACATTCCTTACTGGTTACACATACGCTACAGGCAAACCAGTTAACTGTGGTTGTTTTGGTGATTGTCTCCCAATTACATCCAAAACATCATTCTTAAAAGACATAGTGCTATTAGTACTTGTAGGATTTCTTTTCTGGAAACAGAAAATGATAAAACCTTTCCTTTCAAATACTCTTACAAACATAAAGATGGCAGGAGTTACTTTGTTAAGTTTCGGGTTTCAATGGTACACTCTTACGTATTTACCTGTTGTGGATTGTCTTCCCTATAAAAAAGGCAACAATATTTCAGAAAAAATGAAAATGCCCGCTAACGCAATTCCGGATAGCACAGTTATCACATTTGTTTATTCAAAGAATGGTAAAGAGATCGAATTTACTGCTGACAGATTCCCGGAAGACTTTAGTCCCGAAACCTATACTCTTATTAAGCGATACGATAAACTTGTAAGGAAAGGAAAGAACAATGAACCGCCAATAAAAGGATTTAGCCTCGTAAACAAGGACAAAGTTGATTACACAGATAAAGTGCTAAGCAGTCCGTATGCCGTGCTTCTCTTCATAGAAAAATTTTCAGATGCAGGGTCCGGCTGGAAAAATAAATTTTCAAAAATTTATTTAGATGCTAAAGCAAAGGGCATTTCATCTTACATAATTACTGCTGAACCAGCTAAAGCTCCCGGGCATATCTCCGGTACTTCATTTTCAGAAATACCAGTGCTGACCTGCGATTATAAAGCAATTGAAACTGCTGCAAGAACGAATCCCTGTTTATTTCTGCTTAAAGAGGGAACAATACTTGGCAAATGGAGTGAGAAAAGAATGAATAATATCCTGAAAACCATTGAAGAGCTCTCGGCTCAAACGATGACAACACCCGAAGTAAACATTGAACCAGCAGATACGACAAACAATTAATTCTGATGCTGCAATTTATTACCAGGAAGATCTTTTATGGCATATTGGTTCTGGCCGGTGTTATGATCCTGGTTTTTTTTCTTTTCCAGGGTTTTGGCGATCCTTCAAGAATCGTAATGGGTCAAACAGGGGACTCAACAACCCAGGCAAGCATACGTAAAGAGCTTTACCTCATCAATGAAAAAGGGGAAAATATCCCAAAATTCAAACAGTTTCTTTATTACCTGAACGATGTTTCACCAATTTGTTTTCACAGTAAAGAAGATATTGAGCAAAAGAAGCTGAAAGGGTTTTTTCTCGGAGGTAAAAATAAGTTCGGAATTAAGATCCCATATCTGCGAAAATCCTATCAAAGTAAAAGACCGGTTTGGAATATCCTGATGCAGGCTTTGCCCGGAACCTTAATGCTTGCTGCAGCCGCCATGTTCATTGCGATACTCATCGGGATACCGTTAGGTGTTTTATCAGCGGTTAAGCAAAATACATGGCTTGACACTTCGGCGGTTTTTTCGAGCATCATTGGAATTTCCGCTCCCTCTTTTTTCATGGGAATTATTATTGCTTTTGTATTCGGGTTTTTATTAAGCGACTGGACGGGTTTGCATATTGCCGGAAACTGGTTTGCAATAGATGATGAAGGGAACAGGAGACTGACATTACAAAACCTGATTCTTCCTGCTATAACATTAGGCATCCGGCCGCTTGCAATTATAACACAGCTAACAAGAAGCGCTATGCTGGATGTGCTTGACCAGGATTATATACGGACAGCCTATGCCAAGGGTCTAAATAAAAGAACTGTAATTTGGAAGCATGGCTTGAAAAACGCATTGAATCCTGTAATTACTGCCGTCACCGGATGGTTTGCTGAATTACTTGCCGGCGCATTTTTTGTAGAGTATATTTTTGGCTGGCAAGGGATCGGAAAGGTAACCGTTGATGCCCTTGAAAAGCTGGATTACCCGATTGTTATGGGTTCAGTGCTGATATCAGCTTCCTTTTTTATTCTTATCAACCTTCTTGCTGACATTTTATATGGTGTTGTAGATCCAAGGGTCCGTGTTCAGTAGACACTTTAATTTCTTAATAGAAATGTCATAATTATTTATTTCTGCACATTAAGTATTCTTAACAACTTTCAGATTGTTTATTATGTAATTTTAGTAGAGTAGTATCCGTTGAAATTTTCGATTGCTAACAATTAAACCAAATGTCCATGGAAAAAGTTACAGAAATCCTCGCCAGGAAGCTGCCGCATTTCAGACATATTTCACCAGACACTTCTGTAAATGATGCGTTATGTATCATGAGCACTCAAAATGCTGAATATTTAATTGTGGTAGACGATAATAAAAATTTTTTGGGTTTGCTGACTGAACATGACGTTGCCAGTAAAACAATTTTTCCAAACAAACCTCTCGTAAATACAAAGGTTGGGGAAGTAATGAATACACGATTGCCCTTTGTAAGAAGTGACGATACCGTTGAAATTTGTATGAAAACAATGATCAGGTATAACGTACGTTACTTACCTGTATTTCATAATCTTTCTTTTTCGGGAGTTATATCATCAGAAGATATACTGGAGGAAGCACTGAGCCACAGAACCGCAATTTTTGATGAAGAAGAAAAAGGTGATTTAAGTATGTCGGTTATTGGATGATCACTTCATTGATGACCTTCTGACTTAATGCTTCATTTACACGTTGCCTGATTTTTTCTTTTTGATAGATCAGTTCATTCTTTAAGGGGGCAACATGTGTGGTAATGATCAGCTTATCACCTATGATCTGTATCTTATCAGTATAGCGGGCAATGGTCTTTCCCATAATTTCCTCCCAGGCATCTTCAATTTGCAATGACTGTATACCGCCCTTTATACGGCTTCCTTCTAAAAATTGTCTCATTGCTTCTCCAATTGAATATTCACCCATGGCCGTAAAGTTAGCAATGTTATTCTGTCAAATTAATAATCTCAAAAGCACAGCCAATTTGCTTCAGATGAGCCGACAATCTTTGCTGATCCGTATCTGTTATAAAAACCTGTCCCTCATTTTCCACGCAAACCTTTTTAAGCAGATTACTCATTCTATCCTCATCAAGTTTTTCAAAAACATCATCCAAAAGTAGAATAGGGGGGAATCCCTTTTCGGTTGCAAGCACTTTTAACTCCGTAAGCTTCAGCGCAAACAATAAGTTCTTCCGCTGCCCCTGTGAAGCAATATTTTTAAATATGGTATCATTCATCCTTAAATCCAGGTCATCACGGTGTATTCCATAATTGGTCCGCATAGAAAAACAATCTTTTTCCCTTCCCGTCGCCAGGAGTTCTTCAAAAGGATCCTGCAGTAACTGGCTTTCATAAAAAAGATTTACAACCTCATTTTTGCCTGCAATCTCATTATACAATTGTTTCGCATCGGCCAAAAAAGATATCAGAAATTCTTTCCTTTTATTGAAAATGTAATTTCCATGTTTTATCAATTGCCCATCTAAAACATCAAGCAATTCAAAATTCTTTGTCCCCGTTTCTGCAAAAAATTTTAAAAGTGAGTTCCGTTGCTGAAGGACTCTTATATAGCTTATAAGTTGTTCCAGGTAATCTGGGTAGAGTTGAGAAAGAATAGAATCAATAAATCTTCTTCTCTGCTCACTGGTACCGGTAATCAGTTCTGCATCATCTGGTGCAATGATCACACAAGGATACCGACCAATGTGCCGGGAAAATTTCTCATAAGGTGCATCGTCAATCAAAAATTCTTTTTTTCCTGTTTCCCTTAAAATACAAACCGCTTTTTCTGTTTTATCCTGTAGCTTAAACTCTCCTTCAATCCGAAAGCCAACCCGACCGGACTGAACATTTTGGCTATCCTGCCGGCTGAAATAATTTTTTGTAAAACAGAGATAGTAGATGGCGTTAAGAAGATTGGTTTTTCCCACACCATTATTCCCGCAAATACCGGTTATCCGGCTGCCGAAATCAAATGATTGTTGCCCATAGTTCTTGAACTGGAAAAGAGATATTTTTTTGAGCGTTAGCACAAGTTGCAATATTAACAAGAAGTATTCTGTATCTTGAGATAAACTATTGGTATGCGGATCAGGATTTCCCTTTTTTTAGCAATCATGTTGTTATCAATAGAATTAATGGCCCAGGAAAGCAATCACCAAAAGTTCCCTAACCTCAATAAGCTGGAAAATCAGGAGATACTAATAACGTATCCGGGTAAAAATGACACTGCCTTTATCGACCTGAATAAGTTTAAGATAGCCGATTCAAAACCATCTGAAGGCTCTGTTTGGAATATGCCATGTGTTAAACCAGACATGAAACAATTTGAAGTTATGCCAAACGCATTCTGCACTCCTTTGGCCAAATCCATCATAAAAGAAAGATTCGGTGACACAAAAATTCCGGAAATCCATTTGAGGCAAGGGCCATTAAAGCCTCCTTATATCTTACAATAATAAATCAATAATACCCGGATTTTCAAGTCAATGTCCGTTTTTTAGGGCATGTTATACCTGTTATTTATTGCTTTCTTTCCCTTATTTTTGCAACTCAAAATTTTAGCCGGTGGCTACCAAATTTTCTAAAGAAACTTACCTGTATTGGTACGAATTAATGCAACTGATTCGTCAGTTTGAACTGATGGCGGAAGAAAAATATAAAATGGAAGGAAAGATCCGTGGATTTTTCCATGCATACGTCGGCCAGGAAGCCATTGCGGCCGGCTGTATGACGGCTACCCGACCGGAAGATCTGTTCATCACTGCATACAGGGATCATGGTCTTGCTATTGCAAAAGGTGTATCTGTGGATAGTTGTATGGCCGAGTTATATGGCAAAGCCACAGGCTGTGCTAAAGGAAAGGGTGGTAGCATGCACTTTTTCGGCAAGGACGTTAATTTTTACGGAGGACATGGAATTGTTGGAGCCCAGATCGGAACTGGTGCAGGTCTTGCTTTTGCTGAAAGCTACAGGGGTTCTGATAATGTGGTGCTGTGCTATTTTGGTGATGGCGCTGCCCGCCAGGGAATGTTGCATGAAACTTTCAACCTTGCAATGCTCTGGAAGCTTCCCGTTATTTTCATTTGTGAGAATAACAACTATGCAATGGGTACTTCGATTCAGAGAACATCGAATGTAATTGACATCTATAAAATAGCTGATGCTTATGAAATGCCGGCTGATGCCTTTGATGGCATGAACCCCGAAACTGTTCATGAGGGAATCAGCAGGGCGGTAAAGAGAGCAAGAGATAAAGAAGGACCTACGCTTATTGAAATAAAAACATACAGGTATAAAGGTCACTCTATCAGTGATCCTCAAAAATATCGTACAAAAGAAGAGGTTGAGGAATATAAAAGCAAGGACCCCATCCAACAGGTATTAAAAACAATCCTTGACAAGAAACTTGCTACGCAAAAAGAAATTGATGAGATCAATAAAAGGGTAGATGAAATTGTAGAGGGATCTGTAAAGTTTGCTGAAGAAAGTCCATGGCCGGATGACAGCGAAGTATTGAAAGATGTCTACATAGATCAGAACTATCCTTTCATCACAGATTAATTTTTTCAAAAAATAACCATTTTATAAAAAGCAATTATGGCAGATAAGAATGTGCAGGATCGTGACAGCGAAGAAATAATTATAGAGAAAGCAAAGGATTTCTGGACCAGGTATAACAAACCACTGATGATCGTTTCGGCGATCATCATCCTTGCAGTTGGTGGCTGGTACGGTTATCAAAAATTTGTAAAAGCTCCCCAGGAGGCTAAGGCCGTTGAAGCCATGTTCAAGGCGGAAGATTATTATCGCATGGACTCTGTAAACAAAGCATTGAATGGCGATGGACAAAGCTGGGGTTTTGCCAGAATTGCTGATAAATATGGCAGCACAAAAGCCGGAAAGCTTGCTTCATTCTATGCAGGAAGCTGTTATCTCAAGCTTAATGAAAATGAAAAGGCGATCAAATACCTGAAAAAATTCAGCACCAGCTCAAAACTTGTACAGGCCCGTGCTTACAAACTAATGGGTGATGCTTATGCAGATATGGGTAAGAATAGTGATGCATTGAGTTATTATAAAAAAGCTGCCCATCATTTTGAAAAAGATGAGAATAACTCTGCTGATTATCTTTTTATGGCTGCTTACCTTGCTGATAGGGTAATGAAGAACTCAAAAGAAGCTATTGCTTTGTATAAGGAGATCAAGGAAAAGTATCCCAAAACAAACCAGGCTAAAGATGCTGAGAATTACCTGGCTCAACTGGGTGTTTATTCTACCCAAAACTAATTATGGCGGAAGTAAGCAACAGCAAATTATTACAAAACACAGGCATCCGGAATTTGAAGGATGCCTGTGTGGTTTTAGTGAAAACCGAATGGAATGCTGCAATTGTTGATGAACTGGAGAAAGGCTGCATAGAAGAATTACAAAAAGAGGGAGTCGGGAAAATAAACATAGTAGTAGTTCCCGGTGCTGTTGAAATTCCCTTTGCGATCAAGAATTACAGGCAAAACAAAAAGACTTCGAAAGGCAAAAAGAAACTGCCTGATGCTTTTATCGCTTTGGGCTGTATCATAAAAGGCGATACTCCCCATTTTGATTATGTATGCAAAATTGTAACTGAAGGAGTTCTGGCACTGAATCTAAGTCTCCCTGTCCCGACTATATTTGGAGTGCTGACCGTAAGTAATGAAGAACAGGCTAATGAAAGGATAGGAGGTAAACATGGGCATAAGGGCAGGGAAGCTGCCGTTACAGCATTAAAAATGATAAGCTTGAACCAAAGCTTCAGGAAATAAAAATTTGAAAGTAGATATTTTCATACCATGTTTTGTTGATCAGCTTTACCCTGATACTGCTTTTAATATGATCAAAGTGCTGGAGAAAGCAGGATGTTCCGTTAACTATAATACTGATCAAACCTGCTGCGGCCAGCCTGCTTTCAATGCTGGTTTTTGGGAAGATGCAAAACCAGTTTGCTCCAAATTTTTAAAAAATTTCGCCGAAAGCAATTATATAGTTGCTCCCAGTGCCAGTTGTATAGGATTTGTAAGAAATTACTACACTAAATTATTCGAAAATTCTTCATTACATCACGAAGTAGCTGATATCACAAAAAAAATTTTTGAGTTCTCGGAGTTTCTTGTTCATGTAAGAAAGGTCGAAGATTTTGGTGCATCGCTGGAGGGCAAGGCTACTTATCACGACTCCTGTGCCGGGTTAAGAGAATGCAGGATCAAAGAAGAGCCAAGGAAATTACTGGCAAATGTCAGAGGACTTGAACTAACTGAATTAAATGATGTTGAAACCTGCTGCGGTTTTGGAGGAACATTTGCTGTAAAATTTGAAGCGATCTCTGTTGCGATGGGAGAACAAAAAGTAGAAAATGCTTTAGCCACCGGTGCAGATTACCTGGTCTCAACGGACCATTCTTGCTTAATGCATCTTCAAGGCTATATAAAACAGAAAGGGTATAAGATCAGGACCATGCATTTAGCAGATGTACTGGCTTCCGGGTGGTAGTTTATAAGCCTGAAAAATAATCATAACCTCTCTCGGCCCAATAGTCGGGTGGTCTTTCATTTGAGAAAAACATAGTTCCAATTCTTTTTAAACTTTTTACTCCATATTTCACCGGGATGATCAATCGGAGGGGGTAGCCCTGGTTCAGCGGTAAGGGTTTTCCGTTTAATTCATAGACCAATAAGGTTTGGGGATGCATGGCGCTTGGCATATCTATTCCTACATAATATTCTTTATCCGGGGTGTTCAAACCAAGGTATTTCATACCAGATTCTTTATTCAGTCCATAAGCCTTTACAAAATCTGAAAACTTAACACCTCCCCAGTGTGTGATCTGGCTCCAGCCTTCGATACATTTAAAATTAAAAACGAGGTCTGTTTTGGGAAGTTTCCTGATATCATCAAGAGATATTTTCAAAGTATCGCCTGAAGCATGGATCACATTCATTCTCCAGTTTGAATCCAATGACGATTTTAATCCGACATCCCCATTTACTCTTGCCGGATTTGCAGCAAAAGAAACAGGATACTCTTTAGCAAGATGCTTGTCAGATAAAAAGCCATTAAAGATATTTTCATTGGCATCCAGGATCTTTCGAACAGGTTTACTGGTCCCATTGGCAGTTTTGGGCTGATTGCGCAGCCATTTCCATCCCCAAAATGCCAATCCTGCAAACACAAAAAAGAAGAAAAATGAAACGAATGTTTTCTTTATGATAAGTTGGGCTGTATCCAACTGCTCATTCCTGGTAAAAAGATTTTTCAGAAAATTTGCCATCATTCTTGATTTTCAGATTCAGCATTCATTTCTGTTTCCTGAACTGGGGGAACCGGAACTTCAATTACAGGCTGCTCTTCCTTAATTTTTTTTACTTCGAATCCTGTTATCATAGCCCGGAAATTATTCCACCCTGCCAATATCACCTGTACAATATGAATTACAAAAAATAGAACATATCCGATTGTTAAAGCAAAATGAAATATCCTGGTCATCTTGTAACCGCCAAGTATCGTACAAAGCCAATTAAATTGAATTGGCTTGTAAATGGCGAGACCTGTTAATATAGAACCGATCCCCATGAGAATTATTGCCGTATAAGCCACACGTTGCGCTGCATTGTACTTGCCAGAAATAGGAGGAGCTGTTTTCCTGATGTGCAGGTCATGTAATAACACCTGCCATGCTTCTTTGAATGATCTCTTATTCGGCAAAAGATATCGCCATTCGCCGGAAAAGATTGTATATAACACATAAGCAATCCCATTCAAAAAAAACAGCCACATAAAAATGAAATGAAAAGCCATACCTTCTGCCAGGCGGAATGGTATATCTAAAGCTTTATAAAAAGAATCCGGGAAGAACTTTAAAATCGTTTTATCTCCAAACCCGATCTTGTACACATCGTTTGCCCAGTAGATCAGTAACCCACTCCAGATCATTACGCCTAATACAGGAAAGTTGATCCAGTGAAACCAACGGATAGCAAGCGGATGTTTTTTAACGATCTTTTTCATTTGGATTACTAAAGTTAGCCTGTAATCCAGAAAATGATTTAAATGTTGAAAGTTTAAAGAAAAATAACCTCGCTAAAGGCTACAAAAAGCCGGTACCCAAAATTTGGTATACCGGCCTGGTTTGCCCTTCACATGGAAGATCTTAAATAGGGCAGGAATAATACACAGGATAAAATTTATATCGATATATGATAGAAGGGCGGATTTAAATAATAAACGAATAAAGAAAGTTCCCGGTTGCCTTAATAACAAACCAGGAACATTTCATAATTACTATTTGGGAAGCACCACATGATCAATTACATGAATAACTCCATTACTTTGAAATACATTGCTGATAGTAACAGTGGCCATGCCTCCGTTTTCATCTTTCAGCATATACTTTCCGTTTTTCTTCATTATCCACAGTTTTCCCCCGGCAACAGTAGTGAGTTCTGCAGTTCCTTTTCCTTTTTTGATCCATTCGTCAAGTTCTTTTGTACCTAACCGGCCAGCAACAACATGATAAGTGAGTATCCCGGTAAGTTTTTCTTTGTTTTCAGGCTTCAACAAAGTCTCTACGGTTCCTTTTGGAAGCATATCAAACGCTGCGTTGGTGGGGGCAAAAACTGTAAAGGGGCCTGCACTCTGCAGCGTTTCAACCAGGCCGGCTGCTTTTACGGCAGCCACCAATGTTGTGTGGTCTTTTGAATTAACTGCGTTGGCAACGATATTTTTCGAAGGATACATAGGTGCACCGCCCACTTCTACGGTTTCCTCTTTCATCATTGTTCCCTGTGAGAAAGAAATAGTGCTGAGCAATAACGCACTGCATAAAATGCTTAAAAATCTGGATGATTTCATAATACTTGATTTAAGATTTTTGATTTTTTTGAACTGAACATTAATAGTTACGTTATCTGAAAAAGTTTTAGATTTATCAGAAGCAATTTTTTTTATTGCACATTTCAATAACTATTAAATCTGAAATAAAAGAATTATCGTATGGCATACTGGCTTGTTAAATCAGAACCGTCAACATATAGTTGGGAAGACCTTGTAAAAGAAAAACAAACCTGCTGGAGCGGCGTCCGCAACTATGCAGCAAGAGGACATCTGAACGCAATGAAAAAGGGGGATGAAGTTTTTTTTTATCATAGCAATGAAGGAACGGATATTGTAGGCATCGCCAAAGTGAGCAAAGAAGCCTACCATGATCCTACCACCGATGATGAACGCTGGGTGGCAGTAGACATAAAACCGGTAAAAAAAATAAAAAACCCGGTAACACTTGAAGCCATCAAAAAAAATAAGAAACTTGCCTCAATGGCGTTAGTCAGAATTGGCCGGCTGTCTGTACAACCTGTTACAGAAACAGAATGGGCAACAGTTCTTGAGATGGCAGGGGAGAAGTAAAGCTTGCATATCCTGCCTACATATAAACTTTAATCCCCCGTTTAATATATAATGGGTTCTAATTAATTTCTCCTTTTAACAATCGGGGAAGGTTACTTCTCGGCGAACACCGGAATAAATTACTAATTCGCTAATCCACAAAAGATTTTGCGAAATACCAAACCAGTATTATGCAAAATACATTTTAAAGCATCATTTAATTCATAAAATCAATAGTCATGAAAAGTTTAATTGCTGCTATGGCAGCGGTCCTGCTATTCTATTCATGTGGCCGAAATGCATCAAATAATGAACTAGCTGAATTAAAATCAACGATTAATACTTCTTATGAAAATGGTGCTCCTGATTACAAAAAAGATTTCGAAAAAGAACAAAAAGGAAACGAGGCTGACACTGTAATTACACAAATTATTGCCGATAATAAGCAACAAAGGCAATTCCAGGCCCCTGAAATAAATAAAGATTGGGATAAGAAGATAATCAAAACAGCAAACCTGGAAATTGAAATAAAAGATTTCAAAAAATACAACCATGACTTAAAAGAAAAAATAAAAAACCATGGAGGGTATATTGCCCAGGAAGAACAAAGCCAGGATGATTATAGAATTCAGAACCTCATCTCCATCAAGGTGCCGGTAGATCAATTTGAAAGTGCTGTTTCAGCAATTACTGAGAACGCTGACAAGTTGAATGAAAAGAAAATAACCTCACTGGATGTTACAACTGAATTTGTCGATACACGGTCAAGGATGGAATCAAAAAAGCAGGTTCGGCAGCGCTATATTGATTTGCTTAAACAAGCAAAAAATATGGAGGAAATATTAAGCGTTCAGTCAGAAATAAACGAAATACAAGAAGAAATCGAATCTGCGTCGGGGAGGATCGAATATCTTGGTCATTCGTCAGCATTCAGCACTATAAATCTAAACTTCTACCAGGTTTTAAATCCCCAAGCAAAAAGCAACGACAATCCTTCTTATGGAACAAAAATTGCCCAGGCATTTAAAACAGGGTGGGATTGGGTTGCAGATATATTTGTTGGATTGATATCCATTTGGCCACTCTTTCTCATAATACTTGTTTTACTGATATTCCTAAGGAGGGTAAAATGGACAAAGCTTAAACAGGTTTCATAATTCCTTTCTGCATTACATTTGATAATGCAAAGACCCAAACTAGTTGTCCTAACCGGAGCAGGCATCAGTGCAGAAAGTGGATTGAAAACATTCAGGGATGGCGATGGTCTTTGGGAAGGATATAATGTTGAAGACGTAGCAACACCAAGAGCATGGAGAAAAAATCCTCAGTTGGTTCTTGATTTTTACAATCAACGGAGAAAAAATGTAGCTGATGCACTTCCCAATGCTGCTCATTATGGACTCGCAGAACTGGAAAAAGATTTTGACGTAACAATCATTACACAAAATATAGATGACCTGCATGAAAGAGCAGGGTCCTCTCATGTAATTCACTTACACGGAGAGATCTTTAAGATGCGTAGCGAAGCAGATGAAAACCTTATTTCAGAAATCAGGGGTGATATTAAGCTGGGAGACCTGGCGGAAGATGGTGCACAATTAAGGCCCTTTATAGTTTGGTTTGAAGAACCTGTCTATAAAATTGAAGAAGCTGTTCCCTATGTTTATGGAGCTGATATTTTTGCATTAGTCGGAACATCATTAGTGGTTTACCCCGCCGCCGGTCTTGTAAACTATGCCAGCCGGGAAATACCAAAATTTATTATTGACAAACGGATTCCATATACGTCTTCAATTCATAACCTGACGGCGATAGAAAAATCTGCCACAGAAGGAGTAAAAGAAATGATAGAAATGCTCAGATCAACGTAACCGATTCATTAAACTTCACATCATAATTTTCCAGCTCTTTTAAAACCGGCTCATAAATTTCTTTAATGGTTGGAATATGTAAACCGGTAGCTTTTATTGTTCCGGATAAGATCAGTTTTGCCGCTATTCCTAAGGGAAGCCCGACCGTTTTAGCCATAGCAGTACGTAAATTATTTTCTCCTTTTACGACAAGACTGCTTGAAATTCTGCATTGTTTGTTTTGCTGTTCCGGATCATTATACTCAATTTCATGCAGCATCACAATCATATCCTTATCATAAGGTCTTAATGCCAGTTTTTTTTCCAAAGCAAACTGAAGAATATCTGCCGGGCTGCTCTTGCTTTTGTTGATAATAGTTTCTTCATCATCCAGACCCAGAAAAAAAAGTTGTTTTAAGGTGAGATTGGCTTCATGCATTTTATGAGCCAGGTAAGCAGCGCCTCTTGTTTTCACTTCATTGATTTCGATCTCCTCAAGATTTCCTTTTTCATCGGCTGCCATAAATGACTCCGGCATTTTAACACCTTCTTCCTGGGCCTCGTTTTCTGCTTCCATCAGCTTCATCAGGTTCTCCAGCATATCTTTTGTTTCCGCAAACCTTTCATTCAATTTATCATTCATCCAATCGCCAAATCCGCTTTTGTCCATATGCTCCTTAAAGATCTCCTGCAGGGATTTTCCTTCTGTATCATAAAGAGGTGAATCTTCAGTCAGCTTCAGATCAATAATATTTTTCCAGCCATACATAAAATCCGGGTGACGAAGAGTTGTGCGTATAAATGTTTTAATCCCTTCCAAATGATAAAGAGAAATATAGTTTAAAGAATCTCTGTTCGGATACCAACAGAAAAACCCTGTATCAGGAATATCCACATACCTGTCTGTGGTAAACAAGTCAGCATACTCGATCCTTTTTTCAATTCCATCTTCCAGGAAGACTGCACCTGATTTTCCAGCAGTAACTATATTCCTCGAATTCCAGCTTATTTTATAATGCCATGGGTTATCGTCACTTTCAGGAGCTACAAGTCCGCCGCAATGAGATTTGAATGAAGTGATAGTGCCGCCTTTTTCACGGATAGTATCAATGATCTGCATAGCACTCATATGATCAATACCCGGATCCAGGCCCATCTCACATAAAAAAAGAAGATTATTTTTTTCTATGTCAGTAGCCAGCAAGTTCATTTCATGATCAGCATAAGAAGCCGTAAGCAGATTTTTCTTGAACCTGATGCAATCTTTTGCCACCAGTATATGCAAAGAGGGGGGGAGCATTGAAATAACAAGATGAGAGTGTTTTATGTGCTTTGCTCTTTCTTTTTCATCGTTAATATCAAAAGAAACAGCCCTTGTGAAAGAAAAATTTCCTGCTTTTGACTCAGCCAGTTTAAGATCAGCATCCGCAATAACAACTTCCCAGTTTTCTGTTATGGCATTTTCAATAAGGTAGTCGATCAATACAGTTGCAGATTTGCCGGCGCCAAAAAGTAAAATATGTTTCATCAAAGAGTATTGCTTATTAATATTTCTTCATAGAGAAGCAGATGGTCTGAAATAACAAATATCTTTTTTGTAATCCAAATATCTGTAAGAGTAAGTTATGAACATTGAAAAAGAATACTTTTTTACCTCGTTATGCAATTATCTGCATTCAGCGAAAGAAAAAATACTACAACATTGTTTTGTATTTAAAAGCAAAAAATGAGAAGAGAAAATTACAATCCGGCTACATTACCAGCAGATCCCGGGTCAATCTTAATGATCTTATACCTGATCTTTACCCCCCGGTTACTTTTATCAACGGTTATGGTCTGTGATCCGTTTGGAGGAACGGATTTAAAATTTACTGTTTCTGTTCTTACTGTTTCTTCATTGGGCTTCAAATATTGTATCTGAACAATTACTTTATCAAGAATATATTTTGAATCATTGGTAACGGTAAGCTGAAGATCTTTTATTCCGCCAAATGCACCGGTTTTGTAATCATTATTGCTGACAGAAACCATGGATGCCAATTGTGCAGGCGAAATTGTTTCAGGTTGTTTTACCTCTTCGTCTCTTGTTTTGCTGTTCCTGGCATTGTCAGATGCAGCGGATGTATTTTCTTCTATATCGCCGGCATTGGGATTTTTAGCGGATTCCTTAGTTTTTTTAGTTGACTTACCCGGTTTAACAACAGGTTGATTCAGGTTATTGCCTGCAGTTGTTTGATCTGTTAGATTTCCACCACTTTCATCTAAGGATAATGTTGATCCATCCCCATTATTGCCCGGAATGGCCTGTTCGTTAGTATCGTTTACATTTTGTTGTTCTGCTGGCTGAGCCGGAACAATTTCATTTTGTGATAATTTATTGCCAGTAAATTCTTTTATCCCGATTCCTGTAAGTACTCCTAAAATTGGCAAGCCGATAAAAATTGCAGCATCCTTTAGGCTGAATCTCTTTGTTCGCCGTCTGCTTCGCTGGGGTTGTTTATCAACAGCCTGTGTCTCAGAATGACTAGTATTGCCATTTTTTGACCGGTTATCCTGGTTTGCGCTTACGGCTATACCTGCATTTTCATGTTTTGTTGTAACGACAAATACATTTCTTCTTTCCTGGATATTCCCAGAATGTATGCTCTCATCCGGAAGTGAAATAAAGACTGATTTTTCTTTTGAATGCTTCCCGTTTAAAGATGAGGCAGCGACTGAACTTGAAACCAATTCTCCGTGGTATTCAGGCTCCTTGTCATTGCTATTAATTGTATCCTTCAGGGGTAATTTTCTTAGTTCCTGGATCTCTGAAGGTTTTAGCCAGGATACACTCTGCCCTTCAACCCAGATCAGATCGCCGGGTTGCAGCCCCATCCTTTGAAGGTCCTCAAATTCAAATGGGCCGCTTTCTTCGTTATTGCGGAGTAAAATGTAGCTATTTTTCATTGGAAACCGTCCTTCTTCAAATTTAAAGAAAAATATGGGCTCCCAAGTGCAAAAGGGTTGTTATAAAACAATTTGTACCAGGTAGATAAACTAATCCACATAAGTGAAAAAATAGTCGAAAAAACAGGCTTTTTTGTCAGGTTTTCAGTAGGTAAAAAAGTAAATTTGCAAACCCTGAAAAAAACCTATAATTCAGGGCATTACAGCAAAATCATATCTCTAAAAAGAAGGAGAAAAATACCACATGGAAGAGAACCTGGAACCACAGGAAACGAGTGATAATAACCGCATCATTCCTGTGAATATTGAGGAGCAAATGAAGACCGCTTACATTGATTATTCAATGTCTGTTATCGTCGGCAGAGCTCTTCCTGACGTTCGTGATGGATTAAAACCAGTTCACAGAAGAATATTGTTCGCAATGGACAATTTAGGTCTGAGACATAACAGGCCTTTTAAAAAATCAGCTACAATTGTTGGGGAAGTGCTGGGTAAATATCACCCCCATGGTGATACAGCCGTATATGATGCCCTTGTGCGTATGGCGCAGGAGTGGAATATGCGATATGAGCTCATCGACAAGCAAGGAAACTTTGGGAACCAGGATGGTGATGGCCCGGCTGCCATGCGATATACTGAAGCAAGGTTAAAACAACTGTCAGAGTTCATGCTGGAAGACCTTGAGAAAGATACTGTGGATATGCAACTGAATTTTGATGATTCTCTCAAAGAGCCGACTGTTCTGCCAACAAGGATACCCCAATTATTAGTAAATGGATCCAGCGGTATTGCGGTTGGTATGGCAACCAATATGATGCCGCATAACCTTGGTGAAGTTATTGATGGTTGTATAGCCTACATCGATAAGAAAGATATTACTGTTGAAGAATTAATGGAGTATGTTAAAGCTCCTGATTTTCCAACCGGCGGTATCATTTATGGCATGGAAGGGGTTAAAGCTGCCATGCATTTGGGAAGAGGCAGAATAGTGGTTAGAGGAAAATTAACCGTTGAAACCAAACCAAGCGGCAGAGAGCAAATTATTATTACGGAAGTTCCTTACCAGGTTAACAGGGATGCACTGACAAACCGTATAGGTGAATTGGTGAATGACAAAGTTATTGACGGGATTGCCCATGTCAACAATGAATCAAATAAGAAAGAGGGGACAAGACTGGTAATTGATCTGAAAAGAGATGCAATTGCAAATGTTATCATTAACCAGTTATATAAGCTCACTGATCTTCAAACTTCCTATGGCATCAACAATGTTGCGATCGTAAAAGGAAGACCAAGAACTTTGAGCCTTAAAGATCTTATCAGTGAATTTGTTGAGTTCCGTCATGAAGTGGTGGTTAGAAGAGCAAAGTTTGAATTAAACGAAGCTGAAAAAAGAGCTCATATACTCGAGGGATATTTGATTGCACTTGATCATTTGGATGAGGTGATCAGTTTGATCCGGAGTTCATCCACACCTGAAATTGCAAAAGACAAACTGGTCAATGCGGGGTGGGGGCTTGATGAAATACAAGCCAAAGCAATTCTTGAATTGCGGTTACAGCGCCTCACCGGAATGGAAAGAGAGAAGATCAAAGAAGAATATGATGAGCTACAGAAATTAATTGCACATCTGAATGAATTGCTTTCCAATGAAGGCATGCGGTTTGACCTGATCAAAAAAGAATTACTGGAAATCAAGGAAAGATTTGCTGACACACGGAAAACTGAGATCACATACCTGGATGATGAGGTTAAAATAAAAGATCTTATTAAAGAAGAAGATGTTGTTATAACTATCTCACATCTCGGTTACATTAAACGTACACCGGCCGATGAATACAGGGCCCAGCGCAGAGGTGGAAGAGGAGTGATCGGCGGACGAACAAGGGATGAAGATTTTATCGAACATCTTTTTGTTGCTTCAACACATCACACCATGCTTATATTCACTGAAAAGGGCAGGTGCTATTGGCTAAATATCTGGGAAATACCTGAAGGAGAAAAAACGGGTAAAGGAAGAGCCATTCAAAACCTTATCCAATTACCACCGGATGATAAAGTAAAAGCGATCATTGATGTGAAGGACCTGAAAGATGAAGAATTTGTAAAATCGCATAACATAGTTTTATGTACCCACAGGGGCATCATTAAAAAAACGGAGTTGCAGGATTTCAGCCGTCCTCGTCAAACAGGCGTAAATGCCATAACGATCAACGAAGGTGATGAACTGCTGGATGCACAAATGACTGATGGAAAAAGTGAGATCATGATGGCAGTAAAGAGCGGAAGAGCCATTCGTTTCTCAGAAGAAAAAGTGAGAGCAACCGGCCGCGGCGCTATCGGGGTTGCGGGAATAGTTGTTGATGATGAAAATGATGGGGTAGTCGGTATGATATGTATAAATCCTGAAGCAGATACAGCAAGAACGGTTTTAGTAGTAAGTGAAAAAGGATTTGGTAAAAGAACTCCAATTGATGAGTATCGTTTCACCAACCGGGGCGGTAAGGGTGTTAAGACGATCAATGTTACTGATAAAACCGGTTCATTGGTTGGTATGCTCGATGTGGCAGAATCAGAAGATATAATGATCACCTGTAAAAGTGGTGTTACTATCCGGATGCCTGTAAGTGGTATCAGCGAACAGGGAAGGGCCACACAGGGAGTAAAACTGATCCGCATTGATGAAGGCGATGAAATTGCAGCGATCACTCAACTGGATGATAACGGACATAACGGTAATGGTGAAGAAGAAGATGGCAACTTACCTGATGAAAACGCAACCGGAACGGCTGAAAATCCATCTACCGATGGCGACACATAAGCACATTTTTTAATTAACCAATTCAAAAAAATGAAAAAAAGGATCTTATTTGTAGTAACGATTTGTCTTGCCACCTTTTTTGTACAGGCACAGAATTACGCTACCGTAAAAAACCTGCTTGCATTAAACCAATATGGAAAAGCCAAGGATGAGTTTGACAAGTCAATTACAAATGCTAAATACGCAGCAAAGCCAGAAGCATGGATTCAGAAAGCAGCTATTTATGGCGGACTTTCCATGGCTGAAGAAAATAAAGGTCAGCCCATGGGTGATCAACTTGCCCAGGAAGCAGATGCAGCTTTTACCAAGTATAAAGAAATGGACCCGCAGATGTCACTTTTAAGTGACCTGGTCTATCAAAATGGTCCGATAAATCTTTACAGTAATTATTATACAGGAGGATACAACGATTATACCAAGAAAAAATGGGAATCTGCTTTTGGCAAACTGAAGAAAGCTGTAACATATTCTGATCTTCTGATCAATCAGAAATTACTGACAGTTCCCATGGATACAAACGTTCTGATTCTTGCAGGAGTAACAGCAGAACAAAGCAATCATAAAGAGGATGCAGCCATTTACTACGGAAGACTTGCTGATCATAAAGTTACAGGTGATGGTTTCGAAAGTGTATATCGCTTTATGGTTAGCCATTCTTTTGAAAAGAAAGACATGGCGGCTTTTGAGAAATACAAAGCTTATGGAAATGAATTATTTCCGAAGAGTGAATATTTCAAGTATGACAAAGTTGATTTTGCAGTTGGACTTGCTGACAACTTCAACGATAAATTAAAAGCTGTTGAAGAAATACTTTCCAAATCTCCGAATGATTATAAAGCCAACCAGGTGTTGGGAGAACTCATTTATGATACATTAAACCCGAGAGATGATGACGCCGTTCCTCCGGCAAATTTTGCTGAACTGGAGAAGAAAATGATCGATGCGTTTACTAAATCTGCTGCAGCAAAACCTGATAATGAAAGCCCGTATTTATATATGGGTGACCATTATATCAATAAAGCTGTAAGAGTAAATGACGAAAGAGCTGCTCATGTAAAAGATATGCAGGCCCGTACAAAACCCGGCGCTAAAGCTTCTCCGGAGGATATTAAAAAAAGAGATGACCTGGATAAGAAATATGGTGACGTTATGGAAATGGCAAAAGAGCCTTACGAGAAAGCAGCAGCCATTTTTGCTGCCAGGTCTGAACTGAGTGCTATTGATAAACAGCAGTACAAAAAAGCCGCTAGTTATTTATCAGATATAGCTGCCTTTAAAAAGAATCAGTCAAAAGGTAAACCCGCTGACCAGGCTAAATATGCAGCAGAGGAGAAGAAATGGAATGAAGTGTACGAATCTATAAAGCAATAAAAGACTTAAAATAATTTGAAAGCCGCCGGTAGGGCGG
>DAOLIV010000028.1:0-40919 GCA_035328345.1 Chitinophagaceae bacterium | reverse complement strand
GGCAATGTCCCAGTTGGTTTTTCCATCTTTGTTTACCAATGCATGAATACGGGGTGATTTTAAGTAAGCTCCATATATTTTAATATCTTTTCCTTTGATGACACTGAAAATATTGGCTGACGCATCAATGCTTTTTGCTGATATTAAAGTGTCTTTTTCAAATTCACCGGTACCAACAATTGAAAAATCCTTTAGTACAATGGTCAGTTTGGGAAAATGGCGCAACAGGGAAAGATTTACATCAGCAAAATCAACTTTAGCAGTGAGGCTGTTATTGATCTCTTTCTTTACAAGATTGGTGATCTGTTTTTTGAATAAGACAGGGATCAGGAATGCCAGCACAATAAGACTTAGTAAAACAATGCCGGTAATTTTTAATGCCTTTCTTAAAACTTTCATAGCCAATTGGTTTTTAAATCAGGGATAGCAAGACAAATATGAAGCCAGAAGATAATGAATAAGGCTAAAACCTTAATAGTTAATCCCCTTCGAATTTTGCCCCGCAATGTTTGCAGAATTGCGCATCAAAGTCATGGCCTTTTTTGTTGCAGGATTTGCAGACCTCATGTTTGGTTTCCCTGCTTTTCATAGCCAATGCCATTTCTGTGGTGATGATGCCTGTAGGAACAGCAATGATGGCAAAGCCGATCATCATCAGGATATTTGCCAGCACCATGCCTAAAGGTGTCCGGGGTACTATATCACCATATCCAACAGTGGTTATGGTTGTGATGGCCCAGTACAGGCATTTGGGGATACTTGTAAAACCATCTTCTGGTCTTTCAACCATGTACATGATAGTGGCCATGATGATGACAATCACAGTAGCAAACAAAAAGAAGATGCTGATCTTCCTGAAACTGCTTGCCATAGCTGTGGTAAGAAATCTCAGGTCCGTCATAAAGTGACTGAGCCTGAATATCCTGAATATTCTTAATAGCCGGAGAGCCCTGAGCACCAAAAGTGATTGAATGCCCGGGAGAAACAACGTAAAATATGTTGGCAAAATGGCCAGCAGATCCACAATACCCAAAAAGCTGAAAATGAATTTGTGTGGTTTCCGGCTTAAGGATGCCCGCAATAAATATTCAATGGTGAAAAGGAGGGTAAAGAACCATTCTAACTGGTGAAACGTATGTTTATGTTTGGCATGAAGCGAAGGCATGCTATCCATCATAACGACAGAAATGCTGCTAAGAATCATTACCAGGAGAAATATGTCAAAGATTTTACCTGTGGGGGTTTGGTGCTCAAAAAATGCATCATGCAGTCTATGCCTCCATTTAGTGCTCATGGTAATTTGCAGCTGTTTTGCGGTGTGGTGAAGTTAATAAATATTGACCGCTATTAAAATGATTGGCGCAGAGTTATTCTTGTGACAGGTAATTATAAAGAAAGACTATTTTGTTATGATCTTTTGTTTATTTTAATCTCTCCAACACACCTTTTCGTTTTACAACATTCTTATAATCCCATTGGATCTGTTTTGACTTTTTCAGCCATCTTTTCAGATCTTTTGGTTTTATTTCTTTTTCGGAAGTATATGTAATTGAAGCGTCTTTGAATTTGCCGGTACCCGGCTGTAATTCTTCTTCATCAAAACTGGCACCACTCCAGAACATCAAACGGATCCCGTCTTTTAATTTGCTGTAACCAACAACCGGATTGCCGTCAAGAAACCATACGGGATGGGCATGCCATATCTTATTTTCTGCTTCCGGCAGAGTTGCATCTATTTCTTTTGCCAGCAAGTCACAAATCTCTTTTTCAGTTTTATATTGTTGCTTGTTATATGCCTGTATGTCTTTATTCATCGTAGCTATTTTATCTTTCAGCGCTTAAATATAGATAAGAGTTCTTTCATTATTACTTTCCGGTATTCTTTTTTGCAATAGCAAGTTCATCCAAAGCGTTGGCCCGGTTGGGATTTACTTTTAAATCTCTTTCAAAGGCATCAATTGCCTGGGAATTTTCATAAAGTTCCAGTAACATCTCACCTAGTAATTCCCTGGCAGGTATTACTGATCCCGGGGTTACCGGATGTTTTTCAAGCGCATCTTCTTTGTCGGCAGCTTCCATCATTAATGATTTTGCCTCTTGCTTATTTCCTTTTTTCAGTTCGATCCATGCTTCCGCAGCTTTTATCTGCACCTCAACATGTGCTGCTTCGATGGCTTTGTTCTTAAGTGTTTTTAAAATTCCGTAAAGCGATTGTAATTCTGCCAGTTCTTTTTCCGCTGCATTAATATTATTAAGATGTACATATCCCAGTGCCCGGGCAAAATGAACAATAGCTTCCTGCCAGGGAAAATCTTTCCACTGAAAATTTCCTTGTTGCAGAGGAAGTTCGGCTGCCATTTTCCAATCTTTTCTTTCCAGTGCAAACCGGGCAGGAATTGCCGCAAATGCATATGCTACTTTGAAGTTGGCAGGATGAACCTCATTGATTGTTCTCAGGTAATCAAGCTGCATCTTTGCTGAATCATATTTTTTCTCCTGCAGGTAAGAATATACTAAATAATCCATGCCGTGCAGTTCTTCATCCCAGTGACCTTTAATACCTGCCTGTTCAGCATAGCATTGTGCTGATGATACCGAAACAAGATTTGATTTGATGCATTCATCCCACAAACCCAGTCTTGTGAAAATATGAGAAGGCATGTGTTGGGCATGTGCGGACGCAGGTGCAATGCTGGCATATTTCCTGGCTGCTGGTAATGCAAGTATTGCCAGTCCCGGATAATCCATATTATGGATGATATAATGCGCTAAACCCGGATGTAAAGGATTTTTCTGAAAAATGGGATCTAATAAGTCAAATGCTTTTTTCTGGCGACTGTATGTTTTATCTTTTGGATCAGCAGCTGCATTTAAAGCCAGTGCATAGAAAACTGTTGCTTCCAGGTCATCCGGATAGTTATGATAAATGTCCTCCATGGCCTTTTCAAATTTCAACACACGGCTTCGATGATCCAGTGAATCTGTTCCTTCATAGAATTGACCAATAGCTTCGATATAATCAGATTCTCTTTTGGTTTTGTTACCAATGGAACGGGCAATCTCAACGGCTTTCATTCCTTTTTGTAATTCTTCCGGTGACGGAGGTGCCCAAAGCGGATGGAAATTACTCATAGCCACTCCCCAGTATGCCATAGCACAATCGGGAGAGCCATCAATTACTTTGGCAAACATTTTTTCAGCTTCATCATATTCAAATGAATGCAGCAAGGCAACGGCTGTATTAAAATCTTTTTGATAGGAAGAAGGAACTGAGGATTTGAATAATACAGAACCAAATATTTCACCTTCGTGCGGTCCACAGGTAATAATATCGCCTCTTTTCAGATCCAATAGTTCATTAGTAACAACTGTTTCTGATTTGTTATTATTGTTATTGCTGCAGGAAAATAAAATAAGCAGGCAGCAGAGGAGAATCAGCATTCTCATAACTGAAGGTTTAAATGATTTCGTGAATCTGGAGAAAACGATAAAAGTTACGACAATTCCCTGATGAAGCATTTGAGAGACTATTCGCCCAATCCTTTACCTGGAAGTTTTTTACTCTTGCTCCAAATGTCCCGTATTGTATTTCCGTTTATCCTGAATTTTATGCGAAAATCAATGATTTTAATGGATAAAAAATTACAGACAGGTGTATCTGATCTCGCAGATGATGTAAAATAAATGCAGGAGCAGAATTCAATTAATTGAATATTCATATGTTATAATTGATTTTTTCTGTTCCGTTATAAAAACTTACCTTAAACCGAACCTATTCTTCACCAAAACGATTGACAATGAAAAAACTATTATTTCTTCCATTAATTGGTTTTCTGATTTATGCCTGCAACTCCAATGAAAAAAAAGAAGCTTCTGACAATAATGATATGCAGGCTTTGTATGAGCAGAACCTGGCTGTGGTTAAAAGCATGATTTCAGATTTTGAGAATAAAAACATGGATGCATTCATGTCAAATGTTGCAGACTCTGTAACGTGGAACTCTCCTATGTACGGCGACACTGTGCAAACTAAAGCTCATTATAGAGAGTCGTTGCAATATTGGTTAGATAACTGGGATAGTCTTCATTTGGAAAATCCAATGTTCTTACCGGGTGTTGATACCGTTACTAAAAAACCAGATGGAAGTGTAAGGTATTATGGGCAATGGAAAGGAGTGCATAAAGCTACCGGCAAGCATACAGATGTTAATTTCTATGAGTTTTTCAACTTTAACGCTGACCATAAAATAACTAACAACGGCCAGTTCTTCGATGTAGGGGGTATGATGAATTCATTAAAAGATTAGAGCGGGGTTAAAAATATTTTTTATCAATGTAAGAAACACCTGCAAATGCAGGTGTTTCTTTTAATACATCGTTTTATTTGTTGTGTTACTTTACTTCTTTGCAGCCACTGAAATCATTTTTTCTAAAACCTTTGTATCAATATCTTCCAGTTTGTTGATATAAAGACATCCACCGCCGATTTTATGTTTGCCAAGTTTCTTCAGCGCTTCCGAATGCTTCTTCATGTCCATCAGGTATATCGTGATGTTCGCCTTTCTAGGCGAAAAACCGATCTTAAACCATTCAACCTGTCTGCCAGTTGAAGGACTTTGATAGATCAGGTTCCCGAAACCTATTATAGAACTGCCCCACATTTTAGGTTTCTCTTTTGTGACTTTCTCCATCATTTTAAGAATGGTAAAGCTATCCTTGATTTTCTGATCGCCTGATACGCTGTTAATGAAATCTTTTACGCTGGCCTTTGTTTCCTTGGTTTTGATTTCGACTAATTTTCCCATATGGAATAATTTAGTCAGAAAAGTTACTTCTTTTTCTTCATTTGAAATTGCTTTTGCAGATTACTCAATACATTATCATATCCTTCCCGATCGATAAATACAGAGGGATTGTAGGGGTCGCCGGGTTTATGTTTTTTATGCAGATTAAACTGGCTGGCATGAGAAGCTACCCAAATATCGAATGAGATATTTTTCATGGCTTCAAATGTATACGCATAATCTTTTTCAATTTCAGGATAAGCTGCTATTGAATCAAAAGCTTCGTCTGTGACTATAGTCGGCAGATTTGCTATGAGTACCTTCCATGTTCGTTTGTCATCTTTTACGGAAAATAAATAACTGCACGAACCTTTTGTATGGCCCGGATGATGCAAAAGCACAAGTTGCATTTCACCTAACCTGATCGTATCATTGTTGTGTGACAACTGATCAGGATTTACCGGCTCAAACGAAGTTCCATATATGCCCAAGGCATAATCTGAAGCGCCGCCGCTTTTGAGAACATCCAGTTCTTTTGCATCAGCAATAAATTGTGCCCCGGTTTCTCTTTTAATAGCAGCCATTGCACCGGTATGATCGTAGTGGGCTTGTGTTGTTAACAGTATTTTTATATCGGAAAATTTAAAGCCAAGTGATCGGACATTATTTTTTATCTGGGTATATGAACCCGCCAACCCTGTGTTGATCAAGATATTTCCTTTTGAAGTGGTGACCAGGTAGCAACCGAGATCATAAGTGCCTACATAGTATAAATTGCCGGCAATGCGAAATGGTTGGTAAGGAGTTTCCCATTCTTTTGTTGTTTTTGGTTCTTTTACATTTTGTGCCGAAGTGACCAAAAAGGTAGTGGATAGAATAAAGGCTGATATTAAATTAAGCAGATTATAGTTTGGCATGGCGGGGTTTATAGGGATTTGAGGATATATCAGGTTTTCAGATGTTCTGTTTTAATTACAATAGCCTACAGGAAAGTTATAACTTTTCCGTTTGTTTGTTACGGTAAAGACTCATTGAAGCAGGCTATAACTGATTTTTGAGGCAGGAAGAAAGGGCCTTAAGAAAACGGTATCATTTGTACTCTTCATCCATCTGCTGGTTTCTTCCATATCTTCTTTTGGAAATTGCGACCAATGACAATATAATGCTGCTATGGCTTTATTTAAATCTGTTTCGCTGACCTTGATCCTTGTAGTAAGATATTTTTCTGCTACAGTATTCCAGTTATTATACATCCAGATCCTGCCTTTCTTTTGTTCAGTCCAGGGTCGCCAGAACTCAGTGGGCATACCTGCATAATACAAGACAGTCTTTTTATTTATTTCACCTGATTGATACAAATCGGTGACTGTTGTATGCACAGTGCGATGATCCATATGTCCATATCCACCATCGGGCCCCCATGTGATAATAATATCAGGTTTGTATTTTTTTAATACACTGTCTATTTTTTTATGAACTGGTTCCTGTGTAAATCCGCTAGCAAGACTACCGTCACCCAAACCTAACAGGATAGGTGGTTCTACACCTAAAGCCTTGCATGCACAGTGAGCTTCTCTGGCCCGAACATCAGCCAATGAATCACCGGCAGGAATGCCTGCATGTGCATTGGTCCCCAATTCGCCTTTTGTGGCAATAACAAGATAAACGGTGTGGCCTTCTCTTGCATATTTTGAGAGCAATGAACTGACATTGGTTACTGCCTCATCATCAGGATGTGCAAAGATGGCCATGATAATTTTTGGATCGGCGCTATGTGTTTGTTGCCCAAACGAAGCAAAAAGCAAAAACAAAAAAACAGAAAGGAATTTCATGTTACCTGGTTAGTTGTATTCAAAAGTGACAATAAAGAAAGTTAATTCATTTTTCTTTCCCTGCGAAGGGAAAAAAGCTGCGACTGTGAAAAGAAAAAGCCGGTGCACAAACACCGGCTAAAAACTCTATTTCAGTGAATACCCGGTATAAATTACACTTTCACTTTTACCAGCAGGAAGGTTGCCGGAATAGATGTTGTATTATCTGTTCCGCTTCTGTTTTCTCTTTTAAATAATCTTTCCAACTCATCCTGCAATGCTTCCGCCTTGCCGATCTTTTCTGCTGCTTCAAATGCATTCATGGTTGGGCCATAATAATTTCTGAATACACTTACATATTCGGATGGTGAATATGGTGCGTTAAAGGTAAATATGTCCCTTACGAATGATATATTTTCTTTAGGAATTCCTGCTTTGCCAAAGCGATCTATCACATGTTCTTCCACACCCCACAACATCGGGCTTATAAAACCTTCCGGTGGCGGTGGTGTATAAGCAGAACTTATTCTTAGTATTTGTGCCACAAGGGTAGGGTCTCCAGGTATCCAGTTGCCCATTACAATTTTACCGCCTTTTCGGGTAACACGAACCATTTCCCTGGCTACATCGAAAGGCTTTGGCGCAAACATGGCTCCGAAAATGCTGATGGTCATGTCGAATGACCTGTCCTGCAGATCAACAAGATTAGTGGCATCTCCTTCCTGTATTGAAAGATTGCGGAGCCCTTCAGTTAATGCCCTCATTTTTCCTGCTTCTACCAGGTTGCTGGCAATATCAACACCTAATACATTGGCACCAAGTTCTGCTTCGGGTACTGCTGTGGTACCATCACCGCAACCAAGGTCTAAAACATCAAGACCCTGTTTGATGCCCAGTTTCGCTACCAGGGTACGGCCGCTTTCCCGCATGGTTTCGGCTATTCGTGTAAAATCACCTTTTTCCCATAACGCTTTGTTAGGGTTCATAACTTCTGTAGTTACATTCATCTGTTTCAGTTTTGAAGATTAAAGTTTAAATAGTTAATGGTCGGCATTCTATTGTGTCGTTCTCACCGTTCACGAAAGCGATTTTTAAAATGCCGGTGCAAATATGCGGTGATGTTGATCCTGAATGACCTTCATCTTCCTGTGTGATAGGTTTTCTTGAGTGAAAGCCTGAAAATTGTTATTGTTCTGATCTTTTGGGTTACCCTCCGAACCGCCCATGTAAGTACCCCTGTATTTAATGGAAATTGTAAAGCCCACTTTAAATGAACAGAATAACTTCAGCTAACAATCAAAAAGGACTGGATAAATGAAAAGCAAACTCTGCACAGCAATCAGCATTTTACTGTCTGCAATACCTGCCACAATGATGCAAGCACAACAAGGATCTTTTGAGGTACCACCCACTAACTCACATGCCACTGTTCAGCAAAGGGTGGCGGCTACTGATATTAAAGTGGAGTATAACCGGCCGAATATGAAAGGAAGAAAAATTTTTGGAGGGCTGGTGCCATTTGAAAAAATCTGGCGTACAGGTTCTGATGCCAGCACCAAAATAAACTTCTCTACACCCGTATCATTAAACGGACATGCACTTGACTCCGGCAGCTATGAGTTATTTACTATTCCCGGAAAAAAAGAATGGACCATTATTTTACAGCCTAATAAATCACAGTGGGGTTCTTATTCTTACAAACCTGACCGTGATGTTCTACGGTTTACTACCCAACCGCAATCTCTTTCACAACCTGTAGAAACATTTACTGTTGGTTTTGATAAGATCACATCACAGTCTGCGGAGCTTACTTTAAGCTGGGAGAAAACAAGAGTGCCGATCCTGGTTACTATAGACCTTGCGAAAACGGTGATACCAAAAATTGAGGCCAGCTTGCTGAATGATGAAAAGAAGCCTTATTTCCGGGCAGCGATGTTTTACTTTGAAAACGATCTTGACATTAACAGGGCGGCTGAATTAATGGGGCTTGCTGTTAAGGAAAATCCCAATCACCTTGGTATGCTTTACCGACAGGCTCTGATACTGGAGAAAAAAGGAGATAGAAAAGAAGCTATTGAAGCTTCTGAAAAATCATTGAAACTTTCAGAGACAGCAGGGGAGGAGCTAAAAGCAGAATATATCAAACTGAATACGGCTTTATTGGACAGGTTAAGACGCTGATTGGTTTGTATGTAGTAAATAAGAAACAACCAGGATGAATCAAATCTACTGTCTATAAATCTTTAATTACATTCCGGAAACTGCGTCCGATTGGAATAGATATACCACCTGTTTCCACTGCATCGGCCGTATAGGAATCGATCTTGTTTATGGAAACGATATACGAACGATGAATGCGTTTAAAAAGATGAGCGGGAAGAAGTGATTCCATTTCCGAAGTGGTACACTTTGAGAAGTATGTTTTCTTGGTAGTTACTACTTTAATATATTCCTGCTGACTTTCTAAATAAATAATGTCTGCATATAAGATTTTAATTTTCTTTTTCTGTACGGTGACAAACATATAGTCTTTTGATTCTTTGACCTCGTTAGCGGAATGTTTTTGTGAAGAAGTGGTATTTACTTTATTCACGGCTACCAGGAACCGTTCAAATTCAAAAGGCTTTAGCAGGTAGTCTGTAACATTAAGGTTAAATCCCTCTACAGCATACTGGTGATAAGCCGTGGTGATAATTACGGCTGGGGAATGAGTTAAGGTTTTTAAAAATGCCATTCCTTTTAATTTCGGCAAATGGATATCAAGGAATATCAGGTCTGTTTGATTATGGTGCAGGAATTCTGTAGCGAGTATAGCATCTTTGAATTTCCCCTGAAGTTTCAGAAACGGTACTTGCGAAATATAGTCGGCCAATACTTTGGCAGCAAGTGGTTCATCTTCCACAATAATGCATTTGATATCAGACATGGCTGGCAAGATTAATTCTTAAATCAGCAGTAAAATCAGAAACGCCTGGCTGAACTGTCAGGCTGAAATCTTTATACAATAATTCCAACTGCCGTCTCAGGTTCGAAAGACCAATATTTTCTTTAACATTTTTGCTTTCAGCTGCCGTTTCTGCAGAATTTATTATGGTAAAGTTTAATTGCCGCTGTTTCAGTGAAAGATGAATGTCTACAAACGGGGTTTGCCGGGTTTCAGACACACCATGCTTAAATGCATTTTCCACCAGCGGAATTAACAACAGTGGCGGTATGGCCTGTTTCATATCCTCAATATCGTAATTAAAATTTACATGCAGGGATTCATCATACCTGAGTTTCTCCAGGGCTATATAATCGCTGATGATCCTTATTTCCTGCTCTATGGCAATATAGTCTCCGCTGGTTTCATATAACATAAACCGCAGGATCTTTGAAAGACGAAGGATGGATTCAGGCGCCAGGTCACTTTTATCTCTTGTTAGTGAATAAATATTGTTTAACGTGTTAAATAAGAAGTGCGGATTGGTTTGTGATTTCAAATAGTTCAGTTCAGCCTCCTGCTTCTCAATCCGAAGTTTTTGTTCTGCCTGCTTCAGTTTTATATAATTATAGATATGCCGCACAAGGCTAAAAAAGAAAAGGGAGGCCATACTATACGCAAAGAAATATCCCACTCCGTCGCAGGGTTTTACAAATACACGGGTAGGTGTATATAAGTGTAGCAGAACGCCAAGTTCCCTCCACCCGTACAGCCCCAGTGAATATAGCAGCAAATGAATCAGGATCAGCAGGAGGGCTCTAAGAATACTTTTCAGTGTGAGCTTTATGGATGGAATAGTATATTCAAGAAATATATAATGCAAACCTACTACGAACAACAGACACCAGGTATGGTTCACAGCTCTCTGCAATAATATCTCCGGCTCAGTTATTAAACTGCCGATCATATTCAGCAGAAAAAATGCAAGTGCCAGTTTGAGGTAAAACTTTATTTTTTCTTTGGTAAAAACTATGCTCATATTATACGGCTTAAAATTCGGCAAATTAATTTGTATAGATTCATATATCAACGTACAGATGATCCCGGTATATGAACTACCGGTTTGCGTCAACGAAACCGTTGAATTAAGCCACAGTCATTTCCAGCACACCTGGCTGCAGTTCATGTTCAAAAAGCTGTTGTTTGTTGACGGCAGAGGAATTGATCTGCAAATGCAATGTATCCTTGTATAATTATACAGGCAGCTATAAGCCTGGTACAAACATCTAAATCAAATTATATGAAACTGGTTATTTTTTCTTTAATAGCGGTACTGGTGCTGCTGAATATTTGTGGTTGTTAAAAAAAGCCATGATGAAAAATAAAAATGTATTGATACAGTTTGGGGAAAATGTTGAAGGGTATGATATACCTGTTTTGAACGAACGGGAAATAAGGGCGGCGGCCGGGCTCTTGTTCCTTGCCACCTTCCTGTCACTGATGTTTATCCTGTTCCGGGATAATTTTATTCCCATCAAATATGTCATAACTTTTTTTCTCATCGATTTTATCATCCGTGTATTTGTTAATCCACGATATGCGCCAACCCTGATCCTGGGGCGCCTTATTGTCCGAAATCAAAACCCTGAGTATGTAGGGGCGAGGCAAAAGAAATTTGCCTGGATAATAGGAGTGGGATTATCAGGGACCATGTTTATTTTTCTAGTAGTCGTCAATGCTTACAGCCCCATCACCGGGATCGGCTGTCTTATCTGCCTTGTCTTTCTTTTTTTTGAAGCAGCATTTGGTATTTGCCTTGGTTGTAAATTTTATCCGCTTCTATTTAAAGAGAAAGTACAATATTGCCCAGGCGAAATTTGTAATACAAAGGCAAGACAGCGTATTCAGAAAACATCAATTGCGCAGTTGCTCATTGTGCTTGTATTTATCTCTGCAATAATTTTGGCAGCATTTACTTTTGATAAGGAGTTTTCAAAAAAGCCTTATGACCTTTTTGGAATCAATAATGCTCCTGCAAAAGAATAACAGTAAGCCTGATAATCCCCCAACTTCGCCTTACGGGTTTCATGGTAATTCGGAAAGGAGAATACATTATCCTTTTTTCTGAACATTTGTTTTAAAGACTTCTACCATATCTGACCTTACTCGTCTGTTGAATTCTACCGGGTTGCTTCAACTCCATACCGTATGGCTGATTCCAATACATCAGGATCTATATCCTTTAATGATTTGAACTTAATGCAATACCCGGTCACATTTGCCTTCCCAATTTTTTTACCATAAGTTGTTGCTAAATAGGTTTTATCTTTTAACCCCATGATGTAGACAGAAATGCCGGATGTGTTTGCACTCAACCCGATCTGATAAAACTCCCGGGTTGTTCCATCAGCATATTTTATGGTGTAAGATCCATATCCTATATTAGGATTAGAAACAATTTTACCTTTTTCATCTTTACCATCCAGGAACCATAATTTACTTTTTGGTAATATTTTAAGTATAAGCCGGTGCAATGCTTGCATTTCGTTGTGTTTGGGTTCAGGTTGACCAGCGATGTATTTTTTGATTTGTTCTTGTAAGTTCATACAGAATATAAATTATGGGTTGCTCTTAAGTTCTTTTATACTTTATCTTTTGGGTCAAAGCTCACCATCCATTCAATTCCATATTTGTCTCTGAACATTCCAAAATAGGAACCCCAGGGACTATCACCAATCGGGCCTTCTATTTGCCCACCTGCCGAAAGTCCATTAAATAATGTGTCTGCTTCTTCTTTACTTTCCGCAGTTATTACAATTTTACTTCTGTTCTCATTTTCGTTTGTTCTTCCCATGGCCTCCGGAACATCATTTGCCATCAACATACTTTTACCGATTGGTAATTCTATATGCATAAGTTTATTTTCTTCTTTTTCTTCAACCGGGAATCCAAAGCCTGCGAGGTCTTTGAAACGAATAATTTTTGCAAACTCTCCACCAAATACCGATTTATAAAAGGTAAACGCTTCTTCCGCATTTCCGTTGAAATTAATGTGAGGATTGATAAGTGCCATTGTGTTTATTTTTAGATTGTTTATTACAATAAAATTTTAGTAAAATATTTTCAGTAAAATCATTTATTGGATAAGGTTCTCAAGAGATTTTCCAGGTTTATCATCGACGCCTTATATCCTTCTGTGAAGCCCATTTCAAGCATCTTCTCCATACGGGCAAGCGATTCATTATAAATAGTAATATACACTGTTGTCTTTCCGTTCTCTTCGCTAAAAGTGTAATCCCAGTCAGAACCAGGTAACTGGGGATTCTCATTTTCATCGGCAAATGCATTAAACAATTTAAAGTTGGTTTTTGGTGTAATGGATGTGTATTCCTGTAGTAACCAACCCTCTTTTCCATCCGGGCTTATCATTGCATAAAACCTTTTGCCACCCTCTTCAAAATTCATATACTTTGTTTTGGCAACAAATGGTTTGGGTGCCGTCCATTGATCCAGGTATTCTGCTTTGGTAAATGCATCCCAAATCAATGAAAGTTCAGCATCAAATTCCCGGGTGATATATACTGTTTTTTTTGCTTTGTCAACGGTAAAATCGAATAGCAGATCCTGTGTCATATTTATTGTTTTTTATTGTCTGCCTGCAGGCAGACATGGTTGATTGAATTGATTTTATCGCTTTGCTAATAAGGCATCCAGGTTTTCCATAGCCATCGTAAGACCCTCTTTGAATCCCATTGCAATAGTTTGCTCGAGTTGTGCCAGATCAGGGAATTGCATAATGCCATGCACAAGGGTATTTGTTCCCATTTCGCTGAAATTCATGGTCCACTTAGACTGTGGCATGGACGGATTAACATTGCCATCAGCATCACCAAAAGCATCATCGGCAAGGAACATTTTTTGGGGTTCAATTTTTATATAGGTGGTTATTGACCAATGTTCTTCTCCATTCGGCCCGACGGCTGCATAGTGCCATTTGCCACCTTCTCTGAAATCCATACTTTTTGTTCTTGATTTCCATGGTAAGGGCATCCACCATTGGTCCAGTATTTCGGATTTTGTGTAGCAGTCCCAAACGGTTGGACGATCGGCTGCAAATTCCCGTTTGATGTTGATGGTGTAGCTTTGTTTGTCGACGGTGAAGTCGAAGAATAATGTCATACTCATTTTTTCTTTTTTTTCATTGTTGATAATACGTTGTCTAACTGGTTAAACCTGTCCTCCCAGATCTTTCTGAATTGTTCTATCCATCTGTCCATTTCTTTAAGTTTGTTGACTTCAAGCTGGTAATAAATTTCCCGTCCTCTTTGTTCCTGCTTTACCACTTCACATTCGGTGAGTATCCGTAAGTGTTTGGAAATGGCTTGTCTTGTGGTATGAAAATTTTCAGCAATGGCGTTCGGTGTCATGGCCTGCATGGCAATTAAAGTAATGATAGCTCTTCTTGTCGGATCGGCAATTGCCTGGAAAATGTCTCGCCTCATAGTGGTTACATTTTTAGTTTAGCAACTAATCGGTTGCAAATATATGTGCAACTATTCGGTTTCGCAAATTTTTTTTGAGTGAAAAGAAATTCAGCCACAATCGACAGCCCGGTATTCCGGGAACCAAAAGGCCAACAAAGTTGATTTTTAAATACATGAATCAAATGATGGAACAAATTTCGCCTGCTGTTTTGGGGTTATTGCAGTGTGATTATGACAATCAAAGGGGTTGAATGCGAAGGCTGACTGTTATTCCTTTTACTTATCTTCAGTAACTACAAGCAGCCACCATGCTTAAAACATATCGCAACACCGCTATCTTCATTTTTCTTATTCTGATCGGGGTGCAATGGGGATTTTATAAAACATACACCAGCCAGTTTCCGAATTTTAAAAACATGACACCCGTGATTCATATTCACGGAATGTTGCTGATGTCGTGGATGTTATTACTGATCATACAACCCCTGCTGATCCATTATGGGAAGGCGAATATTCACCGTAAGATCGGGAAAGTAGCTTTTGTACTAGGTCCTCTTATTATCATTTCCATGTTCCTTGTCGGCAGAGGAGGTTATTGGCGGGGTATTGGAAATATTCCTGATCATCTGAACCGTACTTTCATGGCGCTGGATATAAGAGGCCTTATATCATTCGCCATATTCTGGGCACTGGCGATGTTTTACCGGAAGAAGCCTGACACACATATGCGGTATATGATCGCTACCGGGATGATAGGTATAGGACCCGGGGTGGCCCGTGGACTTGCCAATAATTTTGGTGTTGAGTTTGGAGCAGCCATAACAACAACAGATATCATAGACCTTGCCATTATTGGGTTTTTGCTGAGTTATGATCTATACAAAAGAAAAAACTATAAACCATTTCTTTTCATCTTTATCGTTTTCTTAATTGGTGCTGTGATATGGCAGTTAAGGGATACTGACTTCTGGCAGTCATTTGCTAAAACCTATGCTGCCTGGTTCTATTGATATTACAACTAATTAATCTTTCCGATAATCAGACTGTTTCGTATCCCCCGATGGCGGGGGCCGGATCTTCGAATTTTTGAGACATCAAATCGGGGTGGAGGAACGGATTGCTGAATTGTCCACCCCCAATTGTGATCACATTATGTTCGCACCGCTTCCCCCGCCAGCGGGGGACAAAGTGAAGTCATTTTTTTATGGATCCATAGTAAAAGATCACAGCGCCGCAACGAAATGTTTTTGTTTTTACAAGTTTCAGATCAATCCTGTCGCTGATGTTTTCAAAAAGTGGCAAGCCTTTGCCCGCTATCACAGGATGAACGCAGAGTTGTAGTTCGTCAACCAAAGCAAGATTCAATGCAGCAATAATTAAACTGCGGCTGCCGATTAAAATATCTTTATCAGTTTCCTGTTTGATTGCAGCAATTTCTTCTTTAAGATCCATGGTTGCCAGCCTGGCTGTTTTCCATTCAAGATCTTTAAGCGTTCGTGAAAAAACAACCTTAGGGAGTTTGTCAATCGTTACAGCAAAATCATCCATGGCCTTATTGCCACTTGGATTTTTTAACAGGGTAGGCCAGTATTCCATTAATTGGTAGGTTATTCTTCCATGTAAAATGCAGCCGGCGCTACTTAAGACTTCAGTATAATGCTGGTGTGTTTCTTCGTCTGCGATCATGGATGTATGATCGCAAAAACCGTCTAATGTCATATTGATGGCTGCAATTACTTTCCCCATGATCTGTTTTTATTTTGCAGGCAGGCGATTTTTTCTATAAGAGTTCTTGATGGCGATTTTACCATCTTTAAATGTAAACAGGTCACACCCGGTTACTTCAACCTTTGTACCGTCTGATTTAGTGCCTGTAAAAACCCATTCTGATAAACCCCTGTCTCCCGAAATAAAATGTCTCGGGTTGCCCCAATGGGCATCAGGAAATGTTTCAAATACATCTGCAAATGCTTTTTTGACCTGTTCCTGTCCTGTAAATTTTTCTCCATCAACATCAGGACCGGCAGAGGCCTCAAACACACAATCATCCGTCATATGTGACATGATGGCATCCAGGTCATGAGCATTAAATGCATCAGCAAATGATTGGAGAAAATCCACTGTAACTTTTTTATTTACCTGCGTCATCCCAAAAATTGGCAATGATAAAAGAATGATCAAAACTACTTTTTTCATATAGTTTCATTTGAGTTTATTTTAATGGTTGCTGGCATTGAAATCCGGCAGGGGCGTAGAACTATTTATTTAGAAAGGTACTTAACTCTGATTGAGCCAATGATAAATGCAGAAAGTTATATTACCGGTTAGTAAAGTGATATTGTTACATTTAATGATGCAAAACCAAAACCAACCTGCACTTAAACGGGAGTTAGGCGCCAAAAGCCTTGCATTAAATGCCATCAACCTCACCGTAGGAGCCGGCATTTTTGTTTTACCTGCACTCATTGCTCAAAAACTTGGTTCAGCTGCATTCATTGCTTATATAGTCTGCGGTTTGCTCATTGTATTGATCATGCTTTGTTTTGCCGAAGTGGGAAGCAAGGTCACCACAGCCGGCGGTTCCTATGCGTATGTTGAAAAAGCATTTGGCCCTTTTGCAGGTTTCCTGATCAACACACTATTCTGGTTTGGATATGCTTCACTGGCTGATGCGGCGGTGATCAACGCCATGGCTGATGCGCTGAAACAGTTCAACCCTGTTTTTTCAGAAAAATATATCCGCATCGGTTTATTTATACTCGTTTTCGGTGTGCTGGCATTGATCAATATCCGTGGTGTTAAAAGCGGTTCGCAATTCGCCGTTACCGTGACCTTGCTGAAATTAACACCACTTATTTTAATGATCATTCTCGGGCTGTTCAGTATTACATCAACCAATCTTATTGTCACAAAATGGCCTGCTGTGAATGAAATAGGTCAGTCATCGCTAACCCTCTTTTTTGCTTTTATGGGCACAGAGGCAGCTTTAAATATCAGCGGGGAAATAAAAGATCCCCAGCGTTCCATACCGAAAGGCATATTTATAGGTGTGACAGGAATTGTGATCATTTATTTATTGATCCAGTTTGTTGCACAGGGTGTGCTGGGAAACCAGCTTGCTGCTGAAACCAATGCTCCATTGGCTGCGACTGCTGCAAAACTTGTTGGTGTGGTCGGTGGTACTATCCTCGTTGTGACCAGCATTGTATCCATGTTTGGTTTACTGAGCAGTGATATGCTTACGGAGCCAAGATTGTTATTTGCTGCATCAAAAGATAAACTGTTACCGGATTTTCTCGCTAAAGTGCATCCACGTTTCTTTACTCCATACTGGTCCATCATTGCCTTTGCTGTTTGTGGAATCGTCCTGGCATCGAGCGGCGGGTTTGAGCAGCTTGCCAACCTGGCCAGTTCATCCATGCTGATCATTTACCTCGCCGTTGTTGCTTCTATGATACGGTTGCGGTTTAAAAAAGACAATACTGACACTGGCGGATTCAAAATTCCTTTTGGTTTTACAGTTCCTGTCCTGGCAATTGCTATTATCGGGTGGTTATTGTCGCATGTTACCATGAAGGAGATCAAATCAATGGCTATTTTCTTTGGTATCCTTACGGTACTTTATTTTACAAACAAGTTGGTAAGAAAAAAATCAGCATCAAACGCCGGGTAAGAAAAATGATTCCTGCCAGCTTGCATTGTGTTCTTTGGTATTCTTTTTTTGCAGCTTTTACGACCTGTCATCCCAGGCAGTGTCATCCTGAGCTTGTCGAAGGATGAACACCAAGGTTTCATACTTCAGATAAGCAAATTTGTTTTCGGGGGAGCAAAAAAAATCGTTATGATAAAAAATGCGCCATCCTTATTAATAGCATTTCTTTTTTCTTTCAATACTAAATATTGGATGTTTAAAACAAAGTAACTCCGATCGTAATGAATTGCCTTTTAACTTTCAAATGAAAATAACCCCCCTGGTTACAGAGAGGTTATTATAGAAAGGGTTAGTAGTTTATTTTGAACTCAGATCGGCTCTTTTAAAAAGTAACTCACTCCACCTGCTTTCAACATTGTTGGCGAATTCCTGCAGGAAATATTTCCAGCTTCCTTCGCCGTAAGCCATTTCGAATCTTTCTGACATAGGCTTCCGGTAACTATCACTTAATTCTTTTAATCCATTCTTCAAACGAAGTACTGTGGCATATTCCGGTGCACCGGACCCAACACTGCTATAAACAGCTACAGATTCATTACTCTGGGCCCAAACTTTTTTTAGTTTAGACAGCATGGCTGAAACGCCAACAACCATTCCTGGTTTTGGAAAATAATGGTTGATCAGAATTTTATCGGCATAATCTGTAAGCGCAACGGAACTCATATCTTCACTATATACAGAATAAGTGGAGCTGGTCCTTTCAGTAATATACGGGGACACATTTTTTGCCCAATCCTGTGTATGTGCATCACCCAGGTTTCCACGGGAATCATATTGATCCCAGCTCAAAGGTCCTTCAACAACCATAAATCCACCATAATCCGGGCCTGATTGAATTTCCCATACATTCCATTTCCAGTCGCCGGTATGGTATTTCTGAACATGGGAAATAAATGCTTTTTCAAATTCCAGGGATTTGTCTGCTTTGGGAAATACACGGAATGCACTCATAACATTTTTTTGTCCTATTCCTAGTGCCGGAATTAAAAGACAAAGAAGAAATAATTTTTTCATCTGCTTTGGTTTTGATGTGAATAAATAAGAGGAGGATACAGTTGTGGATAGGGAGCGAAGGAAGGAGTAAAGTAGTCTTATTAAATGAATAAGCGAAATTTAGTTTCCAGTTGATGCAGCCACCAACAGCAGGCATTTACTAAAATAGTAAGATCGTCTTTAATTGGTGTGATCGGTGAAAGAAAAATGCCGATCACGGCGTGTTGCTTTATCGGAACACTTGCCAAGGCGGAAATAAAAAACCACCCCGTTCTACCGGGATGGTTCATATTTCAAGTAATCAGAGTTAACAGAATTAAAGGAACTTAATTTACTGACAAAACAGTATCCAGCGAATGCACTACGCCATTGGAAGCTTCATTATCACGGCCCTGCACTTTGGCCCCGTTAATGGTAACATCTCCGTTACTCACTTTCACGTCAAGCTCTTTACCTGCCAGTGTTTTTAATTTCTGACCATCTTTCAAATCTTTGAAATTGTTCTTTCCTTCGACCACATGGCAGTTCAGGATGTCTGTCAGCTTTATTTTATTTTCGGGTTTCAGCCAATCGGCTAATACACCACTTGCTAATTTTCCAAAAGCCATCTCTGATGGAGCAAATACGGTGAAAGGACCTGTTTTAGCCAGTTCAGTTTCCAGCCCGGCTGCTTTTACACTCTTCGACATAGTGGCGAGATTCTTGTCGGCCACAACAACATCAACAATGTTTGACATATTCTTAAATTTATTTGCAGATAGAATAATCTGCATTGCATGTAATGTAACCGTATTAAAAGTCTGTTGCGGTTTTATTTTTTGTAATAGATGCAGTTAGCTCCATTTGTTGATAAGTTTAAAATTTGTAAAAAATAAAAGCGGTTAACAGGTAATTGAAGACCCCCGGCCATGGTTCGTGTCTCATGAACCGGGGCTGTATAGAATGTTGACCTGGGTTCTCAACATCCACCCTTGCCGGGTATGGCATAGATCACATTGCCTGAAACAAATAAACGAAAGACCTGGCCGTCTACAGCAGGAAGTAGCAATTTCCATGTTTTCCCATTGTCTGATGATCTGAAAATGCCTTTAGTATGTGTACCAAAAAAGTTTTTACCAATCTTGATAATTGAAGCTATGAAGGTTTGCCTGCGAAGGCGATCATTAATGCGATCATTCCAGGTCCGCCTTATTGAATCAATAACAACTTTATCCTGAAGGCGGGAATGAATGGACTGCCAGGTTTTACCCCCGTCGTAGGATGTACTCAGCCTCCTGGTACCCGATTCTGAACCGGAAGTCATAGCAGCGAACCCACCTTTGATTGGTTTTACATCCCAGGCCACACTGTCTTCACTGATCACCGGCGCCCAGGTTTCACCATTATCGGTCGATCTTATTATCTTTCTCATACTGGTCGCCAGCAGCACACCGTCCGACTCAGCCAAATTCCCTACCGGGCCTCCGGCATAGACAAGTTTCCAGGTTTTTCCCATGTCCGTGGATCTAATAATGCCTCTGTCGAGGGCGATGAAAATGCTGCCTCCGGCAGTTTCAAAAACGCTGCGTAGTCGCTCCTGAAAAGTTTCGAATACCGGTGACCATACACTCGTTCCGTTTGTGGATTTTAAATTTACACCCCAGTAAGGTTTCCCAGGTTTGCCGGGGACAAGGCTGCTATCTTCGCCAGTGAAAATCTCTTTGGTCCAGAAAGGAGGGGTGGCATTTGGTGTATTGTGATAGAATCCGTTTCCAACCCTTACAAACAGCCCTTTATCATTTGCAAAGAGGCTATTTCCCCGGATACTATCTACCCGAATATTTTCCGTCAGCCCTTTGCTGATGTCCTGCCAGGTTTCCCCGCCATCAGCAGATTTAAAAACAATGTTTGCAGTTCCTGTTTTTTTTGTTTGCAGATTATCCGCAAGATGGGAATCTTTTGGATTTTCTACCGCCTGCTTGCAGGAAAAGAGAAATGGGAAAAGGAGTAAAAAAACAAGACTATGTATTTTCATGGCTATACATTGATAAGGTGAAATAATAAAGTAAAGATATCAGGCGTCAAATATCCTGTAGCTTTGCAGCAGTAAAAAGTTGTAAAAGAAGCGTAAAACGTTTGTAAACCCCCTGAAACCGGAGGCTAATGAATTATTTTGCACGAATGAAGCCGCTTACGCTGGTTGGATCTTCCATCCTGGTACTTCTTATCCTGATCTTTGCTGTTGCATTCATCAATAAAAATGATGAGGTTCCCGAGAAACATGTAGAAGTTGTATTACGTAATGTAGGGCACCAGCTCCTGCTCGCAGCCAAAGATTCTTCATCCAGGGTATTGCCGGTCAAAAAATTTAAAGACAACATCTACCAGCTTTCTTTTCAGCATGACTTTAGTTTCATTTCAGATTCACTGATCAATCTGGTTCAACGGGAATTTAAAAAAACCGGTTTGGCAACCAATTATATAGTGAGTTTGAAGAACTGTGAAAAAAAGGAGACCGTCTTTGCATTTGAAATCAATGACCAGGCCGGCGATCTTAAACCTTGCAGGGGCCGTAAGCTGGAGGTTGGTTGTTATGTTGTTGAGATTGATCTTTTGAAGAAAACTCAATTTAATTTCCTTTGGTTGACACTATTGGTCATTCCTTTGAGTTTGGTGGGTTTTTATGGAATAAAAAAGATCCGGAAGAAAGAGGAGGAAGAACCCGTTGTTGATAATAATGACTACATACAATTAGGAAACTTCCAATTCTACCCGGATAATAATCTGCTGAAAATGGAGAATAACAATATTGAGCTTTCGGAAAAGGAAACAAAAGCACTGCAACTATTTGCTGAAAACATAAACCAGGTTGTAGAAAGGGAAACACTGATGAAAGAGATCTGGGAAGATAAAGGCATCGTTGTCATCAGCAGAAACGTGGATGTATTGGTTTCCAAGTTACGTAAGAAATTAAGTGACGATAGCTCCATTAAATTTATTAACGTACATGGCCGGGGTTACAAATTTGTGATTGAGTAGATGCCGCAACTATTTGCATAGAAAGTAACTGATTCTTTAATTGAGTTGAGGGTGAAGAACACCGACCACGGAGTGTTGTTTTATTAGAACACTTACTAAGGCGGAAAGCATAACTAAAAAACTATTTTATAACATATATAAAAAAGTAAATTCATATTCTATTGTATCGTCATCGGCTCTTGCTGCGATTGCTACAATAAAATTATCTTTTTCGAACTCTTCGGTTTCTATCATTTTGCCGGACCCTTTTTCTTTACCTGAAGATTTATATCCAAGGCTACTTAGCTGTTTCCTGAGATAGTTATATGTTTCTTTATCGGAAGTTGAAAAAATGGTTTGATTGATCTTATTTTTTGAATTGATGTTACAGCTTAATACATTGCCGAAAAGTTTTTGTTCACCAGCTATATAAACTAATGACCCATCTTCCATTTTGCTGCTATCAAGAACAATATAAGAAAGCTCTTCAACGAGCTTTACCATTGCCGGGAAGTCAGATTTTTTTGTAATTTCTATAAGCTGACCTGAATTAATATTTTTCCCCATTTCAGGTTTGGTAGCCTGTTGACCTTTCCCTTTACAGGCTGCAAAAAGGGAAGTCGCAAATAAAAAAAGCATTATTCTTTTCATACGTAAATGTTTAATACCTCAATATAAGTTTTTTCCCATGTGGTCTGTAAAGATTTTGACAGAGAAGTTGTTGCTGCGAAGAACCGGGAAGGAAGATTTACAGCTTTTTCGAAGCTGTTTCGGAGATACAATCGATAGTGTTCGATCATTTTTATTTTATGGTCTGCCCCGCAGTATTGCGGGGAACACTAAGGGCAGCAGGGGAGAAAAACGATAATAGATGCCAACCCTGACGAAATTATGTACCCATTATCTCCGAACAAAAAGGGTTATATTGAAGGCTGGACACCTGACAAAAGATCAGCAGATAAGTCATGGGAAGATTATGGTATATGACACCCAAAAAGTAAATATTTTGAACCTGAACCAAGGAAAAGAACTGAATCTGGATATATTCCGGCACGAAGGAGGAATTAGATGTCTTATTACCTTTATAATTCTTGAATTTTTACTTTGTGGTTGTACTAATGGCACAATTAAAAAAAATAAAGAAGTAAGATTTGCATTAATTAGTGGAGGGTATGCAATTGTGCCTTGTTTTATTGATGAGTTTGGTGATACAATTTATGATGGGATCGCTAGATACTATTCAAGAGATAAGATTCTGACAGATGAAGTAAGTTTTAAGAATTCCCAGAAAAATGGCTGGCATATTAGGTATAAACAAGGCAAAGTTTTAAGTAAGATTATGTATCAGGATAATTTAGCGAATGGAGATGGTTTCTTTTATTGGGATTCAGGAATAATTGAGCAAAAGGTTTTTTATAAAGATAGAAAGGAGGTTTGCATAGAAAGCTATGATTCAGCAGGAAAGCTTTCTTCTATTTCTTTTTTTGATAATGAGAATCCGTTTTATATAGCGCTTTATGACAAAGGCGGCCGAATAAAAAAAGAAAATGGTGTAGTTTTTTCACATAGTTTTGAAAGCAATCAGAAATATGATTCTGTGAAAGTTAACTCTGAGTTTGAACTTATAATACCAGTTGTTAACCTCCCCAACTATTGGATCAATGTTGAAATTGTGAAGTTTAGCCCTTCAAATGAAATTTATGACGCTACCGATTCAGTTCCGATAAAAGGATATTTTGCATTTTATAAAACAAGGTTTGAGAGAATTGGATTACAACAATTAGGGATAGCTGGAGAGCTTCGAAATGACGAAGGTTCTTTAATTAGGCGGGATACTTTTTATCAAAAAATCAATGTAATTGAATAATCATTATGAAATGAAACAGAATCTCAGTTTTCCGTAGTGTTCTTTGAAATATTTAAGGAAAGGGTTTTGTGTTTTATTTGCTTCGAGGGATCGGGTTTATTAAATGCCTTAAACAATTATGATTTTAGATAAAAATTCAAATTTTAAAAGATAGTTACCGAAATAAAAAAGAATATCTTAAAATCAAAAATCATATGATCAGAAAAATATCTGTGCCCATATTACTAACAGTATTGGTTCTTGTAGAGAAAGTTAATCAATTTTCGCTTTTAAGGAACATTGAGTTAGAGTCTTTTCTAAAACTCCGCTAGTTGAAATAACTACTTAGTTAAAAATTTTCAAGGAACTTATTTAAGGTGCTTTGGTCTTCCAATTTCAGAATAGCATTTGCTATTTCTATCTGGCCTTTTGAAACAGCCAGTGCAGATAGTATAACAGCAGTTAAAGTTGTGTCCCAGTTTTCAGTCATCATTTGCTGGATAAGTTCGGGTAAGTCTTTTTGAATAGCCTCTAGATATTCTTTTTCAAATGCTGCGGGTAGTTTAGGGTTGTCTCCCTGTCTTTCAATTTCTATTGTTGTGACCAGCCCGATGGCATTAAAATCATACAACTGTTTTTCTTTTGCTATTCTTATGAGATGCGGAACAGCATAGTAGGAGGCGAGGCCAACATCACCCTGGTGATGTAACTCATTCCAGAGTTCTGAAAAGATGGCTGTTGTTTCTTCTTTTGCAGTTGCCCGCTCCAGTTTTTTTAAGGGAATAGAAGCATCATAGGGAATGCGGTAACCGCCATCTAATTCTTGCCATTTATTATCATTAAGATTGAGCATGAAATAAAGTTAGCGGCTTTTCATATAAGCCGAGTCCCTTCGGAGACTCGGCTGTGAAGGGACCGGGGCTTTCTTTTTTAAAGGAAACGAACCAGGGTGGAGGGGGGATACCAGCCGAATATATACCTAAGCTATAGCGCTGCCAGCGATATGGCATATCTATGATATGAAGGATAAACGAAGAATAAACGAAGGAAAGTTGCATTTGACAGGGCTGATTATTAATTTAGCGGGCTAATACAGTATGCTATGGCAAGAAGTACAACATCGGTGGTTTTGCATAATATGAGGGGGCAAATCGGCAAGCAGATAGTGGTGAAACAATATGGTAATAAAACGGTGATTACCGCTTACCCGGATATGAGTAATGTGAAGCCGAGCAAATTGCAAAAGCAGAAACGAAAGAAATTTGCAGACGCCATTCATTATGCACAATCCATATTACATGACCCGGCAAAGAAAGCGGCGTATGCCAAAAAACTTAAAAAAGGGCAGCGGGTTTATAATGCAGCGATCAAAGAATACCTGGCAAAGTTTTGAAGTTGGGGTGACAAATGGTTTTATGGAATGTGCTTGATTTTTACGAGCCATTGTATTTTACCATACCGGCAAACTGTTTTACAGGCAGGAAAAGTTTATTTTTACATAAACCAAAAACCATGACTGAAAAAGCCATACATGAAGGAAGGAACGTAAAACGCATACGGGAGATATTGGGGATGAAGCAAGAAACTCTTGCCCATGAATTAGGACTTAGCCAACAGGCAATATCTGCTTTGGAGCAAAAAGAAGCTTTGGATAAAGATATGCTGGAAAAAGTAGCAGCCGCTCTAAAAGTTCCTACAGATACAATCAAGAATTTCAATGAGGAAGCTGCAATAAATATTATTTCAACTACATTTCACAGTCATGATAACTCCACTTCAATTGCATATCAATCGACCCTGAATTTTAATCCTATTGACAAAATGGTCGAATTATATGAAGCATTGTTAAAAAGCGAAAAAGAAAAAAGTGCTTTGCTCGAAAGGATGCTGGAAAAAAATAGGTTATAAAGATTGTTGCTGCGAAGAAGGGAAGAAAAACACTGACCACGGCGTGTTGTTTTTTTGGAACACCTGCAAGGACGGAAACACCCGCCAAGGCGGAAAAAATATTTACTTATGTGTGTGTTGAAAACAGCAGCCACGGCGTGAAAAGGAGAGGGATACACTAGTCAGTAAATCCCATTTTTACTAATACCAATTGTCACTAATATAAAGTGTCCCTTGAAAGGGACCAGTGTTTTCAATCCCGCCATATTCTCCTATAATAACTTGCCCTTTTTTAAGTAATCCATATCTTTCAATATATGTATCTCTTCCAAGTTTAGCTTTATGTACTAAGTTATATCCTTTGTAAAAAAAACCAGGTTTAATAACATCAGGAAAAAACTCTATTTCAGTTCCATCAGGAAATTCAATGCTGCCATAGCCCCAAACATCAAATCTATGATTACCATCAATAGTGAAACGAATTATTGTCTTGTTCATACAATCCTCAAGAACTCTTAATTCCTTCTTATATTCAGGCTTATCATTACTTATAAAATAAAATCTACTTGTCGCATAAAATTCCATCAACGTATTCTTCTTTAATTTTGCTTGAAAATGACAACCAATGACTGTAAGATTACTTTCTGCTAAGATTCCAGATGTTATCTCATTAATGCTTTCACCCGCAACGTAACCCTTACTGTTACAATAAATAGCAATGCTAGGGTATTTTTTATTGCTGAAAATGCAAACATTTGAATTATTTGTCTTGGATGTTGATTCAGTTCGGGTTAAAATTTTTCCATTGATCCCGAAGGTTATATTATCTCCAGCAAAGAAAGTCTTAGTTCCATTTTCTGTCTTTAATGTATAGTCAACTAATAATGTTCCGCTAATGAGTTTGCCTCTTTCATTGAAAATTACAATCTCACTTTGTTTAAATGCTAAGTTCAAAGTTGTCCCTTGCGGATTAAATATCTGATCGGTTGCTATAGCACCTTGTATTACTTCTCCTTTATTATTCTTTTTTAAAGATTCATCATCGTAAAAGGCATATAGTTTATCTGTTCCGACAACTTTTAAAATTTTTATTTGGCAGAAGCTAATTGTAATATTAAAGCATAGTAGAAAAAGAAAAACTCTTTTCATGTTATTTAATGGCAGGATTCCCCCCACATATTTTTATTAATTTCTTGTATGCTAAAACTATGTTGTTTTGAAAATTAGGTTCTCCGCTTATTCTTGATAAATTAAATAAACATCTAGTAAATGCTCTTGGACCACTTTCGTCCTTATTATCTTTTATTGTCCTGTAGTCTGCATATCCGCTTGAATTAGATGATATTTGTAATCTCAAAGATTTATCAAAAATATCCCAAGAAATACCGTTACCATCCAAATTTTCGAGATGTTGTTCTATTATATTTCCATCCTCATAGTAGATTACAAGGAAACAGACATCCTCGATAATTTTAACATCTTTTATTTCTTCTCCAAAGGCAATAATTTTAGTTCTTAAATATTCAAAAAGTTGTTTTTTACTTAAATTTTCAATCGGATCTTTGGCATAAATCGATGCCTTTTGACTTTTTGAATTTATAACAACTAAAAGAAAAACAACTGAACATAAAAATATTTTCATATTTACATTAATATTATTCAAGTCTTTAATTTTTATATGTTTTCTGAAAATAACAAATTTTCTTCATGTGTAAATAATATTTATTAATGAACTTTCACATCTGCCGAGGTTCGTGGGACACGAACCAAGGCGGAAGATAAAAAATAAGTTATAAAGATTGTTGCTGAGAAGAAGGGAAGAAAAACACTGACCACGGCGTGTTGTTTAACGGAACACCTGGCAAGGCTGACATTGTATTTTTTGAAAATTGTCGATCCCGGTTCGTGAGACACGAACCGTGGCTTTCTTTTTTAACTGACACGAACCAAGGCATGAGTATCTTATCATTTCTTAGTCAATTGCCGTAAATTCCAGGCAAAACCCAAAAGTGCTACTCCTGCAATTCTAGGCAACATTTTACCCTGCCCGGTGAATACAAAAAATGCAGGTTGTAAAGCCGCTAAAATAAGCAGATATGAAGGCCAGCTATTTTTGACTTTTGCCCTGATGGTATCAATGCCAAAAGCCAGGTATCCAAAAATGAATGCTGCTCCGCCAGTTATTGCAACAATTCCCGGAGGGCCGTTTCTCTCCACATAATACCAATCCATAGTTGGAAGTATGCCAGATTCCCTGGCCATGTCCAGGAAAACCCATGGAATGAATAAGATGTTGGCTAATACGATTAAGCATAAACCAAGAAAACCGAAAACTGTAATTTTTTCAAAATACATTGTTCCAATACCAACAAATGCAAAAATTGCCAGGACATATCCTGCTAAAGCAATTTCAGCACCAATCACCGAATCTCTGCCAATATTAAGTGTCCATCCAATGATTAAGGAAGCTCCGCTTAATAAGCTGCATATGGAGCTGAATTTATAGAAATTCTTAAGTTTCATTTAATGTCGGTTTAGAATCTTTATGTGGACTAACGGGCAGGGCTTTCATCAGCATTGGTTCGTGGCACACGAAACAATTTATTATGAATCTCCATCAAATACCTTATACAAGTTATTCAAAAATTCAAATTCATCAACACCAGTTTCATAAAATCTGGAAGATGAGTAATGATATGAAAGATCATCCTTAGCCAATTTCCATTTACTGCTGACAGGATTAAAATGTATGTAATACCCGGCAATGGCTCGTGAGACACGAACCGTGGCTTTCTTTTATTTTGTTATGGACACGAACCAAGGCGGAGGGAATAGTTGAGCAGCATTGAAGACAAACACCGACCACGGCGTAATATTTTAGCTCAACCAATTTAAAATGGCTACTTGTAATTATTGCAAGGCCTCGGACGGACTAAAGAAAATCATAGATTCTCTAAAAGTTCCTTTAATACTATTACCTGACACTGCTGAGTTCCCTTTCTTATTCTCAGAGTGGCTCCGGGCAACGGCCTTATATTGTCTCTTTCCAAAGAGGTAACTGAATATTGATCGTCATCTGAACAATCATTTATCCAACAAATTGCCAAATCAATATCTGCTAAAAACTTCGACTCTTCCTCAAAATTTTTTGACAATTCGGAAAGATTTCTTTTAAATTCAATAGTTTTTAATAGCCTTGCTTGAAATGTAGAAGGAATGTTGTCCTTACCACTCTCATCAACATAAAAAAGACCATCATAAGTGCTATTCACTCCCATTCTAAATGGGTAATAACCTGTTAATACTTTTCTCCCAAGTAATTCGAAGAAAATAGAAATAACTTCTTGTTCCTCTTTCGGAATTGTTTTCCAATAAAATGGTAAGTTCTTTAAAAAATTATCCTGATGTAAATAGTTGGCGTATTCCTCTTCCTTATTCCAAACTTGTATGTCTGTTGGATCTTTTCCTTCTCGAAGACCAACAATCTCAGGTGCAACTTTCCTAATCATGCTCCAAATGTCAACAAAGAAATGATTAATCATCCCCATTGTTCTACCAGCAATATTTCTTTTTCCAAATCCAAGCTTTGTATCAACATCAATTAAAATGTGAACGTTATTTAGATAACTTAAGGCTCCTCTGGGAGGACTTAGGACTATATTGGTTGGAAGACCATTTACACTTAATAATTGTTTTGTAGCGATTTGGAAATATTTCGAAACATACGGACGTTGCCCTATTAATAAATAAATACCATTTAAAATATTAATAACTCTACTGTGTTTTGATAGAAGAGCAAGGTCTGGCTCTAACAAAAAGGTGCCATCAGATTGTCTCCTGTAGCGATATAGCAATCTTTTGGCTTGGTCTTTATCAAATTTTTGAATTAACAGCTTTTTTATTGTTTCTGCCGGAGGATTATTCAAAATATCTTCAAAAGAATTATAAAGTTTATCTACTTGTTCCCGCTTTGGAAGGTTTGCGTGGAGCTCAAAAAAATCAAGATATTTCCCGTCAAATTTTATCTCGTAAACTTTCCCATGAGTTGTATCATCCGATAAGAAACTTACAGATTGTATTTGATTATTCCTATGATCATTCAATGAAGCTGAATCCAAATGAATTCGTAAACTAACATCTATTGGCTTTAGTTCGCCATTAGTGCCCAATAAGCATTGTACACATCCTATATAAGTTTTAGTTCTAAAATAATTCTCTAATATTAATAAAAGTTGTTCTGGTGTTAATTCAATGCTACTGAGATTTTCTTCATTAAATAGAACTTCTTCGAAATGCTCTTCAACAATTTCAGTTATAAAATCTCGAACAGAATAATCATTTAAGGTATATTCAATTAATGTCCCTGTAGCATTTGAAGTATCTTTTAAAGTCGGTTCGCCCACATCTCCGTCAAAGCTTTGATCCAAATATTTGTAACAATCCTTTAGCGTCACACTCCATGTCTTTGAGTTGAAAATAGTTTCAATGTGAAAATTATTAGAAGTAAATAACGTTGCCTTAATCCCTACTCCTTGACTCCCCTTTAAAATTTTCTTGGTTGTCTCACTTGCTTTGTCGCTTCCGCCTAAAAGAAACACATTCTTAAATTTTTCGATACTAATCCCAGTCCCATTATCTCTAACTTGAATTTTGTTTGTACCTACATACAAATCAATATCAATAAATCCTCTTTTAATTTTATCATTAAGCTGTATAGCATCATGAGAATTCTGGATTGCCTCATGAACTATACGCCATTGACCCGAATAAGTCTCTATAGTGTCTTTTATAATATTCTTGACAAACTCATCTTGGATGGAAAAAAGATTCATAAATGAAGTTTATTGTACTCAAATTAGGTATAAAGGTTTTATTTACAAAGTTGGTAGACTTTTGGTGTAAGCAACAAATATCGCTTAAAATGCTCAATAGAATTACCGAACGTACAAGAGTGCGACGCAACAGACGATGCCATGAAATACTGAAGCTGGGTTAATTATTATGTTGAATTTTGAATGATAAATGTTGAATGGATAAGGTCATTTAAAATTCAACATGCAACATTCAAAATTGCCTCAATGGTCATTCAATGGTAGTCCTCGTTTTTGGAACTCCACCCAATTGAGGTATTCCGGCGCTACTCGCTGTTCTTCCATGGTAATGCAATCAGTAACCGGGCAAACCAACTGGCAGAGATTGCAGCCTACACATTCCTCATCCTTTACGGTATAAGTGTTATAAGGGTTGCCATAATCCATGCGTATGCTCTGGTGGCTGGCATCTTCGCAGGCTATATAACAAAGACCGCAGTGGATGCATTTGTCCTGGTTGATCCTGGCAATATGATGATAGTTGATGTCAAGGTCTTCCCAGTCGGTAATATTGGGTACCGATTTGCCGATAAAATCTTCCAGCTTGGTAAATCCTTTTTCATCCATCCAGTTGCTGAGGCCCTCACAGAGATCATCAATAATGCGGAAACCATGTTTCATAACTGCCGTACACACCTGCACATTGCTGGCGCCGAGCAGCATGAACTCCGCCGCATCCTTCCAGGTGCTGATGCCACCGATACCTGAGACGGGAACGGTACGGGTCAACTCATCCTGTGCAATAGTGGTGAGCATTTTTAATGCAATGGGTTTTACCGCCGGTCCGCAATAACCACCAAATACAGACTTGCCCGCCACATAAGGATTGGGCACCAGTGTATCGAGGTCAACACCGGTTACACTCTGTATGGTATTGATGAGTGATAATCCATTGCTGCCGGCCTTTACCACACTGCGGCCCGTTGGCACCACAGAATGTACATTGGGAGTGAGCTTGGTGATGACAGGAATGTGTGCGGCTTCCATCACCCATTCCACCACCATGCAGGCAATTTCAGGATCCTGACCCACAGCGGCACCCATGCCTCTTTCCGTCATGCCATGGGGGCAACCGAAATTGAGTTCGATGCCATGTGCGCCGGTGTCTTCCACCTGCTTTATTAATTCATGCCAGGCTTCTTTGTTGTTGTCGGCCATTAAAGAAACGACCATGGCCCGGTCGGGAAAGAGTTTGATACACTCTGCAATTTCTTTGAGGTTGAGGTGCAGCGGCCGGTCGCTGATGAGTTCAATATTGTTGAGCCCCATGACCCGCTGCCCGCCATAGTCAACCGCAGAATATCGGCTCGACACATTTTTGACCTGGCTGCCGAGAGTCTTCCACACAACGCCACCCCAGCCGGCTTCGAAGGCACGGAGTACATTGTATTTTTTGTCCGTCGGGGGAGCAGAAGCTAACCAGAAGGGGTTTGGTGACTTAATTCCCAGAAATGATGAAGAGATGTCTGCCATAAGTGTATTTTTTTTCACGCAAAGGCGCAAAGAGGCCAAGGCGCTATGTTGATATTTTATTTCACGCAAAGGCGCAAAGATTAAAACCCAAGACGCAAAGTAAAGCTTGGCGACTTTGATCCTTAGCGTCTTTGCGTGCTATTCTTACAAATTGTTTACTATTCTATGAATTCCATCTTTAATAAGAGCTACATTAAAATTTATCAGTAACCCCAATTTACATCCTGTCAGTTTTAAATATGTCTGTACCTGCTTATAGTGAACCGGCGCTAATAGTTCAACTGATTTTAATTCAATCACTACTTTATTTTCAATGATCACATCAGCCCTGAAGCCAGCATCCATTTTTATTTCCTCATGAACTAATGGAATCGGGTGCTGCCTTAAATAAGAAATATTTTTCTTGTTCCATTCATAACAAAAGATCTCTTCATAAACTGATTCAAACAGGCCGGGACCATACTGAGTATGAATCTTAAAACATAAGTCTACTACTTCTTTAGCTATTTCATTTTCCGTCATTTTTGCTTTTTATTTTCACGCTAAGTCGCAAAGAATAAAACCAAGACGCCAAGATAACTTTGCGTCTTTGCGAGAAACCTACGCCAAGCCTAAGTATTTTAAAATTGCTGCAGCCCCAAGTTTGCCATCCTCTACAGCATTTACAACTTCTTTCCCGCCGTTGACAGCGTCTCCTCCTGCGAACACTCCTTTGATACTTGTCGCATGACTTTCGTTGGTCGTAATCTTTCCGTTCTTATTATCGAGTTTATATTTCTTTACTAACTTTTCAAAAGGCACTTGTCCCGCTGCTTTGATCACCATGTCAACATCGATCGAGAATGTTTCACCGGTATCAATGGGGGAGCGGCGGCCTGATGAATCGGGCTCGCCGAGTTTCATTTTACTGCAAACAAGTTGCTTTACTTTTCCTCCCGAGCCTTTTACTTTTACCGGCGCTGCGAGCCAGATAATTTCGCATCCATCCAGTTTGGCAATATTGAGTTCATATTCCGTACAGGGCATTTCTTCCTGTGTGCGCCGATAGATCATGGTGACCTCTTTGGCACCGAGGCGTTTGGCCTGTGTGGCGGCATCAATGGCGGTCATTCCCATTCCGATCACAGCAACTTTATCACCAACCGGAACGGAGGAATAACCTTTGTCTCTTATATCATAAATAAATGAAATGGCATCCACCACACCTTCCAGCTTTTCACCGGGGATATCCAGTTGTCTTGCCACACCCACACCAATGCCGAGATAAACGGCATCGAATTCTTTTTTTAATTGTGCCAGCGAAAAATCTTTTCCCAGTTCCCGGTTGTATTTTATTTCAATCCCGCCGATGGAAGTGATATAGTTCACTTCATCCTCACAAAACTGCGGTGTGACTTTATATGCAGCAATGCCATAGGTCATCAGCCCGCCGCCTTTGCTTTCTTTTTCAAAGATGGTAACATCCACACCTTCTTTTGACAATACATAAGCACAACTCAATCCCGCAGGGCCGGCGCCGACGATCGCTACTTTTTTTCCGTTGGATGGTTTGCGTTCAAAAAGCTGCCAGTTTTCATCCAAAGCTTTCATCGTAGAATACTGTTGCAACCTTGCGATCTGTATCGGTTCTTCTTCCAGTAAATTATATACACAGGAGCCCTCGCATAATTTTTCAACCGGGCACACTTTGGAACAACCTGCTCCCATGATGTTGGAGATGAAAATAGTATGGGCTGAGCCTTTTATATTATCCGTGGTGATCTGTTTGATGAACTTGGGTACATCAATATGCGTGGGGCAGCTTTTGGTGCAGGGAGCATCATAACAAAACAGGCAACGGGTGGCTTCCACCACGGCGGCTGTTTTATTTTCGAACGGAGGACGAATGTCGGAGAAATTTTGTTCGTACTGTTTTTCTGAAAGTCTGTTACTCTCTATCATTTCGAAAGTTTAGAGTTAAGAATTAAGAGTTTAGAGTTGATAGTTTAAAGTTTAGAATTTTAAAGCAAGTTCGGAATACTCTTAACTCTAAACTCTACACTCTGAACTCAAAGCTCAACCAGTTTTCCATACGTTTCGGGCCGGCGATCACGGAAGAACTGCCACACACTTCTTACTTCTTCTATCATGTCGAGATCAAAATCAGCGATCAATAGTTCATCATTGTCTTCAGATGCCTGTGCAAATATTTGTCCGCGGGGATCAACGAAATAAGAACTACCATAAAACTTACCCAGGTTCCATGGTTTTTCTATACCCACACGGTTGATACATCCCATAAAATATCCGTTTGCTGCTGCATGGGCAGGTTGCTCCAGCTTCCATAAATACTGAGACAAACCTGCTACTGTTGCTGAAGGGTTGTAAACGATCTCAGCGCCGTTCAATCCCAAAATTCTTGCGCCATCAGGAAAGTGACGGTCGTAGCAGATGTACACACCCACCTTTGCATATTTTGTCTGGAAAACAGGATAACCCAAATTACCGGGCTTGAAGAAAAACTTTTCCCAGAAACCACTTGTATGAGGGATGTGATTTTTTCTGTACTTGCCGAGATAGGTTCCGTCGGCATCGATCACCGCAGCTGTATTGTATAAAACACCGGCCTGTTCTTTTTCGTACATCGGAACGATCATCACCATGCTGTTTTTTTTGGCATACTCCTGCATTCTTTCCACCGTCGGGCCGGGAATGGTTTCGGCGCTTTCATACCAGGCTTTGTCCTGCCCCGGGCAGAAATAGGGTGTATTGAATATTTCCTGCAGGCACAATATCTGCACCCCTTTTTTTCCTGCTTCTTCGATCAACGGGATGTGCTTCTGCAGCATCGCTTCTTTTATTTCTTCAATGGTTCCTTCGCCTTCGGTTTTCGGAAGAGACATTTGAATGAGTCCTGACTTGATGATTCGTGGCATTTATTAAAGTTTAGAGTTTAGGGTTGAGAGTTAAGAGTTGCTATTCTTGAAATATCTTTCTTTGGTCGTCATAATAATACTGGTAAGCATTTTGACGATTTCATTACATTTTTTATTTAATGTTTCAAATTCACCGGGGTTAATATATTCACTGTCTTTTAATAAATTTAACCAGTAGCTCGTTTCTCTTGCTTCCTTTAGTGCAATATTCAGTTTATGAACGAAGTCCCTCTTTGATTGCCCTGCTATAGCTTCGTTAATGTTAGCTCCAACTGAAGTACCGGAACGAAGTAACTGTTTAGACAAAACATATTCTTTTCTTTCATTAACCAGTAACTTATAGATTTTTATTACTTCCAAGGCAAATGAATATGCCTTGCCTGCAATAATGCTTTCACTTTTTATATTTTCAATACTCATAACTCTGAACTTTAAACTCTCAACTCTTCCCTATTCATTTTAAATTATCTGAGACACTTTATTGCGTTTAATAAACTTCCCGTATCCTTTATCAATTTTACAGTGATTGTTTTCAATAGCGACCTTCCCTCTTAATAAAACTGTTTTTACTTTTCCTGTTACTTCCCAGCCTTCGTAGCCGCTGTAGTCAACATTCATATGATGTGTTTTGGCAGAGAGCTTATGTTTCTCATCCGGATCGAAGATGACAATGTCAGCATCGCTGCCGACGGCAATCGTTCCTTTGCGGGGAAACATGCCGAATATCTTAGCCGGGTTGGTGCAAGCCACTTCCACATATTTGTTCAGAGTGATCTTTCCTTTATTAACGCCTTCACTATATAACAATTCCATCCGGTTTTCAATAGCAGGATGCCCATTAGGGATTTTTGAGAAATCATCTTTACCTAATAGTTTCTGTTCCCATTTAAACGGACAATGATCGGTTGCTACTATATTCACCAATCCCTGGTTGATGCCCGCCCATAATGTGGCCTGGTCTTTCTTTTCACGAAGGGGAGGACTCATGACCCATTTGGCTCCTTCAAAATCTTTTTCATACAAGGATGCGTCGAGTAACAAATACTGAATACATGTCTCCACAAAAATGTTCTGGTTTCTTCTTGTCGCATTGCGGACAGCATTCAGCGCACCTTCGCAGGTCAGGTGAACGATGTATCCGGGGCAACCGGTGTAATGACTCATGTCCACAAATCGTTCTGATGCTTCGGCTTCCGTTACTTCCGGTTGTGATAAATAATGATACAGCGGGGAGAGTTTGCCTTCTGCTTTGTGTTTGGCGATCAGGTAATCGATCATATCACCATTGGTTGCATGTACGTTGATCAATCCACCGTGTTTTTTTACTTCTTCCATCAAACCCACCATCTGGCGGTCATCGATCATCAATGCACCTTTGTAAGCCATGAAGGTTTTAAAAGAAGTGATGCCTTCTTTTTCGATGAGGCCCTGTATCTCTTTTTTTGTTTCATCATTAAAATCTGTAACGGCCATGTGGAAACTGTAATCACCCACACAATTATTATCACTTCTTCCTCTCCATTCATCCAATGCTGATTGTAAAGAATTACCCTGCTTCTGTAAAATAAAATCGATCACCATCGTGGTGCCGCCAAATAATGCGGCTCTTGTTCCTGTTTCATAGCTGTCGGAAGAAAATGTACCCATGAACGGCATATCCAGGTGCACATGCGGATCAATGCCCCCGGGAAAAACCAGTTTGCCTGCAGCGTCAATTTCTTTATCACCTTTCAGTGGGAGAAATTCGCCGATGGCTTTTATTTTTTCACCTTCAATAAAAATATCTGCTATGTAATCTGCATCAGCAGTAATGATCCTTCCGTTTTTAATTAAAATACTCATATCTTATTTTTTACCGCTAAGGACGCTAAGTTTTACGCAAAGTACTCAAAGGTATAGCCCGTTTACAACCCTTTTGATTCCGTCCTTAACCCGTACAACATTAAAATTTATCAGTAATCCCAGTTTATAATTTCCCAGTTTAAGATAAGTAAGTGTTTGTGCAAGATGAATATCATTTAATGCTTCCACACTTTTTACCTCAATCACAAGTTTGTTGTCAACCAACAGATCAATTCTGTAACCGCAATCCAATTTCACATTTTCATAAACCAACGGCATTGGTTTTTCATTTTCAACATACAATCCTGTTTTATTTAATCGATAATACAAGCATTCTTTATAGGCGCTTTCAAGCAAACCCGGACCAAGCACAGAATGTACTTCAATGGCTGCCCCGATGATCTTATTTGAGAGTTCATTTTCATTCATCTTTGCGTTCTTTGCGAATTAATTCTTTGTGTTCTTAGCGGTTAGCAAATAATACAGGATAAAACTTATGGCAAATGTCACAAACCACGCATAGGAATATAAGTTAACAAGAAATCCCGGAAACTTTTCGCCACTGCTGGCGCCTACTGCTACTAAAAAACCGGGAATGACCGGAATGATGCTAACAATAAATGCGATCCATGCCGGAGCATTCCATCCCCTGTATTTACCTGCAGGGTTAAAAAGTTCATTCACATCAATTGTCTTTTTTCTTACAATGTAATAATCACAGATCATGATACCTGCCAATGAACCAAGCAATGCAGAATAAGCGATCAGCCATTTAAAAATATATCCCTGCGGATCAGCAATGAGTTTCCAGGGAAAGATCAGGATGCCGATAATGCCGGTGATATAGCCTCCCATTTTAAAACTGATCTTTTTCGGAGCAATGTTGGCAAAACCATTCGCCGGGGCCACCACATTTGCAGCAATATTGGTGGAGAGTGTTGCGATCACCAATCCCAGCATGGATAAAACAACAACGATTGGCGAATCAAATTTTCCCATTAAGGAAACAGGATCCCAGATCGCTTCACCAAAGATCAAAACAGTAGCACTCGTAACCGCAATGCCGATAAAAGAATAAAAGACCATCGTGCCGGGAAGACCGATCAATTGTCCCATGGCCTGTTCTCGCTGCGATTTTGCATAACGGGTGAAATCTGGAATATTTAACGACAATGTTGCCCAGAAACCCACCATGGCAGTTAGTCCCGGGAAAAATATTTTCCAGAAGTCTACATTGTTTTGTGATGAGAGAGTATAGGATGCATTGAGGATCTTACTCATCGAACCAACTTTTGTCCATGCCCAGATAAGCAATACCGATCCGATCAATAATAAGAAAGGAGCGGCCCATGCTTCGAGTTTTTTAATGGAATCAATTCCTTTATAAACGATCCAGATATTGATGAACCAGAAAAATAAAAAACAGATAGCCTGTGCTGTATTCAACCCGATAACATCCCCGAGATACATACTATCTGCAAGTGATGGAAACATTACCAGCAATAACTGGTAAATGGCAGCGCCACCGATCCATGTCTGGATGCCGAACCAGCCGCAAGCGACAAGACCACGAAGCAGTGAAGCCAGTATTGATCCCTGCACGCCAAAACTTAACCGCAGAAAAACCGGCAGCGGTACGCCGTATTTTGTTCCGACATGTGCATTCAGTATCATCGGTACCAATACGATCAGGTTACCAAGTAAAATAGTCAGCAATGCCTGCCACCAGTTCATGCCCTGACCGATGAGACTGCTCGCCAGCATATAAGTAGGAATACAAACTGCCATGCCGATCCACAGTGCAGCGATATGCCATTTATTCCAGGTTCTTTTATCCTGCGGAACCGGGGCAAGGTCTTCGTTGTAGAGTGGTGATTTGGAAATATCTTCCATTAAATAGTTATTTTGAATGCTGAGTGTTAAATGTTGAATGAAACCGAAACACCATCATTTAACATTCAATATTTATCAGTCAGCATAGTGCCCGTCGGCTATCGATATCGCTTCGCTGATGATCGCCAGTCCTTCATCGATCTGTTCTTTGGTAACGATCAGCGGTGGCGCAATAAAAATGTAACTCCATCTTACAAAAGTGTACATACCCAGTTCCCTGATCTTTGCTGCCACTTTATTCATTATCGTCATTTCATCCGGCTTTGCATTAAAAGGAGCCATCGGTTCTTTTGTTTTCCGGTTCTTCACCAGTTCAATACAGCCCAGCAATCCTGTATTCCTGAAATCACCAATGCTGGAATGTTTTAGTTTTAATTTTTCTACCTGCTGCTCCACATATTTACCCATTGCTACACAATTTTCGATCAACCCATCATCTTCATAAATTTTTATTGTTTCCAAAGCCGCAGCGCAACTGACAGGGTGCGCAGAGTAGGTGAGGCCCAATGCTAAAACGGTGTCGTCATATTTTGAAGCGATCTTATCACTCACCATTAAGCAACCGAAGGGAAGATAACCACAGGTGAGTCCCTTGGCCATACAGATCATATCCGGAATGATCCCGTGATTCTCAAAACCAAACCATTTACCGGTTCTTCCGAATCCGCTCATCACTTCATCCATGATCAAAAGGATGCCATGTTTGTTGCAGATCTCTCTTACCGCTTTTAAATAACCAACAGGATATTTTAAACAACCCGATGAACCGGATTCTCCTTCGAGAAGAATAGCGGCAATGTTTGCCGGGCCTTCATAAGCGATCATTCTTTCCAGCGAAGCCACCGATTCTTTCAGCAAATTTTCTTCACCATATTCCCAGGGGTATAAATAGGGGAGATCAAAATGAACAAAGTTGGGAGCCTGCTGTGCATCAACAGGTATACGACGGGGATCACCACTGGCTGCCATAGCGCCAATGGATGCACCGTGATAAGACTGATAACGACTTAGTATTTTATGTCGGCCTGTGTATAATCTTGCCAGCTTTAATGCATTTTCAATTGAAGTAGCGCCGCATAAAGTAAAAAATGCTTTGTTCAGATCGCCGGGACAGATCTCAGCTAATTTTTTTCCCAGTTCACCACGAACCTTAGTTACACAACTTGGCGTAACATAACTTACTTCCTGCATCTGTTTTACAACTGCATCTGTTATCCGCTGGTTGCCGTGACCGATGTTTACATTCATCAACCCGGATGAAAAATCAATATACCGTTTGCCGTCGTAATCATACAGGTAAACTCCTTCAGCATTTTTAATGGCGATCGGGTTGGTTCCTTTTTGCTTACTCCAGGAAAAGAGTGTGTAATCCTGGTTATTGCTGATTATTTCGTGGGCTTCTGAAATTTTTGCAGAGACTGACATTAGCTTTTTTATTTAATAAGTCTAAATTTTTTTAACTACAAATACGATCACCCCGATTATAAGCAGCAATGGGAGAATTAATTTCCCGATTGCATAACCGGTTGATTCGGCTTTAGAACCAAATTCTTTCTCTTTTATGGACTCTTTTGAAAAGTGAATACTGTTTAAAAATTGTTTTAGCTGAGTATTCGCAGCTTCCGGTTTATATCCATAAGCATAGGCTGCCTGGATAGAATACATTTTGTCGTTAACTAAAAAAATGTAATTGTTGAGCAAAGAATACATGAAGGTTTGACAGGTTAATTTTTTACATGGAAGATCATCCATAGTGGTATCGCTTGTGGTACATGTGATGCCATTTTTTAAAAATGAATTTGTAGCGCCTTTGGCTAACCCGTCCAGTGCTGTTCTCCAGGATTCTTCATTGTTGACTTTTATATCTGTTCCGCCCGGTGTAATTATTAAAACAAGAGTTGATGAATCGCCTTCACATGTAAAAGTTTTGAATCCATATTTTTCTCCATTATTTATTACTGTGGTATCAGTTTCTATAACTGAATGTGGAAATGATATGGCCAGGTTTTCGTCAATTACCATTTTCTTCCACGGATCCTGAGAAAATGAACCGGGACTTACACTTAAAAGAATTATTAATAAAATGAGAAGTCGCTTCATGAATAAATTGATTAACTCATCCAGTTAACACCAGCTTCCGGATTCCATTTCGTGGTGCTCTTTTTGAGCTTTGTCCAGAATTCAATGGAGCTTTTGCCGGTAATATCTCCTACACCAAATTTGCTTTCATTCCATCCGCCGAAAGAAAAAGGTTCTCTCGGAACGGGTACACCCACATTCACACCTATCATACCTGCACTGGCACGGTCAATAATGTAACGGGCCATACCACCATTCTGAGTGAAAACAGATGCTGCATTACCATAAGGATTTGCATTTTCAATGGCCAATGCTTCGTCCACCGTATTAGTTCTCATGATAGAGATAACCGGCCCAAAGATCTCCTCCTTCGCAACACTCATTTCCGGTTTTACATAATCGATCACAG
>DAOLIV010000027.1:0-41892 GCA_035328345.1 Chitinophagaceae bacterium | reverse complement strand
ATTGCGCTGTGTATAGATTTTTCTTTTCGCTACGGTATAATCCAGCCCGGCAAATCGGATGGCTTCTTCACTGGTGGGATAATCCTGCACAACCTGCCCCAACCCGTGCCAGGCTTTTTCCTTTACGCTAAAAAAACTGTGTTGTCCTGTCTGTTCATTAAAATTGATATTGTGTGCCATAATTAGCTACCCAGCTTCCTGCCTTCGCCTTCTACGGCAGGCAGGTAATTTCTATCCCGCAGGCGGTACTGCTGCGGTTTGATGAATGATTGATTTTTCAGAATGGTAAATCCTCTAAAGGCTCTGTGATTTCAGCCGCAGCGGGAATAGTTTCTTTTGTGGCTCCGGTAGTAGCTGCATTCGATTTTCCATGCAGTTTGATATTGTTTACATGAAAATTCAAACTGGCTTTGGCTTCGCCTTCGGCGTTTGTCCATGCGTTTACGCTGACCCGACCATAACACTCTACCAATGCGCCTTTGGTTAAATAGGGTGCAATGCCCGGATTCAACCAATACGAGCAATTAAAGTAGGTTGCCACCTTCACGGCCATTTCGCTGCCTTTGGGTTTGTAGCTGTCATTCACGGCCACTGAAAAATTGATTACCTGCCGTCCGTCTTTCAGGGTGCTGACTTTCGCATCCGCTGTGATTCTTCCTGTGATTTCCATAACTTTTAAAGTTTTAATGATGAAAAAAAATGTTTTGTAAAAGAAAAAGGGAAAAAAGAAAGCTTTTCTCCCTGCGGCTGTGCCGGACTGCAAAAAGGAAACGGAATAAATGAAATCTGGAATTTGATGGAATGCTGTTATTTATGCCGTAGTCTTTTTGCTAATTGCAAAAAATAAAACCACAGCCGCAAGCTTTGCGTTCGCATTTGCCCGCGTTTCTTACAAAACAAAAAACAATAGGCGTATTTGAATAATCAGGAGAGAAAATCAGAGTTTAGAACGATAAACGGAGCGTCGCAACCGAAGATGAAAAAAGATTAAAAGCCAGTAAACAAATAATATTTCTTACTTGCCTGAGCAAAATAGTTTTCTTCGGCTTTTCATCAAGGTAAGAATATAAGAAGTATCTTACTTAATTTGCCCCGCTTTATAACCTTTCAGTGAATAATATAGAATATACAGGTAGCAAGGTATCATTAAGACAAAAAACACCAGCTGAAATCCATATTCACCTTTATAAGCAGCAAAAGCTTTTGGAATTAAGGCACCGCCCGCTATCCCCATGATAAGAATTGCCGAACCTTTTTCTGTAAATTTCCCTAACCCCCTTATAGCAAGCGGAAATATTGCTGGCCACATTAACGCATTGGCCAATCCTAGAGCTGCTACAAAACCAACGGATAAGTAACCCTTTGTTAAAAAAGCCGCTCCGGTAAAAACAATACCAAGTACAGCAGAATATTTTAATGCCGCCTGCTGCGAAATATATTTTGGAATGGCGATTAAACCAATAATATAACCCAGCAACATTGCTGCAAGTGTATAAGATGTAAAATATTTTGTTTCATCCGTGGGAATGTGAAAGCCTTTGCCATAGGTTCCAATAGCATCACCGGCCATTACTTCAACACCTACATAAAAAAATATACAAACAGCCCCCAGCCATAAATGCGGAAAATGAAAAATGCTTGTCTTTGTTTTATCAGAATTATTACACGGCGCCTGCACATTTGCCTCGGAAGTTTTAATTTCAGGCAGTGCAGACTTTAAAATCCATACACCCAGCACTACAAGTACCACCGCCATAATTGCATAAGGCGTATATATTTTTGAAGCAAATTCATTTAAGATAGAATCTTTAGTTGATTGGTCTGCTGCGGCATTTACTTTCCCCTCTAATTCATTAATCCCTTTTAACACAAATGCACTTAACACAATTGGGCTGATGATGCCTGCTATTTTGTTGCATATACCTACTATACTTATTCGTTTAGCGGCACTTTCTATCGGGCCAATAATGCTTATGTAAGGATTAGATGCCGTTTGCAAAAGTGAAAGCCCTGAACCGATTATAAAAAGGCCCAGCAGAGACATCGTATAATTTCTTTGAGTAGCAAAATGGCCGAATAAAAAAGTGCCAGCGGCCATTACAATTAATGCCATTGCCATCCCTTTTTTCATCCCCGTTTTCTCCAACAGCCAGGAAGATGGAAGTGCAAGAAAAAAATAAGCTATGTAGAAAGCCGTTGTAACCATAAAGGCTTTTGAGTCAGTATCCAGCCCAAAAGCAAGTTTAACATAAGTGATAAGTGGCCCGTTTAGCCAGGTTACAAACCCAAATACAAAAAATAGAATTGCCATAATTATCATGGCTCCTTTGTTACTGTTTTCTCTTACATACATATTGATATCTTAATGATGTTTATTGAGAAATATTTACATTTTACTAATTATCTTCTTTATTTATTACAAATGTAAACATCCATTTCACCGGGTTTTGCCAATCCTTTCCTTTAAATGAACTAATTGGGCATTTTACTAAAACCGTATTCCATCCCTTCTTTAAAAGGATTTTTGTTGGGTTTCGGTATTCATACCCTTCATCAATTAACGGTATTTCAGAGTTACCTTTTTGTCCTGCTCTTAGCCAATGCGGTGGTTCAATTAATTTGCCATTAACCCAAACTGAACTGCCTTTGGTATCCCATCCATTTTCCGGCGGCGAATCAGTAGCTGGTGAACGGGAAATATTATTAAATCCAATCCAGAAATCTTTCACGGCATCTTCATCAGCCCAAATTTTTGTAGTGGCATACCAGGTAGTGCTGTCTTCGGCATTATTAATAGCCCCTGTAATTAAGGGAGCCCACCAATGCCGTAATACAATGGTGCCGCCGGTTTGTTCCTTATAAACTTTTGCGGTTGCTTCGTTCCAGTTTTTTGTTTCGGGCAAAAATTCTTTTTTCACATCACCATCATTGTTAAATGGTCCGTACAATTTCCAAATAATACTGGATTGCTTTGCGTAGTTAAATATTTTATCTGCGAAATATAATTTTTTGTTTTCCAGCAACCGGTTTTCAAAATCAATAAAACCTTTTTTATCACCATCATCAATATTTGCAAGCCATCCGTTTTGCCCGCCGCCCCGCCAGCTTCTTTCAGCAAATGCAAGCATACCGGAATAAACCGGATTCATTCTTAATACATCTTCTTCTTTAGCCACAGCTCTATCCGGCCACATGCAAATAGTGCCGCCTAATGTAGTGGCATCGCCTTTTTCTTTATCGGCTATTCGACGGTTGAAAATTGTTGTGACTGCTTCCAGTGGGTCCATATGGTTCAGGTACAAATGTCTTGAATCAATAAAACGAATTTGATTATTGGATGTTTGGTGGACATTATCATCCATCCACAACTGGCGGATGGTGCTTTCAGTAAAATTTCCTCCTGGTTGCCAGCCGATTACTTTCTTGCCGAGGCTTTCAATATAAGCCGTTATCTCTGGAACAAAGTTCTTGTTGGTAATTTTTACTTCATCTGCGCCGATATGGATATAAGGTACATCGTAAGCAGTGCAAAATTCTTTCAGGATATTTTTCAAATACATCATTCCCGAATCAGATTGCATGTCAACTTTCATAGCCCTTTTAAAAGCAGCGCTATGGCCCGGCATATCAATTTCAGGAATGAATGTGATATTTCTTTCTTTGCAATAAGCAATCAATTCCTTTATCTCGGCTTCGGTATAATACATCCCCTTGTTACGAAGCATATTTTCCGGGGCTGTTAATTGAGGGTACTGTTTAATAGCAAGCCTCCAGGCAATATCTTCCGTGGCGTGAAAGTGGAAAATATTTAGTTTATATCTTGCCATTACATCAATCTGCTGTTTCAGCAACGGTAATGACATATAATTCCTTCCCACATCAATCATATAGCCTCTCCATAAAAAAGCAGGCTCGTCAATAATTTCACAGGCATCAATCATCACCCCATCTCTTATTAACTGGCGCAGAGTTTGTATGCCATTAAAAATACCATGAGGTGTTTTAGCAGTTACAAGAATTTTATTTTCTGAAACATTTAATGCGTATGCCTCATCTGAAGTGCCAGAAGAAGATGCCATGTCTAACCGTAGTTCAATATGCACTTCATCCTTACTGGCTTTGTTGCTGATGGAAGTTTGCAATCCTTTTTCAATAAAGATAGCTTTCAAATCTTCTGTTTCCTTCATTAATATATTGTCAGCAATTACAATGGAACTGCATTTGTATAATGGGAAAAATCCTTGTTTCCAACTAAGTTGCTGTGGTAAAGGAATCAGGGATGGTTTTTCCTGCAAATCGTAAACGTAAGGGAATATAATATGCTTCCAGAGCAAATAACCTTCGCCTAGCAAATGCAAACCATCATTGGTATATTTTTTATCCATTCTGCCCTGTTGGTTAATAAAGAAGGGATAGAGGTTGATAAATGTATAACCATTGGCTGCCGCCAGGCTGTTTAGTTTGCTATTTACTTTCCGGATCGAATCTGTTTTATCTGTATGGCCATCGAATTTTCCAAAATCATTGTTTACCGGAAGTATGCTTTGAATGAACAGTTTGGTGGATGGGCTTTCTTGATTTAAGTATACAGCAATCAGTAAAATATTTTTAACAACGCTATCTGCATGTATGCCTTTTGCCAAATCATTGGTGCCAATGAGCAAAAAAACCTTTGCCGGTTTTCTTTTTGCAATTTCATCTAAGCGATGAATGATTCCGGCGGTCACATCACCGCTGATACCCCGGTTTTTTATGCTGTTATCACTAAAGAGCTCATTCCATTCGCTGCCGTCGGTAATGCTATTGCCAAGAAAAATGATCTCGCCTTTTGTTTGCGGTAATGACCGGAACAATGTAAGCCGCTGTTGATAATAGGTGCTGAATAATGAATCATTATAAATCGGCAGTTTAACCTGCCCCTGTACGGGCTCTGATAACAAGACAACATATAAAAAAATAATTTTAATAATAAGTTTCATATTTAACAAAATGAGTTTTACACATTAATCAATAGAAAGATTTTTGTGTTACCACATAACCGGTTGGTCGGACAATGGTAACAATAACTTTTCCATCGTTTACATCATCCATTTCAAAATTTATTTTTTCTCCGGGTTTTATTTCCGGCAATTCATAAGCTTTAGTTGCCGCATAATTATCTGCTTTGTCTGACACATACACTTTATAGCCCTTTACAATGTGCTGCGGTAAACCCATGCTTCCATATATCAATAAGTTCAGTTTTCCTTTTTTCCATTGCCTTACCTGTTGTACTTCTACAGGTGAGGAGAGTTCTCTCAACACTTTCATTGAAGGTTTGGGTTTGCCATACATATCATAAACGCCATGCACCCTTCTGCGGAATTTATTATTTTCTGATGTGCCAGGATAATGGGTGCGGTAATCCGTTAAATCAAAATAGATAGCACCTTCAACATAAGGTTTGCTTTCATAAACAGCCATGTGATATATGAGGTCTTCAATCCTTCTTTCATCGCCGCCTTTAAAATTGGGTTCGCATAAACCAAACTCTGAGATGAAAAATGGTTTATCGGGGTAGCTTAAATGCACACTGTCAAGATAGGTATGAATTTTTCCTTGCGGTATATCCCACCAGCTTGCGCCGTATTCGTTCATCATTAAATAATCGCCACCGGCGGCGGCATCTGCCACAAAGGATGGACTGTTGTAAAACCCCTGTGTAAGTGTATTACTCACATAAGCAGTATTCCGGGAAGGGTCTGATGTTCTTGCTTTATTTAATAAAGCGGCAATCATCGCTTTTATATCCGCATCCCTTGCCCGAAGTTCATTGCCTACTCCCCAGGAAAAAATGCTGGGGTGATTGTACAATGTACTAATCATAGTTTCCAATTGACGCATTGAAATACGGCTTATAGTATCATTGCCCGGTGTTTCGGGCCCCCAGAGTGGCACTTCCTGTTGCACCAGTATTCCATTGCGATCACAGAAATCATAAAATATATCACCCTGCTGAAAATGCTGCCTGCTGAAAATACAGTTCACATCCTTCATCAGTTTACCCATTGCATTTATAACAGAATCTGTTTCTGCAAACCCATAATCGGGGTTACTGCCAGCCGTCCATTCCACACCCATCAACTTTACTCTTTCACCATTTAAAAAAACCTGGCCATTCATGAACTTTATTTCTCTAAAACCAACATTTGTTGAAATCCTGTCAACGGCTTTATTATTCTTTACTATTGTTACATCAACACGATAAAGATTAGGGAAGTCAAAATGCCAGAGGTTTACTTTTGGTAAATCAAAATCAACCACCGCTTCACCGTTTTTCCATGATGGGGCAAATGTATTTTTTAAGACAACATTTTTTGTAGACTGATTTTCTTCGGTAATGGTGACAGCAAGTTTAATCTGTTTATCGGCATCATCAAACCCACATTTAATATTGAGTTTGGCTGAACTATCAATTACATTTAACTGTGTCGTAGCATGAATATAACTAGCCGAAGGTTTATCGCTTATGATTAGCGATGCCTTACGGATAATGCCTCCATCATTCGGCCAGTCAAAGGAATTGCCAAAAGGCACTTTGCTTTTACCATAATCATTATTTACGGCAACAGTAATAATGTTTTCTTTGCCATAATCTAATTTTCCATTCATGTTAATGATAAGTTTATTAAACCCATCGCCAATATTTTCACCAGCTTTCTTTCCGTTAACATAAATAAAAGTGGTGTGATTAATTGCGCCAAATTGCAGCACAACATTTTTGTTTTTCCAGTTGGCAGGTACAAGTAACATTTTTTGATACCATCCCCAGCCATAATGGTTTTGATTTTCTTCTTCGATGTTCCAGGTGTGTGGTAGGCTAACGGTTCTTGCCCCGGGCAATGCCTTTTCAAACCATTTTTCTTTATTACCCTCTGATTTTTTGTCAACGGCAAACTGCCAGCCATCGTTAACTGCAATAGTATCTCGTTGGGCATACACAGTTGTACATAAAAGCAAGACAAAAATAAAAGCAGTATGTTTTAATTTATCACTCATATAAACGTTATTTCTGTTTCTTTAGCCGGAACATTTTTGTTTCGTGACTTTGCACTTCTCCTTTCCATTTTTTTGCTTTGCCAATTATTTTATACTGCCACAAATCCCTTATTTCATATTTGTCATTTATACCCAAATCTGCAAAATTGACTTCTGATTTTTGAGCAGCATTGCTGCGGTTTAAAATAGCAAGGGCAAAATCACCATTGGAAAGTGGTTTTACAAAAACATTCCAAATACTATCATTAATTTTTCTTATCGCTTGTTTTCCTATTTCATCTTGGTTGATGGCAATCACTTCTTCATTCAATAGAATTTTCTTTGTGGCTTCATTCATATTACGTAAATCGTTTGTTGCATAAAGTGGAGAATTCATCATAGCCCACAGGCTAAACTGGGTTTGATATTCCACATCAGTGCAGCCAAAGCCACCTTCATCGCCTGAAGGCCCTTTTTTGCCATACAAGCCTGCTACCAGCATATCGGCATCGTTCCATTTACCCGGCCCGGAATAGTCATTAAGTGTTGCATTGATATCTAAAATATCAAGTATGCCAAGTGCATTTTTATTGTTGGTTAAATTCTTCCATTTATCCCTAACATCATAAGTGGTGCGCCATAACTGGCCGCCAACGTCTGCGCCCCATAGCCAGGGTTGACGGGGCCCCCATTCGCAAATGCCGAACACAATGTCTCTTCCTGAATTACGCAAGGCGGTTGCCATTTTTTTATACCGGTCCTTTGCAGTTTCTACATCTTCCGGCGCATGGCAATAGTCATATTTTAAGTAGTCAATACCCCAACCTGCAAATGTTTTGGCATCCTGTTCTTCAAAACCAAGGCTTGCTGTGTAGCCTGCACAGGTGAGTTGTGCTGCATCGCTGTATATGCCAAGCTTTAATCCTTTGCTGTGCATGTAATCAGCCAATGCCTTCATGCCAGATGGGAATTTGAGCGGGTCTGCAATCATATTATTTTTATTATCCCGGCCGCCCTGCCAGCCATCATCAATAAAAATATGACTATAGCCGACCTTTGCCATGCCGCTGCTCACCAGGGCATCAGCCATTTCTTTTAAGTCTTTCTCATTGATTTTATCTGCAAAATAGTTCCAGCTCATCCAGCCCATGGGTGGTGTGGGTGCCAGCTTTTTTTCCTGTGCTTTAACATGGCTGATAAAAAACAAACAGCATAATATGATTAAATAATTTTTCAATTCTGCATTCTTTTATTGAACGGTTATCCAATAACTATAACTGTAGTCTTTAAATGGCACCCGGTATTTTGCCAATGGCATAGAACCCCAGCTATCAATACCCTGCAGGCCGGTTTGGTTCAGGTCAATATGTAAATAGGTTTCGTTGCGTTTGTTGAGTTCGCCACTGTGGTATTGCTTTTTATTCATCTCCGGGTCTAAATCATCTAAGCTGTAAGGCAATGCGGAAAAACTCAATAAACTATCTGCAAATTCAAATTGTATTTTTCTTCCTTTTGCATTGCTAAAACTCACCCATCTTATTTCGGTATGGTTGCCGCTTTCCTGTGGACGGGCATAGGGATAATATTGTTCATCCACCGTTTGTTTGTAATTGCCGATAAATGTATTGGTCTTTCTGTCCCAATAATTTTCTCCGGGACCACGGCCATACCAGTTAATGTTGCTGAAGTTTTTATTGATAGTTATATCATTGCCTGCCCGCAGTAACAAGGGATATTTTCCTTTAGTTGCAGTAAAGCTATTGTCCACTTTTATTTTTCCATCTCCATACACAGTGAACTTTTGTTCATGCTGTGCATCTCCATTTACCAACTGTTTTGAAAAATTAATTTGCCAGGTGGCATCATTAATTTTGGTTACAGTTGCTTTTATCCCCGTTCCTTCATTGTACGCATTGCGCCACATTCGAAGACTTTTGTTAAATCCTGCACCATTATCATTATCGGTGGGTGCCCGCCAGAATGAAGGTTTTGGGCCCTGCTGAATTACTTCCTCTCCTTTATATTTATAGCTTGCCAACAAACCTTTTTGTAAATCAAAAATTAAACTGAAATTTCTTCCGCTGATATTGCATTGCGTTGTTGTTTGTTCAACCTTTAAAGTTGCTTTTTCAGAAACTTCAAACTTCATTGCAGCCAATGTATTCAACAAAAATTGTTCTGCCGCTATTTCATATCCTTTGTGTAAAAAAGGTTCTTCCGTTTTAAGTGAATAATAAATATTCAATTGATATTCTTTATCGGGCAGTTGTTTTGTCTTTATCGGGATGGAAAAATCTTTTTCCTGTTGCGGTTGTAATTGAATGGAAGCAATGTTCCCCGTTTCTTTTTCAAGACCATTTTCCTGCAGTACCCATTTTAATGAAACATTATCCAGCGACTTAAAGAAGTAACCATTTTTTATGCTGATGGCGTTGTCGCTCTTCCATTTTGTTTTAATATGCTGGTAAACTTTTTTTACTTCCATAGCCATAGGAGTAGGATTACGGTAAGCATCCACTACACCCTTTACACAAAAATTATTATCGCTCAGGTTTTCATCTACCGGGCCTTCCAAAGGAAAATCGCCGCCATAGGCTTTGATGCATTTGCCGTTTTTTATGGTGTCAATGTTTTGGTCAATCCATTCCCAAATAAAACCGCCCTGTAGTTTGGGATTGTTTTCAATAATATCCCAATAATCCTGGAAATTGCCGAGGCTGTTGCCCATGATATGTGCATACTCACTTTGTATCTGCGGAATTTTTGCATCGCTTTTCGCATATTCCAGCATATCATGCGGTGAAAAATATTGCGGACAAAAAATTTCGGAAAAATTTGTGTTGTTGGGTTTGCCGTAATCAATATCCCTTTCATATTGTATGGGTAGTGCGGTTTGTTTTTTCAGCCAGTCATAAGCTGCATAAAAATTTGTTCCATCGCCGGCTTCGTTTCCTAAGCTCCAGGTAATAACTGACGTATGATTTTTATCCCGTTCATACATACGTTGTATGCGCTGCAGGTGTGCCTCGTTCCACAAAGGTTTGTTTGCAAGGGTTACACTTAAATTATAACCCAGGCCGTGACTTTCAATATTGGCTTCGTCCACAACATACAAACCGTACTCATCGCAAAGCTGCATCCAGTAAGGGTCGGGCGGATAATGTGAGTGGCGCACTGCATTTACATTCAGCTTCTTCATCATTTCCATATCCTTCCGCATATCTTCTTTACTAAGTGTATGCCCGTTGCGTGGGTGATGCTCATGCCGGTTAACACCTTTTAAGAAAACCCTTTTGCCGTTCACTAAAAAATCAGTTCCCCTTATTTCTATTTTTTTAAACCCGATGCGTTGCGGAACAACTTCCAGCACATCGCCGTTTTTATTTTTTAGAGTGATATACAATGTGTAGAGATAAGGCAACTCTGCATTCCAGTTTTTTACATTGGTAACAGTTGTTTTAAACTGTACATCGGTCTTATATTTTCCCAAAACTGTTTTGCAATCGTTGGTCTCATCATTATAAACAATATTGCCTGCTGCATCCTGCAATTGCAGCTCCAGGTTAAAGCTGTCTTTTTTGCTCAGGTAGCCTTTTTCCAATTTGTAATTATCAACCTCAACATTTACAGAAAGCAAACCATTGGTATACCTTTCATCAAGCGTTGCATCAATTTTAGTATCTCTGATATTGAGTTGGTTAGTTGCATATAAATACACATCTCTTTCAATGCCAGAGAAACGAAACATATCCTGGCACTCCAGATAACTGCCATCGCTCCAGCGGTAAACCTGGAAAGCAATGAGATTTTCACCTTCCTTTACAAAGTCGGTGATGTCAAATTCAGCAGCCAGTTTGCTGTCTTCGCTGTAGCCAACTTTTTTCCCATTCATCCAAACAAACAAACAACTCTTTGCATTGCCCACATGCAGAAAAATTTGTTTGCCCTTAAAGCCTTGTGGTATGATAATTTTTTTTCTGTAAGATCCGACAGGGTTATTGTTGGCAGGAATATCATAAGGCGGGTTCATTTTTCCATAACGCAGATTATGCCCTGCAAAATCGTAGGGTTGATTTACATAGATAGGAAGGCCATAGCCATTTACTTCCCAACTGGCCGGTATGCGGAAGTTGTCCCATTTACTGTCGTCATAATTTTGTTCAAAAAAATCCTGTGGCCGCTGATTAGGGTCTTTTACCCAATTAAATTTCCAACTTCCGTTTAATGAAAAATAGTTAGCTGATTTTTCTTTATCAAAGCCCTTTGCCATTTGCAAATTTTCATAGGCAAAAGCATCGCAATGCATGGGCATACGGTTGATGGAAACGAGTTCGGGTGTTTGCAGTTCGGCGGGTAACTGTGCTATCACACATAAGTTAGAAATTAATACGGCAATCAATAAGAATATTTTTTTTCTATTGCCCCGTATTTCTTGAGAAAAAATCAACATGAGAATATCAATTTGTAATTACTGTTATTATTTATTCAACGATTATCTCATCAGCAAAAATCCATCCCGGCTTTCCTTCGCCGCCGTGGCCGGGTGGGCAAACATTGTTCTTTGCCGTAACCCTGATATACCTGACTGCTTTAGAAGGGAATGTCGCCTTAAAATCAAACTGTGCTGTTCTTTCATTTATGTTGATTGGGTTGTTTACAGTTTGCATTTCTTCAAAATCGGTTCCATTCACCGAAGTTTCAAATTTCACAGATGAAGGAAGAAATATCCAATCGCCATAATTTTGCAAACAACCTAATGTAATGCTTTGAATATTTTTCATTTCATCCAAATCAATAGTAGCAATTAAATCTTTACCACTGAAGCCATGCCAGTATTTGCCAACTGTGTTGTTTCCTCTTACACCATCAGTGAGGGAATTTGGCCCATCCGCCATATAATAACTGCTCACCGGATTTGTATAAATAACATTTCGCCCAATAGCCTTATGCATTACAAAGCTTTGCTGGGAAGGTACTGCACTCATCAGCTTACCATTAACTACTACAGAGGCTTTTAATGTTACAGATGAATTGATGGGAACAGGCTGTTTGTATTTATTGCTTTGCAGATTAGGTTCAGAGCCATCAGTTGTATAAACTACATTCCCCTTGTATGCTTCGGTAGCAAGTGAAACAAATAACTGCCCGTTTTCTGACACCGGCTTTATATCTGCTTTAAAATTTCCTTTGCTGTAGTTCCACCCTTTTTGTTCAAACGCATTGAAATGAGTTTGAATCCGTTCATTAAAACTATTCCAGTTTTTGTTTTCTTTAGGGCTCCAAACTACTTCGCTTAGTGCCAACATGCGAGGCAATACCATATATTCTACTTGCTGGGTAGTAGGTATATATTCCGTCCATAAATTGGCCTGAGCGCCTAATATATGTTTTGCCTGTTGTTCGTTTAGTTCTTTGGGTACAGGGTCATAGTCATATACTTTTTTAAGGGTATTAAATCCTCCAATGCTAATCGGTTCGCTGACAGGGTCGCCCTGGTAGTGGTCAAAATAAACAGGACTGCCAGGTGTCATAATAACATCATGGTTTTGTTTGGCGGCTTCAATGCCTCCGGCTTCGCCCCGCCAGCTCATCACAACCGCATTTGGTGCAAGACCGCCTTCTAAAATCTCATCCCATCCTATGATTGTTCTTCCTTTTTTGTTTATATATTTTTCTATACGGGTGATGAAATAATTCTGCAGTTCATGTACATCTTTTACCCCTTCTGTTTTCATTCTTGCCAGGCAGCGGGGACATTTTTCCCAATGCCTTTTTGGTGCTTCATCTCCTCCCACATGAATGTACTTTGATGGAAAAAGTTGCAATACTTCGTCCAGCACATTCTGTAAAAACTTAAAAGTACTGTCCTTACCTGCACAATAAATATCATCAAATACACCCCAGGTTTCCTGCACCATTTTTGTTTCGCCCTGGCTTTGCAGCAGCTTGCTCATTGGCGAAGCGTTAGCTGACATAGCAGTGGGTTTATCAGGAAAACAGCTCAACCAGGGATAGGCAGCAATGGCCGCAGACGAATGGCCGGGCAACTCAATTTCGGGAATGATCGTAATATTTCTTTGGGTCGCATATGCAACAACTTCCTTTACTTCATCCTGTGTGTAAAAACCCCCGTAGCGAAGGTTAGTATTACCAGTACCGGGGTAGCCACCTATGATAGTGCCATTTCGGTATGCGGCTTTTGTTGTTAATTCCGGATATTTTTTTACCTCAATGCGCCAGCCCTGGTCTTCGGTTAAATGCCAATGAAAATAATTGAATTTATATGTTGCTAAGAAATCAATATATTTTTTTATAAACGAAACAGGATAGAAATGCCGCCCCACGTCAAGGTGCATACCGCGGTATTTAAAACGGGGGTAATCTGTAATACTCATACAAGGAATTTCCATTGCGTTTTCTTTACCAACAGAAATAGCCTGTAAGAGTGTTTGTATGCCATAAATAATACCTGCTTTGGTATTTGCTTTGATAGCAATTTTTTTTGGAGCTACATCCAGCGTATATGCTTCCTCACCCGACACTGCCAGCTTCTCCACACTTAGCTGAATAGTTGTTGGTCGGAGAGTATTTACTGGCAATGCAAAGCCAGCAATATTTTTCACCTGTGAAGCCAAATACTCTGCTGATGCTTTTACATCCTTTTGCTGAACATTATATTGAACCGATGTGTTCGCTGATAAAACAAAATTCCCCTGCAAATATTTTACTGATAAAGGTTGCGGAATAATATTTACAGGCTGTTGGGCAATGCCAAAAAAAGGAAAAACCAGAAGCAGAAAAATAGGTCTTTTCATTTTGTTGTGCTATTTAAAAATTAGTAAACAATAATAAATATCAATAACGGGATATCCTCAAAAATGCCATCTTACAAATGCTTCCATTGCTTCATACTCTGCTAACCCAAGTTTATTATAGAGTTCAGCAGTGGCCCTGTTTCTTTCCTCTGCCCGTTGCCAAAACTCCCGGCTGTCAGTTCCCTGGAACACCACGCCGTCTTTTTGAGACTGATGTTTAAAAATCCCGTATCGTTTTTTCAACACTTGTTCAGGACTCATTGGCACAGCCATTTCAATTGCATCTATATCCCATTCCGCCCAGGCACCTTTGTAAAGCCACAACCAACAGTCTTTCATAAAATCAAGATGTTTAATGCTGTCAATTGCCGCAAAAATTCCATCTAAGCAAACTTTGTGTGTGCCATGTGGGTCTGCAAGGTCGCCGGCAGCATAAATTTGATGAGGTTTTGTTTGTTGAATTAATTCAGCAATGATGTTTACATCATCTTTTCCAATGGGCTTCTTTTCAACAGTGCCTGTTTCATAAAAAGGGAGATTGAGGAAATGAATGTTTTCATCTGGTATTCCAACAAAGCGGCAGGTGTTTCTTGCTTCGCCTTTTCTTATTAAGCCTTTTACAAGCCTTAAATCCGGAATATCTGTCTCCCCATTTTTCTTCTGTTTTAGGAAAGAATCAGATGCGTTAAATATCTTATCTGCATCGGATGAATTAATTTGAAATTGCTGATTGAAATCTTTTACAAATTCAACAAAGCGAAAAGCTTCATCATCTGCCACAGCTATATTCCCACTTGTTTGATAAGCCACATGTACTTCATGCCCCTGGTCAGCAAGCCGCTGGAATGTACCGCCCATTGAAATAATATCATCATCGGGATGGGGGCTAAATATAAGCACCCTTTTTCGGGAAGGCTCTGACCTTTCCGGCCGGTGTGTATCGTCTGAACCGGGCTTACCGCCAGGCCAGCCGGTAATGGTGTGCTGCAGCCAGTTGAAAACTTTTATGTTAATATCATACGCATTGCCATGTAAAACAAGCAAGCTGCTTAACCCGTTTTCGTTGTAATCGTTATTGGTAAGTTTTAATATTGGCTTATTGCATGATAAAGCAAGATGTATAACCGCTTTCTTTATCATTTGATTCGTCCATTCCACTTCCTCTGTTAACCAGGGTGCCTTTTTTCTTGTAAGCAATGCGGCGGCCGCATCATCCAGCACAAAAGAGGTGTTTTGATGTGCTTGCAAATAGGACGCAGGTACAAACTCTGTAACTGGCCCTTCAACTGCCAATTTAATAATATCGGCTTTTCTTTCGCCCCATGCCAACAATACAATTCGTTTGGCGCTGAGTATTGTTTGTATTCCCATTGTAATTGCTTTACGAGGTACATTAGCTATTCCTGAAAAGTCTAAAGCAGCATCAGAACGGGTTATCCTATCCAGCGTTATAAGACGGGTAATTGAACTAATGTGGGAGCCAGGCTCATTAAAACCAATATGGCCATTGCGGCCTATGCCTAAAAGTTGAAAGTCAATACCACCGCAATCTTGTATCAGTTTTTCATAGTGTTCGCAGTGGTGCTTAATGTTTTCCAAACTAATTTGTCCATCAGGAATATGGCAGTTACCGGGGGTAATATCAATGTGATTAAACAAATTTTCCTGCATGAAATATTTGTAACTCTGTATGGACTCACAGGAAATGGGGAAGTATTCATCAAGATTAAAACAAATTACATCCTTAAAACTAAGTCCTTCTTCCCGGTGCATCTTTATCAGTTCCCGGTAGATTTTTTTGGGTGTTGAGCCTGTTGCTAGGCCCAGCACTGTTTTGGCACCTTGCTTTTGCTTTAACCGGATAAGGTCCGCTATTTCTGACGCAACAGCTTTACAAGCATCATTTGCTTCACTAAATATTGTTACTGGTATTTTCTCATAAGAGGTAACCTCATGGAGTGTTTGAAAATTTGCTATCATGTTTTCAATGTTTATTATCATTAGTTTCTTTATAATAAAGTCCAAATTCCGCCAGGCAGGGGTTCAATCTTGATGATACAATTTTCAGCCTTACTCTGTCAGTTGTAATAGTGTTGAAATGCAGCAGACGTTTATATCCAATAGTTGTTCCTTGAGCTGCAATTCTCCATTCACCATTACTCCAATACTCCAATTCAAAACGCTCAACCCTTTGTCCTTTCCTGATATTTTCCTGTAATTGCAATACATTGAAAGTTTGAGGCAAATTCAGTTTTAATTCAATGATTGATGAAGTATCATTTGCTTTGGTGGTAAAATGAGTAGCATCGTTGCCATCAAGCAAGTACTTTACATTAAGTCCATTGCCGGATTTTATTGCAGCATCTTTTGCAAGATTGGTTTTAAAAATTGTGGTTCGTATTTGCTTCCATTTTTTTAATGCTATTATATCACTATCATGAATCAGCCCTCTTTTATCCGGCGGTATATTTAATAATAAAACACCATTTCGGCCAACCGAATTGAAATAAATATCAAGCAGTTTCTCCGGCGTTTTTACTTTACTATTTTCTTCTTCATGATAAAACCAGCCCGGCCTTATAGATACGTCTGTTTCCGCCGGATACCAAACCAATCCTTTCGCATTCCGGATTTTATCACGGCTGCCCAAATCATCCCCTCTCATATCGCCCTGTGGCTTAAACGCAATACTTGTTTGCGAGCCAACAGCTATTTCCTTTTGGTCAAGATTATTTGCAGGCACTACGCTCCATTCTGTTTCCCTCCCATAGCCGGTTTCCGTTCCTACCCAACGAACATCAGGGCCCATGATTGCAATAACTGCAGCTGGTTGCAATTTCCGGATGACCTTATACCATCGCTCAAAATCATATAACTGTTTTTTCCCGTTAGGCCCTTCGCCGTTGGCGCCATCAAACCAAACTTCGTCAATTCGGCCATATTGTGTAAGAAGTTCAGTTAACTGGTCAACAAAAAAATCATTATAGGCATCGGTTCCATACACCGCGGTATTCATATCCCAGGGAGAAAGATAGATGCCGAAGCCCATTTTATATTCTTTACAGGCATTGGCTACCTCTTTCACCACATCACCTTTGCCTTTTCTCCATTCGCTGGCTGCTACGGAATGCTTTGTTGTTTTAGTTTGCCACAGGCAAAACCCGTCATGATGCTTGGCAGTTAATATCACCTGTTTAATACCTGCTTCCTTTGCAATACGAACCCATTGCTTCGCATTTAATGCAGTAGGGTTGAAAATTCCCGGGTCTTCTTTTCCAGTTCCCCATTCTTTACCGGTAAATGTGTTAATCCCAAAGTGAAAGAATGCGGTTAATTCAAGTTGCTGCCATCTTAACTGCCTTGGTGCAGGAACAATACTGGCGGCTTTGTAAATAATATCTTTTTCGCTATCAGCTTTAGTAATCTCTATATAATTCTTCTGCTGTGCAGACGCTGCAACAAACAGAAAGTAACCGATTAATGTAAAATGAAGCCTTCTCACTTAACTTTTATTTTAAAGGTTGAAGCAGGAAGATTTTCTGAATTAATAAGATTTCCGTTGCTGAATGGCTTCCAGCCATAATAGATGTATTTCGGTTTAGAGTTTACTGAAATGATTATCCCACTATCACCAAAACTTGCTTCTGTTTCATTTTTACCATCAATTGAAAACCCTTTGATTGATTTACCATCTGATGTTATCAAACCTTTCGCCATATATTCAAATGATACAATCACTTTTCCATATGAGTAAGTTGCCTTTACTGGTAGTGGGCCGGAGGGAATAATATTTTGCATATAGGTTTTGCGTAATGCCCATCTTGCTAACCGTTCTCCTACATCTTTTTTGTTAGTGGGATGTACATCATCTTTTGCTCCAATATCGCTGCAAACCGCCATACCACTGTAAGGAATCAATTGTATCATTTTTCTTTGTTCGTTTCTAAATTCAGGCCAGAGATGACCTTTATATTTTGCGGTATCAATTGATGAAAGCTGTACAAAATAAAATGGCAGATGTGGCTGCTGCCATTTTTTACGATAGTCATCAATCATCAGTTTGGATAAGGCAGCATATTCATTCACCTGTTCAATTTCCTGTGCATTGCTTTCACCCTGGTAACAGAGTAGGCCTTTTACAGGCATTTGCAACAAAGGTTTGATTCCTGCTTCGTAGGCAAAGCCGGGCTTGTAGGCATGATTGGGGCCATTTTCATCGCCGGGAACTTTATTATTCCCTACGTTTTGCTTTCCTCTTTCCCTTGGCCATACAGGCAAAGCATCATTAGTAAGCCAGTTGTTGTTTACGTTTTTGCGGAATGTAATATCATGCATCAGTGTTTTTGTGTTTATGAATGACGTAAGCGGTGCACCACCAATTGACAGGTTGATTATTCCAATTGGCGCACCTGTTTCAGCACTTACCTTCTTTGCAAAATAATATGCAACTGCACTCATTTGTTTAACTGAATTGCTGTCGCATTGTTGCCATCCGTTCCAATCATAAAACCTTTCTGTTGTAAGCCGGTTAATTAAAGAGTCTGTATAGGGTACACCAAATACACCCCGGCCAACAGGTGGTGGGTTTAGCAAACGGATATTTGGCTGGTTAGAGTTATGTATTTCATCTTTCCAATGCTGCTCTTTAATCATTGGCCATTCCATATTACTCTGACCAATACAAACCCAAATATCACCGATGATAATATTTTGAAACTGCACAGCGGTATCTCCATTTTGTATTGTTAAAGACTGTGGCTGAGAATTGGCCCGCTGCTTTGGCAGGTATGCTTTCCATGTTGAATCTTTGGCAGCTACTACTGAGCGGATTGTTTTACCGAACTTTATTTCAACTATAGTTCCGGGAACCGCCTTTCCCCAAATTGGAATTGGCTGCTCCCGTTGCAAGAGCATGTTAGAAGAAAATACATCTGTTATCTTCAATTGCCCTATTGAGAAAATCGGGTAAAACAATATGGCAATAAAAAAAACTCTCATTAGCTTTCAATTTTAATGTTGTTCAATTCTGATTCAGCTTGTATAAACTTTTGCAGCAAAACAATTTGATTGGATGTCCTTACAAGATTTTGCTCTGGATAAGCAGCGCCATAATATTTATCATCGTTCAAATAGTCGGTCAAAAACCGGAGTGCCTGCATGTAAATGCTGAATTTACCTGCATAGAAAAGATATCCTTTTTCTGTTTTAGTCAGTTCATCTTTCATTTCGCTACCGTAGCCATCAACAATTGCTTTGTAATAATCCTTGCGGATAACAATTTTACTGAAGTCATTTTCCTCCTCACTTACGGGAGATAAATAGGTACGCATCATATCTCCAACATCACTGATAAAATAACCAGGCATTACGGTATCAAGGTCTATTACGCAAAGCCCTTTATTGTTTTCATTGAATAGTACATTATTAATTTTACTGTCATGGTGTGTAACCCGGAGTTTAAACTCACTAAGCCTTTTTATTTTCTCAAATTCCGTCACAATACTTACCCATTCCTTTAACTGGCTGATTAAAGTGGCTGATTCTTTTAACCTTTTATTGTTTCCTTTTATAAGTGCCTCCTCAAATTGTTCATATCGGAGAGAAAGGTCATGAAAGTGCGGAACAGTGATTTTTAGTTTTGTACAATCAAAACCGCTGAGCAAAGCAGTAAGTTTTCCAAATTGCTTTGCGCCTTCGTATGCCTGCTCAGGGGTTTCTACCACATTTATAGCATGGGATTCCTGTACAAAAGGGAAGACTCTGAAATAACCGTTTTCATTCTTGTAAACAAGTTCATTACCATCGAATGTCTTAACCGGATAAACAAAAAAATATTCTGGATGCTGTAATTTTAAATACCTGCTGATTTCTTCTATATTAAAAGCAATGTCTTCTGGGTTTTGAAACACCGTGCTATTTACCTGTTGTAAAATAAATGCATGACCATTCTGCCCAACCTTCCAGGTAAGATTAATCAAGCCCTGATGTATTGGTGTTATTGTTACATCGTTGGCATTTAACCCAAATTCTTTCAATACAGATTTCAGCATTACTTAAATATTTATTTTTTAGTACTCCTCATTCAAAGCAAAAATCGGCTTGCGGTACATCCATTTACCGCCGGTAAAATCGGGGAACTCAATTGTCTCATTGCCTTTCTCAATAGAGGTTTCACTTAATGGTGTAATAGCACTCCACGATGCAGCATCATACACATCCATTGGTGTAGCTGCATTACGTTTAATAGATTCTACAAAAGAGTGAATCACAAAAAAATCCATACCTCCGTGACCGGCACCTGCTGTTTCTTTACTCCATCGTACCCAAAGGGGGTGGTCATATTTATCTAACCAGGTTTTTGCATCATCCCACTGATGTGGTTTTGCTGACTTTCCTTCCAGATAAATACCTTTGTTTACATCCATCCATAATCCTTCTGTTCCCTGTACCCGGAAACCTAAAGAATAGGGACGGGGAAGGTTTGTGTCATGCTGCAAGAGAACAGTTTCTCTATTTGCACAATTAATTTGTGTGGTTACTATATCACCCAATTTAAAGTTCACCTTTGCATTCGGATGATTTTCGCCACCGCCTTTTACTATATGATTGTGCAACCCCCGTGATTTGCTTGAAAAAGAATTTAAAGAAATAAAACGATTACCTCTATTAATATTAATGTAATGGGAAATGGGGCCAATACCATGAGTAGGGTACAAATCCCCGTTGCGATGAACAGAATGTTCAGTCCTCCATTTAGCCTCAGAAAACCCTTTCTCACCAAATTCAACCCCATGCCCGTATGGGTTTACTCCATCATTAAATTTCACCTCACGAAGGTCATGCTGATACCCTCCCTGCAAATGTATTAGTTCACCGAAAAGGCCCTGGCGAACCATATTTAAAACAGCCATTACGTCCCTGCGATAACATACATTCTCCAGCATCATAACATTTGCATTGTACTGCTCTGCTGCCTTTACTACATCCCAATGGTCTTGCAGTGTGATACCCAATATTACCTCCGTTCCTACATATTTTATACCTGCCTGCAGGGAGCCAATTATCATTTCCTTATGCCACTCCCAGGGTGTTGCGATAATAATACCATCAATACCTTTTAGCTCCAGCATCTTTTTCCAGGCATAAGAGTCGCCGGTAAAAATTTGCGGTATTTTCTTTCCGCTTTTTGTAATGATTTCTTTTGATATTGTTAACATGCGGTCATCAATATCACAAATGGCAACGAGTTCCACATCGTTCCTTCGTAATAAAAGGTCAAGATGATTTTGCCCACGCAGGCCCGTGCCAATTATTACCAGTTTTATTTTGTCTTTTACATTTGCTGCAAACAAATTTGTAGCCGGCAAGAGTGCTAATGATGCGGCAGTTAGTGTTGTGTTTTTAATAAATTGTTTTCTGTGCATAAACTGTCTATTTCTTGTTTGTTCTTAAAAATGGAAAACAAATATCCTGATAGTTATTGGTAAGATAATTTGCATATGACGGAATTTGCAATGAATATCCGCAGTGATTAACCGCCAATAAAGCTGATTTAAGTTTGTCTGATAAAATGGGATTGGGAGTAAAGCCGGTCCAGTTTACGATAGTGAATTTAGTATCCGCTTGTTGAGTTGAAGTTGGAGTCCAAGTATAAGTGCCACTTGATTTTGAACCGTCTAAATCAATAGTCCAGGTATAATCACTCTTAAGAACGATGGTGCTTGGATAGATTATTTCTGTGATTGTACTGTCGCCAGTTGCTCTTAAATCGTACATTGAGAATTCAATGTCAGCAAATTCGGGTTTAGCTGCTTCACTGTCTTTTTTGCAGGAAGCAAGCAACACAATTGTTGCTAACATAAAAATTACTGATACTTTTTTCATTCTTCTTTTTTATATCTTATTAAAATGATTAATCAAACACCACTTCGTTTTTTCTCGTATTGAGTCTTGAAATCACCAGCCCTCCAATAACAATCGCCACTCCGGTAATAGTATATTTATTGATTTCATCCTTCATCCACCATGCGGCAATCATGAACCCGAACAAAGGGCACAGGAATAACCAAAGGCCTGCCCTTACCGGGTTAATGCTCAAAAGCCATAACCACAATTGCACTGCAATAACTGAAACAGGAACGGCAAGCCAGCCTACCGACAACCAAAATGTTTTGGTAAAATGATTTTGCTCCGGCTTATAAAAAAGTAAAGCAATGGGCAGTAAAAACAATCCACCCAATAGTGTTTGCCATCCGTTAATAGTTAACAAGGACAGATTGTTCCATTTCTTTGAGGAGAAGTAAATAGCTGCTGCGGAATAACACAGCATACTAAACAATAACAATAACAGACCTGCGGGAGTAACGGTTGCGTTACTAAATAAAGGCCATGCCGCACAAATAATCCCAACTGTACAAATCAATAAAGAAAGTAAAACAGGCCATTGAATTTTTTCTTTTAAGAAAATAACAGAAAGGGAACTGATAAATACAGGGTTGGTAGCAACGGCCAGGGAGCCAATACCAGCAGTAACCGTTTGCATTGCTATTACATAACAACCGAGGTAAATAGTGATGTTCAGCAACCCGTAAATGGCAATTTGTTTCCATTCAGTGCCAATAGGTTGCCTGTTGCGCTGAATGATATGTGTAATAAATAAAAGTATAGCTGCTGCCAATGCAAATCGTACAATTGCAATTACCAAAGGCTGCGCCACTGTAAGCCCTGCTTTGGTAGCTGTGGAAGCAGAAGGCCACAGGATGGCGAACAGTAGTCCACCAATCAGCCATTTTATTCCTCCCGCTTTTGAAATTTGCATTTTATTATTCCAATTAATTATTCTTTTAATAAGGCTATCAACTACTGCCTTCAAAATTCTATAACATAAAACAAGAACCTTCCTGCTGATTAATGACAAGGAGTTTTGCTTTGTAACCTTTCTTAATTTTTCCCAATTCATCGTCCAAGCCCATCAACTTTGCCGGGTATAAGCTGCACATTCTTATGGCTTCTCCCATTTCAATACCGCAATGATTTATCAAATTCAGCATTGCCTTGTGCATGGTTAATGCCGAACCGCTTAAAATACCTACGGCTTCATATTTGTCTCCTGCCAATTCATGCTGATAAGGCCCCTTATTGGTTTGCGTAACCGCATCTGTAATTACAAATAACCTTTCTTTCATAACAGCTTTAGCTATCCTTACAGCCGCATAGTCTGCATGATAACCATCCGGAATAATACTCGCCATTACTGTATCATCATCCATTGCGGCACCTGCGAGACCCGGTTCCCGATGTTGCAAAGGGCTCATGGCGTTGTACAAATGTGTAACCGCTTTTACACCATTGGCAAAACTTTTTTTAGCTTCTTTATAAGTAGCATTGCTGTGCCCCGCAGAAATAATAACACCGGCACTACAAATAAGGTCTATTACTGCGTTACTGCACTGCTCAGGAGCAAGGGTTATTATTTTAATTACCCCATCCCCATAATCAAGCAATTCCTTTACCTCTGATAGTGAAGGCGAATGGACGAACATTTCTAAATGAGCTCCTCGTTTTAAGGGATTAATCCAGGGACCTTCCAGGTGTATTCCCAAAACGCCTTCGCCACCTGTACTCCAATATTCTTTAACAGCATCAATTGCCCGTTTGAAAACATCATAACTGTTAGTAGCAACAGTCGGTAAACAAAATGCTGCCCCTCCACCCCGGCAATAATTATTCAATGCGGATAGTGAATCTGGCTCAGGGAATTGAGATAGCAATTTTCCATTAGCTCCATATATCTGTAAGTCTATACATGCAGGAGAAATAATGGAGCTGCCGTAATGATTTACGGCAATGCCGGAAGGAAGGTCTTTCTGCCGAAGCACCTCCTTAATCACTTCTTTTTCTACAATAATTGCATGGTCGGTAAGCCATTCCTCACCGTTAAATATTAAATCTGCTACATAAACGCTGCAACTATTCAATGGTATCTATTATTTTTCTATCTGTTTTAGGTGTTGATTCAGTATCTGCATACAATACCATTCCTGCCTGGGTATGTGAAATGGCCCTTTGTACAAGTTGCCTTTGGCCGGTTGTGCAATAGTCCCATCCCTGTGCAGGTAGCCAAACCACTCACCATTTTTTGTATCATGAAAATGTTTGTACGCATAATCATGCACCTGTTTGTGCATAGCGGCATACTTTTCATTGTCGGTAACTAAGTAAGCAAGCAATGTGGAAATAATAGTTTCATTGTGCGGCCACCACATTTTCATATCCTGCCAGTATTCCTGCACAGGTTTATTATACACATCACGGAAATAGAGGATACCACCATATTCTTTATCCCACCCCCGTTCCCACATGTAGTCAATCATACGGCAGCCCAAATCAATCAGGCGTTTGTCGTTATTTCTATGAATAGCTTCATGCAGAATAAACCATGCTCCTTCAATGGCATGGCCGGGGTTCAGTGTCCTTCCATCTATATGGTCCATAATGCTGCCATCAGGGGCTACCTGCTCCATCACACATTTAATATCATCTTTTACAAAATCTCTCTCAATCTCAGTTATCCATTTTTCTATCCATTCATCGCAGCGGGGGTCGCCAATGGTTTCCCGTAACTGATGAGCAGTATTTATTAAAATCATAGGTGCCCCAATTCCTTTTGATGGCCGTGTGTTTGTAAATTTTGGCGGCAACAGGCCGGGAATGGTGGCGTACTCAATACATTTTCCAAAAACCAGCCTTGCTTTATTGGCAGCTTCTTCATCGCCGCTGGCTTTGGCATAAGCTGCGGCGGCTATTACATAAAATGTTTCGGAGAAAAAATATCTCCGTTTTCTTATAGGCCTTCCGTCCCTTGTTACATGAAAGAACATTTGGCCGTCAGCATCAAAGCAGTGCTTGTTTAAAAAATCATAACCCAGCTTTGCGCCATCTAACCACTCTTGTTTTTTTTCAACAGTGTTGTATAAGGTTGACAACATCCAGGTAGCCCTTCCCTGAATCCACACTGCTTTATCATCATCAATGAGGCTACCGTCTGCATCCCTCATTAATAGAAAGCCACCGCATTCTTTATCAAAAGAACGGGGAAACCAGAATGGAATAGTATTGTTTAGTAACTGGTTTGAATAGAACTTTTTTAAATTAAGTAAATCTGTTGTTGAGTAGTTCATTTTTTTATCTGTTTATATTTCCAGTTTACATTGGTGAACACTATCTGCGAATAATTTTCTTTTTCATATAAAACACCAATAGTTTTTTTATTCAGCTTCACTATATCGGAGTAGGCAGTGTAGTCTTTGTTCTTATTTTCATAGGGTGTGGGGTTCTTACCAAGAAGAAAGCTTTTACTCCATATTTTTCCATCATCAAAACTTATACGCAGGGTAAGGTTATCTCTCAGTTTTTCATCCGCAGCATTGCAAAAGGCCAGTATATTTTTTCCTTTCTTTTTACCAATGGTAAGAATGCTTGCCTGGCAAACGGGGTCGGGCAGGTTGCGGTCAAAATAAGTAGTGTCCCATGTCTCACCGCCATTGCAGCTGATGCCAATAATCCTTGCCCGTATATCGCCTTTTTGGTTGCGGCTGTTGAACATCAATTTGCCATTGCTTAGTTCTGTTGCCATAGATTCATTACTACCGGGAATATTTAAGCTGGCCCCGAGATGAAATGTTTTACCGTGGTCATCAGTATAAAATCCATGAGCATCATAATCTTCGGCCTGTTTTTGTGGCCCGCCTGCAGAGTGATTGGCTGCTACATAAATTCTTCCTTTATATTTTCCTGATTGAAACTGCATCGCATGACCGGGAGTGTTGGCATAGGTTCGCCAGTCTTCTTTAAAGTTATAATCAGGGTTTGCCTGCAGATAGTTCGGGCGATGTACCTGTAATGTAATGTCTGTTGCTTCACTCCAGGTGCGGCCACCATCTGGTGAAGTTTTATACCAAACCTGTTTGTAGCCTTTTCCTTTTCTTACTTCACCTTCATGGTTGTTACCGGTGTTGTAAAAAAGAAAAATGCGGCCTTGCGGATACTGTGGGTCTGTTAGGTCAACTACAGGGGCTGGGTTGCCGCATTGCAGCGTATCAAACTCTGCAATGTATTGCAAGGCACTCCATGTTTTTCCTTTATCACTGCTTCGCTTCATCACAATATTTATATCGCCAAAATCGCCAGCTCCATTTACCCGGCCTTCAGCAAATGCCAATAGTTCGCCATTAGGCAATGAAATGATAGCAGGTATGCGATAGCTTTTATGCCCTTCGGTTCCGGATGTAAAAACTGGAACAGTTTTGTTTTGGGAATTGCTTTTACTAAAACTTAGAGCTGCAATGATGATTAATAATGTGTATTTCATTTTTCCTTTTGTAGATTATTCTTACTTTATAATTTCAGTCACAGGCACTTTTACAAAGTATAAATCCTTTGTACCCTCGTATAAAATGCCAATGGTGGTTTCATCAATTTTTGTAAGAGATGAGTAACCATAACATTGCCTTTCATCAATCAACAATTGGTTTGCCGGTAACCATGTTTGGCCTAAATCCAAACTTGCTTTTATGGTTATATTCATCCTGCCCGATGATGAATTAGGGTTGCTGAAAAACAAAACATCCTTTATGGTTCCGTTTACATTCACTTTTGCTTTTATCAAACTTCCCATACAAACCGGGTCGGGCAATGTGTTGTAGGATGTGGAATGTTCTGTCCATGTAGTCCCCATATTACTTGTTGTGGCAACACTTCGGAAACTGCCCCGATTATCTCTCATGTTCAGCATCAGTGTGCCCGGTGTGGTTTCCACCACCTGGCTTTCGGTAGTATTTGATTTTGGCCCCAGGATTTTTCCTTTCCATGTACTGCCCTGGTTATCGCTGTAAATAATAGTAGAGTATGGAACATTTGATGATGTCCAATATTGTGCGGCAAAAACCAGTTTACCATCCTGCATGGCAATGCCGCTGCCTGGCCCCTGGAAAAATATTTTCCATGACGGCTCTTTTATCTGTGGTGTTATGGTGTATGGAACCGACCATGTTACACCGTCATCTGTGCTGCTCACCAATACAAACTGGCCTGTTGAATCAGGAGATATTCCGCCAATAGAACCAGCAATGGAGCGGTTGCCCTTGCTCCATAAAGCTGCAACGAATATTTTTTTTGTGATTGGGTCAAATAAAATAGCGGGGTCACCAATTCCGTTCTGGTCGTGAGGCGCACCCATATCCATAATAACTTTCATCGGCTCCCAAGTTTTGCCATTATCTGTACTGCGGCTCAGCCCTACATCAATATTGCCGGGTAAATCTCCACTGCCGGTATAACGTATATCATATACTGCAAGTAATGTACCCCTGTCTGTTTGAACAATTCCCGGGATACGGTAAGTATTTACATTTTCATCTCCTGCTTGGCGAACGGCCACACCGGTAAGTTTTGTATAAAAAGAAGAACTCTGGTCGATTGTTAATTCTTTAGATGATGCATCAATTAGTTTTGTAGCGTGTAATTCAATTTTGTTATTAAGTGGAGCATCATTTTTAAGTACAACACTCAGCCAGATATAATGTATACCCGACTGCAGATTTGCCGTAACAGGAATATCAAATGTTGCTGACGAGGGGCTGACTGTGCCAATAAGATTGGTGGTAGCAAATGTTTCTCCTGCTACATAAGCATCCACTTTCTGCACTTCGCTTAACCCAGGGGCATTTATTGTGCATGATATTTTTCTGTATTGCTGCTGAGGGTTGCCGGAAAAGATTTGTACAACAACACGAAGAAATGGGTTTGCCGTCAGCCCTTTCAAAACAGGAGTGTTGGGGGCATACGATGATGCTTTTATTTGCTCCGGTAGCGGCGGCGCAGCATTTTTTTTTGAGCAGTTAAAACTGCAAAGTATCAATAAGAGGAAGCAAGGCCAAAAATTATAGAGTAACTTTTTCATAATATTATTTTATTCATCAACAAAATCATTCACTTTAGGTCTTAGAAAAACAAGCTGAATAACCAATGCCACAGCTACAATAGCTGCCATCATCGCAAAGTCTTTTCCCAAGTTTCCTGCATCGGATGATTTGCCGAGCAAATCAGTTATGAATGCACCGGCAAAAACCCCTACCATATTCATCAACCCATAAGCCGTAGCCCTGTATTTTTTAGAAACAAACTGACAGAGTATGGGCATATTGTTTGCATCAAACATGCCAAAGCCAAAACCAAAACAGAATGCAGCACCAATAACTGCAAACAAGGAGTGGCCAAACCCAATAAACAATAATGCAGGAATGGTAAGGCTGAGGCCGATAGCGCTGGTATAAATTCTTCCCCGCAAATTTTTCTGCACCCACCGGTCTGATAATATGCCGCCCGTAATAACACCTAAAAAAGAAGATGCAGCAATGGTGATGGTGGACATCGGCCCGGCTGTGGCCATATCAATATCCAGGTTCTCCGCAAATAAGGTCGGCAGCCAGTTTTTTACCGCCCAGCCCGGCAAGCTGGGTATGGCAAAGTAGAAAAGTATAATCCAGAAAGCAATATTGGTAAACAGTAAGCTAAGGCCCTTCAGCAGATTAGTGTTTTTAATTGTTTTATCAATTTCATTTACTGTTTGAAGTGGTTCTGTTTTTTTATCTCTTAAGAAAAGGATTAAAATAACGGAATATGCAACTCCAATAATTCCGAATGAATGAAATGCAACTTGCCAGGAAAAATTATGTGCAATGGTTGCGCCAAAACCTCCCAATGCCTGACCCATGTATAAGCCCGTCATGTGTATTCCTACGGCCAGCGACCTTGTTTTGGAATCATGAAACTCTGCAATAAGGGCTAAACCTGCCGGTATGTATAATGCTTCACTTACTCCCATGATTGCCCTTAACCAATACAATTGGTCAAAGGTTTTTGCATAGCCCATTGAAAGCGTAACTGCCGACCATACAAACAAACTGCCAACGATAAGCCATTTCTTGCTCACTTTATCCGCAATCATACCAGCTACGGGACTCATACATCCGTATATCCACAGAAACACGGCCATTAACCGGCCAAAGTTGGTGGCAGTCTGCAGCTCATGTATATCCACCATCATTGATGGCTTCATAGTACTGAGCATCTGCCTGTCCATATAGTTCAAAAGGGCCACTACCCAGAGCAGCCCTACTACTATCCAAGGATATTTCTTTGAATGTATCATTTTAGCCAGCGTTTGATTTTTGCCATTAATATTTTTGGTGTACGTACTCCGGCTTTTATTTCGCCGCAGGGAATATATACATCCTTATCCCATAATAAAGCCGTAGTAGTTACCGGAGTCTGATAGGGTAATACACCGGATGGTTTACATTTACCGGTAGTTATATCATAAAGGAGAATTTCTTTACTAAACCCTGGATGAGCAGCAAGTAGTTTATTTTTTTGCTGAATAAGCTGTTCCTTTTCCTGTTCATTCGTTGTTTTTGTAATAGCTGCAATATATTCTTCTACTTTGCAAAATGTTGTGCCTCTGTCGCCTCCAAATAAAATAAACCCGGAATTACCTACTGTAATTCCTGTTCCTGCTGACAATGCATAAGGTAATGGAGACAATTCTTTCCATTCCTTTATAGATGTATTAAATTCATATACCGAATTATAAAATTCGCTTACTCCTCCTTGATTTCTTTTTCTACCCCCGGCAAGGTAAAGGTTTATATATCCACCTTTTTTAATTGCAACCAAAACAGAATGGGATACCGGTTTAGGCAGATCTGCCAATTCTTTCCATCCGGATTCTGTATTGTTTAAATTCAACGACCAGCACTTATTTGACACGGTAGTATAACTTTCACCTCCTGCTACAAAAACAATATTATCACAGAAAGTAGCTGCGGCATTTGTAACCGCAAAGGGTAGATTGGGGAGTTGTTTAAAAACAACAGTTTTTGAAGCATCATCCCATTGAAGTAGAAATGCTTTGTCTGAAATTCCTGATTCATTTTCTCCACCTGCAAAAAAAACACCTTTGGGTGTGGTGCAATTAGCTGTATAGGCAATATTCTCAGGTAGCTTGAAGTTGCCTTTTAGCCCAATTAGCTGTTTGTTTCTTTTTGTAAAAACAAAAATGTTATTGTAATATCTTTTTTTTCCTCCCTGCCAGGGCATATTGTCGGGGAAATTAGCCCCTCCGGCTACAAAAATTTTGTTATTTGCAACCCCAGTAACAGGGCCCGCCACACCGGGAGAAACGAGTTGCCCGTCAAGTGGAGGGAGTTCACCTGCAATTTGCCAGGTGTGAGCTGATGTTTTTTTTTGCGCAAAAAGCTCCACTACTGAAAACATAAAAAGTAAGATTGGTATCGACTTATTGAGTTTCATTTCAATTTTGCTGAAGTAATTTTACTATTTAAGCCGGTTTTTTGTGGTAGCGATGAACAAAAACTAGTAAAACTGATTTGCCTTGCATCGTTTTTAAATTGTTCAAATTCAGTTTGACTCATATTCTTAACCGGCAGACGGAACTCTCCGCAATCAAGGCCAATCAATTTCATATAAGCCTTGCCCGTGGCAATGCCGCCATATTTACCCAATAACCGTATCATGTCAATAGATTTCTGCTGCAGCTGTTGAGCCTTTTCGAGGTCGCCGGAATTAAAGGAATTTATCAATTCATAATAAAGTGGCGCAGCGTAATTAAAGGTACTCCCTACCGATCCCTTTGCACCAACTGATAGTGCCGGTAGCATATTCTCGTCTCGTCCCCAAAGCATATCATATTTTCCATTTTGAAAGTTTATGCAGGAAAGGAAATCCATGAAATCTTCATGAGTATATTTTATTCCGGCAAAGTTTGGAATCAATCCATCTATCGCTTTTAGCAAATCATACATTGGAAAACCAACACCCGTTAATACAGGAATATGATAATAATAGAAAGGCATGTCAGGCACGGCTGATGCTACTTCAGCACAGCATTTAGCCAGCATTTCCACATTGGCTGGTTTAAAATAAAAGGGGGCGGTAAATGAAATGGCGTCCAGTCCAATTTCCCGGGCATGTAAAGCCAGTTCTTTACAATCGGCCAGGCTGGTGCCGCCTAATAACGGCATTACTATAAAATCCTTATCCGTCTTTGAGCATTCAGCCCAGGCTTCAGCTACTGCCTTTTTTTCGTTTACCGACATAGAAACACCCTCACCGGTAGAGCCGCAGATGAAAGCACCGGTAACTCCGTTTGCTTTTAACATTTGATAATATGCGGAAATGATGGATAAATTTATTGAGCCATCTTTGTGCATAGGGGTGAATGGAGCAGCTATTAGTCCTGATAAATTCTGAACTATCATAATTTGAAATTTAAATTGTAAATAAAGTACCGAAAATCTCAAAATACCAGGGGCATTAAAATGCCCCCGGTTTTGATTGCTTACGCTTGCTATATGAGAAACAGAGTTAGTGGACCTGATCTAACATCTCTTAAATTAATGCATACCATCCATAGAAAAAAAAATCCCTGTTATTAAGAAAAGCAAGACCACGTCTTTAGTTGTCGTTTATCAATAAGAACTGTTCAATTCAAGCAATAATTGGGACTATTTTAATTACTTCTATAATACTAGTTTGCGCTTTACAATTAACTACGCAACACTCAAATCAGTTATTCACTTTTAATATCCCTTTTATGTGATCACCGGCATGTTACCCTGATCTTATTACTTTGCAGCAACATGGATAACAGCGGATAAATCGTAGCAGAGGCTTTCTTCTTCCTCTTTATTGGGTTGCTTAAAAAGAACCGGGAGCCTTTAACAGCCCCCGGTTTATGACTGCTCTGCTTATGCTTGCTACTAGAGCTAAATTAATAGTATCCCAGCCTTAAAATGCAGGATACCCCGGGGTTTGAGTCAATGCCCGGTTATTGGTTAGCGAATTCCTGTCGATTGGCCATAACACCTTGTAGGCCTCTGAAGGAATAACGCTAGTATACTGAAACACATAACTGTCACCGAATCTTCTCAGATCATTCCATCTCTTCCCTTCAAAAATAAACTCAAAAAATCGCTCCTGTAGAATAGCTTGCTTTGGATCAGCATCAATGGCCTGGTTAGGATATCCAATTGTGCCAGCATTATAATTTGCTCCATAACCTCTTGCTCTTACCATGTTTATTTCTACGGAGGGATCTTGCCCAAGTAATACTTTCGCTTCAGCTTTTAATAACAAAAGGTCTGCATACCTGTAGATTGGAAAATCATTAGTAAATACCCTATTACCCTGGTTCTGCTCACCTTCATATTTTTTTACAAAGCATCCCACGATAACATATACACCAGGAGTTGGGCTATTGTATGCCGGTTGCACGGAAAACCATTTTCTGCTATCTAGATCATTGAGTTTCCGAAAAGTCGACACGGGTACAGGTGCCCTAAGAAGCCCACTCCAATTATCTTGTGTTACGTTGAACTTTCGGTTACCAACCGAGTCATAGTAGTTGGCCAATAAGGCTGTTTGTGGATAAAATGTACTTGCAAAAGGCAAGGAGCTTTCATTCAGCAAATATCTAGTAGCAAATATAATCTCGCTATTTCCTTTATTATTATATGCAAAAACATTTGCAAATGTACTTTGCAAAGAGAGAGAAGGGATATTAGTCTGAATATCAGTTAAAGCATTTAATGCAGTAGTTGCATCAGTATTGCCGCCGCTTCTGTGAGCTGTCCACAAATATACTTCAGCTTTTAACATTAATGTTGCTGCTTTTGACCAATATGACTTCGAGTTTCTAAACGAATAGTCTGATCCAAAGTTAGAAAGTGAATTTTCAATATCAGACTTAATGAGTGCCATTACTTCATCTGCAGGCGATGCAGCTTTAGCCAGATTGGATACATCGATGGCAGATACTGGATCTGTTTGAATAACGACATCTCCCCAAGCCCTGGTAAGTTGGAAATAATAATAAGCTCTCATTCCATATGCAACACCTAGATAGTAATTCTTATTGGTCGGTGTTACAACAGAAGTTGCCTCTAATTTGCTAATGAGCAAATTCAGCTGTACAATATTGCTGTAAAAACCTCCAAAGTTGCTAACACCCGGGGCATCCAATGTTAAAGTTTGTTGCCAAAATCTTTCAAGACCTTGAGTAGCTTCTCCTGAGAATGTTCCTGCTGAGCCGGGTTCTGTTCCGAAAATATCAGAACGTAATTCTCCTAGTGCCTGAATAGAAGAAGTATGGCTTCTGAATCGAGTATGTATCCCAGCTACAAAAGCATCAAATTGATCCGCAGTCTTCCAATAATTTGCATCACTGATACTGCTAGCTGGGGACAGATCAAGCTGCTTCTTGCAAGAGGTCATACCAACCATCCCCATTAATGTTATAAGACTGTATTTTAAAATATTTTTCATAATAGAATCATTTTAATTTCTAAAAGGTGATTTGTATTCCGGCAACAAAAGATTTTGGCGTAGGATAATTTCCTCTGAAAAGGCCATCAAGTTTTGGTTCTGGTGAGTTACCTGAAAACTTAGTAATGTAAAACATGTTATTGAAGTTTACATAGGCTCTTGCCTGCGATAAAACCTTTGTTTTGGAAAGAAGCTGTCTTCCGAAGTCATAGGAAAGTGTAATTTCCCTACATGCCAGATAATCTCCTTTTTCATAAAAGTTTGAGTTGTTACCATTTAGATTCGGGTTGGCATTATTTCCGCGGGTAAGATTTTTCTTTCCGTTGGGTGCTCCAACCTGATCTGCCCAATAAACTTTTGGAATATCACTTCTGGAGTTGTCGCCTGAAAAGCCTTGTTTTGTCAACTCAAGAAAATTGAAAGTACCCTGGTAATTGCCCAGCACCCTAGCTACTAGGTCATTATATAATACATGACCTAGTGCAAAATCCCATCTTGTATATAATGAAAAACCCTTGTAAGATAACGTAGTAGTAAATCCACCGGTAACCTTTGGATTTATATTGCCAACATAAACCTGATCTCTTGAATCAATCGTATCATTTTTATCTACATCCAGCCAGTTAACGTCTCCGGCAGTGATTTTTCCCGCACCAAACGAAAGATTCGGCCCCGTGATATTTGCAACTGCATCATATCGATTGCCGGCTATCTTTGCAACTTCTGCAGCATCCTGAAATATGGATAATTGCTTATATGCATAAACGGCTCCCAAAGGCTGCCCCTCCTGTAAACCACCAACCCAAATAATTTTCCCGGAAGCCGCATCATAAATTTGGAACCCCCCTTGCCTGTTATTTTCATTTCCGTTAAAAGGAAGCTTTAGTATTTTATTCTTATTATACGAAATATTGGCGCTGGCATCTAACTTAACACCAGATTTAGTTTCCAGGATGTTTGCGTTCACGCCAAATTCATATCCTTTATTCTGAAAAGTACCCAGGTTGGTTCTGATTGAACTGAAACCAACGTAACTAGGCAGGGTTAGGTTCGTTAACAAATCACTTGTCTTTCTGTCATAATAATCAAAAATTAATGTGACTCTGTTGTTTAACAGCCCGAGATCCAACCCTATGTCGGTAGTTTTACTTTTTTCCCAACGCAGTCCACTATTGATAATATCAGTGTTTAAAAACCCAAGACTTCCATTGTAGTTGCCTTGAGAACCATATCCTCCCTGCACTTCATAATCACCAATGCCTGACACATTTCCGTTTATTCCATAACTTACTCTGGGCTTTAAAGAGGAAATGATTTTCGCTAATGAACTAGACTCAAAGAATTTTTCACGATGAACATTCCAGCCAGCTGACATACCAGGGAAAAACCCCCACCTATTTTCAGTAGCGAGGCTAGAAATTCCATCATACCTGTATACAAGAGTTAATAAATACCTTTGATCGTAATCATAATTAGCTCTTCCAAAGTTTGAGATAATTCTATATTCTGACTTAGAACTAAAATTGCTTCCCGGGGAAAATACTGTTGATGCATTGACCGTTAAAATGTCATCGGTTGGAGCACCTGTTCCTGACACCTGTGAACTCAACGATTTTTGACCAAATGATTCAACACCTTCCATAACTTCTAAATTATGGTTCCCGAACCGCTTTCTGTAATTTACAATAGCATTATATTGTTGTTGGAAAGTCCTTCCCAATGACCAGGAAGCAGGTCTGGTTGTGTTAAACGTATTTGCGTAAATCTGGGTGTATGTTTGAGTTGCCTTGGTAAAAGATTCGTTGATAGCTTCAAACAAATAAATATTCGCAGATGCTTTAATATACAGGTCTTTAATTATGTCGTACTTCACAGACGCATTTCCGGTTAAACGATTTACTTCGTTTTTCCGGTAGTTTTTTTGTAACCAGTATAATGGGTTTCCATCAGTTATTCCATTTCCAGGGTTAGGCATTGTTTTGGCAGAATCGAGCCATGGATTCATTGTTGGCCAAAGAGAAACATTTCTATACAGGGTATTAATATCACCTCCTAAAAGCCCAAATCCAGATGCAGTCGAAAAAGTTGCACCTGAACTGACCTCAAGATCTGGCCTGATTTTATAAGAGCCGTTCAAGGTACCTGAAAAACGTTTATAATCAGAGCCCACTATTACACCATCTTCTGTGTAATAATCAAAACTGGAAAAATATTTTCCCTTGTCATTTCCTCCCATTACACTCAGGTAATGGTCGTTGGTATTTGTATTTCTAAATAAAATATCTTTTATTTCTCCGGCATGATCTTTAAAAATGATAGTTCCGCCATAGGGATCTCCAACAGTGTCCCAACCTGCTTGTAAAAGATACTGTGTGGAAGCATCAAATCTTCTTATATCAAACAGCGCCAAATCCGCGGCATTAGTTGACAATCCAAAACCTCTCTGTGAATTAACCTGTGCAAGGGTTCTTTGAGAATTAAAATGACCTAATCGGCCATAGTAGACATAGTCTTTAGCATTCATGTATTGATAATCCGGCCTGTCGGTATTATAGCCATGAACATATTTATAAGAAACCTGTGCTTTTCCTGCTTTTCCCTGTTTTGTTGTAATCAGGATAACACCATTATTTGCCCTGGCTCCATAAATAGCCGTAGACGCAGCGTCTTTCAGTAGTTCGATGGACTCTATATCATCCGAAGAAATATCGTTAAAAGAACGCACAATTCCATCTACAATGACCAGTGGAGACCCCGGGCTATTAATTGACGCCCCACCTCTCAATAAAATAGATGGGGATGCTCCTGGAGCACCAGTCGTATTAACAACCCTTAACCCTGCAACAGAACCTTGTAACGCAGTTCCAACATTTGAACGAGGGGCATTTTGCAAAACCGCCTTATCCAGTTTCCCAATAGCACCGGTAATATTTCTTCTTGATTGAGTGCCATAACCCACAACAACTACCTCCCCTAGGTTTCCAGCCTCAGGACGCAAAGTGACTATAAGTTGTGAAGTCGATGATTCAATTTTGATTTCTTTTGAAAGGAAACCCGTGAAGGAAATTACCAACGTTTGTCCAACATTGGCTGAAATGGTGAATTCACCATTTGTGCCAGATTGAGTTCCGGCTTGACTTTCTTTAATAGTGATACTGGCGCCAGATAAGGGACTATTGTTCTCTTCGGAGAGAATAGTTCCAGCTATTTGTTTTACCTGCCCCCATGAGAAAGAAAAACAAAAAAAGCTTATCAGCATAAGCAACCATTTCAAATAAGCAGACTTCATACAAGCAATTTTTTAGATTAATGTATTATGTATTACATAATAAAAGTAAAGAAATTGTTATTTCTACCAAAAAAAATTATTGTCAAAATTTAACTATTTGATATTTAACTACTTAAAATAATTTGATCGATTACCTAAAAATTAAATAATTTAGTGTTGTCTGAAATTAAGTAATACATAATAAGATAAGATGGCGTCCATAGTTAAAGAAACATTACTTGCGATAGATAATAGGTCTCTTGTTGATAAGGTAGAAGAAAGCCTGGTTAATCTATTGCAACAGCAAAAACTTAAGATTGGTGATGCCATACCTAGAGAAGTGGATTTAGCTACTATGCTTGGAGTTAGTCGTACAGTTATTCGTGAGGCTCTATTACGTCTTAGGATGATGGGACTTATTGAAACAAAAAAGAAAAAAGGCGCGATTATCACAAGTCCTGATTTGTTCGGAAATCTGAGCAAAAGCATGAATCCCCATATTCTTGATCAGGACACACTTAAAGAAATGTTTGAGTTAAGGCTAATCCTTGAAATAGGTATGGCAGATTTATTGTTTTACCGAATTACATCTGAAGATATTGAGGATTTGAAGGATATAGTTCGAAATGAGCCTCCTGCAACACAATATCACCTATTTAATATAGACCATGAAATTGCTTTTCACGGAAAGCTTTATGAAATTACAGGGAATGAAACGCTGAAAAAATTCCAAAAAATGCTGTTGCCTATTTTCGATTATGTTCACCAAAGCGGATTACTAAAAACGCAGCCGATGCTTAAAATGTTTGTATCACATACCGAACTCGTTTCTATCCTCGAAAACGGCAATCCAGAAGAGTTTAGAAAAGGGATGCGATACCACTTGGAAAATCATTTCAATAGAATTTTTGATTAACTACAAAATTGATTGAAGAAATAAATTCGAATAGAATCACTTTTTTTAACTGATAGATTTTTTGAAATTAGGTTTATCCTACTACCTATCCGCCAGCCATAACCACCCAATAGAGTAAATTATTATTTATTTATTTTAAAAGATGGGAAAGGTATGCGAATTGCAAATAATACTGACAGGGAGCTGGTAGTAAACATTTTGTCAGCTTCGTTTGAAACCAATAAAAGCGTTAACTACATCATCAAACAGGATGTGAAACGGAGGCTGCGTATAAGCAGGCTGATGGAATATTCATTTGACACCTGTTATTCTTTTGGAAAAGTATTCTTATCAGATGATGGACAAGCATGTGCATTGATACTGTTGCCTGACAAAAGGAAAACGACATTTCGCACTATATTGAACGACTTAAAATTAATCTTTACATGTACCGGACTGGGAAATGCACTGAAAGCGCTGAGACGGGAAACAAAGATCAAATCCTTTCAGCCCCAAGACCCGATTTATTATCTCTGGTTTATAGGGGTTATTCCCGAAGCACAGGGAAGGGGTATTGGCAGTAAACTTATGAAAGAGTTGCTGGCCGAATGTGGCTTTCATAATCGGACGATTTGCCTGGAAACCTCCTCTACTCGCAACCTTCACTGGTATGAACAATTCGGGTTTTCAATTTACAACAAACTTGATTTGGGATATAAACTTTTTTTTCTAAAAAAAGACTAAAGGAAAACGATATGCTTATGCCCGGAACTCAAATGTACTGGACTACATTGGCGTTTGTATGTCTGGAATTGCTTATCCTCTTTTACCTCTTACTGTACCGTGCAGCCCGTCCAGATGATAAAGCGGCATTGCTGAATATTATCCTCCTTTTGCTACTGATAACTTATAATATAACCGGCGGGCTGTTGCCGGATCCTCATTTGCCGGGTTCCTTCTTTCTTCAAAACTGTATTGCTTACGCCACCGGCTTTATTACCCCCTGCTATTTCCCCTACTATGTTTACAAGGGGTTTCAATTGGAAAAAATGAGGTTCCATGCATATCGTGGTGTTTTTCTCTGCCTTGTATTGCCTTATTTTGTTTTTGTTACTGTTTTTTTCACTACTGGTAATTTGGAAGATGCGAAATATATTTTGATAATTCCTGTATTGTACGCATTATGGGTATTGCACACTTTATCGAAAGCAATTCGATTCAAATACAGGAATGTTTTCAACAACCGGCAATTCAAAGTTGAAATGCTGATTTTGTTCCTCAGTCTGGCACCGTGGGTCGGCTTGCCTTTTATCACTTTTTATAATCTGAACCAAACTGTAGAAGTAACCACTACAAATAGCGGGTTTTTATTGATGATGGGGCTGCATTTGCATCGAAATGTCCATCGATTAAGACATGAACATAAACGTCTATTGGAATCCGAAGAGCAGCTTTTGGGCTATGATGAACGCCTAAAAGAGGAGTTAGAAAAGCTGAGTTCAGAGCGGGAAAAAATAAGCGCCGACGAACGATTTTACCGGAACTGTGAACGCTACCTACTGACCCGGCGAGAAACAGAAATAGCCCGGTTGATCTATCAAGGACTAACCTACAAGACCATTGGTGAGCTTCTGTTTATAGCAGAAGGAACGGTAGGCAAACATGCTCAGAATATTTTTGAAAAGGCCGGAGCTTCCAGCCGTATTGAATTATGCCGAAAACTGGATGAGTTGTCTTCTGACTCTAACCCTAAGTAGTTTATTGTATAGTTTATGAATAGAAAGGGTTCAAGGCTTTGATTAAGAGGAGAAAATACTGTCATCTTGTAGAAAAATACGGGGTTTTTGTATCAATACAGGATTGAATTTTGCAATTTGTATGTATTAAAATCCAGTGTATGACTGAGACAAATGTGCAATGGGAAAAGATGCGGGAAGTGCTTCAGTCCATCCGGTCGGAAATTCAGCAACAGAACATCCTGCTTGGCCAGGCGGGAAATCTTATTACAGGCTTGCAGTATGTTCATGTTCCTTTTAGGGGGTCAGAAATATATTTATTGCATAAGGCATTTATTGATGCCGGTGGCGCCCCTAACGAAAATTATAAGACACTATTGGAAAAGACAGTGAACTCATTAGCGAACCGGACGCAAAAAGGATTTAGCGCCCAAAGCTTTTGCAAGTACAGCGACAAGGTTGACCCCGAAGCAAAGGACAATGTAAAACGGTTCCTGCAAAAGATGATTCGCAATATTGACAGTTACGATTAGGACTTCCATCTTCCTTCTACCCACCTCCACCTAAGCTGGCTTTTCAGAACCTATATTGCAGGCCGTTTTGTAAAAAGCGAAAGAAGCAAGCAAACGGCTGCCATGAGTAATTGATTTGTGAACCATAAAAACAGCGATGATGCTTCAACACATTTCCTGGTCGGATTACCTGACTTTTATTGCCCTCTCCGGCGCTATCTATTATGCCTGGGTATTGTTTGTGTATTACCGGCATGATCTTTTGCCTGCGGCAAAAGCAAAGCAGCCCATTTCAACCGATGCCTTACAGTTCCGGGCTGCGGATTCGCAGCAAACAGCTACAACTAATCATAAAGATTATCAGCCAAAAGCTGAAGAAGCAGGCCCGCCGCAAATGCTGCAATCCTTTACCGATGAAGTAAAAGCCTATATAGAAGAAGCAAGTAACAAGGAAACGGAAAAAGAGATATTACTTCAATGCCTGTACGTTATTGCCGGTAAATACCCTTCGTTGGCGCAATCGGAATACCGGGATTCCCTTGACCAGTTTTTGATCAGCGAAGCAGAAATGAATTGTGCTGTGTTTTTAAGTGATAGTGAAGTGAGGAGGATATGGAACGAAGCATAGCACTTAAATGCTCTGCTGCCCCGTAAGGCGGCGGAGCATTTTAAATAACATTCAACAAATCAATAAATAAATGTGTGTATGAAATGTGAAACATCCGGGAAAACAATTTTCCAAAAGAGATTTGTACTGACAGGATTCCTTTTCCTGCTGACTATTGCAGCGTGGGCGCAGGATGGAAATGCAGGCATCAACGAAGCGAATACGAAAGTAAGAAGCTATTTCACCGCCGGTACGAATCTGATGTATGCCGTTGGTGCTATCCTCGGGTTGATCGGGGCAATTAAGGTTTACCAGAAATGGAATGCTGGTGATCATGATACCGGTAAAACAGCAGCAGCCTGGTTCGGCTCCTGTGTTTTTCTGGTGGTTGTAACAACCGTTATTCGTTCATTCTTTGGCGTTTGACCTCACCCTCTTTCCCTCTCCTTCAGAGAGGGAGGGCGCTGGAGAATAAATATTAGGTAATATGCTACCACATCATCAGTAGTATATAAACGAGCAATAATTATGGCAAACAGTGTGTATAAAATCAATAAAGGGATCAACAAGCCTGTGGAGTTTAAAGGTTTGAAGGCGCAGTACATCTGGTACCTGGGTGGCGGGCTTGTGATCCTTCTTATTGTCTTTGCGATACTCTATGTAACCGGCTTGAATACATTCTTCTGCCTGGGTTTGATCGTAATTCTTGGTACCGGCTTGTTCATGAAGGTCTACCGGCTAAGCAATACCTATGGCGAGCATGGGATGATGAAAAAAATAGCGAAGCGGGGTATCCCGGATGTTGTTAAATCGTATGCTCGAACCATCTTCCTTAAAAAACGAAACTGATGGAGCGGGTACTGGAAAACATATTACCGATCATGGATGTGGAGCACGATCTCATTCTTTCCAAACAGGGAGATATTACCATTGCTTTCAGATGTGAACTACCTGAGATATTCACTCTATCCAATGACGAATACGAAGCTTTTCACCAGGCCTGGATAAAAGCGATTAAGATTTTACCAAAGCACAGCATCTTACACAAACAGGATTGGTTTATAGACACTAAACACAAGGCCAATTTCTTGAATGCGGATAACAGTTTTTTATCCCGTAGCAGTGAACGTTTCTTTAATGAACGGCCTTACCTCGATCATAGCTGCTATATTTTTCTCACCAAGAAACCCGCAGGCCGAAAGTTAGCCAGTTCCCTTTTCTCCAATTTACTAAGAAGGACGATTGTGCCGGAAGAAACACTTAAACCTCAGCTGGTGCAGGATTTTCTGGACAGTGCAGGTCAATTTAAACGGATACTCGAAGACAGTGGTTTTGTGAAATTGAAGCGGCTTACTAACGAAGAGTTATTAAGCAATACGGGCAATGTTGGTGTAATCGAAAAATACCTTCGCTTATCGGAAACAAATCTGCTCTGTGATATTGAGTTTAAGGACGGCATACAGGTGGGTGATAAGCAGGTGCAGTTATTTACACTTTCCAATGCTGAAGATTTACCGGCGCTTTGCGGCTCCCGCATTAATTACGATAAGTATTCCACGGATAAAACAAAGTTCTCCATTGGCTTTGCTTCTACATTAGGCCAATTGCTTCCCTGCAATCATATCTATAACCAGTTTG
>DAOLIV010000026.1:0-43299 GCA_035328345.1 Chitinophagaceae bacterium | reverse complement strand
AAAGAGGTGGCTTTTTAAAAAGCCACCTCTTCTGTTTAAATTTTTTTATTAAGAATAAACAGCGGTAAAAGTTCCATTTGAAATTGTTTTGGTCGCACCGCTTCCATCTTTTACAGTACCACTGAATGTTCCAATAATTGTTTTAGTAGTCGTATTGTGAGAAGTAACCGTAACTTTAAAGGTCAAGCCAGAAATTGTTGCATTCCCTTCATAAAGGGTATTGCCCATTCCATCTGTAACTAACAAGGTAGAATTATTTGAAGTAGTTGAAGTCATAGCATAATTCTCTCCTCCATTGATACCGCCGGAAATATCTCCTAAAGCCAAAGTGAAACTTATTCCGCTTCCGTTATCACCCAAATAAGCCAAAAGCGTTATAGGGGGCACTGAATTTAATTGCGCTGATATGCTTGTTCCCTGGTATGTTGTTGTTCCTTCAGTAAACTTCCAATCAACTGTAGCCGCAGCAGTACATGTTACTGAGAAAGAGCATGTGGGTGTACCGGGCATAGGAATATTAAATGTTCCACCAGCACTGGGTGTGCCTGTTCCTGTCAACTGAATATTGGTAGTTCCTGTCATTGTAAAATTTCCTGACGCAGTAAACACCATACCATTTGTGGCAGTTGTTGAAATACTGTAAGGACCGGTGGTTAAAACATTCACATCTATATCTACAGTGTTACCTGATCCTAATGCAGTGCCTGCCTGGTATGTACCATTTACAACTGCGCTGGCACAGTTAAATGCAAATGTTGCCCCTGCAACAGTCGTTACCTGGAAATTACAATTTGAAGTTCCAACTGTAACAGGAATAGTTACTGCACCCGGAGTTCCTGTAGGGGTTCCTGAACCTGTCAGAACAACTGGTTGTACACCGGTTGTTAAAAAAGCACCGATTCCTGCAAATGTCATTCCATTAACTGCCGGTGCTGTAGTGATATTGTAGGTGCCTATTGTTGTAACATTTACTGAAAGTGTAACCTTGTTGCTGCTGTTTAAAGCCGTTCCGATAATATAATTTCCAGCAGCAGTCGCACCTGAACATGAAGCAGGATTTCCGGTTCCCTCCAATGTGAACACAGCAGGTCCGCCTGCACCAGAAGGCAAAACAGTGACCTGAACGTCACAGACAGTACTATCATAGCTTACTACAAAATTGAAAGTACCCGATGTAAAGGGAGTTCCATTGCCACGGAGCGAAATTGAATTTGTTCCTAAAGTGGTAAATGTTCCGGTTGCCCTGAAATAAAATCCATTTACCGTGTCTGTTGTAATTAAATAAGTACCTGTTTTTGTAACATCCACCTGGATGCTGATTGTATTTGTTCCGGGTACCAATGCTGTACCCGCTTCATAAGTACCATTTACTGTTTTAGGCAAACAGTCACCTGAAACATCACTTTGCAGACTTCCTTCAGACGGATTATTAGGTTGTTCAAAACTTTTTTCTTTCTGACATCCGTTGATCAGTACAATAGCCACGGCCAGAAAATACAATAAGCGTTTTTTCATATAAGGGGAATTAATTACAATCCATAAAAATAAGACTTTTCAGGTACGGATAAGCCCCATTATAGCAATAATGATGCTGGTTTTATCTTTTCTAATGAAAAACTATGCCCTACTTTTGATACAAATTAGATATATGAAAAACGTTTATCTGTGCCTTTTATTATTTATCACTGTTTCATGCAGTTCACAATCTGTAACAGAGTCTGTGGTAGGTCCGGATGAATTTGAAAAAGGAATCACTCAAAAAGATATACAACTGCTGGATGTGAGAACTGATGCTGAATATAAAAAAGGCCACCTTGAACATGCATTGCTGGCTGACTGGACCAATAAAGATCAGTTTTTTGAGAGAGTTAAATATATAGATAAGGACAGGCCTGTTTACATTTATTGCCTCGTCGGTGGCCGAAGCGCAGCAGCTGCAGAATGGATGCGGAAAAATGGTTATGCGTCAGTCATCGAATTGAAAGGCGGCATACATGCATGGGAAACAGCCGGAAAAAAAGTACAGGACCAGGTTCCGCAAAAACAAATTACATTGGAAGAATACATGGCAAGTATCCCGCCTGATAAGACCACCCTTGTTGATATCGGCGCTGACTGGTGTCCGCCTTGTGTTAAAATGAAACCGGTTATCAATGAGGTGCTGGATAGCAAACCGGGTTTACCATTTATATCTATTGATGCAGGAAGTCAGTCTTTATTAATGGCATCATTACGTATCACATCCATTCCGGGCTTTATTATTTATAAAAACGGGAAAGAGGTCTGGAGAAAAGAAGGAATTGTTTCCAAAGAAGAATTCCTTGCTCATTTGCAATAAACACCATACATGAAAAAAACTATCCTGTCTCTGTTTATTTTGTCAATTACAATTATCGGATCAGCACAGAATCCTTCTATTGAAGTACTCACCTCAGGGACAAAAACCAGCATCCGCGGATTAAGTGTTGTTAACGATAATGTGATCTGGGTAAGTGGCAGTAATGGCACTGTTGGAAAATCAAGTAATGGAGGCAAAACCTGGAAATGGCTTATCGTAAAGGGATTTGAAAAAACTGATTTCAGGGATATCGAAGCATTCAACGCCACTACAGCTGTGATCATGGGAATCTCTGAACCGGGTTATATTTTAAAAACAACAGATGGAGGCGATTCCTGGAAAGTGGTTTATGAAAATAAAACAAAGGGAATTTTCATGGATGCCATGGAATTCTGGAATGAAAATGCAGGGATCATTGTAGGTGATCCTATAGATGGAAAATTTTTTGTTACCAGGACATTTGACGGCGGTTCTTCCTGGCAGGATATTCCTATTGACAAAAGACCACTGGCCGATAGCGGTGAAGCCTGTTTTGCAGCCAGCGGAACCAATGTGAGAGCTCTTGATAATGATGAAGCTGTTTTTATCAGTGGCGGAACCAGTTCAAGATTATTCAAAAGAGATCAAAAAATAAAAATACCCGTTATACATGGAAAAGAAACGACCGGCGCTAACTCAGTAGCGGTATGGGATCGTTTCCAAAAAAAAGGGGGAAAGAATCTGATCGTCGTAGGTGGTGATTTTAATGCCCCTGAATCTGACAGCTTAAACTGCAGCATCAGTAATGACGGCGGAAAAACATGGCACTTTTCAAAAACACCCCCGCATGGATATCGAAGCTGTGTGGAATTTCTCTCAAAGAAAGACGTTCTTAGTTGTGGGTTAAATGGTGTTGACTATTCTGATGATGGCGGAAAAAACTGGAAATGGATCAGCAAAGAAGGATTCCATGTTTGCAGAATTGCAAAAATTGGTACAGCCATTTTTCTTGCGGGCAGCAACGGAAAGATCGGAAGAGTGAACTGGGACAAATAGATCTTATAAATTATCTATGATCTCTTTTACGCTGGGTCTCTTTTTATAATCAGCGTCAAAAAAACGATAGATAACTGTCTGCTCTTCATCAATGATGTAAACAGCAGGCACGGGCAGATTCGCCCCGTTTTTACCGTTTATTCCAGCTAAATCAATATTTGCATTCCGGTAACGGGTAACAGTATTTTCAGGGACTTCAAATTGAACATCGTATGCCTTCATGATCTTCATGTCTTCATCATGCAGTATAGAAAATTCAGCCTTGGTCTTTTCTATTGTTTTATCAATATTCTCCGGCTTTTCCGGTGTTACAGCTATTACAGTCGCTCCCTTGTCAAGGATGAGACCAATAGAATCCTGTAATCTTGAAAGTTCCCTGTTGCAATATGGGCACCAATAACCGCGGTAAAACAGGAGCACTACTTTCCCTTTTTTCAAAAGATCTTTAAGCCTGATATCATTTCCCCTTTGATCTTTTCCCTTAAAATCAGTTGCTTTAGAGCCAATAAACAGTCCTTCAGGTGCATTCTGAGCGGCAAGTAAATTCACGAAACCAATCAAAATAAGGGAAACCATTAATTTCTTCATTCTTTTGGATTTAGTACAAAAATAGCCATCATAACTTCCCGGATTGTCACCATCCTGACGATTAACACAAGATTATTTTTTCCTTAATTTTACCGCATTAACCTATCCATAAAATAATTTATGCCGTCCAACAATCACAAAGAAAAATATATGACGAACCTGTTGCTGGGAATGGCTGCAGTAACCGGCGGTATTTTTTCCATTGTATATGCTTGCTTTGAAAAAACTCATGTCAGCGACTGGTATTTCTGGGGTGCGGTAGCATCCGTTCTTATTTGTGCAGGACTTTATCTGCTAATGAATGCCGTGGTACACAAAGTAAAAGCTGATTTTATCCGCCGTCAAAAGAGCCGGGAACAGCATAAGACTTTTACAGCGGATGCCATCTGAAATACAAAAAATCTTCAAAAAGGTTTTGGATTATTATTCGTAAGTCAAAATATTTTTTAAAGTAGTTATTAAAATCAAAAGCCCGCCAATAGGCGGGCTTTTGATAAATGCTAACCCAGCACTATTTTACAACAACGATCTTCGCTGTTTTAATTTCTGCACCTATCTGCATCCTGATATAATACAGTCCTGCAGGAAGGTTGCCAATATTGATCTTGCCAGTATTGTCGCCTTCATTAACTGCAATCACTTGTTTTGAAACACTGCTTCCAAATTGGTTGGTTATTGAGACAACAGCAGTTCCTGCTTTACCTGCGCTGAATTGCAGGTTAACTACGTTTCCTGTTACCGGGTTTGGTGACACCGTTATTTTATCAGATGTAAGTTCAACCTGTGGATCACCATTTATAGAACGGCTGGCTGTACCTAACTGTACTCTTAAAGTATAGCAGTTTGTTGCACTATACTGCCTGTTATTACTTGGATACACCCTTGCATAATAAGTACCGGCTGTAACAGTACGGGTTATTGTTTCATTATTTGTTCCGCCGTTACTGGAAGTTTGAAGAGTGCTGCCGGAACTATTCAATAACCGCAAATGATAATTAGCCGGAAGAGTTGTCAACGTCATGGTAATAGTTCCGCCGTTAGTTATTACAAACCTGTAATAGTCATTGTCATTACTTATTTCAATTCTTCCTTTAATATCGGTATTAAACGGAATAGTTGCAGCACCACTTAGCGATCCGTTTGTACTAACATCGTAAGGACCGGGGCATGATGAAGGAGGTGTTGCAGTGGTAAACTGTGCCTGAGCATAATTTCCTGAACCTGCAGTACAGTTGGCTTTAACTCTCCAGTCGTATAAAGTACTTGCAGCCAATCCTGATAAGTTAACTGATGTTGCAGTAGTGGCACTTGTAGCATTTATCCAGGTGCCGGATGAATTTGCTTTATAATCTACCGTGTAGTTATTAGCGCCGCTTACAGCGTTCCAGCTAACAGTGGCACTGTTCTCAGTAATAGATGAAGAAGCAAGACCTGAAGGATCTCCGCAAGCCACTGCTGCGCCAATGGTGAAATTGCTATTAGAAATATCAAAGAAAATATTTCCTACAGCTTCAACTTTTACACGGCAGGTTGTGCTTTGGTTGCCGGTTGGGACAGTTACCGTTGCACTTCCATCATTTGCTGTAGCTGCAGCCAGAACAATCGGGAAGGTATTACCACCGTCGGTAGATAATAAAATATTTACAGTGGAACAGTTGATGGGAGAACCGTTGGTACCGTTCACACTCCATGTAACCGTGGCCTGTGAACCTTCATTCCATGTAACGGCTGTATTAGGAGATGTAACAGCAAACGGCCCCGCAGCACTGCTTACAGTAACAACTGCATCGGTAAATGCTGTTTGACCAATTGTTACTCCCGGATTATAAGGACTGTTATCTCTCACCGTAACCCTGAAGTTCAACGTTCTTCCAACTGAACTCAACGCTTCTATATTAGCAATTGCATCGCCACCGGGTAATGGAGGAGTAACATTGAGCCCTGATAAAATAGTAGAGAGTTTGGGGAATGTTCTGGTTCCTGAAGAAGTTGGTAAAAAAGATAACCAGTTCGGTCCTGTTGTCTTAGTAGGTGAAGCAACACTACTGTTCCCTGAAGTTGTTGAATTATCATTTTGCTCCCAGCAATAAGTTAGCGGATCATTTTCTGCATCAGTAGCTGAAGCAGTTAATGCAAATGGTGTGCTTATTGGTATAGTATAATTGCTGACCGGTGATACACTTGGCGCCGTATTGGACACCATATTCACAGTAACAGGGCAGGTTTTATTGGCCATGTTTGCCTGAATCTGTGCAATAGATGTTTCATGAAATATTTCAATAGAATGCGGAGCCACATCCTGGCTGGTGATACCTGCATAACCCATAATAGTGATACCCGAACCTACTTCTTTATTCTGACCTGTTCCCTCAAGCGACATAGAGAATGTATGGTTGGCCCCCATCTGGTGACCCATTTCATGAGTTACATAATCAATATCAAAATTATCACCCTGCGGAATGCCATCGAATGGTGAAGTAATACCGGCACCCTTAGCCAGGGAATTATTATTGGCCGGGTTCACACACACACATCCGATACATCCGGCATTGCCACCACCACCAGAAGCTCCGAACATATGACCAATATCATAATTCGCACTTCCGATTACAGAGGTGAGTGTTCTTTGCAACTGAAGGTTCCATTGACTGAGACTTGTTGAATATGGGTCAGTGGATGGATTATAATAAATAACACTGGTTGTATTGGCAATAAGATTTAAATGGATGGCAAGATCTTTTTCAAAAACACCATTACAACGGGTCAATGTTGCATTAAACGCAGCCAATACCAATCCCACCTGTGCTGAGCTGGTAGCGCCAAACCAGTTGGCATATTCACCATTGCATGATTGAGCCAAACGCATCGTTTTAATAGTACCTGTAGAGGTACCGGATGCTTCAACCTTATTAAGCTGAGATCCGAGCTCTGAAGTCATTCTTTGATCGTCAGTGTAACAAGTCCAGGCAAGATTGCCCTTTACCCTTTGTGAAGAATAAACAGAGTAAACAGCATGATCATTTGAATAGGGCTCTATAAATTCATTATCTTTTTCTGTTCTGAAGACCATGGTTTGAATTCCCTGTGGAGAGATACTCAGTTTCAGACTTGCATATCTGTCCGTGATCCCTTTTCCTGAAAAGGCTCTTATATCGGGAAATTGTGCCTGCAATTCAGGTTCAAAATTGGAAGCTTCAAATACTTCAAATGTTTCCAGGCCGCCATCGGCATTAGGCAGGGTGATCACAACGGATCCTCTTGCATTGTTTCCGGTTACGGAAAAAAGCCTGGCTTTTAACGCCTCAAAATTCAGATTAAATAATTTGAATTCCGTTGGGTAAGACAGCCTGGCAACTGCCTTATCAGTTGTAATCGAAGTCCGGCTCTGTGTATTTGCTGACCAGTAGCTTTCCTGTGACATAACAGAATAACTCAGCAACACCGTTGCCAAAACAATGGGTAAAACCTTTTTCATTGAGAGTTTTTTAAAGTGTATGGTTAAGTGAAGTAACTTCTAAATTTAATCGGGAAAGAATATCCGAAGATCAAACTCCCCCGAAACATTTATTCACATATTCAGGTTTTTACGGGAATACACTTAGTAAGATTTCGGGTCATAAAAAGTCCGAATAAAACAAAGAGTGCCGGTAACAGCACTCTTTTAAAACAAGATTGAAAAGCTATTTTATTATTTCTGCATGGTTGAATCTGCCGGCGCCATCATTGCCATCATATCTTTTGGATCCATATACATCCAATGTTCAACAGCCTTGCCGTCTTTGAATTTGGCTACATCCATCGCTTTCATGGTTACGTCTTTACCATTCATAGTTCCTTTAGACTCTGACCATGTAAAAACATATTCATCATCGGCCATGCTGCGGCTCATTGTCCCCTTCATGTCCGGCATCATTTCTTTCCATTTTTTCATTTCGGCGATAATATTATCCAGGCCCACAATATCTCCCTGCTCCCCCGCATGATCCACTGCATCTGCAGAAATGTATTCACTCATTTTGCTGAAATCACCCCTTTCATATGCTTTCGTTATCGAGTCATTGATCTCCATATTCTTTTTAGCGGTGGCTGACATACCACCAGGTTCATTTTTACAGGCAATAAAAACGAAACTGCCTGCAATCAGTAATAAAACAAGATTTCTTTTCATAATAATGTGTTTTGATTTAGAGAAAATAAGGTAGGGATATTTTTACTTTCTGGCAAAAATTGGCCGACAAAACCTACCGGGGAAAGCCTGAAGTATGGAAAAAAGAGGATAAAGGATAGAGGGACTGTGTGGAAATAAATATCTTGCTGTAAATCTTTTTATGATCACCGCCAGAAAATTAATGCTCCTGACCCTGTTTATCATTTCCGGTTTCGTTTTGTCGGCGCAGAAACCGGAGGTAGTTACAATAGATGGAAAGATCTATGAAAAAGTGGAAATCGAGGCTTCCTATCCCGGCGGAGTTGAAGCGTGGAGAAACTTTTTGATTAAAAACCTGAAAGCTACCACCCCGGTTGATAACGGAGCCCCTGCCGGTGTTTATACAGTGATCGTACAATTTGTTGTAGATAAAGAAGGAAATATTTCAGACATAAAAGCATTGACCAATCATGGTTATGGAATGGAACAGGAAGTGGTACGTATCATGAAGTTTTCAGAAAAATGGACACCCGCCATTCAAAACGGGAAACCGGTAAAAGCTTATCGTAAGCAACCGGTAACATTCCAGGTTATGAATGAAGACATGGAAATCACTACTGAAACGCCACATACTCTTTTTACAAAGATTGATAACCCGATAACCATCAAGGTTGATAAGCTGAAACCACAGGATTTTTATGTAACTATTTCATCGGGCAGTATGACCAATATGGGAAATGGCCGCTATATAGTAAGGGTTGCCAAACCGGGCAAAACGGTTATCCGTGTCTTCCAGTCTAAAAAAAATAAAGAGTTAGGTGCTGAGAGTTTTGAAGTAAGAGAGAAATAGAAGTAATTGCAGGACTTAAGGAAAAAGATCTCAGTTCAGGCAACAGGTCCTGAATCTTTCTTCAATATCATGGATCAGCTTATCAAATTGTTCCTTGGTGTGAACAAAAAACACAGTACCCTCCGATGGTTTACCAAATTCAAGGCAACTCCACTCCCCACTTTCCAGAAAGTTCTTTCGATAGGTAATATAAATAGATAAACTGTCAGGAAGATTACAGGTCTTTACTCCTCTTTCAGGCTTGGTAGTCCGGTAATGCTCCAGCGTATCATGCATCATCTTTAATGAATCGATCAGGCTTGGAATAGTATCACAGCATATAGTAAGTGTGTAGGGCTCAGGTTCATATTGTACTCTCAACTCAAGTCTCCAGTTAGGACGATTGTCCTCTACTTTTGGAGCTAATGCAGTAAACTTTAAACCCGGCTTCCTGTTGCAAAGTTCAACATTGGATTCACAGTCTATTCTCTTCACTTCAAAGAAACGGGTAACGATAATGCGATCCTTTTTACCATCTTTGCCGTTGCAACCTGCGGCTATGAAACAGAATGCCAGGAAAACAAGCCCATGAAATACTGAAGCTTTCATAAGCAGAAGTTATTTGCAATTAAAGGTAGCGCTAATTTCTTCTTCAGCCGTTCAATAAAAATACCAGGCCCGGCTGATCTTATCTCCCCTGATTTCATAAATACCCATCGCCGAAGAAGAAACCATTTCACCTTTACTGTTCTTATGACTCACCACTTCTTTAAAACTGATCCTGTTATCATGAATAACAAAAGATTCCATCTTTGAAGTTACCTTTCTTCCTTTCTTAAAATAATCTTCCATGCTTTTTCTGAAATTGTCCTTTCCTTCTACTTCCACACCGGATGAATCGGAAGTAATGAAAAACCATTTGAAATCATCTGTTACATTATTTACCAACCTGTCCACATCCGCTTTATTAAAGGCATCAAACTGATCATTAATTACCTGCATCAGTTTCTCATTCTGACCGAAAGCAAAAGCTGTAATAAATAAGAATACCAGCAAGGTAATTAGTTGCTTCATTTCATACGATTTGAAAAACTCAAGCCGGGTACTTCAGCATTTTCTCTCCTTCTATATCAACATATTTATCAATAGCCTCCATATAATTTACGGTAACCTTTACCACCCCATCCGCCTTAATTTCAAATTTGGCTTTAAGCCTGCCGAGGCCCCCTTCAAAACTGTTGTTACCCACATAATCCATCGCTTCAGATATCTGCCCGTTCCATTTCAAAAAAAGCTGATCCCCCTGCCGGTAAAACTCGGTAAGTGATTTGTCTTTCATCTGGTATAAACCAGACACTTTTTTAAAACCTGCTGCATCCAGAATATATTCATCTTTTAAAACAACATCGAACTTCACAACTTTTTCATTTTTGCTATTGGTAGAACTTTCAAGAATGCGGTGTATTGATCTCGGGTCGCCGGCACTTTCATCTTTGGCGATATATTTATCACCCTTGAAGTATATCTGTGTCACAAGATCCTGCATTGTGTTCCCGGAAATACGCATATGTATATGTGCCGGTCGTATTACATCACCTCCAACCGCATATGGGACCGGCAAAATAGTTTTGAAATGATATTTGCCATCGCTGCCCGTTTTAAAGGAAGCCCTGTACACATAGTCATCTGATGTGTTATCATAAACCCCGTTCTCATTGCAATGCCATATTTCCACCAAAGAATCTTTTAATGGTGTTTTTCCATCTTTGGCAAAAACAGTTCCGCTGAAATGAAGTAACTGGCCCTTGGTTCCGGGTTGTACCAGGTCTGTCTTATACGGTGCGCCGGGACGATAAAAAGGCCCAAGAATATCCGTAGTAGTAGGGTCCTCCCCCACCCAGACAGCGCCATCCCACCTGATCTTTCCAAATACTCCCACACTCATGGCAACAAGCGATGAGTTGTAAATAAAGTTTCTTCTTTTCATTTTACTGGTTTTGGTTTTAAAAAATCGAGCTGATCAGCAAGGGGAAATCAGAGGGTAAATGAAAGGTTTATGAAAGTTAGGGAATTAATGAGAAAGCGGGGGTTTTAGTTGTCCAGTTCTCCTACGCAGACGCTGGAAAGAAAAAAGCTTGTGGGACTCGAACCAAGGCGGTAGCACTGGTATGGCAGGATTTATGCTATAATCTTACTGCCGGCAACTTAAGATAAACACAATTAAAACCAACGCTGGTTTTATACCAAAAGAAAAATTTCATGAAACAATTGTTGCTTTTATCAGTCACTGTCTCTCTTTTCTTTTTTTCAGGCTGCAAAAAAGAAAATTTCTCAGACAAATGCTCTCAATTGAAGGAAGCCATAAAAACAAGTAATGTTTCGGATGCCGAAGATGCTATTAACTGGTTTATTGGCAAACTATCTTCTCAAACCTACAGCCAGCAAAACCTGGATAACCTGGCAACATCTATATCCGGGAACTGCTCCATAACGGTCATTGTACAATGCTTCAGTTGCATCCAGACCTTACCCGAACAATCAGAAATAAACATTTCGTTTTCTTCCGGCTTTATAGCCTTCCAAAAAGTAATTGATATCTCCTATACACCTGATAATAAAATGAAGTTTGTGGATATGCATGATTAAACAGGAAGAGAAAATCCGGTTAATCTCTTTTACCCGACGCAGCTGGGGAGACGTCGGGCATAAAAAACTCCTACCCCCTGATAATATCTTTGATAATAGACAGATGATGCTGCGTATGAATAAGAATTATTTTCCGGGCCTGCCTTAGCCGCAAATTACCAAAGACAAGATGGTGAAAGAACTTGTCTTTGCCGAGTGTCTCAAACAATACTGCTTTTTGTTTCGCTTTTTCAAGAAGTGGCGCAATGGTCGTCCTACTTATTTGCTCACCGGGCATTACTGATTGCGGCGCCCGGGCCCTGCCCCTTGGGAATTTATTTGTAAGAATTACCAAAGAACGTTTGATATTAAATTGCCATTTATAATCAGCCGGGTTGGAATGTTCCGTTGCACTGATCATTTTTATTACAGCCAGCAAACTATGTTCAATATGCCAGCCAACGGATGCTGCCGATACGGATTCCTTTTTTTGATCCATAAATGGAAATTTGGTTTCCAGTTCATCTATTAACCCAATGATGCTTTTCATCTACTTATTTTGACAAACTTAGGTAAAGAAAGCATCGGTTATATTGATGTGTTTATAAAGAATAAGAAGGGAAGTGAATAAAAAGTTTTGTGCCTGTTATTGATTAGTGGGACACGAACCAAGGCTGAGGAAAAGTACCTCTCCCAACAATTGCATATTTTACTCTAATTCATTTTAAGTAAAAACACCGCACTCTCAAATCAACTATTCTTTACTATTGCAAAGCATTTATAAATGTGACAGATAAACGATTAAAAATAGATAGCACCTTATCCACATAGTGTGAATATTTGAAGGTTTTATTTAGACGAATAATTCACTATTATGCGATGAGTTTGTGGATATGAATGATAGAGGGGACTATATCAGATTCCAAAAAATGGAAAAAAATAAAATCTGATACATAATTCAACTTTAATGAGAATAATTAAGATCTTTTAAAATCGCTTCGCAGGAAGCAAAAAACAAAATAGGGCTGGTGTCTTCTAAATAAGGAACCCAATCTTTCAAATTGGAAATCCAGTATGAAAATTACTGGCACTTGGTATCCCTTAATTAGTTTTAACGGTCAAGTCTCGCATACTTGGCCGTTTTTTATTTGTCCTGCTAAATATAATATCAGTGTTGGGAAAATACTACTTTTTATTATTATAATTTTTCCACTCAATATTGACGCCTCTACTCTAATATTTAAGGTCACTTCGCTTCATTTCATGGCTCTTATCTGGCATCGTCGCTAAGACATCAGAAAAAAGCCCCGACGATTTTCGCAGGGGCTAATTGAGTTATTTTAAAATGTCACCCTTCGACAAGCTCAGGGTGACATTAGAGTTACTTCACTTCTTCGTAAGGAACGTCTGTCACATTATCTCCACCGGCTCCGGCGTTGGCATCAGCAGTTTGCTGTCCGGCTCCATCTGCTCCGGGTTGTGCTCCGCCTTCTGCATTTCCTTGTGTTGCTTTGTACATATCCTCACTAGCGGCTGTCCATGCAGTATTCAATGCCTGCATAGCCGTATCAATAGCTGTTATGTCCTGTGCCTTGTGAGCTTCTTTCAACTTTTCAGCAGCCTGCTCAATAGCCGTTTTCTTTTCAGCAGGTATCTTGTCACCGTATTCCTTCAATTGTTTTTCTGTCTGGAACACCAGGGCATCAGCAGCATTGAGTTTCTCCACTTTTTCTTTTTCAGCTTTATCAGTAGCCTCATTGGCTTTTGCTTCCGCTTTCATCTTTTCTACTTCCTCCTTGCTCAATCCGCTACCTGCTTCAATATGTATCTTTTGTTCTTTCCCTGTTCCTTTGTCCTTTGCTGTAACATGCAGGATACCGTTGGCATCAATATCAAATGTTACTTCAATCTGCGGTACACCTCTTGGCGCCGGCGGAATGCCATCCAGGTTAAATATGCCGAGGCTCTTATTGTCTTTCGCCATGGAACGTTCACCCTGCAATACATGTATCTGCACACCGGGCTGGTTATCGCTGGCGGTACTGAACACTTCTGATTTCTTGGTAGGTATGGTTGTGTTGGAAGGAATCAAGGGAGTTAATACACCACCCATTGTTTCGATACCGAGTGTTAACGGGGTAACATCCAGCAGCAATACATCTTTTACTTCACCTGTTAATACAGCACCCTGTATTGCAGCGCCTACGGCCACCACTTCATCCGGGTTTACACCCTTATGTGGTTTTTTACCGAAGAACTTTTCAACGATCTCCTGCACCTTGGGTATTCTTGTTGATCCACCCACCAGTATCACTTCATCAATTTGCGATGTATTCAATCCTGCATCTTTCAATGCAGCTTCACAAGGTTTCAGGCAGCGGGCAAATAAATTGTCGGCCAGTTGCTCAAACTTGGCACGGCTCAGTTTTTTTACCAGGTGTTTAGGCACACCATCCACTGCTGTGATATAAGGAAGATTGATCTCTGTTTCTGAGGAAGAACTCAGCTCCACTTTTGCTTTTTCAGCAGATTCTTTCAAACGCTGTAAAGCCATCGGGTCTTTGCGCAGATCAATCGCTTCATCTTTTTTGAACTCATCAGCCAGCCAGTCCATGATCACTTTATCAAAGTCATCACCACCAAGGTGTGTATCACCATTGGTTGATTTTACTTCAAATACACCGTCACCTAATTCGAGTACGGAAATATCAAACGTACCACCACCGAGGTCAAACACAGCGATCTTCTGATCATGTTTTCCTTTGTCAAGGCCATAAGCCAGGGCTGCGGCGGTAGGTTCGTTCACAATACGGCGAACGGTAAGACCGGCAATTTCGCCAGCTTCTTTGGTAGCCTGGCGCTGGGCATCATTAAAGTAAGCCGGGACGGTGATAACCGCTTCGGTTATTTCCTGGCCCAGGTAATCTTCGGCAGTTTTCTTCATTTTCTGAAGCACCATCGCAGAAATTTCCTGCGGCGTATAAAGTCTGCCATCTATGTCAATACGAACGGTATTATTGTCACCTTTCACCACTTTATAACTCCAGTGGCTGATCTCCTCAGTCACTTCATCAAAGCGGCGGCCCATAAAACGCTTCACAGAAGCGATGGTGTTATGGGGGTTGGTGATAGCCTGGCGTTTGGCCGGGTCACCCACCTTTCTTTCGCCATTTTTCAAAAAAGCCACTACTGACGGGGTTGTGCGACGACCCTCATCATTGGCAATTACCACCGGCTCGCTGCCTTCCATTACGGCAACGCAACTATTGGTGGTTCCTAAGTCTATTCCGATAATTTTTCCCATAGTTTATTTCTCCTTTTATTTCGGCCTTCTTTCGACAGGCCGCTATTGATTCTCAATGATTATGCCGTTAGGGAAGAAGGTGAAAAAATGTCAGTTTGGCTAAGAGGTTTAAAGCCAGTATGCTGTGGGGGAAAGCTGAGCAACACTTTATTGCAGACCATTAATGATTGTATCCTGTTTTTCGGTAACCTGGTCAACCAGCTTGTAAAGGATCTTTGTAATTCTTTGCTTATGGCCGGCTATTTCCTGCATTTCCGACTCGTAATGATTTTGAGAATCAATTAATGCGGTGATCTTATTTGCAAGCTTTTTTTGTGTGGAAGACAGATCGGACAAAGCCCCCGTATTGCTCATATTTATGTTCCGGGACATGGAACGGGCTTCACCCTTTTTATTTTCTATCTTATTTGCAGTGCTGTCTTTCAGCAGGATCTCAGCATTATTGATGAGTAAATTGATAGAATCAAGCTCATTGTCGCTAGCAATATGGTTGCTATCTGAAAGCAATTGATAAGCGTCGTGCAAACTCTTCTTACTGTCTTTTATATCCCATGCATTTTTGCTGTTCTCATCAAATGTTTTTTCTTCAAGCACATATGCTTCCCTGAGTAACAGGACCATTAATCCATCAATTGCTGCCGAATCCAGACCCTCATTCTTGCCATAAAAGTTTGTTATTACCCTTATGGAGATCTCATTCATTTTTTTCTGAGAAACTTTTTGGGCATTTTCTTTTATCCAGACAAGATGTTTTGAATTTACCTGGCTTATAGCTGTGTTATAAAATGCCTCCGCTTTAGCCTGAACAGCCGCAACAGTTGCCGTACTAAGTTTAGAACTACCAGCAGCCTCAGTTTTTTGTTCTTTTACCCTTTTTTTAATGGATTGATTTTTCTGTGCATAACCAATCACTGAAAAAGCAAAGAGAACAAATAGTATCCCTATTTTTCTGATCATCATTATTAATACTAACAACCCATATTAACTTCAACCATCCTCATCCGGAGTGCCTGTCATCATTTCAGGTTCTGAATAATACTATCCTGGGTTGATTTTATTTTCTTTAAAATATTTGAGATCGTACTCATCATTTTGGTCATCCGGTCCATAGCCATTTGCATTTTGAGTGATTGTATTTCTCCCAATTCACTTAATGAATCCTGATTTGCTTTGAGTTTACTATCCAGGTCACTGATCTCCGCTTTTGTTACCGGCTGCTTTGTTCTTGCAATACCAGTTGTTTGTCCCGAAGTAGCCCGTTCTTTTAACAGAAGGTGAAACGAATCGAGCTGAACTCTTGATATCGCCGTGTTTTTATCCTTTAGAGTTGCTTGCGCCGATCTTAATTTTGCCTTTTGTTCATTGATCGATTTAACCTTAGCCATAATCGCTTTAAGATCTTCCTGTGCACTTTTGGACGCCTGCATGAGCACCAAAAATGCAAGGGCCTCAATATCTCCTCCATTCATTTTGCCCAATCTTGTGTATTCCTTAGCCTTCCTCATTACTGCATTGCTGTCGAGTTGTAAGTCGTTTGTTTCTTTAGCTGTACGCTGTATCCACTGCACATGGCGGGAATTTATCTGTGACATCATCTTAGTGAATAAAACCTCTGCCTCCGGTGAAGGTTTATCCTGCGCAATTGCACAAAAGGATGTAAAAAGCAAAACAGAAAAGAGGAATATCCAGGCCTTCATAAAAAAAGTTTAGATATTAAAGTTCCGGTTTTCCGGCATCATAGCGAAAAGCAAGTTTCAAGAAGCAGAAGCTAACTTGTAATCTTACATTTGTTTATAAATCTTTCTTATGGCCACTTCAATTGCAGACAAACTGAAGATCAAAGCAAAGAATATATTGCTGACGATCAATGAACCCAAAGATTTTAAAAAGGGGCTATCGGGTCTTCCGGCCGGCGTTACAATAACAGACTCAGGTAAAGAATTTGACCAGGTGCATTGGTTTGTGCTGAACCAGGCGCAGATGGAAAAACAAATGAGCAAGGTGATGAAATTACTGAAGCCCGGTATTCTTGTCTGGATCTATTACCCCAAAGGGACTTCCGGCATACAAACGGATCTGAACCGTGACAAAGGATGGGATTGTCTTTTGAAAGAAAGCGATAAGGTCACCTTCATCAGCCTGATATCCTTTAATGATACATGGTCAGTATTCGGCATGCGGGCAAAAACCGAATCTGATAGAAAGAAAGATGCAAAACCTAAACCTGAAAGAGAAATTTTTAAATGGGTGAACCCGCAAACCAAAGAAGTGAAGTTGCCGGATGAATTAACTGCTGCATTCAGGAAAAATAAAAAAGTGGCTGACTACTTTCATTCGCTTGCCTTCACCCACAAAAAAGAATATATCGAATGGATCGTAACGGCAAAAAAAGAAGAAACAAAAATCAAGAGAGTGGAAGGAATGATTGAGCGACTGGAGAAGCAATGGAAAAATCCCAGGAATATATGAGGATGGTTAATAGTTAATGGTTGATCGTAGCTGTTAATCTAATTTGTAATTTTCACTAATATATGAACCTTACACCTGACATATATCGGCGCATCGTCTCTGCCAAGATCTATATTGACGATCACTACCAGAACGATATTGACCTGGAACAGGTATCCAAACAGGCATTCTTATCCCGGTTTCATTTTCATCGGCTATTCCGGCAGGTTTATAAAAAAACACCGCATCAATACATAACTCAAAAAAGACTGGACAGGGCTAAATTATTGTTATCAGAAAACAAGGCGGTAACAGAAGTTTGTAATGAAATAGGTTTTGAAAGCATCGGTTCCTTTAGTGTGCTCTTCAAGAAAGAAATCGGTTTTGCTCCCCAGTATTACCGCAACATGGCTTACAAGAAAAAAATGGAACAAAGGGAGCAGCCTAAAAAAGCCATTCCTCATTGTTTTATTGAACAGTATAAATTAGGCTGAAAGCGGAACGCCTAATGCAGAACGCAATGCATTTAGCGTTTAGCGTTATGCATTAGGCATAATAAAGCAAGATTCAAGAAGTCTCTCTCCATTCTTCAACTTACTTTTATCTTCTAAAACAAAAATCATGGTAACCAAATTATCTCACACATCCTTTTTTGTGACCGACCAGGAAAAGGCCTATGACTTCTATGTAAACAAGCTTGGCTTTAAAGTAAATACAGATGTAAAAATGGACAATGGTATGCGCTGGCTGACATTGAATCCTCCTGAGCAGCCCGACCTTGAAATTGTACTAATGGATGCATCCGGTGATGCCGGCGGTATGTGGGATGAAGAAACACAAAAAGCATTGAAACTATTACTGCAAAAAGGTGTAATGGGAGCCGGCGTGTTGCATACGAACGATTGCAGGGCTACTTATGAAGAGCTTAAAGCAAAAGGAGTGAATATTACCGAACCCAAAGAGCAATTCTACGGAATTGAGTGCATTGTGAATGATGGCTGTGGTAATTGGTTCAGTATGACCCAACCTAAAGAGATGTAGTTTTACGGAGTAATTTCTTCACAATTCCTTTTCCTTTCTTTATCTACTTTTGTCGTCATCACAACATGAAAGGAAAAGGAATTATTTTTTTAGCTGCTTTGTTCATTACAGCCAGTGTTTACTCGCAGAAGATCAATCCTGAAAAACCGGACCTGTCACCCGAGAATTTTCATTTTGATTCCTTACCGAATTCTGAGATCAATATTCCCATCCAGATCAACCTGAAGCCTATTTACCAGATGGCAGAAAAAAGTGTGGACACCATTTTTACCTCTGATGGTTACCCGGATGCCTGGGTGCAGGAAGGATGCGATACCCGTTATAAATATGTTTTCAGAAGAAGTCCCCTTCGAATGAAAGCAGTGGGAACTTCATTGAATCTTGGCTTTACCGGTTATTACAAGATTATTGGCTCTACAAGAATCTGTGTAAATGGTACGGCAGTATCGCCATGGACACCTCCCTGCCGTTGTGGTTTTAATGAACCGGAAAGAAGGGTTAATGTTTCATTCACGAACTCTATCAGTTTTCAGCCTGATTTTAAAGTGAAACTGAATTTTAAAAGAAACGACCCGGAACCTCTTGATAAATGTGAAGTGTGTTTTTGGGGACAGGACATTACCAAACAGGTGATGAAAGGATTGACCACCGAACTGGATGCTGCAAAAAAAGACCTTGATAAAAGTTATAATGTTGTTGACCTGAAACCCCGTTTTCAGCAGGTTTGGGATCAATTGAATAAGGTATATAATCTTTATGGGCTGGGCTGGCTGAAAATAAATCCGCAGCGTATCCGGATCAATAACCTGTATGCAGAAAATGATTCACTGAATGTTTACCTCGGGTTATCTGCCAGGCCGGTTATCACTTTTGAAAAACCAGCAGAGTACAATTCATGGATACCCGATGCCGGTTATTTTATCCGGAAACCCGGTTTCAGCATTTTCCTTGATGCAGTTCTGAACTATGATTCACTTAGCAATATCTTAAACAGCCAGCTGGCAGGAAAAGAATTTGACGTTAAGAAAACATTTGTAAAAAAGAAATTCATCATTGATGATTGTAAGATATATGGAGGCGGATTTGATAAACTGATCATTAAGGTCAATTTCTCAGGCACCAATACTGGTGTTGTTTACCTGGTAGGCAGGCCCGTTTATAAACATGATTCAAGAACCATTGAGGTTGAAGATGTGGATTTTGATATCAAGTCAAAGAATATATTATTAGGTTCCGCAGATTGGCTCTTTGATAAAAAGATCACCAAAGAGATTAAAAAAGCTGCCCGTTTTGAATTGGGTAATTATATTGATACCGCCAAACTGAGTATGAACAGCCAGTTAAACCAGGAATGGAGTAAAGGTATCCGCAGCTATGGGAAAATTGATGATATTAAACTGATCGGCATTTATCCTATGCAACAACACCTGGTTATAAGAAGTAACTGCAGCGGTGATCTTTCCGTAAAAGCAGATGCTGCTGACTTTAGCTTATGATGTCTTCTTCATCCGCACTTACTTTGAATGAAAAATTTCGCTGTGCCAGGTAACTGATCAGAATTACCACGGTAATTGTTATGACCTGGGCAATTGTTGGATAGACATGAAGCCGTTCTACCAAAATTTTCAGTAGCAGGTAATTAAGTGCAAGATTAAACAGGCATACCATAAAATAACGGAAAAATTGCACATGCCATTTCATTTTTGAATCGCTGAATACAACATACTTTGCCATAAAAAAGCCTATAGGAAGTGTGACACAAAAAGAAGCGAAAAGAGCAGCCACATGGCCCTTAAATGCATAAAATCCAAGATCAAATACTTTTTCGGCGAAAAGAAATTTATAGCTGACATAGAATACAATATAGCCTAGCAAAGCATTACTTCCCCCCGAAACAGCATAACGAAAGGTTTGCAGGGGCATCAGTTTTTTAAAGGGCGGATAGAAAAAATCAATAATGGGAAGAAGAAGGTCCCGGGCACTATGAATATGTTTTCGCATTATTGGTCGCAAAGGTAAGTGCCAGTTTTAATTATCGCCAGCCTACAGGCATGTTTTCACTTAAATTTGCAGGCTAAATAAATAAAGAATGAGCCTTGCTGAAAAGATAAAACCACTTATCACAGAAACCCTTAAAAAGCTGTATGGATTTGAAGCTAAAGAAGCTGGGTTAACGATTAACCTGACCAAGCCGGAATTTGAGGGTGATTACACACTGGTTCTTTTTGGTTTTGTAAAGCAGCTAAAAAAATCTCCGGAACAACTGGGTAATGAGATCGGCGAAGCACTTGTAAAAAATAATAATACTCTTTTTACTTCTTATAATGTTATTAAAGGATTTCTGAACCTCGCCATTACTGATCAATATTGGATTGACTTTCTAACATCGAACTTCAATAATAAATCCTTTGGATCCAAAGATCACAATGGGCAAAAAGTAATGGTTGAATATTCCTCTCCCAACACCAATAAGCCATTACACCTGGGACATCTCCGTAATAACTTTTTGGGATGGAGTGTGGCACAGATCTTAAAAGAGAGCGGATATGAAACAGTAAAGAGTTGTGTTGTAAATGACAGGGGCATTCACATTTGTAAAAGTATGATCGCATGGCAGCATTTCGCCCATGGCGCCACCCCGCAATCAACCGGTATAAAAGGAGACCATTTTGTTGGAGATTATTATGTGAAATTCAATGACGAATATAAAAAGCAGGTTGATGAATTGATTTCTGCAGGAATGAAGAAAGAAGAAGCCGAAAAGGAAGCGCCGATCATGAAAGAAACGCAACAAATGTTGCTTGATTGGGAAACCGGCAAACCGGAAGTTATTGATCTCTGGAAAAAAATGAATGGCTGGGTGTATGACGGATTTGATATAACCTATAAAAGGATCGGTTCTGACTTTGCCAAAATGTACTATGAAAGCGAAACCTACCTGCCGGGTAAAAAATTTGTAGAAGAAGGTTTGAAAGAAGGTGTATTCTTCAAAAAAGAAGATGGAAGTGTGTGGATCGATCTTTCTGCTGAAGGGCTGGATGAAAAACTGGTGCTGAGAAAAGATGGTACCTCCGTTTACATAACGCAGGACCTGGGTTTAGCCCAACAGAAATATGAAGAATTCAAATATGATCAGAGCATTTATGTAATAGCTGATGAACAGAACTATCACATGAAGGTGCTGAAACTGATCCTCCAGAAACTGGGTAAACCTTACGCTGAAGGTATTTACCATTTAAGCTACGGTATGGTGGAGCTTCCGAGCGGCCGGATGAAAAGCCGTGAGGGAACTGTTGTGGATGCGGATGATCTTATTGAAGAGATGGTGAATGTGGCGAGGAGTAAAACTGAAGAGCTGGGAAAAGTAAAAGATTTTTCAGAAGCAGAATTGAAAGAGCTATATGATACACTTGCACTCGGCGCTTTGAAATTCTTCCTGCTTCGTGTTGATCCTAAAAAGAGGATGATATTTAATCCGGAAGAGTCAATAGACTTTCATGGCTTCACAGGCCCATTTGTACAGTACACTCATGCAAGGATCAAATCAATATTGAGAAAATCGACAGGCGGATCCGGAAAACCGGGAAACGGTTTATTAAAACTCGAAAAGGATCTTATCGTTTTACTGGAGCAATATCCGGCCATTATTGAGCAGGCTGTAGCGGAACACAACCCTTCCGTAATAGCAATCTATGTATTCAACCTTGCAAAAACTTTTAATACATTTTACACGGAGCATTCTGTTTTAAATGCAGAATCAGATAAAAAAAAGAATCTGAGATTAATGCTGTCTGAATTAACTGCTAATACAATTGCTTCAGGAATGAGCCTGCTTGGTATTAAGGTTCCGGAAAGAATGTAATTATCGTCAGGAGTTTTAAAACCTGGGCATAAAACAAAAAGCAGTCATGAAAAACTTCACAACTGCTTTATAATTATTTTGAATTGACTAAGAACAAATAACTACTAGCTCTTAGCTGATTACATCCCCATCACCATTTTCTTTTGCTTGTAAGCGCCGAGTGCGGGATCCATTTCAATGGCCTTATCACAAAGTGTAATACCTTTTTGAGTATTTTCTCTTCCTCCCATCTTCTGGTAACACATGCCGATCATGTAAAGAGAAGTAGCACTTTCTTTATCGTATTCCAGTATCCTGTCCCAATACTCAATAGCCTGTTTGTATTTCTTATCGTAGTAGTAAGCTTCTGCCACCATGTTAAGAATATTCAGATCACTTGGTTTTCTTTCCAGTATCTGGCCAAGAATTTTTACACCTTCCTCCAGGTTACCTACATTCAGGTAAGCGATACCAAGATTTTCCAGGTAATCATTATCTTTTTTATATCCTTTTTCAGCAGCCTCCAGGATATATTTCAAGGCATCTTTATCATTATGCATCGCATAACAGATCAAACCCAGTTCATAGATCCAGTAATTCTTTGATGGATCCAACTCAATTGCTTTTTTGAAATAAGGGATTGCCAGTTTGTAATTCATCATGTCAGCATAACTATGGGCAATCAGGTAAGGAACTTCCGCATTTTCGGGATCTTCCTTTGCAGCTTCATTCAAATATTTTATAGCTTCCCCGTAATTGTCTATATCATAATTTACTCTTCCAATGTAATAGTTTACTTTTTCAGATGGGTCTGCTTTCTTCAGTTTTGAAGCATATAGCAACACATCATCATTTTGCTTTAACTGGAATGAAAGATGCATGATCTGTTTGAGATTGGCAGGTGTTTCTTCTCCAAGAGATACAAGCTTCTTATACATTTCTCTTGCCTGGTTATAGCGACGGAGATCAAAATAAGCAGCCGCAAGTTCCCTGATGATTACTTTACTTTTATCATCATAGCTGGCAGCTTTTTCAAAATTCTTCAACGACTCAAGACGACGTCCGTTTTGTTTTTCCAATAAGCCTTTTTGTAAAAAATAATCCGCACTGTCAACTCCAACAGATAACGACTTGACAGAAGTTTGCGAGAAAATTGAGGAGCTTGAAAAAAAAGCAATAAGTAAGGTAAGGATGTAGCGGTTCATAGGTCTGGATTTAAGACTTGTGTCAAAAAAAAATCTTATGGCAAGATAAACTCTGCTCATAACTAATCAAAACTTAACGGGCTTAAAATCACCAATATCATTCCAAAGTAGTAGTTATTTCAGAATGATTCCACTGAGGGGCGGTAAATTTACGGTGAGCTTGTATTTTTTTTGATCTTTCTCAATGGTCTCGCACCTTATTTCAGGGTTAAAAACATCACCGGTTCCCCAATATTCTTTTTTATCGCTATTGAAGATTTCACGTTGAAATACTTTATCATTTACGTAAATTTCCCAATTATCCCTTACCACTGGGGTCATATTCAGGATTATGAGCAGATCATCCTCCGGATCAGTTCCTTTTCTTCGATAAACCATAACACTTTCTTCCCTGTGATTTAAATCGACCCATTCAAACCCGTAAATATTAAATTGATTTTCGTAGAGTGCCGGTTCATTCTTTAATAACCCATTCAGATCTTTTACACAGTCCTTCATCAAACGATGACATTCAAATTGAAACAATTCCCAGTTCAATTCGGATTTATAATTCCATTCGTTTGTCTGGCCAAACTCATTACCCATGAAAAGTAATTTTGCACCGGGATGTGTCCACATATAAGTGTAAAGCAAACGGAGATTAGCAAATTTCTGCCATTCATCGCCGGGCATTTTATAAATCATCGGGCTTTTTCCGTGCACTACTTCATCATGACTGAAAGGAAGCATGAAGTTTTCATCATAGAAATACATCATGCTGAATGAAAATTTATTTTGATGAAACTGCCGGTGGATCGGATCTATTTTAAAATAATCCAGCGTATCATGCATCCATCCCATCATCCATTTCATTCCAAAACCCAATCCTCCTGAAAAAGTCGGTTTGGAAACTCCCGGCCAGTCTGTTGCTTCTTCGGCAATTGTTTGCACATCCGGAAAGTCACGGAAAATTGTTTCATTAAGATCTTTTATAAATGCAATCGCTTCTAAATTACCATCGCCGCCAAACTCATTGGGCTCCCATTGCCCATGTTCTCTTGAATAATTCAATTTCAGCATCGAACTTACTGCGTCTACACGAATGCCATCAATATGAAAAAGATCAAGCCAATACCTGGCACTGCTAATCAGAAATGATTTTACTTCTCCCCTTTTATAATTGAAAATATAACTGTTCCAATCAGGATGAAATCCTTTACGCATATCAGCATACTCATAAGTATGCGTCCCATCAAACATGAAAAGACCATGAGCGTCATACGGAAAATGTGAAGGCACCCAATCCAGTATCACTCCAATCCCTTCCTGGTGAAAAGCATCGATCAATCGCATCAGTCCCTGAGGGTCACCAAACCTTGACGTTGCTGCAAAGAAACCTGTGCATTGATATCCCCAGCTTCCATCAAAAGGATGTTCCATAACCGGCATGAATTCGACATGCGTAAAGCCTAACTCCTTTACATATGGAACAAGATTTTCTCTTATCTGGTCGTATGTGTTATATCTTTCTTCATCATTTTTATCTGGTCTTTGCCAGCTTGCGAGGTGAACTTCATATACACTCCATGGCGCTTCCAGTTTATTATGCTCTTTTCTTTTCTTCATCCACTCTTCATCCTTCCATTCGTAATACATATCCCAGGTGATCGTTGCTGTTGCGGGTCTTTTTTCCCAAAATTTACCCAGCGGGTCACCCTTGTCAACCTCTCTTCCTTCAAAACCAACAATGTGATATTTATAAACCTCTCCCAGGCTGAAATTGGGAATAAAACCTTCCCAGATGCCGCTGTTATCCCACCGGGGATACAATTCAAATTCATGATTCTTCCAGTCATTAAAATTTCCTTTTACACTGACTGAAGTACCATTGGGTGCCCATACACAGAAATACATTCCCCAAACCTCATTAACCTGGATAGAATGTGATCCGAATTTTTTATACAATTGGTAATTTGTGCCATTCTGGAAATTACGGACATCGTCATCCGAAAGAATAGAATAATTCCAGACAGGTTTTGATGTATCTACAAAATGTGACTCTTCGTACTTTTTTTCCTTTCCAGGTTTTGATGATGCTTTTAAAGTTGCTGGCTTTTGCTTACGCACCTTTTCTGTCACATCTTTTTTTTTCTTATTTGTGGAATTTTGTCGCTGATGCGTCATAGCTGAATTTTAATTTATCGAGCTTTAACTTAAAATTACATGAATGGTCTTTCAGCACCGGGATTTTTAATTAAAATTTGCACCTTATCAGGCATTAAACCTTAACCGACAAACCAGCCATGAAAAAACAACTGCTCCTCTTTATTTTATTTCTTTTCATTGCTTTTGTTTCCCATTCACAATTGTCCTCGCTTAAAGGTACTGTGTTAGATACAGTAGAAAAAAAGAATCCTGAAAACGCTGTGATCTCTGTTTTGCGTCAATCAGATTCAGTATTGGTAAAATTTGCCCGTGCAGGTAAAAATGGTGCATTCAGTGTCCAGGGACTGCATGAAGGAAAATATATTATTATGATCACTCACCCATACATGGGTGATTATTTTGATGCAATTGATCTGCCTTCCGGTGCTGTAAAAGATATTGGCAAAGTATATATGACCCCAAAAAGTGTATTGCTGGCGGCAGTATTGATCAAATCAGGAGCTCCGATCAGAATAAAAGGCGACACTACAGTATATACGGCTGACAGCTTTAAAGTAAGACCCGGAGCTAATGTAGAAGAATTGCTCAGGCGATTACCCGGCATACAGGTGGATAAAGACGGAAATATTACTGCCATGGGTGAAAGAGTTAAAAAGGTATTGGTTGATGGTGAAGAATTTTTTGGAAGTGATCCTGGAATCGCAACCAAAAATCTCAGGGCAGATGCGGTAAAAGAAGTAGAAGTCTTTGACAAAAAAAGTGACCAGGCAGAATTTACCGGCATTGATGATGGGGTGAAGGATAAAACCATTAACCTGAAAATGAAAAGAAAAGAGGGTTACTTCGGAAAAGTGGAACTGGGCGGAGGCTTGAAAGACAAATACAATAATGCTGTCATGCTGAATTCCTTTAAAGACAAAAGAAAACTGGCTGGCTATGGCATTATGAGTAATACGGGGCAAACTAATCTTGACTGGCAAGACTCACAGAATTATGGCGGTGGCTCAGATAATATGAGCACGGGGGTTGATGATGGTGGTGGAATGTTTATTTCGATGAGTTATGATGCCGATGAAAGTTTTTGGGGGGGCAGAAATGGCATTCCCCAAAACTGGAACGGGGGATTACATTACAGCAACAAGTTTGGTGCAAATGACAAACAGAGTTTTAACTCAGGATATAAATTCAGCAAGGTAAATGCACCTGGGGTGATAAGAACATTTTCAAAAACCTTTTTACCTGATAGCAGTTGGAACACAAATAGCATCAGCAACAATTTTAACTCCAATGTCAAACATGCATTAAACCTGACCCTTGACTTTAATCTGGATTCCGCCAATTCACTAAAATGGACTACAAGGGCAAATAAGAAGAATACAAAATCAACTGTTGATTATTACACAGAATCGTTTACGGATGCAGGAGACAGCATCAACAATAGCCGCAGAAACAGCAATAATAACTCTGATAATAACAGCATAAACTCTACATTACTGTGGAGACATAAATTCAAGAAACTTTCCCGGACACTCTCAGTGAATACAGACTTTAACTGGAGCGATTCAAAAAATGATGGATTCCTTTATTCTCTTAATAAATATTACTTAAACGGAACATTGGACAGAGCTGATACTATTGACCAATTGAATGTGAGAGATGCTGTGGCAAAAGGTATCAATACTAAAATTGCATATACAGAACCGCTGGCCAAAGATTTTTATCTTGAACTAAGTCATAGTATTGGCTGGAACAGCAATACCAATGACAGGAATACCTATCAAAAAGCCAACAATGGCAAATATGAAGATGTTATTGATACCCTGAGTAATTCCTATGAGTTCAACAGGCTGGTCAATACCCCGGGGCTGAATTTCCGCATGAATAAGAAAAAGTACACCTGGTCTCTTGGCGCTTCTGTGGGCTTCAGCAATTTTACACAAAAAAACATCACCGATAATATCACATCAAAATACAATTACACTAATTTCTTCCCCCGTGCTTCTTATATCTATAAATTCAAACCAAGTGAAAACTTAAGATTCAATTATAACGGGTCCACAACTGCGCCGACTTTGGAACAACTTCAACCAATAAGGGTTAATACAGATCCGTTAAATGAATATATTGGTAATCCTGATCTGAAACAGGCCTTTCGCCACAACTTCACGATCGGTTATAATTCATATAACGTCCTTAAGGAAAAAAACATCTGGTCAAATCTGAATTTTAATATTACTCAGAATGCTTTTGTTCAATCAAACACTGTTGATAATTCAGGTAAAAGAACTTACCAGACGGTGAATGCCAATGGAGGATATGCCCTGAGCTTTTTCTCGGATTATGGATTTAAATTAAAAAGCAAATTAAGACTGGGCTTTGGACCAATCATTAATGTCTACAGGAATATTGATTTCATCAATAGCATAAAGAATATTACAACGACAAAGGCTTATGGTCTTCGTCTGAATGTGAGCAAGTATAAAGAGAACAAATTTGATTTTTATTTCAGTCCGAATTTCACCTGGAATCATTCAGCGGCAACGGTTAACTCATCTGCTAATGCCGATTACTGGCAGATTGATGGATGGGCTAATGGGAGAGTAATGCTTCCAAAGAATTTTGAGATCAGCAGCAGTATTAATACTCAAATACGGCAAAAAGATCCAAGGTTCACACAAAACAATAATTTCACTACCTGGAATGCATCCATCACAAAACGATTACTGAAGGACAATAAACTGGAAATAAACCTGGGATTGTTTGATATCCTTGATCAAAACAGGGGCTATCAGCGAAATTTCAACAGCTACAGTTTTACAGAGCAATATTTTACAACGTTGCGGAGATACTGGCTGCTGACCGTTACATGGAATATTTCAAAAAATGGTAAGCCTGCATCCGGGTTCTGAAGTTAAATGATACAACAATGAAAAGAAGCATCATAACATTATTTGTTTTAGCGACGATCAACGCCGGCGCCCAGCAGTTTATTAACAGCGGCATGATCGAGTTTGAAGTACGCACCAACAATCACAAAGTGTTTGGTGATGGAATATTTGCGGAGATGTTCAAAGACAAAATGCCTCAGTTCTCAACCACATGGTATGATTTTACTTTTGACAATAATAAATCAGTTTATAAATTCGATCGCAGGGATGAAAAAACAAAATTACCCTGGTCAAGAGGCGAAGAAGAAGATAACATCTGGTATAACAATTACAACGCCGGCACTTTTGTTCAACAGAAATTCGTTTTTGATAATACTTACCTCTTAAATGATTCACTCCTTAGAATAGACTGGAAACTGGTACCCAATGAAACCCGTGAAATTGCCGGCTTCAATTGCCGGAAAGCAGTCGGGATCATTTTCGATAGTGTGTATGTATTTGCTTTTTATACTGATGAAATAATGATCAGTGGGGGGCCCATGGGCATTAATGGTTTGCCGGGCATGATCCTTGGCATTACGATTCCAAGAATGTATACAAGCTGGATTGCAACCAAGCTACAAGTGAATGGCGTTAATACGGCCATCATAACAGAACCACAGAAAGGAAAAAAGAAAAAAGCTGCCGAATTGCAGGAGTCGGTCAAGAAAGCCACCAGCGACTGGGGAAGTTGGGGCCAGCAAGCCGTCTGGAATATTTTCCTTTAGGTTATTTTAATAGTTCCAATACATAGCTCTCCCCTGGCTCAATTTCAATTTCTGATAAAGACCGTATTTTACCTGAAACAACATTTCTTGCCTGTGAGAATCCATTTGTTCTTTCGGCAAAATGACTCCAGTCCGGTTTTATTTTCTTGTCACCAGTGTTGGCAACCACCATTACTGTCTGCTTTGCATCATACCTGAAATAAATGTATAACCCATTCTTAGGAATAAACTGCATCGTCTTCCCGGTAGTTAATGCCGAAGAACCTTTTCTGAAATTAGCCAGCCTGCTTACATAGTCAAAAGCTTCATTTTGTTTTTCGCTTCTTCCCTCTTTTGTAAAGCGATTGTCTTTAGGTTTGTCATCTGACCAGCCACCCGGGAAATCTTCTCTCACCGTTGCATCGGTATTCACTTTTTTATTCTTCATCAACACTTCCGTTCCGTAATATATCTGTGGTATTCCACGTAGGGTCAATAACCAGTTCATCCCCATTTTCAATTTCTTCCAATCTTCATCAACAACTGAAAATACACGATCCATATCATGATTGTCGAGGAAAATACAATTGTTCAATGGTTCTTTATACAAAACATCTTCTGCAAGCGTCGTATAGATCTTGTTGACCCCATCCATCCACCCCTGCGAACCGTTCATGCCGCTAAGCATAGCAAAGCATGTTTGAAAATCCAGCATTCCCTTTGCATTATGCTTAAAAGGCGAATTAACGTTGTTCCGGGTAAAATAGGCGTTTGCCAAGGGTGTGCTTACCCAGGATTCTCCAAATACTGTTACATCAGGAAATTCCCTTTCTAATGTTGCATTCACATCGTTCATAAACTGCTCTTCACAGTATTTATATGTATCAACTCTCCAGCCATCAATTCCATATTCTTCCGTTGTCCAAACTGCATGCTGTATTAAAAAAGTAGCAACAAATGGATTTCGCTGATTAAGATCCGGGAGATGCGGCACAAACCATCCATCCAGCATCGTCTGCTTATCTGTCTTTGAAGCATATGGGTCAAAGAAAACCTCTTCCCGGTGATTAGGTCCGTTGCTCCCCTGCGAAGTGTTGAACCAATCTTTCATAGGCTTATCTAAATAAAACCAATGATGATCCCCAACATGATTATAAACTGCATCCTGTATAACCTTCATACCGTTTTGATGAATCATATCACAGAATTTTTTATACCCTTCATTCCCACCCAATCGCTTATCAATTTCATAATGATTCGTAAACCAGTAACCATGATAACCGGCAACCCTGTTCCCCCACTCTTCCATTAGCGGCATGTCATTTTCAATTACCGGAGTAAGCCACAAAGTTGTTACTCCCAACTGTTTGAAATAATCAAGGTGATTCTCTATTCCTTTAAAATCGCCACCATGCCGGGAAAATTTATCGCTGCGGTTACTTGTCTGATCCCTGTATCCGGGAATGATGTCATTTGAAGGATCCCCATTTGAAAACCGGTCGGGCATCATCAGGTAAATAAAGTCTTTTGATGTAACTCCCAATGCTCTTGTTTTACCATCTGCCCTGCTTCTTGCCTTTAATTCATATTCTACGATCTTATAAGAAACAGCTTCAGGACTTTGCAGATAGTCGATCCGGAATTTTATTTTCCCCGGTTTTGCTGTTGATGAAATAACAAGATCAATAAAAAGATAATTTGGGTTTTCAACTTTTGTCTGCTTTACCATTTTAACACCTGCATAAGGCAACATTGTTATTTTTTCAGCAGCAACCCTATCCCGGTGGATCATCAGTTGCAGTTTTGGATTTTTCATTCCCACCCACCAATGCGTGGGATAAACATCCAAGGCAAAACACTTTACTGTAAGAAATAAAGCAAGAACGAAAATGATTTTTTTCATATCATTTATCTTTTATCCTCAATGTCAGGATCGCTGCCAGTACCATGGAGCAGCCACCTAATAAAATTGTATAAATCGCCTGTCCATGAAAAAACTCTTTTGTAAATATTCCTAAAAGAGTTGCGGCTAATATCTGAGGTATGACAATAAAGAAATTAAAAATTCCCATATAAACACCCATCTTATTTGCCGGTAAGGCCTGTGTAAGCATTGAATAAGGCATTGCCAGGATACTGCACCATGCCAGGCCAACTCCAGCCATGCTTAAGATCAGCAGCTTTTCATCTTTAATAAAATAGAAAGATATCAACCCAATTCCACCGATGACAAGAGCAATCATGTGAGTAACAGGTCTTGATAGTTTTTTTGCAAGTATGGGAAGTAAAAAAGCAAAGATTGCGGCAAATCCATTGTACCAGGCAAAAAGTACTCCCACCCAGTTTCCCATCTCATTGTATGCTGCAGAGGTAGTATCTGTTGTGCCGGCAATATGCTGGGAAAGAGCCGCTGTGGTATAAATCCACATTGAAAAAAGAGCAAACCAGGAAAAGAACTGAACAATGGCCAGTTTTTTCATTGTAGGAGGCAAAAAATTCAGATCATCAATTACTTCGAGAAATCCATTCTTCTTACCGGAAGAAAACATCAAACCGGCGATCAATTGCAGCAATCCGAAAACAGTAATACCCCCGGTAAGTACATATAGTTCTTTTGCGAGAGGATGGGTAGCATTGCTATTATAAAAATATAGCGCAGCGATCAGTAAAATACCCAAAGTAGTCCAGGTGGCACCTTTTCTTTGAAAAGATTTTACCGGTGTTTTAATTCTAATTTCAGAATGAGTTTCATCAATCTCACCAAAAGATTTCATTTCTTCCGGGGAATACTCTTTAGTGGTAAAAACAGTATATGAGATTGCCAGCATATAAATTACAGCTCCGATAATAAATGATATTCTGACGGAATCAGGAATCACACCCGGAGGGGCAGTGTTCTCAATACCCATTTTAGTCAAAATTGTAGGAAGCAAAGAAGATATTACGGCGCCAATACCAATAAAGAAACTTTGCATGGCAAACCCGGTTGTTCTTTGAGAGTCGGGGAGCATGTCGCCAACAAATGCCCGAAAGGGTTCCATTGAAATATTAATCGAAGCGTCCAGCAGCCATAGCATTATTGCGGCCATCCATAATGCCTTTACACCGGGAAATACAAATAAAGCCAATGATGCAAAAATGGCCCCTGTCATAAAATAAGGTCTTCTTCTCCCTAGCTTTCCGAGCCAGGTTTTATCACTCATATGCCCGATAATCGGCTGAATGATCAATCCTGTAATGGGAGCAGCTATCCAAAGTATAGGTATGCTTTCTATTTCTGCACCAAGTGTCTGGAAAATACGGCTGACATTAGCATTTTGCAGCCCAAAAGCAAATTGGATTCCGAAAAATCCAACACTCATATTAATTATCTGAACAAGACTTAACCTGGGCTTTAAGCCTAATTGCACCGTCGACATAGCAATCGCAGTTTATTAAATAATTGAATTGAAGATAGGGAATGTTATGTAACAAGTACACTTTTGCAAGCAAAACCGGTAAGTTTTAGTGCCGATTATATAACAAACCCATTGGGAACGATTGCTCCTTTCTTTATTACAACAATCCCGTCTTTAACCGTATAAAGTGCATGATCTGAGTTCTCAAGATGGTTGCCACCATTTATCCTTACATCATTTCCGATCCTGACATTCTTATCAAGAATTGCATTTTTGATATAACACCTGTCTCCCACTCCTAAAAGAGGAATGCCTTTTTCATGAACAGTGGCTATATCAGTTAATGTTTCATAATAATCACTACCCATCATGTAAGTGTTCACCATAGTAGTGCCATGTCCTACCCTTGACCTAATACCTATTACACTACTTTCCACCCTGGAGGCGCTGATGATTGAACCTTCAGCAACTAAAGTTTTTTCCAGTGCAGTTCCGCTGATTTTTGCTGGTGGCAGCATACGGGGACGGGTATAGATATTCCGGTCGTTATCAAAAAGATTAAAGGATGGAATTTCTTTGGTGAGATCAAGATTTGCATCAAAGAATGAATAGATGTTTCCTATATCTGTCCAATAGCCGGTATATTGGTAACTCGCTACCTTGTATTTATTAATTGATTCCGGAATGATCTCTTTTCCAAAGTCAGTAGCATCTTTATATTCGTTTTGAAGAAGATCAAACAGCAATGACCGGTTGAAAATGTAAATACCCATGCTGGCCAGGTAAATTCTCCCGGCACTTTTCATTTCATCACCGGTATCACTTACCCATTCCGGTAAAATTTCTTTCTTAGGTTTCTCTATAAAAGAATCAATCATCCCTTTGGATGATTTTAAAATTCCGAATTCAGGAGCCTCCCGATCGCCGACAGGAATCGTTGCTATTGAAATATCTGCCCCTGATTCTTTATGATTATCGAGCATTTCTGCAAAATCCATCTGGTATAGCTGGTCACCCGAAAGAATCAGTATATAATCACTCTCAAACGGAGCAATATGACGAAGACCCTGCCTCACTGCATCCGCGGTTCCCTGGTACCATGCCGGGTTATCAGGCGTTTGTTCAGCAGCCAGAATATCAACAAATGCTTTACTGAAAGCGCTGAAGTGATAAGTGTTTTTAATATGCCTGTTCAGTGATGCCGAGTTAAACTGCGTTAACACAAACATTCGCCCAATCCCATTATTAAGGCAATTAGAGATCGGGATATCAACAAGGCGATACTTACCTGCAATAGGCACTGCCGGTTTTGAACGACTAGCGGTAAGAGGATATAATCTTGAGCCCGCGCCGCCACCAAGAATAACACACAGTATTTCCTTAGAGTGGGTAATAGTTCTTATAGCCATAACCTAAAAATTATTTCAGTGACTTGTATAGATCAATATATTGTTGTGCTGAACTGTCCCATGAATGATCGATCGTCATCATGTGACTTCTCATCCATGTATAAAGGTCAGGTTTATTATTATAAAGGTCAATAGCCCTGCCTACCGAATATGTAATATCCCAAACAGAGGCCTGGTCAAAACGAATACCGGTACCCTGCCAGTCACCCATATCTGTAACGGTGTCTCTGAGTCCTCCCACATTCCGGACCATTGGCACTGTCCCATATCGTAAGGCATACATCTGGTTAAGCCCACATGGCTCCACACGGCTGGGCATCAATAAAAAATCTGAACCCGCATAAATCAGGTGACTCAAAGGTTCGCTATAACCAATATAAGAATTATAAAATCCATTGAACTGATGCTTCATCTGGTCAAGCCTGTCCTCAAGGTTTGGATCACCAGAACCCAGGATAAGAAAATTTGCCCCTCCATGATGCTGGTAAATGGATTGACTGATAGCATCAGGTAGTAAGTCAGCAGCTTTTTCGCCTACCAATCTTCCAACAAAAGATATTAAAGGCTTATCGGGATCAAGACCAAACTGCCCGGCCAGTTCTTTTTTATTCTTCAATTTTCCTTTCTCCACCAATTCTTTATCATAATTCTTAAAAATCATTGAATCCGTTTCAGGATTCCAAACCTGTGTATCAATACCATTCAGAATGCCCAAACTTTTTCCTCTTTCATATTCAAACAGGTTTTCAACTCCGTTTGCAGAATACTTAAGTTCATCGAGATAGCTGTTACTTACAGTAGTAACCTTCCACGCAGATTTTACTGCCGAAGCCAGCGGGTTGATTGTGTTATTCCAGTCAAGCATACCCCATTTCCAACTGTCAAATGCAGGCAGGTAATAATATTTGTCCCATCCCATCCAACCCTGGTATTGAGCATTATGAACGGTAAAGACTGTTGGTATCCCGGAAAGATTATTACGAAACTCAAAACTATATTTCAGCATAAAAGGGATAAGACCTGTGTGATGATCATGGCAGTGTATCACATCGGGACGATGTTGCCATTTATTTATCCAGTCACAAAAAGCAATCTGAAATGATACAAATCTCTCATTATCGTCATCATAGCCATAAATTTTTTCCCGGTCCAATAACCCGTTTATATCGATCAGGTAAAGATCGAATCCCAGTTTGTTGGTTTTTTCTTTGATTACACTATAGTGAAAAAAATGTGAGCCAAGATGCTGTGCTCCCTCATGAACCAGTTCCCATTGATTTTCGTACAAAAATTTTGTGCGGTACATCGGCATCACAACTTTGGCAACATGTCCCAGCTTTGCCTGGTATTTTGGTAAGGCACCTACCACATCACCCAATCCCCCTGCTTTGGCTACAGGATAACATTCTGCCGCTACATGAATTATTTCCATTACTCTGTATCTCTTTTAAACTGAAATTAAGAGGATTATTTATGATAGCAAAAGGTAAAAAAAATTAAAACAATAGAATAATCTTTGTTTTGTGTTTTACCCCTAAGTGATATATGCCTTTTTTTGTACAACCTGTCAACAAAACAAGCGCCGGGTGAGCAGTAATTCAAAATTTGTTTTACTTTCAGCACATTATAAACATCATTAATCGATTGCTATGAGTCAGCAAACCAAATTGCCAACCAATTATGGAGCCCTTTCTAACCTGATCACTGTTTTCTTTTTTTGGGGATTTGTGGCTGCAGGAAATGGAATTTTTATTCCTTTTTGCAAATCACATTTCAACTTAAACCAGTTTCAATCACAGTTGATCGACACGTCATATTACGGCGCCTATTTTTATGGTTCATTTGCACTGTATCTTTTTTCACAAGCCTGGGGGATCGACTTCCTTAACAGGATCGGCTATAAAAAAGGTATTATAATCGGGTTATTGATCTCAGTAGCGGGTGCAGTTTTGCTGGCTTTCGTCTCAACTTACTCCGGGGCCACATTTGGTTTAGTACTTGCTGCTTTTTTTGTTGTAGCACTCGGATTTTCTTTGCAGCAAACCGCTGCTCAGCCATTTGCCATTGCTTTGGGTGACCCATCTACCGGTTCACATAGATTAAACATGGCCGGTGGAATTAATTCATTAGGAACTTTGCTTGGTCCGCTTGCTGTAAGTTTTGTGATATTCGGCAAAGCAGGTGAATCCGCTAAAGAACCGACTCTCGCAAATATTAAATTGCTCTGGCTCATCCTGGGAGGATTATTCGCTTTTGTTGCGATCTTTTTTACTGTTTCTAAAAAACTTCCGAAACTTCACTTTGAAGAGCACATCGAAAAAAGTGGTAAAGCAACAAGGGCATTGCTTCTGATTGCTATACCTGCTGCTATTTTATTATTCTTCAATAATATTTTTACCGACGCCCAACGTCCTTATATGGTTGTTGGTACACTTGTATTCACTCTATTGATCCTGTTTTCTTCCATGTCAATGGCCAAAAGAAATAAATCAGGTTGGGGTGCTATGCAATTTCCTCAATTAGTATTGGGTATGGTTGCAATCTTTGTTTACGTTGGTGTTGAAGTTACTGTGCAAAGTAATATGGGAGCTCTATTAAAAACGCCGGAATTTGGCGCTTTAGATGAAAAATATATTTCACCATTTATTTCATTGTACTGGGGGAGTTTGATGATTGGCAGATGGACAGGGGCCATATCTGTTTTCGATCTTAAAAAGTCGACAAAACAGTTACTGACTATTGTCGTACCGATTATAGCTTTCGCATTGATACTTCTTGTTAATGTTGTGAAAGGAAACCCGATTAATAATTTGTATCTGTACATTATTTGTATCGCTGTACTGATTGCAGGAATATTCTTTGGGCAGGAAAAACCTGTTAAAACTTTATTGACACTTTCTCTTCTTGCGGCTATAGCAATGATCATCGGAATGATGACTACAGGATTAACAGCTACCTATGCATTTATGAGCGGCGGCTTGTTTTGTTCAGTAATGTGGCCTTGCATATTCTCATTGGCAGTAGCAGGTCTTGGTAAATATACAAGCGAAGGTTCTGCTTTCCTGATCATGATGATACTGGGTGGAGCAATTATACCACCTATGCAAGGTGCTCTTGCTGATACCAAGATGGGAATTCATATGTCTTACTTTGTACCAGTAGCTTGTTTCCTGTACCTGGCATGGCATGCAATACAAACGAGAAAAGTATTGATAAACCAGGGTATTGATTTTGATCAGCAGATTGAGGGAGGGCATTAATGAATTTAAAATAAAAGAGTATCATGGCTGAACTTGCAATAGGAATTGATGTTGGTGGCACTAATACCAAATTTGGTATTGTTGATCGCAAAGGTCATATTTTGGAACAAAGCAGAATGTTGACCAATGAAGGTGAAGATGTTGAGGACTTCATTGAGGAATTACATAAGAAACTTGCTCCAATGATCAAAAAAGCGGGGGGTAAAACAAAATTCAAAGGCATTGGAGTAGGCGCCCCCAATGGCAACTACTATACAGGTAATATAGAATATGCTGCGAATCTGAAATGGCGGGGTATTATTCCATTCGCCAAAATGATCTCAGAAAAAACGGGATTAAAAGTTAAACTTACCAATGATGCCAATGCAGCCGCGATGGGTGAAATGATGTATGGCTGCGCAAAGGGGATGAAACATTTTATAACGATTACACTTGGTACAGGTGTTGGCAGCGGAATTGTGATCGATGGCAAGATAGTTCTGGGACATGATGGTTTCGCTGGTGAATTGGGACACACTGTTATCAGACCCGGTGGCCGGCTACACAAAGGAACCGGGTTAAGAGGCAGCCTTGAGTCTTATGCTTCTGCAACTGGTGTCAGAGAAACTGCTTTGGAATTACTCACACAAAATCCAAAAGAAGAAAGCTTATTGAGGGATTATAGCATTAATGATCTAATAACAAGTCAGACCGTTTATGAATGCGCCATAAAAGGTGATAAGATCGCAAATGATATATTTGAGTATACAGGGCAAATATTAGGTGAAGCCCTTGCAAATTTTGTAATGTTCTCATCACCGGAAGCTATAGTATTATTTGGAGGACTCACTAAAGCAGGAAACCTCATCATGAACCCAACTCGCCAGGCTATGGAAGCCAACCTGATCCAGATTTTCCGGAATAAAGTAAAGTTGATGTTTAGCGAACTGCAGGAAGCTGATGCAGCCATTTTAGGAGCAAGTGCCCTGATTTGGGGCGATTAATGTTCTGGCTGAAAAACAGTAGCACCGGTAATTGCGAGATCATTTTTTTGCTGAGAATATACAATGATCTCCCATTCCCCGATTTTTCCGGGTATTATCATTTCAAATGAAAGATCATTTTTTGCATCCTTTGAAACGTATCCCCGAACCACATTTACAGATGTTAAAGTTGCACCCCGATTTTCACCAGCCTTTACATTTGTAACAACATTTCTTTCAATCAATGCTGCATTTATCTTTAGCCCACCAGTGTTTCCTTCTAATGAAACATTAAAACTGATCTTTTCATTTCCACTTTTGAAATTATTAATACTAAGTTTTACAGAAGCATTTTCCGATAAAGCCTTAGCAATAACAGACTCCGCTTTGTTTCTGTTACTGCCCACCAATTCATATTTACCGTTTACCACAAGCTGAGGGGTATAAATACTTTCCAGTCCAAATTGTGATGCATATTTTTTCTGCCTCTCTGAATATTCGCTGCTGCTGAATTTGTCTGTCCAGCCAAGCCGGTTCCAGTAATCAACATGAAAGGATAAGGGTATTACAGATTCATTATGATGACCTAGTTGTGCCAACAACCTGTCTGCAGGAGGACAACTGGAACATCCTTCCGACGTAAATAATTCAAGCAGAGCAAAAGAATTGTAAGAGCTGGTATGCCTCGGCGTAATTACTTTTTCTCTATTAAGAGCAGGAGATGCTACTAATGATAAAACACATAATAAAGGGAAAACAATATATAGATGCTTTAACTTCATACCATAAGTACAAAGAAAAAAATCTTTTGGATTTTATTAAAATCGAAAAGATTCTATATAGTTAAGAAACAATAGTGACAAATGTCAGAGCTCTACACTTGCATGTATCATGCTCTGAGAATTTTCTGCTGATACAGACTTTACCTTTACATTCTGAATCTCTGATTTTTGAAATGTCTTAGCAATACCAGAAATAACTGTAGATATCACTACGGTAGAAAAAACAGATGTAAACAGGAGAATTACTACAAATAAACCAGGCCTTTTCATATTGGAAATTTGGATGTAATAAAGTCAAAACTATGCCAAAACAGAATTATTATTAAGAAAAAATCATCTTTTTAAGCACAAATACTTATTAATCTCTAATAATGAAAACAGCTGGAACCGCCCTCTGACCCTGCTTATCAGAAGGTTGTATAGTTTGTTTCCCATTTATTAGCAAACAACTGCTTCCACCCCCATCGAGATTCAGAGCTTCAACACAACCAAGATCTTTTAATATTTGAGCTTCCTGCCCTAAAGTAGCACCTTCAGCAATTCCGGGAAAACGACCTTGTATAACAAGAATTATTAATTTTTGATCAGATGTATATCCCATTGCGGTTCTTGGATGTTTATCTTCTATGGCTTTTCCGACAAACTTTAGTTCTTCGTTATTTGTAATTTTTATCTCCCCCCTTTGTAAAAGAACCGGGCCACCACCAACAGCAGTTTTCATTTTCCAGGGTGGAAAATTTTTTAGCCGGCCCCTTGCCAGGTCTGGTCCGGGATAAATATAATTTTTAAGAATATACTTCTGACCTGGATTTTCTATTGAATCTCTGCCCGGAGAGATTATGAAATTTAGATAGTATGATTTATTTATAGTTGGATCTGTAAATACCCAGGCAACATCCGCCTTTCTTTTTTTTGAAATACCAATTGCACTACCAAAGGGATGACGGTAGGTCAATGTATCTTTCCCTTTGCCGGGAACAGAATGTGTGTTATAGCTTAAAAGTTTCCCGTTTTTAATTACCAGGTTAAGACTTTGATTGGTTTCATATGAAAAAAAGGTTGTGTTGACTACTAAGAGTGGTTTGTTATTCCTTTCAAAAAATTCAGATGGCGTAAGACGACGTTTGTAAGTAGTATCTACTGTAAAATCCAGTTTTTTATCCTTTAGATCAGCTATTAAATAAAAAGCAATGTTGGGTTTTTCACCCAAAGAGTCCGTCGTTTTATAAACATGAACAGATGATGGTAAAGGCTGGTATAATGAATCTACATTTTGCCAGTTTACCTGGGCTGTAACTCCTTCTGAGAAGAAGATCAGCCCCGAAAGGGCTGTAACAAAACGCAAAAGCAAATTGAGATTTTTTTAGCTTTTCTGATTATTAATCCTGCACTGATTTATTTTTTTCCCATTCCTTTCTGCCTAATCCAGCGAAAACATGTCTTTCACTGTGATATGATGAACGAACCAACGGACCACTCTCTACATAATCAAGACCCATGTTATAGCCCATCTCCCTGTATTCTGCAAACTCATCTGGGTGTACAAATCTGTGAACCGGCAAATGTTTCTTAGTCGGCTGAAGGTACTGACCAATTGTAATTACGTCGCAGCCGTTATCCCGCAGGTCTTTCATTGTTTGAACTACTTCCTCCTTCCCCTCACCCAAACCAAGCATTATTCCGCTTTTTGTTCTCATCCCCATTTCTTTCAGGGTTCTTATAACTTCCATACTTCTCCAGTATTTCGCTTGTATCCGAACCTGCTTTGTCAATCTTTCCACAGTTTCAATGTTATGGCTAACAACTTCTGGACCTGCATCGGCAATTCGCTGGATGCTTTCTTTATCCCCTTTAAAGTCAGGGATCAATGTTTCTAAAGTTGTATCTGGATTTAGTGCTTTAACGGCTTTAATAGTATTGTGCCAGATTACTGAGCCCCCATCCTTTAATTCATCACGGTCAACTGAAGTGATCACTGCATGTTTTACTTTCATCAGGTGTATAGCTTCAGCCACCCTTTGAGGCTCATTCCAATCTACTGGTTCCGGACGACCCGTAGCAACAGCACAAAAACCACAACTTCTTGTACAAGTATTACCAAGTATCATGAATGTAGCAGTACCGGCACCCCAGCATTCGCCCATGTTAGGACAGTTACCACTTTCACAGATAGTATGCAATTTGTAGTTATCGACCAGGTTGCGTACATGTTTGTACTCCTGGCCAATAGGAAGCTTTACCCTAAGCCAATCCGGCTTTTTGATCTTTGAATTATCTGGTGTTGGGGAAACTATTGGCAACTCTACCATCCGGCAAAAATACTGCAGTTATTTACGCCTTCCAAAAAGAATGGATATGTAGCCTTGCAGGAAAAACTGTTTATCTTTTTGCTCTGCAAGAATGGGGATTTTATCGCCATAAAATTCTCCGGATATTCCAACTTCTATTCCTGAAACAGTTTCATTAAAACGGCCGTAATCAAAACGTATTGCAGCTTTCAAAAAAGCGCCGGGTTTAAATTTCATCTCTCCCCACCCTTTCCCTAGGCCGCCACCACCTATAATAACCTGTTTACTCAGAAACAAATCCTTGTCATCTTCATACTTGATCGTTTTGTTTTCACCGTTTTGATCTCTTACCTCAATATAATAGGGCCTTAAAAGACCAATCGCCAGGCCGCCATTGTAAACAGCCGAAACCGCAACCCCATTTTTATTTCCCTTTTGTCCGAGTATATACTGTTGGCCAAAGCCAAGTGTTACCTGGTAGAAATTATTGATCTTGCCATAAATAAACGGGTTTCCGAAGAAAACAAATCCATTACCACCCGACTGTGTCTTTTCTTCCTTAGGATGTTTGATCTCTGTTATATCAATACGGTAAATATTTGTTTTACGATTTGTTTTCATCTTGCCGAGTTCATAAAACAAGCCATAACCATTGGTACGAAACTGCAAACCGAAAATGCTTTGCTTGCTGTAGATAAGCACACCTTCTTCGGCCTGCTTCATTAATTGATTGATCTTTTCCCGGCGGGCTTCTTTCTTATCGTTTTTGGTATCGTCCTTTTTTGATTTTGTTTCCTGTGCGGATGATGTTACAACAAGCAACACAAAACTTATACAGAGAGGTAGTTTCTTCACGGAAATACTTATTTGATAATATTACTAACGTAAATTTAGGGCAAATTATTGATAATGACTTCAACAGTAGTTTATAACGGAGGCCTGCGAACAACCTGTACCCATCTGAAAAGTGGCTTCTCTTTTGAAACGGATGCCCCGGTTGATAATCATGGAAAAGGGAAACGTTTTTCACCAACCGACCTTATGTCAACAAGTCTTGCAACCTGTATGATCACGGTTATGGGCATAAAAGCAAGGAGTATGGGATTTGATCTTGACGGAGTAAAAATTGAGGTATTAAAAATTATGAAAGCTGATCCACGGCGTGTAAGCGGAATAGAATTAACATTTCATATACCCGATTCGCTGAAAGATATTGATGAAAAAAACAGGACTATCTTAAAGAACGCTGGGATTACATGCCCGGTTCAGTTGAGCATCCATCCGGATATTGATGTAAGGATTGATTGGGGATTGTGGAGTTAAGATTGCCTCTTTTACAATTATGTAAAATGATATTAACAGCTTATCGGTTCATCTTCATGTATGAGCACATATAATATTCATAACTAAAATGCAATTAAACTTAATTTGAACCTGGGGCAAACTATCATTACTTTTGCATTTGAAATCGTGAGTTTTGATCAAACAGATTCTGGCCTTTTTGCTATTGGTGGCTTTCGCCACTCAAACCTTTGACAGGGCTTTTTTTATATTTGATTACCTTCTTGAAACAAAATCCTACGCAAAGAATTGTGAAAATAAAGCGAAACCGCAGCTTCATTGTAATGGCAAGTGCCAGTTAATGAAAAAACTTAAAGCTGAGGAAAATAGGGACAAATCAAACCCCGAACGTAAAGCAGAAAACAGAAATGAAATAACACTTTCTTCAAGATCATTTTTCACAACTGAATTGATCCCGTCAACAGATATTTTTTGTGCAACTGTTTTATTCATTCGTGAAGAAAAAGATATTGTTGACATCTCTTACAGTATTTTTCACCCACCCCGAAGCTGAACTTTGCTGGCTGAACAGTTATACTCCAAAAACTTATTAAAATAAAGGGTATTGCTGAAATATTTATTAACTACTAATTGAAGCAAGAAACAGGTATTTGTTCCCGGATGGTTTGCATGGCTCTTCATAAAGAGTAGCCCATTCCGGTGAAATAAATAATAAAAT
>DAOLIV010000025.1:30527-48969 GCA_035328345.1 Chitinophagaceae bacterium | reverse complement strand
GCGGTAGGAGAAAACACGGTTCTTTCGGGTATCATTAATATGGTAAAGCAGGCACAGGGAGAAAAACCGCCTGTTCAACAACTGGCCGACAAGATCAGTGCCGTATTTATTCCTCTCGTTTTAGCTATAGCTCTTACTACATTCATTGCAAGCTGGATTATTTTAAAAGAATTCACTCCTGCCTTAATGAGAAGCATAGCCGTTCTCGTTATTGCCTGTCCCTGTGCTATGGGATTGGCAACACCTGCTGCCATTGCTGTTGGATTAGGCAGGGCTGCCAAGACCGGAATTTTATTTCGAAACGCCACAAGCCTTGAAAATTTTAAGAATATCAAAAAAGTTGTATTTGATAAGACAGGTACCCTAACAACAGGAAAGTTTATAATCGCTGATTATAAATTTCCTTCGGGTGAAGAAGATTCTTTTAAAAAACTTGTTTTCAGCCTGGAAAAATATTCCAATCACCCGATTGCAAAAGCGATAATTACAGAATGGAAAACCAAAGATGAGATCCGCTGGAAAAAAATTGAAGAAATTAAAGGTAAGGGCATGCGGGCAGAAGATAATGATGGTAACACTTATTGGGCAGGGTCTTTCAGGATTGCAGAAAAATTTACAAAAGAAAAATCCCATAATGTTTACATAGTTAAGAACGATGAACTTTTGGGCTGGATTGATGTAAAAGATGAAATCAGGGAAGAAGCTAAAACAGTTATAAATTATCTCCAGGGCCAAAACATTGAAACAATTCTTTTGAGTGGTGACAGGCAGGAAAAATGTGACGAGTTGGCAAAAGAACTGGGAATTGATACTGTAATTGCCGAACAAACGCCGGAGCAAAAACTTACAAAAGTTGCTGAACTAAGTGATACTGTCCCGACAGCCATGGTTGGTGATGGTATTAATGATGCACCTGCCCTTGCAAAAGCAACTATAGGAATTTCAATGAACGAAGCGTCCCAAATTGCTGTTCAGTCGGCCCAGGTTATTCTTATGAATCATGGACTAAAAAAATTACCTACTGCACTTGGGCTGGGCAGACATACTTATCTGACCATCAAGCAAAATCTTTTCTGGGCCTTTGCGTACAATATTGTTGCAATACCTGTAGCCGCATTTGGTTTCCTGACGCCAACTTTCGGAGCTCTTGTAATGGGCATGAGTGATGTAGTACTAGCCATAAACTCAGTAAGGCTATTTGTAAAAAAAGTAGTCTGATATTTTTTTCTCCAACAATTTAATATGGCTTAGGCGTAATTAATTTTATATTCATTCGTTGAAGTATTATCTATATGAAGATCAGGAATATCAGACTTTTTCCTTTTGTATTTCTTTTTGGCCTGTCAGTCGATGCACAAACTAATCTTTTATTAAATGGTGCGTTTGAAGATGTAAATACCTGTACCGAATATAATGCGGAATGCGGTGTGGAAGCATGGTTTTACCTGAAAGATGTAAAAGCCCAAATGCTTAACAACGATATCAATCAGTCTTTATTGGGCAACAACTCGTTTGGTATTTTTTACAACTGGAAAGGTTATACTGACTTCATGCCTATAATCGGTGCCATTCTTCCCTGTGGCTTACAAAAAGGACATGACTACACATTTACCGGAATTATAAAAGCCCGTTTGAATTCAAAACTTATTTTAAAACCCGGTATCTGTATGGGTGAAAAATTTTATGTCCCCCTTCGGCCATTTTCAAAGAGCATGAAGCCCGAAGTGATAAGCCAAATAACAGCTGTGCCAGGTACAGATTTTTTTCACTTTGAATATCATTTCACTGCTGCGGGAGATGAACGGTACCTTACTTTTGGCAGTTACATACAGCAGGACAGTACAGGGGCGATTAAAAAATTCATTGGCGTACAAACGGTTTCTCTTGTTCTTGACAATTTCGAACTTATCCCGGATAATAAAGAAGAAATTTTATGTAACGGTTATGATATTTCCAGGAAAAATATCTACAACTATAATTTTCGCCATAAGGAAATGGATTATTCCTTATTTGGAAAAGGAGAGTTAGCGATCAGTATTCCACATGAAGACAGCGATCATATTACCCGTCAAAAAGAGTTTCTCCCGCCATCTCACTCAGACACCATTAAACTTGGTGATGTTTTTTTTGATTTTGATAAGTCAGACCTTAAGCAGGATGCATTGGCATTATTACAAAATCAATTTTCTGATCTTCAAAATAATCCAGTTGATAGCATTTATATAGAAGGTCATACTGATTCAATTGGTACTGATGATCATAATCTGACTCTCAGTAAGGAACGCTGCCAATCTGTAAGCACCTGGTTGGTAGAAAATAAAATAGTCAATGAAAGCAAAATCTATATTCATCCTTTTGGTGAATCAAAACCCATCGCTTCAAATAATACACCTGAAGGCCGTTCACTGAATCGAAGAGTAGAATTGATTTTGTTCAGGAGTAAGGTACCGGAATAAAGCCTGTTAATTCGTCATCAGGGTTTTTTCAATTAACTATCCGCGGTCGTTAACTCTCATCCGGGAATCCCTAACTTGCGGTGAACTGAGGAGTAGCCTTGTCCGAATTACATCAAATATTAAAACAGTATTGGGGATTTGAAGACTTTCGTCCATTACAGGAGGATATTATTATTTCCGTTCTTTCTGGTAAAGATACTCTTGCCCTGATGCCTACCGGTGGCGGGAAATCTTTGTGTTACCAGGTTCCTGCAATGATGAAAGACGGGTTATGTCTTGTAATCTCCCCATTGATTGCCTTGATGAAGGACCAGGTGGAAAACCTCCGCAAAAAGAATATTACCGCTTTCGCCGTTTACTCCGGCATGAGCAGAAAGGAGGTTATTAACACATTAAAAGTGGCCGGGAACAGTAACTGTAAGTTTCTTTATGTTTCTCCTGAAAGATTGGAAACTTCATTATTCAAAGAATACCTGCCGGGCCTCAATGTCAATTTGATCGCTGTAGATGAAGCTCATTGTATTTCCCAATGGGGATATGATTTTCGTCCTCCATATCTAAGGATTGCTTCTTTGCGAAATGAATTAAAGGGAATTCCTGTATTAGCTCTCACGGCTTCTGCAACACCGGATGTTCAAAAAGACATTTGTGAAAAACTAACTTCTGCTCACACTACAGTCAGTAACTGGGAAATATTTCGTCAATCGTTTGAAAGACCTAATCTTTCCTTCAGCGTTTTCAAAATTGATTCTAAGATCAATAAGATTCTTGAAGTATTAAACAAAGTTCCGGGCAGCAGCATTATCTATTGTAAAAGCAGAAAAAGAACCCGGGAAATAAGTGAGCTCCTTCAATTACAGCGGATTTCTGCTGATTACTATCATGCCGGTCTGGAACAGGAACAAAGAAATCGAAAGCAGGATGATTGGATAAAAAATAAAGTCCGGGTTATTGTTTGCACCAATGCGTTCGGAATGGGTATTGACAAACCAGATGTAAGAACGGTAATACATGCCGATATACCTGATTGTATCGAAAACTATTACCAGGAAGCCGGTCGTGCAGGAAGAGATGGAAAAATAGCTTACGCAGTATTGCTTTATGATGATTATGATCTTCATGAACTGGAAGGAACAATAAAACTTCGCTTTCCCGATCTTGAAGAAGTGAGGCAGACTTACCAAAATATTGCCAATTATCTGCAAATACCATCAGGCAGTGGTGAGAATCAATATTTTGATTTTGACATTTCTGACTTTCTTAAAAAATTTAAGCTTGCAGGACACACAACGGCTTTTACTTTAAAAGCCCTGGAACAGGAAGGATGGTTGTCGTTCAACGAACAGGTTTTTCTTCCTTCAACAGTTGCCTTCACCACAAATAAGGACAATTTATATTCTTTCGAAAAAGAGTTCCCACACCTGGAACCACTTGTAAAAACTTTGCTGAGATCGTATAGCGGGATATTCGACCAGGCATGCGCAGTTTCAGAAAAAATGATTTCCGGGTTATTGAAAAAAGAGCCTGCTGAAGTAAAAAATTTTTTATTCCAGCTTCACCGTGCAGGAATTATAGATTACCAATCCCAGAAAGACACCCCACAACTTCTTTTTCTCCGAAACAGGGTCAAAACAGAAGACCTTACCATTAATATGAAAGCGTATGATGTAAGAAAAGAAAGATACCGGGCAAGAATCAAAAAAATGGCGGAATACATAAAAGAAGATCACCAATGTCGAAGTAAAATAATTGGTAATTATTTTGGTGATGGAAATGTCCGAAACTGCGGAGTGTGTGATAACTGCATTCGCCAGAAATCCACAGGAATAAGTAAAGAAGAATTTGAATCACTCCACCACCGCATTATTAATATGATAAAGTATGAGTCCCTGCACACCAAAGAACTCATGACTAAACTAAGCGGCGTTAAAAAAGAAAAAGCCTGGAAAGTAATTGAGTTTCTGCAGGCTGAAAATAAGATTGAAATGGATCAAAACGGGTTTGTAATGCTTAAATGAGATTTTGTTTCTCTTGTTTAAAAAAGTTTTTTTCTGCTTCTGCCTCCTAGACCTAATGCTCCAAGTAAAGAACGTACAATTGTATTGCCTGCTGTTCTGGTCATACTTTTTACAACCGGATCTTCAAAAAATCCTTTTTCCTTTTTTGTAGTCGTTCGGGTTGTTTTTGCTTCTTTCTCTTCCTGTTGTCGTTTTTTAATTTCTTCCGTCTTTTCAGCTGCCTGGTTTAGTTTCTCCGTTAATATCTCGTAAGCACTTTGGCTGTCTACGACCTGGTTATATTTTGCTGCAATTTTTGATTTGGCGACGATTGTATCAATTTCTGTATCCGTCAAAATATCCATCCGGCTTTGCGGAGGTCTTATCATGCAATGCACCAGCGGAGTCGGAATACCTTTTTCATTCAGAATTGTTACCAGGGCTTCCCCGGTTCCCAATTGAGTGATTAAATCTTCTGTTTTATAAAATTCAGTTTCCGGATAATTTTCAGATGTTTGTTTGATCACCTTTCTGTCAGCAGCTGTAAAAGCTCTTAGTGCATGCTGAACTTTTAATCCCAGCTGTGCCAATACTGAAGCAGGTACATCCATTGGGTTTTGCGTGCAGAAGTAAATTCCAATTCCTTTTGAACGGATCAGTTTTACGATTGTCTCTATTTGCTGAATCAATGCGTCACTTGCTTCCTGGAAAATAAGATGTGCCTCATCAATAAACATTACCAGTTTTGGCTTATCCATATCCCCTTCTTCCGGGCAAGTAGCATATAATTCTGCAAGCAACTGAAGCATAAATGTTGAGAATAATTTTGGTCGATCCTGCAGATCCGTTACCCTTACTATGGAGATCATTCCTCTCCCGTCATCGTTGATCCGCATCAGATCATCAACTTCAAAACTTTTTTCGCCAAAAAAAACATCGGCACCCTGTTGCTGCAGCTCAATTACTTTTCTCAGTATGGTTCCCGTTGACGTAGTAGATATCTTACCGTAAATTTTTTCAAGTTCAGACTTCCCTTCATCGCTTACATATTGCAGTACTTTGATAAAATCTTTCAGATCCAGTAAAGGCAGTTTGCTGTCGTCACAATACTTAAAGATCATGGCAACAAAACCTCCCTGCGTATCATTCAGCCCAAGGATTTTTGAAAGCAAAACCGGTCCGAATTCACTGACTGTTGCCCTTAATCTCACACCTTTTTGCTCACTCAGTGTCAGCAGATCGACCGGGTAAGCGGCTGGTTTGAATTCAATATTTAATTTTTGGCAACGGTCATTAATTTTTTCATTGGTTGTTCCGGCAGCCGCAATTCCACTCAGGTCGCCTTTGATATCCATCATTAAAACGGGGATACTTGCATCGCTTAATCCTTCTGCCAAAACCTGGAGTGTTTTTGTTTTTCCGGTTCCGGTTGCACCAGCAATTAGGCCATGCCGGTTCAAAGTTTTGAATGGAACACATACATCTGCACCACTCACTACTGTACCATCAAACATGCCACAGCCCAGCTTAAATGATTCCCCTTTGAAAGTATAGCCTGTATTAATTGATTCCAGGAATTTCGAAGCATCAGCCATTATTAGTTATTTAAACAGATTGAATAAACTTCCTATGATCACAAATCCTCTTCTCTTTCCAGCATTAATATAGCACTTTGGGGAACAATAAAATATTTTTCATTTTCATACATTACTTCTGTAGCTCCGCTGAGCAAAAAAATAGCCAGGTCACCCTCCTTAGCCTGCAAGGGCACATATTTGATTTTTTCCTCCTCCCCTTTCCATGATTCATCCTCAATAGGCATCGGAATAGCATAGCCGGGACCAGTTTTAATTACATAACCTTGTTGTACTTTTTCTTTTTCCTGAACTCCGGGAGGTAAATAGAGTCCGCTTGCAGTCTTTTCGTCTGGTTTGGTTGGTTTGATCAGCACCCGGTCGCCAATAACTACCAGTTTCTTTAAACGGTTATCGGGAGTAATATGCATCGCCATATTTGTCGGTTAAACGGCAAAAATAGAGAATGAAAATAACACCGTCTCCACACTCTTAACAAAATATTAGCCAGATGTTCAGATATTTGGCAAATGATTTATATTTATTTGTCTTCATATAATATGTACTAAACTTTACTAAACCATGGATACCAAAAAACCAAAAATCCTGTTGTGCGAGGATGATCCGAATCTCGGAAGTGTTTTGAAGAATTATCTTGAGCTGAATGACTATGATGTAACCCTTGAAAGAGATGGCCGTCTTGGACTCGCTGCATTTCAAAGGGAAAAATTTGAGCTATGCCTGCTGGATGTAATGATGCCCAATATGGACGGCTTTACACTTGCAGAAGAGATAAGAGATGTTGATCCAGATATACCTCTTTTCTTTCTAAGTGCTAAAACCATGAAAGAAGATGTGATACAGGGCTACAAACTCGGTGCAGATGATTACATCACCAAGCCATTTGACAGCGAGGTGCTTTTACTGAAAATAAAAGCGATCCTGAAACGTAACGAAGAACAGAACAAGGAGAGCGAAAACAAAGAGTTTACACTTTCTACTTACCACTTCAATCCAAAGTTGCGTCAGCTTACACATGATAGTGTTACACAAACGTTGTCGCCAAAAGAAAATGAATTGCTGAAAATGCTGGCTGAACACCTCAATGATCTTTTACCAAGAGAACAAGCTCTGAAAAAGATATGGGGCAGTGACACATATTTTAACGGCCGTAGCATGGATGTTTATATTGCCAAGTTAAGAAAATACCTGAAGGATGATCCTAAAATTGAGATCGTTAATATTCATGGAAATGGTTTCAGGCTGGTGGTGCAGTAATAAAACAAACATTTAATCATACAGAAGGGTTATCGGGAAACCGGTAATCCTTTTTTATGAAAATAGAGTTCCGGAACCGCCTGGTTTTATCTTTCCAAGATGTTCATAAGCTTTTTCAGTTACCTCTCTCCCTCTTGGTGTTCTTTGTAAAAATCCTTCCTGGATCAAAAAAGGTTCATATACTTCTTCCAAAGTTCCCGGCTCTTCCCCAACCGCAGTTGCAATTGTGGTGATACCCACTGGTCCACCCTTGAATTTTTCAATTATAGTGCTGAGAATTCTGTTATCCATATCATCCAGGCCGTGCACATCTACATTTAACGCCTTTAATGCATGTTCAGTTATACCAATGTCTATCACACCGTCATTCAATACCTGGGCAAAATCCCTGACCCGCCGCAATAACCCGTTTGCTATTCTCGGTGTGCCCCTGCTTCTTCTGCCAATTTCACTTATCGCTTCCTTTGAAATACTAACCGATAATATCCCGGCTGATCTGTTTATTATTTTGTTCAGAATATCAGAAGTATAATATTCTAATCTTGACTTTATGGCAAACCTTGAAAGAAGTGGTGCCGTTAATAATCCGCTTCGTGTTGTGGCGCCGACTAATGTAAATGGATTAAGGTTGATCTGGATGCTTCTTGCATTTGGGCCTGTATCTATCATGATATCGATTCGGTAATCCTCCATTGCTGCATACAAGTATTCTTCCACCACAGTACTTAGCCTGTGAATCTCATCTATAAATAATACATCGTTAGCCTCAAGACTTGTAAGTAATCCTGCCAGGTCACCCGGTTTTTCAATGACTGGTCCTGATGTTTCTTTAATATTTACACCCAGTTCATTCGCAACAATCCTTGACAAAGTAGTTTTTCCTAAACCAGGAGGGCCATGAAAAAGTATATGATCCAATGCTTCGCCCCGGATCTTTGCCGCCTTAATAAAAATCCGGAGATTCTCTATTACCTGTTCTTGCCCCGCAAAATCAGTAATATGTGAAGGCCTGATATTATTTTCAAATTCCTTATCAGCCGCCGTTAAGAATTCTTTATCCTTACTTAAATTCGGATTACTCATCAACAATTTTCTTTAAACTTTGTAAAGCTAATTATTAATCAACTAAAATGAGTAATCATGAAAATCGGTATCATCGGATCGGGTATAGTGGGGCAGGTATTGGCAAAAGCATTTCACAATGAAGGCCACCAGGTAAAGCTTGGCACTCGCAATACTTCAAAAGAAGAAGTAGTAAAATTTAAAAAAGATAATTCAGATATCGGTGTAGGAACGTTTGAAGAAGTGGCTGCCTCTGGAGAATTACTGGTTCTTGCCACTGGCGGATCCGTAACACAGGAAGCTATAAAAATGGCAGGAGAAAAGAATTTTTCCGGTAAAGTTGTGATTGACGCTACCAACCCGATCGGGCCCAAACCGCCGACAAATGGCGTATTGTCTTTCTTTACCGATTTCAATGAATCCCTGATGGAAAAGATTCAGAAGCAATTACCCGATGCAAAGCTGGTAAAAGCATTTAATAGTGTTGGTAATGCATTTATGTACAAACCCAAGTTTCCAGATGGAAGCCCTACTATGTTTATTTGCGGAAATGATGAGGCAGCAAAAAAAACTGTAACCGGGATTTTAACTTCATTTGGCTGGGAAACAGAAGATATGGGTAAGGTTGAAGCAGCCAGGGCCATTGAACCACTTTGCATATTATGGTGCATCCCAGGCTTTATCCGAAATCAATGGACTCATGCCTTCAAATTATTGAAAGCCTGAAATAGTTTGCTTTCAAATGAATTTGTTAAGTTGAAGAATTAAATCAGGATCAGGGCAAGCTGAAAGCCATTGTTCCCTTTGAGAAAATTTACAAACACCGGGATAGTCTCCGTGAAATTCTCCCATATCAGAAATAATTTGAAAATGTAAATGAGGTGGCCAGCTTCCATTTTCTGAAGCAATACCGAATTCTCCTACAACATCTCCTTTTTTAACCCTCTCTCCTTCCCTGGTATTCACAATAGAATTCCTGCTGAGATGTCCATATAAAGTATGGAAACCAAGTCCTTCCAGGTGATGTGTTAGAATTAAGACAGCGCCATAATTACCTACTTCATTGTGAAAGCCAAAACTGTGAATAATTCCATCTAAAGGCGACATGACTTTAGTATAAGGTTTCCCCCAGACATCTACCCCAATGTGCAATCTTCTTGGTTCCTCTTCTGTTGTTTTCGGATTAAATACACTACTTCTGCTGTAAACGATTCTGTGCTCATTGTAACCGCCTATTCCATACCTGGCATTTGCTTCTTTTAATTTGTTATTGATATAATTTGTGTAAGCGTTTGTATCATTGATCAGATCATCAGTTAGTTCGCTATTATTTATAGTAAAATCCAGCAAAAGAAGCTTATCCAGTTCCGGGCTAAATGGAACCACTGAATGAAATTCACCCTGATGTGTTTGTAATATGTGCTGAAGCTGTAATTGTTTCACTGATCAAAGTTAATCACATAAAAAAGCATCCGCCTTTCGACGGATGCTGCATAGCTGGTTTTATCAAATTTTTTTAATACCTTATCTGCCTACCACAACCTTAAAGGTCTTTTCAGAAGTTCTGATTCCATCATCATAATAGAACTTGACCAAATAAGTAGCAGATGGCAGGTGTGTGATATCTACAGGTAATACTCTTCCATATACCAATCCACCGAACTGTTTAGCATATACCATTTGCCCCGAAGTTGTATAAACCTTCATACCGAGATAATTATACAGGGTGCTGTTCATTCTTATATTGAACAGACCATTATTCGGATTCGGGAACAATATAACCGCATCATCTCTTAGTAAGCGGATCCTTTCAGGACAATCTTCAACCTTAGCTGTCAATGTTGCTGTTGAAGTACAACCAAAGCTGTTTGTATAGCTGTATGTCAGTGTATATGTTCCTACAGAGGTTGCAGTCGGAATGAAGCTGAATCCGGAAACTCCGATTCCACTCCAGCTACCTCCTGTTGGAGAGCCCGACAATGGTATCAATGTATCGCTGATACAGATCTTCGATGGAAGTGTTCCTACTGTTACCGGCGTTGGTGCATTTACAGTTAATGTAGCTGCATTTGACGTAACAGTGTTACAACTGTTAGTTACAATCACTCTATATTGATTTCCGCTTAGAGCAGTTGTAACAGACGGTAATGTTAATGAAGCTGCATTAGCATTTGTTATGTTCGTCCAGGTTGATCCACCATTCGTACTTAATTGCCATTGATATGTTTGCAGGTTGCCGGTTGTTACAACACTGAATGTAACATTAGCACCCTGGCAGACTGTTTGGCTCGCAGGCTGTGTAGTAATAGTTATCGGCTGGTAAACTGTAACGGTAGATGTCGCAGTTGAAGTACAGTTGCCTGTATTTCGTGTAGCTGTATATGTAGTCGTAGTTGTTGGTTTAGCATATACAGTATTCAAAGGTGTGCCAGCAACATAAGGAATTGCCGCTGCAGGATCAGTAAACAATCCTGTTATTGGTGTCCATGTTGGCGCCAGCAATGAATAATTGATAGATAATGACCATGAGGTCAATGTACCAACATCACCACCTGCAGCATCTCTTATGGATAATGTCCAGTTCCCGTTCGGAACCGAATACAATCCCGGGAACGTTGTAACATTACTTGTATACGCAGTTGGTCCAACACCACTTGCTCCATCAGCTGCAAATGTTCCGGTAAACGGAGCAGTGCCTGTAGCCAGTGATGTGCCAGAAGATGAACTGATCGTTGTGTTTACGAAATTATCTCCCGAGCCACCTCTTCTGTTAACCAGGTTTAACGTATTTCCGTTTGGAGAAGTAAGGTTAATATACAGATCTCCATCCCAGGTATGCGTAATATTAAAGTTGACACTCACACCGGTTATAGTAGCTCCTTGTGGTATTGTGTTTACAGGTACTGAATGGAATGCCCCTGTAGCATTATTGTCAGGTATTGCAACAGTAATAGGACCTGACACTGAGCTTGTGGTTCCGGTGCTTGTCGCTACTGATAATTGAGTAGTGCTTCCAAGACAAATATTAATACTAGCCGGTGTAATTGTTGGTGCAGCTGGCGTTGCGTTTACTGTTACAGTTGCACTATTAGTACAGCCGGTTGTTGTAATTGTTCCTGTTACTGTATAGGTAGTATTAGCAACAGGGTTTGCTATAACTGTTGCACCTGTTGTGGTATTCAGTCCTGTTGCAGGTGACCATGAGTATGTATTCGAATTACCTGTAGCCGTTAATGTTACAGGGCTACATTGATTGTTCGGTCCAACAGAAATTGTTGGTTTTGGATTAACGGTAACAGTAACTGATGCGGGGGCCGAACTACAAGTACCCAGTACATTCGTTACAGTATAGTTATATGCTGTTGTAGCTGTCGGAGACTGCAGGAAGTACACTGTTGATGCTGGTGTACCTACAACATATGGTACAGTTGCTGCTGCATCTGAATACAATCCTGTTACAGGTGACCAAACACCTGTCGGAACTTCAAATTGAATACTCCAACTTGTAATTGAACCAGCATCACCACCTAAATCATCAACAATAAACATGTTCCAGTTGCCATTGAAATTGCCTGTAAACATGGACAGTGCCGGTGTAGCCTGGTTAACTGAGCCAGGACCCGGAGCTACCCAGGTATCAGGCGTTACAAAGTTTGTTGGCCTGTAGGTTCCTGATGGGTTAAAGTTTGCATCATCCATCAGGCTTGCGGCTGCATCATCAAATGTATAATTCTGACCAGTATTATCAGTACCACCACCAACATCACTCATTATAACAACATTGGTTCCAGTTGGTGATTGCACTAACATGTCAATATCATCAGGGAATGTATGCACAACATTGTTTATCGTAATGGACTTCACCCTTACTCCACTTGTTGGTAGTCCGCTAACATTAATTACAGATGGATAAGGAGACGCCGGTCCGGATGTTCCGGTACCCGGGATCAAGATAGGTCCACCTGTTGAGCTAAATGTATATACAGTTGGAGCTACAGTAAGTGGTTGTATTGTACCGGCACAAATAACAGGTGCTGGTGGAGTGATAACCGGTGTAGCCGGAGTTCCCAGCACAGTTACTGAAGCAGAATTCTGACAACCAGTAGCAGTTATTGTTCCTGTCACAGTGTAAACTGTTGTTACAACTGGTGAAGCTATCACTGTTGTTCCGGTTGTTGTATTCAACCCAGTGGCCGGTGTCCATGAATAGGTATTTGCATTTCCGTTTGCAGTTATTGTAACTGGCGCACAGAAACCACTTGGCCCGGCATTTACAGTTGGTTTTGGATTAACTGTAAGGCTTGCATTGTTTGAATTAACAGTGCCACAAGAATTACTAACCACACAACGGAACAGATTTCCACTGTACACTAAACCTGCACCAGTAACTGTCAAAGTAGCTGTAGTAACTCCGGAGAATGGGGCTACGTTAGCCAGGTTTGTCCATGTTGTTCCACCGTTCGTACTTATCTGCCATTGGTATGTCGGAGGCAAAGGTGTATTATCTACAAGTGTAAATGTTGTACTACCATCCTCGCAGATGGTTCTATTAACTGGTTGAGTAGTTATTGTTGGCGCACCGGTTGATGTTACTGTAATATTTGTTGTAACTACTGTACATCCAAGAATATCTGTAGAGGTCAGAGTATAGTTCTGAACTCCGGCTGGTATTGCTGATACAGTGAAATTACCGGTACTGTTATTAGCACCCGTTGGAGCATTCTGAACAATGGTTCCCGGTCCTGTAAGGCTATGAGTATAATTTCCACCCATTAAAATAGCCCAGTCTGTTAGTGAACCAGTATCGCCACCAGCATTATCAGAAACGTTCAGTATCCACTCTCCTGCTGTAGCACATGGGAAGGTAAGCCCTGCCCAGGTATGAGCAGCACCAGCAGCATCAGAAGGTTGATAAGTTCCTGGAGCAATATTTCCGCCGACAGTTGTTTCGGGTATTATTGTAGCTCCGGCTAAATCAAAAATGTAAACTCCTGATAAATTATCGCCGTTGCCAAATGTGCCTGGAGGCACACCCGGCCTGTCAAATGCAAAGGTCACGCCGCATGGGCTGGTAAGGGTCACTTTAAGGTCACCCACCCATGTATGGGTCATATTTAGTCTCAGCTTAAGATTAGCCGTAGCTGGGATGCTCAATGCAGGTAATGTAATTGTATCACTAACACCCGCCGCAGTATTATCAGGGATTGAAAGATTTATTATTCCGCTTGAACCAATGGTGCCATTAGTACCTGCCGTACCGCCACTAACAGTACCTGTTATTGCAGTTGAACCACTGGCACATACAGTAGCTGGAGTAGCTGAAACGGCAGAATGTGTCAATGCAGGACTTACATACAAAACAGCTGGTCTTGAAGTATCCGGTGTTCCGCATAAACCACTCACATAGCATCGATATAAATTACCATTGAGTGTTGATGTTGGGTTAACGATTGAATAAGTTGTATTGGTAGCACCGCCGACGTTCGTCCATGTAGCACCATTATCAGTACTCACCTGCCATTGATAAGTTGGCGCTGTCGCAGTTGCTGCAATTGTAAATGTTGCATTTCCTGAAACAGAGCAACGAACAACGCTGGCAGGATGAGAGGTCACTATCGGATCTGTACAAACACCTCCTGGCAAAATTTCAGAAAGGGTGTCTGATAATGAAAGCGGTGTATTTGAAGCATCATACAAGCCGGATTTCACATATACATATGGCTTGCTTTCCATAAAAATATCATCAACATACCAACCAGTGGAAGAAACGCTATTGTCAGATGCAAGTCTGAAACGGATTTGTATTGTCTGACCTGAGAAAGAAGCAAGATTTATTGTTGTTTTTACAAAAGAAGCGCCGACATTACCGGTGAATGCTTGTCTGCCACCTATCGGGCTACCAAAGTTGGTTGAGATAGTTCCATTATATGTGGCGCCAGACATAAATGCTCCGAGGTCTTGCCATGTTGCTCCACCATTTGTAGTAATCTCAACCACACAACCATCAAATCCGCTTTCAGTTATATACCTGTGCCAGAATGAGAATGTAGTGAAGGCGGCCGGGCTTGCAGGTAATACGATTGGTGTTGTTGTTGTAAGAGTTTGATCTGATATTAATGCAGCGTCAGGCGTAAAGAAAGCAGAAGGGGCACTATGTACTGAAACTCCTGAAACTGTCCATACGTTAGCTGTTGTTGAAGCAGCTGTCCAGTTAGGCGCAATAGTTGAAACAGGATCATTAATTTGGGTAACAGGCGGGAAATAAGTACCTGCATTTACATTTACTGTTACGCTATAGCTTTGGTTACCTCCTGCAGGTATGGTAACAGGGTCAAATGTTACAACATTACCAGCTAACGTTCCGCCGGTACTGCTTACATAAGTTACACCTGCTGGTAAAGTGTCTCTTACTTTATAATTTGTAATTGGTGTTGCACATGGGTTAGAAACATTATTGGTAAATGTTACATTATTTCCTTCCTGAACAACAGGAGAACTTACATTCAATTGATAGCCGATCAGGTTTAAGAAACTTGGCACCTGGTCTGTAACGCTGCTTGTTGATCCCTCTGAAGCACCAACTCCCACACCTCTTCTTGCAAATGCACTCCAGATAGCACAAGCGTTTGCACCACCATAGAATATCTGATCTGCCTGAAGAATAGCATCTCTTCCACTCACAAAACCTGGGCTACATTGTTGCAACCTCATTCCTTCAGTAACCAGTTTCAATGCGATCACATTACCACCTGTACCAGTAGCGTCAAAAATGTTGGCACTGATACCATGGTTCTGAATAAGGTTCCATGTCATATCCCAAAGTGCTGCACACCATATCTCTCCACGGTCATGTGGTGAAGTGGGAAGTGAAGAAGTATAAACCAAAGGATTTACAGCCAAATTTGTACAATAAGGGAAATGACGGATACCCGGAGGGCCAAATAGACCTCCGCCATTCAAAGCATAGACACCAATCGGTCTGGGTATATTAAAACCATCTGCTGGTGTTGCTGTGGCCCAGTTATGAGTAATCATTAATGCATAGTAATCACTCCATCCCTCGCCCATCTGTTCAGCATTATTCAAACAGCTGACATTTGATGGTCCCCCTGTCAAACGATTACTAATACCATGTGTGTATTCATGAGAAATAACACTGTTATCTGCATCACCATCTTTCATCGGGCTGGCCCCGTTCAGATTCCATAAATACATCTGCATTCTTGGCCTTGCTCCATCAGCTGGAGTGGCAAAATTGGCATTGTTCGTTCCACCGGCATCCTGTGCATCGGCAATAACATAATCTGCCCCGGTACCACCTCTCCCCTGGTTATCATTTTGAAAATTTCCTGATGTTTCTGTAAAACCATACTGGTAGGAAAGATCATGCATGAGGTTATTCCAGTAAAATAAATTAGTAGTAAAGAATTGTTGATTTGGCACCGGAGTCCTGATAGTCGGGGCCTGGTTTGTATCAGGTGCAAAATCAAAAGTCAGACTGGGTTGTCCTGTTGTAGATATAGCAGTAAGACCAAATGTAGAATTACTACCATCCCTGTCTTCCTGTGCCCATACATTATTACCACGAGTACTGTCATGCTCTACCGTTCCATCATTATGCCATTTTAAAGTTGTGGCAGGGCTGCCGGCTGGAGATAGCAACCAAGGATCTGTACGAAGAGCAAATGATCCGCCTGGTGCCCAAGGACTCTCAGCAGGATATGGTACAACTCTGTAGGTTGCTGAGTTTACAACAAATGGTTTGTATTGCCAGTTATTATCGGCCGGCTTTTGAATAACAAAGTTATTCAGATCAGCACTATTAGCCTGCTCTCCATGATGCTCGGCAATATGCTCCTGTACGGAATGTTTTCCATCCCCCCAATTACAGGTTATTGTAAGATTCTCTTTATTTATTATTGTTCCATTTGAGGCATCCACTCTCACCAGCCAGTAATCTGATGTTTTGGAAGGAGTCAAAAATACCTGCCATACGAGGTGCACTTCTTTTTGACCCTCTACTGGCATCCATAAAAGCTCTGCAGAAATTTTTTCAGCAGCTACTCCGAGTGTTCCAAAATCATATTTCCTGTTGTTTTCAGAAACTGTGACTGGAGTAACACTTTCCTGCGTAACCAATTTGGCATCGGCTAAAGAAGCCAGTACAGCTGCATCAGCAGAAATTGAAGGCTTTCCCTCTTTAACTGTAGCCACTTTATCCATGGCAAGAACACGGTTTCCTGCAACAGAAACCAGTCGGTCGCTTTTGAATGCAAGAACATGCAACTGGTTATACACAGGAATATCCTTATAACTCTGTTGCAGGTAAACCATCCGCACATCTGAATTAGGAATAATGTAGGTGTGAATGACGATAGAATTTTCCAGGTCTTCGGATGTAAGGCCGATCGCTGAACTGTTCTTCTGAACCAACTGCATTGCACTATTTTTTTCACTCTCACTGATCTGTGAAAAACCGATATACGTTGCAAGCAGTAAACCGGCAAGAAGTAAAACTTTTCTCATAAATGGTGGTGTTAGTTTTTTGATGCTGAAATCTTCAAATGATAGTTTTGAGGTAAGGATGGTTAATTATGAGGATATCAAATGAAGTAAATGCAAAAAACCCGTAGAGAAGGAACGTAATTTTTGTACTTTCTCAATAAGCAGGTAATGGCATAATTACGAGACTAATATAGTAAATAAAACAAATTCAAGCCAAAACAATTCAGCGTCTTTTCCATGTAAAATAATTGCTACCTGTTCAGCGTTTTTATTACAGGACAAACACTCCCTTTAAATCTGTATTTTGAAAAAAAAGTATCTGTTTTCTATCCTTTTTCAGCTTTTACTTACTTCATTTCTGCCAATCAACGGGCAAATGATAACCGGGGTTTGGCATGGAAAAATAAACCGGCAAAAAGCTGAAGTAAAAATTGTCCTGAACGGCGATAGTTTAACCGGCACCTCGTATTATTACGAATCACCTAATAATTACAGGCGTTACAGCATTAAAGGATATTTTGATGAACAAACCAATACTGCTGTTTGGTGGGATGATCAGTTAGTGGACGAAAGGTCAGGAAGACTCAGCGTATCAACTCCGGGCAGAATTCCACTTGTATCACAGGCAGATTTTAATTGCCCCGGTGACGGGACCATGATGCTTGATGGCAACACTTCCAAAAAAGAAGACGTATCAAAAATCACAGGCGAATTGCATTTGGATAAAAAAGGAAGCATCCTGTTTCAAGATGAATGGGATTTTGTAATTGAAAACTATACTGTTGGCGCCAATGACCCGGATATTATTGACAGTGTTGCAATGATCGCCTTTCAGAAGCCGAAAACCGAAAATGAACCTGTAATTGCAGCTAAAAAGGAGGAAAACGATAGGCCTGTCCGTGATGTCCCGCAAAAAACCGCAGAGCCGGTTACTGTCAATAAAAAGGAAGTTGTAAAAAAACCAGAACCCGTTGTAAAAACTAATCCCGCCCCAACCCAACCAACCATAGAAGAAAAGTTTACTGCCCGTAAAAAAGAATTGATCAGCGAAATACCTGTCAGTGGTGACAGCATCGAACTTCGCTTTTATGACAACGCAGAAATAGATGGTGATTCTATCTCATTATTTCTGAATGATAAACTGATCTTTGAACATATCAGGCTCTTGGCCACTCCATATATTATAAAGATCGCAGTGACGGATCTGAATCAATCGAACGATCTTATTATGGTAGCGGAAAATATGGGATCGATTCCACCCAACACTTCTTATATGCTGGCTCTTGTTGACGGAAAACGCTATGAAGCTTACCTGACCAGTACTGAAGGAAGCAGCGCTATGATAAGATTATATAAACAAGGACCCTGATTATTGAGGAACCTTTGTCATCTTATATTCATTCCGGAGAAAATAATCTTGTTGCCCACGATGACGAACTTCCTTTTTTCTTGTGTAGCTGTTTCTTGAAAAGATATGAGTGACTTTAATTTCTGACTTCTGGCCACCATCTTCTCCTTCTGAAGTCAAAACAAATTCCAGGTTCCCTGAAGATTTCTTTTTGCTTGCCAG
>DAOLIV010000025.1:0-30427 GCA_035328345.1 Chitinophagaceae bacterium | reverse complement strand
TATTTCATACTCATTATTATTAGACAACAATATTAATCATCTTATTCTTTACGTATATGATCTTCTTTGGTTGTTTTCCTTCCAGCCATTTTTTGACAACTTCATTTTGTAGAACGGCTTCTTCAACCTGTTGCTGAGTGATATCTAATGCTAATGTTAATTCAGTTCTTGTTTTGCCATTGATAGCTACCGGGTAATCCTTTGATGATTCTTTCACATACTTTTCTTCAAACTGCGGGAATGAGGCATCGAGGATACTAGTTTTATTACCCATTAAATTCCAAAGCTCTTCACAAATATGCGGCGCATAAGGAGTCAGTAATATTAATAAAGGTTCAAGTATTTTTCTTTTATGACATTTCAGGTCTGTCAGCTCATTCGTAGCGATCATAAAACTGCTGACACCTGTATTAAAGCTGAATCGTTCAGTATCCTGCTCAATCCTGCGAATAGCATTGTGAAGGACTTTTAGCTCTTCTGTCGTAGGTTCAGCATCAGTAACAATCAATCCCTTTGTTTCATCTGCAAACAATCTCCAGAATTTTTTCAGGAAACGGTGAACCCCTTCAATGCCTTTGGTGTCCCACGGCTTACTCATCTCTACCGGGCCTAAAAACATTTCATACATACGGAAGGTGTCTGCTCCGTATTTTTCAACTATATCGTCCGGATTAACAGTATTGAATTTGGACTTGGACATTTTCTCTACTTCAGTACCCGAGATGTATATTGTATATTTTCCGTCCGGTTTGCTAACCCAACCATCCTCACAAATGAATTCAGCATCATTAAATTCGGATTTCCATTTTCTAAATGAATCAATATCTAATTCAACGCCATCAACAATATTAACATCTACATGAAGTTTATCTAATTTCTCTCCATTATACTCTTCTTCATTTTGTAGCTGTCCTTTAGAGATAAAAGTATTCGTTCCATGAACTCTATACACAAACCTTGAACTTCCCTGAATCATACCCTGGTTCACCAATTTTTTATACGGCTCATCGAATCCAATTAAATTCAGGTCATACAATACTTTCGTCCACATACGGCTGTACAATAAATGGCCTACTGCATGTTCTGTTCCGCCAATATAAAGATCAACCTGCCCCCAATAATCAGATGCTTTGCGGCTGCAGAATTCCTTGTCATTATGCGGGTCCATGTAGCGAAGAAAATACCATGATGAACCGGCATAGCCGGGCATGGTGTTCGTTTCTAAATTTTTTGAGGTCCACTCCGGAATATTTGCCAATGGGCCCTCTCCTTCCGGCCCGGGCTTATAAGAATCAACATGCGGCAATTCAATCGGCAATTCATCTTCATTCAATGCTTTTGCAATACCGTTTTCCCAAACAATTGGAAAAGGTTCACCCCAGTACCGCTGCCTGCTGAAAGCAGCATCCCGCATTTTATAGTTTACTTTTCTTACACCGATACCCATTTCTTCGATCTTACGGATCACCACATCAATCGCATCTCTCATTACCATACCATTAATGAAATCTGAATTTTCCAAAATGGCGTCTTTGGTAGGATTCGCCTCTTCACCATTATAATGGTTGCCGATAATGTTAGTGATGGGAATATTAAAATGTTTTGCAAACTTGTGATCTCTCTCATCACCGCAGGGCACCGCCATAATGGCGCCGGTTCCATAACCTGCCAACACATATTCGGATATCCAGATGGGTATTTCTCTTTTATCAAAAGGATTGATGGCATAAGCACCCGTAAAAACCCCGGTGATCTTTTTCTCTGCCATTCTTTCTCTTTCACTCCGGCTTTTTACATAAGCAAGATATTCATCAACAGCATTTGCCTGTTCTGCTGATTTGATTTCATTTACAATTTCCAGCTCAGGAGCAATCACCATAAAGTCAACGCCAAAAATGGTGTCTGGCCTTGTGGTATATACTCGTAACTTATCTGAATGGCCCTTTATCTCAAAATCAATTTCAGCGCCGGATGATTTGCCGATCCAGTTTGTCTGCATTTCTTTCATAGCTTCGCTGAATTCAATTCTTTCCAAACCATCCAGCAAACGATCCGCATATTCAGTAATCCGCAGATACCATTGTCTTAATTTCTTCTTTACCACCGGGTGGCCACCTCTTTCACTCACACCGTTCACCACTTCATCATTAGCCAATACGGTTCCCAATGCCTCGCACCAGTTCACTTCTCCATAACCGCAATACGCCAAACGGTATTCCATCAACACATCCATCTTTCTTTTTTCATCAAAAGACTTCCATTCATCTGCAGAAAAAACTATTGATGCGTCACCGGGACATGGATGATTTCTATTTCCCTCCTTTTCAAATGCGCTGATGAGATTACCGATCGGTTCTGCTTTATCGGCACCCCGGTTATAAAAACTTTTGAACAATTGCAGGAAGATCCATTGTGTCCATTTATAATAATCCGGATCGCTGGTCTGCACTTCACGGTTCCAGTCGTAACAAAAACCAATATTATCAAGCTGTGATTTGAAATTCTCAATATTCCTTTTGGTGGTTACTGCGGGATGCTGTCCTGTATCCAAAGCATATTGTTCCGCAGGTAACCCAAAGCTGTCAAAGCCCATTGGGTGCAAAACATTAAAGCCTTTCAATCTTTTGTAACGGCTATAAATATCACTGGCTATATAACCTAATGGATGACCCACATGCAATCCTGCACCACTTGGATAAGGAAACATATCCAGCACATAATATTTGGGTTTGGATGAATCGTTACTTACTGTGTAAACACCCAATTCCTTCCATTGCTTTTGCCATTTCTTTTCAATACTTCTGAAATCGTATTCCATATACTTAATTACCAGTTGCTGGTACTTTCTTTATTGTTTGTATAGTTCCGGGAAATTCTTTAACAAATCTGTTTCATCCGGTATGGCAATATACAACCGTGGTGATCGTTTAACCTACCTGTCGGACGGCACGATGGGCGGCAAAAATACTGATTGTAAAGCTGAATTGGTTATTTTTGCGACCGTTGCCAGAACAGAATATATCCGCAACACCCATTAAAATCAGTTAAATCCCATGTCCCAAACAGGCAAAGCCTCTATTAAACGCAGCAAACCCTCTTACTTCATGTCAATCCTGGGGGTTACACTGGTGCTGTTCTTACTAGGAATCATCGGTTGGTTAGTTATCAATGCCAATAAAATGGGTGATTACTTCAAAGAAAATGTTGAAGTAAGAGCTTATCTCCGTGGTGATCTCAATCCCAAGGATAGTATTTTCCTGATGGAGTATATCACCAAGAAACCATATGTAAAGTCTATCCAGTATGTTTCAAAAGAAGAAGGAAAGAAGCTTTACATGCAGGAAGAAAGTGAAGACTGGAGTAAAGTACTGGATGAAAATCCGCTGCCCAATGCTATTTATTTCAGAATAAAAAAACAGTACGTTCAGTTGGATACTCTTGCTGCTATTAAGGCTGACCTTGAATCTCAGACTTACGTAAGTGATGTAAAATATCCTGAAGCCCTGGTTGGAAAGCTCAATAAAAATATCCGCATTGTAAGTGTTACCCTGCTGATAATAGTAATTATCATATCCATTGTTGTTATCATTTTAATTGATAATACGATCCGCCTGGCAATGTTCAGCAACCGTTTTTTAATAAAGACCATGCAAATGGTAGGTGCTACCCGGTGGTTTATTGCAAAACCGCTGAATGTAAGGGCTGTTGTTAATGGAGCTGTCAGCGGGGCCATTGCAGCAGGAGCATTGTATGTACTGGTTATATTCGCTGAAAGCAAACTGATTTGGTTGAAAACGATACATGATACCAAATTGCTGATTTTATTATTCCTCGTATTAATCATTACCGGCATTGCCATCACTTTGTTCAGTACCCATCGCAGTGTTATTAAGTATTTGAGAATGAAACTGGACGATCTGTATTAATGCTATAATATTTAATTAGCTTTTTTCAAGGCTCAAATTTCTTATCTTGCACGGCTGAACTAATAAACTAGTTATATGTTTACTAAAGCAAATTACAAGTGGATGCTGATCGGGGTTGTTGTCATTGCTATCGGTATGTTTTTGATGGCAGGCGGCACCAGCAATAAAGACCCAAATGTGTTTGACAAAGCTGCTGTTTACAGCACAACACGGATCACTATTGCGCCAATATTAATTCTGGCCGGTCTTGTAATTGAAATAGTGGCTATTTTCAAAAAGCCAAAGAAAAGCGAAACGGCATAATAAATTACTGAATTGAAAAATATCAAAGGGGCGATGAAAAAATCATCGCCTTTTTATTTTATGTTGCAGCATAATCAGTGAACCCATGAGTATAATCGACACTATTATTATCGCCATTGTAGAAGGCCTGACAGAATTCCTGCCCATTTCATCTACGGGGCATATGATCATTACTGAAAAAATATTAGGAATCGAATCAAATGATTTCACAAAACTCTTCACGGTTGGGATTCAATTGGGAGCAATTCTTGCGGTTGTAGTGTTATACTGGAAGAAATTTGTAGCACCGCTTAAAACAGGCAACTGGAATTTTTACCTGAAACTTATTGTAGCGGTAATACCTGCATTATTACTGGGTTTTATATTTTCAGATAAAATTGACAAACTCCTGGAAAGTGCTCTCACGGTTTCCATCACAATGATCGCTGGCGGTATTGTTCTTTTATTCATTGACAATATTTTCAAAAAAGATAGTATTCAAACTGACGAACAAATCAGTTTTCCAAAAGCATTTATTATTGGCTTATGGCAATGTATTGCCATGATTCCCGGAGTGAGCCGTAGTGCTGCAAGCATTATCGGAGGTATGCAGCAAAGTTTAACCCGCAAACTGGCAGCTGAATTTTCTTTTTTTTTAGCAGTACCTACAATGACTGCCGCTACGGGGTACAAATTGTTGAAAGGATATGAATCTCTAAGCTCTTCTGATATAAAACTTTTTGCTATTGGCAATATTGTAGCTTTTATAGTAGCAATCCTTGCTATTAAGTTTTTTATCGGTTTTCTGCAAAAACATGGTTTCAAACTATTCGGCATCTATCGTATAATTGCCGGCATTGTTTTGCTTATATTAATACTCACGGGGGGCATTAGCAGTTAAAATATTAATCCCCTATTTTTACTGAAAGCATTTTATGCAAACTGCTTCAAAAAAGGTGATTAACGGCTGGGCAATGTATGATTGGGCCAGCTCGTCTTACAATCTTGTTATTACATCAACTATTTTCCCAACTTATTTTGAAGCTATTGCTGTTGATAATACCGAAACTTCCGGCAATACTGTTACTTTTTTAGGCAGGCAATTTGAAAATACAGCTTTATACAATTATGCAATCGCCACTGCATTGTTGATCGTGGCGATCATGTCCCCGATTTTATCATCAATTGCTGACTTTAAAGGGAATAAGAAAAAATTCCTGAATGCTTTTCTAACCATGGGAAGTATTGCCTGTGCCACACTGTTTTTCTTTGAAAGAAGCACATTAGGCCTGGGTATTGTTTCAATGATTATTGCATGTGTTGGCTTTTGGGGAGGCCAGGTTTTTTATAATTCATTCCTTCCGGATATTGCCGCTGTTGAAGACAGGGACCGTGTAAGCGCCAAAGGTTTTGCCTATGGTTATGTCGGAAGCGTTCTGCTTCAACTGATCTGTTTTGTTTTTGTTCTGATGCATGAAACATTTGGCATTACAGAAGGGAAAGGTTCACAAATTTCTTTTTTATTGGTTGGTATCTGGTGGTGGGGATTCGGACAATTTTCCTTGCGCAGACTTCCCAAACCTGCACCCGCCGGAACAGGCGATCTTAAACATAATATTTTTTCAAAAGGCTATAAGGAATTAAAAAAAGTTTGGACACAGGTGAAGCAATTGCCCAAGCTTAAAAGATATCTTTTTTCCTTTTTCTTTTTCAATATGGGGGTGCAAACGGTAATGCTGGTTGCGGCATTATTTGGCAAAAGTGAATTGGAGATCCCAACACAAAATCTAATTATAGCAATTTTAATAATCCAGGTCATAGCCATTCCCGGCGCCTACACAATATCATGGTTGTCCTCTAAAATCGGTAACCTGCAAACATTGATGATCCTTATCGTTCTCTGGATCATCGTTTGTATCCTTGCTTATTTTATGCCAAAAGGCGGCATATATGAATTCTATGGTTTAGGAACTTTAGTTGGGTTCATCATGGGGGGTATACAATCCTTAAGTCGTTCTACCTATGCCAAGCTAATGCCTGAAACAAAAGATACAGCATCGTTCTTCAGTTTTTATGATGTTACGGAAAAAGTGGCTGCTGTTGTCGGCATGATCAGCTTTGGGTTTATAACCGAACTCACCAGTTCGCAAAGAGGTTCCGTTTTGGCTTTGGCCATTTTCTTTGTCATTGGTTTATTTTTGCTGCTATACGCAAATGCTGCAAAACAAGAGACCAATGAAACTTTACACAATTAATACGGGTTATTTTAAGTTAGATGGCGGCGCTATGTTTGGCGTTGTACCCAAAAGTATCTGGAACAAGATCAATCCTGCTGATGAAAATAATATGTGCAGCTGGGCTTTGAGGTCTATGCTTATTGAAGATGGAAACAGGCTGATCCTGGTCGACAACGGAATGGGTGATAAACAAAGCGAAAAATTTTTCAGCTTTTATTACATGCATGGTGATGACAGCCTGGACAAATCCTTATCTAAATACGGATTTAGCCGGAATGATATCACCGATGTTTTTTTGACCCATCTTCACTTTGATCATTGCGGAGGCAGCATCATAAAACAGGGCGATAAACTTGTTCCGGCATTTAAAAATGCAGTTTACTGGAGTAATAAAGAACATTGGGATTGGGCCGTTTATCCCAACGACCGGGAGAAAGCATCCTTTTTAAAAGAAAATATCTTACCTATTGAAGAAAGTGGTCAATTGAAAATGATTGAAGTGAACGGTGAGTCAGACGGGAGGTTGGGAGAAACATCTTTTCTTGAAAATATATCAGTACGCTTTGTAAGAGGACATACAGAACAGATGATGCTGCCGCAGATCAAATACAAAGGGAAAACAATTGTGTATATGGCTGATCTGCTTCCCTCCCAGGGACATATTCCTATTCCTTATGTAATGGCCTATGATATGTTCCCTCTTACCACAATCAACGAAAAAAAATCATTCTTAAAAGAAGCCGTTGAAGGAAACTATATTCTTTTCTTTGAACATGACAGGGAATACGAGTGCTGCACAGTTCAGCAGACCGAAAAAGGGGTAAGGCCGAAAGCGTTTTTTAAGTTAGAAGAGATCTGAGCTTTCACTTTCTTTTTATAAGCGAAGTCAACGGATGCCGGAGATTCGCATGGCTCATCATATCTATTTTCACTTTTCCAACTACCAGAGGGCTTTCCACTCTCACAGGAATATGATTGGCGTCATCCGTTACCCATACAGTCATATTTTCACCTCCTTCAAATATCTGGCCTTTAAGCAATAACGGTTTTATTTTAAGTGCCCTGAATTTCCCATACTTAGTCTTGATCTCTTCTTTACCCACATATCTTATATACATATTAAATACCTCATTATCCAGAAACATAGAAAAAGGGATCTTGTCTTCAGGAATTAGTTTTGAAAAATCCACATTTCTTGCATAATACATAGCACTCACAACGTCCTGCACACAGGCCGGAACTTTATAAACTCCCTTCGTCGTTACAGCCGTGTTAGCGGTTTTATTAAAAGTGATATTCTCATATTTTTTATACCCGCCTTCATTCACATTCCTTATAAACTGCAATGGCTGCATTGTAGCAGTATCGATAAAAGTTTCATACCTGTCTCTCACTTTATAGATCCAGTCGTAGGAAGAGTTGGTTTTTCCTTCCCCGGTAACATGAAAAACAGGCCGATTATTTACAGTTTCAAGCTTACTTGTAAATGTGGCGGTACCCGCATTTACATAAATCCCTGCAACAGCATAATACACGGTAAAAGACACCTCTTCATCAACTTTAAATGCTATGTTCTTAATTCCACAAAAGGTGTCTCCAGGCGAAGAAGGCTGATCCGAAAAGAATAAAACTCCGAATACAAAGGGTACAAATAATTTAAGACGTTTCATTTTTCACACTTATTATTTTTCTCATTCTTAAAATTAATAAACTACCGATAACAGCGGGAATAATAAGATTAATAAACCATACACTGGCTGTTGCCATATTCATTCCCAGTTCATTGGTGCTGTATAACCCCACAATTGCAGCTACAACTTTTCCTCTTTGCACCAGTTCTATTAAAGTGATAGTCGGTATTGCCGCCATAACAAGGAAAGAAACACTAACTGTCCAAAAAACCTGCCACCAGCCTGTTTCAACATTAAATAAACGAAAGAGCAGATAATATTGTATAATAAATACAATAAATCTCAATAACGATAAAGACAATAGTTTAATTAACAATGTTGCATTAAAATCTTCCAATGCCTGCAGAAGAAATACAAATTTTTTAGTCCCGGGAAGGCGATCGATCCACCTGATCAACCAAGGTAGCCTGAAATAAAATAGTGTTAAAAGAATCAATGCAGCGAATGATCCAAACTCAATCACCTGCATCCATACGGGAGTAACCAGTTGTTTTGATTCAATAGTTGAACGAAGAATTATCAGCCCAATACATCCCATCAATAGTGTAATGATCAGTTGGCTGATACTCCCCGCTATTGTGATAGCAATTGTTTTTAAACGCTTCCCTTCATCCATGTAGATCAGTCTTCCTAAGTACTCTCCCATCCTGTTCGGGGTACTCACAGAAAACGAAATCCCTGATAAAACAGCCTGGAATGATTTATTAAAACTGACTTCCTGAATTTGCCTGACAGATATTTTCCATTTTATTGCCTCAAGAGACCAGTTGACCAGCATCAAAACAACCGCAATAACCAGGTTCCATATCATGGGCCCATTAAAAGATTCCTTTATTCTTGTCCATGCTGTGCCCAGATCCCGTTGATTTTTTATTTGCCGATAAATTGACCATGACAACCAAATGAAGAGCAACGGGCCAAGGAAATAATTGATAAAGATTTTGATATTTTTGTTAATTCTCATGAAACCATCCGCCATAAGGCAGTTATTGTAAAAATACAGTCCCGTTTGCAAAAGCCTTTCAAAATAATACTTGGAATTGATCCTGGCACCATAGTAATGGGTTATGGATTAATTGCGGTACAAGGAAATAAAATAACGCTGATCGATCTTGGAGTTTTAAAACCAGGAAAAGTAAAAGACAGTTATAAAAAGCTTCAATTGATTTTTAATACAGTCAGTGGCCTCATAACAAAACACCAGCCTGATTTTTTTGCAATCGAAGCTCCCTTTTTTGGAAAAAATGTTCAAAGCATGCTAAAGCTGGGCAGAGCACAGGGTGTAGCCATTGCTGCTGCCATGCGTCATGGGCTTGAAGTAGTAGAATATTCACCCAAAAAGGTAAAGCAGTCTATTACAGGAAACGGTAATGCAGGGAAAGAGCAAGTGATGAAAATGCTGCAAACACTTCTGGCATTTACTGAAAATCCCAAACACCTGGATGCTACTGATGCGCTGGCTGTGGCCGTGTGTCATCATTTTCAATCCGGTTCCAGATCCGGCAAAGTAATTACAAAACAAAAAGGATGGGAAGAGTTTATTAAACTGAATCCATCAAGGATACTTAAGAAATAATTCTAAAGTGCTGAAAGGATCATTTCCTGAACCCTTTTCAGTTTTTCAGCCGATGCCTGCGGCTTTGGTTGTGTAAAATTCAAATCGTTTGATGAATTAATAGGTATGAGATGCAAATGTGCATGTGGCACCTCTAATCCCACTACACTTATCCCGCACCTGTTGCAATCAAAAGCTTTTTCAATGGCATGAGCTATTGGTCGTGCAAACAAAAGCATCTCACTCAAATAATCATCCGGCAAATCAAAAAACTTATCGGTTTCAATTTTGGGCACTACAAGTACATGTCCCTGTCTCAAAGGGAAAATATCAAGAAATGCAAAAAACTTTTCATTCTCCGCAATCTTATAACTTGGAATTTCTCCGGCAATGATTTTTGAAAAAATAGTCATACCTCCAAAAATTTTGGTCTTTAATGAATATAAATAATATCTGATTCTTTTTAACAAATTAATATTTCAATACAAAACTATTTATAAAAAACAAAGCCCCGGCAAAACCGGGGCTTTCACAATTTGTTCATTGTTTAAATTGTTATATCCTCAACTTTAAATTTCAGAATCCCCGCCGGAGCCTGCACTTCAGCAGTATCACCAACTTGTTTCCCCAATATACCTTTCCCGATAGGAGAGGTTACAGATATTTTTCCTTCTTTCAGGTTAGCTTCCTTTTCACTTACAATCTGATACGTCACTTTCTTTTTTGTTCCAAGATTCGTTAAAGTAACTTTTGTTAAGATAGATACTTTACTGGTATCGATGGTTGACTCATCAATAACTCTTGTGTTAGCCAGCGAACCTTCCATCGCAGCAATTTTTGCCTCAAGCAAACCCTGTGCTTCTTTTGCAGCATCATATTCTGCATTTTCTTTCAAATCTCCCTTTTCTCTTGCCTCTGCAATGGCTTTACTGGCCGCAGGGCGGTCAACACCTTTCATTCGCTGTAATTCAGCTTTCATTTGTTCCAGTGTTTCTTTGGTCACATATTGGATATCACTCATATACACCTCCTTTGATAAAATAAAAAAAATAACAACGCCTCAGCATAACTGAAGCGTTGCAATTATTTAGTACAACGAAAATAAGAAAATTATATTATATCAGGAAGGGCCCAGCTGTAATTTATCTATCAATATTTTGGCCATTTTATAGGAAGCTTCATTACTATAACCGGCTATATGCGGCGTTATTATCACATCGGGCCGATTAATGAACCAGTTTAATAATTCCTTTTCTTTTCCGGAATATGTTTCCAGTTTCTCATTTTCAAGCACATCCAGCCCGGCACCCGAAATCTTATCATTTTTTATTGCTTCAGCCAGATCCTGAATATTAACAACCTTGCCTCTTGAAGTATTAAGGATGTAGGGCTTTTGCTCTAAAGAATTAAAAAATTGTGTATTTGCAAGATGATAGGTTTCTTCAGTTAAAGGAACATGAAAACTGATCACATCTGCATATTTGCATATCTGATCAATATTTGCCTCTTTAATATAATCCTTCCCGAAGCCAAATTTGTATTTGTCATATGCCAAAACGGTAACATCAAAAGGCTTCAACAACTTTGCAAAACTACTTCCCGCATTTCCAAACCCTACAATACCTACTGTTTTGCCGGATAATTCTACTCCCCTGTTTTCATCTCTTTTCCATATTCCTTTTCTGATCTCCTCCTGCGATGAAGAAATATGATTCATCAGGTTCAATAACAAGCCCAGGGTATGCTCCGCAACTGCATTTCTGTTTCCTTCCGGGCTGCTAACACATTTAATAGATTTACTTTCTGCATATTTTACGTCTATCAGTTCCATACCACTTCCCAGTCTTCCGATCCATTTTAGTTCCGGCGCAGCATCAATTAATTTTTTATCGATACTTATACGGGTCGTTACAACTAACCCCTCGATATCCCCAATAACTTGATACAATCCTTCATAAGAAATATCAGGCTGGTACAATACTTCAAAGCCCAGTTCTCCAAGCTTTTCAGCGAGAAAAGAATGAGCTTTCGCTGTGATTATAACCTTTTTCATTAAATCTTTATTTCATCTTAAATGTAAGCTCTGCAAAATCGCTGATGGATAGCCGTTCTGCTCTTTTATCAAACAACTCATCCTTTAAAATTGTTTCATCAAACAAACTCTTTACTGCGTTTCTAAGCATTTTTCTACGCTGTCCGAAAGCAGTTTTTACAAGCAGGAAAAAATCTTTCTCAGTACGAAAATGAACTGGTTTATCTAATGGCAGCAACCTGATGACGCCACTTTTTACTTTTGGCGGTGGTTGAAAACAATTTTCATGAACATCGAAAAGATACTCAACTTTAAAGAAAGCCTGAATTAATACGCTAGTCACCCCATAAACTTTGTTTCCTTCTTTTGCAGCTACTCTTTGTGCAACCTCCTTTTGAAACATCCCGACCACACATTCTACATTGTCCTTCCAATCAAGTATCTTAAAAAGTATTTGTGTAGATATGTTGTAAGGGAAATTGCCTATTACTGTAAACTTTCCGTCAAACGGCTTTTCCATATCCAGAAAATCCTGATGAATAATTCTTCCCTTCAATTCCGGGTACGTTTTCAAAAGAAATGAAACTTTTTCTTCATCGAGTTCAGCTGCTTTGAATTCAATATTCTTCAGTTCCAGGAGGTATTTTGTCAATGCGCCACCACCAGGACCAACTTCTAACAGTTGTGAAAATGATCGTTCATTTAATGCAGAAATAATTTTCTTGCAGATATTTTCATCTTTCAAAAAATGCTGACCCAAAGATTTTTTCAGTGTATACATCATTGCAAAAATAACTGAAGCTTTTACAGAAATAAAAACCCCGGCCAAAAGACCGGGGTTGCAGATTTAACTGCTTGTAATAACCAGCTACCGAGTTATAATATGTTTCTGAATTATTTTTTCAGCAATTTTATTACTTGGTGATCAGTACCACTTACTATATTCAATAGGTATACTCCTGAAGCCATTTTTTCAAAACCGCCTATTGTATAGAAACCCGTACCTGCTGTTGCTGTATACTCTTCTTTCCTTATTAAAGCGCCGGACTCGTTTATTAATTGAACCGATATTTTTTGACTGTCTGAAAGTTTGTACTTCAATACAATCTCTTTGGCAAAGGGATTTCCCAACACACTGAATTCACTTTTCAGACCTTTCTTTCTAATAAATACAATTGTGGAATATTTACTGGCTCCATCGTTATCAATTATCTTCAAACGATAATATGTTTCAAACAAGGTTGTATAATCATTATGTATGTAGCTTGTCTCCACTGAACTATTCCTTGCAGTTACGGTACCAATCCTAGCAAAAGAAGAGCCATCAGTGCTTCTTTCCAGTTCATATCTTGCCACATCCTGCTCCTGTGAAACAATCCATTTTAGTTGATTATATTCTTTATAGCCTGTTCCATTAAAATCTGTTATTACTGCCGGAAGCAAACTGTGCACATATAAATCACTTCTGAAAACTCCTTTCCCATGTGTAGCAGCAATCAACTTGTTATTGGCATCAATCTGAAGATCCATAACAAGAGTCGCATCATAAAAACCGGTATTATAATCATACCAGGTAGCGCCTCTGTCCGGACTTACATACACCCCTAGATCACATCCGGCATAGATATAATCTTGATGGACCGGATCAATAACTATTGCATTAAAAGGCACATCGGGTAATCCGGCTCCACGGCTCAGCCAGGTAGTGCCACCATCCGGAGTAAGATATACATGCGATGTTCCAAATCCACCAAGTACCACGTAAACACTGTCATCGCTGTTAGAACTGATTGCAAAATCCATTATAAACCGGTCTGGTAAACTTCCTTTTATAGATGAAAATGGTGTATTACCTGTGGTTGTCTTCAGAACATTTGGTGAGCCGGTAACATAGATATGATCATCGTCATTATCATATTGGGCAAAAGGGGATGTTGATACGTAAACCTTATTTTCATCAGTTGGGGATACAGCAAGAGCAATCCCTGTTTTATGTATCTGTTCGACAAAATTTGTGGGTGTACCAGATCCCAAAGTATTATTCGAGAATGAAGATCCTGCATTGGTGCTTTTATGTAGGTTATCAGTAGCCATGTACACTACATTAGGATTTGACCGGCTAAAAGCATACGGTGGCACAAAGGCTGTTCTCGAATCACCCGCAGATCCCCACCAACTGGTGACAGAAGAATAAGAACTTCCTCCATTAGTCGATCTAAAAATCTGTTTTGCATCCCTGCCTGCAAGAATTATATTATCATTTGTAGGATGAATAGCACAACAGGCACCATCACCGCCACCTCCCGAAATCGTATTCCATGAAGTACCATTATACTGCACCTGGTTATTATCCTGTAAACCACCCACCATTCTGTTTGCGTTAGAAGTAGAAACGCCAAGAGAAGCATAAAACTGTGTGGCATTTAAACCATTATTGATAGTTGAAAAATTAGCACCCCCATTATTACTTACGGAAATACCTCCGTCATGACAAACATAAACCCTGTTTGATACATTAGGATCGAATACAATATCATGCACATCTGCATGGCCTGCGGTAGAAACATTCGTACGGGAAGAAGTGGAAGAAGTGTATCGATACCAGTTTACTCCCATTATTAACAGCAAGTCAGTATTATTTGGATTAATCGCCAGGTCATGTGCAAACCAATGCTGATAAGAGCAGTGATTGGAACCGCTTTTTGCAGACCAGGTTAAACCAAAATTACTTGATTGATAAAGCTCATTTGATGAAGTTCCGCCATCCACCCCGATACTGGCATAGAGGGCCGATGATCCCGTTTGTGCCAAACGAATGTACCCCTCAAAACTGGGTAGACCCGATGTGATTTTGACCCATGTTGGGGATGCATTGCTTCCATTTGTTGTTCTGTAAATTCCTTTATCGGCATTTGTCACATTTCCAATCGCTGCAACTATCTGATCTGTGTTAGAAGGGTTAATGGCAACATCACTGACATATATTTTATCAAGTATTTTACTCCAACTAGTCCCGTTATTTGTTGATCGGTAGAGTCCATCAGTCGCACAGGCATATACCGTATTACTATTGGTGGGATCGAATTTCAACATTTGGATTGCGAATAATTGACTGGTGGTACGGGTGAGAACCTGTGTCCAGGAAGTGCCTCCGTTTGTACTTTTAATTATGCCAATACCATAAGTTCCTCTTGTTTTCCAGACATTGAAACCGATATTGGAAGTATCAGCACGGTATACTTCACCTGTACCGGCATAAATAACATTAGAGTTGGTGGGATCAATTATTATTGACGAAACTCCCAATACCGGAAGGTTGGTAGCCACTGGGGTCCACGAAGAGCCTGCATTTGTAGATTTCCATATCCCTCCACTTGCTGAACCAGCCCATAAATTATTTGAATTATTCGGGTCAACAGCAATCGTTAATATTCGCCCCCCAATATTAGTTACAGGTCCAAGTGTCGTCCAGTTAGAAGATGAAAACAATCTTCCTGCCCGTGAAAGAGTTTTATTTTTCAATTCCAGATATTGCTCCCAGGCATGTTGATATTTTCCTGACAAATCCGTAGGATCAGGATACGCTTTTGCCTGGAACCACATGGATAACTGTTTATCGGCTCCGGTTTCTCTTTCTTCCTCTTCACTTTCTTCACCTTCTTGGTAATGTTCTTTATTTTTTTCCCTGCTTTCTTCTAAACTTATTCGTTGAAATAAAAAGAAAACGGCTATAGCCAGAACGGCCACTACGATCAGTGCTGGTTTTTTCATGATGGATTGGATTTTTGGGTAACAGTTATTACAAAAAGAGGAGAGCTGATTCTGCTCACCTCTTTATTCAACTAAATTTATTTCTTTATAATTATTTTCTCTTTAATTGTTTCTCCATCCGCAGTAATCGCAATAAAATAAGTTCCCGAATTAATGCTTCCCGGTATGTCCACATTAATTTCATTTAAGCCAGTATTGATTCTTTGATTTGAAGATAGTACTGATTTTCCCTGGATATCCAGGAGGCTTATTTGCGCCATTCCGCTCCATCTGCTTTCGAACTTGAGATGCGTGAATGTAGTTGCAGGATTTGGCATTATTGTCAAATCACTACCAAGATTATTATTAACGATCTTCTTAATGTTGCTGTACCGGTTTGTACCAGCGGTTTCCAATATTCTTATGCGATAATAAGATGTACCTTTTAATGGGTTGATATCTTCTGCATGGTATTGATAAGTTCCTGTACTGTTATTGGCTTCAACCAATGCAATTTTTGTCCAGTTTGTATTATCAGCACTTCTTTCTACTTCGTATGCATAAGAGCCGGTTTCTTCAGTTGCAGTCCAGTTCAGTTTTACTTTACTATCCTGAAGTATAGCGTTAAAATCAATTAAATGCGTTGCCAGCGGGTAATTATCTACTAATACCTCGTAGTCTTCAACCTCACCCGAGCCAAAATAACCTGTTGCGTGGGCTGTCGTCATACCCGAAGAAGCAGCTGTTATACGGATCCTTAAATAAGTATATTGCCCGTTGGTAAATGAGTTTGGTGTACTGGACCACAGTAACCAGAAATTTTGCATGGAAGCGGAAGAAGGAACGGTAATCGGTGCATTGTTTGCTTCACCTGCATCAAAAATTCCGTTACCATTATAATCAAGCCATGCAATCAAAGTTGCATTAGCTCCACTGTTATTATAAACAGAAGCTTGTGCAACATAACCTCCACCACCGGGGGCCATTATTGGCGCATAAGCTAATGCATCATCAACATCATTGTTGGCAGTTATACCCCTCTTAACCCATTCATCATCCCATGTTGCACCAAGGCGAATATTATCTGACCTTTCATGCACTGCAGGGCTGACTGGGTTTGGATCATAGGAAGCAGGTGCATCACCGAAATCGCTTTTAGGGCGGAAATTTTCAGAAGCATCTCCTGCACCACCCGGCCATGCAGGGCCGCCACCAACCAGTGTGATGTTTGTAGGACTTCCGCAATTACCAGCTCCATCGTAGGTGCCAATACCTGAATTACCACTTGTTGTTGCTCTGAAATAATAAAGTTGTCCACTCCATCCCATTGCAGCCTGACCATTCCAGGCAGTAGTACCGGGATTGGAATACAAAGCATCAAGATTTCCTGTCATTAAATTATAATGATGCATCTTACTTTGACTGTAATTAGAACCATTTCTGGCTGTATTGAAATCATATAAAATTCCGTTCTTTACAATTAGATCTCCATAATCATGAGTCGAAGTTGTAGCAGTTGCATTATAAGCATCTGTAGCAAATACCTGGTAGGCCACAGTTGGATTCTGGCTGGCATCAAAATTTATCCTCCAGACTATAGTTTCCCTTGTTCTGTCATTGCTTGATCCGGAAGGATTATATCGACCTCCTTCAATACCCAAATAAAGGGCTCCGTCATAATAAGATGCTGCAGCAGACTCAATTCCCTGGTCAAATGTTGATATTCCCAATGTAGTTCCTATATCTGCAATGACAGTTGAGATAGTTCCAGTATTAAAATCATATTTCTTTAATGCTTTATTATTTGCAGGGGTTGCAGTAGCATCAGAAACATAATAAAGAACATGGTTATTTGGATCGTACCCAAAAGAGTTTACATATGGCTGTGTTGCATCAGTAAACAACCATCTAGCCTCACCAGTAGCAGGATCCACCATATAGGTCGATTGGTTATCAGGTGTAACAATAAAGTAATCCGGTTGGTTCATAGTCGGCCCGGTCATTGGCTGATTGCTGGATGTCTGATTATAATTTGTCGGAAAGCTACCGGTAACACAAGCATTAATATCTGAAAGCCAAAAAACAGCGTCAGAGCCAACTGTTGTTACTGTTATTGTTATGGTTTTTACAGGGCCTGCAACTGTAAATGTTACTGAACCATTATTTGAACTATTACCTAAATTACTACCTGTTGTCGAGGTAGCTGTTTTTGATGTTGCTCCGGTGATAGTTATCTGAGAGCCAACATTGGATGTCGTAACAGTTTGTGCCACACTTAAGGCGTTAACTGCTGAAACAGTTATGGCTCCATTCCCGTCGATATCATACAAACTGAACCTTGCATTAGCTACTTCGTTATTAAATGTAATTGTGATTGTTTGTCCATTAGAAGTTGGATTAAACTGAACATCTTCACCCGTATATCCCGCAAGGTCCCCGGTATGCGTAGCGTTTTCAGCACTGTTTCCTGATCCTGGACTAACCATAGCAGAAGAACTGGTAGCTATAGTAAGATAATTAGAACCTATGGCAAATTTTTGCGATTGCTGCCAGGCATTGCTTATATAGCTTTCATAGGGGCCGTTTCCTCCACTGTTCCAATAAAAATCCAGATTATCCCAGTTTGTCTGGGCTTGGGTGTAGCCAGCACCACACTGAGCAATGCTTTTCATTTGCGTAGCCGAAGTCAGCAAAAGAAAGGATAAGGATAAAGCTGGTAAAAATATTTTCACTGGTAAGGATTTTATTGTTGCCTACATCAGGATGCAAAAGAAGTGATATACGATCTAAATCAGCTATCCGGTTTTTATTTTAAAACCCGGAATTAGAAAAACTCCCAAGAATTTTCTGCAGATTTAAATAGTGCCACTTTCGGGGTATAGTACGAGATGTAGATTTATTTTTCATAGTTTCGGATTATCAATAATGCAAAACACTTATTTTTTTCTAATGCTAAGTTTGAAATTAATTTCAAGATTGACAATAGCAACGTATATTTTCATACCATATTGAGTATTTATCCTATGAAAAATACTAATCTGGCCGAAGCTGGAGGCAAAATGCGCCATCAGAATTTTGATGGCGCCTCAAATTGTAAGTTGTAGTAAGCGTTAATTTCTGATTTTGTTGAATCGCTGGGTAAGTATTGTCTCTTTAATTTGTAATCGGATATAATAAACTCCTTCGGAAAGCCTCTTCACGGGGTACGAAATTGTATTATTCCCTTGTTGGAGAGTTTCCCGGCTTTTATGTACTACTCTGCCTAAACCATCTATTATCATAATATCAGCAGGTCCCGAGTTTTCTGAGCCAATCAACAGTTGGAGGTTTTCCCTTGCTGGATTTGGCATTACTTTTAATTCAAGAACTCCGCTTCCACCGCTTCTCTTAACTGCAATTATATTACTGAAAATTATCCGCCCTGATTGCATAACCGACTTCAATCTGTAATAAATTATTTCTGATGTAATTCCGGAAATATCATCAATTGCATTGTAGGACTCAGCTTCATTAATTACTGGCAGTCCCGGTTCCCTGGCAACTTCAATGAAATTATTTTGATCTACACTTCTTTCTACAATAAAATAATCAACCTCCTGTCTGCAATACGCAATCCAGTCTAATCTAACCGTTTGGTTCTGTAATACACCTTTAAAAGAAATAAATTCACAACTAAGCACATAAGGCAAACACCTCCAGTCTCTTTCGGTGGTACAACCAAATGGTATTGTATTATGCTGAACTGTTGTTATTGAACCGGGAGAAGGGTCACCACTTGTCGTTCCTCCATTTCCCATATAAGCGGAGGTAGGTTTTGCTGATGCATTATCTGCGTCGAAAAAGTCATCGAGTCCGTCTCCATCTGTATCAAGCCCTGATAAAGCAACCCCATCATCCACCTGGTTATTAAAGTTCAGATCATTTCCTTCGTAAATATCATCAAGCCCATCTCCGTCCGTATCAGAATCCAGATAGTCAGGATAAGTATCGCCATCCGTATCTACCGGATGAATTCCATCTCCTCCAAATCCCACAAAATTGTCATAAGAATTATCAATGCCATCACCATCAGCATCACTTCCCGATGGTAACAGGTATGCATTCGTAGGGAGTCCTTCAACATTATCCGGAATACCGTCATCATCTGAGTCAATATCAAATGGGTTGGCATTTTGATTGCCATCTGTATCCGGTATAAATAATGACCCGAGTAAGGCCAACGCTGTATTCCGGCCATCTGCATTAATCGCTCCATCTACTCTTCCATCCCAGTCAGCATCTGTAAATTGGGCTTCCTTAACATCAGTGATCCCATCGCCATCACTATCCAAATCATATGGATTAGGCTTTCCATCACCATCAATATTATTATTTGGCCAGCTATCGCATCTTCCGTCGCTATTACTATCTCCTCCTGTCTTTAATAGCGAGGCGGCTGAATTTTCAGCAACAGCGTCATTACCTACATCCGCATCAAGAACATCTGTGTATCCATCACCATCGATATCTGCAAAAACACTTACCCTGCCACTATTACCCATGTCGGTGCTGTATACTTCTATTATATCAGGAATACCATCATTGTCGCTATCAAGGTCAAGATAATTAGGAATACCATCCCCATCTGTATCAATCGCTCCTAATCCAACTCCTGAGCCAGCCACACCTCCGGTTCCTCCATCTACATTCTGCGATAAACCATCATTATCGATATCTGAATAATTATCAATTCTTCCATCACCATTTGCATCAACGCCAAAACTCTCAACCACATCCGGAATACCATCATTATCACTATCAAGATCCAAATGATTGGGAATTCCATCCAGATCTTTGTCCATCACATCATTTACACCGTCCCCGTTTGAATCAATATAACCCGGAAAATCAGAATCATAGAAATTCGGTATACCATCATTATCTGAATCTGCACTGGGATCAAAATTATCATTTACGCCATCACTGTTATTGTCAATATAGCCCGGATAGGTGAGATCATTCCAGTTGGGAATACTATTTGAATTCGCATCTTGTAAAGCAACAGGATTGTTTAATTCAACATAATCCGGAATACCATCATCATCATCGTCAATATCTGGGCAAGCGGTAATATAAACGTTTATACGAATCGTATCATCACAAGAACCAGGTCCGTCATAAAATCCATAAATTACCTGTGTCGTTGTTACAGGGTTAGCAGGGTCATAAGCCGTAAGTGCAGAAAATGGGAATCCTGTATAAAATCTATACCCACCATAAATCGCAATGGGAAGCGTAACGGTTGTTGCCGGACAAATATTTGTCAATATAGTGTCGCCTAAAGGATGACAGGTTCCGGAAATAGTATTTCCTGTAGGACCCTGCACAATGCATCCTGCAGTTAGCACTCCGCTTGAGTCTGTAAGACTGATACCCGAAAGTTTTCCTCCATAACTTATCCTTGCTCTGTTAGTAATTGTGTTATTACATGAAAATAAAGCACAGGAAGAAGGAGTATAAACATCAAATGTTATTGTTCCTGATGAGCCCGATGAAACTTCACCTCCTGTTGTTCCATTAGCACCGGTGCCTAACCTGAAAATAACCCTGTTATTAGCAAAATCATACTCAGCCTGGTCATCGGCAGATAAGTCAGTTTTTGAAACACCATTAATAAACAGACTGTTTGGTAAATATGTGGTACCGGTTGGAATATTATCATAGATTACTGTTGTTACACTGGCATCATTTCCATTATTCTGATAGTCGATCTGGTACCTTATTATATCACCAGGGCTTAATGATCCCCCATTTATATCAGTTGAACTCTTGTTGAGTGAAAAGGTAGGAGTATACTGTGAAATGGCAGTGGTAGCAACCTGTATAACATAGTTTTCTGATGGTGAACTGAATCTTATACTAGCCGAAGACTGGCTATTTCCTAAAACAGCATTTGAAGCGTTAGGAAGGTCAATGATATCCGCATCAAATCCTAATGTGTTATTGTGAGCCGGGTTCCGGGTTGTAACTACAGAGCCTTTATAGGATATTGTACTATTCCACATATCATCCAAGTTGGCGGTAGCATTAGGCGTAAGATTTGTATAAGTTCCCACTAATGGATTGGAATCCTGTTTGAAAGAATATTCATCTGTTGAAACACGGTCTCCATCGTAAACAACAGCTCCCAGTTCACAACTAACAGTTCCGGATGGTGGTGTCAAAAATCCGGTAATCGGAACATGCAATGCCGGATCTCCGCCATTCATTATCACATTTCCGTCAAATATGGTAAGGTTACGTACAATGGTTGAAGGATCAGCATATGCTATTACAATTGTCCAACCACCACAAACATTTACAATTCCTGCCGGACTTGCTACATTCGCTACTATATAAGTTCCATTGGGACTGGTGGCATTTACAAGGGAAGTGATATCCGCAAAAGATATATAGCCAGTATGCGGAAGTCCTGGCACCAATGTCCCATTATGATAATCAACCTGGCTGGCTGTCACTGTCTGATAAGTTGATGAGCCGGGTATTTTAAGTTTGACAGTATTTTCATTAACGATCCATGATGTATTAGTACCGTCTGTACCTTGTGAAGCACCCCAATATAAACCCGCAAATAAAACACTGCTACAAGATGGAAGACTTAAATCTGCAGAAGAAGAATTAAAAGTTTCATCTGTTGAGCCAAGCAATTCAAGATCAAAAGAAATATCAGAACTGGTTACGTTATCCTGGTGCATTTCAACAGCAATGGTGTTAACTCCATTTGTGAACGCCGAAATCGGAATAATGTAAGTCACAGGTGTTGTTTCAGAAGCCCCTCCAATAACAGAAGCGGCAAAAGTGCTATGTAAAATAGTGCCGGCGGGCATATTTTCTCTGAACACTTCAACCCCGTTCACATATACAACCGCCCCGTCATCCCGGATCAGGTTAATGACAAAATTTGAGTAAATGGACGTATTCGGTATTGTTACTGTTTTCCTGAAATAAGTAGTGATATATTTATTACTGGCATTACCGCCGTAGCTTACTACAGTAGTTTCATCTCCATCACCATATCCCAACTGAGCATTACCGGATGCCCATGCCGCATCATTATAGGCAGACGTTTCCCAACCAGCAGGCCGGGTATTGTTATCCAGGTATTTCCAGTTGCCACCATAAGGAATTAATGTTGTATACACTGATGGATTGCCAATCAATTCGAGATCAAAAGTCAGATCCGAACTCGTTATTGCATCCTGGTGCATTTCAACAGCAATGGTGTTATTGCCACTTACAAATGCGGAAGCCGGTATCGTAAATGGAACAGCTGTTGATTCGGCTGCACCATTAATATTGGATGACGCAAGTGTAGTATGGGTAATGACACCTGCAGGCATATTTTCCCTTGCAACTTCAACACCATTCACATAAACTATTGCGCCGTCGTCTCTATATAGATTTAAAGAAAAATTGCTAAATAAAGTCGGATCTGGAATATTAATAGTCTTTCTAAAATAAGTTGTTATGTACTTATTACTGGCATTGCCCCCATAACTAACTATTGTGGTTTCATCCCCATCACCATATCCCAACTGAGCATTGCCCAATGCCCATGCCGCATCATTGTATGCAGATGTTTCCCATCCCACAGGTCGGGTATTGTTATCCAGGTATTTCCAGCTACTCCCAACGTTAATGAAAGTAACCGGCAAAGGTGCATCAATGTCTATATTTACCCCTGTTTTACCGTTATTTGTTTCTGATCCTCCCGGTGGCGTTTCTGTGGTTACTCCTCCTGAAGATGTTATGATATTATTTGCAACAAAAACAATATTTCCCTTAACTGAAGAATTATTATAACGTGGCGTCATACTTCTCAACACCTGGGCATAAACACCCGGGGCTGAGCCAATTGTCAACAAAAACAATATGAGATAAAATTTTTTCATAGTTACGGATTGATGTTTCAAAAAACAAATCCTTTCAATTATTGAATCAACACCTTTTGAAGCATCGCTTCTCCTTTACCATTTTTCACTTCCCATATATACATACCCGGACTAAGATTAATTTCTTTTCTTGTGATACCGGCACTAATATTTACAAACTCATCTCCCCATTTTCTGCCACTCATATCATAAACTCTGATACTATATCTGCCATTTTCAGAAGTATTTATCTGAAGTACCAGTTTGCCCGAATATCCTGACAATGTTTTTACATCAAAAGTTCTTATATCATTATTATCAATTCGTTTTACGCCAACATATTCTGTTTGTCCGTCAAAATTTGTTTGTGACAGGCGATAAAAACTTCTGCCCAGCAGCGGATATTGATCCGTATAAGTATATGACCGAAGCGATGATGAGTTTCCGGCTCCATCTACCGTTCCTATAGCTGTAAAGTCAATTCCATTTGCAGATCTCTCAATAGTGAAATAATCATTGTTAGACTCCACTGCAGTTGACCACTTCACAATAACTTTTTTATCCTGTAGGTACGCATCATAACTTAATATAGATACAGGCAAAATTCCTGATGTTGTTATACTAAACTGGTCAGTTACACATCCGTAATCATCAGTAACAGAATAATTGGTTGTACTGTTGTTAGGAGGAGTAACACTAACTGACCGTGTTGTCCCCGCTGTATTTGTCCAGGAATAGTTTCCGGTTTTTGGCCATGATGCTGTTAATAATTGAGAAGAGCCATTCGGAATACTATAATTTGTGGTCTGGTTTACATCTTTCATAATCGTAAACTGGTCAAATATGGTTCCATTTCTACGGAGCATTTTTGCATCAAGCCTGTTGTCTTCAACTTCAAAATAAAATACACCGCCGTCATTAATAGCATAGGGCATTGCATTGGCACCGAAACCAGTGTTGGTTCCTCCCGTGGCGCCAGTTGACCCTTCAACAACATATACAGTACCATGATTGGCAGGTGTTGTATTGTAAACGTACGGGCAGGTAGCATTACTTGTATAGGTAGCACTTGATGTGCTTACAGCATGTGTAGCGGGATTAAACGATGTCCATGAACCTGTAAAATTTTTCAGCAAATAACCTCTTTCGTAAGCATGAGCATGGCCATTAATGATAAGATCGACACCATGGTTCTCTAAAAATGTTATAAAGTTCTGTCGGATATTTATTAAATCTCCTTCTGTGTCTGAGTTATGACTTGATTTTGTATATGGAGGATGATGCCAATAAGCAATCACCCACTTTTTTGTATTCGCAGCCAGGTCCGCATCAAGCCAGGTTTTCAATGCACTACCCCCACTTGTTTCCATACTGGTTCCATCACTTTCGATACCATAAGAATCCAAAGAAAGAAAATGGATATTTCCCACGTCGTATGAATAGTAGTTCTGTTTGTTAGAAGCTACTCCTCCGCATTCACCATTCTCCGGAACAGAAAAGTTCAGGTGATAAGGCATTGTACGGGAAGTTTTGTTCGCAGAACTATTACCATAATCATGGTTACCGGGGGCTGGGTATAGTTTGTGATTTTTTAAAATTGTACTCCCATAAATATTGAAAAAATTCGAAGTGTATTCAGCATCTGATCCGACGCTATACGCATTATCACCTAAAAGCAACCAGGCATCAGGTGCGTCAATTCCATTTGTCGATAAATAATTAATATAGTTATTCAGATTATCATCCTGCCGGCTTACGTCACCTCTGCCACAATCGCCAAAAGCTACAACTTTTATTTTACGGGTAGTATTTGAAAGGGGCAGTGTAGTAAAGAAATTATCTGAGGCACCTTGAAAAATAGTGCCGTCTGTTGCAGATATCTGATAATAGTATTTTGTATCTGCGGTTAATCCTGTTACACGAATAATATGCTCAGTCGTCGGACAGGTTTCATCTACAGTCGCAGTTGTATAAGTTCCGTTTGATGGCCCTACACTCACTCTTCCATAACAAGCAGAACTTGTTCTCCAGCGTATAGTGATTGCTGTCTCATTTCCAATCTGAAGATAAGGTCCTCTGCTGAGGGTGGGTGTGCCACCGCCGACATTTCCTATTAATTCAAGGTTGAAGGAAACATCTGAGCTGGTCAGATCGCTTTGATGTATTTCGACTGCAATTGTATTCGATCCTTCAACAAATGAGCACGGAGAAAGACTAAAACTAACAGGTGTGGTTTCCCCGGCCCCTCCAATTGCACTTGAAGCAAAAGTTGAATGAGTTGGAGTACCGCCGGGCATATTATCTCTGCCTGCTTCCATACCATTTACATATACTACGACACCATCATCTCTAACAACATTTAAAGTAAAATCATTATAGGTATTTAGCCCTGTTATATTAAATGTCTTACGAAAATATGTTGTGGTATATTTATTATTAGCGTCTGGTCCATAACTAACAATAGTTGCTTCTCCTCCATCTCCGTAACCCAGTTCAGAGGCCCCGGTTGCCCATGCCGCATCATTAAAGCCCGGTGTTTCCCAATTAGAAGGACGGGTATTATTATCAAGATACTTCCAGCTATCACCATAATTTATTAGCCCGACAGGTGCGACGTTACCCAACAGTTCAAGATCGAAAGTTATATCAGAGCTTGAAGAAGAGTTTTGGTGTATTTCAACAGCAATCACATTTGTACCCGCCGAAAAATAAGATGTCGAAAGTGTTGCTGTTTGTGGTGTGCTTTCATCCGCACCTGAAATTGCAGATGAAGCAAGTGTAGAATGCAATCTCCCGGCAGGCATATTATTACTATATCTCTCAATTCCATTTATATAAACAACAATACCATCGTCTCTTTTCACATTTAAAGTAAAATCAGTAAAGGCAGATGGATTGGCGATCGTAATTGCTTTTCTGAAATAGGTTGTAATGAATTTACTGGTACAGGAGGCAACGGGGGTGCAACCGGCATTTACGACTGTAGTTTCATCCCCATCGCCATACCCAAGTTCCCCATTACCTGAGTTCCATGATGCATCATTAAAACCGGATGTTTCCCAATTAGAGGGACGGGTATTGTTATCAAGATACTTCCATGAGCTACCAAAAGAAACTAGTGTGGTTTGAGCATACGAGATGCAAATAGAAAACGAAAAAGCCAGGCTAAAGATCAGGCTTTTCAAGTTGGTGGGTACTTGTTTCATTTTTCAGATATTAGATTTTCGGTCATAAAAGTTTAACATTTGAATAAAAAATGCAACCAATATGTAAATAAAAAAAATAGCTTCAGTGCAAAAAAGTATACGTAATTCTACTTATTCCGTTTTAATTTAGCTACCAAAGCGGCTTTCAGCCAACTCTATTCAACTTGCACATATATTGAAAAAAGTAAGTTTAACAGGAAGAATTACGGTTCTATTTGCAGTTTTCATCATGATCATTTGCATGGCAAATGAATATCCAAAAACTCATGAAAGTGGCGTCGGGATTGAAGCGTATTATAAAAATCAACTCGGATTTTTAAAAGAAAATATCCAATCCCTACAAAAATCAATACAGCAAAAACAACCATTGAACGTTTTAAAAAAGAAGTTTTACGATTCAAGGCTTGTATATAAACATCTTGCTGTATTAACGGATTATTTTAATCAATTTGAAACCCGGCAACTAAATGCACCTCCAATTAACAGGATCGAATCCGAAGTAGCCGACAGAATTATTCCCCCCAGCGGATTTCAGGCTATTGAGGATATCCTTTTTAATCAATGGGATTCAGCAGCATATAGAAATTTGAATAAGTTAACAGATGGCATTAAGCAAACGCTTCAAAGACTTGAGAAGGAACCCGATCTTCAGTATAAGTTTAAAAACGAGTTGGTTTGGGATGCTATAAGATCTGCCATAGTCGGTATTGTGACAAATGGAATCACCGGGCTTGATTCACCTACAGCGGGGTATTCGTTGCAAGAAGCTGGTGCCAGTATTGAAGGCATTCAGGCTTTGTTAAGCTTCTTTAAGCCGATCATAGAAGAAAAAGACAATACAGCCTTTTCGGACCTTAACGCAATGCTCAATAATGCCAAAAAATATCTTTCGCTAAAAACCAACTTCAATAAATTTAACCGGCTTGATTTCATTATCCTGTATATTAATCCCCTATATAAAAAGCTGCTGGAAACAAGACAAGAATCAGGGATAGGAGTGCCAGAAGGACGGCATGCAATTAATTATAATGCTTCCTCACTTTTTGCTCCTGATGCTCTTAATATCAATTTCTATTCACCTTCGGAAGATTATTGGGTAACTCCTGAAAGGATTGAATTAGGAAAGCAACTTTTTAGCGATCCGGTTTTATCCGGAACTCACAATCGTAGTTGTGCATCCTGCCACCAGCCCGATAAAGCATTTACTGATGGCTTAAAAAAACCTTATAAGCTGGATAACAAAACATTACTTACACGAAATACAATTACTTTATACAACTCGGGTTACCAAACCAGGCAATTTTATGATAGCAGAGCAGATATTCTGGAAAATCAGTTAACTGAAGTGATCCATAATGAAGAGGAAATGAACGGTTCTTTGAAAAAAAGTGTTGGAGAATTAAAGGCATCTTCAGAATATGCCAATTTGTTCAAAAAGGCTTATCCAAATGAAAAAGAACCAGTAAACACTTTTACAATCACAAATGCCATTGCATCATATGTTCGTTCTTTACAATCTTTGAACTCCAGATTCGATCAGTATATAAGAGGTGACGAGACATCGTTAACTAAAGAAGAGAAAAAGGGCTTTAATTTGTTTTCCGGAAAAGCAAAATGCGCAACTTGCCACTTTATTCCTCTATTTAATGGGGTTGTCCCACCTTTTTATTCTGAAACAGAATCAGAAGTGCTGGGAGTTCCCAAATCAAAAAATAAAAATCCAGCTGTATTAGATGATGATCTTGGTAAATTTTTATTCACCAGCTCTGTCATTCACAAATACTCCTTTAAAACTCCCTCATTAAGAAATATAGAATTAACAGGACCCTATATGCATAATGGAGTTTATGAATCTCTTGAAGAAGTTATGGACTTTTATAATAATGGGGGCGGCAAAGGACTGGGTATTGCCCCCGAGAACCAAACCCTACCTTTTGTCAAATTGAATCTTACAAAAAAGGAAAGAAAATCGATCATTTCCTTTCTGAAAACCCTTACAGACACCAGCGTAGTTCATTAAAACTGAATTGTATAATTTTACAGAGAATAAAAAAATATGAGTCAACCTGCAAAACCAATATTAGGAATCAGTTGCGGCGATCTGAATGGAATCGGCCTTGAGATAATTATTAAAACCTTTTCGGATAACCGGATACTGGATCACTGCACACCAGTGATCTTTGCTTCCAATAAAGCTGTTAATTTTTACAGGAAGTCGATACAGGATATCACTTTTAATTATTCAAGCACAAAAGACTTTACCCGCATTAACCCAAAACAGGTAAATCTTTTTTCATGCTGGGAAGAAGAAGTTGTTATTAATCCGGGGCAGCTTAATGAAACCGGGGGCAAATATGCCGTACTTTCATTACAAACTGCAGTTGCTGCATTAAAACAAAAACAAATTGACGGCCTGGTTACCGCACCGATAAACAAAAAAAACATTCAGTCGCAAGATTTCTCCTTCGCAGGCCACACACCTTACCTAAAAGACATTTTTGGTGTGCAAGATGTTGTCATGATGCTGTACGCAGGTAATTTCAGAGTCGCTCTTTTAACTGAACATATCCCGGTAAGTGAAATTTCAAAGCAGGTAACAAAAGAAGCTATTATCAGCAAAATCAATATTATTCAGCAAAGTCTCCAAAAAGATTTTGGTATTGATAAACCCAGAATTGCTGTTTTGGGACTAAATCCGCATGCCGGTGATGAAGGACTGATTGGCAATGAAGAAGAAAGTATTATTAAACCAGCGATCCGTGAAGCAAAGAATAATAATATTCTCGCCGTCGGCCCTTACAGCGCTGATGCTTTCTTTGCAAGAAGAAGTTTCGAAAAATTTGATGCCGTGCTTGCGATGTATCATGACCAGGGCCTGATCCCTTTTAAAGCATTAGCGACCGGCGATGGAGTTAACTATACCGCCGGGTTGCCTGCTGTAAGAACCTCTCCGGATCATGGAGTAGCATTTGACATAGCCGGAAAAGACAAAGCTGATATTTCTTCATTTATGACAGCGGTGTTTGAATGTGCTGAAATAATCCGCAAACGAAAAGAATATGATGAAAACAGGGCGAACCCTGTTAAAAAGATCACCTCTGAAGTATTTGCAAAAATGGAAGATGAAGAGATCAAAGAAGGATAGCCTGTTCAATCAAATCTCAGTTATTTAAAAACTGAATCGGCAATTCCTTTATTGATCTTATATTCCTTGTAAGTTATCTCCACCCTGCCTGTTTCTTTATTTGACCTATTCGAAGTATTACTCTTCCTGCTCCCGTCGTCATAATCAAATGTTATTCCCTTAGGTAATTTATATTCACTTATGTTAAAAGTAAATATAACCTTATCAGCCAAACCATATTCTTCATATTTTCCGTATGACATCTCCAGCTCATAAGAACCATTCTCTTTAGTTGTTGTTTTTACTTTTTTGATTAATTTATTCTTCTCATCAATATACAATGTTGATAGCACTATATCCGAATAGTCATCTTTCGGCAATAGCTTTATGATCCTTAAATTAGTTTTATCTTCTATGCCCGCATCTATAATATCAAAACCCGATGTTCCATAAAATATAACCCCCGGATTGATATTTACAGAACCTTTGGGAATAAAAGAGATTCCATTCTCATTTGTAATTCTGAGTTTATCCGGTTTTTTATAATATACCAGCACATTCGCCAGCGGAGTTTTAAGAAATGAAACATTTGTTTTCATGATCCCTTTTGCTTCATAATCCATCACCCGGGTAAATTTATTTTTAACAGTGTTAATCAATTCTTCAGCAGACTGAGCCATTGCTATAAAGCCCGACAAACAAACAGAGCAGGCT
>DAOLIV010000024.1:0-49610 GCA_035328345.1 Chitinophagaceae bacterium | reverse complement strand
ACTGCTTTTCAATACTTCAATACTTAGCTCGCCAAACAGGGTCTTTAAAAGAAATGAAGGGATCCGAAATGGAATAAAAAAACTTTTTCTGCTTTTTGCCAATTGAATAACCAATTCTTTGTTAGTGACGGGCTGGGGAGCAACAGCATTATATATACCCTGTATATTCTCATTTTCAATTGAAACAATGTACATATTCACTAGGTCATCAATATCTATCCAACTCACAATTTGCTCACCTGAACCCAGGATAGCAGCGATTCCGAATTTTATTGGTCTTAAAAATTCCTTTAATGCACCCCCCTTTGGATTTAAAACAACCCCGGTCCTGAGTATCACTAATTTTTTCCCCAGTTCCGCAACAGGTAAAATACTTTCCTCCCATTGTTTACAGGTTTCTCCCAAAAAATCATCGGCGGATGGATCTAATTCAACAAACGGGTTCCTGACACTTCCTTTTCCTTCAGGAACACCCGAAGCAACACTTCCATACCACCCAATTGCAGAAGAGCTGATAATTTTTTTTATTTTATTTGGATATTTCTCTAAACTCTCAACGATTAGTTGTGAGCTTTTAACCCTGCTATCAACAATTTCTTTTTTTCGTTTAGGAGTCCATCTTTTATCTGCAATGCCCGCACCAGCCAGATGAACAATGTAATCAGCATTTTCAATAGCAGTCGCATCGATTATTTTTCTATCAGTGTCCCATTCTGCAAATGTTACTTTTTCAGAAAACTTCGGGATATTCTTTTGTTTTGCATTTCGGGTAAGAATAGTCACTTCGTAGCCTCTTTGAAGCAATTTTTCGGTTAATGCACGACCGATAAGTCCCGTTCCTCCTGAAATAAGTACAGTTGACATATTATTTATAACAGCTCAACCTAAAATAACAGGCTATTGTCCTTATTGTTTTCTCTATACTAAATAAACTTTTATCTTCAACCCAAAATAAACCTGTTTTTTATGAGTGTGGTGTTATCCATTAAAAATCTTTCGAAATCTTACGGTTCAGTAAAAGCATTGAACGGTGTTTCGTTTGATATACCCCAAGGAAGCGTATTTGGCATTCTGGGTCCTAATGGCAGCGGTAAAACTACTTTGCTGGGTGTTGTTATGGATGTGCTTCGTGCCAACAAGGGAGAATTTTATTGGTTTGGTGAGCCTGGCACCTCTGCATCATTACGAAAAAAGATCGGTTCGTTACTGGAGACTCCGAATTTCTACAGCTATTTATCCGGTACTGATAATTTGAAGATCACACAGGCTATAAGCGGCAGAGGAACAAAAAGGGATATTGATGAAGTTTTAAAAAAAGTTGGTTTATATGATCGCCGATGGAGTTCTTTTAAATCATTCAGCCTTGGAATGAAACAGCGATTGGCAATCGGAGCTGCGCTGCTGGGTGATCCAAAAGTTTTGGTATTGGATGAACCGACAAACGGATTGGATCCGGTAGGCATTGCCGAAATAAGAAATCTCATTGTTGAACTGAATACACAGGGCCACACTATAATTATGGCCAGCCATCTTCTTGATGAAGTTGAAAAAGTTTGCACCCATGCTGCTATTTTGAAAACAGGCAATGTGATCACAACGGGCCCGGTGGAAGAAATTCTGACGGATGATGATGTAATTGAATTAAGCGCAGCGAATCTGGCAGGCCTCGCAACTCTTGTTCAAAAGCTGAGTTCTCAGGTAACAATTGATGAAAAAATGAAAATAGTGCAACTGGTAATGCCAAAAGGAACTGCAAAGACAGATGAAATCAATCGTTTCTGCTTTGATAATGGAATTGTTTTATCCCAATTGACCATCAGGAAAAAAAGGCTAGAAGCCAGGTTCTTTGAATTGACAAATAATTAATTGAGAAAGAATCAAAAAGATAATATGAAATCACTCATTAAAGTAGAATGGATGAAGATGCGGAAGTATAATGCCTTTTGGTGGATCATGGGCCTTACTGCCGCTGCTTATCCCGGGATTATTTATATTTTTTACTTCGCCTATAAAGATCTTGTCAGTAAAAAAAATGAGACGGGGCAAATAATGAAAATGGCGATCGGTAACCCTTTTAGTTTTCCAGAAACCTGGCACACCGTAACCTATGCCTCCTCGATTTTTGTTTTTATTCCCGCCGTTGTAATCATTATGTTCATCACCAATGAATATAGCTATAAAACACATCGCCAGAATATTATTGATGGCTGGAGCCGCAACCAATTCATCACCAGCAAACTTGCCGATGTGCTTATTATTACTTTAATAATTACTTGCCTTAGTTTCATTATTTCACTTGTAGTTGGTATTGCAAACCAGGAAAGACTTATTAAAGAAACATGGGATCAATCCTATTACATAGGTTTATTCGCACTTCAGACATTTTCACAGTTATCTATCGCTTTCCTGATTGGTTTCCTGATACGAAAAGCTTTTATTGCTCTTGGTGTCTTCCTCGGTTATTATATCATGATTGAAAATATCATGGTTGGTTTGAGCTACAGATACCTTAATGATATTGGTCGTTTTCTTCCTTTAGAAATGTCTGATCGTATGATCCCTCCTCCGGCATTTTGGGGAAAGATCAACCCGGATGCTTACAAGCAGGCAATTGATCATATTCCTCAATTCGTACTATTAACGGTACTGTTCACTTCCTTGATCTGGTTCATCTGTTACCGGGTAAATAATAAAAGGGATTTGAAGTAATCAGGTTAATTAATATTTTTAATCCTTGAAGGTGTGTCTTCTCCGCTGATAAGTGATGAACTTCCGATGGCTATAGCCCTTATCACTCTCGTCATATTGGCAATATCAATTCGTTTAACATCATCACAAGTCCGGTGATAGCAAGGTTCCTTATCATCACTGCACATTAATGTATGTGCCGGAATTCCGTATTGCGCAAACGAATAGTTATCTGATCTCCTGAATAATTGGGTTGGATCATATTCAAGTCTTTTTACACTGAATTTCTGATCCTTCAAATTCCGTGTTATTATATGCACAAGGTTTGAGTAAGATGAGCCTGTTACCATAAACGCATCTTTGCCAACAGCATTGGTCATACCTATCATTTCAATATTAATAACAGCTTTAATACTTTCAGGCTTCACTAATCTTGCAAAGTTGTTTGATCCCAATAACCCAAGTTCCTCTCCCGCAAAAAGGCAAAAAATCAAAGTCCTTTCATTATCTCTTCGCATAGAATAATATCTTGCTAATGCCATTACCGCCACTGTACCGGAAGCATCATCATTAGCACCATTAAAGAGACCAGTCTCTCCGTGAACCCCTATGCTAACATGATCATAATGCGCTGAGAAAATAATAAACTCATTCGCTAAACTTTTTCCGGGCATCACTCCTACTATATTATACAAATTATTATTGCCTGACTTCTGATTGCCAGTAAAAATCAGTTTGACTGGCTTATCTTTTACCCCAGCAATCAGGATGTCCGAAGCCGGTACACTTGCCGGTATCAATAAACGGGCAATAGCCTCTGAGAAACTCACCCCCTCCGGGAGGTTTAACCAAAGCAGTAAATCTCTGTTAGCTATATTCCAGTTAAAGAGCAATAAAGAATCAGCTATTGGAACAGAAACCTGTAAAACCATATAATTTTCAAGCGTCTTTTCTGTTGTTACAAGATTATGAGGGAAAAACAGGATCAGGCTGTCGTTAACTTCTTTCCCATTCCAATATAATTTTGGAGTTTTTTTTCCAGATCCACTCTGTCGCTCAAAAGGAATATAATAGTTGCTGACCCCCGGGAAAGGTTCCAAACGATATGCATTGAATTCATTGGCGATGTACTCAGCAGCCTGTAGTTGCCCATACGAATAATTAACTCTTCCTCTGAGTTCATTGGAAGCCAGAAAATTCAAAGCTTTTTTTACATAGTCTTCGTTTATAGAATCATTAATGGGCTGTCCCGAAATTGAAACTGAAAAGAGAAAAAAAGAAAGACCAGTGATAAATTTTGACAACATAATTAAATTTAAAAACAGATCTCTGTCGGGCGAAAAGAATAACGTTAATATTTTTCACAATAAAACCCTCCGGTGGAAACCGGAGGGAACAACTAAAAAACACTAGCTAAAATGCTTAGTGGCTTCATTGGAACGAATGAGGGTGGCGGATTACAAAAAGTTAATCCGGTTTTTTGCCATCTAAAAATGTATTGATTGTGCTGATCTGTGTCTGGTTATTATTGTCTGTCTTTACCTCGTAGTTGCTGTAGAAATTTTCAACCCCTGAGTGTTGGTTGTACAATTCCATATTGCGGCGGATATAAGCCGGCACTGTCTCAAACTCATTATTGGGGTCAGCAGCGTTAACATTGAATGACAAGTTGCGCAACTTGTGCAGTCGTTCCGCCGCCCTACGTTTTTGCTCTTCCGTTTCGTCCTGCAAAGCAGGATCCTCAACTTCGGTGGACAAAGGTGACTGAGCCTGATGGGCCAACGGCTTATCCGCCGCCGGAATGTCATCCCTCTCGATGAGTTGCATTTGCAGGTCGAGGAGCTCTTCCTCTTCCTCGCTGGCAACGTCCTTTTTTGAAGGGACCGGTTCTTCTGCAGAACGCTTTGAGGTGGATACCTCTGCTTTTGATTCTGCGTAGATATTGGATGGCCGGGCCAGGTACCCTCCGGAAGCTGCAGACGCCGGAGCAGCAGTACCGGTACTATCTTTAATACCGAGTTTCATCTCAGTACTTTTCTCTTCAACAACAGGGGGAACGGATGTCGATTCGGTGCCCGAATTTATCGGTTCGTCATCCTTTACAATTGACAATTTGCTCACAGTAGATTTACCTGGTAATTTTTCAGGCTTCAATTCATACAGAATAAACCCCTCCTCTTCTATTTCTTCTTTCATGTCTGTGAAATCAATTACAGGTGCCATCACAGAAGGATATTCTTCTATTAATCTCGGAGCTAATGGATCTTCTTTTATCTCTTCTTTCATTTCGGGAGCCGGAATCTCTTCAGCCTCTTCCTCTGTTTCGTTTTCCTGCATCAATACTACTTTGCCTGCTGTTTCTTCGGGCTTCTTAAGTTCCATAACTATCTTCTCTTCAACTTTCAGCTCTTCTTTCTTTGGAGTTGGTTTCGCAAACGGATCTTTATGTTCAAATCCAGTTGCTATCAACGTAATACCGATCTTATCACCCAGGTTATTGTCATAACCCATACCAAGGATAACATCGGTGCTTTCTCCTGCATGGCTTAATAAATAATTTTGTATCACTTCCACTTCATCCATAGTAAATTCATGTTCACCGGAGCATGAATTAATATTAATGAGTATCCATTTGGCTCCCTGGATATCGTTATCATTCAGCAATGGCGAATTCATCGCTTCCTCGATGGCTCTTTGTGCCCGGTTCTCCCCGGAAGCTTCTGCATTTCCCAAAATGGCCACACCACCATTACGCATCACGGTGCATACATCTGCAAAGTCCACATTGATCTGCCCGGTACTATTGATCACATCTGTGATACATTTGGCAGCAGTTGCCAGCACATTATCTGCTTTTGCAAACGCTTCTCTCATTTTCAGGTTACCATACTGGTGACGCAACTTGTCATTACTGATCACCAGCAAAGTGTCAACATACTGTTTCAGATTTTTGATTCCTTCTTCTGCCTGTAACTGACGCTTTTTCCCTTCATAGGCAAAAGGAGTTGTTACAATACCAACAGTAAGGACGCCAAGGTCTTTACATATTTTGGCAATGATGGGTGCTCCTCCGGTTCCTGTTCCGCCACCCATGCCTGCAGTGATAAATGCCATCTTGGTATTTACTTCCAGTATCTGCCTGATCTCTTCAAGAGATTCTTCAGTAGCCTGTCTCCCGATTTCAGGATTGGCGCCGGCGCCTAATCCTTGTGTGAGGTGCGGACCCAGTTGCACCCGGTTAGGAATGCCGCTGTTGGTCAATGCCTGGGCATCGGTATTACAAATCACAAAGTTTACACCATCAATCTGCTGGTTATACATGTACGTAACTGCGTTGCCGCCACCGCCGCCTACACCGATCACTTTAAGGATCGATGATTTTTCTTTGGGCAGATCAAAATGAATCATAGTTCTGAATTTTACTGGCCTTCATAAAGCCGTTGATAATTTGATTAGCTTGTTTTCTTAGAGTATTTTTTATAAATGTTTGTCTTCTTCTTCTTTAAACAGGTCAATGATCCTGTCTTTGAATTTGCCCCAGAAACCTGTAAGATTTTTTCTTTTCTTCATTTCTTTATCACTCACCATTTCTTCTTCAGGTAATTCTGCTTCTTCTTCTTTGTTCTGCTTTAATCCATCGGGCACTTCTACTTTCCTGTATTCCGTTTCAAATTGTTTGCGGTTATGCTCATAATCATCATATCCTTTCAGGATAAGACCTATACAGGTGGAGTAAGTTGGTTTTGCCAGTTCTTCTATATGGCCGCCTGCAAGATGTTCGTTGGGGAAACCTATCCTTGCCGGTAAACCAGTTACATATTCGGTAAGCTGTATCAGGTGCCTGAGTTGAGAACCTCCTCCTGTCAGTATTATGCCACCATTCAACATGCGGTTATCCAAACCAACCTGTTTTAAGTGATAGGTAACAAAATCCATGATCTCACTCATTCTTGCCTGGATGATATTGGCGAGATTCTTCACACTTATTTCCTTGGCCGGCATGCCTCTCAATCCGGGAATAGTGATATAGGCATTTGCTTTGGCCTCGTTGGCAAGGGCACAACCAAACTGAACTTTCATTTGCTCAGCCTGTGTTTTCAAAACACCCAAACCTGTCTTTATATCATTGGTAATATTTTCTCCTGCAAAGGGAATTACTGCAGTATGCTTTAATATTCCTTCATAAAAAACCGCAAGATCAGTGGTACCACCACCGATGTCAACAATAGCAACACCAGCCTCGAGATCTTCCTGGCCCATTACTGCAGAAGAAGAAGCTAGTGGTTGCAACACCAGGTCTTTCGTTGTTAATCCTGCTTTTTCAACACTTCTGTTGATATTCTTAATGGCATTCTTATCACCAGTGATGATGTGGAAATTAGCGCCGATCTTCACACCTCCATAACCGATCGGGTTAGGAATATTCTGAAAATTATCTACCGTGAACTCCTGTGGTATCACATCAATTATCTGGTCACCGGCAGGTATATAAGTTTTGTACTGATCTTCAATCAGCTGATCAATTTCTTTCCGTGTTATTTCTTCTTCCGTGTTCTGTCGAACGATATCGCCCCTGGTTTGTAAACTTTTGATGTGATGACCAGCTATACCGACATACACTTCGTTTACATCAAGATTGGGATTGGAAGCAAAGCAATTCTCCAGCGCTGTTTTAATCGCTTTTATTGTTTCGTCAATATTCAGCACTTGTCCATGCTTTACCCCATTGGAGTTAGCCTTACCAAAACCAAGAATTTCCAGTTTGCCAAATTCGTTTTTGCGTCCGGCAATCACGGCTATCTTGGTGGTCCCAATGTCAAGGCCGACAATAATGGGTTGTTCGTTGTTCATAGATGTTGTTTTTAGTTGTTTGTAAATAAACCAGGTTTAATTTCTTAATTATATCCCCCGTTCTCTTCTTCATCGGGGTTCTTCTTGGGCGGCATCACCGCCTTAGGAATTCTTTTTTCTTCGATCGCCTTTTTGTCATTGCTCTTATTGTCTTTAACAACAGGTTTTGTCTGCTCTGTTACTCTTCTTGCGTCTGTTTTTTTCTCCTGCTCAGCCCTTTTATCTGCTAACTGTTTATTCTTTTCTAACTCACCTAATTCAGGGTCCGGCGCTGTTACAGAATCTGCCCGCAACTCATACTTATTACTTTTCTCAACTGCTTTTATGATCGTTTCATCAGGTTCTTCATTTGATTCTTTGATCAGTTTTTCTACGTATTTTTTATATTGCTTGGGGTCAATCTTAATATTTCCATTTTGTGCAGAAGCCACTACCTGTCCTTCAAACCTCACATCAATTGATTTGTATTTTTCAAATCCTGTCTTGCTTAATACCTGCTGGTAAAAAATAAAGAGGCGATGAAATTTTCTTTCAACATTTTCACCATTTCCGATTCTTATTATGTGATTACCCACCAATGGTGTTATTTCAAATGTTCTTTCATCATTTATATTTATCTCTGAAACCTGGGACATCCAGAAAGGATCATGAAGGATAAATTTTGCAGTGACGGTTACATCATTTAATAACACACTATCTTTTGCATTCATCTTCTTTATATCAGGATATCCCGTAAATACCGGTAGCCTTGCACTGTACTTTTCGGACAATGGCATTGACTTACCTGAATCATCTATATAAAAAGATTTCCCAGCCTCTGTAAATATCCTGGCAACTGGTTCTTTTTCTGTTATATTCACATGCAGCACATCCTGGTTATCAAAATAGGTTTCTGCTTCACTCACCCAGCTGTTCTTTTTCAATTCTTCCTCGATCTGCTGCAGGTTAAAGGATGCAACAGACTTCCCTTTTATTTTTCCTCCATTTACTTTTTCAAGTATTTGCTGAATATCCTTCTTATCTATAAACAACTGGTTAGCGGACGATTCGATTTTAATCACATAATCGTTGCACTTTCCTTTATTCTGACTGGTTATAGCTGCGAGCAACAAAGTCACCATTCCTCCACCGATACCTAACCATATCGTTATAAAAAGTATTTTTCTTATTGTTGATTTTGCGTTCACTTATTATTATATGTTTTTTAAAATCTCTTTTATAGGTTCAACCAGCGTATCTATGTCCCCCGCACCGGCTGCAATTAAAACTTCCCCAAACTCTTTATTGATCTTTTCAGCATAATCATTTTTGACCCATTTCAGCAATTCGTCCTTGTCCAGCACTTTTTTATTTTCATTTTTCATTCTGCCAAGTATCATCTCACTGCTTACTCCTTCAATCGGTAATTCCCTTGCAGGATATATTGGCAAGAGAATTATATTGTCTGCCAGGTCCAGCACTTCTGCAAATCCATCAGCAAGATCCCGGGTGCGGCTGTAGAGGTGTGGCTGAAAAAGGATCGTACACTTTTTTTGCCTGAACAGTGTTTTAGCACCGTTTATCAATGCTCTCAGTTCTTCAGGATGATGAGCATAATCATCAATAAAAACCAATTGCTTGTTCTTAATGATATACTCAAATCTTCTTTTTACCCCTCTGAAACCGGCAATTGCCTTCCGGATACTATCCTGATCAATTTCCAAAGAACTTGCTACCGCAATGGCAGCTACTGCATTCTCCACATTATGCATACCTCCCATATTCAATTTCAAATTCTCAATTCTGTCTCCTTTAATTACTACATCAAATTCATAACTGCCATCAACCATCTTTACATCGGATGCATATGCATCAGCGCTTTCATTTTGCAAACTGTAAGTGAGTTGTTCACTTGCAGCCAGGTCTTTTCCCCTCCTCAGTCCGAACTGCCGGATCAATAAACCATCCGGGCTCACCTTTTTACTGAAATCGATAAATGCCTGTTCCATTGATTCTGCTGTTCCGTATATATCCAGGTGATCAGCATCCATAGCAGTTATAATGGCGATATCAGGATTCAGTTTTAAAAAACTCCTGTCATACTCATCTGCCTCTATAACACAAACATTTTTATCACTGCTCCAGAAGTTCGTATCATAGTTCACCGCAATGCCACCAAGAAAAGCATTGCACCCAAATCCACTGTCACGAAGCAAATGAGCCACCATTGTTGTTATGGTCGTTTTGCCATGTGTTCCGGCTATGCAGATATTAAAAGAACTTTTTGTAATGATCTCCAAAACGTCACTTCTCTTTACTACTTTATCGCCCCTGTTCCTGCAATACTCCAATTCCTTGTGTGTTGAAGGAATGGCTGGTGTATATATCACCAGGTCAATCTTTCCAGGAACGAGGTTCAAATTTTCTTCGTAGTGAATTTCGATTCCTCCTGATTCAAGTTCTTTTGTAAGCTTCGTCGGCGTTTTATCATATCCACTAACTTTCACACCCTTTGCTTTAAAGAACTTTGCAATAGCACTCATTCCAATTCCCCCGATCCCGATAAAATAAACAGCACCATTGTTCCCATTCCCCATGGAAAAGGAGAACTGTTTGTTTATTTTATTTTCATTCATCATTCATTTCCAACTTTTCAATCCCCCCGAAGGGGGTATTCATAAGGACAGTATTAGTATATATTTGATGGTAGCTAAATCACTTTTAATATTTCATTAGCCACTAATTCATCAGCATTTGTTATTGCCAGTCTACCGATATTATTCCTGAGCTCTTCCTGTATACCTGTATCTTTTGCCAGTTCAATAGTCATAAAAACAAGTTTATCCATCGCTTCGCTATCCTTCACCATCAATGCTGCTTTCTTTTTTACCAATTGCATGGCATTCGCAGTCTGGTGATCTTCTGCAGCAAAAGGATAGGGTACGAACAAAACGGGCTTTTTAGCGACACATAATTCTGCAAGTGCAATAGCGCCTGATCTTGATACCACTATATCAGCTGCAGCATATGCATATTCCATCTGGCTGATAAAATCATTCACCCATACAGATTTTATATTGACGGCTCTTGCTTTTCCTTTTTCTGCATAGGGTTTGCCGGTTTGCCAGATCAACTGAATATCCGCATTGATCAGGTCATCTAATCCCTTGTCAATTGCTTCGTTGATCGATTTGGCTCCAAGACTGCCACCTACCACTAACACTGTTCTCTTCGATTCATCTAATGAGAAAAATCGCATCCCCTCGCTTCTTGTTACGGTTGACCGTACGATCTCAGACCGGACAGGATTACCGGTAACCAAAATCTTTTCCTTCGGGAAAAACTTTTCCATTCCATCAGTTCCGGTAAAAATCTTTGTGGCTTTTTTACCTAACATCATATTTGATTTCCCGGCAAATGAATTCGATTCATGAATAAATGTGGGTATTCCTTTTCGCTGTGCCACTTTCAGCACCGGGAAACTGGAATAACCTCCCACACCAATTACCGCATCTGGTTTGAATTGGCGGATGATCGAATTCACCTTGAAAAAGCTTTTAATCAGCTTAAAAGGCAATCCAATATTTTTTATCAAAGAACTTCTGTTGAATCCTGCTATATCCAATCCTTCAATTTTAAATCCTGCCTGCGGTATTTTTTCCATTTCCATTCTTCCTTTCGCACCAACAAACAATATTTCAATGGTGTCATCTCTCCTTTTTAGTGCCCGGGCAATTGCAATGGCCGGGAATATATGTCCACCTGTTCCGCCTCCGGCTATTATTACTCTTTTGCCCATCAATCAATCTATTTTTCAAATTCAGCCACTGTTTTTCCTTCCAGTTGTTCCGCATTTCTTGCAACACTTAATATGATACCGACTGCCAGGCAGGTGAAAATGAAACTTGTTCCTCCCATACTTACCAGTGGCAATGTCACACCGGTTACGGGAAACAGGTTAACAGTAACTGCCATATTTGCTACTGCCTGGATAGCCAGTGTAAAGCTTAAGCCTAACGCAAGAAAAGCACCGAATGCATACGGGCATCTTTTGAAAATCCGTATGCACCGGTATAAGAACACCAGGTAAATGAACATTATAAATACTCCTCCCAACAATCCATACTCTTCTATAATAATGGCATATATAAAATCATTATAAGCCTGTGGTAAATAATCACGGGTAGTGCTGTTTCCGGGACCCACTCCTAAAACACCGCCCTTTGCAATCGCCATTTTTGCCTGGTTCACCTGGTAAGCGTCATTATCCGATTCTTTGCTGCCATAAATGAAACTTTCCATTCTGCCTATCCATGTATCTACTCTTCCCAATAATGAAGAGGAAGCCTTTGTAGCTGCAACAACTGTTGTTTCCTGTTTTGATTCTTTTCCATGCCTTATTACTGCAGCGCTGATAAGTATCATTACAGGAATGAGAGCAATACCCACTGTGATCAATAAATGTTTGGTGCTTACTCTTCCAATAAACATCAATAACAGGCAACTGGCGCCAAGCAATAGAGCAGTTGAAAGATTAGCAGGTGCAATCAGCATACAGACTATTGTAACTGGTGTGATTACAGGTAGAAATCCTTTTTTGAAATCTTTTATAACATCCTGTTTTTTACTTAACAATCTTGCAAGGAACATGAACAAGGATAGCTTGGCAAGATCAGAAGTCTGCATGGTCATGTTCAGGATCGGTAGTCTGATCCAGCGGCTTCCTTCGTTCATCCTCACACCAAAGAAAAGAGTATAGACCAACAGTGGGATCGAAATAAGAAATGCTATCTGTGCGACTTTTGAATAGAATGTATAATTAACAAGATGTGCAAAATAGATAACCATTAGCCCCACAAGTATGAATGCTACTTGTTTGAACAGGTATATTTCTGTGTTGCCTTTATAATTTTTATAAGCCAGGGAACCAGTAGCGCTATATACTGCCAGCAATGAAACCAATGTAAGCAGCACAACCAGCGCCCAGATCACTTTGTCTCCTTTGGTTTTGCTGAGCAGGTTCTCAGTTCTCAAACTGTTTTTCAGCTCACTGAATCTTATATCTTTTACTACATCCATTTATTATAACTCTTTCACTGCTTTTTTAAACTGGTTGCCCCTGTCTTCATAGTTGGTAAACAGATCAAAACTTGCACAGGCGGGGCTTAATAAAACCACATCGCCTTTAGCTGCAAAATGAAAGGCAGCATGTACGGCTTCTGTGGCGCTGCCTGTATTTACAATAGGGCTAATATCTTTTCCAAAGGCCTCGTGTATCTTCCTGTTATCTGTACCCAGGCAAATGATGGCTTTTACTTTTTCTTTTACGAGATCAGCAATCAATGCGTAATCATTTCCTTTATCCACCCCGCCCATGATAAGAACTGTTGGCTTCGTCATACTCTCCAGGGCATACCATACTGAGTTTACATTGGTAGCCTTGCTATCATTAATAAATTCAACTCCCCGGATTGTTGACACATATTCCATCCTGTGTTCAAGGTTCTGAAATGTTTGCACGGCTTCACGGATCTTTTCTTTTCGTATATCCAGCAAGGAAGCTGCAAGGCAAGCTGCCATAGTGTTATAACTATTATGTTTGCCTTTTAATGCAAAGTCAAAAACACTCATTGTTGTAAAATCAACTCCTGTTCTAACGTACATGTCCCCGTCTTTTATAAATGCTCCATTGGGTAGATCTCTTTTCATACTGATTGGTAGTTGGTTAGCCTGAATATTGAACTGGTTTAAATATTTCATAGTTACTTCGTCATCTTCGCAGTAGATGAAATAATCATCCTGCTGCTGGTTCATAGTGATCCGGAATTTGCTTCGGATATAATTTTCAAAGTTGTAATCGTAACGATCGAGATGATCTTCTGTAATGTTGGTAAGAATAGCAATGTGTGGACGAAACTCTTTGATGTCATCCAACTGAAAACTGCTGATCTCTGCCACATAATACTTTTTGGGATCTCTCACGACCTGCATAGCAAATGAATGGCCTATGTTTCCTACCAAAGCACAATCAAGGCCACCGATTTTACAGATGTGATAGGTAAGTGATGTGGTAGTAGTTTTACCATTGCTGCCGGTAATAGCTATTACTTTACTATCACCAATAAACCGGTACGCCAGCTCAATCTCACTGATAACCGGAATTTTCTTTTTCCTGATCTGTTTTACCAGTTCATTTTTTTCCGGGATACCGGGACTTTTCATCACTTCATCTGCTTCCAGGATCCTTGAAAATGTATGTTGTCCTTCTTCAAATTCAATCCCGGATTGCTGCAATTCGTTACGATAATTATCCTTCAAAGAGCTACCGTCAGAGAGAAATACTTCATATCCCATTTTCTTCGCAAGCAGTGCGGCTCCCACACCACTTTCACCACCGCCCAATATGACTAACCTCTTGCTCATGTTCTTTACCCTCATCAACTTTCCTTTGGAAAGGAATACCGGGTATTTTTTCTTTTTTCATCGTTCTGACCTGTTTTCAAAGAGTGTACGGAAATGGGTTCTTCAAAAGCATTGGTTTAAAAAACAACTGCACCACAATTTCTTTGGTTCGGGACGGATGTCTTCAAAAGTGCCGGATCAGAATTCAAGGGTTTTTCAGTAATCTCTTCTCTCACATTCAACACTGCTATTAATCGCTACCTTAATTTTAACGTTACAATACTTAATACAACAAGCAGCACAGTAACAATCCAGAACCTTGTAACAATCTTCACTTCATGATAGCCCTTCACCTGGTAATGATGATGAAGCGGCGCTTTCAAAAAAACTCTTCTGCCGGTTCCGGATTTCTTTCTTGTGTATTTAAAATACCCTACCTGCATCATCACACTTAACGTCTCCACAAAAAATATCCCGCAGAATATCGGTATCAATAATTCCTTGTGAACGATGATGGCTAATGAGGCAATGATCCCTCCCAGCATTAAACTTCCCGTATCTCCCATAAAAATCTGGGCCGGGTAAGAGTTGTACCAGAGAAAACCAATACAAGCCCCAATCATCGCTGCAATGAAAATTGCCAACTCACCCAGATCGGGTATGTACATGATGTTCAGGTAATCTGCAAAAACCAGGTTACCGCTTGCATAAGCAAATATGCCGAGCAGTGTTCCGATAATTGCTGATGTCCCAGTGGCCAGTCCATCCAATCCATCTGTCAGGTTAGAGCCGTTTGACACAGCAGTGATAATAAATATCACAATCAATATGTAAAGAACCCATGTGTACTCCCTCCACGACGCCGGTAACAGTTTTGAGTAATTGAACTCATGATTTTTTACAAAGGGTATGGTTGTTACCGGAGTTTTCGTTTCTACAAAATATTTTGTCTTACCGTTTACATTTTTTTTAAAGACTGAGGAATCAGCAGTTGGAACAGCACCAACATATTCTCTCCAAATCTTTACTTCACTATTGAAATACAATGTTGCTCCTACCAGTATTCCCAATCCCACTTGTCCTAAAATCTTAAACCATCCCGCCAATCCATCCTGACCCGTCTTTTTATATTCAATTCCTTTTTGCTTAGCAATTCTTTTTCCTTTCAGTTTCAGGTAATCATCTATAAAACCTATTATACCCATCCACAGGGTACTGATCAGCATCACCTGCACATATACTTTAGAAAGGTTTGCCAGCAACAGTGTCGGAATGATAATGGCAAGAATGATAATAATCCCTCCCATCGTCGGTGTTCCTCTTTTACTTTCTTCTCCAGCCAACCCTTCCTGTCTTATACTTTCACTGATCTGTTTCTTCTGTAACAACCTGATCAGCTTTTTACCAAAGTATGTGGTGATCAAAAGAGACAGCAGCACTGCAAGCAAAACCCTGAAAGTGATATAGTCAAAGAGCCTGATGCCCGGAAAATTTATGCCCTGTTCTTTTAACCAATCAAATAAATGATACAGCATGCTGGTTATTGGTTTCTTTTCTATTTCTCCAACACATCAAAAACCTGTTTCACTATTTCTTTATCATCAAAGTGGTGTTTAACCCCTTTTATATCCTGGTATTTTTCATGTCCTTTTCCTGCTATCAGTACGATATCCTCTGGTTTTGCTAAACTGATCGCAGTTTTTATCGCCTCTTTCCTGTCAGCTATCGAGATATACTTTCTCTTATAAGCAGCCGCCAAACCTGTCTCCATATCCCTGATGATTTGATCAGGATCCTCACTTCTCGGATTATCACTTGTGAATATGGCTCTGTCACTGTGCTCACAGGCTACTTCCGCCATTATTGGTCTTTTTGTTTTATCCCTGTCGCCCCCACAACCCACCACCGTTATCACCTGCTCATATCCCCTCTTCAGCTTTTTAATTGTTGCCAGCACATTTAACAATGCATCAGGCGTATGAGCATAATCCACAATAGCAATTATTTTCTCCTTTGGCGAAACAGAATAATCAAATCTTCCTTCGGCCCCGGTTAGCTCACTCATCGCAGTCAGCACCTCCTGCTTTTCTTCACCCAAACAAATTGCCGCTCCGAATACCGCCAGCAGGTTATAAGCATTGAATTCGCCGATAAGCCTGAAGTGAACTTCTGTTTCGTTAATATTCATCACAAGGCCGTTCAAACTATTATCAAGGATCTTTCCTTTAAAATCTGCTACAGTTTTTAAACTGTAGTAGTGTTTCTTAGCTTCAGTATTCTGCAACATCACAGCACCTCTTTTATCGTCTGCATTACTTATTGCAAATGCAGAAGCAGGCAATGAATCAAAAAAACTTTTCTTCACCCTTATGTATTCATCAAACGTCTGGTGATAATCCAGGTGATCATGAGTGATGTTGCTGAAAATACCTCCTGCATACTCAAGACCTGTTATCCGATGCTGATGAATCGCATGTGAACTTGTTTCCATGAACACATGGGTACAGCCCTCATCAACCATTTGCTTTAACAGCAAATTCAGGCTAACAGCGTCTGGTGTCGTATGTGTTGCAGGCACTGTATTCTTCCCGATCTTGTTCTCAACCGTACTGAGCAAACCACTTGTATATCCCAATCTTGTAAAGAGCTTATATAATAAAGTCGCAATCGTTGTTTTACCATTTGTACCTGTTACACCTACCAGTTTCATTTTTTCAGATGGCTTTCCATAAAAATTTCCAGCCATTATTGCAGCTGCCTCTGCACTGTTCTCTACCTCTATATAGGTAATTCCTTCTATTTGCCGGGTTGGTATTCCCTGAACCACCACAGCAACAGCTCCACTATCAATTGCTTTTTCAATGAACTGGTGACCATCTGCCGATCCTCCCTTTACTGCAACAAACAATCCGCCCTTTTTTATTTTCCTCGAATCGGTCTGTATATCCTCTATCTCTATCCCTGTATTTCCTGCTACTGATCTGATCCCTGCTTTATATAATACATCACTTAATTGCACATTCATTTCCTGCCCTTGCCGGCAGCAGGCTTTAGCTTAACTCAAGAATTATTGTGTCTCCTTTCTTCAATGCTGAGCCTGGCTCAACCGACTGATTAATTATTTTACCACTTCCTTTAATACTGATCTTCATTCCCATATTTTCCAGCAACCAAACAGCATCCTTCAATCCCATCCCTTTTACATTTGGCATTACCTGTTGCCTTACTATACTTTTTCGTATCACAGGTTGACTATTTCCTTCGTATACATTGGCCCATTCACTTTGTGATGCTGAATCAGCATAGCTGATGTGCATCGCTGTATATACATTTTTAATGTCCGCTGAATTACCAGAATAGAAATATGGGCTTTGATCTTTTTCTACTGCATACATGGAAGGCTCTTTCTTTTCTACATACATAGCATATAAGCGGGTTGCTATTTCCCTGAATACCGGCGCCGCTAATGTTCCCCCATAATGAGATGCAGCATGTGGTTTGGTCCTGATGACTACGATACAGGTGTATTGAGGATTATCAGCCGGGAAGTAGCCAACAAATGTTGCCTGGTAAACTCCATGATCGTATTTTATTTTGCCGTCAGAAACATGTGCAGTTCCTGTTTTGCCTGCCACCTTAAATGGTAAACCAGCAAAAGCTCTTCTTGCAGTTCCTTCAGTAACTACCATTTCCATTGACTTCTTTGCAGTTTCTACAACAGAAGATTTACAGAGCTTTTCATCAATAACTGTTGGTTGGAATTGTTTCAGAAGGATTCCGTTATCCTGTATACTATTAACGAGGTAAGGCTTCATCATCTTACCATTATTTGCAATAGCATTATATAACGTAAGTGTATGAATCGGGCTGATGCTGATGCCATAACCAAAACTCATCCATAACATATTTCCTTCTGCACTTCCCTTTTGATCTAACGGAGCCATTAAAGGTTTCGGCAGATCCGTTAAATCAATTTGAGCTCTTCTGTTCAGATGAAATTTTTGCATGTAATCTTTCAACTCTACCGGCTTTTTTGCAAATGCTTTGTATGCCAGTTTGCTCATGCCCACATTTGAACTGTGGGCAAAACATTCCATTACCGATAAAGAGGATCTGGGAGAACGTTCCGCATCTGTAACAATTTTCTTTCCCACCTGCATTCTTCCGGCGCTTCCCACTTCAATCATATCATCGGGAGAGCTTGTTCCTTTTTCCAGAACAGATAATAAAGTGACAAGCTTAATAGTGGAACCGGGTTCTGTGTTCTTTAAGGCGTAATTATCATCTTCATAATAACTGCCATCAGGTTGTCTGCCCAGGTTTGCTATTGCTTTTATTTTACCTGTTTGGGTTTCCATCACAATAGCGGTTCCGTAAGGCCCTTCACATTGCAGCATCATTTTCATTAATGCTGTTTCTGCTATATCCTGGATATTGATATCAATATTGGTTACAATATCCTTTCCCTGGATGGGATCAGTCTGCGAACCTTCAACAGGAATAAGACCACCGCCTGCAATTCTTCTTACCAGTCGCTGCCCGTTACGTCCGCTTAAAACAGTATCATAACTTTTTTCAAGACCTACATTTTGCTTCCGCACTTTACCTTCATCCCCGATATATTCACGGGACAGACCGATTGTTCTGTTTGCCAGGAGACCAAATGGCACTAATCTTTTACTGTCGGTTTCTACAATAACCCCGCTTTTGTTTTTTCCTAACCTGACTAATGGAAATTGACGAAACTCTTTATACTCTTCAAAGCTGAGTTTCTTTTTCAGAAGATAATACCGATCACCTTTTTTAAAGGCAGCGTTTAATTCATTTTTGTATTGTGCAGCAGACTTGTCATTAAAGAATCCAGCTAAAGCTTTTGCAAAGGAGTCTATATTTTCCCTGAAAACTTTTCCTTTTTTCTCAACTAATCCATCAGCCTGGAAATCCATTCGTATATCAAATGTGGGAATAGAGGCGCTAAGCATCTGGCCATCCTCACTGTAAATTGTCCCTCTTACAGCATCCAATGATTGTATGCGCTGATGAATACTATCACTCATGCTTCTCCAATAGTTACCCTGGAACCGTTGAATATAGACGGCTCTTCCTAGTACCAGCAAGCTCAGGACAGTGATACCCAGAAAACTGATGTACACCCTCCATAATATGTCACGTCTTATTTCCAATGCAGGCCGTGGTTTTCTTGCAGTATTCAGCTGCAGATTTTTATTAGTTGTTTATAGCGGTATACCGCTGATTATTTTCAGTTGTTCACTGATGAGCTATCCACCAACACTACAGGTGATGCTACCAGTTCTTTCAGCCCCATAGGTTCAACAGCTTTTATCATTTCGCTCTGCTTACTCCGAAATATTACTTCTCCTTTTATACTTATATACTCATACTGAAGCTCTTTCACCTCTTTTGCTGTTGAATTAATCTTTCTGATAGTTTTGTCAGCTAAATGACCGTTATAGATATATACCACGGCCAGTAATGCAAGGAAAAAAAAGAAAGGAAGCTGTTTTACCAGTGATGGATAGTTCAGCCACCTTTTCCAGTTCAATTTCAGATTTCGTTCTTTAGCTTGTTGTGCCTCCTGCATAATTTATAGCTGTTGTTTTTGATTTCCCGCAGGGCGGGATTGTTTTCATAAGATGCGAATGCCTAATTCTTTTATATTGTGTATTTCAAATCTTCTTTATATTTTTTCAGCCACTCTTAGTTTCGCACTTCTTGATCTTGGGTTCATTTTCAATTCACCAGGCGACGCAACCAAGGGTTTCTTGGTAATCACTTTTAATAAACTTTTATGTTCCGGATTGATAAAAGGATTTGTTTCGGGTTCATCAAATGAACCACGGCGAAAGAAATTTTTTACCAATCTGTCCTCAAGGGAGTGAAACGTAATGATGGCTACCCGGCCTCCGGGTTTTAACAGGGTTGGGATTTGTTGCAGCAATTCTTTCAATACACCTACTTCATCATTCACCTCAATTCTCAGAGCCTGGAAAACCTGGGCGAAATACTTATTGGGGTTTCCTTTTACAATTTCCCGGATCGCATTCTTGAATTGATCTATTGTTTTCAGCACTGAAGTCTCTCTGACCTTAACGATCGTTCTTGCCAGTGTCTTAGCATTTGTAACCTCGCCATACTTTTCAAACAGTTTGTGTAATCTCAACTCATCATAGCTGTTGAGTATATCCGCAGCTGTTGTGGGCTGACGTTGGTCCATCCGCATATCCAATTCTGCATTGAAACGGGTAGAAAATCCTCTTTCTCCCTCATCAAACTGATGGCTGCTCACACCAAGATCAGCGAGAACCCCATCTACAGATAGAATATTGTTGAGCTTCAGGAATCGTTGCAGATGGCGAAAATTCTGCGGGATGAAAATCACCCTCTCATCATCGGGTAAATTCTTTCCTGCATCCTTATCCTGATCAAATGCAATCAACCTCCCTTTCTTGCTTAACAATTCCAAAATGGCTTTGGAATGTCCGCCACCGCCAAATGTGCAGTCAACATAAATTCCGTCAGGGTTGATGTCCAGGTTTTCAATCACTTCCTTTAGCAGAACGGGGATATGATACTGTTCCTGCATGGATCATTATTATTCCTGCTTTCCTCCCATCACCTGCTGACCGAGATCACTGAATGTTTCCGAAGAAAATGAATCAAAGAGCTGTTTATGTTTCTTACTATCCCAGATTTCCATTTTATTACCAGCCGCAGTAATTATTATGTCTTTCTCCAGTTCTGCATATGCTTTAAGGTTTGGAGGTAACAGAATCCTGCCGGCTGAATCAGGCTCCACATAATTGGCACCATTTAAAAAGGCTCTCCTGAATTCCCTTTGTTTCGGGTCGAATTCATTCAGGCCTTTAATTTTTGCAAAGAGCGGCTCCCAATCTTTTACCGTATAAAGGGTGAGACATTTCTCAAACCCCCTGTTAATAACAAACCTCGTTGCATCTTCCTCCGGAAGCTGTTTTTTGTAGCCAGCTGGGAGAAGAAACCTCCCCTTGGCGTCCAAGGTAACCTCGTATTCCCCGAGAAAGTCTGTCATTATCAGTGAATTGGGTCAATTTTTTAATAATTGACACAAAATAACACTTTTTCCCACCTAATAACCAAATTTTTCTAGATTTCTTTTTTCCACAATATAAAATCCAATGAAACCCTTTATGGATAAGGATTTCATAGAATGTCAAATATTATGAGCAATATTTTGAGTGATTATACTGTGAATTGCAGTGGAAAACCTGTGAATAAGGCAACTAATGAGGTTATTTTATACTTGCTGGCCCTCTATAATTTGCAACATGCCTGTAGCAGGATACTCCGGAACACCTCTGATAAAAAAACTCGGGATAAACCCTGAAGCAAAGGTCTTATTGATCAATGAGCCGGCTAATTATTTTGATTTGCTTGAAACAAATATTTCAGATCAGTTATGCAGTAAAGATGATATTCCCGACCTGATTCATTTATTTGTTGAGAATAAAAAAGATTTTGAAAATGCAATGAAAAAAATAAAGAGTATCTGCAGAAAGAATTCATCTGTTACCATCTGGGTTTCCTGGTATAAGAAATCATCTAAGATTACAACAGATGTTACTGAAGATGTGATCCGCAATTATGCTTTAAAAAATGATCTTGTTGATGTAAAAGTTTGTGCGGTGAGTGATACCTGGAGTGGATTGAAACTTGTTGTGCCGCTTACTAAAAGATAATTTCTAATTTTGCCTCGATACAACAGTTAGTTGTGTTATGAACGATCCAAGAAATATTTCCATCCGGGATTTTACATATTCCCTTCCTGAAGAACGAATTGCAAAATATCCTCTTTCGGAAAGGGATGCTTCTAAGCTTCTCATTTACAAAGACGGGAAAATATCGGAGGATGTTTATAAAAACATTACCGGCCATCTACCTGATAATTCATTACTAATACTCAACAATACCAAAGTTGTTGAAGCCCGGTTGTTATTTCAGAAACCTTCGGGTGGAACAGTAGAAATATTTTGCCTGGAACCTCATGAGCAATATGCAGATATTACTACCGCCATGTTACAAAAAGGCAAAGTTTGGTGGAACTGTCTTGTAGGAGGAGCTTCCAAATGGAAAAAAGGCCAGGTACTGATAAAAAGTATAAATGAAACCAGCTTATCCGCCTCTTACATTGATAAGAAAAATGATTACTTTATTATTGAATTATCCTGGAAGCCTTCTCATTTAAGTTTTGCAGAAATACTTCATTTCGCAGGAATGGTCCCTTTACCTCCCTATATAAAAAGAAAACCAGAAAAAGGAGACGCAGAAAGATACCAGACAGTTTATGCAGAAGCAGACGGGTCCGTTGCCGCACCTACAGCAGGCTTGCATTTCACTGATGAAATCTTCAAAAAGCTTGAACAAAAAAATATTGAAATCGATTTTGTTACCCTTCATGTGGGAGCAGGCACATTCAAACCAGTTAAGACAGAAAGAATGCAGGATCATATCATGCATTCAGAATGGATTGATGTATCAATAACAACAATAAAAAAACTATATGCCCATCTTGATGGCAATATCATTGCAGTAGGAACGACTTCGCTTCGCACCATTGAAAGCCTGTATTGGATCGGGTTAAAAACATATTTATCACCCGAAATACAAACACCGGAACTGGAACAATGGGATGCGTATGAGCTTGATGAAAAGAATGTTTCCGTTAAAGATGCTTTCAATTCGTTATTAAACTGGATGGAAAAAACAAATACAATCAGGTTGGTCACTAAAACCCGGCTATTAATTGCACCCGGCTATGAGTTCAAAGTAATAAAGGCTCTCATTACTAATTTTCATCAGCCACAATCAACTTTGCTTTTATTGGTGGCCGCTCTTGCAGGGAAAGATTGGAGAAGTGTTTACAATTATGCGCTGGAAAATAATTTTCGATTTCTGAGTTATGGTGACGGGAGTTTGCTTTGGAAAAAACTATGAGTGGTTCAACGGAAGGTCAATAATGAAAGAGCTCCCTTTTCCAAGTGTGCTTTCTGCCTTTATATCTCCGTGATGTGCCTCCACCATTGTTTTCACGTAACTCAATCCCAGCCCAAATCCTTTTACGTTATGAACGTTCCCTGTGTGAACCCTGTAAAATTTCTCAAAGATCCTTTTAAGACTGTCACGATTCATTCCTATACCATTATCTTCAATCTTCATGACAAAATTCTTGCCGTTAGATTGAGTAGTTAACTTAATTACCGGGGGAACATTTTCTTTAGAATATTTTACAGCATTATCAACAAGGTTATTGACCAGGTTTGAAAAATGAACTTCATCTGCATTTACCAAATCATTTTTAGCTTCAAGACTCATCTCGACCTTCCCATTCTTACTATCTAATTGTAATGCAAAATTATCAACCACCTCTTTTATTAATTCATGAACATGTATTGGCTTAAGATTCAGATCCACTTCCTGTTTCTCTAATTGAGATGCTTTTAAAATAGTTTCAACCTGTCGATTCATTCTTTGATTTTCTTCCTTGATAATACCGCTGAAATAACCCATTTTATCCCTGTCCCGTACCACCTTCTCATTCCTCATGGCATCCACAGCCAGTGAGATAGTAGCTATCGGAGTTTTAAATTCATGGGTCATGTTATTGATGAAGTCATTTTTAATCTCACTTAACTTCTTTTGCTGCAGCATTGTCCGAACAGTGAGATAAAACGCTGCCAGTATTATAAGACTGAAAAGAATAGCTGTTACGAATCTCCACTTGAGTGATTGCAATGCAAAACTTTTATAATTCACTGCAACAACAGTGAGTGTTTCATTAAATGCAATATTTTCTGCTGCAGATCCGCTTGGGGTAATGATAGCCGCACCCCTTGTGTAATTATTAACAGTATCCAATAATGCCGCTGTATAATTTCCAGACTGTCTTTCTACTATCTGGGGGTTTGTTGTTTCTACCGCAAACTCAAAATCAATCTTATCCAAACCTTCTGCACTGAAAGATTTCCTGATTTTGGTATATAGTTCCTGTGCAGTAAATCTTTTTCCTACAGTTTGCGGACGTAAAAAGTCAAGAGTATATTGATCGGTTAACAGATTAAATCCTCCTGATGCTAATGATCTGTTAGGAGCTGTGATGGTCTCTTTATATTTCGTAAGCTCAGCTCCTGTACTTTCAACAGCCTTATTAACTTTCTCTTTGATCTGTTCCTGTCTTAACAAGATCATACTTCTTAACCACGAGAGCTGAAGAATGATCAATCCTGTAACAGACAGGGTAATCAAAACAGTAATGATCGTAAATATTCTTTTCACTGAAAATTAATTGCTGCGTAAGATACTATTTCAACTTAATGCTTTAATATATAAAACCGGTTTTTTCAACCATTTACAGGCATCTGGCAAACCGCCTGCAAAAATACACCCAACATATTTCAGATACCAATAACACAGCCTTCATCTAACTATTTTAACGGGTTTTTAATAGCTATTCACCTCAGATTGAACCAGCATCAATAATTTTTGCCGATAAGATTCAAAAACAGAAGTTTTTCATTACAATTTTTAATTTTAAATTCAATCATGATATCCCCTGCTCCTGGTATATTACTTATTGCCGATCCTTTTCTAAAAGATCCTAATTTTCTCAGAACTGTTGTTTTCCTATGTGAGCACCGTGATGAAGGGAGTTTTGGATTTGTGCTGAACCGGCAATACGAAAGCAGCCTTGGGGATTTGTTACCTGAATTGGAAGGCTATTCTATTCCTGTTTATTATGGTGGTCCTGTTCAAATGGATTCGGTTCATTTTTTACATCAGTATCCTGACCAAATTCCCGGAGGACAAGAAGTGATCAAAGGTGTTTACTGGGGAGGTGATTTTGAAGCTGTAATCAACCTGATCAAAAACGAAGATATCGACCTGGCCAAGATCAGGTTTTATATTGGTTATTCAGGTTGGAGTGAAGGGCAATTAACAAATGAAATGGATGAAAAAACATGGCTGACCGTAAAAGCTACCCGCAAGCTTATCTTTCATAAAAAGTATGAGGAAATCTGGAAAGATTCATTAAAACAACTTGGCGGTGATTATGAGATCATGATCAATTTTCCAATCGATCCCCAATTGAATTAAAAAGCCCTTTCAGAAGAAAGGGCTTTAACATATTTCACAAAAATACTTTTAATCAATCGCAATTGCCCCTTCAACAAGCACGGTTACTTTATTATTAAGCACTTCCACAAATCCACCCTGGATATCGAAATGTGCGAAATGGTTTTGTTTATCCTTCAACACTTTCAATCGACCCGGCTTTAATGCACTTACCAGCGGGGCATGTTTTTCCAATACTTCAAAAGAACCGCTGATACCCGGCATCTGCACACCGTACACTTCACCGCTGTATAGCTTTTTTTCAGGAGTTAATATTTCAAGATTCATAGTATTCCGTTCTAGCCTTGAGCAGCTGCCAATAATTTTTTACCTTTTTCAATTGCATCATCAATTGTTCCAACCAGGTTGAAGGCAGCTTCAGGATATTCATCTACTTCACCATCCATGATCATATTAAATCCACGGATCGTTTCTTCAATCGGAACCAATACCCCTTTCAATCCTGTAAATGCTTCTGCAACATGGAATGGCTGTGACAAGAAACGCTGTACTTTTCTTGCACGGGCAACGATCATTTTATCTTCATCACTCAACTCATCCATACCAAGAATGGCAATAATATCCTGCAATTCTTTATAACGCTGAAGCATTGACTTCACCCTGTTAGCACAATCATAGTGAGCATCACCAACAACCTGTGGTGAAAGAATTCTTGAAGTTGAATCCAGCGGATCAACTGCAGGATAGATTCCAAGGTCAGCGATCTTTCTTGATAATACCGTTGTGGCATCAAGGTGAGCAAATGTTGTCGCAGGTGCAGGGTCAGTCAAGTCATCCGCAGGAACGTAAACAGCCTGAACGGAAGTGATGGAACCATTTTTAGTTGAAGTAATTCTTTCCTGCATAATTCCCATTTCGGTAGCAAGTGTAGGCTGATAACCCACCGCCGAAGGCATACGACCCAAAAGAGCCGACACCTCAGAACCTGCCTGGGTGAAACGGAAGATATTATCAACGAAGAAAAGGATATCACGGCCTTTACCTTGTCCGTCGCCATCACGATAATATTCAGCAATAGTCAGCCCGGAAAGAGCCACCCTTGCACGGGCACCCGGCGGTTCATTCATCTGTCCAAAAACAAAAGTCGCCTTAGAATCTGCCAGTTCATCCATATTCACTTTACTCAAATCCCATCCGCCCTGCTCCATACTGTGTTTAAAGGCATCGCCATATTTCATGATACCGGCTTCAATCATTTCACGCATCAGGTCATTTCCTTCACGGGTTCTTTCTCCCACACCGGCAAATACTGAAACCCCGGCATATGCTTTGGCGATATTATTAATCAGTTCCTGGATCAATACGGTTTTACCCACACCAGCACCTCCAAACAACCCAATTTTACCTCCTTTTGCATAAGGCTCAATGAGGTCGATTACTTTAATCCCCGTAAATAATATTTCAGACGCAGTACTCAGGTTTTCAAAAGACGGTGGCTGGCTATGAATCGGACGACCACCCACTTTACTAACTGGAGGCAAACCATCAATAGGATCACCAGTAACATTGAACAAACGACCTTTGATAGCATCACCAACAGGCATTGCAATCGCTTTTCCCGTATCAATAACTTCAGTACCTCTTACAATACCTTCCGTACCATCCATTGCAATGGTACGGACACTGTCTTCCCCAAGATGCTGCTGTACCTCTAAAACAAGAATATCTCCATTTTCTCTTTTCAGTTCCAATGAATTATAGATCTCAGGAAGTTTGCCATCAAACTGCACATCAATTACAGCCCCGATGACCTGCTTTACTTTACCAACATTTGCCATATAAATAATTTGTGTAGTAGGTTAGATTTCAGGCCGCAAAGGTAAGGCTGAGGGGTTAATCCGCCAATTTGAAAAACAAACATTTTTTAAATGTGAAAAATGAGAGAATCAGGCTTAATTTATCAGTAAAATCTACTAATTCTTCTTTTAGATTATCTATTGAAAAACATGGTAGCTCCTATGAAATTGCTCAGTTTTTGTTTCCTACTTTTGGTAGATGCAACTTATAGAAGTTACCACCCCTGAGTTTGCCAGGGAATTCCTTAGAGTGAATGTCGAGATAAATAAAAATGATCCCAATTACATACAGCCGCTTTATAAAGACATAAATGAAGTTTTTGACCCCAAAAAGAACAAAACCTTTCGGCATGGCGACGTAACCAGGTGGATACTAAAAGATGCGAACGGAAAACTAATCGGACGAATTGCTGCTTTTGTAAATAAGAAGTATAAAAATAAAGGTGATGATGTGCCGGTTGGAGGAGTAGGCTTTTTTGATTGTATTAATGACCAGCAAGCTGCCGATATGCTTTTCGATGTTGGCAAACACTGGCTGATGCAAAGAGGTATGCAGGCCATGGACGGCCCCATTAATTTCGGAGAAAGGGACCGCTGGTGGGGTTTGATCGTTAATGGATTTGATCCGCCTTTATACTGCCTCAATTACAATCCGCCATATTACCAGGCACTTTTTGAGAATTATGGTTTCAGAAATTTCTTTAACCAGATCTGCTTTTCTCTGAATGTGCAAGACAAACTGATACAAAAATTCTACGACCGGCATGATGAGTGTGCCCGGAACCCGGATTTCTCTTCTTCACATATCAAGAAAAACCAGATAGAAAAATTTGCTGATGACTTTACCATTGTATATAATAAAGCATGGGCGGGTCACGGTGGGTTAAAGCAATTGGATAGAAAAGTTGTATTAAAGATGTTTAAATCCATGAAACCAGTAATGGATGAAAAGATCAGTTGGTTTGTTTATTACAAAAATGAGCCAATCGGAATCTGGATCAATTTACCCGACCTGAACCAATGGTTCAAGCACTTGCATGGACAATTCAGCTTATGGCACAAACTGAAATTTCTCTGGATCAAAAAAACGAAGAAATGTGACAAATTTGTAGGATTGGTTTTTGGGGTTGTTCCGGAGTGGCAGGGAAAAGGCGTGGACAGTTATATGATTGTGGAAGGAGCCAAAGTAATTCAATCAGAAAAACTGTATGATAAATATGAAATGCAGTGGATAGGTGAATTCAATCCAAAAATGGTAAATGTTGCCGAAAACCTTGGCACTTACCGCAGCCGGATCTTAACTACTTATCGCTATTTGTTTGATCAGACAAAAGAGTTTAAAAGACACCCCATCCTTCATTAATATTTATTCACAATATCAGTTTCCATAAAGGCAGTTTCACAGGTTTCTTAAATTGCAGCGGGTATGGATAAATTCATCGTTTCTGCCAGGAAGTACAGACCACAGACATTTGATACAGTCGTTGGCCAATCACATATTACCACTACATTAAAAAATGCGATCAAACACCAACAACTGGCTCATGCATTTCTTTTTTGTGGGCCGAGAGGTGTGGGAAAAACAACCTGTGCAAGGATACTGGCAAAAACCATCAATTGCGAGAATCCAACAAAAGATGGCGAAGCCTGTAATAAATGCAAATCCTGTATTTCCTTTAACGATGGAGCTTCACTGAATTATTTTGAATTGGATGGTGCTTCCAACAACTCTGTTGACAATATCCGTGACCTCGTTGACCAGGTCCGTTTCGTACCTCAAACCGGTAAATACAAAGTATATGTAATAGATGAGGTGCATATGCTAAGTTCTTCCGCCTTTAATGCTTTTTTGAAAACTCTGGAAGAACCACCGCCCTATGCTATTTTTATTCTTGCCACTACGGAGAAACATAAGATTCTTCCGACCATTTTAAGCAGGTGCCAGATATTCGACTTTAAAAGAATCACTTTAAATGATACTGTTGAACATCTGGAGGAAATCTGCAAGAAAGAAAAGATCAAAGCAGAAAAAGCAGCTTTACAGGTTATTGCTCAAAAGAGTGAAGGATGTATGAGGGATGCATTGAGTATTCTTGATAAGATTGTAAGCTTTACCAACGGTCACCTGGATTACACACATACGCTTGAGCACCTCAATATTCTGGATGCAGATTATTATTTCAAGCTATTGGATTGCATGCTGAAACAGGACCTGGCTGGCGCCATGCTTTTGTTTGATGATATAAATCGAAAAGGGTTTGAAGGAGATCTTGTTTTAAATGGTTTTTCAGAGTTTATACGAAACCTTCTTGTTTGCAAAGATGAAAAAGCAGCCGTTTTACTGGAGGTAGTTGATAGTTTCAGAGATAAATATATCGGGACGGCAAAAGAAGTTTCATCTGCTTTACTGATAAGTGCACTGAATATTCTGAATGAGGCTGAAATAAATTACAAAGCAGCCCGGAATAAGCGTCTTCATACTGAGCTGGCATTAATCAAATTATGTTATCTGCAACAAGCCATTCAACTATCAGCTGAATCTGGCTCATTGGCTAAAAAAAAAGTAATTGAGACAGTAAAACCTGTTGCATTCAGACAAATTATACCATTTGCATCAAAGTCACAATCTGTTCCAGAACAAAGAGCCAATCAGAATATCAAATCTTCCGGGGCAAAACTTATTATTGAAACCACTGCAACACCGGTAAATAAACAGGAACCGGTTCTCCAGGAAGAACCCGGAACATATAATAAATCTGCAACCACGGAGCCCATAGTAAAACACCCTTCAGCTAAACTATCAGCCCTTGATAAAATAAGAAAACAGTATCGGGGGAATGGTAATGGGTCAAAAAATCATACCAACCAACCTTTACAGGAAGAACAACTCAGGAAAGCATGGAATGATTTTTCATCAGAGCTGAAGAATGCAAAAAATCCTGCATCGCAAAGTTTTGAATTGGCTGAACTCCGTATCAAGGATGAAAATCATTTTGAGGTAATTACTGCCAATAATATAGAAAAGCAATTTATAGAGCAGAGCCGGAACACATTGTTTAGTTTTTTACTGGAAAAATTGCAAAACAATCTTTTACAGTTCAATATAGTTGTTGAAGAAAGAGCCGAAAACAGACCTGTTATTGAAACTACTCTTACTGCAAAAGAACAATTCCAGAAAATGGCCGAACAATATCCCCTTGTAAAAGAACTAAAAGAAAGACTCCGGTTGGAGTTGGACTATTAGTCCCCGGTTCGGTATTCATCATTTTCCTTAATTTCGGCAAAAATTAATAGGAGTTATGGCTGAAGTGATATTAATGCCACGTCTTAGTGATACAATGACAGAAGGTGTTATTGCAGCCTGGCATAAAAAAGTGGGTGATAAAGTTAAAAAAGGCGATCTGCTGGCAGAGGTGGAAACTGATAAAGCTACGATGGAACTGGAAAGCTATAAAGACGGCACCCTCCTGCATGTGGGTAGCGATAAAGGCGGAAAACTGCAGGTAAATGATCTGCTGGCGATAATCGGTAACCCCGGCGAAGATGTAACTGAATTGATCAAACAAAATAGCAGTAGCACTACTGCAGCACCAGCAAAAGAAGAAAAAAAGGAAAAAGCTCCAGCTGCTCAAAAAGCTGATAAACCTGTTGCTGCACCTGTCATGGACGTTTCGAAAATGGATGAAGTGGTATTGATGCCAAGACTCAGCGATACCATGGAGGAAGGAGTTATTGCAGCTTGGCATAAAAAAGTGGGTGAGGCTGTTAAGAAAGGAGAAGTGCTGGCTGAGATTGAAACAGATAAGGCCACAATGGAACTGGAGAGTTATAAAAACGGTACCTTATTATATGTAGGTGCTCAAAAGGGTGAAAAAATTCCTGTCAACGGACTTTTATGCATTATCGGAGAAAAAGGAAAAGTTGATGTTGATTCCATTGTTGCTGCAGTAAAAGCAGGATCGGGTAAGGCTACATCAGTTTCATCAACAAGCCAGCCTGCGGAAACAGATACAGTTGAAGCTACAGAGACTGCTTCGACCGCTAAGTCATCTTCTGAAAATGGAAGGATCAAAGCTTCCCCTTTAGCAAAAAGACTGGCAAAAGAAAAAGGTGTTGATCTTTCTTTGGTTCATGGAAGTGGTGATGGTGGCAGGATCATTAAATCTGATGTGGACAATTTCACACCATCGGTTCAGTCAGCTGCAAAAGAAAGTAAACCAGCCCCGGTTTTTGCACCTGTTGTTTCAGGAGAAGAAAGCTACACAGATATACCCAACTCGCAAATGCGTGGTGTTATAGCAAAACGACTTGGTGAAAGCAAGTTCTCGGCTCCCCATTTCTATCTTACGATGGAGATCAATATGGACAATGCAATTTCATCCCGCACCCAGTTGAATGAAGTTAGCCCTGTAAAGATCAGCTTCAATGATATGGTGGTGAAAGCAACTGCATTGGCCCTGCGTCAGCATCCTGCTGTTAATGCTTCTTGGATGGGTGATAAAATTCGTCGTTACAATCATATTCATATTGGCATTGCCGTTGCCATTGAGGATGGATTGATAGTGCCTGTGGTGAGATTTGCAGATCAAAAAACATTACCACAGATAGCTGCTGAAAGTAAAGAGTTGGCCGGAAAAGCAAAGAGTAAAAAATTGCAGCCAAATGAATTCACCGGAAATACATTTACAATATCCAACCTTGGCATGATGGATATTGATGAGTTTACGGCTATTATTAATCCCCCGGATAGCTGTATCATGGCCGTGGGCAGGATCAAAGAAGTGGTTGTAAAAAAAGGAGATGGATTCGGTGTCAGCAACTTTATGAAAGTAACAATGAGTTGTGATCACAGAAGTGTTGATGGAGCTACAGGTGCTGCATTTTTACAAACGTTTAAAAAATTCCTTGAGCAGCCTATTACTATGTTATTATAAAGAATGGCTCAATATAAAATTTATTAAAGCTGCCGATGGCAGCTTTTGTTTTACTCAGACACTAACAAAACCAATTTTCCGTCCATAGTCGAAGCAATAACATGATCTTTATCGATCACATTTACAGTATTCGCCATTGAATTATCAATCTTATAGGCCCATTGTATTACTTGCTTCTTAGGATCAATACAATAAACAACTCCATTCTTGGTACCGAAAAAAACATAGCCTCCCTTTTCAATGAGCATGGACGGCACATGTTCATATCCAAATCCGCAATTCATTCTCCATGCTGCTGACTGTTTTTCTTTGCTTGCAGCATAAGCAACAATAGTGTCCTGCATGGTTTTGCCATAAATATATTTTCCGTCACCTGATACGCCAATCGATTCTCTGACTTTCGCATCATTATTTCTCCAAAGTGTATTGCCAGTTGTTGCATCGATTGCAGAAATATAGCGATCCGGCGCAACGACATAAACGATTCCATTTGAGATTACAGGAATACAAGCAGCTGGTGAATAGTTCCTGATTGATGAACCATTGTTCCATTTCCAGATCAACTCTCCTGTCATTTTATTTAAAGCATAGAGATTCCTGTCCCATGCCCCAAAGATGACCTTACCATCATATAATACAGGAGTACTAACAACAGGACCATCCAATCCTTTAAATTGCCAGGTAACTTTTCCATCACTAAGATTCAGCTTTCTGAAAGTATGATCACTTCCACCAATATAAACTGCATCTTGTTCTATAATGGGGCATCCTAAAACAGCTGCATCTGTCGCTGTTTTCCATTTCAGTTTTCCATTTTTTGAAGTAAGGCAATACACAAATCCATCACCTGAACCAAACACCACAAATTCTTTTGTTACTGCCGGTGATGAAAAAATTGATCCTCCTGTTTCAAACCTCCATATCTTTTTTCCGTCCTTCAGGGAAAATCCGGTCATTATCCCGTTTTGATTACCTACAAAAACCTTTTCATCTGAAACTGCCGGAGTTGAAATGATATTTGCATCAGAAGAAAACTCCCACTGCTTTTTTACATTTTTATACTTTTCATTAATGGAATAGTCAGGTCTTAAAAACTGTTTATCTTTCGGATAATCTCTTTTCTCTATTTTAACCCCCGTCCATTTCTTTTCAGTTTTTGAAACCGGCTTTCTTTCTGTAAACAAAATGGAGTCTTCTTTTACATCAACTAAATTATATCCTCCTTCAGCTGCCTTTGCCCTGAGATTGGAGCGGCCCATGACCCCCGGAATATCTTCAAAGTTCATGGCCTTGTTGGCATGGCCGTGTCCACACAAAATGGCCCATGTATTGTATTTTCTTAACCTGTCTGTTATTTCATACCAGTTGTCCAGCCCGTTGTCAATAGGATAATGATTCAGAAAAATAACCGGCTGACCAGATTTTAATTTCTTCAGCTCAGCATCCAGCCAATTCACGGCATCTCTTGGCACATGTCCGTCACCCATCCGTACATAAGGCCCGGAAGCACAACCGAGGAAACGGATTCCATTGTATTCAAAACTGAATTTATCATAGCCAAAAACAGTAGTAAACATTACACCGCCGCTTTCACTCCAGCCCGTATCATGATTTCCGGGAATAATATACCAGGGAATGTTAAGGCTGTCCAGTATTTGTTTGGCCAATTTTAATTCTTCATTCGTTCCCAGTTCAGTGATATCCCCCGTAAGAACAACAAAAGCAATATCATCTCTTTCATTAATGTCTCTTACCGTTCTTCGCAGATCTTCTTCTGCAGAACCATTGGGGGAACCTATATGAGTATCAGAAATAAACGCAAAACGTAAGTTCCCGGTTTGACTGTTGGCCAGGTAAAAGCTGATGCAGATCAGTAAGGTTGATAAAATTCGTTTCATCCCTAAAATTAATATTTTGTCAAATAGATTATTCAAACATATTTTCAAAATATTTTGAAACTTCAAAAATTGAATTGTAAATTTGATTCATGAAACTTACAGAAGCGAAACAACAATTCATCAGCAGCTGGGGCGCATTCGGTACGCATTGGGGCATTAACCGGACCATGGCGCAGATCCATGCTTTGCTGCTGGTAAACCCAGACCCCATGACACAAGATGACATCATGGAAGAGCTCAATATCAGCCGCGGGAACACCAATATGAATATCCGTGAGCTGATCAACTGGGGATTGGTGGAAAGAGTGATACTTCCGGGAGAGAGAAAAGAATACTTTTCTGCCGAAAAAGATATATGGAAAGTTGTAAAGCAAATTGTGAAAGAAAGAAAGAAAAGGGAACTGGAGCCCATGCTTCAACTGCTTGACAAACTGGAGGGAGTTGAAGGTGATAAAAGAGATAAACATGTAAAAACATTCGTTGATACGGTAAGTGGTATAAAAAAACTGGGGCAGCAGGCTGACAAAACACTGGATGTAATGATCAGGGCAGAAGAAAGCTGGTTCGTGGGAAATTTGATCAAGCTGTTTAAATAAGTAAATGAAAGCATATAAATCATTTGATTTTTTTGTACAGGCCATCCTGATCATTCTTATGATCATAGCTTTCATCCTGGATAATGAAAATTTCAGTCCTTTTTTAATGATAGTTGCATTTGGGTTTGTTCAGGCGATCAGTATAATAATTCACCTTGTGGCTGGTTCTCAAAAATGGAAAAAGGTATTGCTCCGAAAAATTCACCTTACAGGTACAATTCTAGTATTGCTTGCAATTGGTTACGCATTTTACCTTGATAGCAACAGGAGTGGTTCGGATAAATATGCTTTTCCCGGGCTGGATATTTTAATTTATGCAACCATACCTGCGATATTGTTAAGCATCTTTTATTTTATAATAACAGAAGAGGAATGGCGACGATCCAAAGAATGAATTCAGCTTGAATTAACAATACTACTTTTCTTAATAATTGAATTTAGATTTACAAAATGACTTCCAAAAAAACTCTCGTACTAGGCGCCTCTGATAACCCCGCCCGTTATAGTTTTTTGGCAATTCAGCGATTAAGAAAGTTTGGATATCCCGTGGTTGCCATCGGGCGAAGGCACACAATGGTCGGCGATGTTGTAATTGATACCGAAAAAAATAGCTATCCGGATGTGCACACGGTTACATTATACCTCAACCCTTTTCATCAGAAAGAATACTATGATTACATTATTTCACTGAAACCACAACGGATCATTTTCAATCCCGGCGCTGAGAATGACGAATTAGCTGAACTTGCTCAAAAAAATAGTATCCCTACTATAGAAGCCTGCACATTGGTGATGCTAAGTACAAATCAGTACTGAATCGTAGTTCAACAATCCACCATTTCGAACAATTACGATCAGCCTCAGGTACTAGCCCTTGATTTATAAAAATCCGATTCTAACTGCTTGGAGTTTAAGCAAACATTCACAAATATTGTATTACCGTCCCCATGAGAACTGCAGTTGAAACGTGACTGCTTAACGATATCCTTTTGACCCTAAAAAAGTACAGATGAAAAACCTCCGTACCGTAATTTTCATTGCAGGCATATGTCTTGCCTCAGCTCAATCATTTGCACAAAATGATAAAATTCCGATCAATGAACCTGATTATAACAAACCCAGGTTATTTGATAATTTACCGGCTCGTATAGCAATTACCCCCGCAGAACTGGAGAATGTAGTTAATACACAGGTTGGAAAACCAGCAACTATAAAATTCGCCTCTGAATCCTCCCTTCAGTTCGATGGCCAGGTTGTTTCAGTTTCAGACAACAATGACAGTAAATTTCAAAGCGTAGTGGTTCGCTCCGCCAACTTCCCGGGAGCCAACCTTACTGTTTCCAAAATATTGAATGATGATGGTTCTTATTCATATACAGGAAGGATCATCAGCTTTCAGCATGGCGATCTTTTTGAACTAAAAAAAGAAAATGGAGGCTATGTGTTGGTGAAAAGAAATTTTTATGATCTCGTAAATGAATAAAAAAGGAAAAACCCGTTTTTAACCGTACCCTTACCCTATCCTTAGAAAAACGTTTTTAATCCGCCAAACTATGAAGAACTTCTTACGATATAAATTGGGATTGCTGGCTCTTGTGGCGACCATTACCACATCTGCACAGGTCCCGGTACTAAGCAGTAACCCATCTGCTTCTGCCGTGATATTTCTTGATTTCGACGGGCAAAGTGTTACCGGAACCAGTTGGAATTATAGCGGCCCTATCTTTTGTGGTGCTTCGGGACTTGATTCTACCAAGATCGTTACAATCTTTAATCGTGTATCTGAAGATTACCGGCCATTCAATGTCAACATCACAACAGATTCTACTAAATATTTTGCTGCACCTGCCAATAAAAGAATGAGAGTCATTCTTACCGTAACTTATGAATGGTATGGCTCTGCAGGAGGCGTTGCTTTTGTAGGTTCTTTTATATGGGGTGATAACACTCCTTGCTTTATTTTCACTTCGCTGCTGGGATACAACGTAAAGAATATTGCTGAAGCCGCAGCTCATGAAGTGGGTCACACACTCGGCCTCTACCATCAATCTACTTATGATACGAATTGTGTAAAAGTTTCCGATTATAATTATGGCCAGGGCACAGGTGAAATCGGCTGGGCACCTATCATGGGTGTCGGGTATTATCAAAATCTGACACTATGGAATAATGGTCCTAATTCATTTGGTTGTACTAACTACCAAAATGATCTGGACGTTATTACAACTTACAGTGGTTTAGGTTATCGTACTGATGATTATTCAGGTTCATTTGCATCAGCTTCAAATGTAAATTTTGCCGCTAACCAGTTTACAGTTAACGGTATCATTGAAATGAATTCCGACCAGGATATAATCAAGTTTACACAACCGGGTATAGGAAACTTCAGATTAGATGCTGTTCCCTATAACGTTGGCACCGGTAATTCAGGATCTGACCTTGATATGCAGGTTACCTTATACAACAGTTCACAAATTGCATTAGGAGTTTATAACCCGGGAACATTATTGAGTTCTGTAATAGATACTTTGCTTGATCCTGGAACATATTACCTCAGGATTGAAGGGAAAGGAAATATGTATGCCCCCAATTATGCCAGTTTGGGTTCTTATGCACTTACAGGAACATTCACTGCCGGCAACCCGCTTCCGTTAAGGAGACTTGAATTGACCGGGCAGATAAATGGTGATCGCCATATACTAAACTGGATCATTGATGCAGATGAACAAGTGGTTGAACAGGTGCTTGATTACTCAACTGACGGAAGAAACTTTAGTCCGGTGATAACACCTGCTGTCAATGATCGTTCATTTGATTACCAACCTTATAGTTCCGGGGCTGTACAATACAGGCTTCGTGTGAAGTTTGATAACGGCAAGCAATATGTTTCAAACATTGTAACACTTCGCAATAATATTGGTCCGAAACCTCAATTGTTAGGTAATCTTATTGCCGGCAATTCTATAGTAATATCAAGCCCGGGCAATTATGATTATTCCATTTTTGATATTAATGGTAAAATAACCAGTAAAGGAAAATTGACTAATGGTATAAATAATATTATGGCTCCATTTGCTGCAGGAGGTATGTACCTGATCCGTTATTCCAATGGAGCTGAGCAATGGACTGATAAAATAGTCCGTCAATAAACGCTTTTTAGGTTCTGGTTAACAGAACGATAATCCGTGCCCCTTTTGCAGTTAAGAGGTTTTCCTGTATCTTAGGAAAACCTCTTTTTATATGCGTTGGAGAAAATTTAATGGCGATCCGATTGAATTACCCATTTTGGAAGCTGTTGAAAATGCAATCAGGCGGGAAACCGAAAAAGGTTACCGGCTGAAAGTCTGTATCGGTACCGATTCCCAGGTAAAGGGTCAGGAAACAGAATATGCTACTGTGATCGTTTTCTTAAGGGAAGGTCACGGCGGTTTTATGTTCATCCACAATGAGAAGACCCGGCAGCAGTTCACCATCAAAGAAAGAATGCTGATGGAAGTAGCCAAAAGCATTGAAATTGCTTATGAACTCTGCAACCTGTTCACCCAGTATGATGTGGATATGGAAGTGCATGCTGACATCAACACGAATCCGCACTTTAAGAGCAATGATGCTTTAAAGGAAGCTATGGGTTATATCCTTGGGATGGGCTTTGCCTTTAAAGCAAAACCTGAAGCCTTTGCCAGTAGCAGCTGTGCCAACAAAGTGGTGAACTGATCACTACGAAACTACATTAGTAAATACGGAGTAAACTCTGTACCTGTCTTCTTCTCCCCTATTTTTTTGAAATAATCAGAATCAGCAAAGTCATTTCCTGAAAACAGCAATAAAAAATTGAGTTAGTTACCTGGAGAATTCTTTTGAAAATTTTTCTTCTGCTTTTTTTACGGGAATAACTTCTGTCATTTTCTGAGCGTCTTTTGGTCTCCAGTCATTTATTACGGAGCCCGGCTGGATCTTTCCAAGCTTCCTGCTGTCTTCCTGTGCAAGGGAGAAAGTAATAAGAACCATGATAAATAATATCACAACCAGGTTTTTTTCGGAGAAAAATGATCTCATAGTTACTTGCAGATTGGATGCAAATTACATTTTTAAAACGAAAATGCCAGTTTAACCCGGTATGTAATTATCCCGCTACTGTGAAAAACCTCTGTTCAACGCAGTGATATATTCAAGTATATCTTCTTTTCCTTCTTTCGTAATTGCAGAACTTAAGAAATAAGGGGGAAGTGCTTCCCAGCTTTCAGTTAATGTATTAAGAAATAATTCCACATTTCGTTTAGTCGCTCCCGGTTTGTTCTTGTCTGATTTTGTGAAAATCAACACAAAAGGAACCTGCCATTCTCCCAACTGGTTGATAAAATCAATATCAATTGCCTGTGGCTGATGACGGCTGTCGATCAATACAAACAAAGAAATAAGATTTTCTCTTTTACGTATGTATGATTCGATCATGTTGCCCCAGTTTCTTCTTTTGCTTTGCGAAACGGATGCATAACCGTAACCAGGCAGATCCACAATGAACCATTTGAATTCTTTTGCTTTTCCTTGTTGTTCCGGAAATTTTGAAATGATCTCAAAATGATTGATCAGTTGTGTTTTTCCGGGAGTAGCAGAAGTCTTTGCCAGGCTTTTTTTATTCGTAAGCATATTAATCAACGATGATTTACCTACATTACTGCGTCCGATAAATGCATACTCTGGCCTGTTCGTTACCGGGCATTGTTTATAGGTAGCGCTGCTGATCAGATATTTTGCTGAAATAATTTCCATTGTGATAAAGATACTTGATGATCTCTACTTGATGCTGGATACCGGATGCTTAAGCCCTGTGATTTGTTTTTTTGATTCTTGTATTTTGGTTCTTCACTCTTATCATCGTTACCTTTGCACTCCCATGTCACAAAGCTTTCCGCATGACCATATAATACCTTTCAAAGACACTGAAAAAAGCAAGAAAGAACAAGTGGCGGAGATGTTTGACAAGATCTCAGGAAAGTATGATAAACTGAATCGATTTTTATCTGCCGGAACAGATATTGGCTGGCGAAAAAAAGCGATCAAAAAGCTTAAAAAAGATAAGCCTGCCCATATTCTTGATGTAGCCACCGGCACCGCTGATATGGCGATACTGGCAGCAAAGATTTTAAAGCCGGCAAAGATCACAGGCATAGATATTTCAGAAGGGATGCTGGATTTGGGGAGGCAAAAAATTGAAAAAGAAGGTCTTGGGGATATTATCCAATTACATACAGGTGACTCAACAGCAATAAATTGTAGTGAAAATACGTTTGATGCGGTGATGGTGGCATTTGGAGTTCGGAACTTTGAAAACCTGGAGAACGGCCTTGCAGAAATGCTCAGGGTTCTTAAGCCGGGTGGCCGTTTAATTGTACTTGAATTTTCTAAACCCCGGACATGGGCAGTTAAGGGTTTTTATAACCTGTATATGAGCATTGTGGCTCCGCAGGTGGCCCGTTGGTTCAGGCAAAACAAGGAAGCCTACCAATATTTAAATAAATCAGCCAAAGCTTTTCCGGACCGCCAGTTATTTATTGACATTTTAAAAAAAGTGGGATACTCCGATACAGGATTTCAACCGCTAAGTTTAGGAATATGTTGCATTTACTCCGGAAGAAAGTTGTGATGAGATTAGCGGTTATGGCCGTTCTGCCCTTGCTGTGCCTGTCGGTAAACGATTGTGCGGCTCAATATTTTTCCCGTGTGGAATTGAACCAGTCTGACCATGATGCCAAACCCTATTATTTTGGTATCACCATCGGTGTGAACCTCGCCAGGTTTCAGACGGAACTGCATCCCCGCTTTCTGGCTTATGACAGTGTGTATGTAGCTGAGCCCACAAACTCCGGCGGTTTAACGCTGGGATTATCTGCTACTGCAAGAATATCCGATCGCTTCCAGTTGCGGTTCAACCCACAACTGATGTTCATTGAAAGAAATATTTACTACAAACTCAAATATCCTGATCCGGTTGATGGTGATGAGATCACCAAGAAAATAGAATCAGTGATCGTTACTTTTCCGTTTCATATAAAGTTCCAGAGTGATCGGATCGGCAACTTCCGTGTGTATACTTTGGCTGGGTTTAAGGCAGATATTGATATGGCCAGTAATGCCCGTGCCAAAAGAGCTGAAGAGCTGGTAAAAATTCAGAAGTATGACTTCGGTCCTGAGTTTGGTATAGGATTTAATTTTTTCTTCCCGAGTTTTATTTTCTCGCCAGAAATAAAAATAAGTAACGGTATAAGAAACCTGCATGCCCGTGATGAAAACCTGAAATATTCTAACGTATTTGATAAGATACAATCAAGAATGATTGTATTTACGATTCACCTGGAAGGTTGATTCATTTTACTATCGCTGTTGGTATTACTCATAATATTTGTAAGACAAAAGCCCCGGCATAGCCAGGGCTTTTCATTCATAAACTGGTTTTATTCCTTTGCTGTTGCAGGGCTAATAACAGTCACCACTTCAGTGATCTTGTTGGCAGGAAGGCCGGCCCTCTTTGCATGTTCACGGATCAATTCTTCACTCTCCGCTTTATATACGCAATATATTTTATTGCCGGTAACATAACTGTGATCCCATACAATCTTCGGTCCCAGTTCACCCAATACATTGCAGGAATTCTGCGAAGCGGATTTTAGTTGTGCCGACGTTAGCGAACCAACGTTGGGCATGTCTCTTTCAATTACATACGTTTTCATGGTTGTTGTTTTTGTTGTTGCTGCTTTTGTGTCTGTGTTTTGAGCTTTTACTGCAGAAGAAGTCACAAATATGACTGCCAGTGCAAGTGCTGCTGATTTGATTGTTGCTTTCATAAAAAAAATTTATTGGTTTTTGTTGATACAAAGATATTTGCACGAACAGGCAGCATCTTATAACAAATCATTCAATGAATGGTAAACACAACCAAACAAATCGTTCAATAAATGGTAATAATCAATCAGCAGGAAAAAATTATGGAAGAAGATCGATATAGGCCATGGGTAGCAGGCCGTATTTCTTTTTAAAGCATTTGGTAAAATAAGAAGGACTGCTGAAACCGGAATCAAAAGTTACCTGGGAGACAGAGTATCGTTTTTTCTTTATCAGCTCTTTTGCTTTTTCAAGCCGGTAATCTTTTAAAAGCATATTAAAAGATGAACCTGTAAGCGAAGTTGTTCTTCGGTAAAACTGCGATTGGCTCATAGCCATCTCCTTGCAATAGTCTTCTACACCAAATTCCATGTCTTGCCATTTTTCCTCCAGTGTTGTAAATAATGACTGCAGAAAATCTTCCTCTTGTGGCGACAGGCTTAGCAAATGGCCTTTATTCTTTTGATAAAGCTCTTTGGATACTAACTCTTTTATAGAGCTTGCTATCGCTACCTGCAAATGACCGGCAACCATACAAAGTTGGTTGGCAAACCGAATACTGTCACCAAACAGTTTGCTGCTGTTTTCAACGGGTTCTCCCCCATTGATGGCCGCTTTAAAACCCAGAAGCGCTGCCTCTTGTGCCGTCATATCTTTTTGTATTCCTAAAGCACAGCCAAGGGCTTTGCCGGCTGAAGTAAAGGAGACAATAAAGCCGGGGCCTCCGTACTCTGTTTCACTACCTTCAGAAGCAACTATATTTTTCCGGACGATTTCATTATACCGGCCTATCAATTCATTCGCTTTACCAGTTCCCAATTGATGTTGTAGCAAAACCGGGTCGTTGATCTGGGTAACCAATAGGACCCTGAAAGAAGGATCAGCAAAAATTTTCAATCCTTCTGGAGAAAGGGGTGCGTCTTCCGGGTCATAGATCCTGCCTAAAAATGATTCTACAATGGAACTGCTCACTTCAATGATCTTATTAGGTATAAGTCCATGTGCTTTGCTGTGTAATTCCCTCACAGCATCTTTATCTTTGGCTTCTATCAGGCAAAAAATAGAATCCCTTTTTTCATCTATCCAGTAGGTCATACACTTGCAGCCAAACTCACCCTGGTGAAACAGATCTTTGCGATGTGCTTCGGCCACATCTTTGGCATTTACCCCCGGGACAATATGAATATCCATGTAAATAGGCACAGGTCAGATATTACTAACTGATTTTTGAATACGGCCGGCAAGTTAATATTTTTTAATCGTCAGAAATAAACGAGAACGTACAGGAACTGATTTCCTGAATCTATGTATGAGAATCCTGCAAAGGATCAAGAATGATTGTGTTTACGATTCAGTAGAAGGCAATTACATTCTCAAAAATCAAACTCCCTTCTCTGTATATTCCAGCGAATGCCGAAGGTGATCACGGAAGTGTTCATGGATGTGACAGGCGCCGTTTTTGTCTCTTCCTTACGGGCTACAAAATTCAGCTCCGCAAAAAGATTTTCTCTTACTTCGTACGAAACAAGCAAAGAGGCATAGGTAACATTGGTTTCCCATCCGCTGCCGATCTTATAGCCATAATCACCTATGCGGTAAGGCGGAATATTCGGCAGGAAAATATTGCTGCCGTAACTCTGTGCACTGCTGTCCCTGCCCTGTGTATAGAACATCAGTTTACCTATCAATAACCATTTTGGGGCCGGCTGATAACGGGCACTACCGATCAGCTCTTTAAAGTTCGCCATCAACGGATGAGCTAAAGGCTGGTTGTAATGTGTATAGTTAGCCACTGAATCTCTATGTGAGTAGGTAAAAGGTCTTACACGGTTATGTTCAATTTGCAGATCTAGATTTGGAATGCCGAACGCATCAATATATTTGGCTCCGATCTGCATGCCCCATTTGTTACCCCACCAGCCACGGTTCTTGGTGATCTCTGATACCAGCAATTCATCCAATGCCAGTTGTCCGTATACCTGGAATTTTTTAGCCAAATTGGCTTTAGCATCCAATCCTACAATGGAGTTATCAAAACTTCCGTTCTGCTGCTCAACGGAACGATAGAAGATAATCGGGTTCAGGTAACCAAAATCGAAATGGTCTTTTCTTCCAAAAATCACACCCTCAAACAAACCGATATTGAGCCATTTGGTAACCGACATATCCAGGTGATGCATGGCTGCATATTTTTTCCCGATCAGCCTGTCCCCTATCCGGTCATCGGCATTATGCAGTTCCATGAACAGGTTCTGGTAATTGAATTTCCAGATCCTTGTATTGAATTTCAGGAACAATGCATTGTTACCAAAATCACTCAGGAATAAACTACGATGTCCATTGCCGATAAAATTTTTATCATAACCAAAAGCCACATCAATGTATTTGGTGATGTTGAAGGTGATATAACCTCTTGCATCAAAGTAGTCAACACCGCCGGCCGCTTTAAACGATTTGTAAAAACCGGCCCCGGGCACTGCTTTACGATCCATGATAAACTGCTGAACATATAACGGGTCTCTTTCCTGGTTATCGGTGATGAAAGCAGAAAACCCGATTTTATTGGCAATGCGTCCCCTCAACCTCACTCCTCTTGTATTCAAAAAAAGATCCTGGCTGTTATTATTTTCTTTGGACAAAGCAAACTGGATAACCGGATTCACCACCAAGTCAAAATCTTTTACATGCACTTCATAAAGATTGGCAGGTGTTTTATAAAAACTTTTCCAGATCGGCTTCTTAGAGGCATATTTGGATCGTTCGTTTTCCGGCACATACTCAATATTGTTCATAAAAAGCCGCTGAATATTGTAATCATCAACCTTAGAAAGTTTGATACCGGGCTGCTCTGTATAATGTTTCACCGCTTCATAAGTGTGCCGGCGATTAAAAGGTTTTGTTTTGGAAAAATTGAAAAATGAATCTGTCTTGCTTTTGATCTCAAGCCTTTCCATCAGGATAGCAGCTTTATCACCCTGCGGCAAAAAAGAAGATTGAGAAAAACAAAAAACAGGAGAAAGTATAAGGGTAAGTCTTACAAGGGTTTGTTTAAATTGCATGGGTATTGGCTTTGTAAGTAAATTCAACGGACAAGATATGCAAAATTACCTGATAAAGAATATACAGGTTGTCAACGAAGGCACTATTAAAACTGCAGATGTGTTGATAACAGGCGGAAGAATCGATAAGATCTCCGGCAACATTTCAAATACCGTAAAAAGTTATACAGAGATAAACGGCGAAGGTAAATTCCTGCTTCCCGGTTGTATTGATGACCAGGTTCATTTCAGGGAACCGGGATTAACGCATAAAGCGAATATTTATACAGAATCAAAAGCAGCAGTAGCAGGTGGTGTTACAAGTTTTATGGAAATGCCCAACACCATTCCCAATGCACTTACACAGGAATTGCTGGAAGATAAATATCGGATCGCTGCCAACTCTGCATTAGCCAACTATTCTTTTTTTATGGGCACTAGTAATAACAATGCGGATGAAGTATTAAAAACAAATGACAAAAAAAAAGATGTTTGCGGCGTCAAAATATTTATGGGCAGCAGCACGGGAAATATGCTTGTTGATAATCCCAATACACTGGATAAGATTTTTCGTGAAAGCGAAGTGCTGATCGCCACACATTGTGAGGATGAAACCATCATTAAAAGAAACCTGGAAAAATTAAAGACCACGGGACGGGAGTTGGTTCCTGCTGATCATCCGGTTATCAGAGACGTAGAAGCCTGTTATGCATCTTCCCTTTACGCAATACAAATAGCCCGTCGATATGATACCCGATTACACATCCTTCATATTTCCACAGAAAAAGAATTGGATCTTTTCAGCAATATGATGCCGTTGAAAGAAAAAAGGATCACGGCAGAAGTGTGTGTACATCACCTTCATTTCACCAGTGACGACTATGCAACGCTGGGAAACCGCATCAAATGTAATCCTGCCATTAAAGCACCACATAACCGTGAAGCATTATGGAAAGCGATGCTTGATAACAGGCTGGATGTGATCGCTACCGATCATGCCCCGCATACATGGGAGGAAAAATCCGGCCCATATGAAAAAGCACATGCAGGGTTGCCGCTTGTTCAGCATTCACTGTTATTAATGTTGTATTATTTTAAACAAGGAAAAATATCACTGGAAAAAATTGCCGAAAAGATGAGTCATGCTGTAGCAGATTGTTTTCGTATAAAAGAAAGAGGCTATATCCGTGAAGGTTACCATGCCGACCTGATTATAGCCGATCTCAACAAATCAGTCATAGTCAGTAAAGAAAATCTTTTATATAAATGCGGCTGGAGTCCCTTAGAGGGTATGGAATTTCCGGCTGCCATCACTCATACATTTGTGAACGGGCAACTGGTATTTGATAATGGAAAATGGAATGAGGCTGAAAAAGGGCAAAGGCTGAAATTCGACAGATAAGAACAAAAAGAACCAAAATACAAATAACAAGATCCAAAAAACATAGAACAAGAAGAGCCAAACAACAAATACCAAAAACCAAAGAAATTAAAATTGGAGGCAACAAAAAAGATATACGACCTTGAAGAAAGAACGGCAAAGTTTGCTGAGAGGGTCAGAGATTTTTGTCTGAAGCTTCCCAAAAATCCTCCTAATAACGAATACATTCCACAATTGATAAGGTCAGGAAGTTCTCCGGGTGCAAATTATATTGAAGCAAATGAAAGTATTGGCGACAAGGATTTTAAAATGAAGATAAAAACCTGCAGAAGGGAGTCGAAGGAGTCTGCTTGCTGGTTAAGACTTGTAATAACAGATGGTAGCCACATCAGCGAGGCCGAAAGAAATGTTTTGAGGCAGGAGGCAAAGGAATTTATTTTAATTTTCACTTCGATCCTTAAGAAAAGAGACGAGACCTCCTGAGTATTATTTGATTTTTGGTTCTTGTTTCTTTGAACTTTATACTCATTATGCAGATAGACAAGATCTCTTTTAGCGATATTTCGATCTTTCACCAGGAAGAAGAGTTTTCTATTTTTCACAAACTCAATTTTACCCGGACTGTTGGCGGCAGAGAATGGCTGCGGAAATTTTTCAGTGAACCCCATGACACCTTGGATAGAATTCTCGGTACCCAAAAAGTGATCCGCACTTTAATGGAGCATGTCAATGACTGGCCTACTGATATAAGTAACGGAACTGTGTTGGTCATGGATAAATTCATGGATTATGCACTGGATCCCATCAGCGAAGCCCCTGCCTCATTGAACAACATTTTGTATAAATGGCTGCATAATGCTGATTACTCCATGGTGAAATATTCCATGACTCATTTTGCAGATTTTTACCGGGGAATAAAAAAAATTGCAGAGCTGCTGGAAGATCTTGACCTGCCCAAGAATATCAAGATATATATTGAAAGAATAATCGGATTACTTAAAGAGCCGCCGCTACAAAAGCTTTCTGAAACAGAACCAAAGAAAAAATTTACAACAAGACAGAATCTTTACTTCGCTTATCATATCCGTGGAAGGTACAAAACCAACACCCTTGAATTGATTGATATTTACAGCCGTTTGGATGCATGGTATTCTATGGCAGTTGCTGTAAAAACCTATGGCTTAACTTTCCCGGAATTTGTTCAACAGGATAAACCTGCTGTGGATGCAGAAGGACTCTATCATTTATTATTGCCAACTCCCGTTGCCTATAACCTCCAGATGAACCCGGAACATAATTTTCTTTTTTTAACCGGGGCGAATATGGCCGGAAAAAGTACATTGATAAAAGCGGTAGGTTCTGCTGTTTTCCTGGCACATATCGGAATGGGTGTGCCCGCTAAAAAAATGAAGCTGACCATCTTCGATGGTTTATTAAGCAATATCAATGTGGTTGATAATATTGCCAAAGGAGAAAGCTTTTTCTTTAATGAAGTGCAGCGGATAAAAAACACCATTGAAAAAATAAATGATGGAAAGAAATGGCTGGTGTTAATTGACGAATTATTCAAAGGCACTAATGTTCAGGATGCGATGAAATGCTCACTGGCCGTTATAGAAGGACTGATCAAAATGAAAAATTCTTTGTTTATTCTCTCCACGCATTTGTATGAAATAGGTGAAGAATTAAGAAAATATCCCAATATCTCCTTCCGGTATTTTGAAACCAATGTGAAAGATGAGCAACTGGAGTTCAGCTACCAGTTAAAGGAAGGCATAAGCAACGATCGCATCGGCTATGTCATCCTGAAAAGAGAAAAAGTGGTGGACATGCTTGAGAAACTATAGAATACAGAACCACGATTTACAGGATTACTTTAGATTTGACAGAAAACACGAAAAGATTTATATGAGAAGAGTTATTTTCTTGTTAGCAATTCTATTAATATGGCTGCAAGGTATTACGCAAAGCAATATTGATGTATTGCACTATAAGTTTGATATCAGCCTTAATGACAAAACTGATTCTGTTGAAGGATTGGCCACTATTCTGTTCATCCCTCTTGTAAACACTGATGCAATAAGTTTAGACTTAGTCAAAGAGAGCAAAGGAAAAGGGATGATCGTTACAAGAACTCTTTTAAGTCTTCTCAGTTCTACAGTTCCATCGTTTTTGCAGGAGGATGACAAACTAATTATTAACAAACCCGGAGGTTTCAGGAAAGGTGATACAACTGAAATCAATATCTCTTACAAAGGCGTCCCTGCCGATGGTCTTATTATTTCAAAAAACAAATATGGCCATCGCACCTTTTTTGCAGACAACTGGCCTGATAGGGGTCATAACTGGATTCCATGTAATGATGACCCAGCAGATAAAGCGACTGTTGAGTTCATTGTTACCGCACCACAGCACTACCAGGTAGTAGCAAACGGAATCCAGATTGAAGAAACTAATCTGCCTGATAATAAAAAAATAACTCACTGGAAAGAAGATGTTCCCATCTCCACCAAAGTAATGGTGATCGGTGCTGCTGATTTTGCAGTAAACTTATCTGGTGTTATTGCGGATTGCATACCCGTTTACAGTTGGGTGTACCCGGAAAACAGGGAAAAAGGTTTTTATGATTATGCCCTGGCAAATGAAATTCTTCCTTTTTATATTAATAAGATTGGTCCTTATCCTTATAAAAAATTAGCTAATGTTCAGTCCAAAACAAGGTTTGGAGGACTGGAAAATGCCAATACAATTTTTTATTCAGAAGAAAGTATTGATGGCAAGGGTAGTTCTGAATCTTTACTGGCTCATGAAATAGCTCATCAATGGTTCGGCAATTATGCTACTGAAAAATCTTTTGCACATTTATGGCTCAGTGAAGGTTTTGCAACCTATATGACGATCCTTTACATGGAAAACAAATATGGAGAAGATACGGCGATACAAATGTTAAAAGAAGACCGGGAGCAGGCCATAGCATTTGCTAAAAGGAATAAAGATCTTTCTATAGTTAATCATACCCGGAATTACATGTCGCTCCTGAACCCAAACAGCTACCAAAAGGGAGGTTGGGTACTACATATGCTACGCCGCCAATTAGGTGATTCCGTTTTCTGGAAAAGTATACGAACCTATTATGCTGCTCATGGAGGAAAAACGGCAGACTCTGATGATCTCAGAAAAATATTTGAAAAAGTATCAGGAAAAAATCTGGAGCAATTTTTCAAACAATGGGTATACTCTCCCGGTGTTCCTGAGCTGGATATTCAATGGTCTTATAACGATAAATTGAAAAACATTAGCGTTACAGTATCACAACTTCAAAAGAACACACTCTTCGAATTTCCGCTTGAAATACTGATCCAGGAAACATCTCTTTCAATGCCGAAGAGATTTACCAGAAATATTAATAAGGAAACAGAAACATTTACTATTCCGGTTAGCAACAAACCTTCCCGCTTTGAGGCCGATCCTCTCACATCTCTTTTATTTGAAGGTCATATATCAGGTCCCAAATAAGCGGAGCTCTTTTTTTTGATAAATTGTATCTTAGATATCAATTTATAATTCATGTCTGACAACCCCAGGATACCCGGTCATCCTTCTGACATGCCTTCTTCAAGGTCCTCTGGAAATATTTCCAATAATCCCCAGCAGTCAGTTCCTTATTCACCCCCGCCGACTGTTCAACCAGTAGGTAACCAGGGAAAACATCAAACAAGAAATATAATACTCGGGGCTATTGTAACAGTATTGACCTCAACCCTCATTTATTATCTTACTGTTTTCCAGAATAAACCGAAACAGGGAAGCGCAGGTTTTTATGAAATAAAAGAAGCTACTACCAATGCATGGAACAGATATGTGACGGTTGATAATATTTATTATAAAAACATAATCGAATTATCAACTGATAAGGAACTGCTGAAAAATCTTGACAATTACAAAGCGGAAACCTTTGCTGAAACAGATAATTTCATAAAA
>DAOLIV010000023.1:0-51816 GCA_035328345.1 Chitinophagaceae bacterium | reverse complement strand
AAAGCCTCCGAAAGGAGGCTTTTATTTATTTATCAGGTTAGTACTAATATTCGTCCTCATTGAAAAGAAAATCATCCTGGGTAGGATAATCCGGCCAGATATCTTCAATGGTTTCATATACATCTCCTTCATCTTCGAGTTCCTGCAGGTTTTCCACCACTTCAATAGGAGCACCACTACGAATGGAGTAGTCTATAAGCTCATCTTTTGTAGCGGGCCAGGGAGCATCTTCGAGATAGGAGGCCAATTCTAAAGTCCAAAACATTTTCTCAGGGTTTTAATTTCGAATAAGGTTTTATTACTTTTTTTGATTAATAGGGGTACCCCAAATTTTCCGCAAATGTAGTTGTATTAACGAATTTTCCAAATCTGGAGTTGTACACTCATTTTTGAAGGATTTCTTAAAAAAACTACCCATCTGGCTGTAATGGTTTTGCTGCTGGCCTCCTTTTAAGGATATTTGATTATTCAATCCATTTATAAGCGGCATGATTACCGGAAGAAATATTCATAAACGATACGGAACTGTCGAGGTTTTAAAGGGAGTTGACCTTACCATTCAAAAAGGAGAGGTAGTGTCTATAGTTGGACCATCCGGGTCAGGGAAAAGCACCCTTCTTCATATACTGGGCACTCTAGACAAAGCAGATTCCGGAACTGTTGAAATGAATAATGCAGAAGTACAGGGTCTTTCTGGCAACCGCCTGGCTAGCTTCAGAAATAAACATATTGGTTTTGTATTCCAGTTTCACCATCTGCTGCCAGAATTCACGGCTTTGGAAAATGTTTGCATTCCGGGCTGGCTTGCTGGTAAAAAAAGGGGGGATGTTAAAAAAGAAGCGGAAAAACTGCTGAATATGCTGGGCCTTTCTCATAGGATGGACAATAAACCCAATCAGCTTTCCGGCGGAGAGCAACAAAGAGTGGCAGTTGCCCGGGCATTAATTAATCAGCCAGACATAATATTTGCAGATGAGCCGACCGGGAACCTGGATTCTGCTAATGCCAAGGAGTTACATCGCCTTTTCTTCGAATTGAGGGACAAATTCAACCAGACATTTTTAATTGTCACACATAATGAGGAACTGGCGCAATTAAGCGACCGGGTATTACACATGAAAGATGGTAAGATTGTCAGTTCTGAATCCTGACGAATTCAAATCCTCGGGTGCCACGGAGATTCTTTGGTTTTAAGCCGTTTTCCCAAATAACGGGCCAGCACAAATAAATAATCGCTCAACCTGTTCAGGTACTTTATAACAAGCGGGTCAACAAACATTTTATTTTGTTGCAAAGTCACAACCAATCTTTCTGCCCGGCGACAAACACAACGGGCTATATGGGCAGATGATACTATCGGATGTCCACCGGGCAAAATAAATGATTTCATGGCAGGCAACTTTCCATTCATTTTGTCAATTTCTTTTTCAAGCTGGAAAATGTCAAGCTCACCAAGATCCGGTATTTTCAGCTTGGGTTCTTTTTTAGGGTCGCAGGCTAATGATGAGCCAATAGTAAATAATCTGTCCTGAATCTCTTTCAGAACTTTTTGTTCATGACGGAATTTACATTGATCACTTACATAACCAATCCATGAATTCAGTTCATCCACAGTTCCGTAAGCTTCAATCCGGACATGTGATTTTGGGACTTTGGTTCCACCAATAAGAGAAGTGGTGCCTTTATCGCCGGTTTTTGTATAGATTTTTAAAGCCATTATTTATCTATGAACAACCTGTGAGTGGTTTTGTTTATCGCTTTCAATAAGGCCGTCCCTTAATCGTACTACTCTTCGGGCATGGTTGGCTATATCTTCTTCATGGGTTACAATAACGATGGTATTTCCGTTCTTGAATATCTGATCAAAAATCTCCATGATCTCATAGGATGTTTTGGTATCAAGATTTCCGGTGGGTTCATCAGCAAGGATGATTGAAGGATCATTCACCAATGCTCTTGCAATGGCAACCCGCTGACATTGTCCGCCAGATAATTCATTGGGTTTATGATGACTTCTGTCGGTAAGGTTTACCATTTCCAGCACATGCATGGCTTTTTCGGTTCTTTGCCTGCGTCCTACGCCTGCATATACGAGAGGAAGTGCAACATTTTCGGCAGCAGTGAGCCGGGGAAGTAAATTGAATTGCTGAAAAACAAAACCGATCTCTTTATTCCTGATTTCTGCAAGGTCATTGTCCGCCATCTCACTTACATCCTGGTTATTGAGAACATATTTACCTGCTGAAGGGGTATCCAAACAACCAATAATGTTCATTAAAGTACTCTTGCCTGAACCAGAAGGTCCCATTAATGCTACATATTCATTTTTAAAAATGTCCAATGAAATTCCCTTGAGAACTTCCAGTTCATTTTTGCCCATGAAATAACTCTTCCTGATCTGTTCCAGGTGAATAATTCCCTGCATATTTTATTTTTTTATCACTTTGGGTACTTTAAAAAATTGTTCATCATGAAGCGGTGCATTTTTCAACGCTTCTTTCCTGCTGATAGATCCTTTTAATTCATCCTTTCTCAAAACATTTACTTCATCACTCATGTGTAGCAATGGTTCAACTCCTTCAAGGTCCAGTTCATTCAGCTTCTCTACGAACCCGATCATTTTCTCCAGGTCTTTTCGGATCTCTTCTTTTTCAGCCTGATTGAATTTTAACCGTGCCAGGTGAGCTAATTTTTCTACCAATTCATCGTTTACTTCCATATTTCAAAGATAATTGTTACTAAGGAGTCGGTTGTTTTTGTTTAAATGTTTTACATCAATTTCACTCATCACTATTTTATTATCTTCGCCGCCCATGGCTAAAGAGAAGGTAATGAGTGGCATCCGCCCGACTGGTTTTTTACACCTCGGTAATTATTTCGGGGCAATGAAAAACTATGTCAGGATGCAGGATGAATACGATTGTTTCTTTATGGTGGCTGATCTGCATTCTCTCACCACACATCCTGATACGAAGGAATTAAAAAGCAATGTTCATCGAGTTATTGCAGAGAATATAGCCTGTGGGTTGGATCCGGATAAAGTAGCATTATATTGTCAAAGCCATGTTCATGAAACTGCCGAGCTATATCTCTACCTGAATATGCTTGCTTATAAAGGCGAGTTGGAGAAAACAACCACTTTTAAAGATAAAGTGAGGCAACAGCCGGATAATGTAAATGCAGGATTACTAACTTATCCTGTGTTGATGACGGCAGATATTATTTTGCACAGGGCACTATATGTACCTGTTGGCAAAGACCAGGAGCAGCATCTTGAAATGGCCCGTAATTATGTGAAGCGTTTTAATCATCGGTATGGTGAAGTGTTCCCGGAACCACAAGCTTTTAATTTCGGGTCTGAATTAATCAAGGTTCCAAGTCTTGATGGCTCTGGCAAAATGAGTAAAAGCGAAAATCAAAATGCTACACTGTACCTGGCAGATGATGATGCCTCCATAAGAGCAAAGGTGATGAAGGCCAAAATGGATGGAGGTCCAAAAGAAAACAACTCACCCAAGTCACCCGAAGTAGAAAATATTTTTCAACTGCTGAAATTGGTGAGTACTAAAGAAACAGTACAAAAGTTTGAAGACGATTATAATAATTGCACTATCCGTTATGGTGATCTGAAAAAGCAATTGGGAGAAGATATGGTTGCATTTATTGCACCGATCCGTGAAAAGGTAAATGCCATATTGCAGGATGAAAAATATTTGCAGGAAGTAATGGAAAAAGGCGCCCAAAAAGCCCGGAAAAGTGCAAGAGCTACAATGGAGTTAGTAAGAAAGGCTATTGGACTCAATTATTTTGTTTAAAATTCTAAATTAAAATTCTAAATCCCAAAAAAGCCCTTACTTTGAATCTCTCCCATCGTGGGAGTTGGTACTTGTTATTTCGAATTTTTTACCGTTATGGCAAAAGCTAAATTCAAACCTAAACATATTGCAGTAGCCGGAAATATCGGGGCCGGTAAAACAACACTTACCGAAATGCTCAGCAAGCATTACAAATGGATACCGAATTTTGAGGATGTTGATCACAATCCCTACCTCATGGATTTTTATGAGGATATGCCCCGCTGGAGCTTTAACCTGCAGATATATTTCTTAAACAGCCGTCTGCGCCAGTTGGTGGAAATTCAAAAAGGAACTGAAACAGTTATACAGGACAGAACTATTTATGAAGACGCCAACATTTTTGCGCCTAACCTGCATGAAATGGGGCTGATGAGTAAAAGGGATTTTGATAACTATTTTCATTTTTTCCAGACATTAAAAACTTTGGTTCAGCCACCAGACCTCCTGATTTACCTGAATGCATCTGTTCCTACTTTGGTTGGCCAGATACAAAAAAGAGGAAGAGAATACGAAGAAAATATTCGTTTGGATTATCTCAAGAGGTTAAATGAATATTATAACAAATGGATCGGAGGTTATAAAGAAGGCAAGCTATTAGTGATAGATGTTGATAAAAACAAGTTTGCCGAAAAAACTGAGGATTTTGGAGACATCATCCGCAAGGTGGATGCTGAATTGTATGGGTTGTTTTAATAATCAGCATATTCTTCATACTCTTCTAAAAGCCTGTCTATCTTTTTTAGCCATTCTGCCTGTTTCTCTTTGTTGATGCTGTGCCTGGTTTCTCTATCATAGTCATTTTGCATCTGTGTTTTCTCTTCTAAAATATCATCATATATCTTTTTAAGATCTTTTTGATAACTGCGCCTGTCAAAACGATAGGCTTTCATCTTCATATTTAATTTTCTTGCGAAAATCTCTGCTATATCAAAATGCCCCTGTTCATGACTAAGGATATAATCTGTTTTATGTAAGCCCCATGAACGGGTTTTGGAGAATCTTGATTGAATTTTAAAACCAAAAGCATTGTCCCTGATGTTGTATTCTATACTAAGATATGTGGTTGTGGATGCAGCAGCATCGCTGTTGGGATCGGGTGCAGCTTTATAATCACTCCATTTCAGTTTTTTGTTTGAACTCCAGCTAACCAATTCTTCATTTTTATCCTGAGCGGTTGAAGAGATGGGAACCGCACCAATCAGCAGTAGAAATAATTTGAATATGTTTTTCATGACGAATTATTAACGAAAAGTCGGAATAAAAATTTCTTTGGCTGCAAACAGTTCCGTTAAAAAATAATAAAACCTCTTCCGTTCATCAGAAGAGGTTTTTTATTTCGACCGTCCAGTTTGATCTTATTATTTCGGAGCGGCCGCCAATATTTCGGCAGACACACCATCAGCATATTTTTCAAAGTTCTTTCTGAATAGTCCAGCCAGGAATTTAGCCTTTTCATCATAGGCGTTTTTATCGGTCCATGTATTCCTTGGATTCAGAACTTCTGCAGGTACATTAGGACATGTCATCGGTATAGCCATTCCAAACACAGGATCGGTTTCATAAAACACATTGTCTAATTTTCCTTCCAGAGCAGCAGTGATCATTTCCCTTGTGTATTTTAATTTCATCCGGTTGCCTGTTCCGAAAGGTCCACCTGTCCAGCCTGTATTGATCATCCATACATTGACTTTATGTTCTTGCATTTTTTCACCCAGCATCTTGGCATATTTACCGGGATGTAATGGCAGAAACGGAGCTCCGAAGCAAGCACTAAAGGTTGGCTTGGGTTCAGTTACACCAGCTTCAGTTCCCGCAACCTTAGCAGTGTATCCTGAAATGAACTGGTACATTGCTTGTCCCGGGGTTAGCTTAGATATGGGAGGCAATACACCAAAGGCATCGCAGGTTAAAAAGAAAATATTTTTGGGTAAACCACCAATAGAAGGCTCAAGTGCATTACTTATAAAATTTAATGGGTAGGAAACCCTGGTATTTTCAGTTATGGAGCCATCATCAAAATTGATCTTGTTAGTTCCGGGGAAGAAGGTTACGTTTTCAACCATCGCACCGGGTCTTATTGCATTAAATATTTCCGGTTCTTTTTCTTCGGTCAGATTAATGGTCTTGGCATAGCATCCTCCTTCAAAGTTGAAAATATTATCATCAGTCCATGCATGCTCGTCATCGCCAATTAGTTTACGATTAGGATCAGCGCTTAGGGTTGTTTTACCGGTGCCGCTCAATCCAAAGAAAATAGCTGTATCGCCTTTCTTTCCCATATTGGCACTGCAATGCATGCTTAATACGTTCTTCTCATGCGGGAGTATATAATTTAGAATTGTGAAAATGCCTTTTTTAGTTTCTCCTGTATAGCCTGATCCGGTAATGAGAATCATTTTATGTTTAAATGAAACTATAGCAGCATTATGTTGCCGGGTTCCGCATTCTTTTGGATCTAATTTCAGATCCGGGACACTTATTACATGCCAGTCAGGAGTGAAGTTTTCAAGTTCTTCTTCTGTCGGCCGAAGAAACATATTGTAAGCAAACAGGTTGTTCCAGGGTTTTTCATTAATGGTTCGCACATTCAGTCGGAAGCGGGGATCTGCACAGGCATAACAATCCCTTATCCAGAGTTCTGGTAATTGATCGAGGTGATCAATTACTTTTTTATAAATGATGTCAAAATATTTTGGCTCAATCGGGATGTTGAATTCATTCCAATGGACAGTATCTGCTGTTACCTCATCTTTAACTGTGAATTTGTCTTTAGGAGACCGGCCGGTAAACTCACCTGTTTTTATTACCAAGGCCCCTGTATCATTAAGCGTTCCTTCTCCCATACGCAAAGTATCCTGAACTAGTTCTTCCGGAGAAAGTTGATAATGAATGTTTTCAGTGTTTTTTAATCCCAGGCGAAGAAGGTTTCGGGTAGGGATTGAAATGGTGGGAATTGACATATATAGCGAACAGTTTGTTGAGGCGACAAAGGTAATACACAAACCCGTTTAAATACAAACAAGTGTTAGTTCTACACATTAAAATCTTCCTTAAAAACACCTGTTTTATTTTGATTTTTTCCTCTTTAAGTAGTTGACTGTTAAATATTTTACACTCAACTTTCTTTTTGGGTAACTTTCATAAAAAAATTGCAGTTTTTTCCTTCCGTCAAGAATCAAAACCGCAGATTATAATGCTCTTTATCTTTAACGATCTTACACTGATTAATTTATAAACCGACAAACTTTCAACCGATGAAATATTTAACCCTTGATCAGAATTTATTTATTCAAAACAGGCACCGCTTTGTAAGCAGAATGGAAAAAAATTCCATTGCCATATTTGTGAGTAATGATGAAGTGCCTGTAAATGGAGATGCTTTATATCATTTTAAACAAAACAGCGATCTGTTCTGGTTAAGCGGAATAACCCAGGAAGATAGCATGGTCATTCTTTTTCCGGGGAACCCAGATCCTAAATACAGGGAAGTGCTAGTCCTGGTAAGACCGAATGAACTGAAGGAAAAATGGGATGGTAAAAGGTTACGGATTAAAGAAGCTCAGGCCATCAGTGGAATAAAAACAATTGTATGGCGGGACAGTCTGGACGGATTATTACAACAATGGATTCACCTGGCTGATCGTATATATCTTGATAGCAACGAAAATGACAGGAAGGCAAGCCTTATCAGAACAAGGGATTATCGGTTTATTGATGAAATGAAAAGCAGGTATCCTTTACATAATTACCTCAGGGCGGCAAAGATCATGAAAGAGCTGAGGGCAATTAAGACATCATCAGAGGTTGAAGTGATGCAAAAGGCAATAGACATTACAGATAATACTTTCAGAAGATTATTGCAGGTAATTCGTCCCGGAATAATGGAATATGAAATTGAAGCAGAAATATTCCATTCATTTCTCTCACAGAGAGCAACAGGGCCGGCTTATGGCAGCATCCTGGCAAGTGGTGACCGAGCCAGAACATTGCACTATGTTTCCAATAACCAGGAATGCAAGGATGGTGAATTAATATTAATGGACTTTGGAGCTGAATACGGTGGGTATTGTGCCGATCTCACACGAACAGTGCCGGTAAACGGAAAATTCAGCAGGAGACAAAAAACAGTTTACAATGCCTGTTTGCATTTACATGATTATGCAAAAAGTTTATTGAAGCCGGGTATCACCATTGTTGATTATACGGATAAAGTGGGTGAAGAAGCTACACAGCAATTTTTGAAGATCGGGTTGCTGAAAAAATCGGATGTAAAAAATGAAGATCCTGAGAACAGAGCTTACCGGAAATATTTATACCATGGTATTTCCCATCATCTTGGTGTAGATGTGCATGACCTCGGAACAAGAACTGCTCCTATCAAAGCCGGTATGGTATTTACAGTGGAACCGGGTATTTATATTGAAGAAGAACAAATGGGAGTGAGAATTGAAAATAATGTGTGGATCACCCGAAACGGGAACAAAGACCTGATGAAGAATATCCCCATTACTGTAGAAGAGATAGAAACTCTGATGAAAAAATAGACTTATTTTGCCGGCATGAAGCAAATTCCGAACCTGTTTACCCTTCTTAATCTTGTTTTCGGTTGTCTTGCTATTGTTTTTGTTCTTGAGGCCGGAGTGATGATTATTTCAGATGTACAAGGCAATGATTTGTTATACATCCCGGAAAAAATCTGGTATGCATCTCTTTTCATTGGCTTGGCAGCTATTGTTGATTTTTTAGATGGATTTGTAGCAAGATTATTTAAAGCATCTTCTGAAATGGGAAAGCAATTGGATTCACTTGCTGACCTTGTAAGTTTTGGAGTTGCTCCTGGTCTCATCCTTTATCATTTTCTTCGTCTTGCGGTTGCACATGAGCCGGATGGTATGGATAGTTTTGTGATCTGGTTATTACCGGCATTTATCATCCCTGCAGCTGCTGCATGGCGATTGGCTAGGTTTAACCTCGATAAAAGTCAAAGCCATTCATTTAAAGGATTGCCGGTACCTGCAACAGGATTAGTTGTTGCTTCGTTACCGCTGATTTACTGGAATGTAAATGAAAGCTGGGTGCAGGAATTATTACTCAATAAATGGTTTCTGTATGGTTTGATCTTTTTACTTTCCTGGTTAATGATTTCTACCATTCCTTTGATGGCATTAAAGTTCAGCGATTTTGGTTTTAAAAAGAACTTTCCAAAATATCTTGTAATTCTTATAGCTGTTTTGTCCATTATTGTTTTTAAATGGCTGGCGGCGCCGATCATTGTGCTGGCTTACGTTATCTTATCTTTGCTGTTCAAAAAACAAACAGCATGACATATACAGTTGAGATCAAAGTAATGCCGCTGAAAGAATTACTCGATCCACAGGGGAAAGCAGTATTGGGTGGTTTAGAGAACCTGGGTCTTTCCGGAGTTGAAGATGTAAGGATCGGGAAAAATATTACACTTCAGGTAAATGCTGATTCTCCCGATAAAGCAAAACAAATTGCAGAAGAAGCCAGTAAAAAATTGCTGAGTAACCCCGTGATGGAGTATTTTGAGGTAAGTGTTAATTAACCAGTTCGGCAATTTGTTGATTTGATAATGGAAAGGATCTCATCATTATCAAATATGCACATTTTCAAATTTTCAGATTGATGCTTTATCTCGTTCCAACACCAATAGGTAATTTAAAAGACATTACACTCCGTGCATTGGAAATATTAAAAGAGGTTGATGTAATTCTTGCTGAGGACACACGGACCACTTCACATTTGCTGAATCATTACGGGATCACCAAACAACTTTCTCCATATCATCAGCATAATGAACATAAAGTTTTACAACATATCGTAAGCCAGCTATTGGAGGGTAAAAAAATAGCATTGGTTACTGATGCAGGCACACCCGGCATTTCTGATCCCGCTTTTTTGTTAGTGAGGGAATGTGTGAAAACCGGGGTTAGAATTGAATGTTTGCCCGGTGCTACAGCTTTTGTTCCGGCATTAGTAAACAGTGGTATTCCCACAAATCGTTTTTGTTTTGAAGGGTTTCTTCCCTTGAAAAAAGGAAGACAAAGCCTGTTGCAAAAATTGTCTGAAGAAGAAAGGACTATGATATTCTACGAATCGCCGTTGAGACTTTTAAAAACATTAGAAGACTTTATTACATTTTTTGGGGAGGAAAGACAATGTTCCGTAAGTAGGGAGCTTTCAAAAATGTTTGAAGAAAATTTCAGAGGAACGCTTTGTGAAGTAAGAGATCATTTCAGTGATAAAAAAGTTAAAGGGGAGATCGTTATAGTTGTTGCAGGAAAAGATTAATACCATACACTCACTTCATTCAATTCTTTTCTTTTAAGATCAGGCACCCAACATTCCTCAGCCGGATAACCAACCGGGATTAATAAAAAAGGTTTTTCATTTTCAGGGCGGTTCAGCACTTTAGATAAAAAATTCATAGGGGAGGGAGTATGAGTGAGTGCCGTTAATCCAGCATGATGGATAGCGGCTAATAAAAAGCCACAGGCAATTCCGCAACTTTCAGTAACATAATAATTCTGATGTTTATGTCCATCTTTTTCAGTTTCATAGCTACGCTTAAAAATGATGATCAGGTAAGGAGCTTTTTCCAGGAATTCTTTATGCCAATCAGTTTGCAGGGGCCGAAGATCTCTTAACCACTCTTCCGGCATTCTTCCATTATAACTTCCATATTCTTCTTTTTCTGCTTCAATACGTATTTGTTTTTTTATTTCCGGATCGGCAACTACACAGAATGTCCAGGGTTGTTTATGGGCACCACTTGGTGCTGTTGATGCGGTTTGAATGATGCTTTTAATGACTTCTTCAGGAACAGGTTTATCCGAAAATTCTCTCACGGTTCTCCTGCTATCCATCCATTCATAAAAATCATGGCTTCTTTTTGTTATTTCTTCTTTGTTAAATGTTTCTTTGGAATATGAAACAAAAGGATAACCATCGATCATTTTTATTTTTCGCATAACAACCTATTTAACGAAATTTACGACTTCATTTTAAGTAATTCTTATTCAGTATGATCAACAGGACAATCTTATTTATTCTTTCAGTTATTTTAAGTATTTCACTTACTGCACAGCCGGATCGCTGGCAGCAACGGGTTAAATATGTAATGGACATTGATATGAATGTTCAGACAAACCAGTTTACCGGTAAGCAAAAACTGGAATACTGGAACAACTCACCCGATACATTGACAAGAGTATTTTATCATTTATACTTTAATGCCTTTCAGCCGGGTAGTATGATGGATGAAAGAAGCAGGAGGCAGGGAGCTATCACCTTAGGCAGGGGGCCTGATTGGGATTTCCGGGTCAGGGATCGGATATCCAAACTAAAACCAGATGAAATTGGGTACCAGAAAATTTTATCTCTGAAGATGAATGGTAAGGCTCAAAATTTCAAAGTGCTGGAAACAATACTGGAGGTGGATCTTGATAAACCCATTTTACCCAGAAGTAAAGTAACATTTGATATGGATTTTGAAGCCCAGGTACCATTGCAGATCAGAAGAAGCGGAAGGGACAATCCGACATCAAAGGTTCGTTATTCTATGAGTCAGTGGTATCCAAAAATGTGCGAATATGATTATGAGGGCTGGCATCCCACACCTTATGTGGGCAGAGAGTTTTATGGAGTTTGGGGTGATTTTGATGTAACCATAAAGATTGATAAAAAATATATACTGGGAGGAACGGGTTATTTACAAAATGCAAATCAAATAGGATATGGTTATGAAGATCCGGGAACAAAAGTGAGCAGGCCTCCGGGAGATAAATTGAGCTGGCATTTCTTTGCTCCCAATGTGCATGATTTTATGTGGGCCGCAGATCCTGAGTTCATTCATAAAACAAGAAAGATAAAAGACACTCTTACTTTCCATTTGTTATATAAGGTAAGCAATGCTTCTGCAAAAGATTGGGAGAAAGTGCTGGATGATGCAGAAAGAGCATTGCCATTCATTGAAAAAACGTTTGGACCATACCCTTACAGGCAATTTTCCTTTATTCATGGCGGCGATGGTGGGATGGAATACCCCATGGCGACACTTTGCATAGGTCCCGGGGCCTGGTTGCATGAATGGCTGCATAACTGGTATTATGGTGTTTTGGGTACCAACGAATCTCTTTATGCATGGATGGATGAAGGATTTACAACTTATGCGGAAGATAGGGTTAGTGCTTTCTTAGATAATAATACTGGATTTGCATTTAGCGGTGACTACAGGGGATATGAAGCCTTGGCAAAAAGTGGTAAAGAAGAACCATTGACTACTCATGCTGATCATTATAATCTGAATGCTGCTTATGGGCCGGCGGTTTATTCAAAAGGAGCTGTCTTCCTGGAGCAACTTGGGTATATAACCGGAGCCCCCGTAAGAGATAAGATATTACTTGAGTATTACAAACAATGGAGATTTAAACATCCGAATGTAAATGATTTTATAAGAGTGGCAGAAAAAGTAAGTGATATGAAACTTGACTGGTATAAAGAATTCTGGATCAATTCAACTAAAACAATTGATTATAGTATTGATAGTTTATGGGAAGAGGGTGGTAAAACAAAGATCCGCATAAAACAGATAGGGTTAATTCCGATGCCGATAGATCTTCAGATAACATTTAAAGATGGTTCAAAGGAATTGCATTATGTGCCTATGTACCTTATGTTCGGTGAGAAACCGATTGAGGATAGTTCGATTCCACGAATTGAATATGAACCGTGGAAGTGGACAAGTTCTACCTATATCATTGAATCATCAAAAAGGCTAACTGATTTTACACTTGTCGAAATTGATCCTTCTCTTAGAATGGCGGACATAGACAGAAAGAATAACAAGCTTGAGTTGAAATGGTAAGTATTCAAATTTCATAAAATCAAAAATCCCGTCCGCTGGTTAGTGGATGGGATTTTTTGGTTTTTGATCTAAGACCCCGCTCACAGATGTTTAGGAAGGTTAATGGTTAATAGTTATGAAAAATTTTCACCTGATTGAAATCAAAATTAGAGAGGCTTGTGACACCCAACAATAACCTGTTTGTGGTATTTTTTGTGATTATTCAATGATTTTGCCCGCAAAAACCTGCAAAAACTATCTTCCAAAGTACTTATTGACTGCAGCTACCCGGTTATTAACATGCAGTTTTTCATAAATATGATAAACATGTTTTCGAACCGTTTCGGGGCTGAGAAATAGTTGAGAAGCTATTTCTTTATACATAAGACCTTTTGAAAGGAATTCTAAAATTTCTTTTTCCCTGCTTGAAAGCATATCCAACTCCTGTCCATTTACATCTGTAGCAGGTTGCTGACGGAATGCTGCTACCACTTTTCTTGCTATTTGGCTGCTCATTGGGGCACCACCTTCATATAATTCACGAATCGCCTCCAGCATACGTATCGGATCTGTTTTCTTTAATATATATCCGCTTGCCCCGGCACTTAATGCTTCAAATATTTTTTCATCCTCTTCATATACTGTACACATAAGAAAATTGGTATCGGGCATTTTGGGTTTCAATATTTTCACACAGTCGATACCGCTTTCAACACTTCCAAGATTTATATCCATCAGAACAACATCGGGTTTTAAGATTGGTATTTGGGCAATTGCATCTTCTGCAGTGCTGATTGTGGCAAGACATTTATAGCCATCAGACATGCTCAATATTTCTTCGAGAGCATTGCGCAGTTCCCGGTTGTCATCAACTATACAAACTGAAATAGGGCTCATAAAGAATTAAAGGTCTGATTTAAGAGCAACTTCAACAATACCACTTTTCGGTAATTTTTTACCTTGGCACAAACAAAAGGTATTTGTTCATAAAATATTCCTCTTGAAAAATCTCAGAAATCTCAATTACCCGTGGACGAACCCTGCTTTCGCTGATCTCAGCTGCCAGATCACCCCCTTTCAGGCAAATCAATCCGGTTGGTTTGTCCTGATTTTCAGAGGTTTTTAAAATAGGTCGGCTCCATTTCCATAACTCTCCGAGTGGGGCAACCGCTCTTGAAACTACAAAGTCAAACTTTCTTTTCCCAATATTCTCAATGCGGCTATGCTGGGAGGTTACATTTTTTAAATCAAGACCCGCTGCAACTCCATCGACGACTTTTATTTTTTTGGCAATACTGTCAACAAGATGAAACCTGACATTTGGAAAAAATATGGCCAGGGGAATTCCCGGAAATCCTCCTCCGGTTCCGAGGTCAACAATTTCTGCGCCGTCATGGAACTCGAATGCTGCTGCAATACTTAAGGAGTGTAAAACATGTTTTTCGTACAGGTGATCAATGTCTTTACGGGAAATAACATTGATCTTTTCATTCCATTCTTTATATAAAGGCTCCAGTTTACGAAACTGATCGAGCTGGTTTGGTGTAAAATCTGAAAAATATTTTAGAATTATATCCATCAAATTAAATAATTCAGTTCCATGTTCGCCTTGGTTTCTTCCAAAGAGCGGGGGCAAAAATGATGTAGTAAAAAAACATCCATAAGTCCAGGAAGATAAACCATGGCCACAGGTCTGCTTCTCCCATTTTCTGCATCGATTTTCTGAGGATTATTGCCTGAGCAATCAATCGTAATCCCAATAGTCCTGTTATTATTCTCCAGTCACAAAAAACAAATGATGCCGCCAATAATGGATAGTAAATGAATTGAGTAGAAAAGTAGAGTCCCAGTAAAAATTTATGAACAGGTTTATAGAATCTTGCTGTGCTGTAATGTCTTGCTTTTTGTCTTAGCCATCCGCTCCAGGTTGTTTTTGGGATGGACCTTGTAATAGCATCCGGATCTATCACAACCTTTGTGTTTTTTGCTGTAGCTACTTTGTTAATGAACAGATCGTCATCGCCACCCGGAATGTGATTGATAGAAGAAAACCCCTTGTTGCGAAGAAACAGGTTCTTTTTATAAGATAAGTTTCTTCCAACTCCCATGTAAGGCATGCCAGCTAATGCATAAGAAAGAAATTGTAAAGCAGTATGAAAACTTTCAAACCGGATGAGTTTATTCAGAACTCCTTTGGTTTTGTGGTAACCTCCATATCCAAGTACTACTTCCGTATTTTCCAAATAACCATCCTGCATTTTAGTGATCCAGAATTCACTGGCAGGCACACAATCAGCGTCAGTTAATAGCAATACTTCATGTTTGGCTTCCTTGATCCCGATTGATAAAGGATATTTTTTTCCGGATATCAACCTAGCCTCCTGTGTCAGTTCTACAATGTTTAATGACTTAAATGTTTTTTTCAGTTCCTGTAAAATATATTTTGAGTCATCCACAGAGTTGTCATTAACAACAATTACTTCATGCGTTGTAGGATATTGTTGTACCAACACACCGGGCAGGTTACGGGCAAGGTTCTCATCCTCATCACGGGCACATATTATCACTGAAACCGGGTGTTGTTGTGACTGATTTTTTTTCTGTGATCTGAAAAAAGCAACCCGGCTGAAAAAAAAGAGATAATAAAATAATTGAATAGCAGTGATCGCTGCAAAAGAATAGAGGAGGATTAGTTCCCATCGCATTGGTGGCATAGCGGCGAAGGTAAATAGTTTATCGTTTTTGTATTTGTTTGTGGTTAATTTGCACCTCAATATTATTATGGCTGCTTTAAAATTTCAGCTAACAAATAAGGACAAAGAATCAAAAGCAAGAGCCGGGGAGATTGAAACGGACCACGGCAATATTCAAACCCCTGTTTTTATGCCGGTTGGAACTGCTGGTAGCGTAAAAGCAGTTACTCAACAACAGTTATTGAATGATGTAAAAGCCCAGATCATTTTAGGAAACACCTATCATCTGTATCTAAGGCCGGGCATGGAGGTGCTTGAAAAAGCAGGTGGGCTACATCGTTTTAATGGGTGGAACAGGCCGATTCTGACTGACAGCGGAGGTTACCAGGTTTTTTCCCTGGCGGGGACAAGAAAGATAAAAGAAGAGGGAGTTACATTCCAGTCACATATTGACGGATCCAAACATCTGTTTACACCTGAAAGTGTAATGGATATTCAGCGGACTATCGGGGGAGACATTATAATGGCCTTTGATGAATGTCCTCCGGGTGGTAGTGATCATCGTTATGCAAAGAAATCGATGGAATTAACTCATCGTTGGCTGGACAGGTGCATTTTAAGATTTACTACGACAAATGACAAATACGGATACACTCAAAATTTGTTTCCCATAGTTCAGGGAGGCACACACAAAGACCTTAGAAAAGAGTCCTGTGAATTTATCTCAGAAAAAAATGCCGTTGGAAATGCAATTGGAGGATTAAGTGTGGGAGAGCCTGAACCATTAATGTATGAAATATGCGACTGGTGTTGTGATCATTTGCCTGAAAAAAAACCCAGGTATCTGATGGGTGTCGGCACACCCTGGAACCTGCTGGAATGTATCAGCATGGGTGTTGATATGTTTGATTGTGTAATGCCTACCCGTAACGGACGGAATGCAATGCTTTTTACTACAAATGGCATAATTAATATTGATAATAAAAAATGGGAGTTTGACCTTTCGCCTATTGATGAGGAATTGGATTGTGAGATAAGTCGTTATTACAGCAAAGCATACCTGCGGCATCTGATGAAAGCCAAAGAATTTTTGGGATATACTATTGCCAGCGTTCACAACCTGTCATTTTACACCTGGTTGATGCGTGAATCCCGCAGAAGAATTACAGAAGGCAGTTTTAATAGCTGGAAAAATGAAATGATTTCAAGGTTAAAAAACAAACTATAAACATTGCTTTCACAATTCATCAACTTATTTTAAGGTACTTTTGCCGCACTGTTTGAGCAAAAATTAATCAGGACAGTTCAAAGTTTACCCACATCTGATGAAGAAAATTGACTGGTACATACTTAAAAAATTCCTTGTCACATTCATCTTTTGTTTGTTGCTTTTTACGGCTATTGCAGTGGCGGTTGATAGCAGTGAGAAGGCTGATAATTTTGTAAAGACAGATCTTACAACAAGCCAGATCATTTCTGAATACTATTTAGGCTTTGTACCATTTATCTGGAGTTTATTATTCCCTTTATTCGTATTCATCGCTGTAATATTTTTTACCAGCCGTATGGCATCCCGTTCTGAAATAATTGCCATACTTGCCAGCGGAACGAGTTATAATCGCTTTCTGCGTCCTTACCTGGTAGGAGGAATTCTTCTTGCATCCGTTCTTTGGATGGGAAGCCGCTATTGGATTCCCAAGGCCAATATTATTCGAAGCGATTTCCAGATCAATTATATCGATAAAGGAGATCCCATGAAAAATAAGTACACGGGGATCTGTGATCGATGCTTTTATCGCAGGATAGATTCAAATACCTATGCGGGTATCAGGGATTTTGACACCAGCACAAAAACAGCCCGGGGATTTTTTATGGAAAGAGTGAAAAAGAATAAAGTTGTTTATAATTTAAGGGCAGAAACGATGAGTTGGGATACTGCAATAAAAGGCTGGAAACTTTATAATGCCGAAGAAAGGAATATTGATAGCATGGGGGAGAAGATAACTTATCATGGAACCATGGATCTGAAAATATCACTTAAGCCTGATGAACTAAGAAAGGATGAATACTTAAAAGATAAACTGACAACACCCGAACTTGTTGAATTTATCAGGAGAGAAGAAATGAGAGGTACGGAAGGGTTGAGTACACTAAAAGTTGAGCGTTACCGGCGAACAGCTACACCCGCCGCTGTGGTGTTGCTTACAATGATCGGTGTGGTGATAGCCAGCCGTAAAACAAGGGGTGGCAGTGGTATGCACCTGGCTCTGGGCATTGTTATCGCCGCTTTTTTTATTTTATCAGACAGATTTTCTACAGTATTTGCAATAAAAGGAAATTTCCCTCCCCTGATAGCCGCATGGTTGCCTAATATTGTTTTCGGTGCCGTCGCTTATTGGCTTTACAGAAAGACTCCAAAGTAGTTAATAGCCACAAATTCCAGGTGATCTTTTAGGGTTCTGATCATGACGAAATTCATCTAAACTTTCAAGTATAATTTTTGTTCTAGCAGGGGGCTTTACGTACTTTTAGCCCTCAAATAATTTAGGGCAGAAACTCCTCTTTTTCCTGCCGGAATCTTGAAAAATTTGCACTATGGGTATCCTGAAAGATAGGTTCAAAGCAAAAGCTGATAGCATGGCAACAGAGATCAAACAGTTGCTGAAAGATCATGGAAACAAAGTGATTGGAGAAGTGCATTTATCCCAGGTTTACCAGGGAATGCGGGGTATGACGGGCCTGGTAACTGAAACTTCATTGTTGGATCCACAGGAAGGTATTCGTTTCCGCGGTTACTCAATTCCGAAATTAAGAGAGAAACTGCCCAAGTTCAAGAAAGGTACTGAGCCGATGCCGGAAGGTCTTTTTTACCTGATGCTTATAGGTGAGCTGCCAACGAAAGAAGATGTAGATCATATTACCTCAGTATGGCAACGCCGTTCTCATGTGCCAGGCCATGTTTTTAAAACAATTGATGCATTGCCTTTACATACGCATCCGATGACCATGTTCGTTACCGGTGTAATGGCATTGCAGACAGAAAGTTTTTTTCAAAAGGCATATTCAAAGGGCTTAAATAAAAAAGATTACTGGGAGCCAACCTTTGATGATACAATGGTGCTTATCGCAAGGCTTCCAAGGATTGCAGCTTATATCTATCGGCGTAAGTATAAAAACAATGATCACATCGAACCAAACGGTTTGCTTGATTGGGCCGGAAATTTAGCCCACATGCTGGGATTTGAAGATGATACTTTCAAAAAGCTGATGCGTCTTTATATGACTATTCATGCAGACCATGAGGGCGGAAATGTCTCAGCACATGCTACACACCTTGTAGGTTCAGCTCTTGCAGATCCTTATTTAGCTTATGCTGCCGGAATGAATGGATTGGCCGGGCCATTACATGGATTGGCCAACCAGGAAGTGATCAAATGGATATTTGAAATGCAGGATTCTTTGGGCACCAAAGAACCCTCAAAAGATCAGATAGCAGAATATGTGAAGCAAACCTTGAATGAAGGAAAAGTCGTTCCTGGTTATGGTCATGCTGTACTACGTAAGACTGATCCGAGGTTTGAAGCACAAATGGAATTTGGCAAAACTTATTTGCCAGATGATCCATTAGTAAACACCGTCTGGAATATTTATGAAGTCGTACCTCCAATTCTTCAATCATTAGGCAAAGTGAAGAATCCATGGCCCAATGTGGATGCACACAGCGGCGCTTTATTGGTTCATTTTGGTTTGGTAGAGTATGAGTTTTATACTGTATTATTTGCTGTCAGCAGGGCATTAGGAGTTCTTACTAACCTGATTTGGGACAGAGCATTGGGGATGCCACTGGAAAGACCAAAATCAGTAACTACAGAAGCAGTGAAGCTATGGCTTGATGGAAAAGAAACAATTTGGGGCGAATAGTGATTATTTTTTTGCTTTCTTTTGCTTTGCAGCAAATTTCTCTTCATTTTCTTTTACTCTGAACTTAGTCATACGTGTAATAAGGTCAAAGGGTATAGGCTCTGAAAGAGGAAACTGTACAGTTCCTTTTCCTCCCTTATAACCCAACAATTCTTTTTTAAATAATTCGCTTGAACGTGGCGCCGGATAAACGCTGATATGATTTTCAAATGCGGCAAAAAATATCAGTATGCCGTGATATTTATAACCCGGGATATTATAACTGATTACTTCTTCTGCTCCCGGAGCAGCTTTTTTGATCGTTCTACGAATTTTTTGAAGTGTAGTCTGCACTTTAGCCGGGTATCTTTGTATATACTCATCTACATCTATGGCAGGAAGCATTTTTTTGGATGTGGTCATAATTCTTTGGTTTTTGTTCTGTCAAAATTCAATAACCAATGATTACCGTATTTGTCTGTAAGGTTGCCAAATAATGATCCCCAAAAAGTATCATGCAACGGATGTGTAGCTTTTCCCCCCTCAGCCAGTTTATCATAAATTTTCCGGGTCTCTTCTTCGCTGCTGCAGTTCAGCATCAATGAAACAGCATTTCCTTTAATGAGCCCTTGTTCTTCTACCATGTCAGATCCCATCAGTACCAGGCTTTCTTTTACAAGAGTTGAATGAACGATTCTTTCTTTCATTCTTTCCGGCATCTGACCGGACAAAGGTGATTCACCGACAGTTTGCAATACCAGCTTGCCACCCAGGCATTCTTTATAAAATGTCATGGCTTCTTTGCAATTTCCATTAAAGGTCAGATATGAATTGATCCTGTTATTTCTCATTCTATTGCTGTGCATTTTTCTTATTCCAAAAAGCATAAGATAATATTCCGGGTATGATCCAGAAAAGCATGGTCAGCATCATTGGGTCAAATTTTCCGGAAACCGCTATACCGGAATAAATAGCTCCTGCCAGGTCAAAAAACAAACCAGCGTAGGCCCATTCTTTGATCTTTTTCAATCCCGGAATTAAAATTGCTATGGAGCCTGCGATTTTTGCCCAGCTGATAAACTGAATGAAGTAAACGGGGTAGCCAAGGTAGTTAACAAATATTTGCATTGTTTTTTCATTGGGCCCGATACCTCCAACTGCAGAAAAGATCATTAATCCTGCAAACAGAATAGTGAATAGCCAGTGAAGAATATTGATTGTCGTTGGTTTCATATAATTTTTTTGAGATTGTTAGCTATTTACCTATCGCTTTTTTTAGTACGGACATATCAAGCTTTTTCATCTTTAATAATTCCTGCATTACTTTTTGGCCATTTTCAGGATCAGATGCCCACATTCCGATATCAGCCGGAATGATCTGCCAGGAAATACCAAACGGATCTCTCAACCAGCCGCACATACTTTCAGCTCCGCCATTAGCAATTAAACTATTCCAGTAATGATCTATTTCTTCCTGGTTGTTACAGGGAACAACCAATGACACCCCTTCATTGAAAGTGTATTGATGATCTCCGGGGCCATCCATTGCGATCAGATTGTAACCGTTTAATTTAAACTCAGAGTACATCACCTTGCCTGCATTGGGATCACCTTCAGGGTAATGGATCATAACAGAAGTAGATGAATCCTGGAAAATGCCAGAATAAAGTTTAACTGCTTCTTCAGCTCTTCCAAATTGGGAGTTGGTGAAAAGCATAGATGGAGTAACCGTTGGCGAATCACCTGCATTATTCACTACTGAAATTTGCCATGTCATCCCAAATTTATCCTGTAGCCATCCATAACGTTCACTCCATGGGTATTTATCAATGGGCATCAAAACTTTTCCTCCTTCTGCCAGTTTATCCCATGCGGCATTTGTTTCATCAACTGATCCTAATAAAACAAATAGTGAAATGGAGGGATTAATCTTGAATTGTGGTCCGCCGTTCAATCCCATGATCTTTTTTCCAAACAGATCAAATTGCACCACCAATGGAGTATCTACTGTGATCTTTGAATTTTTAAAAACGGAGCAGTAAAATTCTGCGGCCTGTTTTGCGGTGCCATCAAACCACAGGCAGGGGTAAATTGAGTTATTCATGATTGTATGATTCGTTAATTAAATTATTTCTCGCAGACTGATTTCAGAATATTCAATGCCTTCGGCCACATTTCCATGAAATAAGATTTAAAATCTTCATTGGAATCCATATCTACTTGCAGCAATGTTTTTCCATTCACCGCTTTAAAAGTATAGTTTTCCAATCCACCGGCCCAGCTTTCTACATCGGGTCCGCTGGTTATTTCTTCTTCACCTTTCAAAATACCCAGGTGTTCAATGCTGATGAATTTATTCATCATATTTTCTTTTATCCGGCTGACCATACCACCTTTATTGCCTTCCTTATCTGTACCGATGAAGAGTATCTTGGCATTTTTATCCCAACTCCCTTCATATTTTGATGTGGGATTGAATGCAGCTGTCCACTCCTGGTAAGTTTTGTCAGCTATCATTGTGGAGAACACTTTTTCTACCGGCGCATCGATCATTATTTCAAAATGCAATGGAGTGGAAGTAGTTTTCTTTTCAGCATAGTTCTTAAAATTATCCAGTATACTTTGCCAGCCTGTACGCTGCATATCTACCGGGTTCTGACTTTCTGCTTCAAACACTGTTGTTACTTTCGTAGTTCCGTTACCAGTTTCAAAGCTGGTGTTCACTTTTCTGCCATCACCCATAGTATAGGTTATCTGTTCATGTTCCGTTACTTTATCATAGATCCCGCCAAAATCAAATCCAAAACTTCCGTCCCTCGCTTCCATACGACTTGAAAAACTTCCTCCTTTGCGAAGATCGTTTTCTGCAAAAGTGGTTTGCCAGTTGGCAGAAGCAGTGTTCCAATGCATAATGTGTACAGGATTGGTCCATACTTCCCATACTTTTTCAATTGGGGCATTCACGGTTGCCTCTATTGTTAATACTGTTTTTTCTGTTGTTGCCATCGTTATTGGTTTTTGTTTGATGACACAAACATACAGACCAGAAACGTATTTGATGACTGGTAGAAACGTCAATTCAAAGGGTTGTTTGCGACATCGGGCTTACTTACCTTTAGTAAATGAAGCATGTATCCGTTATTGTTCCGGAAACAGCCGTGATAGAAGCCATTGCTGATCCCCGGTATTTATTTACTGCAGTGAACCAGTTCCTGGAAGTTTCAGGAAGGTCTTCTTTATTTAAAGTGCAGTTGGTCGGATTGAGCCATGAAGTTAAACTGAACAACAATTTATTTTCCGTACATACTGATGCAAGAATACAGGAGATCCAACGAACAGATCTGATCATTATTCCCGCACTAAGCGGCGACATACCACAGGCTGTTGAAATGAATAGCAAGTTCATTCCATGGATCATTGAGCAATACAAAAATGGGGCAGAAGTGGCATCACTTTGCGTCGGCGCTTTTTTGCTGGCATCGACCGGGTTGCTGAAAGGAAAAAAATGCAGTACACATTGGGGGTTTATGAATGAGTTCCGCCTCCTGTATCCTGATGTGGACCTCGTGGACGGATATATTATTACAGAAGAACATGGCTTATATACAAGCGGCGGTGCCAACAGCTACTGGAATCTTTTATTATACCTGGTTGAAAAATATACGGACCGGGATACAGCTATCCTTGCAGCAAAATATTTTGCGATAGATATCAACCGGGAAAGTCAGTCGGATTTTATGATCTTCCGCGGACAGAAAGATCATGAAGATGAACCAGTGAAAAATGCCCAGGTATTTATTGAGCAGAACTATCATGAACGGATAACAGTAGACCAACTGGCAGGTATGCAGGCCATTGGTCGCAGGAGTTTTGAACGCCGGTTTAAAAAAGCAACTAATAATACGGTAGCTGAATATATTCAGCGGGTGAAGATTGAAGCTGCTAAACGAAATTTTGAAAGCAGTCGCAAAAATATCAGTGAAGTGATGTTTGATGTGGGTTATACAGATACAAAAGCTTTCCGTACGATCTTCAAAAAAATTACTGGTTTAACGCCTATTGAATACAGGAATAAGTATAATAAACAAGCTATTGTTTAGAACAATCCTATAATTATAGATCTGTAATCGGCTTGTATTTGGGAACAAGAGCTTTCATAACTACCCATGCAATCAGATAGGCCACAGCACAAAACGCAAACATGATGGTATAGCCTGTTTCGATATGTCCCAGGGCTTTGTAATGATCGAATAAGGAACCACCAATTTTTGTAACAATTACACCACCAATTCCTCCTGCCATTCCGCCGATACCAACAACAGATGCTACCGCTTTCTTAGGGAACATATCAGAGACAGTAGTGAATATGTTAGCACTCCATGCCTGGTGTGCGGAGGCTCCTATACCAATTAAAATTACCGGGATCCAGTAAGTGATATGGCCTAAAGGCTGCGCTGCCAAAACAACCAAAGGAATAAAAGCGATCATCAGCATTGCTCTCATACGACCATCATAAGGTTGAAATCCTTTATTGATAAAGTAAGCAGGGAAATAACCGCCACCAATACTTCCGAACATGGTCATACTGTATAACACAAATAACGGCAGCATAACACCGGTTCCGGTAATATTGTATTGGTCCTTCAAATAGGCGGGTAACCAGAACAGGAAAAACCACCAAACCCCATCTGTCATGAATTTACCAAATGTAAATGCCCATGTTTGTTTGTAGCCCAATAATTTAAACCAGGAAACTTTTTCGGTAGCATCCGATGTCGCTGTATTGGTTGAATCGCTATTGATATAGTCAAGCTCTTCTGCTGATAAGCGTTTTTGTTTTTCTGGTTTCTCATAATAAACCAGCCAGAAGAAAAGCCAGAGAAAACCAATGGCGCCAATTATAATAAAACAGGCTTTCCATCCCCAATGTGCTTCAATCCAGGGAACAGACAATGGCGCAAGGATGGCACCTACGTTAGCTCCCGAATTAAAAATACCTGTTGCAAAAGATCTTTCTTTTTTAGGAAAGTATTCGGCTGTTGCTTTAATAGCAGCGGGAAAATTGCCTGCCTCACCTACTGCCAGCAAAGCTCTTGAAAACATAAAACCAACCACTGATGCGGGGAGTGCTGCAATACCGATCCATCCAAGTGTTGATAATAGTGTTTCCCCAATAGGAATAGCGAGGGCATGTACCATCGCTCCAATAGACCATATGATGATAGCCCATGTATATCCTTTTTTAGTTCCTAGCCGGTCAATAAATCTTCCAACTAAAAGTAATGCGATGGCATAGGTAAACTGAAAGGCCGCAGCTATATCTGCGTACTGGCTGTTGCTCCAGCCAAACTGATCTTCCAGTGAAGGTTTTAATAGGCTCAGCACCTGCCTGTCCAGGTAGTTCACTGTTGTTGCAAAAAATAAAAGAGCCAGATCGTCCACCTGTATTTTCCTATGGCTGGCTTCGTCATGAGTGGCTATTTTTTTATTGATTGGATAAGCTCCAGAACCTTTTTGGTTTCTGATTCAATGGTCGCATAATCTTTGGCCTCCATCAGTTTTTTGCTGATGAGTTTACTACCCATACCCACTGCGCAAACTCCGGATTTAAACCAACTCTCAATATTTTCTTTAGTAGTATCAACGCCACCTGTTGGCATGAAAAGCAGTTTTGGAAAGATATCTTTTATTGTGGTAAGAAATTCTGTTCCCAGCATATTTCCCGGAAAAAGTTTGATAAACTTTATTCCTGCATTTTCAGCAGCGATGATCTCAGTGGGTGTCATACAACCCGGTGCATAAAAAATATCATTGGTTACACAATGAGCTGCAACATCGGGTACAAATCCAGGACTTACCAAGAAATCAGCACCGACTGTCATATAATTTTTTGCATGCTCCATATTTTTAATGGTGCCAACCCCAAGCAACATGCCCGGCATCTCAGCATTTCTTAACGCTACCATTTTTTTGAAATTATCCAAAGCAGCATCACCACGATTGGTATATTCAACTGCTTTGATACCTGCCCGGTAAATTGCTTTTAAAACATCCAGGCTTACCTCCTCGCTGCTATTAAAATACAGGGGCAGTATTCCTTGTGCTAAAATTGCGTCTGTTATTTTTTGTGTGGTACTCATATTTTTACTTTGATCACTAATTTTTTAATATCGCCATTGCCGATCATCGGGGCATGCACATCTTCAGGAAAGAAAATAACAAACTGCCCGTTTGTCAACTGGAAAAATGTATCAGGCTGATCGTTGTAATACTGAACATCCTTTTCTTCATTATAGCCGCCGTTAAATGAAGTGCATTTTTCTCTCGGTTTCCATCCGATTGTTTCTACACCATTAATACAATATTGTATGTCTATATTTTTGTTATGACATTCAAATTTGGCAAGACTGGTTTCCTTTGTTTTGCCCGGTGCATTGCTGATGATCGTTTTTAATCCTTCCCCTATTTCAGCTTTGCCCTCTGCTGCATTTGCAAGATCAGTGGCATTGATGTATTCAAATGCTTTGGCAAATAAAGGATGTGCCGAATAATATTTTGAAACGTTTGGCAATGTATCTATGATCATATTTTTTATTTAACGTTGTACACGACCGCTGGCATCTCCTTTCATCAGATCTTTCACTTCATTAAGCGTTGCATGATTCAAATCACCGGGTATGGTATGTTTCAATGCAGAAGCTGCTACGCCAAATTCAGCCGCATCGGGCATTGACATTCCGGTTACCAATCCATAGATTAGTCCGCTGGCAAAAGAATCACCACTGCCTACACGGTCAACTATGCGGACATTATATTTTTTGGTATGATAGAAATCAGTGCCATCATATACCAAGGCACTCCATCCATTGTCACTGGCACTATAGCTTTCACGAAGAGATGAAGCGATGAATTTAAATCCAAACTTTTCTTTCATTTGCTTAAACACATCTTTATACCCGTCAAGATTCAATTCTCCTTTAGTAATATCAGTGTGAGCTGCTTTAAAACCCAGGGTTGTTTCAGCATCTTCTTCATTGCCGATACATACATCAACATACTGGCAAAGTTTGGTCATTACCTCTCTAGCCTTTTCTTTACTCCAAAGCTTTTTACGATAGTTTAAGTCAATACTTGTAGTAATTCCTTTTGCTTTGGCAGCTTTGAGTGCGGCTTCAGTTAACACCGCAGCTTTATCACTTAATGCCGGTGTGATACCTGTAGTGTGAAACCAGACAGCACCCTCCAATATCTTATCAAAATCAAATTGTTTTACATCTACATCAGCAATAGAAGCCCCTGCCCGGTCGTAAACAACCTGTGAGGCTCTCATAGAAGCCCCGGTTTCCAGGAAATAAATCCCAAGCCTATCGCCACCACGAACAATGAATTGCGTATCTACCCCATAACGACGTAAGTGGTTAATGGCAGACTGACCGATGGGGTTATTTGGAACTTTTGTAACAAAGGTTCCGTTAAGTCCATAATTGCAAAGTGCAGCTGAAACATTGGCTTCCCCACCGCCATAAGTGACATCAAATGTATCGGCCTGTACAAATCTTTTGAAATCGGGAGTTGATAAACGAAGCATTATTTCTCCCAGCGTAACTACTTTTTTTGACATATCAGTTGGTATTAATTGTATGAATTTTTAAAAATTATTTTAATGTGTGAACGGGCGCCGGATCCATATCAGTGTATACTAAGTTCTCTCCGGCCATTCCCCAGATAAATCCATAATTATAAGTACCGCATCCGTAGTGGGTGCTCCACGGAGGTGAGATCACCGCTTCATTATTGGCCATCACCAAATGTCTTGTTTGCTGCGGTTCACCCATGAAATGCATGATGCGTTGCTCTGTTGGCAGATCAAAATAAAAATATACCTCCATTCGTCTTGTGTGGGTGTGCGGGGGAACAGAATTCCATACACTACCCGGATCTAATACCGTTAGTCCCATTACAAGCTGACAGCTTTTTAGTCCATCAAGATGAATATACTTGTATACTGTTCTTTTATTGGATGTCTCTGGAGCACCCAACTGTACAGGAGCTGCCCTTTCCCTCACCATTAATTTATTCGTGTATTTATGATGAGCAGGGGCGGACAGGATATAAAACAAAGCAGCCTCTTTCTTATTTCTTGATTTGAATTTTACTTTCTGTGTTCCCTTACCTAAGTAAACACAATCCATTTTTCGAACAGCAAATTCTTTTCCATCTGCAATCACAATTCCGTCTCCGCCAACATTAATTACACCCAATTCTCTTCTTTCGAGAAAATATTCAGCTCTTAATTCAGGATGATTAGGTAATTCTATTGTTTTATTTACTGGCTTGATTCCGCCAATGATCATTCTGTCATAATGAGTATAGACCAGTTTTATTTCATTATTAACAAAAAGTTTGTCAACCAGGAAATTTTCACGAAGCTGCTCCGTGTTCATTTGCCTGGCTTCTGCCGGGCTTATTGCAAACCTTATTTCCATTTAAACTTTCGATTTAGTTTTGGCAGGTTCATCAATGTGCTGCCAGTTAAAATAATTCTTTGCATTATTATAGCAAATGTCCCGGATCACTTTACCGATCCAGTCAATATCATTTGGCAATTCTCCATTCTCAATTTCTTCACCAAACAAATTACATAGCAATCTTCTGAAATATTCATGTCTTGGGAATGAAAGAAAACTTCGGCTGTCGGTCAACATACCAATAAAACGACTTAACAATCCCATGTTGCTGAGTGCATTCATCTGTTTTGTCATGCCATCTTTTTGATCCAGGAACCACCAGGAAGAACCCCACTGAATTTTTCCTGCTGCACTGCCATCATTAAAGTTGCCGATCATTGTAGCGAACAATTCGTTATCGGCAGGATTAAGATTATAGATGATTGTTTTTGCAAGTTTGTTATTTCTGTCTAATCTGTCGAGAAACTTTGCTAATGAACGAGCCTGGGAAAAATCTCCGATACTATCCCAGCCGGTATCTGGTCCGAGTTGCTTCATCATCCGGCTGTTGTTATTTCTTAAAGCGCCTAAATGATATTGCTGAACAAAGCCCTTTTCATGATCCCATTCTGCAAAAGTGACCAGCATGGCCGATTTGAATTTTTTATTTTCTTCCAGAGTCAAATCACCACCTGAACGAATTTTAGCGAAGATGCCCGCAATCTCTGTTTGCGTATAATCTTCTGCATAAATTTCTTCCAAACCATGATCGCTTATACTGCAATTGTTATCTGCAAAATAATCATGTCTTTTTTTCAAGGCGGCGAGGTAGTCATTGTAGGTACTAATTGAAATATTTGCTGCTTTTTCAAGAAGAGACAAATAATTATTGAATGCATTCACATTATCAACATTCATTGCTTTATCTGGACGAAAAGCAGGAAAGAGTTTAATGTTCCAGTCATCCTTACTGATCTGCTGATGAAAATTAAGATCATCAACAGGGTCGTCAGTGGAACAAATAACCTTCACATTCATTTTCCCCAATAATCCTCGTACGCTAAAATCCTTTTGTTGTAATTTTTCTGCACAGGTGTCATATATCTTTCTCGCAGAATCTGCATTCAAAATATCAGTGATACCAAAATAGCGTTGTAGCTCCAAGTGAGTCCAATGATATAATGGGTTTCTCAAAGTATAAGGTACTGTGGCGGCCCATGCTCTGAATTTTTCCCAGTCTGATTTATTACCGGTAATATAATCTTCCTCGACGCCGTTCGTTCGCATGGCTCTCCATTTGTAATGATCGCCGTTCAGCCAAACCTGTGTGATGTTTTCAAATTGTTTATCCTCAGCTACCTCATTTGGTGGCAGGTGATTGTGATAATCGATGATAGGCATGCCTTTGGCATACTCATGATACAATCGCTGTGCAGTAGAGTTGTTTAATAAGAAATTCTCATCTAAAAACTTTTTCATCTTCTTAAATTTATAATGATACACCTCTTTTCCATGGAATGAAGTCATCCTGGTTCAGTAAAACAGCTTTAGGGATCACTTCACCACTTGCTGCTTTGATACAATACTCCAGGATCTCTTCTCCCATTTGTTGAATAGTCTTTTCTCCTTCGATCACAGGGCCGCAATCAATATCAATGATATCATTCATTCTTTTTGTCAGGTTGCTATTGGTGCTGACCTTGATCGTTGGACAAACAGGATTACCTGTCGGCGTTCCAAGCCCGGTAGTAAATAAAATTAACGTAGCCCCACTGGCAGCTTTACCAGTTGTTGCTTCTACATCGTTTCCGGGTGTGCAAACAAGATTTAATCCGGGTTTTACGGCTGGTTCTGTATAATCCAGTACATCCACCACTGGTGAGGTTCCGCCTTTCTTTGCTGCTCCTGCAGATTTTATCGCATCTGTAATTAGTCCGTCCTTAATATTTCCAGGTGATGGATTCATCGAGAAACTGGAACCGGCTCGGGTAACAATTTCATCATAGCTTCTCATAAGCTTCATAAATTTTCTGGCGGTGGCTTCATTTACAGAACGATCAACCAGTTCCTGCTCCACCCCGCACAGTTCAGGAAATTCAGCCAATAGAATTTTACCACCTAATGCAACAACCAGGTCAGAACAATAGCCAACAGAAGGATTTGCTGATATTCCGCTGAATCCATCGCTACCGCCACATTTTACTCCTATACAGAGCTTATCTAACGTTGCAGGTTTTCTTTCCAGCTTATTAATTTCTATGAGACCTTCAAATGTTTTCCTGATAGCCTCAGCTATTAATTGTTCTTCACTTTGTGACTGCTGTTGTTCAAAAATGAAAATTAGTTTACCGAAATTGGGATTATGAGCTTTCAGATCATTTTTAAAATCCTGCACCTGCAGGTTCTGACATCCAAGACTCAGTACTGTGACACCTCCAACATTTGGATGATCAGCATAAGCAGCCAATAACTTGCTTAGTATAGCAGCATCCTGGCGAATTCCCCCGCAACCTCCCTGGTGATTTAAAAATTTTATACCATCAACATTCTTAAATGGGCGGTGATGACCATTAGAAGAGGGAGTGAGGTCAATATTTTCCAGGCTTTCTCCTTTTTTATAAGCATCCAGGAGGTGATGAGTATACTGTTTGTATTTATCAGTTACTGCATATCCCAATTCATTGTGCATGGCCTCACGGATTACATCCAGGTTCCTGTTCTCACAAAAAACAGTGGGAATAAACAGCCAGTAATTGGCTGTGCCTACTCTTCCATCACTTCTGTGGTAGCCATTAAAAGTTCTTCCTTTGAATTTTGAAACATCAGGAGCATGCCATTCAAATTTTGCATTGCGGTAATCATATGGCTCTGCTGCATGTTTGATGTTTTCAGTTGACATCCGGCTGCCTTTGGCGATTTCAGTTTGAGCTTTACCTACCAGTACGCCATACATGATTACTTCATCTCCTGTTTTCATGTCCTTCATGAAAAATTTATGTTTGGCAGGAATATTTTCTGTCAATACGTAATCTATTCCTTCAAATGAAATAGTTTCCTCTTTGGCCAGGTTGGTCAAAGCCACTATAACGTTATCTTTTGGATGAACTTTTAAAACTCTGTGTTTCATTTATGCTGTTACCCTTTTTGACTGTAGTTCGCTAATGGTTTGCAAAACTCCGTTTGCTTTAAAATCCTGCAGCAGTTCTTTTACGGTTTGCAATAAACCGGGAAGTTTCGTGAGGTCGGTATCCCAAAGTTCTTCGTTGCTCATTACTTCATGGGCAACTTCGTCAGCATTCTTATCAAGCCATAAGTTATGAAAATATGTGGCTGAATCATCTTTTATTTCATATTCAACCCCATTTCGTTCACCAAAAAATTTATTTCCATCTTTCCGGGTTGATTTCATGTATAACAGGAAAGCAGCAAAACCTGTTGCCATATGCATCGGAACAGATTCATTTTTTTCATAGTGGCTGAGCAATAACGGTATATTTCTCATTTTCATTTTAGAAGTGTATTGTACGGTTATGCTCTGCCATTGATGATCAATGAAGGGATTGCAAAAGCGTTCAAAAGTGCTGTTGGCAAAATCAGCCTTCACTTTTTCATCGATTTCAAACGGAATCGCCGGAGCAATCTCATCATGCATCAGGCTTTTGGTGAATTTCCCGTAAACAGGGTGAGTGACCGCCTCACGGGTAATATTGAAGCCACACAGAAAAGCTGTTCCGCAATTGAACGTATGTGTACCATTCAGCAATCGCAATTTCAGTTCCTTGAATAATGTGATATCCGGAGCTATTATTACTGCCTTATCAATTTTATGAAATGATAAAACCTCTTTCACTTTTTCATTTCCTTCAATAGCCCACAGACGAAATACCTCACTCATCGTTATTAGTTCATCCTGGTAACCTAATGCTGCTTCAATCTTCTTTGCTTCATCTTTATTGGGTTTTCCGGGTACGATCCGGTCAACAAGCGAATTACAAAACGTATTGTGTGTTTCAAGCCACTCAATGAATTTGTAGTCAAGGTTATTACGATGGGCAAGTTCCAACACGATGCTTTCCAGTTTAGATCCGTTATCAGTAATCAGCTCCGTGGGAACGATCACCATGCCACTTTCTTTACTTCCTTTAAAAGCTTTGAACCTTTCATACAGGAAGGCTAGTAATTTGCCAGGAAAAGAAACAGGAGGTTCGGCGTTAATATCATCCTGAACCAGCTGAATTCCTACTTCAGTCGTGTTGGAAAGAATAATATTCATTTCAGGATTATGGGCACACTCCAGTATTTTCTTCCATTCGGTTTTAGCGCCAAGCACCCTGCTTATTGATCCATTGATAATATTCTCCTCAACAGTCTTTCCACTTTCAACCCCACGAACACAAATGGTGTATAAGCCATCCTGTCTGTCAAATGCACTGCTGTCGCTGTCTGTAGATTTTACCACTGCTACACGACCATTAAAAATGCCTTGTTTGTTGGCTTTATCAATAAAATAATCTGGTAAAGCTCTCAGCAATACACCTGTTCCAAATTGCAGAACTTTTTCAGGTAAATTAAATATTGCTGAATCCGGCACTTCCAATCTGTCCTGTGCTTTGATCTGCCGGATATTATTTTCAGATAATTGCATAATTATATTTTAATGTCATTTATTTTTCTTCAGGGTTCCATCTGTTACCAAAAACCCATTTTACATTTATGTCTTTTGCACTTACGTCACCAGGTAAATTGTTTTTATACCATTTAAAATCATTTCCTCCTTCCCGATGGCAGTTATAGTAATAGATTCTTTCTCCCCAGTTAATAATGTTATTTGTAGCCACACGATAAATGGGGGTGTCCTTCATATTTTTTGCAAACAGGCAATTGATCAGATAAAATTGTGCTTCCCTGTGATAACGTCCCAGTAAGAAACCATCATAACCTTTAAAACTGCAATTCACCAGCACTGTTTTAGAGTCTTTACTCCCTGAACCATCATGCCAGATAGCAGCGGGACCAGTATGAGAAATGAATTCACAATTCTCCGCCCAAGCCCATCCTCTCGGGCAGTAAAAATCTACACCACCTTCCATGATGCAGTCTTTGAAATACCACATGCCATTGTATATCTCCCAGGGACTAACTGTATCTCCACCGAATGAACGAAAACGACAATTAACTGCTTTAAGTCTTGTAGCCATATTCATGGTCCGCAAAGCCATTTCGTGACCGTCTTTTCTCAATACTTTTTCTTTGGCAAAAGGAGTATCTGTTTCACACCAGATTTTTCTTTCTGTATAATCAAAACCAAAATTGTTGGTGACGGTAAGATTTTTCAGTGTGATATCATTGGCGCCAATATTCATTGTGGCAACGCCCCAATCATCTTTGTGCCCACAACGCCACTCGTCTCTTGCAATGGATGCAATGATGATTGTCTTTTCCCTGTCTTCGCCTTCAAAACTGATATTGTTTTTTTCGATGTACAATTTTTCGTTGTAAGTTCCTTTTTTAATAAAGATGGTACGGGCAGATGCTGACGAATCAGGTAAACTGTTTATAGCCCCCTGGATTGTTTTGTAATCACCGCTTCCATCAGCAGCAACAATAATTTTTGAATAGGGGAGGTGAGTTTTGCTGGCTGACACATCCCGCCCGGATACAGACGGGAGCATCAGCATAAAACCAATAAGGTAAGGGATCGATATGTTGGTTTCTCCTTTAATCATTTCCTGGATGACTGTTTGATCAGCCATTTTACCCACTCTTCGGCAGCTTTATAATTATCAAAGTCAGCAGGTAATTTTCTGCCATCTAAATATTCATTATATATCCATGGATCACCAAGAGCAAAGACAGTTCCTTTGCCATACCTCGCTATTGCCATCAAGTTATCATCAGCATTTTTTACTACTGCAACTGCAGGATCTTTTACCTGCAGACTACTGTATTCCTTGACATATAACTTATGTGGTGTATCAAATAATGAATTTGCTGCGGGAATAGTTACTGCCCCCTGTTCAAACTGATCATTCTGTACCCGGTTCTTACTATCCTCATTAAACTGAATGCCAAATTTGCCTGCCAGCTTATTGAAATTTGTAAACTCTGCATTGCCTGCATCATTGCTTAATAATACCAAAACACCACCATTTGCAACCCAGCTGGCAAGACTAATGGTAAGCTTATCGTCTATCTTATGTAACTGATCAGTTTCTTTTTCTGTATCCGGATCTACTATAATATAAATTGAAGCAGCATCAAGATCGGATGTTGTTGGCCGTCTGTCTAATGATTTTGTTTTTACACCAAACCGGCTAAAAATATCACCAAGCATGGAATAACCGCTATTACTTTTGTCTTCCCACACATAATGCCAGCGAACCAGGGTGCCGGTGGCATCTTTTTTCCATTCATTATTATAATAGTAATCGAGCAAAACAGTTTTCCCTTTGCCGATACTTTGTGTTTCATTCATTTCCATTTCTGCGGCACAAAGAATAAATGCCCCCATTCCTTTTGGATCATTTACAATGACAGGCTCACTCATATAGTATTCAAAGCTGCCGTCACGATAGGGTTTCCCGCCTAACCCGGAAACCGCAACCGTGCCTTTGAGGTTCACCTGGCCACTAGCATCAGTTTCAATAAATGTTTCTAAGATTCCTTTCCAGGCTTGTTTGGCATGGTTGAAATATGCAGCAGGTAAATATCCATTTCTTGCACCTTTTGCAAAAGTGTAAGCCAGCATACAGGAGGCCGATGCTTCAAAATAGTTTTTGGGTTTACCAGGCATATTTGGTACATCATACCATAATCCTGTTTTTTGATCCTGAACTTTTCTTACAGCGATGGCAAATCGATGAAGTATTGCAATCAGTTCAGCTCTTTTTGGGTGATTGGCAGGAAAATGATCCAGGGCATCTACCAGTGCCATACCATACCATCCAAGACTTCTTCCCCAAAAATTTGGGGATTGGCCTGTTTGTTTGTTGGCCCATTGTTGTTCTTTGCTTTCATCCCATCCATGATATAGTAAACCTGTTTTTTTATCCATGGCATGTTTTTCCATCAAAATAAATTGACGGGCAACATCATTGAAAGCAGTATCCTCTTGAAAGACCTTTGCATACTCGGCATAAAATGGCTCACCCATATAAAGGCCATCCAACCACATCTGGTAAGGATAAACTTTTTTATGCCAGAATCCTCCTTCGGAAGTACGTGGATGGGTTTTTAACTGATTTCTTAAAAGTTCTGCTGCCTTTCTGTATTTGTCCTTACCGGTAACCTGGTAGAGTAACAGAAGAAGTTTTCCGTTGTTGATATTGTCAATATTGTATTCATCCTGGCGATAGCCTTTAATGCTTCCATCATCGTTCACATATACGTCCATACTGCGTTGGATGTATTTGAACCAATTTCCATCACCTGTTGCATTCCAGATGGATTCAATTCCTTTTAAAACAACTCCCTGGTCGTATCTCCACTTTGGAGCTTTGTCTCCCTGAAGCATAAATGAATCAGGCCATAACTTCATGGCCGTAGTGGCCATCTTCTCACTCCATTTTAGCTGTGATGGTGTCGGAACCGCAGCAACAGTAGTGGTGCTTTTTTCTGTGGCGCCGAGCTCATACCTTATTTTTTCTTTTGCTTTGGATACATCGGTATTCTTTATTGTTATGGTGTTGCTTCTTTCTCCGTTTATTCTGAATAATAATTTTGAATCATTGCTATAAGAGATGTTATCAAAAACAAGTTTATCACTTTGTACCACGTCAATTACAGGGTCCGTTTCCTCACTAAGAACTTTTATATTTCTGAAAGTGATGCCGGAAGCTTCCTGCACATCAATTCCTTTATTTGCCTGCAATACCATATTCTCCAGCACTATATCTTTTACATGCATTTCAGGAAGCCCACGAATGAAAATGGCCTTCTCGGCACCATTGCAATACACATTGCTGATGTGAAAATTCCTGAATTGAGGTGTGGTTTCATCAACTGGCTTGAATTCAATCTTTGGTAATTCTCTTTTTTCTCCTGCAAGCGGAATGGGATCCTTTGCCATATAGTACATATCAAACAGGATAGCCTCACCCGGAATATCTTTCATATAGATGTCCTTTACAAAGATATTTTCAACAATGCCGCCACGACCACGGGTGGTTTTAAAACGAAGACCAATATCAGCGCCTATGAAAGTACAGTTGTTTACAAAAATATTTCTTGCACCACCACTCATTTCACTGCCTATGACAAAGCCACCATGCGAAGAATAAACTGTGCAACCCCTGATCATCACATTTTCTGTTGCCATTCCTCTTTTTCTTCCTTCTGCATCACGACCACTCTTCATGCAAAGAGCATCATCACCTACATCAAAGACTGAATTTTCAATCAATACATTTTTACAACTTTCCAGATCAATTCCATCACCATTCTGAGCATACCATGGGTTCTTTACAAAAATGTTTTTCACAGTAATGTGCTCACTCATTAGCGGATGCAAACACCAGGCGGGTGAGTTTTGAAAAGTCACTCCTTCTAATAAAACGTATTTACAATTTGTGAGTAGTAAGAGGTTTGGACGAAGAAAATCTTTAATGCTGTTATAAAATGCAGCATCTTTTTCCGCGTAGATTACTCCCGGGTTTGACATTTTAGATCCCTTCAGTGTTTTTTCAGAAGGGTACCATGTTTTTTTGTCTTCACTTAGAACACCTCCTGATGAAACCAGCTTTTTCCACTGTGTTTCGTTCAGTTTATCTTTTTTCACCATGCGCCACGCATCACCATTCCCATCAATGATTCCTTTACCGGTGATGGCTATGTTTGTGGCATTAGTTGCTGAGACAGGCGATTGATTTCTCATTTGAGGCAATCCTTCCCAGTTTGCTTCAACAAGAGGATACTGATCAAAGTCTTTTGTAAAAAGGAGCGTAGCCCCGTCTCTAAGATGGAGGTTGATGTTGCTTTTCAAAACTATAGGTCCGGTCAACCATAATCCGGGGGGAACGATTACTACACCACCTCCTTTTTTGTATAAAGTTTCGATTGCTTCATTTATACTTTTTGTATTTAAGGTTTGCCCATCGGGAACAGCACCATATTTTTTTATGCTAACTGTGTCCTTTTTAAACTTTGGAAGTGTGGCTGTCGGGAGGTCTGTTTTCTTTTGGGAAAACACTCCAACAGTGAGTAATAATAAAACAACTAAAAGGAGGTTCTTTTTGGCCATGGCAAGTACAATCTTTTGATCTTTTCTGTAAACAGAAATTCAGGGTACAAGTTTACCTAAACCCTATAACTATCAATGAATTCTGATAGTTTTTTTTACGCAATCGTTACCGGGAACGGTCTCGTTTTTAAGGGGTAGAAGTCTAAGGAATTTTAAGGCCTTTTAACTCATCTTTACAGCCTGCCGGGCCAGCAATTTCCAGCCACCTTTTTGCTTTTGCCAGATCATTAAAATTCTCAGATGAACCTCACCGGGTTTACCTCCATCATTTGTTTTCGCACTCAGAATGTGGCGGACAATTGCAGTCTTTCCACTGATGGCAATGGTCTGTTCAGTCAGATCCAGTGTTACAAAATCTGATTTGCCACTAACAATTTTTTCTACGAATTCTTTTTTATCATCAATATGTCCACCACTGTGGCCATAACTTAATTGATCGGCGACTGAATTTTCCAGGTCAGTTTTATTCGCATCGATCATTGCAACACGAAGTTTTTCTACAGCATCAGCCACAGCTTTTTCTTGCTTGTTCTGGGCAAACAAGATTGACATTGCGAATGTAAGAACGACAAACAAAAATGTTTTTTTCATATTTAAAACCTTTTAGCCATTGGAATAAGATCGGTTAACTCAGATATTTTTACAGGTCTTTTTTGCTGGATACTTTTTCTTGCGGCAATACCGATCAATATTGACATAGCACCATCTCTTACATCAGCAAGTATGTGATGCGGATTGTCATTATTGTTTCTGAATATCCTGTTTTGCATTACCAAATCACCGCCACCATGTCCACCTGCTACTAGTGGTGTATTTATCATTTCAAATGACTTTGAAAAATTATCCATCACCATTATTTTTCTTGATTCATCTTCTTTTACTTTGTTATCATTGCTCATTTCTTTTGCATGCCGGCCTTCCTGGTCTACCGTTGTTTTTTCCAGGTAAGGAATATCTTCCCAGCTTTCTACCCTGCCTTTCATGCCATTGAATGCTATATGCCAGCCTTCGTAAGGCGAGTAAGTAGTGAGTGAATAGTTAGCCGTAACCCCATTTGCATAAATGATCTGAGCACTCATTTTGTCATAGATATCGATTTCATTTCTCCAGACACAACCGTCACGCAGGTAGCCATCGTATTGTTCATTTTTTACATAGAGATCCACAAGTCGTTGATCTTTATTTATATCCCAGTAGAATTTACAGTTTGGCTTATGCTTGCAGTCACGGCATTTTATGCCACGGAAGGAGTTGTTTTTGCCATAATGCTCCAATGCCCCATAAGCTGAAACTTCCACAGGTTCACTATTCAGCCACCAATTCAATAAATCAAAGTGATGAGTCGCTTTGTGCACCCACAACGAACCACTCTTGGCCATAATGCTGTGCCAGCGACGAAAATAATCAGCGCCATGATAGACATTAAGGTACCAGTGAAAATCAACTGAAGTTATTTTTCCTACACGATCATCTGCTAACACATCTTTTAATTTAGAATTATGTGTGCTATGCCTGTAATTAAAAGCAACAATTACTTTTTTACCTGATGCTTTTTCTGCATCTAATATCTGTTTCAGTTTTGTTTCATCTGTAGTAAGAGGCTTTTCCGTAATTACATTATACCCTTTATTTAATGCTTTTACTATAAACTCATTATGCGTAGCATCAACAGTGGTAACAATGACATAGTCTGGTTTTGTTTCATCCAGCATTTTTTCAAAGTCTGAATATAGCTTACAATTTTCGCCGTATAAATTTTTTGCTCTTTCGGCACGGCCCTGGTTAATATCGAAGACGCCGGTATACTCTATAATATCACCAAAATTTTTGAGCAACTCCGTTCCCCAAAAGCCAGAACCACGATGCCCCGTGCCAGCCTGCACCAGCTTGAGTTTAGAATCAGTAGAATTAGCCCATGATTGAAGTGATGGCAGCAATAACGATGCGCCGGCAGCTGCTGTGTAGCCAAGAAAATCTTTTCGTTGCATAACAAGTAATCGTTTATTTCAGAAAACTATTTTTCAATCCTGAACCAATCCACATCTGCAAATCCAGCATCATTCGTGATATTATTTCTCAGGCAAAAAATACCCAACTTAGCTCCAACCCACCTTCCGGGTTTAGCAGTGAAAGTTTTTTGAATTGTTGAGAAATTTTTTCCATCAGTACTATAAAAAAATTGACATACACCTCCGTTCATTATCTTAACTCTTAAATAAATTGTTTGATCTTTTATTTGGTGAATGAATGTTTCATTTTCTGATTTCCCTTTATCTGCTTGCTGACACTCTGTATAAACAACACTTATATTATCATCTTTCTTTTGTAACCCAATAAATGCATAATCAGACCCTAAAACCACCAACCCGAATTTTTCCAACTCATGCAGTGGTTTAAAATCAAGCTTTATGGTTGCTGAAAATTCATCAGCAGGAAATTTTTGTCCGAGAATATTGGGGGTATTCCATAATCCTTTTACAGAATCCGGTTGATAGACTGAAAACAATCTCAGCGAACCTGCTGCTGTTGGAAATGTCCAGCCTTCTTTGGGATTTGCCTGCCACTGCCATTGTAGCCCAAATTTACTTTCATTGAATTCATCACTATCCTGAACTGTTGACCGGGGAAATTGTTTTCCCACATTTGGTTTTTTATAAACCATCACCGGCTCACCTTTCCCATCTTTATCAATGTCTTCGCCTATCACCGGCCAGTTGTTGATCCATTTCATAGGTTGTAAATGAACGACCCTGCCATAGGCATCTTTATCCTGAAAATGTAAGAACCAGTTTTCTCCTGTTTTTGTATCCACCCATGCACCCTGGTGTGGCCCGTTTATTTTTGTTGACCCCTGATCCATCACCACTTTTCTTTCATAAGGGCCGTAAACATTTTTACTTCTTAATACCACTTGCCACCCTGTGCTTACGCCACCAGCAGGTGCAAATATGTAGTAGTAACTATTTCGTTTATAAAACTTAGGACCTTCAATTGTGGGATCCAGATCGTGGCCATCATAAACCATCACCGCATCGCCAATGATCTTTGTACCTTCTTTATTCATCTCTTTTATTACAATAATGGATTTGAATCCGGCACGGCTTCCGGCATATGCATGAACGAGATATACTTTTCCGTCATTATCCCAAAGAGGGCAGGGGTCAATCAGCCCTTTTCCTTCTTGTACCAGTATGGGTTCGCTCCATGGGCCCAAAATTTTTTTTGCTTTAGTGAGATAAATGCCAAAATCAGGATCAGGATAATAAATATAGAATTCATTGTTATGATAGCGGATGCTTGGCGCCCACACACCTCCGCCATGTTGCACTTTGCTGAAGTGATCATAGGGCGGTTGCCTTTTTAAAGCATGGCCAATAAGACTCCAGTTCACCAGGTCCTTCGAATGTAAAATGGGCAAACCAGGCACATGGTTAAAACTGGATGAGATCATATAATAATCATCACCTACTCTTATGGCATCAGGGTCGGAATAATCTGCATTGATAACGGGGTTTTTATATGTGCCATCACCATTATCCGCAACCCAGACCTTTGAAAGGTGTTGTTGTGCATTCGAGAATCCAGATAAGCAACTGAAGCATCCTATGATAAAAATTTTTTTCATCTCTGTGGCTCCCAATCTTTCATTATATTTTTTAAAATATATTTTTGGGCATCTTTTTTTGATAATTGTTTTATCCATTTAACTCTTGCAGACGGATTATTACCAGGTCCATAATTATTGTATTCTGCAAAACGGGCAGTCTTATAGTTCTCCGTATTATTCCAGTTGCTCCAACCTTCTGCTTTAATATGCCGACCGATATACGTATTCATGTACACAGTATGAGCATATGGTCTCCAGGGACGACCCAATGATACATTATGCAAGGAAGTATCTCCTGTGAGTTTACAATTATTAAATATGTAGCCCCATTCTTCTTCTTTTGGTGTGGATGCAGCTGTTATATGTGAATTCTTCTTGCTGTGTATATGGCATTTCTCAAACCACACTGTTGCCGAGCCAAAAATAAAATCTGTGGTTCCCTCTATATAACAATTTTCATAATACTGGCGGCTTTTATCATTGTTTGTAAACAGCACATCCTGGAAACCTATGAAACGACAATTTTTGAAAATGGCTTTGTCGCCATCAGACTCCACGGCAACAGCTTGTCCTGCATTAAAGCCAGCATCGTTCTGAAATGTGATGTCTGATGCAGAAAAATGATCGGCCTTTATTAAAAAGCTCCAGGAAGTACGGGTGTTGATGGTGTCACCTTTGGGAGAGATTTTCCCGGTATGATCGTTATAAGTTAATACGGTATTCAATTTGTCTTCCCCCATAAGAGTCACAAATTGGTTTGATGAATCGAGATACAGTTTTTCTTTATAGATCCCATTCTTAATAAAAATAGTAACAGGTTTTTTGTTATTTACAGCAACAGCATTCAATGCATCCTGTACAGTTGTGTAATCACCGGATCCATCTTTAGCAACTGTGATTTTGTTTTCAGTTTTTGTATCCGGAAAAATTTTCCTTATAAACCTGTCCATGTAAGCTACAGTTGTATCAAACCAAGGATGGAACAATAAAAAAGAATGAGGTGACCCCTGTAATGTTTTTACCTCAGAATAAATTTTATACTGATTGAGCATATTAATAAAATCTTCCCTGCCCGCATGCATCCGGTCAACACTGCTGTTTATAAAAAGAAAAGGAGGGGAGTGTTTGCCTACATGTGACAGGGGTGCTGCCTGTTTCCAGAGCTTGGGATTTTCTGTTTTGGAATACCCAAACCAATACGTACCGGCAGAGGTTCGTTTACTGTCATCACCTTCCCCTGATTCCGGATGTATAAATGCTAATGTACCATCAAGGTCAATAACGGCATTTGCAATACTTGATCTTTTTGGAAAACGGCCTTCACCTTCAAATGCAGCCATTCCGTTTGTGGCTCCCATAAATGCAGCCAATTCACCTCCGGCTGAATGACCAGCCACAACAATTTTATTTACATCAATATTATATTGCTTTGCATGTTGCCTAACCCAGCGGATGGAAGATTTTATATCATAGACTCCTGCAGGATACAAAGCTTCAGTAGAAAGACGGTATTCAGGAGTTATACAAACATATCCAAGTGATGCGAGCTCTTGTAATAAAGGATAGTGCATGGCTTTATTACCGCTCCTCCAGCCACCGCCATGAATAAAAAGGATGGCAGTTCTTTTTGTTTTGCTTTTTTCGTTAGGATAAAAAACATCCAGCTTTAATTCCCTTTGCGGGGTTTTACAATAAGTGATATTTTTTTCTTCTGAAATATATTTATACTGAAACTCTTTAGCTACCTGGATAAAGGGATAATTCTTCAGGTATTTGTTATACTCATTCAGAATATTGTAAGTGGTGTCTCTTGTACCGGTAATGCCGGCAGTTGATTGTGCCGTCGATCCAGAGCAACATGCAATTAATAGTAATATAAGTATAAAACGGAACATTTATTTTTTTACTGGCACAATGATCCTTTCGGTCAACTCAATATTCAAATTTTTTAGTTCTTTCAATACAAGCTGAGCAATCAGCCGGGCACCTAATTCGTTAAAATGTGTATTGTCCACTTTGCCATTCGGATAATTGGGATGCTCACCGGGTTCAAGTTGAAGAAATAAGAGCTTTGATTTTTCTTCTCCAAATTGTTGGTACAATGCTCTGCTTAATTCATCGAGATCAATAAACAAAGCATTCTGCTCTTTCGCAACTTCTTTTACCAATGCCGAATACTCTTTATGTGTTTCTATTGCATTTCCCTCTTTGTCAAATTTTCTTCTTGATACAGGAGTAAACAGAATTGGAGTAGCTTTCTTTTCTCTTGTTTCTTTAATGAACTTTGTGAGATTCATTTTAAATGTATCCGGAGCAGCATATCTTTCCCCCTTGTCTTTTGATTCATCATTGTGGCCAAACTGGATAATAACATAATCGCCTTCTTTTGCTTCATCCATTATTGATTTCCACAAACCTTCATTTATGAATGTTTTGGTGCTACGTCCGTTTTTTGCACGGTTTACAACGGTAACTGTTGAATCCCAGAAATAAACAAATGGCATTCCCCATCCTGTTTCGGGATATGCTTTCGTTTCTTTGATGGCACAGGTAGAGTCTCCGGCCAGGAAAATATTGATCTTTTTTTTCTCCGGTAATACAAAAGAGAATAATAGTATAGCTCCTGCAAGAATGAATAGTTTTTTCATTTAACTATGCTGTTTATATATACTTCGATATTTGTATAACTTTTATCTAATTTATACTGTGCTGCATCTGTAGGATCGGCTGGATTCAACCCTTTCTTTTTTTCCCATTCATCGGGCATTCCATCACTATCACTATCAAGTGGTGCAGGCAAAGATTTTAAGAAGGGCCATGCGGTGATAGTTTGTTCGTAAGCTGTTCCGTGAGGGAAACCGCCCTGCACATCTATCAGACGACCAGTCCTGTTCCATACATCTTTAACTATTCTGAGATCAAGAGTATCTCTTTTATAACTTGCCCCGGCTTTATCAAGAACAGAAAGATAGGCTTCTTTAGCAGTTTGTAAAGTGATAGCTTCAGCAGGAAATACTTCTGAAACTATGGCAGATCTTTTATCATCTTCAGTGCCGCCATTGCCCATATGCACCCCCAGTTTATTATCTTTTGTAACATCATTTGCTTCGTCTACATAATTTCCGTCAACATACCATTTACCAAATGATAAAACATCTGTTCTTGTTGGATTGACAATTCTGTATTTAGTGTTCTTATTAGTGGAGGGGCCATATCTGTAATAATTATTTACAATATTATACCGCCCTGCTTCTCCACCATAAACATTATTGCTTCCCCAATTATAAATTACATTATTTCTGTAATCTGCAAACTCCTGTTGTGCTCCTAGTCTCGTGCCATTGAATCTTGGATTCCTGCTATTACAATGTGCAAATAAATTATGATGCGCTGTGAGATGGCTTCCTCCCCAAATAGCACCATATCCATGTTTCTCAAAGTCTTTATCTCCTTCTTCAAAATGGTACGAATAGTTTAACGGCTCAGAAATAATATTCCATTGCAATGTTGTACTGTCACCTCCATAAACAGAAAAGCACTCATCTGTACTCCAGCTGATACTGCAGTGATCTATGATTATGTTGTTTTTCCTGGCACCGCCTAATGCATCGTCGTGCCCGCTGCCATCCACCATGCCTTTATTCTGATAACGGTCACCCATCCGGAAACGCATATAACGGATGATAATATTATTGCCGCCCAAACCAACCGGATGGTCTGCTATACATATACCATCTCCGGGAGCCGTTTGTCCTGCAAGTGTGGCATCGCTCTTAATACTTATTGGTGAGTTAAGATGGATTGTACCTGAAACTGTGAACACAATGATCCTAGGTTCTTTAGCAGTAGCAGCTTTTCGAAAACTGCCTTCACCATCATCGTTTAGATTAGAGACTATAAAAACTTTTCCACCCCGACCACCAGTAGTGTATTTGCCAAACCCTTCAGCACCTGGAAAAGCAATGGACATTACTGAGCCGGCTGATGTCGTTAGTGCTGTTTGCTGGGCACAGGAGATCAAACAAACAGTAAAAAAGTACCCAAGTATTAATATTCTATTCATGAGTTATTTATTTCAGACGGGTCTAAGAAAATAAGGCTGCATTGAAGCAGCCTCATAAAAATGAAAGTCTTTTAAAAGATCAATAACCAGGGTTCTGAACCAGGTTGGGGTTTCCTCCAAGGGCAGGATTTGGAAACGGTAACAATTCAGTTTTGCCTGCAGTAAAACCTGTTGCATATCTGGCAGCACAAGTCGTATTTATAGCTGCATTGATCCAGTTTACCCTGGTCGTTCCTGATGGTGTGGAACCGGGGGCTGGTTTATAGAATGAATTCCTCCATAAAGTATAATCATCAGCTGTCGAATTCTGGTTGTAATACATGTAAATTGGTAATGTATTACTGATTGAATAGGTTGGATACCCTGCCATGTAAGTGGGGTTCACAACAGGTGTATTGGTAGACAATCTCACCAGATTTGCTCTAGATTCATTCAATGCGGTTTCAATAAGATTCCAACGAATCAGATCATATTTTCTGACACCTTCACCACCCAACTCAAGTGCTCTTTCTCTTACCAAATACTTAAAGAATTCAGTTTTTGAAAGTCCTGATGGAATATCAACAGTTGGATCAGCAGTGCCGATTGCTTTACCATAACCTCTTCTTCTTACCATATTAATAGCATTATAGGCAGAAGCTGTAGGTCCATTCAGTTCGTTTTCTGCTTCAGCATACATCAACAAAACATCAGAATAACGTATGATCTGCCATTTCAAACTGAAGTATTGAACGGCATCATTGGGTGAAAAGCTTGGGTTGGTGATCCAGTCTCTTCTGTATTTTCCATCTGTCATGTTGCTTGATGCCTGCCCGATTTTTGTAATTCCATCAGCCCCTGAAAAATAAGGAGTAATAGTTACATCCCTTCTTAAATCTGTTGAATCAAATAAGTAAAAATAACTTGGAAGAGGATTGTAACTACTGTTGCCCCTGTTATTTACCCTTGGACCATTATAATATCCAAGTTTGGTGTCTTCAGCACCAGATAATCCAATCGCACTTGCCTGGAACATTAATTCTCCTTCCGGATCGGTAACTGCATGGGCACAAACCTGATCTTTCCACAGAGCTTTATAACTTGGATTTAGTGTATGCTGCCCTGAATTAATGATATCATTACACTCGTCTTTGGCAATCTGGTAATAAGTCTGGTAGTCAGAGCCTCTTTGCATTTGACCATTTTGCCTTAAAGAATACCCACCACGGAATAGTGCAATCCTTGCACGAAGAGCCTTAACCGTACCTTTTGTAATTCTTTCATCTGCCTGGTCGCCTATTGCAGTAACTTCATTTCTCCACGGAACTAATGTTGCTGCAGTTGCCAGGTCATCAAGTAATCTTTTATATAATGAATCCCTATCAACTTTTGATGGATATTGATCTGTAACTGCTAACGAATAAGCAGGCTCGAAATGTTTAGGAAGGTCTCCCCAGTTCCTGATCGCTTCAAGATAAAATTGTGCTCTCAATGTTAAAGCTTCGCCATACATTCTTTGTAATTGTTTCTTCTCCTGATCAGATCCATTTGAATACATATCCATTTTGGGAATATTATCAATGCATATATTGGCATATTCAATTCCCTGGAATATCTGGTTGAATGGTCTTTCCAACTGGGCATTTCCTGAAGTAGCGGCATACCGGGCAATATCCCTTCTATCATTGTCGCCGTTTCCGGTTGGACCCTGCATTTCATCGTTGTCTACTGTATAATATAAACTAAGCCTGATGCCATATCCCTGGTCTCCCACCAACCGGCTATAAACACCTGCAATGGCTTTATAAGTGTTCGGAACATCGCTAAAGACCTGGGCGGGTCCCAGTTCCGTCTTAGGCTGCTGATCCAAATATTTTTTACAACCTCCTGCTACCATCAGGAATAATAAACTTAGAACGATGGCAAGTGAATTAAAAAAACGGGGGTTCATATATTTTGCTTTTTAAATTTTTAAAATGATGCATTAATACCGAAAATAAAGCTGCGACTCTTTGGGTAAGCTGAATAGTCCAGACCCGGTGTCAAAGGATTATTTCTAACGCTTACTTCGGGATCGTATCCTGTATAGTTTGTTATTATAGCCAGGTTGTTAGCGGTGAAATAGAAGCGAAGTTTGTCCATTTTCATTCCGGCTAATTTTTTAGTTGGAAGTGTATAACCGATAGTCAGGTTATTTATCCTCAGGAATGACCCATCTTCAATAGCCCATGAATGAGGATAGAAAGCTCCTGCCGTCTTAATAGGCTGCCAGATTTTAGCATTGGCATTCAAAGCAGCCAGTTGATCAGGGGCTATTCCATATACATTGCCTCCATTTACCCAGAGAGCTGTTTCACCTGTTGGAGTTACAACCTTCCAACGATCGGCCATAATAGCCAGCATATTTGAATTATTTGAATATGCGTTTGTAAACTCGATTTTATTGGCATTATAAACATCATTGCCGTATGAGAAATTCACAAATATGCTTGCATCCCAGTTTTTATAACTGAATTGCTGGTTTAAACCACCTGTAAATTTCGGTGTCGGGTTTCCGATGATCTGCCTGTCATTAGCTAAATCAACAAAACCGTCATTATCCAAATCTTTGAATTTAATCGAACCCGGCATAACCGTACCTATAATAGCTGCATCACTTACTACGCCTGCTTTTAAGGTATAAATTCCTGTAGCTGTATTGTAATCAAAATCATTGATAGTATAGAAACCGTCTGTAACAAGTCCCCACATTGAGCCTACTGGTTTTCCTATCATTTCTATATAATCATTTGGTTGGCCGGATACACCCCAGCTTGGATCAGCCAAAAATGATGTTTGGCCCGGCCCCAATTCAATGATCTTATTTTTATTAAATGCAATGTTGAAGTTTGCGTTCCAGTTAAATCCATTTGATTTTTGCATGATTGCAGCATTCAACTGTATTTCCACTCCTTTATTGGTTGTTTTACCAATATTCTGAATCTGGTTCGGATATCCGAATGTGGTTGCAACAGGAACTCTCAGTAACAGGTCTTTCGATTTATTGCTGTAATAATCTATGCTAAGGCTAAAGCGATTTCTGAATACGGTGATATCCATTCCAATATTACTATTGACAGTAGATTCCCATTTCAGATCTTCATTAACAAGGCTATTAGAATAATAAGCAATGATTGCTTCATTGTTTATTCCATAGAAGTAACCACCGTCATTTCTGAATGTGGTTAAATACAGGTAGTCATCGATCCTGTTATTTCCAATGGTACCGAAACCGGCCCTGAATTTAAGATCGTTGACAAAACTGGAATTCTTCATGAAATCTTCTTTGGATACTCTCCATGCAAAAGATGCTGAAGGGAATGTACCCCATTTGTTATCAGGTCCAAACTTAGAGGCCCCATCCTGGCGAACGTTAGCGGAGAACAGATATTTATCCTTGTAAGAATATCTTATGTTCCCGAAGAATGATAGATTGGTGTACCTAGTCTCCCTGAATTTGGGATACCCTGTAAATGGAGTTCCAAGACCAGTTTGCTTAAATGCTTCTGAATAAGAAATCATTGTCGGAAAATCTCTGAACAGATTTTGATAGTTTTTTGTTCTCAGGTCATATGTCTCTTCACCCACAAGTACTGAGAAATCATGTTTTCCTTTATAGTTATTAACTGAATATGTCAGCACATTTGAATTGGTAATAGTGTAGGCATTTGTTGTATCCAGTCTTACAATTGGTTTTGAACCTCCCTGAATGATTGAATAAGGAGCTATTGTATCATAGAATTGCCTGTCTATCCTATCACTGTTAATATACCCAAATGTTGATTTAAAAGAGAGATTCTTGGTAATGTTATAAGAACCGTAAGCAGTAATATTAAATGTATTGGTTGTTTTTTTACGATACTCTGCATTTGCCAACTGAATCGGGTTAGTAAGGTTCAAACCGTTTCCAACATTCGGATCAGCAATCGGATCTGCATCGTCAATATCCTGACCTTCTGATAAGAACGGTCTGTATTTAACTGCATTTCTTAATCTGTTGTAAGCAGAGCCTTTATCATCAGATACACCTGCACCTACTACATTCTGATTTGTATATCGGACAGACCCTCCGAATTTCAGATTCTTTGTTACTTTATAATCACCTTTGAAACTGAGAAGGTGTCTTTTATAATTTGAATTAAGAACAATTGCTTTTTCGTTATTGTAGGTATAACCAAAATTGTATGTAAACACCTTACTACCACCACTAACGCCAATATTGTGAGTGGTTGTTATTCCTGTTCTGCCAAAAGCCTCATCCTGCCAGTCAACATTTCCGATATTCTTATATACTTCAAGAGTATCCCAGGTGTGACCATAATTATTGGTAAAGTTTGTGCTGTCTGTACTGCTTCCCCTGGATCTTTCAGATTGATAAAAAACGAAATCATAAGGATCCAGTACATCTAATTTCCTGGCAAGAGTTTTTACACCCACAAATCCATTATAACTGATCTTGGGTTTTCCGGCCCTTCCGCTCTTTGTTGTAATCACAATTACACCATTCGCACCTCTTGCTCCATAGATTGCAGTAGCTGCAGCATCTTTCAATACATCGATTGATAAGATATCCTGGGGTGACAAAAATGAGAGAGCATTTTCCATTTGAACACCATCGATAACATAAAGCGGAGAGTTATCTCCGGTGATAGACATACCACCTCTTACCCTTATGTAAATTTCAGCATCTGGAGAACCCTCAGCAGTTGTTGCAGTCACACCTGCAAGCCTTCCATTCAATGCTTCAGCGGCTGAATTAATAGGAATATCTTTCAAATCCTTTGCGCCGACAGACGATACCGAAGCAAGAAGATCTTTTCTTCTTATAGTCTGGTAGCCGATTACAACTACATCGTCAAGTGAAGTGACTGATGGAGCTATTTCAATATTAATTACTGATTTTCCTGAAACAGCCACTTCCTGTGCAGTAAAAGAAGCACTGGTAAATACTAATATGCTATTTTCAGAAACTGTAAGGCTGTAATTACCCTGAGCGTCGGTAGTAGTTGAGTTTCGTTTACCTTTTTCCGAAACTGTAACACCTGCGACGGGTTGTTTGTTTTCAGAGGAGATTACCTTTCCTGTAACTTGTTTCCCCTGGGCATAAACCGCATTGAAAGGAGTGATAAATGACAGCAGCAGAACAATTATCACTGATGTTTTAAGCAATCTGGTCATAGTACTTTTTTTGATGATAACCTTTTTGAAATTTTGAAATAATTCAAGGACCTGGCTAAATCAATTTTTTATAATGAATTTCAGAGCCTTTTAAAAATATTTTAAAGTAAAAAGGGCAGGTTTAAATGCGGAAAATGAAATAACCTGGAATGTGAAATAAAGAAAAGATGGAGGCCCGACTTTAAGGAAAATGTAAGTACCGGGTTATAGAAGCAGTCTGGCAGAGCAATCTTTTCATTAGACAGGCAATTCACTTTTCGTTTTTGGGCTAAAACCAAACCCAACTAAATTGAATTGATCAAAACCCATAGCAAGTCTACACAGAACTTATAAGTTGCTGAACCTTTTGAGGTTATTTTTTTACGCAATCGTTCCCGGTAACGATGTCATTATGAGCAAGTTGGAGAAATAGCTATTGGATTTAAGAAAAAGTGTTTCTGTGCGATTTACTGAGTTAAAAATTTTTATTGAATTTGATACTTTCCTTTTTATTTTTTTAAGACAGTTAAGGGGATTATTAGTGTGGCAAAACTGATTAAGACTGGCTCAAATTCAGTAACTTTAAAATAGTCTTTTTGCTAATTATCATTTAGTTGAGATAACTGCCGCATGAAATTCGAAGCTGTAACCATTAAGGATATTGCCAAGGCGTTAGGGCTGTCAACTTCAACTGTCTCAAGAGCTTTACGTGACAGTTACGAAATCAGTCCTGAAACCAAGAAGCTTGTTCAGGAGTATGCTGAAAAAATAAACTACCATCCTAACCCCATTGCATTAAGTCTTAAGGAAAGGAGGAGTCGTTCTATTGGAGTCATTGTTTGTGAAATAGCCAACAGCTTCTTTTCCCAGATAATTAACGGTGTTGAATCTATAGCTTATACCAATGGCTATAATGTTATCATTGCTCAAAGCCGGGAGTCTGCGGACAGGGAGATGATGAACCTGCAATACCTGACTTCACGTTCAATAGATGGCTTAATTGTTTCGGTATCTACTGAAACAAAGGATTTCAGCTATTTCAAAGAATTAAGTGAAAAAGGGCTTCCAATAGTTTTTTTTGATCGCATTGTTGATGAAATAAATACTCATAAAGTAATTGTTGATAGCCATGCGGGGGCTTATGATGCAACTATGCATCTTATAATGAACGGGTACCGTAAAATCGCAGCAGTATCGAATCCGGAATTACTATCAATTACCAGGGAAAGACTGGCTGGTTATAAAGCCGCACTTTCAGAAAGTGGTATTCCTGTAGATGACACAATAATCAAGTTTTGCCAGCATGGTGGGATGATTGCTGCAGAAGTGGAAGAGGTAATGAAAGATCTTTTAAAACGAAAGCAAAGACCAGATGCAATAATTGCCACTGCAGATAAACTTACAACCGGCTGCCTGCGTATTTTAAAAGCAAAAGGTATTTCAGTTCCTGATGAAATGGGGCTAATAGGGTTTTCAAACACCGATCTTACCGAATTGCTGGATCCGCCCCTGTCAGTTGTGAGGCAACCTGCTTTTGAAATGGGTGAATTGGCAACTAATCTTTTACTGCAACTGATAGAGAGCAAGAGGCCCATCACGGAATTCGAAACAAAAGTTTTGGCCTCTGAGCTTCTTATAAGAGGGTCAACCAGCAAGAAACCAATAAAGCAGGCCGAATTTTCTTAATCCTTTTAATAGCTTTTCATTTTAGTTTGGCAAAGAAAGCTGCGGCCAATATATTTGCAACCTTCAAAAAAGGGGGTTTAGCTCAGCTGGCTAGAGCGTTTGCATGGCATGCAAAAGGTCACCGGTTCGACTCCGGTAACCTCCACTACTTTAAAAAGTAAACTGATTAAATTTAAAGCCGCATTAAATGCGGCTTTAAATTTTTATTTAGTGCGACACTTTCACAAAAGGCAGTGTGATGGCATTGTTAATATCGACAGATATGTTGACAAAGTAGGAACCAG
>DAOLIV010000022.1:0-54030 GCA_035328345.1 Chitinophagaceae bacterium | reverse complement strand
ATAAAGCCGCATAGAAAAAGAAAAAAACATTTGGAAGAGTCATAGAAATCGCCCCCCTGCTGACGTAAAACTGAATGTTGCATGCAGTTATTCTTCGTCTGCCCGTTCTTTGTACTTCCATTCATCATCTTTATTGTCACGCCATGCCCACCAACCAAACTGCAAATGATACAGTTCATTTATTGTCGGGTCAAGTTTTGTGATTTCTTCTAAGCAAACAAGTTTTGCGTCGTCTAAGTTTGGTTCTAAGCTGGTGTGAAATTGCCAGTCACCGTCTTCGTTGTGATAAACATATAATATCGGGTCGCCGTTGAAAGCTTGACTTGTGGTATAAACACCTAAGTTTCGTTCTTCATAAAATTTAAAGTCCGTATTTCGGTCAAGCAAAGGTTGTTTGAATTTCCAGTCGGGGTTAAAGTCTTTGTCCCATAGAAAGTTATGTTGTTTGTCAGGCCAAACAAGTTGCAATACTGGAAAATCAAAAGTCATGTCGTAAAACCAACCTGCATAACCAACATAGTTTGGGTAGTAGTCTTTGTCAACTTGCAAAAATTGAATGTCGTAATCCTCTAAAAAACCTGAGTAGAGTTTATTAGTTGTAAGCCTCTCGCCATTTTTTATTAAGTCGCAAGCATGATTAAGTATAGAACCCATTACTTCGGTTTTTAAGCCAAAGCAAATAAGTTCAGGGTGTCCAAATTTTCTAAATAGTCCAATTGAATAAACAAAGGCGGGTAAATAGTTATCAGCCTCCAGCAATGCTAAGTGGCAACCATGTTTTTCAATATTGTCAAGGATTGCTTGTTTGGCTTCTATGTCATGTTTGCTGTGGTCGTATGTCATTGTAGGGTGTCAGTATAATTGTAGGGTGTCAGTATAATTGCATGCAACACTATAATTGCCGAAACTCCGCTACTTATAGTGCTTTTTTAAATAATTGATTTTCATCACAAAGCTATTTCGCTTTTTGTATTGTTGGTTTCGCCAATACAAATTACAATTTTCCTTTTGAAAACGAATTTGTCGTTGGTTCTCACTTTTGCCAGTATATAATCGGAAAACTCATTTATGCCTTATTCCGTAATTTTCAAATTCATAAACCGATCGCATGAAGAAATTAAAATGGCTCTTTTTAGTTTGCTTTTTAAATACATCTCTTTTTTCGCAGGATCTGTCCTATTATCTTCCGGATTCTGTTTCCTATGATCCTTCCATCCCAAAGCCTAAAGAAATTATATACCATGAAGTGGGGGAGTGGCATATCACCCATGACCGCCTGGTAAATTATATGAAAGCCATTGCGGCAGCAGCTCCCGGCAGAGTGAAGCTGGAAACGATGGGTTTTACTTATGAACAGCGTCCGCAACTGCTGCTCATTATTACCTCTCCAAAAAATCAGCAGCGACTTGAAGAGATCAGGCAGCAACACGTAAAACTTACTGATCCATCACAGTCTGCTTCTTTGAATATTGACAATATGCCGATTGTTATTTGGATCGGTCACTCCATACATGGTAATGAACCCAGTGGCGCCAATGCAAGTATGCTTACCGCTTATTATCTCGCTGCAGCACAGGGAAAACAGATTGACGAATTGCTGGATAATGTGGTTATTTTATTTGACCCTTCTTTTAACCCGGATGGATTGCAGCGATTTTCAACATGGGTCAACCAGCATAAAAGCAAAAATCTTGTCAGCGATCCCGGTTCAAGAGAGTTTAATGAAGTATGGCCCGGTGGCCGTTTCAATCATTATTGGTTTGACCTGAACCGTGACTGGTTGCCTGCCGTGCATGTGGAAAGCCAGAACCGGTTAAAATGGTTTCAGATGTGGAAGCCTAATATTCTGACAGATCATCATGAACAGGGAAGTAATGCGACCTTCTTTTTTCAACCGGGTGTGTCTTCAAGAGTAAATCCATTAACACCGGCAAAGAACCAGGAACTGACAGCAAAGCTTGCAAAGTTTCATGCTGCATTCCTTGACAGAATCGGTTCCTTGTATTTCACAAAAGAAAACTATGATGATTTTTATTATGGTAAAGGATCAACCTATCCGGATGTGCAGGGATGTATCGGAATATTATTTGAGCAGGCCAGTTCAAGAGGGCATCTGCAGCAAACGGCAAACGGATTATTAAGTTTTCCGTTTACGATCAAAAATCAATTTACTACTGCATTATCAACTCTGGAAGGCGCCAAAGTATTACGCAAAGAATTCCTGGAATATCAAAGAGATTTTTTTAAACAAGCAGCCAGCCGTGCAGCAGCTTACCCGGTTAAAGGATATGTTTTTGGTGATAAAAATGATAAAGCCAAAACATTTGAGTTTGCAACGATGCTGAAACGTCACCAGATCGAAATAAATGAATTGCCTGATAACTGGAGTGATAAGGAATTTGAAAAAGGGTCTTCCTTTATTGTTTCATTAAATCAACCACAGCATAGTTTGATCCGTGGAATTTTTGATAAGACACTGGAGTATAAGGACAGTATCTTTTATGATATCACTGCATGGACCATGCCATTGGCTTTTGGTCTCCCTTATAAAGAACTGAGTGCTGTAAATACCGGTGCTAAAGCAGATGCGCTGAATTTTCCCAAAGGAGAAGTAGTTGGTAAAAGATCTTCTTATGCTTATTTGCTGGAGTGGGATGAATTGTATGCTCCCGCAGCGGTATACGAATTACAAAATGCCGGGCTTATTGTGAAAGTGGCAACCAATACATTTGAAATGACCATACAGGGGGTCAATAAAAAATTTGATTATGGCACCATCAGTATTCCTGTAAAAATGCAAAAGCAGGATGAGGAAAGCATAGCAACCATTATCAATGCACTTGCAGAAAAATACAGGTTGAAATTCTATGCAGTAAGCACAGGAAATGTGAACGAAGGAATTGACCTCGGCAGCAGCAAATTTGTTTCGTTAACGAAACCTTCCATTGCAATGATAGTTGGCCAGGGAACCAATGCAACTGATGCCGGGGAAGTTTGGCATTTGCTGGATCAACGGATGAATATTCCTTCAACACATCTGGAGCAATCCATGTTTAACCGTGTGGATCTTGATAAATATAATACACTGATCATGGTGGGCGGTAATTACTCCGATATAAATAAAGATAAAATGAGAGATTGGGTGCAGGGAGGTGGTACATTAATATTAACTGAGGAAGCGGTTAGCTGGGCTTCACAGAACGGCATCAGCAATGTAAAATTGAAAAGAGTGAAACCTGCTACAGACAGCACACAAAAACTTGCTTATACTGACCAGGCAGAAATTGACGGAGCACAAAGAGTGTTCGGCGCCATCTTTGGGGCTGATGCAGATCTCACTCATCCTTTAGCCTACGGTTATAATCAGAAAACGATCAGCCTGTTTAAGGCTAACAGGGTTTATATGGAGAAAAGCAAGAATCCGTTTGCCACTCCATTCTATTATGGCAATAAACCTTTGCAGAGTGGCTGGGTAAGCCAGCAAAACCTGGATGCAATAAAAAATTCTGCGGCAGTAGTTGTAACTGCATTGGGAAGCGGAAGGATTATCAGTATTGCTGATGATCCTAATTTCCGTGCATTCTGGCTGGGAGGAAGCAAACTATTTATGAATGCTGTTTTCTTTGGAAGAATTATTGATCCTGCTACTGCAAGAACTGAATAAGATAATATTATAGCAAAAAGATAAAGCCACCCACCGGGTGGCTTTTCGCTTTACATACCGAACCAACCTTTGTCATTTATATGTTACTGCTGTTTCTTTTCTGGTTTTGCCGCCTTCTTTGCTTTTTTTACTGCTTTATGATGTTTTTTGTGAATAGTAGTTTGATTTGCTTTTTGCGTACTGAGTACAGGTTTTTTTTCAGCTTTCATTTTATCAGTTACTGCATCAGTTTTTGATATATTGGTGGCAGACATTTTACCAGTAGTGCTTCCTGTTGCTTTAGCGGTGTTGCTGGTATTTTTGGCAATCGCCATTTTAGCGGGATGAGTGTCTGTTTTAGTTTTTGAAACGGCCGGGGTCTGTGCCATTCCCAAACTTGTTAATCCTAGTATCAAGCCAGCGGAGATGATTAGCTTTTTCATTGTTTTCATTTTTTAATTTTATTGAATTGTTTCAACAAATATCAGTTGAATGAAAAACGGTTTCCAAATTTTGCAATCTTCTTAACTGGTGATTAACCTCAGTTAAAGAACTGTTAGCCGGTGATCTTTCCATTTAACTACTGGTTAACATCAGAAAGAATCTTTACAATAAATATTTAAACACAACTTTGTGCTTAATTCAAGTATGCGTTCAACGGCAACCAAATTTTTTATTTTTCTTTCAGTATTGCTTATTGCATTTATCATCTCCATGCAGGTGTACTGGCTGAATAAAACCTATAAGCTGGAAGAAAATGAATTCAACACATCGGTGATGAAGGCTGTGAGGGGCTTGTATGAAGATATGCCCCTGCTGTATAATTCTTCATTGAACATGAACAACCTTGTGGAGAAATACAAAAGGAACGGGTACCTGTTCCAGGTGCATAATCTCCCGGGTGAAGATTCGCTTATCAAATACCTGACTTTGGAACTGGAAGTATTCAGGGTGTTTACAGATTGTAATGTCGGATTGTATAATAAAAATACCGGCCAGTACGATTACCAGTATAATATTGCAGCTGATGCAGGTGAAAAGAAAAAAAACAAACACATAGAGCTTCCCATAATAAAAGAAGACTTTAATTATGTAAACCTTTTCTTTCCTGAAAGAGGCGCCTATATCATCAGCCAGATGAAGAACTGGATTTTTGCCAGTATTATCCTGCTAATCTTATTATCGGGGTTGGTATTTTTTGTTTATTATTTTTTCAAGCAGAAATTCCTGGTGGAAGTGCAAAGGGATTTTATCAATAATGTTACTCATGAATTCAGTACTCCGTTATCGGTGATTGAAATTGCCGCAGACGGGTTGGAAAAGCCTGCCATTATTACCCAGCATGAAAAGTATAAGAAGTATGTTGAATCCATAAGAAGGCAGGCGGACTACCTGAAATCACATATCTCTAATCTTGTAAATACAGTTGTAACCGGGCGATATCAATTGCATCTTAAGATGAAAGAAATACCGCCTAATGAATTGCTTAAAAGAGCTGTTTTGCAATTAGAGCCTTTGCTGAATAAGAGTAATGGAAAAGTAGAGTGGAAACTGGAGCCTGATAATCTTTCAATACCTGCTGACGAAGAGAATCTTTACCTTGCATTATTCAATATTATTAATAACGCCATCAAATATTCAGAGAAACCGGAAATAAATATTTCTACTTACGTTAAAGACGACTGTTATTATATCAGAATCAGGGACAACGGTATCGGTATTGAACAAGAGCATAAGAAAAAAATATTTAATAAATTTTACAGGGTGTCCACAGGAAATCTTCATTCAACCAAAGGGCTTGGATTGGGTTTATATTTTACCCGTAATGTGATCCTGGGACATTCGGGTTCAATACAAGTAAACAGCACACCTGGAAATGGGACCGAATTTATTATCGGGCTACCACAAAAAAACAAGAATGGAAAAAAAACCAACAATACTGTTAGCTGAGGATGATGAGAACCTAAGCGACCTCATTAAGGACGAGTTGGAAGATGAGGGTTATAAAGTAATTGTTTGCAGTGACGGACAAACGGCTATTGAGGTTTTTGATAAAGATAAATTCGATCTATGCCTGCTGGATATAATGATGCCGGTAAAGGATGGATTTACAGTTGCCAAAAAGATCAGGCAAAAAAGTGATGTGATCCCGATCTTATTTATCAGCACAAGGGCACATCTTGATGATAAAACAGAAGGCTATATGCGTGGCGGTGACGATTATATCGTTAAGCCATTTGCCATGAAAGAACTGCTGATGAAGATGGAAGTTTTTCTCCGGCGTACTAAAAAGATGTTCAGCGAAACCAGGCAGGAATTTAATTTTGGTAATGTATATTTTTCTTACACAGATCTTTTATTGAAAAATTCAGGTGGTACTTTCAGCCTCAAACAAAAGGAAGCGGATCTCCTGTTGTTTTTGGCTACACATCCCAACCGTATTCTTAAAAGGGAAGAAATATTAGTAGCCGTGTGGGGAAAAGATGATTATTTCCTTGGGCGCAGCATGGATGTTTTTATGAGCAAACTCCGGAAATACATGAAGGATGATGATGATGTTACGCTGGAAACAATTCACAGGATAGGGTACAGGTTTGTTACAAAAATTGCTGAAACCTGATCGTAACAAATTCTTTTCTCAACTCTTTCTCTTTAAATCTCAGCAAATAATACAGTATTCAGCCGGTTAACATGTGATTAACTTGTTGTCTCTTAAACAATGGGGAATTTTATACCTCTATAACGGTAATTCATAAAGTTGTTTTTAATCCGTTTCATGTGGTGGTCCCGTGGTTAGGTTTCGGGCCGGTATTGCCGGCCCATTTTTATGTGCATTCTTCACTGTTCATGTAAACTCAAATAACCTTAACTTGCCTTTCTTGTATTATTATTTACGAACTTAAAATTTGAGCACTATGATTAAAATGCAGGTTATCGGCAATCTGGGTAAAGATTGTGTCGTTAACACAGTAAACGGGAAAAATGTAATCAATTTCACGGTAGCCCATACGGAAAGGTATCGTGACAGCCAGGGAAATCAGCAGGAAAAAACAACCTGGGTGGATTGTGCTTACTGGACGGACAGAACAGCTGTTGCCCAGTATCTCCAAAAAGGAAAGCAGGTTTATGTAGAAGGTCAGCCGGAAGCAAGATCATTTCAAAGAAATGACGGTACACCCGGGGCTTCATTATCTCTTCGTGTTAGAGAAGTGCAGCTATTAGGTGGAAGAGGCGACAGTGGCGGATCATCATCTTACAGCGGAGCCGCATCTTCATCTTCAGGAAGTAATGTTCCGTCTCCCAGTGATATTACAGAACCGGTAGATGACTTACCATTTTAGTTTAAAATGTTTGCGTTTCAAATGCCCTGCTTTGGCGGGGCATTTGCATTTATAAAAACCTTTTCTTTGCGCCATGCCCGCACAAACATATTCATACCAGCAACTTTTTGATTTTGCAAGATCTATTTTTCTGAAAATTGGTTGTAGTGATGAGCATGCAGCAATTGCAACCAAATCATTACTGTCTGCTGATTTGCGAGGTATCGATTCTCACGGTATAGCCAGGCTTAGCGGTTATGTACGGTTATGGGATGTGAAAAGAGTAAATGCTACTCCTGATATTAAAGTCATCTATGAAACCCCATCAACTGCAGTAGTAGATGGTGATAGCGGATTAGGATTAGTGGTTGCACCCTTTGCTATGAAAGTTGCCATTGAAAAGGCAAAGAATGTGGGAACCGGTTGGGTAAGTGTACAAAACAGTAATCATTTTGGCATTGCAGGTTATCATGCCATGCTTGCATTGGAACATGATATGATCGGTATGGCAATGACTAATGCGAGTCCATTAGTGGCTCCGACTTTTTCAATTGACAAAATGCTGGGCACAAATCCGATTGCTGTGGCGGTACCGGCAGGTAATGAGCATCCCTTTGTGGCAGACCTTGCAACAACAACTGCTGCAAATGGTAAATTGGAAATTTTACAAAGAAAAAACCAGGATGCACCTTTGGGTTGGGTGCAGGATGCGGAAGGAAATCCCTCAACTGATCCACACATTCTTAAAAAGGGGGGAGCATTGTTGCCATTGGGAAGCGATGTGGACCATGGTTCACATAAAGGGTATGCGTTAGGTGCCATTGTTGATATTTTTTCAGGGCTTTTAAGCGGAGCTAATTATGCTCCATGGGTGCCGCCATTCCCAGCTTATGTACCCATGCCGAAAAAGCAACCGGGAAAAGGTATTGGTCATTTTCTTGGTGCCATGCGAATTGATGCATTCAGACCTGCCGCTGAATTCAAAAGCGAAATGGATAACTGGATAAAAGGGTTCAGGGGTTGCAAAACAGTTCCTGGGGAAGAGAAAGTCCTGGTGCCCGGCGATTTGGAAATAGAATCGGAAGCGATCAGGCTAAAAGAGGGGATACCATTATTGGATCCGGTTATCTCAGATTTGAATGAGCTTGGGAAAAAGCTTGGCGTGCCGTTTAACTAACACCTGTTTTAATCTCCTGCCTGTATCTTTGCAACCTTAAAAAATATTCGCTTAAATATCTGTAAGTAGTCTGTATGAAAGTAATGAAGTTTGGAGGCACCAGTGTGGGGAAGCCGGAAAGAATGCATCATATTGTTTCGCTGGTCAGTAAGGAAACAGAACCAACAATTGTTGTGTTATCTGCATTGGCAGGAACCACTAATGCATTAGTAGAGATCGGTGATTTTATATCTAAAGGTGACAGGCAATCAGCAAAAAATTGCATTGAAAAACTGGAGCTGCATTACCAGGATTTTATCTCAAAACTTGTAACGAAAACAGAAGCAAGGGAAAAGGCGCAGGCCATTATTGCTGAACATTTTGAATTTCTCAATATTATATTACGCATTTCATTCAGCGAGGCATTAAGCAAGGATATACTGGCCCAGGGTGAACTGTTGTCAACAAAACTCTTCTGCTGTTATCTCGAAGAGCAAGGAATCGATCATATGTTGTTACCGGCCCTGGAATTTATGAGCATTGATTCATATGATGAACCACAGATCGGCAGTATAAAAGTGAAATTGTCACAACAGTTGCAGAAGCATAAGGATAAAAAACTTTTCATCACCCAGGGTTATATCTGTAAAAATGCCAGAGGAGAAGTGGACAATTTAAAAAGAGGAGGAAGTGATTATACTGCTTCTTTAATTGCTGCGGCTATTAATGCATCGGTTTGTGAAATATGGACTGACATAGATGGAATGCATAATAATGATCCGAGAATAGTAAAGAAAACAATGCCCGTTGAACAGTTGAGTTTTGAAGAGGCTGCAGAGTTAGCTTATTTTGGGGCGAAGATCCTGCATCCGGCATCTATCTGGCCTGCTCAAACATATAAAGTACCTGTGAAACTTTTGAATACTTTGCAGCCTGAGGCAAAAGGAACATTGATCACAGAAAAAGCCAGCGGAGTGGGTGTTAAAGCCGTAGCGGCTAAAGATAATATCATTGCGATCCGCATAAAGAGCAGCCGTATGTTGCTTGCTTACGGATTTCTTCGGAAAATATTTGAAGTTTTCGAAAAATTCCGGACACCGATTGATATGATCACCACATCAGAGGTTGCTGTTTCTTTAACAATTGATAGTGATGCTCATCTGAAAGATATTCTCAAAGAGTTAGAACCTTTTGGAACTGTTGAGGTGGATGCCAACCAGGTGATCATCTCTGTGGTAGGAAATGAGATCTCACAGACAGAGTCAATGATCAAAAAACTTTTTGGTTCTATTATGAATGTTCCTGTCCGTATGGTTAGTTATGGTGGCAGTCCGCATAATATATCACTTCTGGTTTCTGCACAAAATAAAGAACAGTTGCTTAAACAACTTAACAAGGGAATGTTTGGACTTGATTAGTCCTGGCATCATTACCAATTGGATTAATGATTTGTTAATGTGACTAAAGTCATACTTTAAGGAAAACATTGCCGTTAGATTTGAAAGCAAATCTTTTAAATGCGATTATTTTCTCTGATCCTCTTCGGATCACTTCTTGTTTCAGTTAATAATTGGGAAAATGATTTTGATACCGCTAAAGAAAGAGCGGGGAAGGAACATAAACTCATTTTATTGAATTTTTCCGGGTCCGATTGGTGCATTCCCTGCATCCGGATGCACAAACAGGTATTTGAGGATAAAGCATTTATTGATTATGCAGAAAAAAAACTTGTATTGCTGAATGCAGATTTTCCCCGGCTTAAGAAAAATCAACTTTCAAAAGAGCAGCAAAAAAAGAATGATCATCTGGCAGAAAAATATAACAGCGACGGACTATTTCCGATGACATTGTTATTAACCGCCAAAGGAGAAGTAGTTGCAAAATGGGATGGCTTTCCGGCCCTCAGTGCAGAAGAATTTAAAAATGAGGTCCAAAAAATAGTTGATGCCCGCCAGTAATACCCTAAGCATATCATCATTATATCGCAGAGTTCTAAAACTCATGGGCAACCGGTTTGAAATAACCGTGTGCGCCGAAAACGAAAAAGAAGGGATGTCCGCTATTGATTCAGCTATTGAAGAAATAAGCAGGATAGAAAAACTCCTCACAACTTTTCAAGAAAGCAGCCAGACGAACTTAATAAACCGGAATGCTGGTATCTCACCAGTTAGGGTTGATAAAGAGGTTTTTGATTTGATAGCGAGGTCTGTAAGAATTTCAAGGATCACACAGGGGGCATTTGACATCACATATGGTTCGGTTGATAAAAAGCTATGGAATTTCAATCAGTCAATGACCCAACTTCCAGACCCTGGAACAGCATTAAAATCGGTTCACCTGATCAATTACAGGAATATAGTACTGGATGAACATAAGTGTACTGTTTTTTTGAAAGAGAAAGGAATGAGGATTGGCTTTGGTGGCATTGGAAAGGGATATGCAGCTGAAAGGGCTAAATATGTTCTTCGGGAAAGAGGGATAAAAGGAGGAGTCGTTAATGCTGCCGGTGATCTTACAACATGGGGTCATTTACCCGATGGTAGAGAATGGACAATAGGAATAGCTGACCCTGATTCATCCCGTCATCCATTTTCATATCTCAATGTTTCAGATATGGCGATAGCCACTTCCGGTAATTATGAAAAGTTTATAACAATTAACGGGAAGAAGTATTCTCATACTATCGATCCAAAAACAGGTTTACCGGCTACTGGCATTAAAAGTGTAACCATCATAAGCCCCAATGCAGAGATTGCGGATGCGATGGCGACACCTGTAATGATCATGGGAATACATGTTGGATTGGATATGGTAAACCAGGTAAGAGGACTTTCCTGTATAATTATTGACGATGATGATAAAATCTACACATCAAAAAACATAAATCTCAAATGAAAAGAACCCTTATCAAACCACTGCATGCAGTTTCCGGTATCGTTCTGATACTGGTAATGATGATGGCAGGTTCCTGTACTACAGTAAAAGAATATCAAAAGAATAAATTGAATGATGCGGAAATGTCTCTCAGCTCCCGGAAAGTTGAAAAAACTGAAATGAGCTTTGAGACATACCGGGAAGGTGCATCCGGTGCAAATGGTGGCAAGACTGGTGGCGGTTGCGGTTGCAATTAATCACACTTTGTTATTCATCTTTCAATAATCAACTTATACAATGAGAAAAGTTTGTCTATCCGTTGCAGGAATATTCCTGATGCTTTTTGCCTCTTTTGCACAATCTCCTTCCAAAGACACGGCATCTTATAAAAAGAAGAAACTCACATTTGAAGAAGCTAACCTGGTTTCCAGCTATTATAAACAAGACGGTAATAATTCTGCAGTAACAGGAGGAATCGGTACTGAGAACCTTACTGATTTTTCAAACTCAATTGATGTGAAATTTTCAAGATGGGATAAAAAAGACAGGAAACATAGTTATGACCTTGAAGTGGGAGTGGATCATTACACTTCAGCATCTTCAGATAAAATTAATCCCCAGACTATTTCTTCTGCATCCCATGCGGATACAAGAATATATCCTTCATTGGGCTGGACGATGGAAAATTCCAAAAAAGGATCAACAATCGGGGCAGGTCTTTCCTTTTCCACAGAGTTTGATTACCAGTCGATAGGTGCTAATATCAGTTTTTCTCAAAAAACCCGTAACAGGAACGGAGAGTTTACAGCAAAAGGGCAGGTATATCTGGATCATTTGAAATATATTTTACCCATCGAATTAAGACAAGGTGGAGGTGGAGGAAATGATGATGATGAAAATAATTATGCAACAAAAAGCCGGAATTCTTACAGCGGAAGTTTGTCCTACTCCCAGATCATTAATCAGAGATTCCAGGTAATGTTAATATCTGAATTGATTTATCAGCAAGGATACCTGGGGTTGCCTTTTCATCGTGTTTATTTCACTGATAATTCAGTTCATGTCGAAAATCTTCCCGATACCAGGATGAAGATCCCTATTGGTGTAAGAGCCAGTTACTTTTTAGGAGATAAAGTAATACTCCGTGGTTTTTACAGGTATTATCATGATGATTGGGGATTAAATGCTCATACTATAAGTATTGAGACACCTATTAAGATCAATCCTTTTATTTCAGTTGCTCCGTTTTACCGGTATTACACACAAACAGCAGTTGATTTCTTTTCCCCTTACAGATTTCATAAATCGGCTGATGAGTTTTATACCAGCAATTATGATCTTTCAAAGTTCAATAGTCAATTTTTTGGTGCCGGGTTTAGAATAACACCAGAGAAAGGTGTGTTTGGTATTCAGAAATTGAATATGCTGGAATTGAGGTATGGTCATTATACCCGAACTACCGGAATGAACTCTGATATTATCTCTTTAAACCTAAAGCTCAAATAGAAAGAAGTCAATTTTGATTAAATGAATTCCTGGTAGTTATCTCGTTGCTGAATCTGTTGAAGTATCGTCTTCTTCAGTTCCCAGAGTGTAAATAGCTATTGCGCCGCCGCCGCCATTAAATCCACCATAGAAAGGTGTCTTGATAACTTTCACTATAGCAATATCATTGGTGTTTATCATGCTGAGATAGTTGAGTGAAACGGGCATTTCATCGAGGTAAATTCCGGGTACAGATCCCCGGATTACCGGAACCCTTATACCCGACCCGACCGTATAAACCTGCAATCCTGCAACACGGCCATCCATCCAGTCCAGGATATTCAGGTAACTTCCGGCACTTATGCTGGAAGCAACATCCAAAATTGTTCCATCAGTTGTCTTGAAAAGGCCACTGCAATACTCATCATTAAGTTTGTCCTCTGTAGTTTTATTTGTTTCAGATCCTTTATAATCCTGTGCCTGTATGGAAAATCCAAACCAGGCTATAATGAATAACATACTAATCTTTTTCATATACTTTTCCTCCACTATAATTTACGACAATTTGTTGTTAGAGGATAGTTAAGAAACAGGATACCCCGCATTTGCGGGGTATCGTAAATAAAATTGATCTATTGAACTACTTCAACAAATACAAGTATTTTGTTTTTTATACAATCAACAGTGCATCGCCATAACTGAAGAACCTGTATTTATCCTTGATCGCTTTTTTATAAGCTTCCATAGCCAACTCGTAACCGGCAAATGCACAGGTCATGATCAACAGGCTTGTTTTGGGTAAATGAAAATTTGTTACTAATGAATCTGCAATGTTGAATTCATAAGGCGGGTGAATGAACATATTAGTCCAGCCTTCTGAAGGTTTCAAAAGTTTTTGTGCTGTAAAAGATGATTCTAATGCCCTCATAGTGGTTGTTCCTACTGAGCAGATACGATGGCCATACTCTTTTGCCCTGTTCACAATTTTGCAGGCATTTTCATCAATATGATAATATTCAGCATCCATTTTGTGCTTACTCAAATCTTCAACTTCTATCGGGCGGAAAGTACCAAGTCCTGTATGCAGCGTTACTTCGGCAAAACGGATACCTTTTATTTCAAGTCTTTTTATCAGTTCACGGCTGAAATGAAGTCCCGCAGTAGGAGCAGCAACCGCACCTTCATGTTTTGCATAAACTGTCTGGTATCTTTCTTTGTCCTCCTCATCAGGTTTACGCTTAATATATTTTGGTAAGGGTGTTTCACCCAGCTTTTCCAATTGAGCCCTGAAATCCCCCTCACTTCCTTCCCATAAAAAGCGGATAGTACGACCACGGCTTGTAGTATTATCAATTACTTCTGCTACCAGATCCTCCTGGTCGCCGAAATAAAGTTTATTTCCCACACGGATCTTCCTGGCGGGGTCTACAATTACATCCCAAAGACGATTGGGCTTATTAAGTTCTCTCAAAAGAAAAACTTCAATTTTGGCACCGGTTTTTTCTTTGCGGCCATACATCCTGGCGGGGAAAACCTTGGTATTATTTACAACAAAAGCATCCTTGTCATTGAAATAATCAATGATATCCCGGAAATGTTTGTTTTCAATTTCACCTGTGTGGCGATGAACCACCATCATGCGGGCATCTTCTCTTCTTTTGGCCGGATTTTGTGCAATAAGGTTAAGGGGTAAATCGAAACGGAATTGTGAAAGCTTCATGAGTTATTATGGGTTTAATCAAAAGTCTCATGACGCAAACCGGCATTTTCGCCGGAATCTGATCCATTTCCTCTATTTGAGAAATTCCGGCCTTACGGCGCCGGGTTTGGTCAAATTGACTACTTATAAGGCGGGCAAAGGTACATTATAAGCAGATAAAAAGCTTTAATATTTTTCACATTATTTGCATAGTCCAATTACAAGATCGGGGGATCGAGATAAATAAATGAATATCAATCTATGATTAAGGGCTTCTGACTATCAGGCAACGATCCCTTTGGGTATTGAGTTGATCAGCTTCCGGGTGTATTGAGATGCGGGTTGAAGCATAATTTCATCAGCAGTACCTATTTCTTCGATTTTTCCCTTGTTCATAACAAGTATCCTGTCGCTTAAATAGTTTACCACAGAAAGATCGTGGGAGATAAATATAATGGTGAATCCAAATTCTTTTTTCAGATCATTCAGCAGGTTCAGTACCTGTGCCTGCACACTGACATCCAATGCTGATACGGATTCATCGCAAACAATGAATGATGGGTGTAGTGAAAGTGCTCTTGCAATAACAATCCGTTGCCGCTGACCGCCGGAAAATTCATGCGGATAACGATTGAAATGCTCCGGGAGCAGGTTTACTTTTTCAAGCAGGCCGATCACTTTTTCTTTTCTTTCTTTATCTGTGCCTGCGATATGATGGACTCTCATAGGTTCAGCAATAGCAGACCCGATAGTTATCCGTGGATTCAAGGAAGAGTATGGGTCCTGGAATACGATCTGCATTTCTTTTCGAAGAGGTAAAATGTCTTTATTTTTCTTTAATGTTATGTTTTCACCCTTATAGTGGATGCTTCCTGAAGTCGGATTGATTAAACGAAGCAGTGTTCTTCCAAGTGTTGTTTTGCCACATCCGCTTTCACCAACAATGCCAAGTGTTTCTCCTTTCAACACATCGAAACTAACTTGGTCAACAGCTTTAGTAAAATCTTTCGCTTTCCCCATCAGGCTCTTTTTTACAGGAAACCAGACTGAAAGATCTTTTACCTGCAGGAGTTTTTCATCGATTGATTTAATGACCGAAGGAACAGTGAGAGGTTGAGCAAAGCTGCTTTTAGTTGGTGTCTTGTCTTCTGGTGTGATAAAATCGCTTACAACAGGTAATCTTTTTCCTTTTTTGTGATTAACAGGCCTGCAGGCCAGCAATGCTTTTGTATAAGGATGTTGGGGTTTTGAAAAAATATCATACACCGTACCTTGCTCAACAATTTCTCCTTTATACATTACAATGGCCCTATTAGCTATTTCTGCCACAACACCCAGGTCATGGGTAATAAAGATCACACCCATTCCGGTTTGTTCTTGTAGTTCTTTAATGAGTTCAAGGATTGTTTTTTGAACAGTTACATCAAGCGCCGTTGTGGGTTCATCACATATTAACAGGTCCGGTTTGCAACTCATAGCCATAGCGATCATCACTCTTTGTTTCTGTCCGCCACTGAGTTGATGCGGGTAGCGGCTAAATACAGATACAGGATCGGGAAGCTTCACTTTTTCAAACCAGGTGATGGTTTCTTTTTTGGCTTCGCGGTATGAGCTTTTCTTGTGAATCTGTATCGCTTCCGCAACCTGTTGACCACATGTCAGGACCGGGTTAAGGGAAGTCATAGGTTCCTGGAAAATGATCCCTATTTTATTTCCTCTGAAATATTGAAGTTCCTTCTGACTGATTTTTAAAAGATCGACCGGCTTCACTGCTTTTGTTGCGAAATTTATCTTTCCTGATGTGTAAATAGCGGGGGGAGATGGCAATAATCGAAGAACAGACAAAGCTGAAACAGATTTCCCTGAACCAGATTCTCCGACAAGGGATACAATTTCACCATGGTTGACATGGAATGAAATTTTTTTTAAAGCATGGGTTTTTTCTGATCCTGTTACAAAATCAATCGACAGATTTTCTATGCTTAACAGGCTATCCATTATTTTTTTACAACTTTAATCGCCAGGCTTTTTTCCGGTGTTGGATAAAAGGCCAGGCAAACAGCACAGTCCTGTTTAGGTGAGCTATCAACTATAAAATCAAATTCATCGCCTTGGTTAATCTCTGCCGGGAATGTGCAGGGACTTCCGAGTTTGAATACATTTTGGTAGTTGTTTCCAGTTGTCGGATCGGTCCAATTGGACACTACAAGATCTGGATTGATGTTATCCTCCTGCATGCTAATGGTATAATTCATACAAATTCCCTTGATCTCAAGTTTTCCGTGGTAGATTATTGATGAACTTTTTTTGCTGCAATCACTGTTCGAAAGAAGTAGAAAGGAAAATGCGACCAGCAGAATTGAATATTTCATGTGTATATTTTGATTTTAGAAATTTGTCACAAGTAATTCGCCATAAAATTTTCATCGGCGGTTGGTATAATAGCTCGAAAATTTCATGGTTCATTTCATAATCTAAAATTTCAGATGTCTTACGGTTTGTCCTTCGTTAATGAGTTGCTTTAAGGAATCGATCCCGATCTTTAAATGTGTTTGCACAAAATTTGCGGTTACCGATTTATCACTCTCTTCGGTTTTTACTCCATCAGGAATCATTGGCTGATCACTAACAAGTAATAAAGCGCCGGTAGGAATTTTGTTGTAAAACCCAACTGTGAAAATAGTGGCGGTTTCCATATCAATAGCATAAGCCCTTACTTGCTGAAGATATTCTTTGAAAGGCTCATCATGCTCCCACACTCTTCGGTTAGTAGTGTAAACAGTGCCTGTCCAGTAATCAACTTCATAGTCCCTGATCGTTGTAGATACGGCTTTTTGTAAAGCAAAAGCGGGCAATGCCGGAACCTCAGCCGGGAAATAGTCGTTGGATGTTCCTTCGCCACGGATAGCTGCGATTGGCAATATCAGATCTCCGATCTTATTGCGTTTTTTTAATCCGCCACATTTGCCAAGAAATAAGACTGCCTTTGGGTGAATTGCTGACAACAGGTCCATTATCGTAGCAGCTGTAGGGCTGCCCATACCAAAATTGATAATGCTGATATTTTCGGCGGTGGCACATTGCATGGGCCGGTCTTTCCCGATCACTTTTACAGCATTCCATTCTGCAAACAGGTTAACATAGTTGCCGAAATTGGTCAGGAGAACATATTCTCCAAAGTTCTCTAAGGATTCTCCGGTATAACGAGGAAGCCAGTTTTCTACTATTTCATCTTTCGTCTTCATGCCTGCTAATTTAATCATTTACTTTTGATGGATGGAGAAGATAAATTTCCCTGAACCTGGGTTCCGGACTAAAAGGGAGGAGGGAAAGGATTTTATTTTTGACCCGCTTCGCAAAAAATGGATCATATTAACACCAGAGGAATGGGTCAGGCAAAATTTTGTTCAATACCTGGTCAAAGTAAAAGGATATCCTGCCGCATATATTGCGATCGAAAAAGAGATAAGAGTAGGAGAGCTTAAGAAGAGATTTGATATCCTTGTTTATAACAACAACCATCAGCCGTGGATGCTGATTGAGTGCAAAGCGCCGGAAATAAATCTTGATGAAAACACATTGCACCAGGTGCTCCGTTATAACATTGCGGTACCGGCAAATCATATCTTAGTTACTAACGGTACAGCTACTTTTTCCTGGAAAAAGGAAAATGAAAAGCTTGTATTGGCAAACGAGGTTCCCGCATGGGAATAAAAAAGCCTGCCGAAAGACAGGCTTAATAATAAGGGTTATTATTTACTTAGGCATTTCGAATATTTTCTCATCAATCGGAACGTTTAGCTCGACTTTCTCAAACTTTATTGTTTGAAATACCTGGCCTTCTATTTCTGAGTTGCGGGTCATAAAAAATTTAAGTCCGTCAATTTCTTTAGGATCAGAATAGTAAGATTCGACTTCCATTTCCTGTCCCTGGATCTCCCTTGTGTAAACCAGCTTGATCAATGAATAATCAACCTGGGAGATATAATAAGTGGTCTCTTTACCATCTTCCTTTGCTGTCAATTTTATTTTGAAGACCTTTACTCCTTCTACGTTATCTTCTCCTGCTAATTCTATTTTATGGCCCCTTGCTTTATAGTCCATTAAAGAACTTCCAAGAAAGCTTTGTGCTTTAAAGTCGTTCAATTCCGTGCCGGTAACCTCAGTTGGATCTGGTGCACCAGCGAAAGGATTTATCTTCCATGCTTTTCCGTTGTAATAACAATTTGTTACTGGTTGCCCGTTTATATCCACATCTGTACGCATGGCTTTCCCATTAATGATCTGGATCGTTAGCGGGAAATCACTTCCCTGGGTTGAATACGTTCCCGTGATTTTAGCACTTTTAATTTTATTAAAACCATCCAATCCGCCCATGTTTGCGGAGTGTTTCTGTACTATTTCATCTGCTGACTGTGCTACTGCATTGATAGCAATAAATAAGGATAAGGATACAAGTAATTTTTTCATATTTATTTTTTTAATTTTTAAGACTCAAGGATCAGGAATTCAAAAAACCCACTACTAAGAGTGGGTTTTTAAGCAATTGGTTCGGTTTATGGGAAAATTCCAAGTTCAGTATAGCTGGTAGCCACTTTATTGATGGCTACAACATAAGCCGCCGTTCTCATATCCGGTATATCAGGGTTTTCTTTCCATACATTCATGATCTCATGGGTTGCACTGATCATTGTTTCTTCAAGACCACTATAAACAAGATCCACTTCATCCGGCCCATGCATGATGAACTCTCTTTCTGAAGTGCTTACTTTTTTGCCACTTAATTCTTCCATTTGACCCAGAATATGAGTATTCATATTTTCAGTGAATCTTTTTTCCAATCTTCCATAACGGACATGGCTCAGATTCTTGAGCCATTCAAAATAGGAAACGGTAACACCACCAGCATTCAGGTACATATCCGGCACTACAATAATTCCTTTTTGTGTAAGTATTTCATCTGCCTCAGGTGTTAAAGGACCATTGGCTGCTTCACCTATAATTTTTGCTTTTACTCTTGGCGCATTTTCATGATTGACTACATTTTCAAGTGCTGCAGGAATCAAAATATCGCAAGGCATTTCAAGTAGGTCCTCCTTTTTATTAAAATTGTTTGAGCCGGGATAATTAAGGATAGTTCCGGTTTTTTTGCGGTAATTGAACACATCATCAACATCCAGGCCGTTCTCACTCCAAATACCTCCGTCGTGTTCAGAAAGTCCGACTATGATTGCACCTGCATCCTGGAAAAATTTGGCACTGTGATATCCTACATTCCCCAACCCCTGAACAGCAACTTTCTTCCCTTCTACGCCTGTCTTTAACTTCAGTTTTTTCATTACATCTTCCATGTTACAAACTTCCCTAAGGCCAAAAAACACACCAAGGCCTGTTGCCTCACGACGTCCACGGACACCGCCCTGGGTCACAGGTTTACCTGTAACACATCCCGCAGCATCTATTTCACTGGGGTGCATGGCGCCATAGGTGTCAAGTATCCATGCCATTTCTCTTTCGCCGGTTCCATAATCAGGAGCCGGTACATCAATGCCGGGGCCTATAAAATTCTTCTTTATCAGCTCGGCTGTATAACGGCGGGTAATTTTTTCAAGTTCGTAGGCAGAGTAGTTTTTAGGATTAACCTTAATACCACCTTTAGCACCGCCAAAGGGCACATTTACGATAGCACATTTATATGTCATAAGCGCTGCAAGAGCCATTACTTCATCCTGGTTTACCTCCGCAGCGAAACGAATACCCCCTTTACAGGGTGTTTTGTGATGTGAATGTTGTACCCTGTATGCTTCCATCACCTCAATGCTTCCATCATCTCTTTTTACCGGGAAGCGAACTCTGTAAACCGCATTACATGCTTTGATCTGATCCAAAATTCCTTTATCCCACTTGGTATGAATTGCTGCTTTATCGAAACTTTTTACAACAGCATCAAAAAAACTGTAATTATTATCTGACATGATTTAAAATGTTTTAGCAATCGTTATATAAGTAAAGAATTATTTTGTTTATTAATTAAATATTAAGACATTATTGATTTTCTTTTTCGAACCTGTTTATTTTCTTTTCGAGCCGGATGATGTAAAGTATCAAACCGACCAGGATAGTTAAAACCACAGCAACAACAACATAAATTCTTCCATTGCTGCGCATCAAATCAGCCATTTCCGCATCTTTTTTGTCTTGCGCAAAGGATAGTAGCGAAAACAACATCAGTAAGCACATGAAACTTATTTTGATTATCCCTCTCATTGTAACATTGTTTTTTCTTTTAAAAGGGTCAGTCTTATTTTCAAAGTAGTGATCCAAACTCCAAATAAAGTCCAGCCGATTACAGCGGGATAAAATACCAGTCTCATACTGCTGTCAATATCGCTGGTATTAAGGGCCGGGTTTCCTTCTCTTCCGGGATGAAGGCTAGGCAAAACTCTTGGCAAAATCCAGATCGAAGGAAACAGCAAGGCATAAGCAAATATGTTATAAACAGAACTGATCCTTGCTTTTTTATCCATATCATTTATCGAGTCTCTCAATACCATATAGGCAAAATAAATTAATAATGCTATGGCAGCTCCTATCAACTTTGGTTCCCTTGCTAATGCGCTAAAAGATTGAAAAGCTGGGTTGTTAGGATCGGCCCAGGTATAAGTCATCCAAATGGCCCCGGTAGTATATCCTAAAACACCGAATACAATGCCTACAGCTGCAAAATGCCGGGCATAAATGTCATATTTAAGGTTCAGTGTTCGAAGGTATTTAATGGCATTTACCACAGAAATGGTAAATAATATCATCATACAAAACCACATGCATACATGAAAGTAAAGATTTCTTATTGTCTCTTGCAATGCAGGGAGTTTGGGAACACTAAATAAAAATCCTGCAACAAATGTGTATATCAGTAATAGAATCCCGGTGATCTTCCACCAGGACCGATACATATAGTTTTTTCTGTCAATCATCAGGATGACCACCGGAGAAGTGGCCGGTTAAACGTGGGCAAAATTAAGGGGATGCCGGTTAACAAGATAAATTTTCTTGTTTGAATGTGTATGTTTCACATAGCCTTTATTATTCTTTCCAAAGAAATGGAAATAATACTACGGCCAATAAAATAACCATCAGATCAAGAGCAATAAGAAGTAAAACAGTTGTGAGCGGAATTGTAAGTAAAGGAGCAAAAGCAGCTTTTGACAATCGCATTAAGAGAAGCAACTGTGGTATGATAATGGGAAATCCCAAAACTGCCATTATAGCTGCATTTTGCTGAGCTTTGGCGGCAATTGCTGCAAGAAATGTAAATACGAGGCTGAGGCTCCAACCACCCAAAAGAACAAGCAAAATGAAGGAGCCGGGTTTTTGAATCGGACTGCCCAGAAATAAACTGAAGAGAAGCAAACTCAAAAGGCTCATAAGCAGCATGAGCAAAGAATTAAAAAGTAGCTTGGAAAGAACAAAATCAGCCGGGCTTGCAATAGAGTAGAAGTAAAGCATCCGCCCCTTATTTTCCTGGAGGAAACTTTTTGCCACTGCGTTGATACAAATAAATAGCTGTATCACCCAAAATAAGCCATTCCATACATTGCTTTCTGGCTCTTCAACAGCCATATAAAGAACAAAAATGGTGGATCCGATATAAAGCAATATTCCGTAGAAACTATATTGTTGTCTTAACTCAAGGAGAACGTCTTTTTTGAAAAGTGTTAATATATGGCTGAGTTGTTTTATGTCTTAAGTTTAGTACAAAAATAACTGTATAGCAGAGTATGAAATCTTTTATTTCTAACTTGCTCAAAAATTTTTATGAAACGAGTAGTCAATTTTCATTCTTTTTTTGGTTTATTAATTCTTTTCCTGGTCATAGCATCCTGTCAAACAACAAAGTCTTCAACTACATCCAAAATGCTGAAGTTTGATTTTGAAAAGGGAAGGGGGTATGATTATGAGATGATCCTGAATATGGACCAGGAGGTGATGGGGCAAAAGATCAAAATGGATTTGACAAGTTATTATTCCATGGATGTTACAGGGGATGATGGTCAGAATAAAACTATAAGTACCACTTACGACAGATTTAAAATGAGCATGGGGCTTGGGGGTATGGATATTGAAGTTGACTCAGACGAGCCATTTCCCAACTTTGGAAAAGATGATAAAAAAGAGGATATGCAGATGATTAACAGGTTTATGGGAGCTATAAAAGGAAGGAAGTTTTCAATGAAAGTGAATCCAGAAGGTAAAATCCTTGAAATATCTGGTTTTAAAGGGATGGCTGAAAGCATTGCTGATTCGTTAGGATTGGGGGATGAGCAAAGGGAAGAGGTTATAAAAAAATTTGATGAAAGATTTAATGAAGAATCCGTTAAGGATCAATTTGAAAGGTTCTGGTATATTTTTCCCAATAAAGAAGTAAAGGTGGGAGATAGCTGGGAAAAAAGCAGTACCGCTACAGGAATGGCAGCAGGAAAATATCAATCTAAGTATACTGTAAAAGAAATTGAAGGAGATATGGTGATCTTAGAAGAAGATACAAAAATAGAGGGTAGCCAGGATAAAGTTGATATTAATGGAAAAGTGAAGGGCACCATTGTCATTGACAGTAAATCAGGTCTTGTTGTCAGTGCAAACCAGGATCTTACAATAACTGCTTCTGGCAATGGGATGTCATTTGACATTATAGGCAAGACAAAAATAAAAGGAAAGGCCAGAAACTAGATCTGGCTATTTTACTTGTAATAGCACTTTCGGCATCTTGGTTCATAAGCATCTGTAGCCCCAAGCATTACCTGGTCCTCATTAGGAATTTTTCGGTATGAATAATTGGCTATACTTCCGCATTGCATACAGATAGCATGTAGTTTGGTAACATAGTCGGCCTTAGCCATTATATAGGGCATCTGTCCGAAAGGTTTTCCCAGGTAATCCATGTCAAGTCCAGCCACAATTACCCTGATTCCCCGACGAGCCAGTTCATCACAGACATTAGCAATTTCAGCATCAAAAAACTGAGCCTCATCTATACCTACCACTTCAACCCCTTCTGCCAATAAAAGAATCTTCTGTGAATTGTCAACAGGAGTCGAATGTATGGCCGTGGCGTCGTGAGAAATGATCTTTACTTCGTCATATCTTACATCAATGGCAGGTTTGAATATTTCAACCTTTTGATTGGCAATTTTGACTCTTTTTAGCCTGCGAATCAGTTCTTCCGTTTTTCCACTGAACATGGATCCGCAGATGACTTCAATGCTTCCCCTTTTTTCACCACTTGTATTCGGTTCAATAAACATTGTTAAGATTTATTTCAAGTGTATATACTTTGATTTTATTGGCAAACTGTTTGTAATTTTATTCAACCTGCTTCGTTGAGAATAAACAGTACCTTTTTCATCAACGTTCAAAAATACCATAATGGAACGAATAGAATCGCTGATAAATAAATTAAAAGAGCAATTCGATCAGAATGCCGATCCTTCTGTTCTGATGGGAACCGTTCAGTTACTTCAGTTCGAGCTAAGTAAACTTAACCAGGAAGACAGGCATAAGAGCCTGGGTACTGCTAAAGTTGCTGTTATACTTCCGTTATCCGGAAGCAGTTCCGTTACTTCGGATACTTCGTTTTCAGAATATCAGAAATATGCTCCCAAACCCTCGGAAAAAGAGCCTCCTGTTAAAGAAGTTAAGGAAAAGGTGTTGGTGGAAGATGACTCTGTTTCAGTTGTGAAAAGAAACGGACAATTGGATATGGTTTTTGACCCCATGACAGAAATACCAACATTATCGCATCAGCCCAAGCCATCAGAAATCAATCAATCTGCTGATCAGAATGAATCGTTAAATGAGAAGTTAAAACAAGGCAAAATTGAATTGATGGAGGTGTTGAGGGAAACACCAGTAAAAGATTTACGGAAAGCCATTGGTATTAATGACAGGTTTCAGTTTATCAATGATCTGTTTCGTGGTGACGAAAGCATGTATGAAAGGAGCATAAAAACTATTAATAGCTTTAATATATATGCTGAAGCAGAGTACTGGATCAGCAGAGAACTCAAAACCAAATTAGGTTGGGATAAAGAAAATCCAACAGTTCAGCAATTTGATCAATTAATTAAGAGACGCTTTTCCTGAATAAAGTCAATTATTTTTTTGGTTGCGCCTTTGCCTGAACGAACAAAATTTCCTGCAGCCATACAACGTTCTTTATAGTCATCTTCATTTTCAAGGAGGACGTTGAGCAATTCACTCAACATGGTTCCGTCTTTTTTTTGATTATAAAACGGAATGCCCCCACCTGATTGCACCAGCCCTATCGCCTCAGAATACTTATGATAGTATTGACCAAAAAGAACAACTTTATCATAAACCGCCGCTTCCAACACATTATGCACACCATTTGTTCTTAGCCCTCCTCCCACATAAGTGATATATGCATATTGATACAATCTTGACAGCATGCCAATATTGTCAATAATAAGAGTGTTGTAGATATCCAATGATCGATTACCGTCCAATTGCGAAAACCGAATTGCATCGGGGAATAAGGTTTCAACTTCCTGTATATGCTTCTCGTTTATTTCATGAGGCGCCAGGATAAGTTTTAAACCGGGATAACTAATTCTTGATAGGGCTTTTTTTAATACAACTTCATCTTCGGGCCAGGTACTTCCGGCAACAATCACTTTGCAGTTGGATGAAAATTTTTCAATGAGAGATATTGGTTCTGCTTTTTGAGCTATTTCAATAACCCTGTCAAACCGTGTGTCGCCGGAAACAGAACAGATGTTTGAGAGTCCAAGCTGATCAATTAGTTTTTTTGAGCTTTGATTCTGAACAAAAATGTGATCAAACCGGGAAAGCATTTTTCGCTGGAGACCTCCGTACCATTTAAAGAAAGACATGTCTTTACGGAAGAGTGCGGAAACAAGCAGCAAAGGGATATTCCTGTATTTTATTTTTTTTAAATAGTAGTACCAGAATTCATATTTCACAAATATTACAAGTGCTGGGTTTACAATTTGTAAAAACCGTTTTGCGTTTTTAGGTCCATCAATTGGTAAATAGAAGATCCAATCAGCCAGTGGATAGTTTTTTTGAGTTTCGTAACCTGATGGAGAAAAAAAAGTGAGAAGAATTTTATGGCCAGTGCTCAAAGACTTCAATTTTTCAATAATTGGTCTCCCTTGTTCAAATTCTCCTAATGAGGCACAGTGTATCCAGATAATTTTAGTATCATGCCCAACCGCAGCTTCCAATTTTTGGAAAATATTTTTCCTGCCAGACACCCATTTTTTAGCTTTTTTATCAAATAAAGAGGCCAATAAGGTACCTGCTCTGAAAAGACCCAGAAAGATGTTGTAAAAAAATACTCCCAACCCCTTGGTTTTAAATAAGGAACAAATGTAAATGCATTTAGTAAACTATGCTTATTTTACTATTTTTGCGCCACTTAAATCGTAAATTTTTCTCAATGCGCCCAATTCAGATGGTAGATACAAATACCCAGTATCATAAAATAAAATCTGAAGTTGACAAAGCCGTACTTGATGTTATGGAAAGTTCTGCTTTTATCAACGGGTTGCCTGTAAAACAATTCGCATCAAATCTCTCAGCTTACCTGGATGTTAAACATACAATCCCATGTGCCAATGGAACTGATGCATTGCAGATTGCAATGATGGCACTTGATCTGCAGCCGGGGGATGAAGTGATTACGCCGTCATTCACATACATTGCTACAACCGAAGTGATAGCTTTATTAAAATTGAAGCCTGTTTTTGCAGAAGTTGATCCACGGACTTTTTGTATAGACCCCGCAGATATTGAAAGAAAAATTACTCCAAAGACAAAAGCTATTGTCCCTGTTCATTTATATGGTCATGCTGCGCCAATGAATGAGATCATGGATATTGCCGATAAGCATAATCTTTTTGTGATCGAGGACAATGCCCAGGCAATTGGCTGCAACTATTTTTTCCCTGATGGCAGAAAACAAAAAACCGGCACAATAGGTCATATAGGCGCTACTTCTTTTTATCCCTCCAAAAATTTGGGAGCATTTGGCGATGGTGGAGCTATTTTCACGAATGATGATGATCTGGCTTTAAAAATATCCATGATTGCCAATCATGGACAAAGTAAACGTTATTATCATGACATGGTGGGTTGTAACAGCAGGCTGGATACTATTCAGGCAGCAATTCTTAATATTAAGCTTTCACACCTGGATGAATACATCCAAAACAGAAAGGTTGTAGCTGATTTTTATGATCAGGCCTTCGCAAATCATCCGGAGATAAAGACTCCGTTCAGGGCTCAGTATTGTGATCATGTTTTTCATCAATACACTTTAGTTCTTAAAGGAATAAACAGGGATGAATTAAGCAAGTTCCTGGCAGACAATAAGGTACCGTCCATGATCTACTACCCGGTTCCATGCCATAAACAAAAAATGTTCGGTCAAAGTAATTCAAATGCAAGCAGCTTGACTGTTACCGATTGGCTTTCTGAAAGAGTAATTTCATTACCGATTCACACGGAAATGGACGAGGAACAATTAAGATTAATAACCAGTAAAGTATTGGAGTTCGCAACAAAAAATAATTGATTTATGAAAATTGCAGTTGTAGGTACAGGATATGTTGGGTTGGTAAGCGGAACCTGTTTTGCAGAGACGGGAAATACAGTTACCTGTGTTGATGTTGATGAAAAAAAAGTAGAAAGACTTTCGTCAGGAGAAATAACGATTTACGAGAGAGGGCTGGAAACCCTTTTTCTGAGAAACCAAAGAGAGGATCGCCTGAAATTTACTACAAGTCTTGAAGAAGGAGTAAAAGATGCGTTACTGATTATGCTGGCACTTCCTACTCCCCCTGGTGAAGACGGCTCAGCTGATCTTTCTTACGTTTTAAATGTTGCAAATCAACTAGGGAAAATAATCAAGGATTATAAGATTATTATTAATAAAAGCACTGTGCCCGTAGGAACTGCTGAAAAGGTAAGAAATGCGGTTGCTGCAAATTATTCAGGTGAGTTTGATGTGGTAAGCAACCCTGAATTTTTAAGAGAAGGTTTGGCGGTTGAAGATTTTATGAAACCAGACCGGGTGGTTATTGGGACCAATTCAGAGAAAGCAAGGGGAATTATGAGTGAATTGTATGCCCCTTATGTTCGCCAGGGGAACCCTATAATTTTTATGGATGAAAGATCTGCCGAGTTGACAAAATACGCATCCAACGCTTTCCTGGCAACCAAAATCAGTTTTATGAATGAAGTTGCTAATCTCTGTGAAAAGATGGGAGCTGATGTTGATGTGATAAGGAGAGCAATGGGCAGTGATGAAAGAATAGGGCAGCGTTTTCTTTTTCCCGGGATTGGCTATGGGGGAAGTTGTTTCCCTAAAGACGTAAAAGCTTTAACCCGCTCATCAGTTGATGCAGGCTACGATTTCAAAATTTTGAATGCTGTAATGGATGTAAATGAAGCGCAAAAAAAATCAATGATTCCCAAAATTAAAAAGGCATTTAATAATGATCTTTCCGGGAAAAGGTTTGCGGTATGGGGCTTATCTTTTAAGCCGAACACAGACGACATTCGGGAAGCTCCCGCATTTTATATTATCGAAGAACTGATCAGGGCAGGTTCAAAAATTATTGCATATGACCCCGAGGCAATGCAAAATGCGAAAAAAGTGTTAGGCAATAAAATTGAATATGCTGAAAACCAGTATGAGGCTTTGAAAGGCTGTGACGCCCTGATAATAGCTACCGAATGGGGTGAATTCAGAACTCCTGATTTTGAAAGAATGGTGACCGAATTGAAGTCGAAATATATTTTTGATGGTCGTAATGTGTACAGGCCAGAGAAAATGAAGGAGTTGGGTTTTCATTACGAAAGTGTTGGCAGATCCATAGCTGGTTTTTGATAGATTATTGTTAAGTCATAACGATAGAAAGAGATTTATGCTGGTATAATAGGGAACCAGATTTTTATGAAACAAAAAAGAGTCTTAATAACAGGTGCTGCAGGTTTTTTAGGATCACACCTATGCGATCATTTTATCGAGAATGAGTACCATGTTATTGGAATGGACAATCTTATTACCGGCGACATTAAAAATGTTGAGCATCTTTTTAGCTTAAAGAGTTTCGAGTTTTACCATCATGATGTTACAAAGTTCATCCATATCCCAGGCCATTTAGATTATGTACTTCATTTTGCCTCTCCCGCCAGCCCGATTGATTATTTAAAGATTCCTATTCATACGCTAAAAGTGGGGGCGATGGGGACACACAATTGCCTCGGCCTTGCTAAAGAAAAAAAAGCAAGGATATTAGTTGCGAGTACCAGTGAGGTTTATGGAGATCCATTGGTGCATCCGCAAAAAGAAGAGTATTGGGGAAATGTTAACCCGGTGGGTCCGCGGGGCGTATATGATGAAGCAAAACGCTACCTGGAATCGATAACGATGGCCTATCATACTTTTCATAAACTGGAAACAAGGATTGTCAGGATATTTAATACTTATGGACCAAGAATGAGGTTAAATGATGGGAGAGCGTTGCCGGCCTTTATTGGACAGGCTTTAAGAGGGGAGGACCTGACAGTTTTTGGAGATGGTTCTCAAACCAGAAGTTTTTGTTTTGTTAGAGATATGATTGAAGGCATTTACAGGCTGCTGCTAAGCGATTATCATTTGCCTGTGAACATCGGAAATCCGAATGAAATTTCCCTAATTGAATTCGCTAGAGAGATACTGGAATTGACAGGCAATAAAGTGAGGATTATTTTTAAGCCTTTGCCTGTAGATGACCCTAAGCAAAGGCAACCCGATATTTCAAAAGCAAAGGCATTGCTTGACTGGGAACCAAAGGTTTTAAGAAAAGAGGGATTGAAAATTACTTATGAATACTTTAAATCTTTGCCCGATGAGGAGTTGAGAAAACAGCCTAAAGAATTTATCAATTATTAACATAAAACCATCCACTGAAAATGTATCAGGAACTCATTGACAAAAAAACGAAATTGGCTGTAATTGGCTTAGGCTATGTTGGATTACCCATTGCATTGGAATTTGCCAGGAAAATCTCTGTAATCGGATTTGATATCAATCCCAAAAGGGTTGAAATGATGAAAAATGGTATCGACCCGAGTAATGAATTGGAAAAAGAGGCTTTTGAAGGGTGTGATATTGTTTTTACTGATTCCCTTGACGTTTTACGTGAGGCTAAATTTTTCATAGTAGCTGTACCTACGCCTGTTGATGAACATAATGTTCCGGACCTGATCCCGGTTGTTAAAGCATCTGAAACGATTGGTAAGGTGATCAAGAAGGGAGATTATGTAGTTTTTGAATCAACAGTCTACCCTGGATGTACGGAAGAAGATTGTTTGCCGGTTATCGAAAAAATTTCAGGATTGAAAAATATAACCGACTTTAAACTGGGCTATTCGCCAGAACGAATAAATCCCGGTGATAAGAATCATACGCTTTCATCAATAGTAAAAGTTGTTTCAGGCTGCGATGCTGAATCACTGGAAGAAATTGCAAAAGTGTATGAATTGGTTGTAGCTGCTGGTGTGCACAGAGCATCATCAATCAAAGTAGCTGAGGCTGCAAAGATCATTGAGAATACTCAGAGGGATCTGAATATTGCCTTAATGAATGAATTATCGATCATTTTTGACAGGATAGGAATTAACACATATGAGGTGTTAGAGGCTGCAGGTACAAAATGGAATTTTTTAAAATTCCAACCCGGCCTGGTAGGAGGACATTGCATCGGAGTTGATCCTTATTATCTGACTCATAAGGCTAAGGAGCTTGGGTATCATTCTGAGGTAATACTTTCAGGAAGGAACATTAATGATAACATGGGTAAATATGTTGCCAAAAAAGTTATACAGCATATCATCAGAAATAGCGGAGACGTAAAGGCCGCCAAAGTGCTGATTAAAGGGGCCACTTTTAAAGAAAATGTCAGCGATATAAGGAATTCGAAAGTGAGTGATGTAGTGAAAGCATTAAAAGAGTATTATGTAAATGTGGATGTTGAAGATCCACATGCAGATTCTGAAGAGCTACAGCATGAATATGGATTTTCTTTGGTGGATAAGCCCGCTGCTGATTATGATGCAGTAATAATTACTGTGCCACATAAACAATACATGGATCACGGTGATGCATATTATGCCGGTATAACGAAAGAGCATGGATTAATAGCAGATCTAAAAGGAATTTATCGTAATAAAATTAATACTAGAATTTACTGGAGTTTATAATATGCCGTTTCAAGAAACAGATATACCGGGTCTGCTGATTTTCGAACCAAATGTTTTTGAAGATAGTCGTGGTTATTTTTTTGAATCGTACAACGAACATTTATTCAGACAGCAGGGAATTGATATACGATGGGTGCAGGATAATCAGTCCTCGTCTTCATATGGTGTAATACGTGGGCTCCATTACCAGCTTCCTCCACATGCACAGACAAAACTGGTCAGAGTACTTCGTGGTAAAATACTGGATGTAGTGGTTGACATACGTAAAGATTCACCCACTTATGGTAAGTCATTTTCTAAAGTACTTTCTGCAAAAAACATAAGACAATTGTTTATCCCTAAGGGGTTTGCTCATGGATTTTCAGTGCTTAGTGAGAAAGCCGAAGTATTGTATAAGTGTGATGGTTTTTATAATAAAAAAAGCGAAGGAGGGATTTTGTATAATGACCCGGCACTTAACATTGATTGGCGAATTCCTGCCGGGGCTGCTATAGTGTCAGAAAAAGATAAACAGCTTCCTTTTTTGGCGGATTGTAAAAACAGCTTTGTTTTTGAATGATGAATTTCCCCAAGATTCTTATAACAGGTGCAAATGGCCAGTTGGGAAAAGAACTGAGAATGCTGGCCGAACCATTCTCACAATTTGAATTTATATTTCTTTCCCGTGAGGATATGCCGGTCCATCATTTCGAATTAGTTAGGAATACACTGAAAATATATAAACCAAATTATCTTATTAATTGTGCTGCCTATACCGCTGTTGACAGAGCAGAGCAGGAAAAAGATCTGGCAATGCAGGTGAATGGGGAAGCTGTTGGGATAATGGCTGCAATTTGTCATCAAAACAATTGTCGGTTTCTCCATGTTTCTACTGATTATGTTTTTGATGGAAAAGCATCAACACCTTATAAAGAAGAGGATCCTGTAAATCCGCAAAGTATTTATGGGTCTTCTAAACTGGAAGGTGAAAAGCAGGCTATGAAATTCGATCCGGGATGTATTATCATTCGAACTTCCTGGGTTTATTCTGAATACGGGAAGAATTTTGTAAAAACGATGATGAAACTGATGAGTGAAAAAGAAGAGATCAGTGTAGTAAATGATCAACTCGGTTCCCCAACCTATGCCGCTGATATTGCAGAGGTAATTATGCAGATTATTTCTTCTGGCAGTTGGAAGCCGGGCTTATATCATTATAGTAACGAAGGAATAATTAGCTGGTATGATTTTGCTGTTGCTATTAAAGAATTAACCGGCAGTAGTTGCAAAGTAAATCCGATCCCAACTTCTCAGTTTCCCACTCCTGCCAAAAGACCTGCCTGGTCAGTACTTGATAAGTCAAAGATTAAACAAACCTTTGGTATCAAACCAAAAAACTGGAAAGAGAGCCTTGAATTCTGCATTTCGAGATTAAAATAAAAAACCCGCATCACTGCGGGATTTCTGTTGACCCATAAGGATTCGAACCTTAACAGACAGAACCAAAATCTGTAGTGCTACCATTACACCATGGGTCAAACTTTGGGAGTGCAAAAATAGGGCTTGTAGCCCTACTCCCCAAATGGTTTTTGAAGATATTATGCAGGTTGAGCTGATGCTTTTATCCCCTCTTTTTCCTCCCTTTCTTTTAACTCCTTTATTTTATCAAGTGCCCTTGCCACTACATCACACATGATCGTATATAAAGCTCCCGGTTTGTGATTTTCATAAATATAATCAAGGGCCTGGTCCTCGTTTGGAATGGTCATTACCGGGATTGAGGAGTTTACCTCACTTATGCCTTCTTTTAGCAGGTCTATTATTTCGTCAGCTGTTCTTCCTCGTAGATTTTTATCACAGCGAATTATGATCTCATCAAAATATTCTGCTGAGATTCTACCCAATTCCCTGATGTCTTCATCTCTTCGGTCACCAGTACCGCTAATTACACCCACCCGAACCGGGTAGTCGAGTTTACTTACAAAATCACAAAGCAGTTTAAGACCATGTGGATTGTGAGCAAAATCTGCCAGCATGGTGAAGTTCTTAAAGTGGAAAAAGTTCAGTCGCCCGGGTGTAAGACTTTCACTAGGTATAAATGTCTGTAAGCCCGTACGGATATCTTCAATAGTAATATCCCTGAATAAGTAAGCAGCCAAAACTGCTGGTAAGCAGTTATTGATATTATGAACTGCCTTTGCTTCATATGTTAGGGGAATATCTCTGGCAGGTAATACCCTGATCTTCCAGTTCCCTTTCATTATGGTAACATAGCCGTTTTCGTAAACGCAAGCCAACCCATGTTCAGCACAATGTTCCTTGATCCTTGGATTATTTTCATCCATGCTGAACAGAGCAATATTACATTTAAGATCGTCTTTCATTTTGTAAACCAGATCATCGTCGGCATTGAGCACTGCATACCCATGAGAAAAAACAGTTTCCGGAACAACAGCTTTTACTTTAGCCATTTGTTCAACGGAATTAATACCCCCAAGCCCAATATGATCAGCAGCAACGTTTGTTACAACTGCTACTTCACAATTCTGAAAAGCTAATCCGGATTTTAAAATACCTCCCCTGGCACATTCCAATATTGCAAAATCAACTGTAGGATCTTTTAAGACAAACGCAGATGAAATCGGGCCGGTACAATCGCCTTTCATCATTAACTGATTCTGTATATAAACTCCGTCTGATGTCGTATACCCAACTTTTTTATTAGCACTTTTTGCAATATGTGCTGTTAACCGTGTGGTTGTTGTTTTCCCATTTGTGCCGGTAATTGCTATAATAGGAATTCTTCCAGCACTTCCTTTTGGGAAAAGCATATCAACAACCGGTTCGGCGACATTCCTCGGCAATCCTTCTGCTGGTTCAATGTGCATGCGGAAACCAGGGGCGGCATTTACTTCAAGGATGACGCCACCATTTTCTGAAAGAGGAGTCTTAAGATCAGTTGCCATAACGTCGATCCCGCAAATATCAAGACCAATGATTTTGGCAATCCTTTCAAACATAAAAATATTAGCAGGATGTACCTCATCTGTTACATCAGTTGATGTACCTCCTGTGGAAAGATTTGCTGTTGGTTTCAATAAAACCCTTTCACCTTTTTGAGGAACGGTTTCAAGAGTATAACCAATATCATCCAGCATTTTTTGGGTAAACTGATCGACAGTTATTTGTGTAAGCACCTTTTCATGACCATAACCACGACGGGGATCTTTATTTACTTCATCAATCAACCATTGAATAGTATGCTTGCTATCTCCAACTACAGAAGCCGGAGTTCTTAAGGCGGCGCAGATGAATTTATAATTGATAACGAGGCAACGAAAATCAAAACCGGTAATAAATCTTTCAACAATGACGCTACGGCTATAAGATTTGGCGGCCTCAAATGCTTTGATGGCCTGGTCCCATGTAGTAATATTTGTTGTGTTTCCTTTACCGTGATTGCCATCTATTGGTTTTATTACCAAAGGGTAGCCAAATTTTTCAACTGCTTCTCTTAGCCCTTCTTCTGTCCGGATTGCCGTACCTCTCGGCACAGGAATTTCAGCAGCTTCTAATAATAGTTTCGTTTCTTCTTTATCGCAGGCAATATCAACAGCAATGTTTGATGTTGTAGAAGCGATGGTTGCCCTTATTCTTTTTTGATTTACACCGTAACCTAACTGTACAAGGCTGTGTTTGTTTAACCGTATATATGGTATTCCTCTTTTTGCAGCTTCGTCAACAATACAACCGGTAGAAGGCCCAAGTCTGGTATCTTCCCTGATCTCTCTGAGTCGTTGAATATCTTCAGAAAGGTCATATTCTTTTCCATCTATCAAAGCCTGCGCAATGTTCACAGATGCTTTAGCAGTATATACGCCTGCATCTTCTTCCATGTAACTGAAAACAACATAATAAACCCCTTCTTTTTCACCTTCCGGAGTTCTTGTTCTGCCAAAACCGGTATCCATTCCTGCCAGTGTCTGTAGTTCAAGAGCAATATGCTCTATCACATGGCCCATCCAGGTTCCTTCATCCACACGTTGAAAAAAACCACCGGGCTTGCCAATACTACAGCGGTGGCTGTACATGCTTGGAAACATTTTCTCCAATCTTTCTCTAAAGCCAGGAATTGTATTGGTCGGTCGCTGTTCCATTTCTTCGAGATCCAGCTTCATTTGGATCAGTTTGGTTCGGCGAACACTCCAATAATTCGGGCCTTTCAGCACTTTTATCTCCAGTATTTTCATTTGAAAAATGTTAGAAAGGGAAGTTAGTTTTTTTCCTCAATCTGACCAATATTTGAGGTAGCAGTGTTCACTTTGATTGATTTTGTTTGTGTTGAGTGGTCAACCTTCCGTTTTTGAAATTCAGTACATTTAATCAAATATTTATTATGATCAGTTCAAATCGCCGCCGTTTTTTAAAAAAGGCTGGAGTATTTTCTGCAACTGCTTTTTTTTCTTCTATTTCAAAACCAATGTGGGCAAGAAATCTGGAGTCGGTTTTAAAGGAAGCGGAAGGTATTTCTCCGGAAGATTTGGCCACCGAAGAAGATTTCTGGTATTATATCCAACAATCATTTACGGTTTCTCCTTATCTCATCAATCTTAATAATGGGGGTGTAAGCCCCGCACCAAAAACAGTGCAGGATGCAATGAAGAGATACTACGATCTCTGTAATGAAGCACCCAGTTATTATATGTGGCGAGTACTTGATCAAGGCAGGGAACCATTAAGAAAGAATATTGCTTCTCTTGCCGGTTGCTCTCCTGACGAGATCGCAATGAACCGCAATTCATCAGAAGGTCTTGAAACGATCATTTTTGGATTACAGCTAAAGCCAGGGGATGAAGTGGTTGCTGCAAAACAGGATTACCCGAATATGATCAATGCATACAAGCAGCGGGAGTTGCGGGATGGTATAAAAATGGTATGGATCAATCTTGAATTGCCAAGTGAGCATGAAAATTACCTGGTGCAGCAATATGTAAATGCATTTACATCCAGAACAAAAGTTGTTCATATAACTCATATTATAAACTGGAATGGACAAATATTACCTGTGAAGAAAATAGCACAGGAGGCACATAAAAGAGGAATTGAAGTAGTGGTTGACGGGGCCCATAGTTTTGCTCATTTCCAATTTAAAGTTCCCGACCTGGATTGTGATTATTTTGCTTCAAGCCTGCATAAATGGTTATATGCACCAATAGGAACAGGCATGATGTATGTAAAAAAAGAAAAGATCAAAAACTTATATCCATTATTTGCTACAAGCGATGATCCTTTGAAGGACGATATAAGAAAATTTGAGAACCTTGGGACAAGACCATTTTATATTGAGCAGGCCATTGGAAAGGCCCTTGAATTTCATGAAATGATTGGCAGTGAACGTAAGGAGAAGCGATTGCATTACCTGAAGAATTACTGGATGGAAAAGGTGAAAGATATCTCCAAAGTGAAATTCAATACATCAATGAATCCAAAATGGGGATGTGCAATCGGTAATGTGGCTGTTGATGGAAAAAAGCCGAATGAACTGGATTCATTCTTGCTGAATAATTATAAAGTACACACTGTGGCTATTAACTGGGAAAATATTGTGGGAGTCAGAATAACACCGAATGTTTATACAACAACTAAAAACCTCGATGTGCTTGTAGAAGGTATAAATGCATTCGTAAAATCGTAGAAGCATAAATCTGCATCATTGATATTTATAAAAAGTTTTGAATTAATTTCAATTCAAAATCTTTTTTGTCCACACCACAAACTAACCGAAAACTCAACCTGCTTCAGGCTACTTCTATCAATATGATAGACATGGTTGGCATTGGGCCATTTGTGGTGATGCCATTTGTGGTTGCTCAGTTTAATACAGGTTTATTTATCTGGGCCTGGGTATTTGGAGCATTTACAGCATTAGTGGATGCAATGACATGGAGTGAACTCGGGGCTAAATACCCGTTAGCTGGCGGCACCTACAATTTTCATCGCATTGCATATGGTGAAAAAGGGGGTAGGCTGATGAGTTTTTTGTTTGTGTGGCAAACATCCATTCAGGCTCCACTTGTCGTTGCTTCGGCTTCAATCGGCTTTGCCCAATATCTTACTTATATCATCCCACTTGAGTGGTGGCAACAAAAAGTGGTTTCAGGGGCACTTGTAATTCTGGTTTTCATTTTATTGTACAGAAAAATTGAAACGATCGGTAAGATATCTGTGGTAATGGGCACTGTTGTGGTGTTGACTATAGTATGGATTATCGTAAGCGGATTAATGAATCAGCAACACCAGGTAAGGTTTATGCCTAACCCAAAGGAGTCCTTCTTTACTTATGCATTTTGGGCTGCGATCGGGCAAGCTTCTGTAAAAACAGTTTATTCTTACCTGGGCTATTATAATGTTTGTCACCTGGGTGGAGAGATCATGAATCCGGGAAAAAATATTCCAAGGAGTATTTTTATTTCCATATTTGGGATTGCGACCCTATACTTATTGATGAATATTAGTGTTATGGGAGTAGTTTCATGGAGCTCTGTTAATGCTGATGACAAATACATTGTTAGTGCATTCATGCAGCAGTTATATGGAACTAAGGCCGGAACCCTGGTTACAATACTAATTCTTTGCATTGCATTCTCCTCACTTTTTGCCGTAGTACTTGGATACTCAAGGGTTCCTTATGCAGCGGCCGTGGATGGGAACTTCTTCAGAGTGTTTTCAAAATTGCATCCAACTAAAGATTTTCCTTACATCTCTTTGATTGTACTATGCAGTCTTGGATTTATTTTTAGCTTACTCTTCAAGTTGCAGGACGTAATCAGTTCGATTCTTGCCATGAGAATTGTAGTTCAGTTTATAGGCCAATCAACAGGTATTATATTACTCAGAAATAAATACGGAACACAAAACCTGCCATTTAAAATGTGGTTATTTCCATTGCCGGTTATCTTGTCTATTTCAATCTGGCTTTTTCTTTTCATTTCAACCGGTTGGTTTGCACTTTGGGGTAGCTTGATTGCTTTGATAGGAGTAGTTGTCTACTTACTGATAAATGGTGGTATGAATAAGAAAGATCGGCTATCAGCAACTGTTTTGTGAAATACCCGATATATCTTTTCCACAAATTCACATACTCGCCGGATAGGGAATTCGTTAATTATATTTTCTATTACATTTGTTTGTAATCAAACCCGAATGAATGGATTACCCAAAGGGAAAACTTATAGCGATCGGCGGAGCTGAGGACAAAGGAACTGACCTTGAAACCGGTGAAATTCATCGCAACAATCTTAATTTTTTTGAGTTAGGCATACTTCGCCGTCTTGTTGAAGAAGCCGGAGGAGTTTCTGCCCGGATTGAAATAATTACGACCGCCTCGACTATTCCTTATGAAGTAGGGGAGAACTATCTGAATGCATTTGGAAAGATAGGTTGCACCAATGTTGATGTCATGCACATCCGTAACCGGCAGGATACGATGCAGAAGGAATACCTTGATCGTATAAGTACATGTGATGCTGTGATGTTCTCAGGAGGAAATCAATTACGTCTTAGTGTAACTGATGGTGGCACAGAATTCCTTGCAATCATGAAGAAAAGATATTTAGAAGAAAATCTTCTGATTGCAGGAACCTCCGCCGGAGCTATGGCAATGGGAAAAACAATGATCTATGAAGGAAATGCAGCGAGAGCTCATTTGAAAGGTGAAGTTAAGATCACAACGGGTTTGGGTTTTATTGATAGTGTGATCATTGATTCACATTTTGATAAAAGAGGACGATTCGGAAGGCTGGCTCAGACAGTTGCCAGTAATCCCAGTTGTATTGGGATTGGGTTAGGAGAAGATACCGGGATGCTGATAACTGAAGGGAATAAGATGGAAGCTATTGGCAGCGGGTTGGTGGTTATAGTTGATGGCCATGATATTCTTCACAGCAATATTGCAGATATACCCGATGGTAATCCCATCAGTATTGAGAATCTGAAAGTGCATTTCTGCGAAAAGGGGAATGGCTATCTGGTCAGCGAAAGGAAATTCCTGATGGAAGCAAGGGATGGCTCAGTTATTAAAAAACAGGTTGATGTAGAATGATCATTCGGCGTTAACAATTTGACAGGAATTCTGCAACATCCGGCAACAACTTTCTTTAATTTTACTGCATCTGTTACAAATACGTCTCAAAAATTTCAACATGAAAAAAAATGTTTTGATTATTGCATTGATTGGCATAGCCTGTGCATTTGCTCCTCAGAAAAAAACAAAAGTGGTCTTCTTTGGAGATTCGATCACAGAGTTAGGAGTAAAAGAAAAACCCCACAGGGGATATATCCTGAATGTAGAGGCTCTTTGTAAGGCTGAAGGCAAAACTGATCAATATGACTTTATTGGCTCCGGAATCAGTGGTAATAAGGTTTACGATCTTTACTTGCGAATGGAAGATGATGTACTTGCTCAAAATCCTGACATCGTCATCATTTTTGTTGGTGTAAATGATGTATGGCATAAAACATTGCTCGGCACGGGTACAGATGCCGACAAATTCGAAAAATTTTATCAGGCAATTTTAAAGAAACTGAAAGGCAAGGGTATTAAGGCAATCCTTTGTACCCCGGCTGTAGTAGGTGAAAAAACAGACATGAGTAACTCGCTGGACGGGGAGCTTAATAAATACAGTAATATCATTCGGGATATTGCTATTAAGAATAACCTGCCTCTCATTGACTTGAGAAAAAAATACCTCGATTATCTCAAAGAAAATAATCCGAATAACGAAGAAAAAGGCATACTGACCTACGACCGTGTGCACATGAATGATAAGGGCAACCAATTTTTAGCGGACATTATGTGGAAAGCGATAAAAGAATCAAATTAGCTTTTTTAAAAGTTCTGATACTTCTCCAGGCTGATCCATAGTAAGGATATGTGTACCATTTATTATTTTAAAATCCGCTTTTACTAAGCGAAAAGGTAAAAGTTTGTCTGCTGTTCCATGAATATGTATAATGTTTTTAGGGGTCGCATTATTTTCCCATCTGAGAATTGCCCCGATAGCCCATTTTACAAAGAACATATTTGAATCTTTTACAATTTCGTATAAAAGTTTTTTTTGGGGTTCATGGATGCCGCCAAGAATCCACGAATTAGCTAGCATAGTTTTTTTAGAGAGACCCGAAGGAGCCCATTTATATAGGGGGAGATATTTGCCAATGCGTAAATAAGCAGGAAATTCTTTAGAAGTTTTATTACTTGCTAAAATTATTCCCTTAAGTAAAGGGTCTGCTTTAGCCATTTCTGTAATTAACATTCCGCCAAAAGATATTCCAACAACAATTGGGGATTCATCATCTATTTGTTTACGAAGTCGTAAAGCATACTCTTTTAGGGATTCTTTTGGGACAGGAGTAATCCAATCAATGAAGATTGGTTTGCAGAATGAAAGATTGAGGAAAGAAAAAATTCTTTTATCGGCCCCAAGCCCTCCAATAAAATAAACTTTTTTCAAAATCGGGAAAATTAAATAGCCCTGACTAAAAAATAATTTTTCTTCCCTTTTTGCACAAGTATGTATTTCCCGTAAAGTAAAAATGAAGAATCAACTTTAACCTGGACATCATCTGATTTTACTCTATTAATGCTTACCCCTCCTCCCTGGATCATCTTTCTCGCCTCACCTTTACTGCTGAAAATATTTGTTTCAGCAAGAAAGGAAACAATATCAATACCTGAATTGATTTTCAGTTTTGGAAAATCGGACTTCACTACACCTTCCATACTTTCAAGATCATCTTCGCTCAGATCTTCGACTGAAACATTTTGATTGGCAAATAACTTTTCAGTGGTTGCAAGTGCTTCTGATAATCCGGTATCACCATGAACAAATGCTGTAACTTCTGCCGCAAGTTTCTTTTGCAGAACACGTTTAGCAGCATCATTTTTATGTTCATTAATCAAACTATTGACTTCTTGCTCACTCAGGAAAGTGAATATTTTGATCCACTTTTCAGCATCTTCGTCACTTGCGTTTAGCCAGAACTGATAAAATTGATAGGGTGAGGTTTTTTCCGGATCAAGCCACACATTCCCTTTTTCGGTTTTGCCAAACTTCCCTCCATCTGCTTTTGTAACTAACGGGCAAGTAAATGCAAATGCCTCTCCACCTGTTTTTCGCCGGATCAGTTCAGTTCCTGTCACTATATTCCCCCATTGATCGCTACCGCCCATCTGGAGCTTACAATCTTTATTCTGATATAACCATAAAAAATCGAAACCCTGAACTAGTTGGTAAGTAAATTCGGTGAAACTCATTCCCATGTCTCCTTCCAGCCTTTTTTTCACACTGTCCTTCGCCATCATGTAGTTCACGGTAATATGTTTTCCTACATCCCGGATAAAGTCCAGAAATGACATTTGGCGGAACCAATCGTAGTTGTTCACCATTTCAGCAGAATTTTTACCGCAATCAAAGTCAAGAAATTTCTCAAGCTGAGCTTTTATTCCTTTTAGGTTGTGTTGCAATACTTCTTCACTTAGAAGATTTCTTTCTTCACTTTTCCCACTGGGATCTCCCACCATTCCTGTTGCGCCACCAACAAGTGCAATGGGTTTGTGTCCTGCTCTTTGCAGGTGGATCAATAAAATGATCTGAACAAGACTCCCAATATGAAGGCTATCGGCTGTCGGGTCAAAGCCTATATAGCCACACGTCATTTCCTTTTTTAAATGATCCTCGGTGCCAGGCATTATATCCTGGATCATTCCCCTCCATCGTAAATCTTCGATCAGTTTCATTTCTAAGTCAGTGATTTGCAATTAAAATGAGTAAATCGTTATTTGAAAAGAGGAACAAAAGTAAGGCAGAATAAGATTGCGAAACTCTGTAAACAATATAAATCTAAACCATTCGTTTTCAATAGCTAGCCTTTTTGCTCCGGCCACTATGTTTTTACGGGGCTAAAGACTAATTTTACAGGCAGCCCGTACATATGAAAAACTGTCTCATTTATCGCTTATTTGAAAATTCAATTAATGAAAACGAACCGCTTATACCTGACCCTGTTGATGACTATCCTGTACCTTAATGCTTCATCTCAGTTCAGAAAATATTCCAATGAATTTTTAAATATAGGCGCCGGTGCAAGAGGTCTTGCTATGGGTGGCGCTCAGGTAGCATCTGTTGAAGATGGTACTGCAGGTTATTGGAATCCATCCGGATTAACCGGAGTAAAAGACTTTCCCCAGATAAACCTGATGCATGCTGAATATTTTGCCGGAATTGGGAAGTATGATTATGCAAGTGTTGCATTCCCAACAGCAGGTAATAAAAGAACAATAGGTGTAACCGGTCTGCGGTTTGCAGTTGATGATATCATGAACACTTTGTTTTTGGTTGAACCTGACGGATCAATCAATTATAATAACATCCAGGCATTTTCATCAGCAGATTATGCCTTCATTTTTTCCTTTGCACAAAAAATGAAGCAAAGTGAAAAGAAGAATGTGAATTTTGGTGTTAATGCAAAAGTGATCCATAGAAGTGTTGGAAAATTTGCCAAAGCGTGGGGTTTTGGTATTGATGCAGGCATCCAGATACATAGCAACAAATGGAAGTTTGGTATCTCTGGCCGTGATATTACAAGCACCTTCAATGCCTGGTCATTTACTTTTACAGATAGAGAAAAAGAAGTTCTTTACCTTACGAATAACGAGATCCCGGTTAAATCAACTGAGTTGACTGCACCCCGACTTGTTTTAGGGGTTGCCCGTGATTTCAAATTAGGTCAAAAGACATCGCTATTAGCCGAACTTGATCTGGATGTAACTTTTGATGGGCAACGTAATACGCTTATCAGCGCTGACCCTGTGAGTGCAGATCCAAGATTTGGGCTTGAGCTCAATGTGAATAATGTCTTTTTTCTTCGGGGCGGGATAACTAATTTTCAAAGAGCTTTATCTGATGGAGATACTGTCAACCAAAAAAAAGTATGGATATATCAACCATCAGCAGGGGCAGGATTTAAAATTGGAAATGTAACAATTGACTATGCATTTTCGAATCTTGCAAATCAATCTAATCCTTTATTTACACATATTTTTTCGCTGAAATTGAATATGGTAAAAACCAAAGAAAACTAAAGAATACCGTACCAAATAAAACTGTGATTCAATGAAAAAAATTTTACTTTCTGTCCTTGTCCTTGTTAATATCTGCAGCTATGCGCAGAATTACAACAATGAATGGATTGATTATAGTAAGACTTATTATAAGTTCAAAGTGGGCGCAACCGGATTATACAGAATAAACCAACCAGTGCTCGCATCTTTGGGAATTGCAAATACACCAGTTCAACAATTTCAGTTGTGGAGAAATGGTTTTGAGATCCCTGTATACACTTCTATACAAACGGGTGTAATGTCTCCAACCGACTATATTGAATTTTGGGGGGAAATGAATGACGGGAAGCCGGATAATGTGTTATATCGTAATCCTGATTTTCAATTAAATGATAAGTGGAGTCTGGAGACTGATACTGCGGCTTTCTTCTTAACCATCAATTCCACTGGCCCAAATCTAAGGCTTGTTCCAACTGCTAATAATTTGCCTTCAGCGTTACCGCCAGAGCCATTCTTCATACATACTGAGGGTAAGTATTACAAGGTTAGAATAAATCCCGGTTATGCTGCTGTAGTAGGAGAGTATGTTTATTCATCTGCTTATGATCAGGGTGAAGGCTGGACAACAAATAATATCGGAACAGGAGTAACGGAAAGTGTAACAATGGGCAACCTATATCCATATACTGGCGCCGGCGCCCCCTCGCCAAATGTCAGGGTTCATGCTTCGGGAAATGCATTGAATGCCCGCCAATTTGAAGTAAAATTGAACGGCACCGTAATTGGAAGCAGAACCATGGATTATTTCGATTATGCGAAAGCGGTTTTCCCTGCTGATATTTCTCAGATAAGTAGTGGCTCAGCAACTATTGATGTAAAAAATAACTGCACTATCTCTGCTGACAGGATAGTTATTGCAAAGACAGAAATAACTTACCCAAGGCAATTCAATTTCGGCGGCCAAAATAGCTTCGCCTTTGAATTACCTGCGAATGCGTCTGGCAATTACCTGGAAATAGCCGGGTTTACACATAGTAATGTAAGCCCAGTTTTATATGACCTTACAAATGGGAAAAGATATGTTTGTGATATAACGAACCCATCGCTTGTAAAAGTTGCTCTCGAAGCATCCGGAGTTGCAAGAAGACTTGTATTGGTTACACAAGCTTCCTCATTTCCAACAGCTATAACCTCACTCCAACAAAGAAATTTTGTGAATTACGGTTTAGCTAGTAATCAAGGCGATTATCTTATTATTTCTAACCCTTTATTATTTACAAGTGGCGGAGGGAGCAATCCTGTAGACGATTACCGTGCCTATAGAAGCTCGGCAGCAGGCGGGAGCTATAATGCGAAGATTTACCTGGTGGATGAAATAATTGATCAATTCGGATTTGGTATTAAGAAAAACCCACTTGCTGTAAGAAATTTTATAAGGTGGGCAAGAAATACTTATAGTGGAACGATAAAAAATGTTTTTCTGATTGGTAAAGGCTTGAATTATGTTCAATACAGAACATTTGAAAATAGCCCTGATGCCGATAAACTTAATTTGGTCCCAACCTTTGGTCAACCGGCTTCTGATAATTTACTGGCTGCGGACCCCGGACCCGACCAACTTCAAAAAGTACCGATAGGAAGGTTATCAGCTATTAATGGAGATGAGATAATAACTTATTTAAATAAGGTAATTGAATATGAACAACAACATGCCTTTTCATCACCCTTAATCAGGGATAAAGCCTGGACGAAGAATGCTGTAAATGTTATTGGTGCTAGTGATGCATCCCTTGGCGCAATTCTTACTGCAGATATGAACAGGTATAAGAATATTATATCTGATACTTTTTACGGTGCAAACGTGAATACATTCAGTAAGGTTACCGCAGCTCCTGTTGAACAGGCAAGTAGTGAAAAATTATACAATTTATTTGAAGAGGGCATTGGTTTGCTAACTTATTTTGGTCACTCATCTGCAAGCACTCTCGAATTCAATCTTGATAACCCTGAAACTTATAATAACCCGGGAAAATATCCTGTAACAATAGTGATGGGTTGTAATGCTGGAAACTTTTTCAATTTTAATACACTGCGTTTTATTACAAAGGAAACGCTTTCTGAAAAGTGGATTTTTGCTCCTCAAAGAGGTGCGATTGCATTTATCGCAAGTACTCACTTTGGAATTGTGCATTATTTAGACATCCTGAATACCAAATCAATGACCAGTGCTTCAGTTACCAAATATGGTAATACAATTGGTGAAATTATGAAAGAGTCAATGACTCAGGTTTTTAATCTTACTACTCAAAATGATTATTATGCGAGATTCCATTGTGAACAAACTGAGTTGCACGGTGATCCTGCATTACGGTTAGATGCATCATGGACTAAGCCTGATTATGTTATTGAGGATCAGTTAATAAAATTTACCCCTTCCTTTATTTCAGTGGCAGAAACTCATTTTCATGTGGATGCAAAAGTTATGAATTTGGGAAAGGCTATTAATAAAGACATTGTTGTTGAAGTTAAGCGCACCTATCCCGATTTAACAACTGAAACAATAAGGAGAGATACTATCCCCGGTATCAGGTATATAGATTCATTGTCTTTTGATGTACCGATCGTGGCAACGAGAGATAAAGGGCTTAATAAAATTTCGATCTGCGTGGATGCAGATAATATAGTGGATGAATTGTATGAGACCAACAATTGTATTACAAAAGATGTGTTTGTTTTTGAAGACGAGGCAAGACCTGTATTTCCATACACTTATTCCATTGTCGATAAGCAAAATATTAAACTCGTTGCTTCAACTGCTAATCCATTCAGTGGATCCAAGCAATACAAAATGGAGATTGATACAACTGAAACATTTGATTCTCCTCTGAAAGCCACCCAGACAATTACATCCACGGGAGGAGTTCTTGAATTTTCTCCTGGCCTTTCTTTTTCTGATAGTACAGTTTATTATTGGAGAGTGGCGCCTGTACCTTCAGGAGGTCAGCAACCTGTTTGGAATAATTCATCATTTGTTTATTTAAATGCTTCGGGGCCTAATAGTAGTGATCCCGGCTTTAACCAATCTCATTTCTACCAGTTTACAAAATCAAGTTATGACCGCTTAACGCTTGATTCAGCATCGAGATCAGTGAAATTCGGAACTGTATATAATAACCTATTTATTAAAATGGGAAGCTGGGTTACCAGTGGTGCTGTACAGGAAGGAGCCCTCTCTGTTGCCATCAACGGTGTAACTGCAATTCGTTTGTGCTCATGGTTTTCTTCGCTGGTATTTAATGTTTTTGATCCTGTATCATTCCGTCCTTGGTTAAACCAGGTTGTCCGACCCGCTGTTTCATTTCCTGGCGATTTGGGTGATGGGTTGTATGGAAGCACAGCTCCACAAAACTTTAATCAAGCTGACCCTTTAATTTTCAATTTCGAATATCGTTATGCTGATACTTCAAGTCGAAGAAAGATGATGGATTTCATGAGAGATATTGTTCCTGATGGATATTATGTAGTTGTCAGAAACTTTACATTAGATCCGAATACTTTTGGCGGTGGGCCTAACTTCCCGATTGCATATGCTGCTGATTGGGCTGCGGATGAATCAATACATGGCCCGGGACAATCACTTTATCATTATCTGAAAAATGCAGGGTTTAGCGGAATAGATTCATTTTACCGGCCAAGGCCATGGACGCTGGTGTATAAGAAAAATGATTCAGAATTTATTCCCAAATGGTATGTAGGGGATGGTATCTATGATAACCCAACACTTTCTGTTGACTGTCCAACTACTGACACAGTTGGTTTTGCAACATCTCCAATATTTGGGCCTGCAAAAGCTTGGAAACAATTAAAATGGAGAGGTAGCAGCGAACCAGTTGGAGACACAGCATCTGTTGATGTGATCGGTGTAAAAAATGATGGCACGGAAACAGTTATTTATAGCAACCTGACAACCGCTCAGCAAAATTTCGATGTTTCAGGCATTAGTGCATCTGTTTATCCCTTTGTAAAATTGAGGTTACGTACAGAAGATAATGTAAACTATACGCCGTACCAACTCCGCTATTGGAGAATTACTTATGTGCCTGTTCCTGAAGGTGCTATTGCGCCAAATTTGTACCTCAAGGTTAAGGATACAGTTGATGTTGGGGAGCCCATTGACTTTAAAGTTGGATTTAAAAATATTAGTGAAGCTCCTTTTGACAGTATGAAAGTCAAATTTATAATCACTGATAAAAATAATGTACCGCACATTATTCCTGTTCCCAAACGTCGTCCATTATCTGTTAACGGTGATACTCTTCAGCTTGGAACATTAATAAATACAAGCACACTACCCGGGCTTAATACAATTTACGTTGAGGCAAATCCTGATGATGATCAGCCTGAGCAATATCACTTTAATAATTTTGCATTCAGAAGCCTTTATGTAAGACCTGACAGTCTGAATCCATTACTGGATGTTACGTTTGATGGAGTTCATATTCTCAATAGGGACATTGTTTCATCAAAGCCGGATATCCTGATTAAGTTAAAAGATGAGGCAAAATGGATGATCCTCGATGACACTTCCTTACTAACACTACAGGTTAGATATCCCAATGGTTCGTTACGCCGTTTCTATTTCAATAATGATACGCTTCAATTTATTCCTGCAGGTCAGGCACCAAACCCGGATAATACCGCAACGATCAACTTCCATCCTTTCTTTATAGAAGATGGTGAGTATGAAATGATCGTTACAGGAAAAGACAGAAGCAATAATAATGCTGGTAATATTGAGTATCGGGTGATTTTTGAGGTTATTAATAAACCAATGATCTCAAATATGCTGAACTATCCAAATCCCTTTACTACGTCAACAGCGTTTGTATTTACGATTACAGGTAGTGAAGTACCACAGAATATTAAGATTGAGATAATGACAATTACCGGTAAAATTGTACGGGAAATAACTAAAGATGAATTAGGGCCTCTTCATATTGGACGAAATATTACTGAATTCAAATGGGATGGAACGGATCAATATGGGCAGAAACTGGCTAATGGTATTTATCTCTATCGGGTTGTTACAAATTTGAATGGTAAGTCTCTTGATAAATACAAGGCGCAGGATGATAATACGGATAAGTATTTTAACAAAGGCTATGGTAAAATGTACCTGATGCGATAAAGTAATCGTCTTTCGTAATTTTTTCCAAAAGCCTCTTAAACTAAGGGGCTTTTGAATTTGTTACTTTTGTGACTTAATAATTGGATAAAATGGGAAAGATTGGTATCAATATAGCAACGGGAAGTTTACAGCAGAATGAAGTTATTGTGGGGATTGATTTGGGTACAACGAATAGTCTTGTAGCGCTGATTCACCCCAATGAGAAAAAACCTGTTGTGCTAAAGGAATTTGACGGAACCACTCTTGTGCCGTCAGTAATTCATTTTGCGGGAGAGTCTGATCTGACTATAGGAGATGAAGCAAGAAATTTTCTTATTAAGGAGCCTCACAATACTATTTTTTCGGTGAAACGCCTGATGGGGAAATCTTATTCAGACGTGAAAGATCAATCTTCTTTTTTTTCGTATAAAGTAATTGATGATGGCACAGATAGTCTGGTAAAGGTTCAGGTAGGCTCAAAGTTTTACACTCCTGTTGAATTGTCATCCTATATTCTCAGGGAGCTTAAAAAAAGAGCTGAACATATTTTGAAAACCCCTGTTCAGAAAGCGGTTATTACTGTGCCTGCCTACTTTAACGATGCGCAGAGACAGGCTACCAGGGATGCAGGTAAGTTAGCAGGTCTCGATGTGCTACGAATTGTAAATGAACCTACAGCCGCAAGCCTGGCTTATGGACTCGGAATAAACAGAGACGAAATAAAAACAGTTGTCGTTTATGATCTTGGGGGTGGAACCTTTGATATTTCTATTTTAAGAATTACAGGCGGTGTGTTTGAAGTATTGTCAACGAATGGAGATACTTATTTAGGGGGAGACGATTTTGACAGGGCTATTGTAAAGTTTTGGTTAAAGGAGTTAGGTATTAGTGAAAACTTCCTCAGTGAGAATAAAAACCTCGGACAGGAATTTCGTCTGAAAGCAGAGGAGGCTAAGAAGATTTTAAGCAATAAATCTTCTTATACAGGAAATGCAGGAAAGTATAATCTTAAAATAAACAAGGATGAGTTTGAACAGTTAATTCAACCGTTTGTTGAAAAAACCATTGAGTGTTGCAGGAATGCTCTTTCTGATGCGAATATTTCAGTTACCGATATTGATGAAATAATAATGGTAGGAGGTTCAACAAGAGTCCCCTTTGTAAGAAATTCAGTTAGCAATCTCTTTAAAAAGGAATTACATACTGAGCTAAACCCGGATGAAGTTGTTGCTCTCGGAGCGGCAGTACAGGCCGACATTCTTGCTGGTAATAATAAAGACTTTTTATTACTTGACATAACACCATTGTCTCTTGGAATTGAAACAATGGGCGGATTAATGGATGTATTAATACCACGGAATTCAAAAATTCCAGCAAAGGCAGCCCGTCAATACACAACTCAAAAAGATGGGCAAGGGGCAATGCGGATTTCAGTTTACCAGGGAGAAAGAGATCTTGTTAAGGATAACAGGAAACTCGCTGAATTTAATTTATCCGGAATTCCGGGTATGCCAGCCGGTCTTCCAAAAGTTGAGGTTTCTTTTCTGGTAAATGCTGATGGAATTCTTGTGGTTACTGCAAAGGAACTGCGAAGTGGTGTTAACCAAAGTATTGAAGTAAGGCCACAGTATGGATTGAATGATGAAGAAGTAGAAAAGATATTGATGGATTCCATCACCCATGCAAAGGAAGATATGCAGCACAGGTCATTGGTCGAAGCCAAAACTGAGGCAAAACAAATATTGGATATAACCGGAAATTTTATTGAAAAGAATAAGGAACTGCTCTTGCCAGATGAGATAAGCGAAACAAAAAAAGCAATGGATGAGTTAAACGTAGTCTTGAAGGACGGGGACAAAGACCAGATACATGGGAAAATTGAACAATTAAATGAAATTTCCAGGCCCTATGCAGAAAGAGTTATGGATCTAGCAGTTAAGGAGGCCCTCAAGAATAAGCAAATCTAAATATCAGCTACATAGCACCAATCTCCTTTACAGTTGATACACTCAAAATTATTTAGACCTACCAATTGAGTCAGGTACTCACTAACAGGAAAAAAATGTAAATGAAGGTCAAGGGTGTAATAATAATACCGTTGTTTTGGCGTGACAATTACTATTTGTCTCTTAGCTACTCTTTTTAACTCAGTAATAGCTTTCTTAATATCCCGGATATGTTCAATTGTATGACAGCATGTAACAATATCAAATGAATTATCAGCAAATGGGAGATTTTCAATATCTCCTTTGGCGTATTTTATCCCTTCTAGATCACCTTTTTCAAAAAGATCACAACCAGTTAAATCTAAATTTGTTTTTTGTTTTAAGATAGAAAGCCAATACCCTCTTCCGCATCCTACATCCAATAAAGTAGTTGATTCGGTATTTAGCTTTTCAAGCATGAAGGAAATACTTTTTTTGTTAAGATCTGTCGGCCGGTCAGTCGCCCTGCAATCAAGATTTCTATAGCAGTCGGTAAATTCCGATTCAGTCATTCCCCAGGCCCTTTTTTTGAAATCCATATACAGGTCAAGGTTTTTTTTCTTGAACCAATACCAGAAAAAAATATACATAAACCATCGGCTATCCCGTATAATTGGTGGAATAAATTCATCTATTATTTTCCTGATAGTATTTGTTGTTCCTCTGTTCATTTTTGCTTTATACGACCGAAATATAGAATTAAAATCAAGCCGGCGATAGTATATATTAGGGAGATAATAATCAGGTATTTGAGGTATCCAATCTCATATCTAAACTCAATAATATTTTTTCCTCTGTGAATAATTATACCCATAAAAGAAAGATTCGCTAGCAATATCGGTTGTTTTGTTCCATTTATATAAGCCTTCCAATTAGGATATTTATTTTGTAGGATAACTAAAAATTCATTTGTGCTACTAGTGGTTTCAATTATGATTTTTCCCGGGACAAATTTTATAAACTTAATTACTCCATTATTTATTTTGTTGGAATCTGAAATTTGAATGTTTAAGTATTTTTCAATTAAGCAACCTCTTTTAGCTGACTTGGAATTTTGAAAAAGTATTGAATCTTTTATTGAGTAAATGGTATCAGCAAAATAGGCAAATGGATATTTATTGATCTTGTTTCTTAAAAGATAATTATCCCAATAATTTTCCTGGGTTCGCAGGTTGGCTGGTGAAATGACGTAATCTGATCTTCCGGGTTTCTTATTATAGGGGTTTAGACACCCGATAATATCAAAATATTTCATCCCATTCTCAGAATATTTTTCGATTGATATTTTACTATCAGGTAAAGGATATCCTTGGGGCTGTTTATTAAGAATGTTCTGGACTTGAGATGGAGGAGATTTTCTTACATAGGTCAAAGGGAGCATTCCCTGCGCTACTAAAGCCATTTCTATAACACTTATCCATAAGATATATTTCCTCAATTTGTTTTTTTGATGAAAAAAATAAAATATGAGTAAAATCGATATTACCAGAAGTAAATTAAGAAATAGGAGGTCGTAAAATGACAGGCTATCCTTGATACTTTTAATATTATTTGCAAGTGAAAAACCGGGTTCTGATAAGCCTGATCTGACCAATAATAAAATAGTACTGTTTGAAAAGCTTACTATAAGAAAAATTGAGCAAACAATAAGAAGACTCAGGCTGATTTTACGTATAAGTTTATTAGTTGGCCCTTCATCTTTGAAGTAACTTTCTAAAGCAAATGCTGCAAAAACCTGACCTGAAAAAATAAAAAATAGTTTTGCATTGGCGGGATGCCTGAAAGTATCCATAAGAGGCAGCAACTTATAGGAAAGCAACCTCAATCCCCCAGTCCTTCCCAGGCTGAATAATAAAAAAAAGATAAATACTCCTATAAAGAATTTTTCAATAAAGGACCTTGATCTTTTTTGAATAAAATAAGAAATAAGAAAAATAAATAAAATAATGCCAATGTAACAGTTTCTTATAAGAGGATCTGTGGCCTGAAAAATCTCACCTTTTTGTGTCGCCCATGGTGTAATAAATGATATCAGGCTTGCCGGGGCCAGTGAATTTGTTAGTGCTGTTTCAACATCAACGCCTGAGCCGCGGGATATTGAATTAATAAACGGAATATAAGAAACAATTGCCGGAAGACAGATTGCAATAAAACTAAGCGAAGCGACTAAAACCTGTTGCCCAGTTTTAGAAAATGCAAACCGAAAGCTATTTTTTTTAGCCTCCCTACCAAACGAGAAAATAACAAAAAAAAGTAAAATATATGAAAGTAAAATAAAGTCTGCTGGGTATGAGCATAGGAGCATTAGAGAATGGGAAAGTCCTAAGAGGAATGCATTTTTTAGTTTATAATCAGAGAAGCATCGAATAACGGACAGAATGACAAATGGCAAAATTGCAGCGGCATAAAGCCAGTTTAAGAATTGTCCCGCGTCGGTTATAAAGCCATTTAGCATATAGGCGCAGGAAACCATGAGTATGACTTTCCTGTTAAGCCGGAAGTGTTTGAGTAAATGATACATGCTCAAACCTGAAAGAAATATGGTGATCATGGTTTCAACATGCAACCAATAAATATCATACTTTCTGATAATACTCATTATTATCACAAGGGGATTCCAAACTCCGCTCTGCATATCAGCATGCATTGGATACCCCATATTTATATAGGGCGACCAGGATGGGAAATAATTATACTGAATTGCTTCGCTTACATTGTAACGCATCGCAAGAAAATAGTTGATGGCGTCATTTTTAAGACTTAAAAGCATGAAGGATACTGGCCAGTAAGCAATTACAGCCACTAATAAAAGGAACAGATAATCCTTTGTATTCCTGGAAAATGAGAATTTCATTTTTTATTTCTGTAGTTCCTGCGTAATACGAATACTTCTTTTACAATCTGGAAGAAATTATACCAACGTAATTTAGAACCCTTTTTTTCAATCCATTCAAGGACCGGCTCTTCATTTCCATACTTGTTCAAATCACCATAATTAATATTTATTCTGCATATTACTTCAACATCAAAAAGCCATTTAGTTTTAAACTGGTTATTGAATATTGTTGGAATTAATTCTGATTGGAAAACTTTAGCACTACATTGCGTATCATAAACATCCAGTTTTATAATTGAGCCAACAATAGTTGCAATAATGCGACTATAAAAATGTCGCCATTCATTCCTGATTATTTTTGCTCCGATCTTTTTGATCCTGCTTCCCAGGATGAATTTTTTTTCTGATCTGCTGAGAAGTTCAAATAGCCTGTAAAGTTCTTCCGGTGAAATAGAAAGGTCAGCGTCAATAAACCCGTGATGGGTGAATTCTGTTTTTTTTGCACTTTCAAGAAGCCCGGTTCTTACTGCTTCGGCCTTACCTTTTTTGTTATCATGGCGGATGATAATTATTCTTGCAGGGAACAAATCTTTAAGCTTATTAAGTACTGCTAAAGTATTGTCTTTACTTCCATCATCGACAAATATGATCCTTGTATCTTCTTTTTTGTTAAGAAAGGTTATTATAGATTGATCGGGCAACCTTTTTTCTTCATTATAGCAAGGGATGATTATTGAGAGAGTTGGCATATAGAGTAGCAGGTTAGCCCGGGTAGTCGAATCCCGATGCGTGAAAGATACCAAGATATTTTAAATTCAATCCAAAATACACTAGTGATAAAGCTTGTGGTTGGCTTGCCCTTATTCCATTTATGTATACCATTAGAAGATACTTTTTTGCTCTTTCTGAATTTTTCAGACCAAAACTGAAATATTCTTACAAGGAGTAAGCTATTAAAGCAATATCCTTTTCTTATAAGCTTCAGCTTATGTGACTGAAGAAGAGATTCAAGTGTTTTTATATTATACCTTCTGAAATGCCCGAGTTCTTTATCGTGTCGTGAAAATAGTTTTTGATAAGCAGGAACCGTTATGATAATTTTCGTTTTTTCTGTAAAGCCCGGGAGTTTAAGGATTCTATGAAGTAAATCTTTGGGTTGCTCAATATGCTCTAAAACGTCCATCAGGATCACAGCATCAATTGTTGATATTGATCTTAAAGAGTCAAAATTACTTGTGAGGCAGACATTCGATGGAACATTCACACTTAATTCATTTAGCACATCTTCACTATAATTTATATCAAAAGCCTTTATTCTGGAATCAGGAAGCTGGTGTGCTAGTCCCGAAGAGAGAAAAGCATCCCCGCTTCCTATATCGACAATAGAAAAACATCTCTTAGATTGTTTCAAAAAAAATAATAAAATCTTCAATCTGGCAAGCTCCCAGGGATGTCGTTTGAAGGTATTCGAT
>DAOLIV010000021.1:0-58084 GCA_035328345.1 Chitinophagaceae bacterium | reverse complement strand
ACTAAAATATTTGAATTTCAGTTAATAAGACTTTAGATTGCGCCGGAAAATGCGATTAGCCCGATATACTGTTTCTATCACTTTATTCCTTATCCTTTGCCAGGTTTATTTACCCGCTTTCGGCCAGTTGGGATTCCCGATAACCATTGATAAACCTAAAGAGTATGAGGACAGGGTGCTTCGTTCTGAAAAGTCAGATCAGAAGAAGTTTACCGTGCCCCGCCGTTTCATCCAAAATACCGTAACCCATTACAACTATTATTTCAATGCAAATAACAAGTTGAATGAGGTGCTCGAAAAAGCAAAGCTGGCCTATACTGATGACTACTCAAAACTGCTCCCTTTTTATAATTACACTCTTGAGGCTACGGCAAAAGACTCTATCCAACTTGATTCTGTAGCGTATAAAGCATCAACAGGTATTGCACTTCACGATCTTAGAAATGATTGGGTTGACAATCTTTATCTTTTGTGGGGGGCATCCTATTATCTAAGGAAAGAGTTTGATTCAGCATACCTGATGTTTCAATTCATCAACTATGCTTTTGCACCTAAAGAAAAAGACGGTTACTATATCAATATTGGAAGTAACCGAGATGGTAATTCAGCATTCAGTATATCGACAAAAGAGAAAAAGAGTCTCCCCAGAAAAATATTTTCTGAACCACCAAGCAGAAATGATGCGTTTATCTGGCAGATCCGCAATTTCCTTGCTCAAGACCAGTTTGCAGAAGCAGCTAGCCTGATCATTGCACTCAGGGATGATCCAGTTTTTCCAAAAAGACTTGAGAATGACTTGCATGAGGTACAGGCATTATGGTTTTACAAACAGAAAATCTGGGACAGTGCAGCTGTTCATCTGGAGCAAGCCTTAAGCAATGCCACCAATAAACAGGAAAAAGCAAGATGGGAATATTTGGTTGCCCAGATGTATGAACTTTCAGGCCAATATAAAGAAGCAGAAAAATTTTACAGCAAGGTTACTTCACACACTACAGACCTTGTTCTTGATATCTATGCAAGGTTAGCGGCTATCCGGGTAAACAGGGATGAAGGCGAAAAAACTATTGAAAAAAATGTGGCAGAATTGATAAAGATGGCCAAAAGAGACCGTTATGAAGAATATAGGGATATTATTTACTATATGGCAGCACAAATGCAGCTTGAAGCTAACAATAGCGATGCAGCACTTGCATTGTTGCTGAAGAGCACACAATTTAACAGCAATAATCTGTCACATCGTAATAAGGTTTTTCTCCAGATTGCAGATCTTTCCTATCAAAAAAAATATTACAGGCAGGCTTATAATTTTTATGATAGCCTGAACATGGCGGATACCATACTACAGGACCCCAAGGCTATTGCCTACAGGAAAAATACGGCAGATACGATCGCTACAAATCTCGAAATAATTACAAGACAGGACAGTGTTCAGCGGATTGCTGCAATGCCTGAAGATGAAAGAAAGGATTTTGTAAAAAAACTCGTTAGGCAGCTTCGTAAGGAACAAGGATTAAAGGACGAGAATTCTCAAAGTGCAAGTTCTGTGTTTAACACTTCAGATAATTCTAATTTATTCCCGTCCGGAAATCAAAAAGGAGAATGGTATTTCTATAATGCTTCTTCCAGGAAACGGGGCGAAAGTGAATTTAAATCCCGCTGGGGAAACAGGCCTAATGTTGACAACTGGAGAAGAAGTGCCAGTATCCAAAAGGGTGTACAGGTGCAAAATAATGACCGCCCGGGGAATAACACTGCCAAGGGTGGTGATAGAGATAATCCTACAGGTGAGATTACTTTTGACGCATTATACAACAATCTGCCACTAACCCCTGAGCTTTTAGCAGAATCAAATGATTCATTAAAGCAGGCAATGTTCATTTTAGGGAAAGCCTATATTCAAAAAACAGAAGATTGCGAAAGCGGAACAACTACGCTTGAATCACTGAGGGAACGATTTCAGGATTTTCAACCAATGGATGAAGTCCTGTTCAATCTTTATTACTGCTACCAGAAATCCGGCGACCAGGCAAAGGCCGATGCTATTAAGAAATTGATGAGTAATAATTATTCCGGAAGCAATTACACAACTATCATTACTACGGGAAAGAATCCGAAATCAACTTCTGCAAATCCAGAAGCGACGAAGACTTATGAAGATATTTATGACCTGTTTTTGGAAGGGAAATTTGAAGAAGCCGTTGCCCAGAAAAAAATTGCAGACAGTATTTATGGAAAAAATTACTGGACACCGCAACTGCTGTATATTGAAGCGGTCTATTATATCAAGCAGAGAGAGGATAGCACAGCTAAAAATGTGTTGACTGAAATCATCAATGGATTTCCCAAGACGCAGCTTGCAGCAAAAGCAACCACATTAAGAGATGTATTGAGCAGGCGAAAGCAAATTGAAGAAGAACTTACCAACTTAAATGTTACAAGGAAACAGGAGGATACAACAACTACTACCAAACCGGTAACACAAATCGTTAATAATCCTACCCCCCCTAAAGACAGTACGGTTAAATCTCAAACCAACCCGGTAACAAATAATACTAATCTTCCGCCAAAAGATACAACTACTACAAAGCCGGCAAACAACCCGGTTTCTGCATTTACTCATAATCCAAATACCAGCCATTTTGTTGTGCTGGTCTTAAATAAAGTAGATCCTGTTTTTGTAAATGAAGCTAAAAATGCTTTTTTCCGTTATAACAGGGAAACTTATTATAACAAAACATACAACCTGGAACTTCAGCAACTTGATGACGATAACAGATTATTAGTTACTTCTGCATTTGCTAATGCACAGGAAGCATTGGATTATGTTGAAAAAGCCAGGCCCAAAACATCTACTGAAATAATTCCATGGCTGAAAGGAGGCAAATACAGTTTTATTATTATTTCACAATTTAATCTTGACATTCTGAAGTCAAGTAAGGATATGGAAGGTTATAAAACATTCCTGAATCAAAACTTCCCGGGTAAATTCTGAGGATTATTACTATTATCAGCCATATCTATTTTGGCAAAAAATTAATTAACACTACACCCCTGCCCTGCCGGATTTTATTAATTTCGGGAATCATTTCAGCAGTACATATTAAAACCATACATCCAATATGAAAAAAGCTGTCCGCATATTCTGGCGACTTTTCCTGTTTGGTTTCCTTGCTTTTATCGCTTTTGTCCTGATGGCCAACTTTGGTGTGTTTGGCAAAATGCCTTCGCTTTCTGACCTGGAAAATCCATCCATTTTGCAGGCATCTGAAGTTTATGCAGAAGATGGCACATTGATGGGTAAATATTACAGGGAAAGAGGCAATCGAAGCAGTGTTAAATACCGGGATATTTCTCCATACGTTATTGATGCACTGGTTTCAACAGAAGATGAAAGATTCTATGCACATAGCGGAATCGATTTTAAATCAACCATGCGGGCAATAACTACACTAGGCGGTCAGGGAGGCGGTAGTACCATTACCCAACAGCTAGCAAAAGCCCTGCTTGACCAGGGGAGCAAGAATAAAGCATGGCGGGTTATTGAAAAGCTAAAAGAATGGATCATTGCTGTAAAACTGGAAAAGAATTTTACCAAAGAAGAAATTATCACCCTTTACCTAAACGCAGTCCCTTTTGGTGATAACATATATGGAATTCGGAATGCTGCCAGAACTTTCTTTCAGAAAGAACCAGACGTACTAAAGGTTGAAGAAGCGGCAGTACTTGTAGGGATGCTCAAAGCCAATTATACATACAATCCTCGGCGCAATCCGGTTCAATCTAAAGAGAGAAGAAATGTTGTGCTGAAACAAATGGTAATTAACGGAAAGCTTTCTGTTGTTGAGGAAACAAAACTAAAAGATCAACCCATTAAACTAAACTATAGAAAGCTGGATGAGAATACCGGCTTTGCACCTTACTTCAGGGAAGTGCTGAAATCAGAGGTGAGAGATATGCTGAAGGATCTCAGAAAATCTAATGGCGATAAGTATGATATATACGATGATGGCTTGAAAATTTATACCACTATCAATCCCATTATGCAGCAATATGCCGAAGAAGGTATGGCGCAGCATATGGCCATGCTTCAGAAAGGTATAGATGCCCGGTATGATATGAAAAATGGAACCATCTGGAAAGATCATGATAAAATACTTGAAAGAGCTGCAAAGGAATCGGATCGTTGGCGCAATCTTGAAAATGATGGCTTAAGCGATAAAGAGATCAGGGCCAGTTTTGATGTAAAAACTCCCATGAAGGTTTTTGCATGGAATTCAAAGCGGGAAAAAGATACTGTGATGACGCCGATGGATTCTATAAAATATCACCTGCAAATGGAACAAGCTTCTTTTATGGCAATGGATCCCATTACCGGTGAAGTGAAAGCATGGGTTGGTGGTATTGATTTCAAGACTTACAAAAACGACCACGTCAATCTGAAAACCAAAAGACAGGTTGGGTCAACGATTAAACCGTTCTTATACACTCAGGCTCTTGAAGAAAGAGGCTTTACTCCTGAAACAGAAGTTGAAAACGTTGCTCAGTACTTTCCCGGAAGCGGATGGGTGCCTGCTGGAAAAAAATGTGGTGGCGGAAGTATGACAATGGCCAATGCACTGGCATATTCTAAAAACTGCGCAACGGCTTACATTATGAAACAGGTGGGTCCGCAACAATTTGCAGATTTTCTCGGTCGTATCAATATTCCTACGCCGGTTAAACCCTATCCTTCCATTTGTCTTGGAACCTGCGATCTTTCGATGTATGAAATGCTTTGGGGTTATACCATTTTTGCAGGAAGAGGTTTTTCAACAAAACCTTATTGCGTTACACGAATTGAAGACCGAAATGGAAATGTGATAAAGAGATTTGACTATAGTGTGAACAGGAAAGAGGCAGTGAGTGAGATATCTGCATATACAATGACACGAATGATGCAGGGAACTGTTGATAAAGGTACTGCGAGAGGTATGAGAACCCGGGTCGGCGCATCTGAAATGGGAGGTAAAACCGGTACCACCGATGATAATGCCGATGCATGGTTTATTGGCTACACACCTCAACTACTTGCAGGATCATGGGTGGGTTTTGAATACAATTTTATGCGGAACCAGGGCGATGGGTCCAGGATCGCCAGGCCAATTACGGAGTATTTCTTTAGAAAAGTTCTGGCTGATAAAAAGCTCGGGATCGATAAAGATGCAAAATTTGTAAAACCTGCCGAGTTGGAAAATGAATTTAACAGCGCTGACATTATTATCAGTGATACAGATCCTAATCCGGGAGCAGAAGGTGATGACCAGGGTGTTGGTAATGCCGACGATTATTATAATCCCGGTGGTGAATATATCGGCCCTGAATCTCATCCAGTAAAGGAAGACGATGACAAACAGCCAGTCAAAAAAGATACAACAACCAAAACACCCATTAAAATGGAAGATGACGGCAGTAAGCCTATTGGTTCATCACAAGAAAAAACAAAAGAGAAAAAGGGATTTTTAAAAAGAATTTTTGGCAAAAAGGATAAGAACTAAACTTTCGCAAAAACATATTTCAAAAAGAGGTTTCAGCTGAAACCTCTTTTTTTTATCTTCCATTATCAAATCAAGCTGCTATGAACTATGTTGCTATTGCCATCGCCCCGGGAATTGCCATATGCCTGTATTTCTTTTACAAGGATATTTATAACAAGGAACCCCGGTTAAATCTTATTGTAAGTTTTATTTTAGGATGCTTAACCATCCTTCCTGCTATTCTTTTCGAAAATGCTTTTTCAGAAAGTGCTATTGATGGCAGCGTAGGTGGAGTAGCTGTTTTTTCTTACCTGGTTGTTGCGTTGAGTGAGGAAGGAAGCAAATTTGCAGCGTTACGTTATTATTCTTATAATCAGAAAAGCTTCGATGAACCACTGGATGGCATTGTTTATAGTGTACTGGTTGGAATGGGCTTCGCTACTGTTGAAAACATTATGTATGTATTGAAATTCGCTGAAACAGGTATGGGTATGCAGGTGGGCATCAGCAGAATGTTCCTGAGTGTTCCCGCACATGCAACATTTGCGGTTGTAATGGGCTATTTTGCCGGAAAAGCAAAATTCGATTCACCAAAAAGTTTTTCATTGTTACTAATGGGATTACTCGGCGCTGTATTCTTTCATGGCACTTATGATTTCTTCTTGTTTATCAACCAATACTCCTACGTAGGAAAGGAAATGGGTGAAGGATTAGTGGGAGGCGGAGCGATTATTTCATTTATTGTTTCTCTGGTACTTTGTCGCAAGCTTATCCGAAGACATACAGACCTGTCAAAGAAGATGTTTGATGAAAAAAACAAAACGATCAGTGTTTAAAATTCTTGAAGCAACAGATAGAGATATCCCCTTGATCAGGGAGCTTACATTCAAGGTGTGGCCACAAACCTATGCAACTATACTTACGCAAAGCCAGATAGACTATATGCTGGAGATGATGTATAGCGAAGAGTCCTTGCGAAAACAGATGGCTGAAAATTGCCGTTTCATCATTATTTACGATGATAGTGATCCTGTAGGTTTTGCATCTTACCAGCTTGCAGATAATTCAATATATAAACTACACAAGATATACGTTCTACCCTCGCAGCAAGGTAAAGGAACCGGTAAATTCCTGATTGATTATATCATTAATGACATTAGGAATAAAAAGGGCAGCTCATTACAATTACAGGTAAACCGCAATAACAGGGCAAAGAATTTTTATGAAAAACTGGGATTTAATGTAATACAGGAAGCTGACTTTGATATCGGCAACGGGTACTTTATGAATGATTACGTAATGGAGAAAAAACTATAGTACCTTTATTTTACTACCAAAGGAATATCTGGCACAGTTTTGCAGTCAAGGTACTTCATAGGATCAACAGGAGTTTCAAAATCATACATAAGCAGTTCCATTTTCCCCCCTCGTTCAATAGTTCCCAGCGGCTGACCCGCTACAAGATTGTCAAGTCTTCTTACCGACAGTTTCGAAAGACCGGTATACCAGAGATAGTAATCCTTATTAATATGTCTTGAGAAAATAACAACTCCGAATTTTCCTTCATCATCCGTTTCTACATTTGTAACCCGTCCTGTGACACATGATTTTACAATGGTGTCAGGTATACTGGTCAGAACAACGCAATAATCAGGAGGATCTAATTGAATTGCATTTTTAGCCTGGGGAACGATCTGGGCATTATTAAGAGGGCATACCAACCATAGACTGTCCTTTTGAGCAAAAAGAACATTGGGCAGGACAGCAATAACTGCCAATTGGCAGAACCTCAGGATCGTTTTCATCGGTCGGGTTTTAGCTTTCTAAGGGTATAACGTCAAAAGCACCTTATTTAGTTCCGGTGCATAGTTAATTTTTTAGCCATTTCTGCACTTATTCCTTCTGCTGAAATTCCATAGCCACTCACCAATACTCCTTTAAGGCCGGAGTTGGACTGAACGCCGTACACAACTGACTGGTCCGAAGGATTAGATTCTCCCTCAAACCGATAAACTTCAACAATCTCAAAATCATCAGGGTTAAATTTATCCAAGTTACAGACAATGCAATTTTCCTCAAGATTAAAGTCCATACTAAATCCTCTGTCCTTTAACCCATTTATGGCCTGTGATAAGGTTTCATATACATACATAATTATCCATTTAATATGTTACGTAAATGATATCCAATTATAATAAAGCAGATTGAGCGGAAAATACATTTATCCAATACGTATATGAGACTGCTTTACTATTCCCATTACAAATATACTCTGTACGTTGCCCATATTTTCTATCTGGCTTAGTTTATTAACATGAAAATTATAATAACTGTTCATATCTTCGGTTATAACTTTTAACATGAAGTCGAATTCACCCGAAATACTATAACATTCAATTATTTCACTTAACTCATTAATCGCTTTTATAAACTTCAATCCCGCATTTTTTGTGTGTTCTCTGAGTGAGACGTAGCAAATCACAGTCAGATTCTTTCCAACACATGCAGGATCAACCAACGTTGCATATTGTTTTATCACACCTGATTCTTCCAGTCTTTTTATTCTTTCATGAACGGGGGTTGTCGTTAAATGAATTCTTTCAGCTATTTCCTTTACTGTCATCCGGGCATTTTGCTGCAGTAAATTCAGAATTTCAATATCTTTTTTATCTAGCTGTATTCTTAAAGCAGTGGATTCTCCTTTTTGCACAGATTTAGCCATAGTGTAACCTGTTAATTTTCTTAAAATTAGTAATATAAAAGGATTTTATCCCAAACTTACTAAAACTTGTATACTTTTATCCTATAAACCTACCTTTGTATTCATTAAATTCAAATAACCATGTCTACAACAACTAAGTCCATCGATTTTAAATTGCCCTATAAAGTGGCAGATATTTCCCTTGCTGAATGGGGACGTAAAGAAATTCGCCTTGCTGAATCAGAAATGCCGGGGCTTATGGCAATCAGGTCAGAGTATGGCCCATCTCAACCGCTTAAAGGTGCAAGAGTTGCAGGTTGTCTTCACATGACAATCCAAACTGCTGTGCTCATTGAAACCTTAACAGCACTTGGAGCTGAGGTTAAATGGAGCTCATGCAATATCTTCTCTACACAAGATCATGCCGCTGCTGCAATTGCTGCTGCCGGTATCGGGGTTTTCGCATGGAAAGGTCAAACAATTGAAGAAGCTGATTGGTGTATTGAGCAAACCTTATTCTTTGGAGGCGCTGATCGTCCTCTGAACATGATCCTTGATGACGGTGGTGACCTCACCAATATGGTACTTGATAAATATCCTGAACTGGTTCAGCATGTTAAAGGTATTTCAGAAGAAACCACAACCGGTGTTCATCGTTTGTATGAAAGAATGGCAAATGGTACACTTCCAATGCCTGCAATCAATGTAAACGATTCTGTTACCAAATCTAAGTTTGATAATAAATATGGCTGTAAAGAATCACTTGTAGATGCTATTCGAAGAGCCACTGATGTGATGATGGCTGGTAAAGTAGCAGTAGTAGGCGGTTATGGTGATGTTGGTAAAGGTTCTGCTGCGTCTTTAAAAGGTGCAGGATGCCGTGTAATTGTTACTGAAATAGATCCGATATGTGCTTTGCAGGCTGCTATGGATGGATTTGAGGTTAAGAAAATGAAAGATGCCGTAAAAGAAGCTGACATTGTTGTTACCGCTTCCGGTTGCCGTGATCTTATTACCGGAGAGCATTTTAAAGCAATGAAAGATAAAACAATTGTCTGCAATATTGGTCACTTTGATATTGAAATTGATGTAGCCTGGTTAAATAAAAATTGGGGCCACACAAAAGATACCATTAAGCCACAGGTTGATTTGTATAATGTGGATGGTAAGGATATCATACTCCTGGCAGAAGGCAGGTTGGTTAACCTGGGATGTGCAACCGGCCATCCTTCATTTGTAATGAGTAATTCATTCACTAACCAAACTCTTGCACAAATTGAACTTTGGACAAACCATAAGAACTATGAAAACAGGGTTTATGTGTTACCAAAGCATCTTGATGAAAAAGTAGCAAGACTCCATCTTGGTAAAATCGGTGTGGAACTGGATGAACTTACATCAGAGCAAGCCAAATATCTTGGTATTCCGCAAGCAGGTCCTTTCAAGCCGGAACACTACAGGTATTAAGAAATATTAAAATTTAATTTAAATATTTACGACCCACTTTTAAAAGTGGGTCTTTTTTATGCTGCTATTGGTTGATTCGGGAAACTGAATGAAATAGTAGTGACTTTCTTCTGCGGACCATTGATCGCTATATGTCCACCGAGAGTGATGGCTTCGGGTTCCATGGTACCGATAGTATACGCCAAAGCATAACCATTATAGTTGTTTCTTTCCTGCAAACTCAGGATGATCATATCGCTATACCTCTCTGCAGTTATGTAAATTTCACCCCTTTTTGAATTAGCAATGACTGTTTCCAATAATTCACTGATCAATGCAATCAATTTTAAATTACAGGTATCGATCATAAGGTCCTCACCTACCTTGTTCATTACCAAACTTTGATTTGTGAGGGCAGTTTTATAAGATTTTTTTATAAGTCGGGAGATAAACTGCTGTAAAGAGGTTCTGGCAATGGTACTGCCTTGGAAGGTGTTCATTTGGTTAAGCATAGGGTACTTTAGATTCTAAGTTTTCAGATTAGGATATTGAAGCCACAGTATTTTTTCACTTATCAGTCAGTAAAGCTAATTTACTGGCCGGTATAAGTCAGGAAAATGTGTGTAAATTTTCTCCTGATTAGAAATTTCTTCTATGCCCGGTAAGTGTTTTTTCTGTAATTTTCTTACTTAATAAGAGTTTTCGCTTCATTCACAAGACAGTTTGCCAAATTCATTAATATATCCTGCTCCTGTTGCTGAACCGTGATAGTGGTTTTTGTCTGCTTTTTATCGTTGCTGGTAAATATTATTTGTGTGATTTTCTTTGTACACATCCGCTGTAGTAAAGTAGTTGGACTGGAGTTTGAATTCCTGAAAACAAATTGAAATAATCCTTCGCAATTCATAGTACCGGCGTTCCGGGTGGTGGTTTTTGATTTTATACCCTCAAAGTAAATCTCTGCGATAGAATTATTGTCGTAACACTTATCTACTCCCTCTATTGAAAACAATACAGTAATTTCCTTACTATCTGCGTCTATTGTAACGGAGCCACCGGTAAAAAAAATAAATCCTGTTGAAAGTTTGGTCTCTTTTGTATAAGGATCAGTGTCTCTGTGTAGCTTACAATCCTGGGATAGCCCGGTTATTGGTAGCACCAAAAGGAACAAAACAAAATACTTCATGAGGGATAATTTAAATCTAAAATACATAATCTGTCAGTCAGTAAAGAAAAGATTGAAAATGAATTATTCTGGTTGCAGGAATCTGTAATATTATATTACAATTTAGTTTAGTGATCACTTGAAAAGTCTTTCACTATAAATCGTATTTTCAGAAGGGAACTGTTACATTATTACGATAAATCATTCAGAATTTTCTAAGGAAAAATCACTTCCTGATCAACATCAATTTTGTGAATAACTTTTGTTTACATCAAAAATGTGATTAGCATATTTATTGCTTCGAATAAGCAAATTCAATTTCCTATGCAGCTGGAATTCGTGAAAGCCGTTCAGTTTTCTTTATTGGTTAAGGCAGGGGGACGTTTAAGAGAATTCAACTTCCGAAAACTTAAGGATCCTGCAGAGCAGCGTTTCTCAGTTAATGTATGTAATGAGAGAGGAGATCGTATCCTCTTCAGTCTTTACAAAACAGAAGATGACTGGGAATTTGCTGAAAATGAGTTACCAAAGTGGATAGCTGAAAGTAAATCAAGGTTAAGAGATGCAGTTAATGAGGAAATGAAAAAATGGCCCAGAACTGATTAATCTCTGTTCTTATATTTTATAGCATAAACCTCAAATACACTTTGAAAATTGAAGTTAATCGGTGCGTTTATACTTCTCTTTCATCATTTCAAAATAAATAAACCCAAACCGTTGATACCAATCTCTCATGCCGTATTGAGCTTCGCAACGGCTGATACCCTGTAATGCATTCTGTAATGCGGTGATCAGTTCCCGGTACTTATTGTCATACGTATTATTAAACTTATCTACTGATTCCAGGATACCTCTTCGTTCCGCCTGCCAGGCAAGCCCGGTAACTGCATGTATACCTGAAACGTTGTCACCAAATGCTACTGCTGCATCAGTAAACTTTTTAATATTCATCCTGATACAACTCATACGGGCCAGGCTTCTTCTTATTGTAGTCAGGTTATTAATATTGCTCTGATAGCACTCCGTGCAACCACTCTGCTCGCCACAGCTGCTTGGCATCATAGATTGGGCATCTGTTGTAAAATCCGGTACACATTCATTGTTATCGAGTGCATTGGACGCTTCATACATATCATGAACATTGTCATATATATTCAATGCAGTATTTAAATGACCGATGCCATCAGAAATGATTTCACCCATGTTTTCCAGGTGTTCCCAATGATTTTGAATGTTCTCAATTTCAGTTTCTCCCATTTGTTGAATGGCCTCGGCCATACCTTCCTGTGCTGAAGTCAATTTAGAAGTTAAAGACAGGGGCAGGATAAAGGAGAGTATAAATAAAAGCTTTTTCATATACAAGGATTTACCAGATTATCAGGATGTTTTTTTATTTCTCATTTTAATAAAGAGGAAAGCAATAACTGCTATAAGTACTGCAATTATTATATAAAGGATATTTTGCTGAAAGAATCCTTTTCCACTTTTTGCAGTTGTTTTATCCCCGGAAGCAGAATTATCGCCGGCTCCGGGGTCATTACTAAAGACCGAAGGAAGTTTAAAGTCCACTTCACTACCATTCCAGACAATAAGTGAATATTTAACGGGTTTATTTTTTGCAATGATCATAATTCCAAAATCATTCTCTGTTTTAAATGTTGCATCCCAGTGTCCGTTATTTCCGGTAGAGCCACTTCTGTCTGAATTATTCCAGTTCATCTTTGAAACTCTGATATCGATGGCATTGTCTTTATCTTCAGTTGTAACACCTACATAGACGGGGGAATATATGCTCATTTGATCCGCAAAAAAATACATCGTATCCTTGACTTGTGTAACCTCAGTTACATTTAGTCTTCCTTTTGCTTTTGGCTGGGATGGTGGATTGAATTTGTAGAATTCCAGTTTGGTGGGTTCAATCTCTTTCTTTAATGTAAACGGCTGCGAATAAATATTTGATATCAGTAAAAAAGAGAAAAGGGAAAGGAGAAAATTTTTCATCAGAGGATAATTTGCATTAAATGTAATAAATAACCGCAAATTCTCATAGCATCAACCTGGACACCAAAATTCTTCTCAAAGATTTAATTTTACACCATGACAAAATTATCTGTCAATATCAACAAGTTTGCAACATTGAGGAATTCGAGGGGTGGAAATAATCCTGATGTAGTTAAAGCGGCAGTAGATGCCCAGCAATTTGGAGCCGATGGTGTCACCGTTCACCCCAGACCCGATGAAAGACATATACGCTATGAAGATGTACGGCAAATAAAAAAAATAATAACTACAGAGTTCAATATTGAAGGCAATTGCACGGAACAAAAGTTTGTCGACCTGGTGTTGGAGGTAAACCCTCACCAGGTAACACTGGTCCCGGATGCCCTTGGACAGTTGACTTCTGATCATGGATGGGATACGATCAAGAATAAGGACTATTTGAGAAATATGATCAGCGTATTTAAGAAAGCTGGCATAAGGGTATCCATTTTCGTCGACCCTGTATTAAAAATGATTGAAGGAGCTGCAGAAACAGGAACGGATAGAATTGAATTATATACTGAAGAATATGCAAAACGATTTGCATCAGGGAAACATGCAGAGGCAATAAAATCTTACAAGGAGGCCGCCATAAAAGCAAAAGAAACAGGTTTGGGAATTAATGCAGGTCATGATCTTGACCTTAACAATCTGAAATACTTCAAACAAAATATTCAAGACCTTGACGAGGTCAGCATCGGACATGCATTAATATGCGATGCTATTTACCTTGGATTTGAGAATACTATCCAACTTTACAAAAGACAGCTACAGTAACACTCTAATCTCCCACCATCACAAATGCCCCCCAGTAATATGGCTCTTTGTGTTTTGTCATTAACTGCAGCTGGGCATTTTTAAACGATTGCTGCATATCTCCTGTCTTCGTCCAGTTTGTATAAAAGTTATTCATGAGTTCCTGTGTTGCGGCGTCATCTACTTTCCATAAACTCATGATTATTGATCTGGCACCTGCCATTAAAAAAGCTCTCTGTAAACCATACACTCCTTCACCGGCTTTGATTTCGCCCAGCCCGGTTTCGCAGGCACTTAATACTACCAGGTTAGTGCCTTTTAAATCAAGATTCATCGCCTCATATGATGTTACGATTCCATTACTCGCATTATCAAGACTGGCTGTATGCTTGTCTGCATCAGCTGCGCCTGTAAGCATGAGACCTGAACGTAGTAATACATTATCCCTGGCATAATCAGCTTGTACACCTATCGGCCATATTGTTCGTTGCACATCAGGTAAGAAATACCCATGTGTGGCTATATGGAGAACCGACATTGCAGAGGCTGATTTAAGATTATCTTCCGTCGCATCTTTTTGTATATACTCATTTACCTGGTAACCGGAAGATTTTAATAGTTTGTTTATCCCATCCACCTCAACCTTTGTTGCAGGAAGTTGTTTCAAAGCTGTTGAAGAACCGAAATCGGGATTACCGATAAGAATAGCTTTCTTTCCCTGCTGGCCGGCAACTCTCTCATCAGTAATAATATCTCTTAAATTTCCTGCCAGTTCAATATCATATTGTTTAATAAGAAAGTTGTCTCCTGATTTTTTCAACGTATAAATATTGACCTGGTTATAAACTCCGTCCGGCGAAAAATAGATTTTTCTCTTCCCGGCAACTAATGGGTCAATTTTTTCCCAGAAATGGAAATATGTTTTATCATCATTTATTTTACCGGTCATAGACCGGCGATAGGCCTTGAAAATTTTATTTTCCATGTCGTAGCCATTATCTAATAAAACCCACTTTGGCTGTTGGTTTTCTTTAGTGACTACTATCGCAAGGTATTGGCAGCTATCATTTAAAGTTTGATCAAAATCCCTGAGACGCATTACTTCCACCATTGCCTCATCAGCCTTCAAAACATTTCTGAGTTCATCATAATTTACTTTGTCAGTATAATAGTATTGTGCAAATTCTTTTGATCGTTCAGAAAGAGATTTCTCCATAGCATTGGTTGCAGATTCCAATGAGTCTATATTAATTCCCTGCTCTTTCAGATCTTCTTTTGAGTAGGCATAGAGGCCTGTCAACTGTTCTTTATTGTCAATCCAGGCTGTATAGTCATTGATCAATTCCTGGTTGCCACCTGATAATATACTTTCACTAACTTTTCGGGTTGAGCTAAGTAACAAACCTTTTGTTGCCAACCTGTACTCCAGCAGGTCAAATATTATTCCCGGCTCCGTGGCAGCATATTCTACTGCGAAATTGTAATACCGCTGAAACCGTGGCTCCAGTAAATCCCAGTACTTTGTCTTTTCGGCTTCACTCATCGGTGGAAAATACTTATTGACAAAGTCCAGTGATTTCTCCATCACATCTTTGTATAATTCACCGGCCTTTTCATAATCCTTTTTCTTCCAAAAAAGAATGGCCATATCTTCTTTGGACTGTATGTATAAAGGATGAAATTCCCCGAGGGATTCACCTCTTATCTCTAACGCTTTTTGAAGGAGGGGTTCAGCCTGTGAGTATTTTGCTTTGAAACGATAAAAATTACCCAGGTCACTTATAACTTTTGCATAAGCAGGGCTGTTTTCTCCCAGGTTTGATTTATAAATCTCTGCCGATTGCTGAAGTAAGCCCTCGATCCGGTCATGCCTGTTCATTACCAAAAGAAGGATCGCAACATTGTTCAGCATATTTGCGAACTCAGGTTTTCCTCTTTCAAGCCGTTTTTCCAATCCCTTATATATTTCTTCTGCCTGCTCATATTTTCCCATTTGCTGGTACAAAAGGGCCAGGTTTGAAAAGAACTTAAGATGATTTTTGGATTTTGAGACCTCATTTTCACCTGCAATTGCAATAGCATCTTTCAGGCTTTTTTCGGCTGCTTCATAACGACCTACTGACTGGAAAAGAATAGCCTGGTTATTCAAGACAATGGCGTTTGCCATAGAGCTTTGCTGGTTGTTTGCAAGAATTATAGAAAGTGATCTTGCAAATTCCTTTTCAGACTCATTGTATTGCCCGAGATTATAATGCAGTACCGCATAATTATTATAAGAAGCCGCAACACCCATATCATTCTTCCCGAATTTATTCATCCGAAGATCAAGAGCCATACTGGTAAAGAATTCTGCCTGCTTAAATCGGCCCATACTCGTATACAAAAGTCCCTGACCGGTTATAGTTTTCAGGTAACCAAGGTCATCTTTCATATAGGCCCTTTCAAAATAAGATTGTGCCGACCTGAATCTTTTTTCTGCAAACACATATTTCCCCATAGCATACCCAGTTTGCCCCATTTGCAGATTTAGCCTTGCATTTTCTTCATCACTAAGATCCTGGTCCTGGTATAGAGACCGGGCAATACCAGCCAGTCGCAAGAATTTTGTTCCAAACTCACCCCTGCCCTTTCCTCCGAACAAGCCTGAATTATCACTGAGAAGAATGGCATAATCAAGATCAGTAGAATCGAAATCGGCTTTAAATCCATTTAGTTCGTTCCGGGCTGCTTCTCTTGCCTTTTGTTTGGCAGTATATTTAGCCTCATTAACCTCACTCTTACCCTTGTTTATTACTTTATTCTTTATGTTTTTGAGAATCTGGGCTGGACATTCTGCAGTAAATAATAGCAACAAAAAACAAATTAGAATTTTCATACCGAAGATTTGGGATGTCCGAAAGATTGAATCCTTTAAGTTACGGTTTTATTAAGAATCAGAAACCCTGGCAAGAGTTGCAACGCCATACATCCTTTTTTATAACATTTTGTCCGTTGCCTGCTTCGCCTGTAACAATGCGATCATCCGGTGCTAAAATGCAATTAGATTGCTTTAATAAAATACTTATACATGAAAAAGATTTTTATTCTATTTGTCGCCATTTCATTATTTGGAACTATCCAATCGCAAATACCTCTGACTGTTCTGCCAAGCGGGGGAAATAAAAAAGCATCCGTTAGTGAAAAAATTGGATTAACTGATGTTACCATACATTATGACAGACCCGGGGTAAAAGGTCGTGAAGGTAAAATATGGGGCCAGTTAGTTTATACTGGTTTTTCTGACCAGGGATTTGGAAGCAGCAAAAATGCACCCTGGAGAGCCGGCGCTAACGAGAATACAACATTTGAGTTTACTACTGATGTTAAAGTACAGGGACAAACTCTACCGGCAGGTAAGTATGGATTTTTTGTTGCGTATGATCCGGCTGAATGCACACTGATATTTTCAAAGAATTCAACCTCATGGGGAAGTTTTTATTATAATGAAAATGAAGATGCTCTGCGGGTGAAAGTAAAGCCTGTTTCGATGGATAAAAGTGTTGAATGGCTGAAATATGAATTTATGAATGAAACCGAAAATTCTGCCGTAGTTGCATTACAATGGGAAAAATTATCTATCCCTTTTACTATTGAAGTAGACTATGTAAAAGATCAGGTAGAATCATTCCGCAGAGAATTAAGGACAGAAAAAGGTTTTATATGGCAAAGCTGGAACCAGGCTGCTCAATGGTGTGTGCAAAGAAATACAAATCTACAGGAGGCATTACTATGGGCGGATTCTGCGACCAGTACAGGTTTTGGCGGAGACAAAAGTTTCCAGGCATGGAGCACCAAAGCCCAGGTTTTGCAAAAGTTGGGCAGAAACAAAGAAGCTGAACAAGTTATGGAAAAGGCAATGCCATTGGGAGGTATGAATGAAATACACCAATATGCCCGTCAATTGATAGCCCTTAAGCAATCCCAGAAAGCTTTTGACGTTTTTAAATCGAATTATGAAAAATATCCCGGTCAATATACTACTACCATTGGAATGGCAAGAGGCTATTCTGCATTAGGAGATTTTAAAAATGCTTTAAAATTCGCCAATATGTCTTTGGAAACAGTAAATGATCAGCCCACTAAAACTTATATACAGGGTTTGATAGATAAATTAAAAGAAGGGAAAGACATTAATTAAACATTGACTCCATAATCTATTTAAAAGACCGGTTAAAACAGCCGGTCTTTATTTTTATCTTTAATGGGTATCAAATCTATTCTGATGAATAAATTTCTTCTTGCAGTCTTCTTCTTTATTGTTTCCTGCAGTTCTTATAGTCAAACCTGTGAAGAAAAAAATGATCAATTACTGATGGCGGTACGAAGTTTTTCTGCGGCAACTCTATACAATACATATGCTACGATCGGGAGCATTAGTGACGGGTTTGTACATAAAGCCTATGATGCTGAAACAGTAATTGGTTTATTGGATGCTCAGATCAAGTTGACAGAAAATCTTTCAGGAGTTTTTGAAAAATTACTTTCGGGAAAAATAATGCAATCAAATTCTGATTCGTCTTATGCTAATGGCTCAATAGAAATTTTAAATGGTCTTAAGAAACAAGCCCAGATACTCAAAGAATACACTCAAAATAAAAAGCAAAAGAAATTAAACGAATACGAAGATCAACGAAAAAACAATTGGTCGGCCATAAGCCGGTTGATGGGAATCAGCGAATAGATACGTTAATTACATCCAAAAATCTCGCAAAGCTTTTCTTCCAATGCAGGGCCCCTCAGGTTTCTTGCAACGATCTTACCATCCGGGCCGATTAAGAAATTCTGCGGGATACCTTTTACATTATACAACATTGCTGCAGCATTATTCCAGAATTGCAGATCACTGACATGTGTCCAGGTGAGATTATCATCATGAATGGCCTGTAGCCACTTTTCTTTCTGACCGGGCCTATCCAAAGAAACACCCAGCACGGTAAAATTCTTATCCTTGAACTTGTTGTAGTTTTCAACTACATTTGGGTTTTCCTGGCGGCAGGGCCCGCACCAGCTTGCCCAAAAATCAAGCAGTACATATTTACCCCTGAAAGAAGATAAGGAGACCATACTGCCTGTTGTATCAGGCTGTGAAAAATCAATGGCTTCAGTACCTACTGCCCCGATCTTATTCTGAGCAATAAAAGTGGCCAGTTGCTTCCCGATTTCTGATTTTTTAACTGAAGCATCCAGCAGTTGGTATCTTTTTTCAAGCATCATGACATCCTCATTAAAACCATAAGTAGCGCTCAGAAGAAAAGGAGTTACCAAAGACTTTGGTTTTTTAGCGACATATTTATCAATCTCAGCCTGCAACCTTGTTTGCACACCTGTATACAGGTCCATTAAACTGTCCCTTGCCGGACCCGGCATTGTGTAGTTGATGGTGCTGGCCAGAGTATTCAGCTCTTTTGCTACAGGAACGAAAACAGATGTAAAATCAGTAAAGTCTTTATGTGATGATGAACCACTGATGTCGAATTGCCCGGGCTTATCTTTATCGCCCTTAAAAGAAATTTTTCCGGCTTCCACGTAAACCTCAACAGGTTTTTCCTGGTCAATCACCAAAAAACAAAGAAAGGGTTCATCCATTTTGCCTTTCAGCGTAAACTTTTCTTTAAGAACACTTGCAGAAGCTATTTCAATACTTTCACCGCTCTTGTACAATTTGACAGAGGCACCATCAGGGTATTTATCCAGTTTACCTTCAATTGTAAATGCTTTAGAAGCTGTTTGAGCGAATAACAGGTAAGGTGCAAGCAGGAGAACAATCAATATTTTTTTCATCAGTGCCTTCAGATTTTCATGAATGATACAGAACAAATAAGCATACAAATTTAATCAATGAACCCGTAAGGGGCAAAAAGGTTCAGTTTATTATGGACGAGAGAAAGGATTTTGTAGTGGCATTAACATCCTTACTGTTTTCCAACGCTTTAATATAGGCGCTCCCGATAATAGCACCATCCGCCAGTTGACAAACGGCTTCAAAAGAAGCCTTATCCTTTATCCCAAAGCCTACCAATAGGGGGTTTTTAAGCTTCATTTCTCTTAATTTTCGAAGATACCCGGGCAGGTCTCCTCCGCTATTGTTCCCGCCAGTCGTTGAAGAAGATGAAACTACATACAAAAATCCGCTGCTTAATCCGTCAAGTTTTTTAATTCTTTCTTCTGATGTTTCCGGTGTTACAAGAAAGATAAGGTCTAGATCATATTTTCTAATGATCTCCCCATATTCTGATTCAAACTCATATTCCGGAAGATCAGGAAGTATCAGACCGTCAATGCCGATTGAGGCAGCGTCTGAACAAAAATTTTCAAATCCATATTGCAAAACAGGATTCATATAACCCATCAGGACTACCGGTATTGATACCTGACTCCTTAAATCCTTTAATTGTTCAAAAAGTTTTTTGATCGTCATACCATTCGCCAAAGCAATGCTACTACTTTGTTGTATCACCGGGCCATCTGCCAGTGGATCGCTATATGGCATTCCGATCTCAATAATATCAGCCCCCCACTCCTGCAAAGATTTCATGACCGGGATAGTGCTGTTCAGTTCAGGATAACCTGCAGTACAGTATACATTCAGAATCTTTGATTTTTTTTCTTCAAACAGGTTCTCAAGCCTTTTCATACAATTTTTTTAATTGCCTGCCGGTACAATCGTGAAAGTTTCTCCATCAATAGTTACAAAAGAATACCTTGGATAACTGTCAATATCAACAATGATCTTGTAAAGTACTTGTGGCGATGCGGATCTTTCAAACTTTAATACGACGGTATCACCCTGCCGGACAGAACTGAATTTTTCTTTGGAAAAATCAGCGTCGAGGCATTCCTGGAATTCGTATCGTTCTCCATTTATATTTGAATTCATACCAAATGATTTGTCAATTGCATCACAATTATCACTCAGCTTTTCAAATTCAATCTTATGCTTCAGAAAAGGTTTTGTTTTGCATGATATCATCAAAAAAAATAATACCGCTATCAAAAGAATATATCTCATAAACTATTTTTATCCATTTCACTCATATACGCCGCAAGATCTTTGTCTCCCCTTCCGCTGAGGCAAATCACAACTGAATCAGTGCCTTTAAAATTGATCATTTTAAGAGCATGCAGTGCATGAGCAGTTTCTAACGCAGGGATAATACCTTCAAATTTTGCCAGTTCAAATGCAGCAGAAAGTGCCTTCTTATCTGTAGCACTAAGAAAAATAGCCCTGTTTGTTTCAAACAAATGTGCATGCAGCGGTCCAATACCGGGATAATCCAGACCGGCCGATATACTATGCGGTTCAATCACCTGGCCATCTTCCGTTTGCATTACGAGGCTTTTGCTTCCGTGCAGGATACCCATTTTTCCCAGCTGAGTAGTGGCTGCACTTTTACCGCTATTTATTCCCTCACCCGCAGCTTCCACAGCTACCAGTTTTACTGATGGTTCATCAAGAAAATGATAAAATGCTCCAGCTGCATTGCTGCCTCCTCCAACACATGCAATAACATAGTTGGGTAATTCATTTCCGGTTTTTTCAAAAAGCTGTTTGCGGATCTCTTCACTGATCACACTTTGAAATGTCGCCACCATATCCGGGTAAGGATGAGGCCCGACAACGGAACCAATAATATAATGCGTATCGTCTGGATTATTGATCCAGTCTCGTATTGCTTCGTTGGTTGCATCTTTTAATGTCTTGCTCCCACTGGTTGCCGGTATCACTTTTGCACCAAGCATTTTCATCCGGGCAACATTCGGAGCCTGTCTTTCAATGTCCTTCTCCCCCATATATACTATACACTCCACCCCTTTCAACGCACAAACAGTAGCAGTAGCTACACCATGCTGTCCTGCTCCTGTTTCAGCAATGATTCTTTTTTTACCTAACCGTTCTGCTAATAAGATTTGCCCGATGGTATTATTGATCTTATGAGCACCTGTATGGCAGAGGTCCTCTCTTTTAAGATAGATATTTGCCTTATACCTTTCGCTAAGCCTTGTAGCCCTGTATAAGGGTGTTGGCCTGCCCACATAATCTCTAAGCAGTTGCTGAAACTCTTCCTGGAAAGTTTCTTCGTTGATAATTTCAAGATACCTCGTCCTTAGCTCTTCGATATTGCTGTGAAGCATCTCAGGGATATAGGCTCCCCCGAACTTTCCGTAGTAACCTTGTTCATCAGGATGTTGAAATGATTGTTGCTCGCTGCTCATTTTATTTCAAACCAACTTTAAAGTGCAGAATCTTTGACATGTCCTTTACTCCCGGCTCAATTTCAAAACGGCTGTTTATATCTACTCCAAAAAGATCAGGATGTTTGAAAGCCTTAAGCCTTGCAGCATCATCAGGGCCAATTCCCCCACTCAGGAAAAAAGGTTTTTCAATCTTTGCATTGCTGAGTACGTTCCAGTCAAATTGCTTTCCGGTTCCACCAAGACTTTCTGTAAGACCGCCGGTATCAAATAAATAATAATCGCAAACATCATCGTAAGGCCCAACCAGTTTGTCAATATCTTCAGTTCCCTTTATTCGAAAAGCCTTTATTACTTCTACTTCACTGCTCAGGTCCTCACACATTTCAGGACTTTCATCGCCATGTAACTGAACCACATCTAACCCATAGTCATCAATGGCATCCAATACATCGATCATTTCCGGATTTACGAATACTCCTGTTTTTTTCAGATCAAAATCAGCTTTCTTTACTTCTTTCTTAGGTAATTTCTCTCCAACAAATCTTGGCGAGTCTTTAAAAAAGATCAATCCCGCAAAATCAATATCCAAGCCGTCAAGCTGTTGCAATTGTTTCATTTCGGTAATACCGCAAACTTTAATATTCATAAGCCTTTTCTAACTGTTTAGTTTCGTAAAAAAATTTCTGATTTTATTAATGTCTTTCACGCCGGGATTGATCTCAAACCGGCTGTTAATATCAACGGCAAATAATTTCTCACCTGCAGGTGATTTTGAAAATTCTTTTATTCTTTCTGTATCTCCTGCTTCAATGCCTCCTGCCAGGAAAAAAGCTTTCGGAGATGAGAAAGAATTAAGAAATTCCCAGTTTATCTTTTTAATACTTCTTGCATTCTCTGATCCCGGTGATTTGAACATGAAGAATTCACAGACATCATTATAAGGCTCTGTCAATGATGCAGGTTCATTTTCGCCAGTCAGGCGAAAAACTTTAATAACAGAAATGTAATCAGCAATTCTTTCACAATATCTTGGATCTTCATCGCCGTTCAATTGAACCATATCCAAGCGATAAGCTTCCACCGTTTTCATCACCTCTTCATAAGGTGTATCATTGAACACCCCCACTTTAGCAATTCTACCCTTTATTTGTTTCATTTTTTCCGGGCTGATCTTTTGTCTCATATTTCTTAGAGAAGAAGGATAAAAAATGAAGCCGGCAAATTGTACTCCCATTTCATCAAGAGCATTTACCTGTTCAGGCAGGATATTTCCACAAACTTTAAGTTTCATGTGCTTTTGCTTTTAATTCATTAATAAAATCAGCAAAAGCAATCGCTGGCATTGTCTCTTTCATAAAGGTTTCGCCGATGAGGAAACCTCTGAAACCGGCTTTTCTTAAAGATACGATGGTTTCGACATTACTGATACCGCTTTCTGCAATAACAGGTTTTGTTTTACCCAGCTTTTTGATCAGCGAAACAGAAGTATTAATGTCAACTTCAAATGTTTCAAGATTCCGGTTATTGATACCTATCATATCTACTTCGTCACAGATATGCCCCAATTCATTATCAGCATGAATTTCAAGCAATGTTTCAAGACCTATACTTTTTGCATAAGATGCAAACTCTTTAACCTGTTCAGGACTGAGGCATGCAGCGATCAGTAATATTATATCAGCGCCAAACGCTTTTGATTCAGCAATCTGCCATTTGTCAACAATAAAATCCTTACGCAAGACAGGAATATCTGTAACAACCTTGGTTTGAATCAGGTCGTCAAGGTCACCGCCGAAAAATTCATTATTCGTTAGGACAGAGATCCCTGCTGCACCTTGGTTATATGCTGTAACAACAGGTTCCACTTCCAGTTCTTTAGTTTTAAACCATCCTTTACTAGGGCTTTTTCTTTTGAATTCAGCAATGATCCCTGTACTTCCCGGCAGCAGCAAAATATCCACAAGAGACCGGTTTCTTATTTCCCAGAAGAAACCTTCTTTTTCAAACCTTTCAACGGGGCTTTTTACCTTGAAAGGCTCGATCTCTTTCTTTTTAGCTGCCACTATCGTTTCAAGAATATTACTCATTGCATTGAAATCAGTTTTTGTAATGACTCATTAGCCTTACCGCTTTCAAGACTTTTCACTGCCGCATTGTAAGCATCATCATAAGTTTTAAATTTTCCTGTACAATTCAGCGCCATAGCAGCGTTTGCTAACACAACCGCATTCTGAGCCCAGGTTCCGTCTCCTTTTATTATTGTGGCAAAAATTTTTGCTGCTTCTTCTACTGAACTTCCCCCATTTATATCACTTGGCAAAACCATCCTTTTCCCAAGCTGCCCGGGAGTCATGATCTTTTCACCTTCATTGGTGATCACTTTAGTATCATTAGTAAGAGATATTTCATCATATCCATCCAATCCGTGAATAATTGTAAATGGCTTTCCTCCCAATTGCAAAAGATAGTTATAGATCCTTGCCATTTCGAGATTATATACTCCTACCAGTTGGTACGCCGGGTTTGCCGGATTTGCCATCGGGCCAAGCATATTGAAAAAGGTTCTCATAGCAAGGTTTTTCCTGATCGGGCCCACAGTTTTTAATGCCGGGTGAAATAAGGGTGCATGTAAAAAACAAATCCCAGCCTCTTCAATTTCCCTTTTGATACTCCCATTATCATTCTTGAATTTATAACCTAATTGCTCCATTACATTACTGGCACCACTGATTGAGGAGGCACCGTAATTTCCATGCTTGGCCACTTTTTGCCCTGCACCGGCCACAATAAAGCAAGCAAGGGTTGAAATATTAAAAGTGTTTTTTCCATCGCCTCCCGTACCTACTATGTCTAATGTTTCAAAACCGTTCAGATCAACCTTGACTGATAATTCAAGCAAGGCATCCCTGAATCCCTGTAACTCTTCAATCGTAATGCTTCGCATCAGGTAAACCGTCATAAATGCCGTTACCTCATGTTCATTGTAAACGCCTTTACCAATATTTATTAAAACATCTTTAGCCGCTTCACGGTCCAAAGTTTTATGTTCAAATAAATATTGCAGTATCTTTTTCATAATTAACTCTTCAACCAATTCCTTAAAATAATTTCACCATCCGGTGTCAGCACACTTTCAGGATGAAACTGTACACCCTGAACGTCATACTTCCTATGCTGCAACCCCATGATATAATTGTTTTCATCTCTTGCTGTTACCTCTAATTCTTCCGGGAAAGTATCATCACTCACAATCCAGCTGTGATAACGACCCACCTCAATTTTTTCAGGAAGATTACTAAAAACATTATTTACTTTATGACCTGTAGCTTTCTGAATCATGATCGGCGTAGCAATCCCATGATACACCGTTTTCAAATTCACTAATTTTCCTCCAAAAGCCTCACCAATAGCCTGGTGACCCAGGCATACGCCAAGAATGGATTTAGACGATGCATATTCCTTTATTAATGTTAAAAGTAACCCCGCTTCTTTAGGAATACCTGGCCCCGGGGATAAAATGATCTTATCAAAATCTTTTATCTTTTCCAACTCAATCTGGTCGTTTCTATACACTTCTGTTTTTGCATGAATTATTTTCTCCACCAAATGGACCAGGTTATAAGTAAACGAGTCATAGTTATCAAATACCAATATTCGCATAGCTTCAAATATGTTCTGCAGATTTAATAGCTTTTTTCAGTGCTCCGAGTTTATTATTTACTTCCTGCAATTCATTTTCAGGATTACTGGCCGCAACCACACCAGCGCCTGCCTGGTACATAAGTGTATTATTATGGCTTAGCATTGTACGGATCATAATAGCATGATTACAACTCCCATTGAAACCCATAAAGCCAATTGCTCCACCATAGTAACTTCTTTTTGTAGGTTCAAATTCATCGATCAACTCCATTGCCCTGAACTTAGGAGCACCGCTCAGCGTACCAGCAGGAAATGTTTTTGCTAACAACTCAAAAGGATTTGCACCAGCTTTTACCGATCCCCTCACCTCACTTACCAGGTGAATAACATGAGAAAAATATTGAACCTGCCTGTAATAGGCCACGGTAACATCTTCACAGACCTGACTAAGATCATTTCTGGCGAGATCCACCAACATCACATGTTCTGCATTTTCTTTACTATCCTTTAATAGTTTTTCTGCCGCTGCTTTATCTGCAGCATCATTCCCTGTTCTTTTAAATGTTCCTGCTATGGGGTGAGCAATTGCTTTCCCGTTTTGAACAACCAATTGCGATTCAGGCGAAGAACCCATGAGCTTATATTCCCCATAATCAAAAAAGAAAAGATAAGGAGATGGATTGATGCTTCGCAGGGCCCGGTAAACATTAAACTCATCACCCATAAATCGCTGATCAAATCTTCTGCTCAAAACAATCTGGAAAACATCACCTCGATGGCAGGAGGCAATTCCTTTTTCCACCATTTCCTTATAATCATCATCACTCATGTTTTTTCCTTCTTCGCCAGTTATTTTGAAAGGATAAGCTGGAACGTCTTTGCTTTTTATAAGAGATTCCAATAATTCCACCTCACTCTCAATACCTGCAATTCTATTCTCGCAGATGAAAAGTGTATCCTTAGAATGATTGATCGCAATAACATATTGATACAACCTATAACGCATTAAAGGAATACTGTACTGATCCGAAGAATCAATTTTTGAAAACCGGATCGTGTCAAAAAACTGAACGGCCTCAAATGTTGTGTATCCATACAACCCTTGTGCAAATATTTCTTCTTTTGATCCGTTCTCCCTGATTTCAAATTTTTGCATGAACTCCCATAACAATCCCGGGATGTCATTATTCGATGTCAGCGAAATTTTCTCGGGATTTTTTCCGGGCAGCTTAAACTCTATTATTTCAGGAGTCCTGATCTCAATACCACCGATGGCATTGATACAAATAAAGGACCAGCTATTTTCCTGGGAGTGATGATCGGTGCTTTCGAGAAGAATGGTATCCCTGAACTTGTCCCGGAGCCGCAAATAAATTCCAACCGGTGTAAAAATGTCAGCCAGCATTTGTTTACAGGTTGTACAAATCTCAATTTTCTTCATGATCCTTATTCAAGGAGGTTTTCTAATCAAAAAGCCCCGAACTATGTCGGGGCCTGCTATTTTTAATACAATTACAGTAATAACATTACAGCCCCTTAAGAGTTGTATGCCACCACCATTGTATATTTAAATATTTCATTTCAGCAAATATAGGTAAAAACCATATTGACAAATTCTTTTTAGATTTATAATGTGAAAAAAAGAAAAGCATTTTTGGTAATAGCTGCCCTTTTAGGGTTATCGCTTTTTTCTTTTTCACAGGATACCACGATCCTTGGCGTTAAAGTGATTTTTAATTATTCTGCTTCCATATTTCCACCATCCTGGCAAGCCTTACCTATTGATGCAAAGGGAGAGCCGGTTGAATCTTCTGAAGTAAAAAGATGTAAGCAATCAGTAACCCGGGCATTATCAAAATATCCTGCTCCTTTATTAAGGCTGAATCTTAAAACTGTCTATTACCTTAAATCAATGAAATTTTACAATGTTGGCTATGGAGGCACAAATTCTAACAACGCATTATATCTTACTGATGACGGTACATTAATGGGATATACTGATCTTTATCTGGAGCAAACTTTTCATCATGAATTTTCAAGTATTCTTTTCAGAAATTATACTTCCTTTCTCGATACGTCTGCATGGCTGCAGGCTAATGTGCCGGGATTCGATTATAACGATCCCGAAAAAGGTGTTGGCGCTATCAGAAACAATAAATCTTCACAGGAATTTGACACCCTCCTGTGTTCAAAAGGTTTTTTAACTCAATATGCTTTATCAGGAATGGAAAATGATATGAACACAATCGCACAAAATCTTTTCAGCCCTTCAGAAGGATTCTGGGACTATGTAGAAAGATTTACAAGGATAAAGCAAAAAGTAAATTTGTTAATTGATTTTTACAACAGGTTGGATCCTGTTTTTACAGAAGATTATTTCAGAAAAATGAAAGACGAATAATCGGGTATGCTGATACAACACAAAAAAACCGGCGGTAAGGGTTTCTTTTTTGTCGAAGCTGATGGCAACATCCTGGCAGAAATGGTTTATACAATGCCGTCCAATGATAAAATGATTATTGAACATACAGAGGTAAGCGATGAACTGCAGGGAAGAAATGTAGGATACCAACTCGTCAATACAGCTGTTGAATATGCCCGGACTCATAACCTGAAAATAATTCCGCTATGTCCATTCGCAAATTCTGTGTTTAAAAAGAAACCTGAATATGCAGGTGTGCTTTTCCACTAATAAACTCCATTCATGCTTAAACGTATTTTTTGTTTTGTATTTCTATTATTCAGTCTGAAAGCAGTTGCTCAAAACGGTGATAAATATATTTTACTTAAACCTGATCAGGTTTTTGATGGGGAAGAAATGCATCAAGGCTGGGTCGTACTGGTAAAAAACAATATCATTGAACAGGCCGGTTCGATGACGTTCAAATTGCCCGCCGGTACAGAAATCATTGAATTGAAGGGGATGACTTTATTACCCGGTTTGATTGAAGGACATTCACATCTTTTTCTTCACCCTTACAATGAAACTTCATGGAATGACCAGGTTTTAAAAGAATCCAGGACAGAAAGAACAATCAGGGCTGCAAACCATGCAAAGGCAACTTTACTGGCGGGGTTTACCACTGTAAGAGACCTTGGAACTGAAGGAGCCATGTATGATGATGTGAGTTTGAAACGATCAATTGAAAAAGGAATCATCCCCGGTCCAGAAATGATTGTAGCCACAAGAGCAATTGTAGCCAAAGGAACTTATGGCCCCAAAAGTGAAAACCCGGATATTGAATTGCCTCAGGGGGCTGAAGAGGTTGCAGGTTTAGAACAATTGACGCAAGCGGCCCGTTCTCAAATTGGTCATGGCGCTGACCTGATAAAAGTCTATGCCGATTACAGGTATGGTCCAAATGGTGAAGCGATGCCTACTTTTACTGAGATCGAACTCGGGTGGTTGGTAAATATTGTAAAAAGCAGCGGAAGAGAAACAGTTGCACATGCTTCTACTTCAGAAGGAATGAAAAGGGCCATTAATGCCGGTGTAAGCACCATTGAACACGGTGATGGCGGCACAGAAGAAGTTTTTAAACTAATGAAAGAAAAAGGTGTTGCATTATGCCCTACACTGGCTGCCGGGGAAGCAATTGAACAGTACAAGGGCTGGAAAAAAGAAACCGGCGCAGAACCGATAAGAATTACAGAAAAGAAGAAAAGCTTTGCAGCAGCATTAAAAGCCGGGGTTACTATTTGCATGGGTGGGGATGTTGGTGTATTCACACATGGTGAGAATGCGAGGGAAATGGAATTGATGGTTGATTATGGTATGAATCCAATGGATGTATTAAGGTCTGCGACATCAGTGAATGCAGATGTATTTGGATATGCAAATAAGATCGGGCGGATCAGGAAAGGGTTAAATGCAAATCTTATAGCAGTTGATGGAGATCCTTCAGTTGATATAAAAAATATCAGGAAAATACGATTAGTAATAAAAGAAGGAAAATCCTATATAAAACAGTGACAGTATAAAGTTGTACCACATATAAAAAAATATTAAATGAAAAAATTAAAGCTTGGGATTCTCCTGTTTGTATCCATAACATCTTTTGCACAAGATGATGCCGGTTACACACTGCCGCCAAAAGATATTGCCGACATGTTACTTGCACCGTCATCGCCTTCGGTAAGTGTGGATGATAACGGTGAATGGATGTTGTTGATGCAAAGCAGCAGCTACCCTTCAGTTGAAGAACTGGCCCAACCTGAACTAAGAATTGCGGGCCTTCGAATTAACCCCGCAAATTATGCAAGAAGCCGCCAAAACTTTATTAACCAAATCTGGTTAAAGAACATTAAATCTGGTAAGGAGTTACAAATATCCGGTCTCCCATCTCCTTTAATGGCAGGAAGCATAAGCTGGAGTCCGTCAGATAAAAAAATTGCATTTACAAATACCACAAACAACCGTGTTGATCTTTATATAATTGATGTAGCAACTCAAAAAACAGTTAAGATCAATAAATCAGCATTGAATATTTTATTGGAAGGCTATCAATGGCTCGATGATAATACGCTAATCTATATGACAGCTATAAAACCAGCCAATGCGGCCCCAATAAAACCATTAATGCCAAAAGGTCCGACAGTGCAGGAAAATTATGGGAAAGCATCTCCCCGACCAACTTACCAGGATCTTATCAAAACTCCTTATGACGAGCAGTTATTTGAGTTTTTCTCTACCTCTCAAATGGTGAAGAATGCAAATGGAGTTGAAAGCAAAATCGGGAAACCTGCTATTTACAGTAGTGTGAGTATATCACCAGATAAAAAATTCATGCTGGTCAGAAAGATCAAAAAACCATTTTCTTACACGGTTCCTGCATTTGGGTTTCCGTCTCTTGTGCTAATCACCGATATGAGCGGCAATCCGGTAAAGCAACTTGCTGATCTCCCATCAGCTGAAACGGCTCCCAGTGGCTATGATAATGTACAAAATGTTCCCCGCTCTTTTGACTGGAGAGATGATGAGACCGCTACCATAACATGGTGTATGCCTCTTGACAGTGGTTTCATCAAAAAAAATGTGGAATATCATGATGTTGTTTATGCATTGTCGGCACCGTTCAATTCAGCTCCGGCCATGCTGTTCAAAACAAAAATGAGGTATTATGGAACCACATGGGGTAATGAACAATTAGCATTGGTTTCAGAAGGATTAAGAAGCAAACAATTATCCCAGCTGGATCGTTTCAACCCCGTTACGTCTGATCTTGAAGCACTCATAACCAGGAACACTACTGATGCTTATGGAAGTCCCGGCACTCCCGTTACTGCTCCCAATCAATATGGGAAAAATGTTCTTGTATTAACTGATAAAGGGAACAAGATTTTTTTCAATAACACTACCGGCAGTTCTCCAAAAGGTGATCTGCCTTTCCTTACTACTTATGATGTTCACACTAAAAAGACTGATACACTTTGGAAGTGTAATGAAGGATGGTTTGAAATGGTAGTAAAACTGCTGAATCCAGAAAAGCTTTCGTTACTTACCCGCAGAGAAAATGAAAACACGGTTCCGAATTACTGGCTTAAAGATTTAAAGCTGCGGATAGCCGACCGGCAACTTACCAGCTTCACCAATCCATATCCGCAACTGGATGGTGTTACCAAAGAAAAAATTAAATATAAAAGAGCAGACGGAGTTGATCTTACCGGCGATCTTTATTTACCGAAAGGATATAATAAAGAAAGAGATGGAAAACTTCCCGTATTCATGTGGGCCTATCCCCGTGAATTCAATTCAGCTTCAGATGCAGCACAGGTTCGTGGAAGCGAACACCGTTTCACTTTATTAAGCTGGGGATCTCCTGTTTTCTATGTTACGCAAGGCTATGCTGTTTTTAATAATGCGGAGATGCCCATTGTTGCAACAGCGCCGGATAAAAAACCAAACGATGATTTTGTGGACCAGCTTACGATGAATGCAGAGGCAGCGATCAATGTATTGGATTCATTGGGAGTGGGTGACAGAAACCGTGTTGCAGTTGGTGGTCATAGTTATGGAGCTTTTATGACGGCAAATTTTCTAGCTCACACAAGCCTTTTCAGGGCCGGGATTGCAAGAAGCGGGGCTTATAACCGTTCTCTCACTCCTTTTGGCTTCCAAAATGAAGACAGAACTTACTGGCAGGCGCAAAATCTTTATACAGAAATGAGTCCATTCAGTTATGCCGATAAAATAAAAACTCCTTTATTGCTTGTTCATGGAGAAATGGACAACAATACCGGCACTTTCCCGATACAAAGTGAGAGAATGTTTAATGCGATAAAAGGGCATGGCGGAACTGTTAAGTATATCAGCCTGCCTTACGAAAGTCATGGATACCAGGGCAGAGAGAACATTCTTCATATGTTGAATGAGCAATTTATGTGGTTGGAGAAATATGTAAAAAATGCCGGAAAAAACCAGGCAGAAAACAGGAAAGGGTTTTAAAATGGATTTCAAACTTCGCTCATGGAAAAAAGAAGATGCTGATGCACTTGCTGAATACGCAAACAATTACGAAATAGCGAAGAACCTGATGAATGTGTTTCCGCATCCTTATACAAAAGAAGACGGGATAAAGTTTATTGAAAATAATCTGAAACAAAATCCTGTGAGAGTGTTTGCAATAGAAATAGATGGAAAAGCAAGTGGAGCCATAGGCATTTTTCCTCAACATGATATCATGTGTAAAAATGCTGAATTAGGCTACTGGTTGGCTGAACCTTTTTGGGGAAGGGGCATCATTACAAAAGCGATCCGGCAAATAACTGAATACGGCTTTAAAACATGGGACATTAACAGGATATATGCCCGCCCATTCGGGCACAATATTGCTTCGCAAAAGGCACTTGAAAAAGCAGGCTTTCGTTTGGAAGCAAGGCTTGATAAAACTTTCTATAAGTTTGGAGAATTCCATGATGAGCTTATCTATGCGATCCGAAAAAATGATATAAAACAATAATGACAACGCAAGGGAAAGAATTTGTTCACCAATGTATTTTAAGAATGAAGGAAAACACTCCAAAAATATTTGCATGCCTTGATGAACTCGACGAAAAAGAAATCTGGAAACGACCTAATGAAGCGTCAAACAGTATCGGGAATATTATACTTCATCTTTGTGGAAATATCAGGCAATATGCAATTTCTTCATTAGGACATCTGACCGATGCAAGGGAGAGAGACAAAGAATTTTCTGCACATGGCAGCCTAACCAAAAATGAATTGAAAGAAAAGCTTGAAAGCACTCTGAAACAAGCAATTGGGGTTATTAAAAATATTTCAGAGGAAGAATTATTGAAAATTCGGCTTGTGCAGGGATTCAGTCTTAGCGGAATTGGCATAATTATTCATGTAGTTGAACATTATTCTTACCATACAGGCCAGGTTGTTTTCTGGACAAAGCTTTTAAAAAATCATGGTTTTGATTTTTATAGTAATCATGATTTGAATTTAAAAAATGAATAATGTACAGATTCACACAAATAAATCATGAAAATGTCATCAAATTCACTGTTTTGCATAGGCTAAAAGAGAAATTGGTGTATTTTAACCTTTATAACTATTGTCCTAAATTAAACTTTCGTGTAAATTCGCAATACACCATTTTTAAGGCCTGCCATAAAATCAGACTCGTTATGCAGAAGATTAGTATCATCTCCGTACTTTTTTGTTTAGCAGTAATAACATCCACAGCTCAACCACCAAAACTTCCTTTATATTCAATAAATCATATACAATTACCGTCGGATATGAACAAGCAGGTTTGTATCTCCGGGTTAAAATATATGGATGGCAAGTTATTCTTCGCATCCGAAAGATGCCCGATGGTGATTGCAGCCGAACCCGAAACCGGATCTATTCTGAATAAGATCATGTTGTCCGTTCCCCAGAATTTTGAAATGGAGGGAATGACTTCATTTGAAAACAAACTTTACCTTGTTTCTGAAAATATTGCTGCTATTTATGAAGTAAATCCCCAAACCGGAGCACTTAACCAGGTCGAAACTTCTATGACCCTGCCTCCCAAATCAAAAAATGGTGATGGTATGGAGGGAATTGCAGCCAATGAAGTAAATAATAAGTTTTACCTGCTTAGAGAAAGAAATGAAGAGAGGACTCAAACAGAAATTTATACTTTCGCAATTGAGCGAAAAGAATCAAGGGCTACTCCGTATTTAAAGTATGAATCAATGATCACCTTGCCCTTAGAAAATCCGCAATGGCGTTATTCAGACATTTGTTTTGATAAAGATAACTCAAGGCTGCTTTGTCTTAAGTCCTATTCGAAGGGTAAACTCAGGCAACAATATCTTGAGTCAATTGATATTAATTCTTCAGGAGAACTGGTTCGTGAATCGCTGAAAAACATACCAGTAGATAAGTTTTCTGAAATTTCCAATGAATATAAGGATCAGGACTATAGTATGAACCTTGAGGGTATAACGATTGACGAAAAAGGTAACATTTTCATTGTAAGTGATAATACTTCAGGCAAAGCCCAATGCGATCTTCCCGCTAAAGAAAAAACCATCTTGCTTGAACTAAAAAAGCAATAGCCTGTTGATCAATCTGTCTTAATGTATTTTCCCTTCTAAAATCTTTATTTTGATTAAATGAAGGCCTTGTTATGATTCCACAAAAATATGCGGCATCACTCATTGTATTAATTGGCTGGTTTGCACTGAGTCTTCAATTATTTGTCAGTATAAAAAATGCACCTGCATTGGGAGTAGCAATTGCAGAAAGTATTGTCAATTATTTCAGCTATTTCACCATTCTCAGTAATCTGGCTGTAGCAGTAAGCCTTTCAATCCTTCTCATTTTTCCTGGTTCAGCTTTGGGAAGATTTTTTGCAAAGCCAGCCTCGCAAACAGCAATAGCACTGTATATTTTTATCGTTGGCCTGGTTTATAGTATTGCTTTAAGAAATGTATGGGATCCAAAGGGGCTTCAAAAAACAGCAGATATTCTTCTTCATGATGTAATTCCAATTTTATACCTGCTTTTCTGGTTCCTGTTTGTACCAAAGAAAACTTTAAAATGGCAAAATGCTTTTAGCTGGCTGATCTTTCCATTTATATACCTTTTGTATGCTTTGCTTCGTGGCGCAACAACGGGTTGGTTTTCTTATTACTTCCTGAATTTTAAAGAATATGGATGGGGAAAAGTGACTATAAATATTATTTTGGTGCTGCTTGCTTTCCTGGCAGTAGCCATGTTTCTGATTCTGATCGACAGAGTTTGGAAAAAAAAGTTAAGGTAAACTAAAACCTTTCGGCGCTACAACGTTTTGGCCCGGATTTTCGACTTTTGTGATATATATGATAAGAATTTTACTGGCCGTGTTATTATTTACTGTTTCAGCTTCAGGTCTGAAAGCCCAAAAAGTTGACAGTATTTTTTTTCATTTATATACTGACAGCCTTAAAAAAGGACAACATAACTACATTAATGTCGATGGTAAGTTGTCAAATGGCCGCTGGCTTCCTCTTACTTCCAAGGAATTAAATTTTTCCTGCGATGAAGCAACATTTGAAGGAAATGAACTCGTTATTCCTGAAAATTTTAAAGAAGAAAAAGTTACAGTAAAAGCTACATTAAAAACGGATCATTCAGTCACCATTCAAAAGACAATCTGGATCAAACAAAAACCAGATCCCGAACTACCCAAAAGGGATGACATGATCAATAAGAGTAGCAGGAGAAACTACTGAGTTTTTTTTGCATCTTCCAAAAACTTGGCGAGACCGATATCGGTCAACGGATGTTTCAGAAGACCTAAAATTGAATCAAGCGGGCAGGTACAAACATCAGCTCCTGCCTCAGCACATTCAATAATGTGATTTGGATTCCTGATTGAAGCCGCCAGGATCATAGTCTTAAAACCCTGGATAGAATATATTGTTGATATCTGTTCGATAAGTTGAACTCCATCCCAACCACTGTCATCAATTCTTCCAATAAACGGAGAAACGTATGTGGCGCCAGCTTTAGCCGCAAGAATCGCCTGCCCGGCTGAAAAAACAAGTGTACAATTGGTTTTAATACCGTTATCTGTGAACCATTTTAATGCTTTTACACCATCCTTGATCATAGGAACTTTCACTACAATATTCGGATGAATAGCTGCTAATTTTTTTCCTTCGTCTACAATGCCCTTGAAATCTGTGCTGATCACTTCTGCACTGATATCACCATCCACCAGTTCACAAATAGTTCTATAATGATCCATTACAGCGGCTTCCCCTTTAATACCCTCTTTTGCCATAAGTGAAGGATTTGTGGTAACTCCATCAAGGATGCCTAATTCATTTGCTTCTTTTATCTGGCTGAGGTTTGCTGTGTCAATAAAAAATTTCATGATTCGTTGGTATTAATGAAAAGCTCCACCTGAGGCGGAGATAATTAAAAAGGCAGGCTGATTACATCGCACCGCTCAACCACCTACTCTTGCTGCCTTCCGGCCCTGGGAGGGTTCAGCAGGAGCTGGTCGTGTAAGACCTGCCAGTGCAAAGATAAGGATGTAACAATAAATGCTGAATCGGCTATTGCTGAAACATTATCGTTGAAAAGCGGAGTTTAATGATGCAAATCCCACTAACTCATCATTTCTTGCTCCAAATGGGCGGAAATATACCAGTACCATGTAACTATTTTCTGTTCCCCAATAATTCCCCTCTGTATTTTCATATGAAGGAGTAACACCCTGCTGTTTTTTGTCAGTCATGGTTACATAAGAATAATTATAATACCCTTGCTTCAGGTACAATGCCTTTTCATAAACCCCTGTAGTGTCATTAAAGATCATTTTAGATTCTTCATCCTGTACATAGTTTGTCAATTCCCCAAACAGATAGATACTTCTTCCTTCATATTGCCGGTTTCCCGGAGGAGCATAAGTAAAATGCACCCAGGCATAATCACTTTGCCAATATGGATTATTGCCATCCCGGTTTTCAATTGTATACAATCCATTAAGATCACGGTAATACACATATATTTGTTGCCTTCTCTCCCCATCAATCTTTACTCCCACATCAATTTTCCCGGTAGCAACATTATCCTTTAAACTTGTCATCCTGTCGCTCATCAAACGCAAACTCCTGATATCAATCCATCGCCATTCCTTACCGGCGGCAAATGTCATATTCTCATCATCACTATATTCATAATAATTACCTCTGAAAATCGTGGGTCTGTCAACAATTTTTGCATCCGACCAGATATTATTCTGGAGTACAACAATCTTCAGATCCTGGGGTGAGAAAGTATTGATCTGGCCGTCTGCAGTACTCACACCCACCTGTATCCTTTGATGCGTTTGAAAATAGTTTGCATTAAATGGCTGCGTTATCTGTGCAGCAACATTGGCCTTTTTATTAATGATCAGGAATCGCTTGGTAAAAACAAGTTTAGAGGTATCATCATTCAGAAAAACTTTAAGAAGGTAATTCCCGGCCCTGGTAGGTGTTGAATATCTTTCAGGAAGTATTGCCTGGTAATGCGTATATCTTGTTTGTACAAGATTTGAAGTGCGGTAATTACTGATCCGGTTTGTGAGAAAACCCCGAATGAAATCATAAGTCTGGATGTTTGCAGGCTTCCAATCGGCATTACATAGCTGAAAACAGTAGTAATAATTCTTTATATCAGCATCCATATCATCAAAATGAAGCTCTATCTGGTCATTGCTGTTTAGCGTAATAACAGGATAGCTGTAAATATCACCATATTTATATAGTTTGACTGTCCGGATATTCTCTTTGTAAATATGATCCGGAATCTGAGCATGAATCAATAGTGGCAGAAGAATGCAAATAAGAAATACAATTTTTTTCATGGGTTCATTTTAAGCAATCCCTGTGATTATGTGAAATTCGGACAAAAAGCGGAGATTTCTTTTTCACCGCCTTATTTTTGTTTCAGACTTAAGTCAATAAGACAAATAACCCAAATTGAAGGTTGCAGGATTCATAGCAAACCGTGTGGCATTTAATCAGCAAAAATCGTTTTCACGGTTTATCATCAGGCTTTCCACTGTAGCAACTGTTATCAGTGTGATGGTAATGATTGTTACACTTGCATTTGCAAATGGATTCCAGGACGCAGTAAGTAAAAAAATATTTGCTTTTTGGGGGCATATCCGCATCCAGGAAAAACAACCTGACAAGGCTATTATTTCTGAAGAATCCCCGATTATCAGCAACGATACACTTGCAAAAAAAATTGCTGCTAACTCTGAAGTTGAAAGTATTCATCCCTTTGCCACTAAATATGCCATTCTGAAAACAACAGATGAAATAGAAGGAGTATTGCTGAAAGGCTTTGACAGCACTTATGATTTTGACCATCTGAAACCTTTTATCAAAGAAGGAAGACCCATACAATTTAACGACAGTACCTATAGCAGGGAAATACTGCTTTCATCCAATACTGCTTCTCGACTAAATCTGAAAGCCGGAGATAAGATCTTCATATATTTTATAAGACCTGACGGAAGAATACGACCGGATAAGCTTACAGTAACAGGAATTTATAAAACCGGGATAGAAGAATACGATAAAACTTTTGCAATCGGCGACCTGAAACTTATACAACGATTAAATGACTGGGACAGCGATGAAATCGGCGGTTACGAGATCTTTTTAAAGGATTACCGGAATATTGATAAAGCAGCAGACGATATATACAACATGGATTCCTTTCCCCTGACATGGAACACCGTCAGCGTTAAAAACATTTCTCCCAATATTTTTGACTGGTTACAGATGCAGGATGTGACCCGGAATGTTCTTATCGGTTTTATGATCGCAGTAGCGTTGATCAATCTCATTACATGTCTTATAATACTTGTTCTTGAACGGGTGAGAATGATCGGTATTCTTAAATCACTTGGCGCTACAGACTGGACAGTTCAAAAGATTTTTCTAAGACATTCAATAATCATTACAATCACAGGTATTGTAATCGGAGCACTTTTAGCACTTGGCATTCTCTGGCTGCAGCAATCAACCGGGTTCATCCGGTTGCCTGAAGATGCTTATTACATGGACAGGGCTGCTGTAAAAATTGTGTGGTGGCAGGTAATGGCCGTGTGCCTTGGAACTTTGCTGATCACATTTTTTGTGATGATGATCCCTTCATTGCTTGTCAGGAAAATTCAACCGGTAAGAGCCATCCATTTCAGGTAATATGTGATAAAATAATTCCTGTTGCTACAGCGGCATTAAGAGACTCCGCTCCTCCCCTGCCCGGGATTGTAATTTTTTTATGAGAGATACCTGACAATTTTTTACTTACTCCTTTTGATTCATTACCGATAACAATGATTCCCCCGGAAATTTTATCCATTGTCCTGATATCCTGTCCATCAAGAGCAGTTATATATAAAGCAGCATCCTTTTGATCAAGTATCCATTTTTCAAGATCATCATAACAGACTTTAATCCGGGTAATGCTCCCCATGGTTGATTGAATGACTTTTGGACTGTATAAATCTGCACATTCAGGACTACAGATAATTTGTTTTACTCCAAACCAATCGGCAATCCTGATAATAGTTCCGAGGTTTCCCGGATCCTGTATGGTATCAAGAGCAAGGGTTATAGTACCGCTTGCCGGCTCCAATGAAATACTGTCAAGTTTCTGAATTATTGCCAGCACCATATTAGGAGTAACAAGCTGCGAAATTTTCTCCAGTTCTGTATCTGATACTTCAGTTATTTCGATATGACCGGGCAACAGAGGGTTTTTACTGAACCAATCTTTTATTGCAAAAATCTCCTTTATAACAATAGCAGATGAATTTAGCATTTCATCAACAATCTTCGGCCCCTCAGCTATGAACAACGACTCAGCATCTCTGAATTTTTTCTGGCCTAAACTTTGGATATATTTGATTTTAGTTTTAGAAAGCATTGTTCCTGTTTAACTATCTATGATTTTTAAAAAGCCATCTTTAATCAAAATATTAGTTGAAGGTCTGCTCGTTTCGATCTGTTTTTTCTGGATGACCTCCTGTGGAGTTGTTCCGAAAAATTATCCCAAAAACAAACCTTTTGTATACGAATATAATATTAACGTCGAAGGAAATTTATCTGTAGATGAAAAAAACCGTCTTGAATCAGGACTTAAAAATCAACTGGATGACAGTATCAGGGTGAGGACAGCCCGAAAATTTATTTACAAGGGGTTCAACAGGCCTGTTCTTGACAAACCACCGGTTTACAATAGTGCTAATGCTGATAAGTCGGTTGTGTATATGCGGAGCCTTTTAACTTCTTTAGGATATTTCAGGGATACAGTTTCGTACGATACAACTTTAAAGATTGTAAGTGAAGATCAATACAGAACCACCGTCAACTTCAATGTTCGCCCCGGAAAAGTGGTAAGACTGGATTCAGTTGTTTATAATATCCAGCAACCCGAACTCCAGAGCATTACAATCGCTAACAAGGAAGATGCTTTTATTAAGAAAGGTGACCCATTTGCCAAAGCAACAATATCCCAGGAACTGGATCGGCTTGTTGACCTCTATCGGAACAATGGTTATTTGCAATTCAGCAGAGAGGAATTGATCGGCTTATGGGATACACTTAACCCGGCAATCTTAAATCCAACACTTGATCCTTTTGAACAAATTCTATTGCTTGACTCAATTAAAAAAAGCCTTGAGAATCCTAAAGCAAATCTTGAAATAAGACTAAAACCTGGTTTTGATAGCACAAAGCTGATCAAGTATTATGTTGGGGACATTACTGTTTATCCAGATTTTGGGATAGACACTACCGGGCTTATAGCAACGAATAAAGTAGTGGATGGAATTACAATTACAAGTTTCAGAAATCTCTTTAAGTCTAAAATCTTTCCGCCTAATATTTATTTCAGGCGGGGAGATTTGTACAACCAGGAAACAAAATTTAGGACCATTAATCGATTTAATTCGATCGGAGCCTGGCGGCTGGTAAATATTGAAGTACAACCGAGATTTGATCTGGATACAGCCGACTACACTATAAAATTAACCCCGGCAAAAAAATATTCTTTTACAGCAAATCAGGAGATAAGCCGTAACTCAAGTCCTTTTTCCGGCAACCTTTTTGGTATTGCCCTTAACCTTGGACTTCAAAACCGGAATTTTGCCAGGAGGGCAAATCAGAGTTCTTTTAATATCAGGTATAATATAGAAACGGGAAAAGATACAGTAACGGATGTGAAGTTTGTTCAAACAAGACAGTTGATACTTGGTTACAGCATTACGTTTCCAAGGAGAATACCTGATATAAACCTGATACCAAGGGATGCCCGTACATCATTCGCAGTAAATGTCGGGACCACACAAAGAAGATCACTTTATGATCTGAATACTTTCAACACCTCATGGGGTTATGAATTTCAATTGAAGCGAAAATTGTTTACGGTAAGATTGCCCAATATTGAATATTCATTGCTTAATTCTAAACCCAAACTTGATACTATATTTAAATATAACCCATCTCTTAGAAACATATTTACCGACGGTTTTATTTCATCCATAATAGCAGGAATGACTGTAAACGGAGGTAAAAAAAATTACCTGAATGTGTTACGTATCAACTTTGAGGAATCCGGGTTATTAACAGGGTTAATAAGAAATAAATTCCTTGACGAAAACCTTTATCGATTCATAAAGTTGGATGTGGATTTTGCCCAAAAATTCCAATTTAATAAATCAGCATTAGTACTAAGGCTATTTACAGGGATAGGTGTTGAGTTAAATTCAACAGCAGACCCTGATAAAAGAAATACATTGCCGTTTTTCCGTCAATACTATGCTGGCGGGCCAAATAGTATGAGGGCATGGGGACTTAGAAAGCTTGGCCCCGGTTCTGTTGTTAAGGATTTCGGTATTACCGGCTCACCCGATCGTTATGGCGATATGCAGATAGAGGCTAATATTGAATATCGTTTTAAAATAGCTAATATATCAGGTGTCGATTTAAACGGAGCCCTCTTTACTGATATTGGCAATATTTGGTATGTTAAAAAAAGTGCCGGGGATCCCGAGGAAGTATTTAACTTCAATCGTCTTTTTACTGATCTTGCTGTGGGAACAGGATTTGGTTTAAGAATCGATCCTGGCTTTTTTATAATCAGGCTTGATTATTCTTACAAGGCTAAGAATCCAAGTCCTTCAGATCCTGCTGGGCAGAACAAATGGTTCTATGGAACACAATTATTTAACGGTCAATTTCAATTAGGAATCAGCTACCCGTTTATTCAGTAAGCTAAATCCCCGATTTCTCTACCTGGCTGATAAAGGAATCCACTGTATCTGCATCAGTAACATTAAACTCTCCGATCCGGGTTCTGCGCAAACTACTCAAATATGCACCACAGCCCAATTCTTTTCCAAAGTCGTTTGCAAGACTCCTGATATATGTTCCGGTAGAGCAAACAACTCTGAAGTAAACATCCGGTAATTCAATCTTTACGATCTCAAATTCCTTAATTATAATTTTTCGTGGCTCCAGTTTTACTTCTTTCCCCTGTCGTGCCAGTTCATAAACTCTTTTACCCTCAACCTTAATTGCCGAGTGTGCTGGCGGGACCTGGTCGATTTCACCAATAAATTTGGCTGTAACCGATTTAATTTTTTCATCTGTAAGCATATCTGTTGGAGAGAAATTCTCCGGTTCGCTTTCAAGATCGTATGTAGGTGTGGTTGCACCTAGTGTAAATGTTCCGGTGTATTCCTTTTCCCGGGCCATATATTCATTGATCTTCTTGGTAAATTTTCCGGTACAAATAATAAGCAAGCCTGTGGCTAATGGATCCAGGGTTCCGGCATGTCCAACTTTTTTTATCCGGATAGTATTACGGATCTTCCGAACAACATCAAAAGATGTCCACCGCAGAGGCTTGTCAATCAGCAGAACTTTTCCTGCCTGAAAAATATTTTCTTCCTGTTTCACTCAGCAAAAATAAAATGTAGTGGGTTTAACTCCTAAATAGACATCCTTGTTTTTAGCTCAAGGTATTTGTTGATGGTATTCACAGTCAGATTTTCAGGAGTTGTCAAGATTGACGGGATACCATTTTTATGCAACTCTTTAACCATTAATCTCTTTTCATAAGCAAATTTCTCAGCGATCGTTTTGATATAGATCTGTTCTAACGAATCAGCAGGGCTACCTGTAAGTTTTTTCAGTTCAGTGTTCTCAAAAAAAACAACAAGCAGTAAATGATACCTGGCCATTTTTTTTAAGGCAGGCATTTCCCGTTCAAGACTCTCCATTGATTCAAAATTCGTAAACAAAACAAGAAGGCTCCTGTTGGTAACTCGCTGCCTGATCACTGAAAATAGTTTTTCAAAATCCGCTTCAAGAAAATCAGTTTGCTGCCGGTAAAGAGTTTCCAGCACCAAATTCATTTGTGTTGGCTTTTTGTCGGCAGGTAAGAAGGTATCAATATTTTTTTCAAATGTTACAAGTCCGGCCTTATCCTGTTTAACAAGAGCTACATTGGACAAAACAAGAGCCGCATTAATTGAATAATCAAGAAGTGCTAGTCCTTGAAAAGGCATTTTCATAACCCGCCCCTTATTGATGAGACAATAAATTTGCTGGCTTCGTTCATCCGTGTAATTATTGACCATCAGGCCGCTTTTCCTCGCCGTTGCTTTCCAGTTTATAGTCCTGTAATCATCTCCTCTTACATATTCTTTGATCTGTTCAAATTCCATACTATGGCCAATCTTCCTGATCTTTTTTACACCAGCATCCTGAAGTTTATTGCTAACTGCCAAAAGCTGGTAGCGCCTCATTTGTATATAAGATGGATAGACCTTTACTGTTTGATTTGCAGAAAAAATATAGCGTCTCTTTACAAGCCCTAACGGACCATTTATATAGATATTGATACTATTAAAAAGATATTCACCCCTTGTATCAGGAACCAAGGTATAATCAAGAATATATTCTGTTAGTGGCTCAATGTTGATCTTACGCAACCATTTTCTTTCCTGGAACTGGATGGGTATCTCATCAATAATGCTTGCTTTTATCTTAAAGCCAAAATTGTTGATGATCCTTATGTGAACAGGGTTCTCATCACCAATGCTAAATCTCTCCGAAACCAATCGCTCCGCATTAACCCCATCTTTCTTTATAAAAAGTATTAATGCATCAATCGCAATAGCAATTGCCAGCAAAAGAAGTATTAAGAGCCCTATCCGGTAAAGAGCAGGGATAAAATAGCTTATTACAAAAAAGACAGCTCCGCCGCCGGCTATGTAATAGGCTACCTGGTTTAAATAGAAACTCTTTTTCATAATTGTGCCGCCGATTTCTTTTTTCAACAGAGATTCAGCAAACATTTACCTGGGAACATCCAGGCTTTGAACTATTTGTTTGATAACGTCATCTTCAGTAATTCCTTCCATTTCTTTGTCCGGAGAAAGAATAATACGATGTCTTAAAACAGGTGTGGCAACCAGGAGAATATCCTCCGGGGTTACAAAATCTCTTCCCTGCATAGCGGCAACGGCTTTTGAAGCATTCATTATTGATAAAGATGCTCTTGGTGATGCGCCCAGGTAGAGTGATTTATGATTCCTGGTTTGATGAACCAGTTTAGCGATGAAATGCAGAAGCTTTTCTTCAATAATCAATGTTTTAATCTGGTTTCTTAAAGCAGTTATTTGAGCCGATGTAAGCACCGGTCTTATAGTATCAAGCGCAGTTGTATTTCCAAGTTTATGAAACTGATTCAGAATTGCTATTTCTTCGCTTTCATCTGGATATGGAACAATTACTTTGAAAAGAAACCTATCCAACTGTGCTTCCGGAAGCCGGTAAGTACCCTCCTGTTCTACAGGATTCTGAGTGGCTAATACCATGAATGGTGAAGCCATCTGGTAAGTTTTGCCATCAATAGTTGCCTGCCGTTCCTCCATAATCTCAAGCAAAGCGGATTGCGTCTTCGCCGGAGCCCTGTTGATCTCGTCAACAAGAATTATGTTACTGAAAACAGGCCCTTTTTTAAATTCAAAACTGGCTTCCCTGGGATTAAATACAGGTGTCCCTAACACATCCGATGGCATGAGGTCGGGGGTAAACTGAATACGGGAAAAACCGGCGTCAATACTTTTTGCAACCAGTTTGGCAGTAAGTGTCTTAGCAACCCCGGGCACTCCCTCAATCAAAACATGACCATCGGCAAGCAGTGCAGCAATAATTAATCGTACCATTTCATCCTGCCCGACAATGATTTTTTTTATTTCAGTATTGATCGCAGCTACTGCTTCGCTTAAAGCTGACAAATCTGTTCTCTGTTGAAAAATCTGTTCTTCCATCTATTTAAATTATTTAAGTATTAGTTGATTGTTACTTTATGTAGCCCTATTCTGTTATACTTTTCCATAGAATGTTTCAAGATTACGATGAAACTCTGAAAGTTGCTGACTGTTTATAACCTTTTTATCTTCTAAATATTGGATAAAATACACAATCCTTTTTATCTCCTCTTTTTCTACCCCGCTTTTATAATGTACTAAATTGATAAAATCTTCATTTAAGGAACCGGTAGGTATTTTAAAATTATTACGGATATACTCTAAAAAATACGCCGACATTTTTTTGCAAAGATTATGATGATCTCCCTTTTCATAATACAATCTGCCGATTGTCTTTACAAAATCCAACGAATCATTTTTTGGTTTCTTAACTACAGGTATTGGTCGCTGCTTGCGCCGCATCTCCAGCAAGACAAAGACCAGAAGAGTTCCGATTGCTGTTAATAATGCAGCCCTTAATGCAGGATGTTTCATAAAGACTGACAGCCAACCCGGTTTTTTGGAAGGTCTGTTACGGGCTTCCCGCTTATTCAGGTAATATTCGTCCCAAACTACCTTTTCTGCATCAGGTCGCATCAACGACATCACCTTTTCATAATAGGATATATTATCCTTATGAAGGAGAAAATAATTACTGAAAGCCAAAGGTTCCAGGTGAACATAAAAATTACCAGTGCCTGCCCTCAGGTGAATGAAATTAGGACGGTGTTTCTTGTCTGTGCCCAACACCTCTGTCTTTAAAGAATCAAATTCTGTAAAGTAAGAACTGAATGTTTTACCTGGGTAGTTGTAATTTACCTTATTACCAAATGGAGGATTGTTCAAAGACAACTCCATATTATTCGACAATTCATCAACAGAAACAATATTCAGATCAAAAGAGCTACTTGTACAGTCAAGAATTTTATCAGCGGCCGCAGAAATGTACCTGGCACTTATAAAAAGATCATTCCCGTTTTTTACAAATTCCACAAGGTCCTTCATTTCCAGCCTGTCTGCATCAAAGCGATCGGTTACAATTATTAATACCTGGTTTGATTTATCCAGGGAAATGGAACGCCAATATCCCGGCATATACCGGTTATTAAAGAAATCAGCTTTAGGAAATAAATATTGCAGGTTATTCCAGGCAACCCAGGTTCCGTAAGGAATTTTATCCTGCTTTCGCAGCGTAACACGTTCGTCCAGCTTCCGCTTCTTGTTTTTCTGATAAGAACTACCTGTGATAACAAGAACAATTATAGCTGCTCCCAGCAATACAAAAAGAATATGTGGTATATATTTTTTCAAATTATCCTAATTGTCTCTCCAGTTGTTTGAAATCCTCCCTGACTATATCAAAAGCTTCCCTGTTAACATCAAATTCTCCATACCAGCTATACTCATAATTTCTTACAACACGAAAAAACTGTTTATAATAACCTGTAGAGTGCAGCTGCATGAGATAATCAAAATTTGTTTTATCCTGCTTGAATTGAATGATATTTCTCTCATTCATTTTTTTCAAAAGCTCTAAAAACATAAGGCGAACCGCAAGCCGGTAATTCCCTTCTTTTATTGCTTTATCAATCTCCCGCTGATACTGAATAGAGAAAATATCCTCAGGCATAGTGTTATCAACTCCTCCCCTGCCGGTACCACTTTCTTTTTTCCGAAAAATGTTTACCTGGCTTCCTGCGAGAAACCACATAACAGCAGCTGCAAATCCGCCAATAATTACCAACCATATAAGAGTTTGAAACCAGGTTCGGTGTATAAGTGGAACATAAGAATTACTACTTGTGTCGAGCGGCAAGTCTTCCTCTTTTTCAAATTCATAATCAGCATACCAGAAAGCCTTATTCTTTTTTAATTGCCCTTTTTTATTATCAGGGATCCTTCTTTCATCTTCAAGAGGACGAATCCATGGTCTTTTTTGAAGAAAATATTCATCTTTTGGATCCTCATCTTTGTTTTCGGAATAATCATCTTCATAAGACTGCGCATTTACATATGAAGAAAAGAAAGTTACGAGTAAACAAAAGACTGCCAGGCGCAAATAATTATGTATTTTATTTTTTTCAACAATCACTTACACCTCCTCTTCATTAAGCTGAGCTGAAAATTTTCTACCCAATTGAATCGGGTAGATAATAAAATACCAAACGACAAAGATTACAGATAATCCGAAAATTGCAGTAGTCAGTATTGACAGATCATTATAAAGTCGTGTAATAAACCCTTCAAAAAAAGCTGCTAAAGCAAATACAGGGAGTAGCCCTATCATGATCTTTACACCGTCTTTTGCTCCCTGTTTTAGCGCATCCAATCTTTTAATTGTTCCGGGAAACAGAAAGCTTTTGCCTAATATAAGGCCGGCTGCAGTTGAAATGATCAGGGCTGTGATCTCGAGTGTTCCGTGCACAAACACTACAACCCAAAAATCAACACCAAAACCCCTGGCAGCAAAAAACTGGTCAAATATTCCCACCATGGCACTGTTCTGACCGTGCATATACAAAGTTGGTATGCCGCAAAAAAGCCCCGTAACAAACATCATCATGGCAATCCGGATGTTATGGATCATAATACCCAACCAGCTTAGAAATGCATTTCCCGATTCATAAATACCAAATGGATTTCCGTTGGCAATATTTTCCTGAGTTTTATCTACATATGCATCACCAAAGAAATCCCTCGCAACAGACTCGTCCTGCGAGGAAGAAAAAAAGCCTATGGCAAAAAAGATCACAAAAATTAAAAATGAGAACAGTACAACCTTATGATGTTTTCTGATCACAAGAGGCAGATCGTATTTCCAGAAAGTAACCAGCCTGTTTTTATCTTCTTTCCTGTTCTTATAAATATCCAGGTAAATTTTCGACGCCTGGTTATTAATGAAAGAAGTCACCTTACCTGCGGGATAAAAAGTCTTGGCATATGCAAGATCATCCAGCAATTGAGTAAACTCTGTCGCCATTTCATCAGGGTCCGAATGAGCTTGCTGCTGATTTTTCAGCCAACGGTCTTTATTCTTCTTTATAAAAAGGGCCTCTCTCAAGTTTTCATTTTCAGTTGTAAAATACTGCTTTTAGACCCGAAAACCGGGCACTAAAAGATAAAAATATTTAAAAAGAACTAATTTAACGGCGTATAATCCTTCTGAAATGTCAGTAATAAAAGTCCCTACGAATTTTAATATAGAACTGGAATTTGAGATACCGGAGTTTTACCGTCGTTTTTTTGCTTTATTAATTGATATCCTGATTGAATATTTCTATTTGAGGATCGCTTCGGCTATTTACAATTCGGTAAGGGATAATTCGGCTTATGACGAATCTTCCGGCTTTAATTTATGGGCTTTCGGACTGATCTTATTTGTTCCGATAATGATTTATCACCTTGTCTGCGAAATCACTATGAATGGTCAAAGTGTCGGGAAAAAAATTACTGGATTACGGGTTGTAGATGAACTGGGAGGAAAAGCAAGTATTGGTCAATTTGTTATCAGATGGTTACTGCGATTGTCAGATGTATGGATCGTAATGATCATTTTGTACCTGGCGTATATGGTTGGAACCAACCAGGGATGGGATAGCATTGAAACCGTATTTATAATCCTTTTCGGACTTGGATTCCTGGCCACAGATATTGTGCTTGTGGTATCATCAAAAAAAGGACAACGAATCGGTGATCTTCTTGCAAAAACAATACTGATCCGGGTCAATACAAAGAGTAATATTGAAGAAACAGTTTTCCAGGAAGTGGCAGATAATTATGTACCGTCTTTCCCTCAGATAATGCAGCTAAGCGACAGAGATATCAATGCAATAAAAAGCATACTGGAAACTGCCCGTAAAAAAAGTGATTTTGCTATGGCAGAGGCAGCGGGAGCTAAAATCAAAACTCACCTGAAAATTGAAACAGATATGCCATCTTTTGATTTTCTGGAAGTGTTACTAAAAGATTATAATTACTTATCTGTAAAATAAAAGCCCGTCTCTTATTGAAACGGGCTCTAAAGTCTTACCTGATAATTTTCTATTATCTTCCCAAAGTCCCTAAAAGACTAACAAGAACAAGCAACAATCCAATTATTATCAATATGGACCAAAAAGCAAAAAAGTTTCTCGCACCGGCAAAACCGGCATTTAACATCCCCTGATCGTTATTTCTTAATCCGCCGCTTATTTTGTTGCCTGTATTCAAAGCAAAAATAGAACTGATAATGTAAATCAGGCCTAACACAACATAAATAGCAAGTCCCATAGTAGCAAGTGAATTTGAGCTGAAGCCCGAACTCTTATAACGGTATGAGTCGAAATCGCTGTATTTGCTGATTGCCTGTTGTGCTATAATGCCAAAAATCACAAATAAAATGCCCATTATAAGACTGACTATTCCCAAGACCTTAGCCCAGGAGGCAGCGCTACGCAAAGTATAACTGTTCTGTGCATCCAGGTTAAGCTGGAATAAAGAAGTGTTTTGATTTTGTTCCATGTTGAAATTGATTTTGGTTAATTAAATATACCAGCCTTTCACTGGAATGCAAATTTTGTTTTGATTAATAGGCCCTGGCAAACAATACCCTTTGGGAGGAAGGCTTACCGGAGTAAATACATCTACCCGATTCCTGCTGATTATTTAATGGAATGCAACGAATTGTAGCCTTGGTTTTTTCTTTGATTATTTCTTCTGTTTCTGTTGTACCATCCCAATGTGCAGAAATAAACCCTCCTTTTTCATCCAGCAGCTTTACAAACTCGTCCCAATTTTCTGCATTTGTAATATGAGCATCCCGATAAGTTTTTGCCTTCTCATACATAGAAGCCTGTATCTCTTTCAACAAACCTTCAACATATACTGCAATGCTGTCAATTGATACCACTCTTTTTTCTTTACTGTCCCTGCGGGCAACTTCAATTTCATTTTTCTCAAGATCCCTGACCCCTAACGCCAGCCTTACAGGAACGCCTTTCATTTCGTATTCGGCAAACTTCCAGCCCGGTCTTGCATTATCGTTGTCGTCATATTTAATTCTTATACCCAGCTCTTTTAATTGGGTTGATATTTCTTTTACTTTCTGATCAACTATCCTTTTTTGATCTTCCCCCTTATAAATCGGAACTATGACAACCTGTATCGGAGCAATTTTTGGCGGTAACACCAGCCCCTGGTCGTCGCTATGTGCCATTACAAGTGCCCCCACCAATCTTGTGCTGACTCCCCAACTTGTAGCCCAGACATATTCCAGTTTGTTATCCTTATCACTAAACTTCACATCAAAAGCTTTGGCGAAATTCTGGCCCAGGAAATGGGAAGTTCCTGTCTGCAAGGCCTTACCATCCTGCATTAAAGCCTCTATGCAATACGTATCAACTGCCCCGGCAAATCTTTCTGATTCCGTCTTTACTCCTTTAATTACCGGAACCGCCATCCAGTTCTCTACAAAATCAGCATAAACGTTCAACATCTTTACTGTTTCTTCAACTGCTTCCTCACTTGTAGCATGTGCTGTGTGCCCCTCCTGCCATAAAAATTCTGCTGTTCTTAAAAACAATCTTGTCCTCATCTCCCACCTTACTACATTGGCCCACTGGTTAACAAGCACCGGAAGATCACGGTAAGACTGAATCCAGTTCTTATACGTATTCCAGATTATGGCTTCACTTGTTGGTCTTATCACCAATTCCTCTTCCAATTTTGCTTCCGGATCAACAATAAGTTTTCCCTTTTGTCCCGGATCAGCTTTTAATCTGTAATGGGTGACAATGGCACACTCCTTTGCAAATCCCTCAGCATTTTTTTCTTCAGCTTCAAATAAACTTTTAGGAACAAAAAGGGGGAAATAAGCGTTCACATGGCCAGTATCCTTGAACATACGATCCAAAGCATCACGCATATTTTCCCATAATGCAAATCCATAGGGTTTGATCACCATACAGCCCCTTACAGCAGAGTAATCTGCCAGTTCGCCTTTTATTACAAGATCATTGTACCATTGAGAATAATCAGTAGCTCTCGAAGTTATCTCCTTACTCATTTTTTTAAGTTTAACTCAGTTCCAACCTTTACACATAATTTAACAGCGGATTGCGCAACAATCTGCTTTATGGTCAAATCTTTGCAGTAAACATGTGAACGTTAGTGCATCATTTTAAAACCGCACAAAAGTAGTAACTTCATGTTTAACTGATTAAACCATTTGCCATGAAATCTTTAATTCTACTCCTGGCACTCTTTGTAATCACTTTTTCGGCATGTACAACGGCCTATAAGACTGGCCAGACCCCCGATGATGTCTATTATTCTCCTGTTCGTCCACAGGAAGAATATGTGCAATCAGAAAAAGAAAATGATCAGTATTACACCTATGACGATGAGTATTATGAAGACCGTTATCTTCGTATGAAGGTTCAAAACCGGTATCGCTGGAATGATCTTGACGACTGGTATTACTATGAGAGATATGGTTTTGGGCACAACTATTATTACAACTGGACGTATTTTAATCCTTATTATTCCTGGAATTATTTCTATAACCCATATTGCTGTTGTTACGGAAACAATATTTACAGCAATCCTAAAACTATTGCTTACAATCCACCAGTAAAACCCCGCAGTTTTAATCTCGCCGGATATACAAATACCAACTACAATACACAAAACTCAAACAGTTCTTCGAAGTCGCCTTTCCGGATATCAGGTAACAACAATTCCTATAACAATTCAAACAATAATTCCGGAAAGGGCCTAAGTAATACTATCAGATCAGTTTTATCAAGAAACAATGATAATTCCGGCAGTTCAGGGTCTTCGAGCAGAACTTATAATCCTTCGAACAGTTCTAGTAGCAGTAGTTCGAGCAGTTCAAGTTCATCCGGTAGTTCGGGCAGCAGTGGTGGTAAAAGTGTGAGCAGGCCAAGCAGAAATAATTAAATCAACACAAGAAAAGTAAATCCGGAGCATTTATGTAAATGTCTCCCGGCAGGTAATACCCGATCAATTCTACAATCATGAAAAAAATATACCTCTCATTATTCATACTCGCAGTCAGTTATAATTTATTTAGTCAGGTTCCTGAGGAGGCCCTTCGCCTGTCATGGCGAGTTCAGCAGGGAACAGCAAGAAACCAGGCAATCGGTGGCGCAATGGGTTCATTGGGCGGAGATGCAACAGCTAACATTGTCAATCCTGCTGGTCTGGCATTCTATAAAACCTCAGACTTTATACTCACACCCGGCTGGCATATGCTAAAAAGCAATAATAATTTCAGAGGTACAAGCTTATCACAAACCCAGGACGGTCGGTTTGCACTGGGCACTTCAGGGTTTGTATTTGGGGGATTTGGATATAAAAGTAAAAACAGTTTTGCCCTGACCGTTACAAAACTTGCAGATTTTAATCAAACAGTTTCTTACAGGGGGCAAAATGATTACAGCAGTTTTGCTGAACCATTAGCAGATGAGTTTGCTGCATCCGGGTTAAACATTGACGATGCATTAAACAACCCCTATATATCACTACCAACCAAGATGGCATTATATACTTACCTAGTTGATACTGCCACAATCAATGGTACCCCAACGGTGATAGCAAGATCAGAAAATACTTCGTTACTTAACCAGCAATATTTTTCCGAAACAAGCGGGGGAATCACAGAAATTACATTCGGCATAGGACATGAATTAGAAAAAAAGATATTCCTTGGCGGAAGTATAGGGATACCTATTGTAAAACTGGATCGTAACAGCTATTTCATGGAATCAGATGCTTCAGGGAATATAAATAATGATTTTAATTACATGGCCTATAGAGAGAATTTTTCGCTTAAAGGGGCTGGTTTTAATTTTAGAATCGGAGCTATCTATAGACCAAAAGAATATATAAGACTTGGATTAGCGTTGCATTCTCCAGACATTTTAATTCTCAGGGAGACATTTAAGTCAGGTATGGCGGCTGATCTTGAAAATCATTTTTCCCCTAATAGCGGTTATGATAGTGTAGCTTCTTCTGTTTTTACAGGCTCTGAAACTGTTAATAACAGGTATACGACTTATACTCCCGGAAAAATTATTCTTAGCGGAGCTTATGTGTTCAGAGAAGTAGAAAACATAAACCGCCAAAAGGGATTTATTACTGCCGATATAGAATACGTCAATTACAAATGGATGAAATTCGGGCCTAATGGAGATGTAACAGAAGAGACTAAAGCTCCATTTAAACCCTTCAACCAAGCTATTGATGCAGTTTATAAAGCAGCCTTTAATGTGCGGGTTGGGGGTGAGCTCAAATTCAAAATACTGATGGCAAGACTGGGATTTGCCTGGTATGGCAGCCCCTATAAAGACAGTGAATTAAAATCTCCAAAAATTAATATAAGTGGTGGCCTGGGCTATCGTAATAAGGGAATGTTTATTGACCTGACTTACGTTTACGGAATAAATAAAGATGTCAACTTCCCTTACCGGGTAAATGCACCAAGAGCAAACACATTTGCTAAAATAAAAGATACCGGTGGAAATGTTATCTTGACACTGGGAGTAAAAATATAGTCGCAATCAGAAACTGGCTGCAACGAAGGCATTAGCAAAAGCTGGTGCCTTATTTTTTCAGTTACAAAGCATCAACTGCTCAAAGAAAAAAATAAGATTCAGGTAATCATTTATTGAACGTCTTTCATCCACTCCATGCATCCCTTTGGAATCAAATACCGGTATAAAATTTATTACCCCTTCTGATAAGCTCCTAAAAAACCGGGCATCCGTTGTGCCCACCACAAAAAGCGGAGCAGTAACTACCTGTGGAAATATTTTTTTAGTAAGTGAGTCAATCAATTTATAAGCACCGCTTTCAGTACTTGTCATTGGTGGTGGATTCCAGCAGGCAGACGTTCTCTTGATGAATATTCTTTCGTCATTAATCTGACGAGTCAGAAAGTTTTCTACTTCCTCAACCGTTTCGCCGGGAAGAATTCTGCAATTAATAGTTGCAGTCGCAAATGATGGTATAACATTATCCTTAACACCACTATTAATCATAGTTGTTACTATAGTTGTCCTGATCAGACTATTGGTGCCATTATTTTTTGCCATTTCCTTCAAAAGTTTCTTTTTAAACAACCAAAGATTTGAAATAGCGAAACGCATTTTTCCTGGCAATTCATTTTTTATACTCGTAAGAAATAAGTTGACAGTGTTTATCAATACAGCAGGCATTGGATCATCGTTGACCTTTTTTAGTGCATCACTTAAGATCGTTATGGCCGTTTCCCGTTTTGGAGCGGCGCTATGTCCGCCTTCGATCCTTGAAGTGACTTCAAACGTTGCGTACCCTTTCTCCCCTACTCCTATCAAGGCAACAGGGGTTTTTAAAGGAATGTAGTTTTTGTGAATGATCTCCAGTCCCTCATCCAATACCAGAAATGGATGGATATTTCGATCAGAAAACCATTTTGCTATTGATTCAGCTCCATAATGGCCAGATGTTTCTTCGTCATGCCCAAAGCAGAAATAAACGGTTCTTAGGGGATGTTGGTTATTCTGAAGTAAGTTCTCAGCAGCTTCCAATATCGCAATCAGAGTTCCTTTATCATCAACTGCTCCCCGGCCCCATACTGTATCGTTTTTAATAGCGCCACTGAAAGCAGGATAAGTCCATAGTTTTTCTGCTGCTTCCTCCACGGGCACAACATCCTGGTGCGCCAATAGTACAAGTGGATCCTTATTTTTATCAATCCCCTCCCATCGGTATATGTATCCGAATTCATTGATACAAGTCCTTTCAAGATTTGCATGCACAAAGGGAAAACTTTTTTCGAGAAAATTTTTCATTTGCCTGAAGGCAGATGAATCAAAAACCGAAGGATCGTCACTGCTGATTGTTCTTATCCGGAGAGCCTCGCTGAACCGTTTTATTGAAAGGTCATAGCTATTCTCAGCAAGGCTATTGACCGATTGCGAATTTGAGTTGAAAGAGGAGCTAAATAAAAATCCAAACAGTAGTAAATGAAAAAAAAGCTTATTCATTTCTGTTCTGTTGATGATAATAAAGGTAAGCTATTAGGATTTTACCGAACTTGCTGTTCTTATTTTAAAACTTATTATTATGCCCCGCCCGGATCTTACCAGAGTCCCAGAGTTTTATCACAATTATATTAACCAGGTTCCTGAAAGTGACCTGATGGAAGCTTTTGCAAATGGAACAGCCGCTTTTATTGATTTTCTTGGAAAAATACCCCCAGACAAAAGAGATCATCGGTATGCTCCTGGAAAATGGACAATTAAGGAAGTTGTTCAGCACATTACAGACGCCGAGAGAGTTTTTGATTACAGAGCTCTTTGTTTTGCCCGGAAGGACCCAACTCCTCTTCCCGGCTTTGATGAAAACATTTTTGCAGAAAATGCTATGGTTGATAAAAGAAGCTGGGATGATGTTTTGGAGGAATTCAAATCTGTGAGAAGATCATCAGAGTTACTTTTTGCTTCCTTTGATAAAGACCAGTTGGAAGCATCGGGAATTTCTAATAACCACTCAAATTATGTGATGGGATTCGGATTCATTACTGTAGGACATAGCCTGCATCATATGAAAGTAATACAGGAAAGATATTTGTAATAATACTCGTTGAAAAGAAAAATTCCCCGCCATAATTGGCGGGGAGTTTAAATATGTGGCTCTTCGGTCTTAGAATGCTTTTTTCGCCGGCTCTTCTGTTGTATTTGACTTAACCATATTCGCCTGTCCAATCATGTCATTCATCACTTTAACAGCCTGATCGAGGTAAATATCTTTTTGAAGATTTTTGAGCCAAAGGTTAAACCGTTCCTGTTTATTTTTATCTTCTTCCCAACGATTCACTTCTTTTGGCAATGCTGCCACATCTAATTCTCCTTTTAGTTTCATTAAAGATTCTAACTGCTTAACAGTATTGCGAACCTTCTCCTGTTCACCTTTATACTTTTCCAATTGCAATGGATATACCTTGTCGTTTTGTTTTGAAAGCCATTCTGTGCTTTCTTTTATTAGCCTGAATGTCGGATCATTTTCAAGACGGATATTGCTCATTTCCTTAATTGTTTCAAGATTATACCCCGGCTTCCATGTACTGTAAGGAGATTTACTGATCTCATCCCACGGTAATGCGTCCGGGTCATCTTTCTCTCTCACTTTAAGATATTCAAGATTATCAGGTAACACGATATCCGAATTAACTCCTCTTAGTTGAGTAGATCCGCCATTAATGCGGTAAAACTTCTGAAGAGTGAGCTTAACCGTTCCCAATTCAGAGTTCGACATTGAAAATCCAGTTACCGGGTCAAGACCAATATTACGTTGAACAGTTCCTTTCCCGTAGGTTGAAGTACTTCCGATGATCACACCCCTTCCGTAGTCTTGGATTGCTGCAGCAAAAATTTCTGATGCTGAGGCACTGAATTCATTTACCATTACAGCCAAGGGCCCTGTGTATAAAACACTGCGATCTTTATCTTTTAATACACTTGGTTTGTTATCTCTGTCTTTTACCTGAACAATCGGGCCATCCTCAATAAACAAACCTGCCATTTGCACCACATCATAAAGAGAGCCACCACCATTATTTCTTAAATCAATTACAATCCCGTCAACTTTCTCTTCCTTTAGCTTGGTTACCTCTCTTGCTACATCAATATAACTGCGGGCACCATTGGGTCTGTCAAAGTCAGCATAAAACTCAGGAAGAAATATATACCCGATTTTAGAACCATTGCTGTTAACAATGGCACTTCGTGCAAAAGTTTCATCCTGAACGATCTCGTCACGGATTATTGATACAGTCTTAATAGCACCATCAGCTTTCTTAATAGTTAGCTTTACCTCTGTCCCTTTTTTTCCGCGGATAATTTTAACAGCGTCAGTTACCGTATAACCTGTAAGATCAATTGGCTCCTCATCACCTTGTGCAACTTTTTGAATAATATCTCCGGCTTGTATTTCCCCCGATTTAAAAGCTGGGCTGCCTGATAAAACGCTGGCAATTTTAATATTCCCGTCATCGTATTGAAGAGAAGCACCGATCCCAAAAAACCGTCCGCTCATTTCTTCATCAAAATATCTTTTATCAACAGGAGGAAAGAACTCTGAGTGAGGATCCATAGTTGTTGTAATAGCATTTACAAAAATGCTGAACTTGTCGTCATCACTGAATTTATAGCGATAACGATCAAACGTCCTATCCATAATTCGCTTAACCCTATCCCTGGCATCTTTCTCAAGCTCTTTATCTGATTTTACTACAAACCCTTCCTTCCCTTTGTTCTTTTCTCTTGTGTCAAGTAAATCAACATAGCGCTCCAGGGTCATGTACTTTAGCTTCTTTCTCCACCTTTCTTTTTTCTCTGCGAGATTTACAGGGAAATCAAGCTGGTCAGGATCTAACATAACATCCTCGTCAACTGAAAAATTAAAAGGCGCTGAAAGTATTTCATTATAAAGTTTGGCCGATTCCTCCATTCTTGTATTAAAAACCTTTCCTGCTGCCAGGAAAAACTCAACAGGAGCACCTTTGATCTCATCATCGATCTTTGTTTCATATTTTTTTAATGAAGTCAGATCACTTTGGAGATACATATTTTTCTCCTGGTCTATGTCCTTTATGAATTTTGTAAATACTTTTTTGGAGAAATCGTCATTAATACTTTGCGGACTGTAATGAGCCTGGGCAAGCATATCGCCTACCAGTTTCAGGATTTGTTCATATTTAGAGGGCGGATTAGAAGTGCCATTGCCCAGCGTCTTGAAAGCAAGAAATGATCCTGCAACAAGTATCAAAAGCACAATCGGGAGTCTTTTCATATTTAAAAGATATTTTAATGCATTAGGCATACCCAAAAATAACGCAAAAACGCTGTTTTTCTTACATTTATAAGCTTTTAACAATGGTTTTTGATAAGCGGAAAGCCTTTGCCCTTCGTAAAATAACAATCGGATATTGACCAGCAAATAATTAGAGTTCCCACCAAAATATCTCAGCCCACCAAAAAATTGTGGTTGATAATTCTTACTTATCGGATTTAGAAAGCAACGCTTTCGGGTAAATCAGAAAAGGGTGCACAGAAAAGAAAATAACGCAATGCAAGGCTAATATTTTTTTACACATACCCATTTTGCTTATTTTTGCTGCCCCAATCGTTCGCCTTGAATGTGAACTTATATGGTGGCTATAGCTCAGCTGGTTAGAGCATCAGATTGTGGTTCTGAGGGTCGCCGGTTCGAACCCGGTTAGCCACCC
>DAOLIV010000020.1:0-61238 GCA_035328345.1 Chitinophagaceae bacterium | reverse complement strand
CAGTTAAATGAAGTAGATTGACTATTGATTGAAATCGTTTTGCCTGTTTTTTTAAATTTCAGGATGCATGGATCAGCTGCATCCTCATAAGTATTGTCGAAGGAAGCGGTATCGTTGCGGAATGTAATGGTGCCGTCCGTTTCAACCCGGTTATAACCCGGTGGACCGGTTAATACATCCAACCAGAAACGATATTGATTTCCTTCCATTTTAATTAATACCAATCTTCCGCCCGGTACTGCCGATTTTTCTTTAGCAGCAGTATTATTTTCCAATGGCATGGAATAACCATAAACACCGGTAAAATTTTCCTGGCCAAAACAGCAGGTGAAAAATAACAGGGGAAAAGTCAGTTGAAATATTTTTTTCATAACCTGACAGACTATTTTATCTGTTATTAAATGTAAGCAGAAATTCCGGGTTACTTCACGGTTGATCTCTTAGTTCCTGATAGGTCTACCACTTTTCAAAACACTTTGAATTCTTTCCAGTGTTTTCTTTTCTCCGCAAAGAGACATAAAAGCTTCTCTTTCGAGATCAAGCAGGTATTGTTCAGAAACAAGAGTAGGTTCACTCAGATCACCACCGCACATAACATAAGCAAGTTTCTTCGCAACCAGTGCATCATGTTCAGTGGCATAGTGAGCCGTTTTCATGGCATGAATTCCTGAGTATAATGCACCCAGTGCAGAACGTCCTAACACTTTAATGTCTTTTTGCTGAACAGGAGTTGCATAACCGCTGTCGAAGATCTCAATCACAGATTTTTTTGCTTCAGCAATCCTTCTGCTAATATTCATAACAACTTCATCCAAACCTTTACGATACACACCGATTTCAAATCCTTCATGTGCAGAAGTTGCTACTTTAGCAGTAGCGATAGTAAGAAAGCGGTTTTTTAATGTTATGGTTTCCGGTTCATCTTCATGCATTTCTGCTGAAGCTCTCAAAGTAAATTCTTTGGTGCCACCGCCACCGGGAATAAGACCTACACCCAGTTCGACAAGACCGGTATACGTTTCAGCAGCGGGACAGCATTTATCAGCATGCAAACTAAGTTCACAGGCGCCACCTAACGCTAATCCATGCGGTGCTACTATAACAGGAACAGAAGAATACCTGGCTCTCATCATGGTGTTTTGGAATAAACGAATGGCCATATCCAGTTCATCATATTCCTGGTCAATGGCCAGCATAAAGATCATTCCAACATTGGCGCCGGCTGAAAAGTTAGGCCCCTCATTAGCGATCACCAGTCCTTTATAATTCTTTTCTGCTTTATCAATAGCAGTTTGAATTCCGCTCAATACATCGCCACCGATGCTTCCCATTTTAGTAAACCACTGTAAGCCCAACACATCATCACCTAAATCATACAAACGACAACTTCCGTTTTTCCATACCTGTTTGTCGGTGTAATTGCTCATCACAATAAAAGCTTCACCACCGGGTAATTCTTTATAAGTTTTGGATGCAGGGTCATAACAATATTTTTTGCCACCCTCCACTTTATAGAAAGATTTGTTACCTGTTGCCAGCATTTCATCAACCCATGCTGCGACTTTATAACCCGCAGCTTTCATGGCTTCTGTTGTTTTGACAACACCCAATACATCCCAACTCTCAAACGCACCGATCTCCCAGCCAAAACCAGCCATCATCGCATCATCTACTCTGTAAAGTTCATCACTGATCTCCGGGATACGGTGAGAGATATAGGAAAACAATCCATAATGAAATAAACGATAAAATTCACCAGCCTTATCCTGGCCGGCAACGAGCATTTTTAACCGGGTATACAGATCATCTATGGGCTTAGCTGCTTCTAATGTTGCGAATTTTGGTTTTACCCTGGGCCCATATTCCATGGTGTCAAGGTTCAGTGTAAGAATTTCCTTTTCACCCCCAGGACCTTTTGTTTTTTTAAAGAAACCCTGCCCGGTTTTATCACCAAACCAGTTGTTGGCTACCATTTTATCAAGCCATGCAGGAATATTAAATTGGTCTCTTGCTTCATCTTTTGGACAATTTTCAGCAACACCTTTGGCAACTTTCACCAAAGTATCAATTCCTACTACATCTGCCGTTCTGAATGTGGCTGATTTGGGCCTGCCGATAATCGGTCCGGTCAATGCATCGATTTCATCAATAGTGAGTTTCAGTTTCTCTTTCACATTCATGATGGCCATCATTCCGAATACGCCTATACGATTCGCTATAAAAGCAGGAGTGTCTTTACACAATACCGTTGTCTTACCTAAATAGAGATCTCCATAGTGCATGAGAAAGTCAACGACCGCTGGATCTGTAAATGGTGTTGGAATAATTTCCAATAATCTCAGGTAACGGGGGGGATTAAAAAAGTGAGTGCCACAAAAATGTTTTTTAAAATCATCGCTTCTTCCTTCCGCCATCATATGGATGGGGATGCCGGAAGTATTGGAGGTTATCAATGTTCCTTCCTTCCGGTATTTTTCTACCTGCTCAAAAACCTTTTGTTTGATATCCAGTCTTTCTACGACTACCTCAATGATCCAGTCACAACCGGCAATATCTTTCATGCTATCCTCAAAATTACCCGTAGTAATCTTCTTCACTACATCTTTACTGAAAACGGGGGAGGGGTTTGACTTAATAGCTGCTGTCAGTGCATCATTTACTATTTTATTTCTCTCAGCAGGTTTTGCATCTGCAGGAAGATCTTTCGGGACGATGTCCAATAATAAAACCTGGACCCCAACACCTGCAAAATGGCAGGCAATTCTTGATCCCATTACTCCACTTCCTAATACAGCTACTTTTTTAATTGTACGTTTCATTCTTTAATGATTCTTGATTCTGGATACTTGCTGCTGGATTTTAAATTGCCATTTTATCAACAAGTTAATAGTATCCATGGGCCGGCATCCAGATAGTTAGTTATGCAACTAATTTAGAAATCGAAGATAAGAGTTTTTGGCAAAGGGTAAAAAGGATGTATAGCTATTCTCCCATCATTACAAATGCTCCCCAGAAATAAGGGGATTTATATTTTTCTTTTGTTGTTTTTTGTGCCAACTGAAATGCAGCCTGCTTATCATTTGTTTTCAGAAAATGATGATAGAAAGTGATCATAAAATCTTTTGTAGCATTATCATCTACTTTCCATAAGCTGGTAATTACTGCTTTTGCACCGGCAGCACGGAAAGCTCTTTGTAAACCATACACACCTTCGCCGGCATCAAGGTAACCAAGGCTCGTTTCACAAGCAGAGAGAATAACCAGCGAAGTATTTTCCAGGTTAAGATTTTGGGCCTCGTAGGCAGTTAAGATCCCGTCATAGGTATCCGGATATTTATCCGCACTATAATAATTTACTACCCCGGCAAGAAGCAAGCCGGAATTTACCATTGCATTAAAGGCCCTGTAACCTTCTGTTGCTCCTTCTCCTGCGGGTGACCAATATCCATGAGTAGCGATATGCAAAATTCCGGGTTGTTTCAACCTGTACATCATTTCTTCAGTAGCCTGTTCTTTCAGATAGCTCTTTGTTTCAATCCGGCTTTGTTCTGCTTCATTTTTTATAGCAAGAACTTCAGCTTCAGTACCCGGGAGGTCGGCAATATTATTATCTCTGAAACTTCTTACAAATGACCGGGTATTATCATCGGCAGGAGGAGAATTGTTAACTGCGTTTGTCTTATAAGCGGGACGGCCAACTAATACAGCAGTGCCTATATCATTACCAGTTGCTTCTTTATTGATATCTGTACCTGAAGCTGTATAATGTATTTCTGTTTCTTCCAGTAAGTATTTACCGCTTTGAGGATTTTTAAGTGTGGCGATATTGATCAGGTGATAAATTCCATCCGGAGAAAAATGGATTTTTTTGATACCATTTAGTCTTTCTGCAATCGGCTTCCAATAATGGGCATAGGATTGGTTATCATCAATTTTCAGTCGGATATTATTTTTATACTGCTTGTAGTATTTATCATCGAGGTCTTTAGCATCATCGGGCAGATAAATAACATCAGGTGAACTACTGTGCTTAGTGATAATGTATGCAGCATAATAAGAAGTATCAGAATAATATACCTGGTCTCTCCATTGAAAGCGGATCATTTCAATAGCAGCTTCGCCTTCCTTTAGTTGATTACGGACTGTATTCCAGTCAGGCGGAATGATCTGTAAAAGGTTTTTAAAGTTTTTGGCTTTTTGAGTGAGTTCATTTTCAAGCTTTGTAACCTCTTCCTGGATTTTTGCCAGTTGTTGCTGATTTATTTGCAGGTTAGCAGTATCACCACCGGAAGGATCTTCAGTTTTCATGTATAGCCTGATCAGCTGCTGCTTTTTGTCAATCCAATCATCATATAATTTATTGATTGTGGCATCATTTGATTGAAGAAATGCTTCTTTCCTTTTTTTTGTTCCCTGCAAGGAAATTGATTTGGTAAAAAGCAGGTTGTTGTATGCCTGGCCTGATAGTTCAGGATAAGCCGGTAGCTGTTTTTCTTTTGCTATTTTGACAAAACTGTGGAAGTTTTCATAACCCTCTTTTAATTTGGAGTTATAAAAAGTAACGAAGGCTTTTTCACCAAATGTGAAAATGATATCATTGATCCAGCCTGCATTAAGGTTAAAGAGTTCGTCGTAAGTCTTTTTTGATTCATCCCATTTTTTGTCCCGCATAGTGAAATAGGCATAGTTTGAAAACGGGGTAGTGGATTCTCTGAAATCTCTTGTCTTTTTTACTTTATCCATAATTGTTTTGAACAATGCCGGATAATTGGAGGCCCCTAGAAATCCCAATTGAGTGCTTCTTGCCACATCAGCACTCAGGTCGGAATAAAGTTTATAACTATTGTAATGGTCTTCTGTTTCTTTTATAAAAAAAGATACCGGCTTTGATAAAGATTTGTATTTACCTCTTTTGATCAGGTATACAGGATACATGGAGATCGGGTAGTACTTCGAGTTGGGATAAGTTCGATTGTAACAATTCACCCAGAGATAATTGACCGAGTCCCTGCTTTTCCAGAGTTTTTCGGCAGCATCGTAATCTTTAAGCATTTCTTTTCCAAATGCAGCATTGGTGAAACGAATACCCGGATAGGGATCACATTCTGTTTTATTGTCTTTGTGCCAAAGGGCGGAGAAATATTCATAATTTTTTTCTGATGCCTGTACATATGAATGGTAATCGCCAATATTCAGGTAATAAACAACTCTGGCAGAAAGGGCTTCGGAGCGGTAGCCCATTTTAAAATATTCATTGGCTTCCTCAGAAAGTGATTCCATTTTTCGGATGTATTCGTCTGCCTTCAGGTAATCACCTGTCCGGGTAAGGAAGTTGGTATAAAAAAGATATGAGTGATAAACTTCTTTTTCATTGCCAGCATACTTCAGCGCTGTTTCGTAGTTTTCTTTTGCTTTAATGAAATCATTGTTTCTTTCAAAGGCATAGGCTATATAAGTATAATTTGTGAACGACTTCAACTCCGGGTTTCTGGTAACATATGCCAGTGCCTTTTTTGCATTGTCGGGATCAGCATTTTTAAAAAGAGTCGGGAAATAGTAAGTCGCCCAGGCCATAGTGGCATTGGAGGTATCAACTGTCATTTCATTGTTAAGCCCTACCGAGGCATTCATGATCTTTTCAGCCCTTTTCTCACAGATTTTTGACATTGCCGTATCGCCTACCGGGTTGTCATAAATAGTTTTTAGAAGATAGTAGTTTGAATATGTCTGCAGGTCTTTCTTTTTTTCTACCATATCATACATCTGCTTTGCTATCGTTCCAGCTTTTTTCTTGTCGCCTGAATTGTTGTAAACTTCAGATAACTTATTATTAAAGTCATCCTGCGTTTGGGCTACAGAACTGAATGGAAGTGAAATGAAGATAATGTATACCAAAAAAGCTATAGATATTCTACCAGGCATGTAATAAACAGATAAGTTACTATTTAACTGAATGCAGCATTAATTTTTTTGCTGCTTCTTAATACGACGAAGTGTTTTCTTGTTGCTTTTTAAACCTGTACTTGTACTGATTCCATTTGCAAAAAACCTGACTATATATTGAAAAACCGATCTGTCACGCATCCGTTCAAAAAAGATAGCTGATTTCTTCGAAGTGTTTTTATTTTTTATAATAAAAGTATTGGCGATAAAATTCCGGAAGCGATTCTTTTTACTTTTATCATCATTATTAAGAATTGCTATTTTCAGATCTTTGTAGATCATTTTCATTTCTCCTGAAGCCGTGTACTCGTTCCCGGAAACAGACATATTTAAACTATCAAGCTTTCCTGACCTTATTAATACAGAAGCAAGAGGGGCGAGAATGGGATTCAATATTTTTAGATCGGTGCCTTCCATTCGTGCATACAATAAAAATCCATGTAGTGAATCCGTATACGATTGCCGGAAGTTTAGCTTCGTCTTAATAGTATCCAGCAGCCTGAAATTTGCAACAGCCCGGAAACTATCGCTTGCAGACAGATTTATATTTTTCACATTATAAAAACCGGCATTCATTTGTGTCATAGGAATGGTAGCAGTCTCGTGGGTTTTTCCATCAAGCTCAGCATATGTGGCATTGCTATTGGAAAAAATTATGCTGTCTATTAACAGGGCGGGAGGGAACTTTTTAGGAAGCGCTGATGGAAGTAATTTGATAATACCACTTTTAAAAGGAAGCCTCTTATCCCGGAATGAACTAAAAGTGGCATTCTCTATCTGGACAGAGCTAATTCGAAGGGAATCCTTTTTAAGATAAAGATCTATATCGAATTTATTCAATTTAATTTTACCGGTTCCAAATGTGATGTAATCAGATTGGTATTGGTTGCCAGCAATAAACTGTTGCCGATCTTTAGCTGGTTTATAACTAAAGCTTTCTGCATGGAATAGCTTCTGTTCCTTATCTAATAAGGCATTTTCCCATTTTAGAATTTTTACAGAATCGGCATAACTACCACTCACATCAGATATTTTTAAGTCAGGATTTGCGGTAATAGTTTCTGTAAATTTTTTATTTTGAAGTGAGCTCAAATTGAAATTGCTAAGATTGAATTGCTCCAGCATTAATGTGCCGTGCTTTTTACCAACACTATCAATCCGGATTTTTTTGCAAAATAGATTTTCAAGGTGCCCATCCAGGTTGGCCTGGCCATTTTCTGAATTTTTGAGGTCAATATCTCTGATCTTTCCTTCTATTTGAGATCCATCAGTGATAAGCTTAATATTTTTCAGCCCTGAAATGTTATAATTTCCTGTTAGAAACCTGAGATCGCTGATAGAAATAGTGCCGGCAGGGTTTGTATTTGAGAAATTTTGTGCAGTAATGAAATCAGAAGAAGCTGATTTTGTTCCCCATGTAAAAGAAAAATGATCGTGACTTTCTGAAGCAGCGTAGCTTATAAAAGGGTTTTTCAAAATAATCTGCTTTATGCTGATCTCATTATTCTTTTTATTTCCAGGGGCATTCGTTTTTCTTATTATTGAAATACCCGGTTGATTCATTTCCAGTCTATCCAGCTCTATTTTTCCTTTAAGCAAAGAACTAACCCGGGGAATTAATAGAACCTGCGGGGATTCTATTCTTAAATCACGGCTGCTGTTTTGGCCCGAATAGATAAAATGGCTGAAGTTTGAATTCTCGCTATCAATTAAAGTATATTTTTCTGCTGTTAAATAAGTGGTTTCATTTGAGAAGCGAATATCTTTTCCTGCAGTAAGAAGTTTTTCTATTATCAGATTGTTTCCGGGTTTTTTTTCAAGTTTGTTGATTGAAATTTTCTCAAGATTCGCAGACAAAGTAGTACTTCCGGATTTTATATTCAGTTTTGTGTTATTGCCTGTTATTCTTTTTAATTCAAGTATTGATTTCAGGTCGCTGTTTTTGTTTGAATCAATTATAATGGTGAGATCGCCATTTTTCCACGTAATTCCTTCAGCCAGTATATCACCGGTTTTTTCATCCACAATCATTTTTTCAATTTCTGCTCCGCTTGCATGAAGCGAAAATTTCTTTTTGGTGGAATTAATAAATAGCTCGTCTGCAGAAAAACTTCCGTTTTGACCTACATAATAGGTATTGAGTAATTGTATAGTAAAACCACCTGCATTGATTACCCCGTTCTTAAACTTCAGATCATTCAAGGACTTTTTTATACCGGCGATATCTGTAGAATGAAGGAGTGACCTGCTTTGTATTGCTAATGTTGCATCATTCAGTTGTATATTGAAATTGGTATCGTAAACAAGTTTGATATTGCCATGTTGAACATCGAGATACTCAAGATCCATATAATCGTCAATTGCTGCAATGACCCCGAAAATATCTTTTTGTGGTTTTTTCTTTGTTTTATTCGATACATAATAGGTTATCTGCGGATTGAAAAGTGTTGCCTGGTCTGCGCTTAGCTTGTTATTAAACACCAACTCATCCCATGATAATCCGCCTAAATAAAATTGAGGAATGCTGAATGTATTTATTACTCTTCCATTATCCAGCTTATTGAATAAGAAATTGCTTAAATAAATCTTATCCTCCCGGAATACAACGCTATCAAACTGTACCCTGTAGCTGCTATCCTTAATAAAGTTCTCATAATTACGGATGGCCATTACGAACCCTTTTACGGTGACAGGTTTTTCGGCCTTCTGATTGATGGAAAGGCCCTGCATTTCAAAATCATTTTTGTCGGATGTAAAAGAATTCGGGATATCATTTTTTACCGTTTCGATATCAAATGAAGCATTCTTTACAATCACTGTTGCAAGGAGAAGATCACCAGTTAATTGCTGGATGATATTTTCAAGGCGTGGACCAGGATTAACACTGTCGCCCCGTTGACTGATCTCCGTTTTCAGCATAAACCTGGGATTCAGACAGAATACTGTATCAGCTTTTATAACTGAGTTTCGGTAAAGCGTATCAAAATCAACATTCGACATTTTTAGCTTATCGAAAAAAATACTGAATGCGGCTTTAGCACTATCCGTTTTTTCTCCTGAGATCGTACAATTATTAAACTCAACTATCTGGTCGCGGATATCTATTTTAAAACTCTCAAATTTTAACCTGTGCCGCCCATCGGGAAAAGAAATATCCTGGTTGTTACAATGCAACATGATATTATCACTAAAGAAAAGATCTTCCCGGCCGGTTAAAGGACTTTCGCTGACCTTAAGATTTTCAATATTCAGGTTAATATCAGTAATACTAACAGGTTTCTGGTTGGGATCTATTTTATTGATCAGTGTAAACTTTCCCATATGTATCCAGAATTTTTCTACTTTAAGCTCACGCAGCACATTTTGAATGGATCTGTAAACCTGGCCCATTTCATATGGAACGGAGACACCGGACGAATCAACCTTTGAATCAGGATCGGGTTCTATGGCATGAAGCCGGGTAACTATTATATCCGGGGCATTCAGGTTCATATACTCAATAATCAATCTCTTCTCGATAATAAAAGATATAACGCCTTTGAGTCTTACCCGGATCTCAGGTACGTCAAAATGATAGGAGGTGTTTATAGTGCTGGTGTCAACTGAAAAAAATGAAGCTTTTTTGATGACCATTCTTCGGGTGAAGTAATTGTAACTAAGCCTTTCAATTTTCAGTTTTAACTTCCCTTTGGATCTCTCTTCCACCATATTCTCCAGCAGATCTTTTGAGTGATAAATGAACCATAGGTGGAAAGCAATAAAAAGCAAAATCATCCCGGCAAGGATAAATCCTGCGATCTTTAAGAATTTTTTGCTGAATCTTTTTGCTTCCAAAACGGGAAGGGGATTTAAATCTTCAATTTACTCAAATCAAACCGCTCTTAAAATAAAAAACCCGTCTTGTGTGAAACAAAACGGGTGCTTATCGTAAAATTAACTGTTAACTGACAGTTGATCCTGGTGAAACAGAGTTTTCAGGTTTTAACAGCTGCAGCTTTCCGTCTTTGTCTTCAGCGGTAAGAATCATACCCTGGCTTTCTATTCCTTTCATTTTTCTTGGGGCCAGGTTGGTAACAACAATAACCTGTTTGCCTGTCATTTCTTCAGGTTTATAATGCATAGCGATTCCGGATACGATTGTTCTTTTTTCATTTCCGAGATCAACCTCAAGTTTTAAAAGCTTATCTGCCTTTTCCACCTTTTCGCATGAAATGACAGTTCCTGCTTTAAGTTCGAGTTTTGAAAAATCATCAAACTGTATGAGCGGCTTTTGAGAAACGTCTGAGGCCGTATTTTCATTTTTATCCATTTTGGTTTGTTCGGGTTTGATTAAACCTGATTTTAATTTTTCAATTTGTGTTTTGATCTCATCATCTTCAATTTTTCTGAATAAAAGCTGGGGTTCCCGAAGGCTGTAACCCACACTTAAAAGTTTCATGGATCCGGCGTTTTCCCATTCAAGCATTTTGTCAACCACTTTCATCATGTGCAGCATTGTTTTAGCTGTGTTAGGAAGGAAAGGGTTGATAAATATGGCAAGATTGGCAGTTAATTGTAAACACAAGTGCATACAATTATCGATTTGCTTTTGCTGCTCTGGCTTTTCTGAAAGTTCTTTTGCAAGGATCCAGGGTTGTTTTTTCTGCATATACTGGTTGCCTTTTCTGCTCAAATCAATTACTTCAAACAAAGCCTCTCTGAATGAATATTCCTCAAGGAGGTTTTCAACCTTCTTTTTTGTATTTGCAGTTTCTGCGATCAATTCCTTATCCGTTTCATCGATTATATCATTATGAAATGCCGGTACTTTGCCGCCGCAAAGTTTGTGCATCAACACCCATGTGCGATTGACAAAGTTCCCAAAAATGCTGACCAGTTCGCTGTTTACGGCATCCTGGAACCCCTTCCACATAAATTCGCTGTCCTTGGTTTCAGGTGCAATTTGTGTCAGGTAATATCGTAACATATCTACACATTGTCCTCCACCGTTCTCCTTCTTCACAAAATCATTTATATAGTCCCGCATGTCCAGTTTCCAGTTACGGCTGGTACTCATTTTATCACCTTCCAGGTTCAAAAACTCATTAGCCGGAACATTATCAGGTAATATATTGCCATGCAGCTTCAGCATCACCGGAAATATGATGCAGTGAAAAACAATGTTATCCTTTCCAATAAAGTGAACCAGCTTGGTGTCTTTATCATACCAATAAGAAGTCCAGTCTTTTTTATTATTAATTGCCCATTGTTTGGTAGCGCTGATATAACCGATTGGTGCATCAAACCAAACATATAGAACTTTACCTTCAGCATCTTTTACGGGAACTTTTATTCCCCAATCCAGGTCTCTTGTTACAGCTCTTGATTGCAAGCCCCCCTCAATCCAGCTTTTACACTGACCAACAACATTGGCCCTCCAATCATCTTTATGTTCTTTTAAAATCCATTCTTTTAAAAATTCTTCATGCTTACCTAATGGCAGATACCAATGTGATGTTTTTCTTTTAACAGGTGTTTTGCCACTGAGAGTACTGACAGGATTAATCAGCTCATCCGGACTTAATGTTCTTCCACAATTTTCGCATTGATCACCAAAGGCCCTGTTGCTTCCGCAATTGGGACATGTTCCTTTAATATACCGGTCAGCCAGGAACGTTTTAGCTTCTTCATCGTAATACTGTTCTGTTTCTTTAATTTCCAGTTCGCCACGATCGTTGAGATAGGTAAAAAACTCTTGTGCTGTTTCATGATGTATAGGTTCACTGGTACGATGATAAATATCAAAGCTCATACTCAGATCCTCAAAATCCTGTTTTATAGCTTCGTGGTACTTATCAATGATGGCCCGTGGCGTGGTACCTTCTTTTGCAGCTTGTATGGGTATAGCAGTGCCGTGTTCATCGCTGCCACAGACAAATACCACATCTCTTTTTTGAGCCCTCAGGTAGCGAACATAAATATCTGCAGGAATAAATGCACCAGCTAAATGGCCCACATGCTTTAATCCATTTGCATACGGAAGCGCTGAGGTAATTAAATATCTTTTGAATTCGGGCATTTAAATTTCATTACTTTATTAGCCCGCAAAAATACCAGAATGAAGGGCATTGCCCAAACTTCAATCAAAGTGGACGGTATACTCTTTAGTTATCTGGTGTTGAGACCGACTACTTTTTTTCAACTTCACTAATTGCCTTTACAGTTTTAACCAACGAATCAGGGGTCACTGAAATGCTGTCAATTCCCAGGTCGACGAGAAATTGTGCAAAATCCGGAAAATCGGAAGGGCCTTGTCCACAGATACCGACTTTAACCTTGTGCTTCTTTGCTGTTTCAATCAGCATCTGGATCGTTCTTTTAACTGCTTCGTTTCGTTCATCATAAATATGTGCAACAAGAGAAGAATCCCTGTCAAGCCCAAGAGTTAATTGGGTGAGATCATTGGAACCAATTGAAAAACCGTCAATATGCTTGGCGAACTCATCAGCCATCAAAACATTGGAAGGAAGTTCAGCCATCAGGAATAATTCAAGTCCCGCTTCACCTCTTTTCAGACCGTATTCCTGCATTACTTCGTGAACTTTTTTCAATTCTGTAACTGTACGGCAGAATGGTATCATCACCACTACATTTTTTAGCCCCATTTCTTCCCTTACTTTTTTTATCGCCTTGCATTCGAGCCCAAAAGCTTCTTTGTATTCTGGCGAGTAGTATCGGCTGGCACCCCGCCACCCGATCATAGGATTTTCTTCTTCGGGTTCAAAATAATTTCCTCCCAAGAGGTTAGAATATTCATTGCTTTTAAAATCTGAAAAACGGACAATGACTTTATTGGGATAGAAAGCTGCTGCTATTCTCGCAATTCCGTACGATAATTTTTTAATAAAGAAGTCTTCTTCATTTTCAAAGCCCCGGATCCTTTTTTCGATAATTGCAGTCAAGGCTTCATCATTCATTGCCCTATGTTTGAGCAAGGCCATCGGATGGATCTGGATATAATTATTAATAATGAATTCTTCCCGTGCAAGACCCACACCTTTATTTGGGAGGTGTGAAAAATTAAAAGCCATAGACGGAGAAGCTACATTTAGCATCAAAGGAGTTTTAACTTCCGGCAGATCATCCAGATTGTATTCTATTTTTATAAACTCAATTTTTCCATTGTACACAACTCCTTCGTCACCTTCTCCACAGGATACAGTAACTATTTGCTCACTGTCAAGCTCTTCGGTTGCATTGTGTGTGCCGACAATTGCAGGAACTCCCAATTCTCTTGCAACAATAGCGGCATGGCATGTACGACCACCTTTATTTGTGATGATGGCTGATGCTTTTTTCATTATTGGTTCCCAATCAGGGTCAGTCATGTCTGTTACCAGTACGTCACCATCATTGAAAACATGGCCTTCTGTAACTCTTTTATCAAGCGAATAGAGAATATTAACTTTCCCGGAAGCGATTTTATCTCCTACAGCAATTCCTTTAAATATAATTTTATCGGCCCGGTTGGTGTCACTGATCTTATATTCTGTAATGATCCGATGATTTTTTTGAGAATGTATAGTTTCGGGTCTTGCCTGGACAATGAATAACTCCTTACTCAACCCATCAATGGCCCACTCCACATCCATCGGTGTCCATTTTTGCTTTTTGGATGAATAATATTCTTCAATTTGTTGTACCCATTTTGCCAGTTTAACGATCGTTTCATCAGTAAGACAAAAACGTTCTCTTAAACTTTTTTCAGTTGGAATCACCTTGACCCTTTCATCCGGATCATCCCCATATACCATCATTTTATCTTTTACTCCCAATTTCTTTTCTATAATAGGCGAGAAGTTTTCTTTTAATGCTGGTTTGAATACTATGTATTCATCAGGCGAAACAGATCCCTGCACAATCATTTCACCAAGTCCAAATGAAGCATTGATAACCACGACATCTTTAAATCCGCTTTCAGTATCTAAAGAAAATGCAACACCAGAAGCGCCAAGATCACTTCTTACCATTTTTTGAACACAAACAGAAAGCCCTATACTGAAATGATCATATCCAAAACTTTGGCGATAGCTTATAGCCCTGTCAGTAAATATGGATGCAAAGCAATTTCTGACCGCATTCATCAAAGGTGCAGGCCCTCTTACATTCAAATAAGTTTCCTGTTGTCCTGCAAAGGAGGCGTCTGGCAGATCTTCTGCTGTAGCAGATGAACGAACAGCGACATCTGTTATATCCTGGTCATATTTTTTACTAAGCTCATAATATTTATTGATAATCTCTTCACTTAAATCTCTTGGAAATTTTGCATTTTTCAAGAGTTGTCTTGCCTGTAATCCGCCTCTCCGTAAAGATTCAATGTCATCAAATTTTATATTATTGATGATATCTTTAATTGCCTTATCCAGGTTATTGTATTTGATAAACTCTCTATAAGCGGCAACTGTAACTACAAAACCTGCAGGTATTTGAATTCCCAAAGGAGTAAGATTTTGAAGCATTTCGCCGAGCGAGGCATTTTTCCCTCCAACATTATCAATATCGCTGAGATTAACTTCCTGCAGATCGGTGAGGTAAAGTGACTTGGACATAAATTTTACGGATTGATTGGTTAATGGTATTTACAAAATATAATTATTGGAAAGGAAAAGCAAAAAAAGCTACATGAAATAAATTGAAAATAAACTGTAATTATTTCTTTTTCATGAAAATCATTGCAGATGTGTTTTTATTACACCTTGAGTAAACAAAAAATAATTTTCTCTATCGCTTGAAAAGATTATCCCAAACCGGTTATTACTCCGTCAATTACATCTATATTATTTGCAGCCGGAGTTTCCGGAAGGCCGGGCATGCGGACCATATCTCCGCATAGAGCAACAACAAATCCGGCACCTGCGTTTACTACCAGATCATCTACATATATATCAAAGTCGCTGTATTTATGAATATCTTCTGTTGTATCCGTAAACGAATATTGGGTTTTTGCAATGCAAACAGGAAGTTTGCTGTAACAGAGCTTGTTAATCCGTTTCAGATTCTTCCTCGCCTTTCTTTCAAGAATAATATTTTTTCCTCCATATATGTTCCTGACAATTTTCTCTAATTTTTCTTCAATACTATCATTCAGGTAATAAGTAAAATTGATCGGGGGTGAAGGGGATGCTGTAAGCTCAACTATTTTTCTGGCTGCTTCAATAGTTCCCATTCCTCCGTTAGAATACGCATCGTTAACACTAAAAGAAATATTTTTTTCATTGCACCATTCTTCTATCAGGTCGATCTCTTCTTTCAGATCAAAATCATGTTTGTTTAGAACTACCAATACCTTCTGGCCGAATGAGTGTAAAATGTTTAAGTGTTGTTCTACATTTTTCATGCCTTTAAGCAATGCCTTGCTATTCGGCAACTTGATTGATCCTTGTGCAACATCCCCATGGAGTTTTAAAGACTGGGTTGTTATAACGAGAATACTTAATGCAGGCGTCAAGCCTGCAAGGCGACATTTAATATTAAAGAATTTTTCTGCACCGAGATCACTGCCAAAGCCGGCTTCTGTCAACACATAGTCGCCATATTGTAAAGCAGCTTTAGATGCAATAATAGAATTGCATCCATGTGCAATATTGGCAAAGGGGCCTCCATGCACAAATGCAGGAGTTCCTTCTAATGTTTGAACCAGGTTAGGGCTAATTGCATCTTTTAATAGTGCAGTGATAGCTCCACCGACCTTAAGATCCTTTGTCGTAAATGCATTGTCTCTTGCTGTGTACCCCAAGAGGATTGAATCTATTTTCTGGCGCAAATCATCAAGGTTTTCTGAGAGGCAAAGAATTGCCATAAGTTCAGAAGCAGGAGTTATATCAAAGCCTGTTTCCGCGGGTAACCCATTTTTTTCACCATGCAAACCTGTTATTATGAACCGAAGTGATCTGTCATTTACATCCATAACTCTCCGCCAGTAAATATCTTTCATTTCGTCAGGAGTGCCTTGTTTATGAAAGTTGTAATTATCAAGGAGAGCAGCCAGCATATTATTGGCAGCGCTGATCATATGGAAATCACCATTAAAATGCAGATTGATATCTGAGGCAGGGAATAGCTGGGACTTACCGGCACCGGTTGCTCCCCCTTTCATTCCAAAACAGGGGCCCAATGAAGGTTCACGAAGAGCCAGAACCGTTTTTTTGCCAATTTGCTTTAATCCATCTGCAAGACCGATCGATGTGGTGGTTTTGCCATTTCCTGCTTTTGTAGGAGTAATGGAAGTAACAAGTATCAGTTTCCCTTTTTTGATCTTCTCTTCATCAAATCCCTTTATTTCAATTTTGGCTTTGTATTTTCCAAAAGTAACAACTTGCTCTTCAGGTATGCCTAATTGTTTTGCTATATCAACAATTGGTTTCGGTGAGTTTGAATGCATATAGGGGCTATTAAATTAATTCCCGAAAATTAAGAATCGTTAAATTCTGAATTCCTGACTATTGTTTTGCTATTTGCTGATCAGGGTCATTCTGCTGATAGTAGTTTATTTTTGCAAAATGATAAAGATCCCGCCGTATTTAAAAAAAGGGGATACAATTGGCCTTGTATGTCCCGCTGGTTATATGCCTGTTGAAAGAGTTTCGGAATGTATCAGGGTTTTAAATAGTGAATGGGGGTTTACAACCAAAGTGGGTAATACCATTGGGAAACAGTTTCACTACTTCTCAGGCACAGATGAAGAAAGGTTGGCTGATTTTCAGCAGATGCTGGATGATCCTGAGGTAAAAGCCATTTTGTGTGCAAGGGGAGGTTATGGATTCAGCAGAATTATTGATAGAATCGATTTTAGTGGTTTTAAAAAGGAGCCGAAGTGGATCATTGGATATAGTGATGTGACGGTTCTGCATTCCCATATTTACCGTAATTATTATATCTCTACTATGCATTCCCCGATGGCCGGGGCTTTTAATGACGACGGTTATAAAAATGAATTTGTCACTTCATTGAGAAATGCTCTTGAAGGGAAAAAAATAAAATACACAAGCGAATCTCATGAGTTCAATTGCAAAGGAGAAGCTGTTGGCGAATTAGTTGGCGGAAATCTTGCCATTCTTGCACATCTGACAGGAACTAATTCTGATATTAAAACCAAGGGTCGTATTCTATTTATTGAAGATGTGGGAGAATATCTGTACAATATTGACCGAATGATGTACCAGTTAAAGAAAAGCGGAAAACTTGATAAAATTGCCGGACTCATCGTTGGTGGATTTTCCGAACTGAAAGATACTGAAAGACCCTTTGGTCAAACAGTATATGAAATAATCAGGGATATTGTAAAAGACTATACTTACCCGGTTTGTTTTGATTTTCCTGTTAGCCATACCTACAGAAACTATGCTTTAAAAACAGGAGTGGGGTATAAGCTAAAGGTTACGAAAAGCAGGGTTTTGCTGGAAGAGTGATCAGTGATCAAAGATTCAGCAGAGAGTCCAGTTTTTCTATTGTTAGACTATACTTGTAAAGATCATTGTGATGGCCACCCGGTATTGTAACTATTTCATCATATTTTTTCAGGAACTTTTTTAATCTTATTGAATTCCGATAAGTTACAATTCTGTCTTTTGTTCCATGAAAAATTGTAACCGGGGCCGATACGTTTAACAAGTATTCGTTGGTGGGGAGTTGGTAATGAAGCATCCATTTTACCGGGTAGATTGGGAGATAATGACTTACAACCGACGGAAAATCATAATAAGGCGTTTCTAGTATTAATCTTTTGCAATCTCTTGCTGATGCCAGTTGTGCAGCTATGCCTGTGCCCATACTTTTCCCATATATTATGATACTATCTGATGCAAATCTTTTGATCGCAATCTTATATACCTGCAAAGCCCAGTCGTATAATTTTTCCTCCGTGAGTTTTCCTCTGCTTTTTCCAAAACCAGGGTAATCGATCATTAGCACCTGGTATCCATGTCTTGTGAAATAAGGGATATATTTTGAGTACCAGGAAATATTTCTCTTGTTGCCATGAAAATAAAGTACCACACCTTTTGTCATGGAATCTGTCGGGTGAAAATCGACAAGGTTAATAGTATCATTTTCATTGAGAGGGATGCTAATATCGCTGTGAGGTTGGGGAAAACTAAAGTTGTGATCTTTTTTAAGAGTCACCGGATGAAAAAGAATATAATCCTGTAAAAAATAAAGAGCCATCCCGCCAAGAAGATATACTGTTACAAATATTTTTAACCACTTAAAAATTTTTTTCTTAGTCATCAGTTTGTTCTGTTTCTGGTTGGCAAAGATGAAAAGAAAAACGACATGGAGGTCATGTCGTTTTTCTAAAAAATGTAATCAGGTATTTATATCCGGCTGGTATAATTTCTGATCCTGTATACAGCGTCACTTTTAATATCGTCCAGCAGATTTTTTGTGATTTCATTTTCTGAAGGAGCAAACTGAGGCTTCTGGTTAATCAGTTGCAGGTCAGCCTCACTCAAAGCTCTGGAATCTCCTTTGTAATTGGTGAACTGTGTTCCCCAATGATAAGAGGAAGAGAAATTATCAGTCCATTCTCTTACCCCATTTTCATTACGTAATGTGACTTTTAGTAATGCATCAGAGTAGATATTACGGTTTGTAGTTGTAACCTCAGCATACACTTTTCCATATTGTTTTACGATTGAATCGGGCTTATATACTGTTTCTTTGATAACCACTTCTTTTGAAACCCTTTTTGTGCTTTTGGTATCCTGGTATCCTCCAATGTTTAAAGTAATAAGTTGCATCTCCAGGTATTCATCGGCCCTGATATTGCGACTTCTTGCATCCCACGCTGAATAAAATTTTATGAATTCACTACCACTGTTATACTGCAGGCTTGATAATAACTGGTCGTCAAAATTCTGATTGCCGGGAGAGTATGAGCTGTATACAAAGCCTCCATTTTGTTGCATAGGAAGAACAACAACGTTTGTAACTGCATACTCATAGGCTTCATCCAGTTTTTGAATTATTCCTACATCACCCGGTAGAAAACGAAGAGCCGCCTGGAATTCCCGGTATGCATTCCTGTAGCTTTGCTTATCATATCGTTGCATAAAGGCTATTCCTCTTTCGTACCTGGTATTGCCGGCTTTTTCACGATATGTGATTACATATGATGAATAATCCACCGGCCTTACAATATCAAAGACAGACGGCACCCGGTATATGGCATCATACAATCTTTGCAGGGATACGTATTCGTTGTAGATCCATTCCCATTTAAGATCATTGGAACTTAAACCGTAATTGCGAATGCGATTTTCATGATCATTTATTGCATACTCATAGGCATTCCTTATTATATCCAGTAATTTAGGATCATCAGGATCTTTCTGAAGTTTTTTTGCTGCAAGTTCAACAGCTTCATCATAGTTTCCTTTTTCATACAGCTTACTGGCCGTTTTGCAGGAAAAAAGTAAAATGCAAGTTGCAATAAATAAAGTTGAGTAGAGTTTTAGTTTCATATACACCTCCATTTTCAAGTGTTGATTTCAAATAATAGTCCATGTTAAAGGACCTTTCCTGAATTAGGTATTCATTAACATAAATAGAGGCTCAATATTTAAGAATGTCTCTTATAAAGTTGTGATATTCATCAAAAGAGGAGAGGTTATTATGGCCCCCGCCGTTGATGCGGATAAGAGTAATTTTACCCGGGTTGATTTTTTGCAAAGCTTCACTATGTTTTATCGGTATCAACCAGTCTTTTGTTCCATGAATGATGTATGTATGACACTTAACTTCCGGCAGCCATTTATCGGTTCTGAGATGATATCTTAAAACAAACCTGACTGGTAAAATAGGCAGAAATCTTTCAATCACCCTTACGAAATTGAAATACGGCGCATCAAGTATAAGATATCTTGGATTGTTATCGCTTGCCACTTTTGCTGCAAAGCCACTGCCAATGCTCCTCCCATAAACAATAAGATGATCTTCGCCATACTGTTCTTTTAATCTTTGATAAATGAATTGCATATCACTCAGCATTTCTCTTTCACTTCTTTTGCCGGTACTTTTTCCGAAGCCACGGTAGTCTACAAGTACGACATCATAATCATAGCGGTAAAAATCCTTCGCATACCTGGCCCATCCTTTAATGCTTCTTGTATTTCCATGAAAGTAAAGGATAAGACCTTTAGAGTTATTCCTGAAAAAGTGCAGGGCATTTATAAGGACACCCGGTGAGATGTCAAAAAAATACTCTTTAAAAGGGATGTCGTATTTGAACTGGAAATCCTGTTTTAATTTCTCTGGCTTGAATATGAATTTTTCCTGGAAAAAATAAACTGCAATTGATAAAACAATAATGCCAATGATAATATACCAGATGAAGGCAGGCAATGAAATGATAGTTTTGGTTATGTTAATTTGATCCGGAATGGCGTGACCCGATCATTAACCAAATATAATGTGGATAGGAGAGAGTTTGAATACCTGCTTTAATCCTCAACTCTTTTTAGCTTCACATTTGTTACCGGGGCAACAATTAACGGGAATTTTTCGACAGTAACATTGGCGACATCCAGCCCAAAGCCCCTTTCCTCGGAGAGGCTCAGGTCTTTTAGCCAGAAATGGAATTTCATGATAATCCTTTCAATAAAAGGAAGCTCATTGTCCTGGCTAAGATATTTTTCCATAACCATAAACTGGAAGTCGCCGACAGTATTGCTGCTGGCAAGACTTTCATAGCGGCTGATAATATTAACTTCTTTGTTTGCAACAAGATCTTCTACAACTTTTCTGAACATTAGGTTGATCCGCGGTTCCATACGGAAACCTAATCTGAAGTCAATGCGGATTATGTCATTAGGGATAATGTGATCGACCTTGTATTCACATGTATAAGGATCATCCATAGTATCCACATGCACAAACCAGTATATGTCAGCTCTTTTTGGTTTTTTATTGAGTATTGAATAAATGATCTTATGCTCAATTTCTTTTGGGTTGTTGGCACTTGTAAGATACACCAGGTGTGTTGCGTATTTTGGAACAGATTTATCGTTACTTAACTCCTGTATTTTTGGAACATAATGCTCCATCCGCACAAATTCGACGTATCTGTTCTTAATTTTTCTTGCCCTGAACCAGATGTACATGATCAGGAACATAAACATGCCGATAATAAGCGTAAAATAACCTCCATGGGTGAACTTAACCATCAATGCGATCAGGTAACCAACTTCGATGATTAGATAGGCAACGATGAAAATATATATCCAGACAGATTTTATCCGGTGTAAGACGAGGTAGTTTGCAAACAAGATTGTCGTCATCAGCATGGTTACAATTATGGCAAGGCCATAAGCTGCTTCCATATTGGAAGATTTTTGAAATAACAATACAATCCCTGCGCAACCCAAAAACATCATTGTACTTATCGCAGGAATAAATAACTGTCCCTTTTCTTCCGATGGATAACGGATGCGTACTTTAGGCCAGAGGTTGAGGCGCATCGCTTCGCTGATTAGCGTAAAGGCTCCGGAAACCATTGCCTGGCTGGCAATAATTGCCGCTGAGGTAGCTATTATTACTCCGGCAATAATGAACCAATGTGGCATCAGGTCATAAAATGCATTAATGCCCATATTACTTTTCACTTCTTCAGTAATTTTTAGGCCATTATAATGTGACATTAGGTAGGCACCCTGCCCAAAATAATTCAGCAAAAGGCATGTTTTCACATACATCCACGAATTACGAATGTTGCCTCTGCCACAATGTCCCAAATCACTATATAATGCTTCAGCACCAGTTGTACAGAGGAATACAGCACCTAATAACCAGAACCCGCCAGGATAAGTTCTCAGAAATTCAATGGCATAATGAGGGCTAAGAGCTTTAAAAATTGTCAGATCATCGGAAACATGAACAGCACCTAAAACAGCCAGCATGGTGAACCAGACGAACATTACAGGGCCAAACAATTTTCCTATTGATGCGGTACCAAACTGCTGCATGAAAAAGAAAAGCGTCAGGATTGCCAACACTATTATTACAACGGTCTGTGTAGGTAAATTATGAAGCGAGGGAAGTTCTCCCAAACCTTCAACAGCAGAAGTTATAGAAATGGGGGGAGTGATGATGCCATCTGCAAGTAATGATGCACCTCCGATCATTGCCGGAATAACCAACCACTTCTTTCGTCGCCTCACCAGGGCATACAAGGCAAATGTTCCTCCTTCACCTCTGTTATCAGCTCTTAAAACAAGGATAACATATTTAATTGTGGTCTGTAGTGTAAGTGTCCAGATTATACAGGATAGAGAACCAATAATAAGTGTGTCATTTACTACTCTTCCCCCAATGATAGCATTAAATACGTAAAGAGGTGAGGTTCCTATATCTCCGTAAATAATTCCTAAAGCAACAATCAATCCCGCGGCGGTGACTCTATTAGTCGGTATTTTCACTTTTTGTGGATGTTGTGGTTTATGTCTGACATTCCCGCCGAAGTCCTATTCTCAAACAAGACATTGCGGGTACAGATTTTCCGTTTTGGCAGCAAAGGTACATTCAAAATTGAATTACGGCATGAAACTTAAAAAAACTTTACCGTTTATCAAACGGGTGTCCATATTTAAAAAAAATTCGTGCAGCAACTACCTATTTTTTATCGTCGTTAATGTAAATAGCTACAGAATTGCATCGGGTTAGATGGCAGGCCCGGTTTTTGGCTTTCAAACTGTAACTTTAATAAGTAAAACCCAGATTCTTATGTTTTTCCGAAAGTGCATGTTACCCGTGATGTTTTTTTCTTTTTGTATTTCTTCTACAGCCCAGAAGATTATTTATTCAGAGCCAGATAGAGATGATTCCCGCAGAATGAATTTTGAAATTGTCGGAAAGATCCAGGGAAATTTTCTTATTTATAAAAATATCAGGAATAAAAACTGGATCAGTGTGCTTGATAATGATATGCAGCAGATCGCCAAAGAAGAACAAGATTATGTACCTGATAATGACAGGATGATCAATGTTGACTTTTTTCCCTATAGTGACTTTGCCTACATGATCTATCAATACCAAAAGAAAAATGTGGTTTATTGCATGGCTTCAAAAATTGGCCCGGACGGAAAAATTATCGGCGATGTAGTGGAGATGGATACAACACACATTGGTTTCGCTGCTGATAATAAGATATATACCGTTCTTTCAAGTGAAGACAAAAGTAAAATTGGGGTATTCAAGATCAACAGCCGGAACAGGAAGATGTACCTGATGACTACTTTACTTTTTGATGAGAGTCTTCAATTAGTAAAGAAAAGCCGGATTTCGGTACCAATGGAAGAAAGAAATGATTTTTTAAGTGATTTTAACCTGGATAATGAAGGAGACCTGGTGTTCACAAAATTTGTCAGAACAGGAAATGACAATATCAGCAGCGCTTCATTCGTCATTAAACATGCTATGGATGATACCCTGATGTATCGTGAACTTAAGATTGAAAAAACCTGGCTGGATGAAATACATATCAAGATCGACAACTACAATAAAAGGTATATTCTGACTTCGTTTTATTTTAGTGAGAGGAGAGGGAATATAGATGGTATTTACCTCTATGTATGGGATAAAAAAAATAATAACATTTTGTATGAAGACGTCACCATCTTTTCGGAAGATCTAAAAAAAGATGCAAGGGGAGATGCCAGTGTTCGTATGGCATTCAATGATTATTTTATAAGAGATATTATCACCCGGCGGGATGGTGGTTTTATAGTTGGAAGCGAAGCATATTATACAACTTCCCGGTTCAACACCTGGAACAGATGGGATTATCTTTACGGTTCTCCATATCTGTCGCCTAATTTATATAATAACTACTATTATTATTCTCCTTATTATGACCGGTATTGGTGGAGGTCCCGGTCATCCAATCAGTCTGTCAGGTATCATGCTGATAATATTGCAGTACTCTCATTTGGTCCTGAGGGCAAATTGGAATGGAGTAATGTAATTGGAAAATCACAGTTTGATGATGAATCTGATGATATGATATCCTACCAGTTGATGAACACAGGCAGTGAGATCAGATTTCTATTTAATCAACCTGAAAAAAGGAATAATTTGCTGACCGACTTTAGCATTACCCCTTCCGGGGAGCTTACCCGGAACCCCACACTTAAAAACCTGGATAAAGGATACGAGTTCATGCCCAAATATGGAAAACAGGTAAGTTCAAAGCAAATGATTATACCTTGCGGATATCGTAACTATATTTGTTTTGCCAAAATCGATTATAACTAACCAACTAATAGTGTCCTTTATCCGTGGTAGGCTTATTTAAACAAAAGAATCCTGCAAATATCCTTTTGCTGCTGGTTTTTGGTTTGCTGATCAAACTACCATTGTTTATTAATCCCCATGTTCCCATAATCAGTAATACTGAAAGTATTCTTTATAAGGGCATACTGAATTTTTTAGAACCTACTGGTAAAGACAACCCGGTTTTATACTCATTTTTATCCTTCGGTCTTCTTTTCCTTCAGGCTGTTATGCTTACAAGGTTTATAAATAATCAACGGATGATGAGCAGGCTGAACTATTATCCCGGCATGGCGTATTTACTTATTACCTGCCTTTTCCCGGGATGGAACTATTTTTCAGCGCCACTGATAGTGAACTCAATATTGCTTTATATTTTATCAGCATTATTCAGGATTTATAATCATGAAAACGCCAAGGCAACAATTTTTAATATAGGCCTTGCCCTCGGAATCTCGGGCTTCATATTTTTCCCTTCTCTTACTTTTATCATCTGGATTTTACTTGCTTTAATAATAATGCGTCCATTCCGTTTAAATGAATGGGTTCTGTGCATACTGGGGCTAACAACACCTTTTTATTTTTATGCTATTTACCTGGTAATAATCAATCAATGGAGCTGGAATGATCTTTTACCACATTTTACAATGAGTTTGCCGCAATTAAAACAATCGGCCTGGATTGCAGGAAGTGCTTTTTTGCTGACAGTTCCTTTTTTAAGTGGTAGCTATTACGTCCAGGAAAGCCTTAGAAGGATGCTGATACATGTAAGGAAAGGCTGGAGCCTCATATTGCTATATCTTTTAGGGGCTATTTTTGTTCCATTTTTTACTAATAGCGAGTCATTTGAAAACTGGGTGATTGTAGCCATTCCTTTGGCTGCTTTTCATGCCTGTACTTATTTGTACGCAAACTTTCGGGTGTTGCCCAACCTGGCATTTTGGCTTAGTGTTGCCTTTATTCTTGCCTATCAATATTATGGACCGGGCTGGTAAGTGAGCCTCATGTTTTATCTTTGCAGCTTTCAACGAAATCAGTTTATATGAAATTCGGAGTTGTTGTTTTTCCGGGCTCAAATTGTGACAGAGATATGCAGGATGCCCTGAGTATGGACCTTGGGCAGGAAGTTATTATGCTATGGCATAAGGACCGTGATTTGGAAAAATTCAATACAGACGACTGTATCATCCTTCCGGGAGGTTTTTCATATGGAGATTACCTGAGATGCGGTGCAATTGCCAGGTTCAGCCCGATGATGCAGAGTGTTATTGATTTTGCAAATAAGGGAGGTAAGGTATTTGGAGTTTGTAATGGGTTTCAGATATTGTGCGAATCACACCTGCTTCCGGGTGCTTTACTGAGAAATGCTAACCAGCAGTTCGTTTGTAAAAATGTTTATATCACACAGGATAAAGAAAAGGTTTACAAAATTCCGATTGCTCACGGGGAAGGCCGTTATTATGCAGATGATAAGATACTCGATGAACTGGAAGCAAAGGGGCAGGTGATCTATTACTATTGCGACGAAAAGGGAAAAATCAATGCGGGTGCCAACCCAAATGGGTCGGCGAGAAATATAGCCGGAATTTGCAATGCAGAAAGAAATGTATTTGGCATGATGCCACATCCTGAAAGAGCTTGTTCTCCTGTGCTGGGAAATACAGATGGGCAGGAAATAATAAAAATTCTATTAATGGCAGAGCAACTGGTTTCGTAAGAAAACCATCTGTTAATCAGTTAATATGGATTGTTACCTGTTTCACTCCCTGATTTTTACCAAAAGCACTATTTGTAACAAATTTTAACAGGTACGATTAAAACAATCAGGATAAATTTTGCGTAATTAGACAAATATGAAAAAGACCTTTCTATCTCTGTTTTTTTTGGGTTTTGGATTTATGATTCATGCACAACTGAATCCTGTTTCCTGGTCGTTTAATGCTGAAAAGATTGCTGATAAGACCTATGAAGTTAAGATGACCGCCACATTACAAAACAAGTGGCACATATATTCTCAAAATCAACCAGATGATGTCGACATTGTGCCAACAACTTTTACTGTTAACCCCAATCCATTGATTGTAATTGATGGAAATATTGCAGAACTGGGAAAGATGGAGAAGTTTACAGATAAACAGCTTGGTGTAACACTTTATCAATATTCGAAAACGGTAACATTTGTTCAAAAAATAAAACTCAAAGCCAACGTTAAAACAAGTTTTTCGGGAAGTGTGGAATACCAGACCTGCGACGACGAAAAGTGTTTGCCCCCAAAAACGATCCGCTTCAGTGTTGGAATAAAATAAAAGTAATGGAATAAATCATTCAGGATATAAACGGGTTCTTCAGGAACTCGTTTGTTTTTTATAAAATTCAAAATGCAACTACTTAGAAGGATAACCGGCTTTTTCTTATTACTTAATTTATTTTCACTTTTGGTTGCGGCACAAGAACCGCAAAAGGCACTTACAGATTGGAATATTACCAGTAAAAAACTGAGTGAAGGAAAATATGAGCTTAATTTTAGCGGGAAAATAACTGGTGATTGGCAATTATATGCCCCAAATCAGGCCTTACTTGATTTAAAAACAGCAGAGCTTCAATTTGCAGATTCTGCCATTGCACAGGAAGGCGATTTTTCGTTTACTGATCAACCAAAAGAAATTAATAGTTCAATTTTTGAGAATACAAAGGTCAAAGTCTTTGAGAATTCTTTTTTGTGGAAAGCTGTAATAAAAATCGAAGGGGCTGTTCCTGCCAAACTCCAGGGAACATTGGTTTATACCTATGGCAAAAATGATGAGTTCTATCCTTCTACCATATTGCAGTTTGATACTGACCTAGAAGGAGGAGTAAGAGCCGCCAGTATCAGAATACCATCTATCGATATAAATAATCCTGTAAATAATTGTGGTGATGACGGTACGAAGGATAAAAGCCTGGTGACCATTTTCCTGCTGGGTCTCCTGGGTGGACTGATTGCATTGCTTACTCCTTGTGTTTTCCCGATGATACCTGTGACCGTTACCTTTTTTACAAAAAAATCCCATGACAGAAGTACAGGAGTCAAAAATGCCATCATGTATGGCTTCTTCATATTTCTGATCTATATACTTATTACTTTGCCTTTCCATATTGCGGGGAAAGCAATAAGCCCGGAAATATTTAATAATATCTCAACTAATGTCTGGCTTAACCTGCTATTCTTTGCCATTTTTGTTGTCTTTGCTCTTTCTTTCTTTGGCTTATTTGAAATAGGGTTGCCTGCCGGCCTTGCAAATAAAATGGATTCAAAATCAGGGCTGGGAAATGTAGGCGGTATATTTTTTATGGCAACGACACTTGCAATCGTTTCTTTTTCATGCACAGGACCGATACTGGGAACATTGCTGGTCGGCGTTGCAGACCAGGGAGCCTGGCCTTTAACAGTGGGAGCAGCGGGATTTGGTATTGCTTTAGGATTACCGTTTGCTTTATTTGCCATGTTCCCTCATTGGTTACACTCCTTGCCAAAATCAGGAGGGTGGATGACCGATGTAAAAGTGATTTTAGGATTCCTGGAATTAGCACTTGCTGTGAAATTTTTATCGAACGCTGATCTTGTAAAACAATGGGGGCTATTGAAACGGGAAATATTTATTGGTCTTTGGATCCTGATCGGTTTGCTGATGGTTCTGTATTTACTAGGAATATTGAAGGTTAAGCATAGTTCACCTGTTAGAAAATTCTCTTTTGTACGAATTGCTTTTATAATCCTTTTTGGAGCTATAACTGTTTATCTCATTCCGGGCCTATTCAACGGTAAGGGGGCTGATCTGAAATTGATCAGCGGCTTCCCGCCTCCAAGAACATATAGCCTTTACGATATTAAAAAAGATAAATCAAAGATTTTTGAGCCACTGCATAATGATTATGCCAGGGCGCTGAAATTGGCTCAGCAACAAAATAAGCCGGTGCTGATCGATTTTACAGGCTGGGCATGTGTAAACTGTCGCAGAATGGAGGATAAAGTGTGGCCCGATAAAAGAGTGGATAGCCTGATGAGAAATGAATTTATTGTAGTGTCTCTTTATGTGGATGAAAAAAAGAACTTGCCCTTAGTAGAACAGACCGTTGAAACCCTTTCTAACGGGAACAAAAAATCGATTGTTACCGTAGGAGATAAATGGTCAACATTCCAGATAGAAAATTTTGGGGCTACATCACAACCGCAATATGCCATAATCAGCCCGGAGCAGATGGCTCTCACCAAATCAAAATTCTATACTCCCGATTCTGATGAGTTTGTAAAATGGTTGGAATGCGGACTGGAAGCTTTTCAAAAGAATGGAAAATAAAAACGTTCCGATAGATCGGAACGTTTCAATTAGGTGTCATTCTGTACCAGCCTTCCGGTATGGCAAGCAAAATGTAATTCCTTAATCAGAATTCATTTTCTCCGGGTGGAGATACAGAATGACAAGAGCTTATAAAGCAATCTGTTTTTGAGTCATCAGTTTACGCAAATTAATCAAACCATAACGCATACGACCCAATGCCGTGTTAATACTGCAATTGGTAGCGGCTGCAATTTCTTTAAAACTCATGTCTGCGTAATGGCGTAAAATGATGACTTCCCGCTGATCTTCCGGAAGACGCTGAAGCATGTCACGAACACGGTCATGACTCTGCCTTCTCATCATGGTAGTTTCAGCGCTGTCTTCAGAAAAATTCAGCACTTCAAAAATATCTTTATCCTCACCATTTCGGATGGTGGGAGTACGTTTTACTTTACGGAAATGATCCACACATAGGTTGTGTGCTATACGCATTGCCCATGGAAGGAATTTTCCTTCTTCTGTATAGCGGCCGCTGCGCATAGTGTCAATAATGCGGATAAAAACATCCTGGAATATATCCTCTGCAAGAAATTTGTCCTTTACAAGGAAAAGGATAGAGGTATACAGTTTGTCCTTATGGCGTAGCACAAGGGTCTCAAGGGCCTCCAGGTTTCCATCTGTAAAAAGATGGATCAATTCATGGTCGGTTTTTTTTGATAAAGCTTTCATAAACTCCTACAGTTAAGGTTTTAGCTGCCTTTGCAATGCAAAGCAGGTTCAATGGATATTGGTTGCTGTGATCGATTTGGTTAAAAACAAGTAGAAGTTCAGGCGATAGGCTGGAATAATTTTAAGTTTTTCATTTTTCGGACATTGGAATTTAAAAATAGACCTTTTCATGAAATTGCCAAACAATTGTAAAAGCAAAATGTAGTTAGGGGTGCTAAAGAATTGTTAAGAGTTTCGCTTGAAAATTAAGACAGATAAGGCTTTACATTTGTAATCGCATAAATGGAAAAACTAATAAAAGAGAAAAAATCCGCAAAGGGTAAGACCGTAAATTCCGCAGAAAATATCCTCATAAAGGGTGCAAGGGTTCATAACCTGAAAAATGTGACGGTTGCCATCCCGAGAAATAAACTCATTGTTGTTACAGGAGTGTCAGGATCCGGTAAATCATCTTTAACTATCGATACGCTTTATGCGGAAGGGCAAAGACGATATGCAGAAAGCCTGAGTGCTTATGCCCGGCAGTTTTTGAACAGGATGAATAAACCGGATGTGGATGTGATCAAAGGATTGTGCCCCGCAATTGCTATTGAACAGAAAGTTATAACAAGAACACCGCGAAGCACGGTAGGTAGCATGACAGAAATATATGACTACCTGCGGTTATTATTTGCAAGGATCGGGAAAACGATCTCACCTGTTTCAGGAAAAATAGTGAAGAAAGATGATGTAGCTGATGTGATGGATGCGATTTCAAAATTAAAAACCGGCGATAAGGTTTTTATACTGGCAAAATTTAAACAGCATAAGAACAGGGATACTAAAGAAGAATTAAATATCCTGATACAAAAGGGTTTTTCAAGAGTAGCATGCCCGGACTCTTCTAAGAAAGGATCATTGGAAGCACTTCGGATAGAGGAGTTGCTGGGTCTCTCAGACAAAGAACTAAAGACAAAAAAGATCTCTTACATACTTATTGACAGGATCGTAGTAAAAGAATTTGATGAAGATGATACACACCGGCTTTCTGATTCAATCGGTACCGCTTTTTACGAAGGTGAGGGAGATGTGTATGTAGAAGTGAACGGAGAAAAAATATTACACTTTAATAACCGGTTTGAACTGGACGGAATGCAATTTGAAGAACCTGCTCCCAATCTTTTTTCTTTTAATAATCCTTATGGCGCCTGTCCAACCTGCGAAGGGTTTTCGCAGGTACTTGGCATTGACCCTGATCTTGTAATTCCTGACAGAAGACTTAGTGTTTATGACGGAGCGGTGGCTCCATGGAAAGGAGAAAAGCTTGATTGGTGGAGGCAGAATTTTGTAAAAGGGGCAAAGAAATTCAATTTCCCTGTCCATAAACCGATAGCTGACTTAACGGACAAACAATACCGCCAGTTGTGGGAGGGTAGCGACGGTGTATATGGCATCAATGATTTTTTTAAGGACGTGGAATCCCAGTTGTATAAAGTGCAATACAGGGTCTTGCTAAGCAGGTATCGTGGCCGAACTGAATGTCCGGATTGCAAAGGACTCCGTCTTCGCAAAGAAGCATTGTACGTAAAAATTAATGGAAAGAATATCGGTGAGCTGAGCCAACTGCCGGTAGGCCAGTTAAAAGAATGGTTTGATACGTTGCCTAAAAAAATATCCGTCCATGATCAGCAGGTTGCAAAAAGAATCCTGATTGAAATTGAAAACAGGCTAAACACCCTGATAAAAGTTGGTTTGGGGTATCTCACATTGAGTCGCCTTGCCAATTCTTTAAGTGGAGGAGAAAGTCAGCGTATACAATTAACAAGAAGTTTGGGCAGCAACTTAACAAACTCATTGTACATATTGGATGAACCATCTATTGGATTACATTCCCGGGATACGGCCAACCTGATAAAAGTTCTGAAAGAGTTGAGAGATTTAAACAACACCGTGATTGTGGTTGAACATGATGAAATGATGATGCGGGAAGCTGATCATATAATTGACATGGGACCATTGGCGTCACATTTAGGTGGTGAGGTAGTAGCAGAAGGGAATTATGATGACATTATATCCAATGAAGAAAGCCTTACCGGTAAATACCTGGCTGGTATTTTAAAAATTGAACCTCCCAAAAATGTCAGAAAATGGAACCGTTCAGTAAAGGTGGAAGGCGCCCGGCAACACAATCTTAAAAACATAACTGTTGAATTTCCGCTCAATGTTCTTTGTGTGGTTAGTGGTGTGAGCGGAAGTGGTAAAACAACATTGGTAAAACAGATCCTATATCCTGCACTCAGCAAATTGAAAGGTGAGTTTGGGGACAGGGCCGGTTATCATAAAGCGCTGAGCGGTGACGTAGAAAGTATTGCCCAAATAGAATTAGTTGATCAGAATCCGATCGGGAAATCGTCGAGAAGTAACCCGGTAACTTATATCAAGGCTTACGATGAAATAAGAAACCTGTTTGCATCACAGCCATTGAGTAAGATGAGAGGCTTTCAACCCAAGCATTTTTCCTTTAATGTGGATGGTGGCCGGTGCGATACCTGTAAAGGAGAAGGCGAACAGGTGGTAGAAATGCAGTTCCTGGCAGATGTTCATTTGGTTTGTGAATCCTGTGGCGGTAAGAGGTTCAAGGAAGAGGTGCTGGAAGTAAAATACAGGGACAAAAGCATTTTCGATGTGCTGGAAATGAGTGTGGATGAAGCCATCGAGTTTTTTGGAGATGAAAAAAGCCTGGCAAAAGCCTTGCAGCCTTTAAGTGATGTAGGGTTGGGGTATATTAAATTGGGTCAGTCATCAGGTACACTTTCGGGCGGTGAAGCACAAAGAGTAAAACTGGCTTCATTTCTTGGTAAAGGAAAATCGGGTAATAAGGTACTTTTCATATTTGATGAGCCCACAACGGGTTTACATTTTCATGATATCTCTAAATTGCTGGCATCCTTTAATGCCTTAATCGAACAGGGGCATTCCATTATTGTTATTGAACATAACCTTGATGTGATCCGTTCTGCAGACTGGGTAATAGAATTGGGGCCGGAGGCAGGTGATGAGGGGGGTGACCTTATTTTTACCGGGAAACCTGCTGATTTAAAAAAGAATAAGCATAGTCACACCGCCGAATTTTTGTAAAATTCTTCCTTTAAATAAGCTGAAACCCTTGCCGGTTAAGGATTTCGTAGAACTACGTTTTTTAAACAGATACAAAATAATTTTAGCTAAATACTTGCATATACTGATTTCCTGAAATAACTTTGAATGTTACGAAGTAAAATTCCGATCCCACATCCTTCTGAAATCCGTCCCTTAATCCACTACTATTTTTAACCTCAATTGAAACAGATTTCAACGGTCTGATGACTGTTTGATCATATAACTGTATATCCCAATCTCCTCCGAAAGCCGCTCTATCCATTTCTGTGCTAAGCCGAAGATTTCGAACTTATAAAAACAAGTATTAAAAACTCTTAGCATGAAAACGATTTTAACTTTTATGAGATTGGCTTCTGTGGTGATAGTTATGATGTTAATCACGACTATTGTAAAAGCACAGGCGGTCAATGATTACCGCACAACTGGAGATGCCAATTGGGGTACACTCTCTACCTGGGAAAGGTATAACGGCTCATCTTGGCAAACTCCAACTGCCGGTCAGGGCTATCCTGGGCAATTTAATACACCGGGCACTGTTACCATTCTAAATGCAGATGATGTAACCCTGAATGTAAGCCCTACAAATAGTATTGGTAATCTGGTTTTAGAAGCTGGGAATAGTAAAAGCTCACTTACATTTACAGGAACCAATAGTTTAACGACAGGTGATATTACAATTAACTCAGGAACAGGAAATGGAGATCATAAATTTATAGCTGTAAACGCTGGTAGTTTAACATGTTCATCTGTAACCATGCAAACTACTGGTAATGATAATCACTATGATCGTATTACAATATCAACCGGAACTGTTACAGTGACAGGTGATATTACAATGAATGATGCAGATGTGGACAGAAACTATGTTGAGATAACAGGGGCAGGTACTTTAAATGTTTTAGGTGGAATTACGGGAGGTGACCTTGTTTTAGCAAACTCAAGTACGGTTAATTATAATGGTGCGGCACAGACTATAAGAGGAGTTACTTATGGAAATTTGATACTTTCTGGCAGCGGAGTAAAAACCATGACAGGTGTTGGAACAGTAAATGGAAGTATGACTCTGAGTGGGACCGCTACCGCAACCACAGCTGCAAATTTTACTATTGGGTCTTCATTGAATGTTGGAACGGGAACAACAATTACTATTCCGGGTTTTAACATCACTGTTAGCGGCACAACTACTATTGATGGAACACTTGAGGTGACAAGCACAGCGGGCACAAAAACATTTGATAATATAATTATTAATTCCGGAGGTTCATTTAATTCAACAGTTAATGAAAATTACTCTTTAACAGGAAATCTGCAGGTAAATGGTTCTTTAACTGCAGGTACAGGAACATGGACATGGACCGCCAGCGGGGCTTTCAGCGGTACGGCTACAATCGATAACCTTGTTGTTAGTGGTGGCGGTACGGTTACACTAACTAATAATGGTACACTTACTTCCAGCAGTTTGACCGGAACTGATGTATTCACTCAAGGCGCCGCCGGTGTTCTAAATTATAGTGGAACAACGATTGGCGTATCTACTTTTAATGCTACGAATGCTGGGAACATTGTAAACTATAACGCAACAGGAGCACAAACGGTTCGTAATGTTGGACATTCTAATATATATCTTTCCGGCAGTGGTGTAAAAACACTTAACAACTTTGCAATAGGGTTATTATTGTCTATACAGGGATCTGCAACAACTACTGGTGCAACTCCAAATTATAACGCTGCGGCTGTTCTTGAATACAAAGGATCAGTAGCACAAACGACTTCGAATAATGAGTTTGGAGGAACTGGAGCAAATCCTTCCAGGTTGAGGATTGATAATCCACTTGGTGTTACTTTAAATGCTGCTAAGACGATCAACACAGCACTAACTTTAGTAAACGGGGAATTAATCACAACTTCTACTTTTTATTTAAATCTCGCAGATAATGCAACAGCAAGCGGAGGTTCCAATTCATCGTATGTAAGCGGTCCGCTCAGAAAAACGGGTAATGATCCGTTTACTTTCCCTATTGGTAAATCCGGATTATATTCTCCTTTAACTATAACTAATCCTAATAGTACAAGTGATGCTTTCGAGGCAGAATATATGAGGGCAAGTGGATCCGCCTTGGGTGGAATCACATCACCAGGTCTTTACAGGGTAAGTAATTGTGAATACTGGGTTTTGGACCAAAAAGCGAATGGCGCTGGGGCTGATGATCTAAGTGTGACTGTTGGTTGGTTTACCGGCAGCGGTTGTGGTGGTAATGGCTATATAACTGATATTTCAGGGGTTACCTTAGCTCATTTTAATACAGGAACCAATATGTGGGATACCCATGGCGGTACCGCAACAGGTAATCCAACAACCGGAACTGTTACAAGAACAAATGTAACAGTATTCAGTCCTTTTACTCTCGGTAGTACAATAGATAATGCTAACCCTCTGCCTGTTAAATTCAGCGGAATTAAAGCATTTGAAAAGCAATCAGGCATCCAGTTAGACTGGACAGCCTACCAGGAAGAAAATGTAGATATGTACGAGGTGGAACGTTCAGCAGATGGAGTTTTATTCGTTCCTATCGGAACTGTTGATTCAAGAAACTCTGTAACAGAAACAAAATATAGTTTCTTCGATGCGGCACCTCTTCCGGGAGTTAGTTTCTATCGCTTAAGAAATGTGGATATAGACGGTAAATCAGGATACAGTAATATCGTGAAAGTTAGTCTTGATAAATCTGTTAAGAGTATTACAATATATCCGAACCCGGTTCGTGGTGAGTTCATTTCATTGCAATCATCAGACCTGGCCAAAGGAAATTACTCTGTAAGAATAATGAATGCTGCAGGCCAGCAGGTTTACAATCAACGTTTCAGCCATACTGGCGGAGCTATCAACGAAACCATTCAATTGCCTTCAGGTATGCAGTCAGGTATTTACATCCTGCAACTGGATAAAGAAGGTGCCAAAGTGATGGCTAAAGCTATCGTGGTTCAGCAATAATCTTTTGATCTGAATATGTTAAGAGGGCTTTTTAAGCCCTCTTTTTTATGGCTTTACTATTGTTTGATAAAACGGGTGTATAGTGTATTTCCGGCCGTGTTAATTTGGATGGCATACCAGGAAGAAGGCAGGCTGCTGATGTCAATAATAACTGATGACTGACCGGCAGTATTGTTTACTGAAACTGTTTTTACAATGGATCCGTTTGCGGCAATAAAGTTTATAAGTGATTTACCCGGCTGATCCTGGTAATAAGAAACCTGTATTGTAACTGTAGCAGGATTCGGGAATAGTTTTAAGTTACCCGAAACTGATCTCAGATCAAACCGGATGATATTGCTGTAAGAAAATTTTCCATCGGTATTTACCATTTTCAATCTATAGAAAACCAGTTGTGATGCAGAGCCGGCCAGGTTATTATCTGTATAGCCGTAATAATTAAGAGTATTTCCTTTACTGTTTAACTGACCCAGTTCCGAAAAATTGGTTCCGTCAAAACTTCTTTGAACTATATAATGACTCAAACCGGTTTCATCGGCCGTTTTCCACTTTAATGTAATTATGTCTTTATTGGAAGAGCCGGTAAATTCAAGTATTTTCAGCGGCAACACTGTTTCAAGGTTGCTGACTTTCCAAAGGTCATTTAGTACACCTGATGTACTTCCATCAAATCCATCTCCCCCAAACAACCACAAATTCCCGTTATTATCAGTCCAGGAAACACTTGCAGTTCTTGATCCTGATTTATTAATTGAGTTTGGGGTTCCTTGAACTCCATATATAGCCAGTTGATTAATGATGCTATCACCTTTAATCCAGGTCCAGGTATTATCTGTAAAATTATATTTCCAGAAATCATTCAGGTTTCCTGAGGTTTGCGTATCAAACCCAAATCCTCCAAATAACCATAAATTTCCATTTGAATCTTTCCATGAACAGGATTCATATCTTGATCCGGGTTTATTATTTGAATCCGCAATTCCTTTTACGCCATAGACACTATTGTTATTTACTGTTTTATCACCATTAATCCATGTCCACTGGTTGGTAGCAGGATTATATTTCCAGAGATCATTTAAGCTTCCGGTTCCAGATTCACCATAGCCATAGCCACCAAATACCCAGAAATTACCATCATTATCAGTCCATGAAGTCCCTAAATATCTTGCTCCGGGCTTATTGGAAGTTGCAGGTACACCTCTTGTTCCATAAATACCCAATTTTCCAATAATGTTATCACCATTAATCCATGTCCATTTATTAGTTTGAATATTGAATTTCCAGAGATCATTAAGAATCCCGATTGAGCTACCGTCATATCCATAACCACCGAATAGCCACAAATTGTTATTAGAATCAATCCAGGTAAGGCTTCCATATCTTGCCCCGGGCTTATTTGTCGATGACTCAGTCCCCAAAGTACCATAAACCCCAACTTTGTCAATCGCTTTATCACCTTTCATCCATGTCCATTGATTTGTGGCTGGATTGAACTTCCAGAGACTATTCAGAAAACCGAAATTATTGTTCGTATATCCGTAACCACCAAAAAGCCAAAGGTTGCCATTTAAATCTGTCCAGGAAACGCTTCCATTTGTTGCCCCGGGTTTATTGTTTGTCGCGGCGTTCCCCTGCGTTCCATAAACTGCATATTGTGAAATGGTGTTGTCACCTTTCATCCATGTCCACTCGTTGGTATAAGTATTGTATTTCCATAGATCATTCAGGTAACCAAGATTGGAGGAAGAATAGCCATTACCTCCAAATAGCCAAAGATTTCCATTAGAATCACTCCATGTGGTAGAAAAAACCCTGGCGCCGGGTTTATTGGTTGCGGTTGTTACACCCTGCGATCCATAAATGCCGGATTGATCAACTGTATTATCGCCTTTAACCCATGTCCATGGAGAGTTGGGGTCAATTTGTGTAAAGGAAGGAGACGTTGCAAATAGCAAAATTCCTATGAAGAAAATGGTGGTTTTCATAGTCAGGATGATTGGATACAATTAAAATATAACCTCAATCCAATAAATTCAACTGAATATGGAATTGATTTTGAAAAATCAGGGATTACTCTTAGTGATTCCTTGAGAATGTTTTTAATATTTATTTCAATTTTTAAACACTCTTTTGATATTCTCTTTTCTACCGACCAATTATTTCTTAAAAGTATTTTTTGAGTTATCGTATTTCTTACAAGTATTACTACCTGATTATTCAACAAAGTGTTGATTCTTTTCTGATTATATTTTTTAAGTGTTTATTCTTAGATATTTTTAGGTGTCCGATATTCTTTATCAGGAAAAACCATTAGATGTATCTCATGAAAACGCCTAACCACCACCGGTATAAGGTCTTGATCTTTTATCTGTTTGCTGGACTTTTGTTTTGCAATTCAGTTAACGCTATCACCAAAACCTCGGCGGGAAACGGGAATTGGGCCACAGGATCGAACTGGATACCGGCCGGTGTTCCTGCCACAGGCGATGATGTGATTATTGCCGCAGGACACACAATTACAATAAATACCAACACATCTGATTTATCCAGCCTCACAATTAACGGTACGCTGGTAATTGGAAATAATAATACCAACCGGACGGTTACTGTAAGTGGAAATATTACAATTAGTGGAACCGGTAATTTTTATACAGCAGGAAACGGAGGCAACCAGTTGAGGATCGGTGGTAATCTCATAAATAATGGAAGTTTTGATATGAATGTTGGCGGAGCTGATGCCAATGTGGAATTCAATGGTTACACTAATCAGGGTGTGACGGGGACCGGCGGAACAAACGATTTCAGCACCATTGACATTAACAATTCAGGGGTATTGAATAATAACATTGTTGAGATCGCATCTGCTGTATTTACAGCGTCCAATGGATTTCTTACTTTAACTGATGGTATATTAAAAGTCTCAGGAAGCTTTACACTTACTAATACTTTTTTTAATACGGCAAACCCGGTAATACATTCCGATGAGGGTTTGTGGATCAATAATCCAAATGTAACGGTATCAGGTCAAAATGGCGATACAGGTCTTTATGGCTTGTTACGAATTTCAAATGGCACTTATAATGTTGGTGTTTCTGCAGACTGGTGGCTTTATTATTATACCGGAGCTCAATTGATAATTGATGGAGGTGCTCTGAATGTGAGTGGGGCTTTTTTTGGAGCTTCCACATCACAAACGATAGACTATTTGCAAACGGGGGGTGTATTCACAGTTAATACAGCAGGGAATAATTATAATGTAGCTTCTTTTGAGATATGGGCCCCGGGTTCAGTTTTTAATATGAGCGGAGGGAGTATAGTGATGCAAAGAGCAGCCACTGCATTTACTGATTATGTAAATTATTCTTCTAATTCTACAATAACCGGCGGCAAAATTCAGGCGGGAAATAGCGCTACACCCTCAGGCGCAGTTTTCTGGATGCTGAGTACTCCACCTGTTTATGATCTTGAAGTAAAACTGACCAATAGCCCTGTTTTCCAGTTGCGTAACAATACCACTGTTCTTCATGATATTAATATCTGGGGAGTGTTGGATGCTGCCACTCAGAATGTAGATATTACTGTTGGAAATGACTGGATCAACAATGGAATTTTTTTACCAGCAACATCAGGAGCAGTTATCTTTAACGGCACTTCTCCGCAATCCATAGGGGGTTCTCTTGCTACGGCATTTAATAATATTGTTTTTAATAATACAGGCGGAGGTGTGTCCCTGAATAAACCTGTAACAATTTCCGGTGCTGCTACTTTCACCGCAGGGATAGTTACATCGTCCGCTACTAACCTCCTGACTTTTTATGATAATGCCACAGCAACAGGTGCTAATAATAATGTAACGAATCCTTCTTATGTAAACGGACCTGTTTGTAAAATAGGTAATGATGCGTTTACTTTTCCGGTTGGCAAGTCCGGGGCAGGATATCATTCCTGCAGCATCTCAGCTCCGTTACTGATCACAGATGCATTTACAGCTGAGTATATGAGAACAAGTGCTGCCGCACTTGGACCCATTTCAGCAACCGGGTTGTACACCGTTAGTAATTGTGAATACTGGAATCTTGAAAGAACTTTGGGTTTATCAAATGTCAATGTCACACTTTCCTGGAATGGAATGAGTAATTGCAATGCAGCAGCCTATGTAAATAGTCTTGCCTCCCTTGTGGTTTCACATTTCAATGGAACAAACTGGAATTCTTTTGGAGCAAATAGTTATACCGGCAATGCGTCGTCGGGAACAGTAACCTGGAATAATGTTTCATCTTTCAGTCCATTTTCGCTGGGTAGCAATAGTCCTTCAGTAAATCCATTAGCAGTAAAGTTTACTTCTGTTAAAGCATTTACCAGTGGGGCAAATAATATTATTGAGTGGACAAATGTATCAGAAGAAGGGGTTGACAAATATATCGTCGAAAAATCAACAGACGGAAGAAACTTTTCTGTATTGAATACAACTGCTGCCCGTAATAACACTGGTATGAAAGAAAGTTATTCGTCAATTGATCTGGCTGTTCAGGAGCTGACGGACTGGTATCGTATCAAAGCTGTTGAAATAAGTGGTGCTGTTACTTACAGTCCTATAGTGAAGGTAAGCCGGCAAACAAATAACGATGCCGGACTTGTTGTATTCCCGAACCCGGTTTCAGGCAACCAGTTCAGCATTCAACTGACAAGTGAAAGAAAAGATTCCTACCATATAAGGATCATAAACCAGGCAGGTCAACAGGTTTATTCCAATGTATGGGACCATCCTGCAGGAAATGCATCAACAACGATTGATTTACCAAAAAATATTTCTTCCGGGTATTATGTTGTTTCTGTGAACAATAATGAAAAAAATTATGTTTCGAAACTGATTATTAAATAGCGTTAGGAAGAAACAGCCCTATCTTAATTTATTAAGTGATTTCACAAGTTTCTCATCTTTCCTGATGTTCCTGTAAGCCATAAAGTAGCTGATCAATACTATCAGCGGTAAGATACAGGAAAGTGCAAGGGTATATTTTTCCAGTTTTTTTATTTCCAGGTAATAGAGCAGCAACAAACCGACAGATAATAACAAACCCAACAGACAAAGAAGCATTTGTTGTTTTCGGTTTTTGAAGAGAAATATGATGACTGTTGACAGTATAGTTGTTGAAAGTGTTATGATCAACAAAAAGAAATCACTCCCGGCATCAATTACTACGTCTTTAAGCATGTTGTTTCCTTCAGTTACTTTCCCGGTTGCAAATGGAAACCAGAAACCAAGAATAGATGCAGCTGTTGCAAGCAGTAACCAGAGTGTTTGGCGTCGCTGGATCATGTGATTTTTTTGTTGTAAAAATAATTAATTATCCAAGCTCCGGATACAGAGGAAATGCTTTCATAAAATCTTTAACCTCTGCTCTTACCGATGTAATTATTTTTTCGTCGTCAATATTCATAAGCACTTTGTCAAGCATAGAAACAATAGTTTCCATATGATCTTCTTTTAAGCCTCTTGTTGTAACAGCCGGAACACCTACCCGGATGCCTGAAGTGACAAACGGTGATTTGTCATCAAACGGTACTGCATTTTTATTTAAAGTGATATGGGCTTTGTCCAGCGTTTCCTGCGCTTTTTTACCAGTCAGGTTTTTATTACGAAGGTCAATAAGCATTAAATGATTGTCTGTTCCGTTGCTGATCAGGTTGTATCCACGGTTAACAAATGATTTTGCCATTGCTTGTGCATTAGCAATAACCTGTTTCCCGTAAGATTTAAAATCCTCAGAAAGGATCTCACCAAAAGCAACAGCTTTCGCTGCGATGACATGTTCAAGCGGGCCGCCTTGTGTTCCCGGAAAAACGGCAAGGTCAAGTAGCTGGCTCATCATTCTTGTATTTCCTTTCGGATCTTTTAGTCCCCATGGATTTTCAAAATCATGACGAAGCATAATTATACCGCCTCTTGGCCCACGCAATGTCTTGTGTGTTGTGGATGAAACTATATGACAATGTTCAAACGGATCATTCAATAAACCAGTAGCGATCAAACCAGCAGGATGAGCAATATCGGCAAAAACAATTGCGCCAACCTCATCTGCGATTACCCTGATGCGTTTGTAGTCCCAATCACGGCTGTAGGCTGATGCTCCGCAGATGATCATTTTGGGTTTTTCTGATCTTGCCTTTGACTCCAATTGCTCATAATCAACTATACCATCTTTGGTAACTCCGTAATGAATGGCATGATAGGTTTTTCCGCTGAAGTTAGCCGGGCTGCCATGTGTAAGGTGTCCACCCATACTCAGATCTAATCCCAAAAATTTTTCACCCGGTTTCATTACAGCTAAAAAGACAGCACCGTTTGCCTGGGCGCCACTATGCGGCTGCACATTGGCCCAGGAGCAATTAAAAATTTTCTTTAACCTGTCAATAGCCAGGTTTTCTATTTCATCGACCACTTCGCAGCCACCATAATATCTTTTACCGGGATAACCTTCTGCGTATTTATTAGTAGGACATGTGCCCATTGCCTGTAACACCTGGAATGATGTAAAATTTTCAGATGCTATAAGTTCAATTCCATGACGCTGGCGGTCCAGTTCTTTTTTCAACAGATCGAAAAGAAGAGTATCTTTTTGCATGTCGCAAAATTAAGAGAGTGAGGCAGGAATAACTTAATTCTGTTCAGTATTTTGTTTATTGTAAAAGTCTTACTTTCGTTGGCTTTTGATTAGTTACCAAATCCCGTTGCTTATAATGAAAGCTGTTATACCGGTTGCAGGTGCCGGAACGAAACTTAGACCACATAGCTACACACAACCTAAAGCACTCATTCCCCTTGCCGGAAAGACTGTTCTTAGCATTATTATTGACCAGCTGAAAGAAGCCGGAATTTCTGAATTTGTTTTCATCGTCGGATATCTTGGAGATAAGATACAGGATTATGTAAGAAGCAAACATCCTGATATTACTGCACATTATGTGCACCAGACTGATAGACAAGGTGTGGGCCATGCCATACGGCTCACAAAAAGCATTGTGGATAATGAAGAAGTGTTTGTTGTTCTGGGCGATTCTATCTGCGAGTATGATGTAAAAGAAGTGGCGAATACTCCCGGAACGATGATCGGGGTTAGAAAGGTGGAAGACCCGAGGGATTTTGGAGTGGCAGAAATAAATGAGGATGGATTTATTGAAAGAGTTGTTGAAAAGCCGCAGATACCCAAAAGTAACATGGCATTAGTGGGTGTTTATAAAATAAAAGAAACCCAGGAGCTATTTCAATGCCTGGAAAATAATATCAGGGAAGGTCTTCGCAGTCATGGCGAATACAGTCTTACTGATGCATTGGAGTGTATGATACAGGCGGGGGTGAAGTTCAAATCATTTAAAGTTGAGAATTGGTTTGATTGTGGTAAAAAGGAAACACTACTTGAATCAAATGCAACTTTATTGAAAAAGTTTGCTGTAGATGAACCTGACTACAATTTTGAAAACACAGTAATAGTGAAACCCGTAAGTATTGCTCCGGGATGCACTATTAAGAACTCAATTATTGGCCCTGATGTAGCAATAGGCGAGAATACAACAATTGACTATTCTATTGTCAAGAACTCGATCATTGGCTCCTTTTCGAATTTATTTGACATTGTTCTTGGTGATTCTATTATTGGCAGCGACACCAATCTGCGTGGTGAGAGCCGATCCCTTAATATAGGAGATAATACCAGCATTGATCTTGGATAACAGTCCTCCGTCATTGGTTATCTTTACCAATTATGAGTGCTGAAAAACTTACTCCTTTCAAAAACAGGATTACCCAATTATTCGGTATTGATTACCCGATTATACAGGCTGGCATGATATGGGCCAGTGGCTGGCGATTGGCCAGTGCAGTCAGCAATGCAGGCGGATTAGGCGTCATAGGCAGCGGATCAATGTATCCTGATGTCTTAAAAGAACATATACAGAAGTGCAAATCCGCTACTGCCCGTCCCTTTGGTGTTAACGTACCCTTACTGTATCCTGATATCGACAAACATATAAAGATCATTATTGATGAGGGTGTAAAAATTGTTTTCACTTCTGCCGGTAACCCTAAAACCTGGACAGGTGTCTTAAAAGAAAAAGGAATTACTGTAGTTCATGTTATCAGTTCTTCAAAGTTTGCACTAAAAGCCCAGGAAGCAGGTTGCGATGCAGTTGTAGCTGAGGGGTTTGAGGCAGGCGGACATAACGGCAGAGAAGAGACCACTACTATGGTTTTAATACCAGCTGTAGTAAATGCTGTAAAAGTGCCTGTAATAGCCGCTGGAGGTATTGCAACCGGCAGACAAATGCTGGCAGCTATGGTCATGGGAGCGGAAGGGGTGCAAATGGGGAGTCGTTTTGTTGCCAGTGAGGAGGCCTCCTCTCATCTTGATTTTAAGAACAGGGTAATAAATTCAGCCGAAGGAGATACACAGTTGACGCTAAAGCAACTGACCCCGGTTAGGATGATGAAAAACGGGTTTTTTAAAGAGATACAGAAAGCTGAACTAAGGGGGGCAACGGCAGATGAGTTAAAGGCGTTATTAGGAAGAGCAAGAGCCAAAAAAGGCATGTTTGAAGGGAATATGGAAGAAGGTGAGCTTGAGATCGGCCAGGTTAGTGCACTACTGGATAGTATTTTACCGGCAGGAACCATCGTAAAAAATGTATGGAATGAATTTATGAGCGGTTTGGCCGAACCATTGAAAATGCTTTAATTTTATTTTGGGCAAATTAGATCCGTGTTGATAGGGTTCACTATAAACCGTTAAATCAACGAAAATGAAACTAAAAACCATTTTGACCACCACTTTTGTTTTGGGATTTTTTGTGGTCAATGCCGCTGATAATGGACCTGGAGAAGGTAAGAAAGATGAATTAAACGGCACTGTCATACACTCACAAAGCAAAAAGCCATTAAAAGATGTTAGCATTACAGCTTACCTGGTTTCTAAAAAAGAGAAGGTTGTAATAACTGATGATGTTGGCAGCTTTGCTTTTGACGAATTAAAACCCGGTGTTTACAAATTTGTTTTTGAAAAGGCAGGATTTAAAAGGATAACCAAGGAAAGAGTAGTTATTAAAACTGATGAAGCATTCCAGATGAATATTGAGATGATTGAAAAAGATGATTTTGAAATTATTCCTTCACCTTTTCATTTTACCGGGGGATCATTTTAATAGATCAATAAAGTATATTCTTTAAATAGCAACAGTCCCGCTTACGGCGGGACTGCTTGTTTTTCAGGGCTGGTTTGGTTTACAATTCTTAATCCATGTCTATATCAAAATCGTCATCAGTTTTTTCAATTGTAAAGGTCTTGTGCTTTTCCAGGAAGCTTTTGTATTTATTGTAAACCGGTTCTGAAACTTTTTTACCATTTACCTCCAGTTCTCCGTTTTTATGCCTGATCTTATACCCGTCTTTTTTGTTTAATAGCCCGTCTTTTTCCAATCCATTTACAAATTCACGATACTCTCTCATTTCTGCCTTTGCCTTTTCTAACTCTTTCTTCGCCTTTTCCATGCTCTTTTCTAGTTCCGGTTGTATCTTTTTTAATTCTTCTTCCATCTTTTTCATATCCACATCTAACTTGCTCATATCAATATCTTTTACTCTTTCCAGCTCAGCCTTCATTTTTTCCCAGTCAATTTTTTCAAGAGACGCTTTTACTTCCTGTTGAATTTTCGCCGCATCTACCTGTTTCATAGCCTCTTCTATTTCTTTTTGGATCTTATTGTAATCCACTTTAGCCATTGATTCTTCTATTTCTTTCTTCAATCTCTCCATATCAACTTCCTTCATTGCTTTTTGCACCTGCATCCGGATCTTTTCTCCATCTATCTGTTTCATTGCTTCTTCCAGTTCCTTCTTCATTTTTTCCATATCTACTTTCATATCGGCCCTGTCAAGTTCGTCAATAACATCATCCAGGTCACGGATCTTTTTTTCACGATCAGTTTGCTTTTCAGGTACTGTGTCGTTGATTCCTTGTTTGTAATGGCCGGGAGTTTGATCATAATCCCATGATACAAGTCCGATAGTCAAACCAATAATTAGCAAGCCGGCTAATAGATGTCCGTTGGCAAAGGTTTTCAGTTTCATAAATAGTTGTTTAAATGTCTAAAATCTGATTTTCACGAAATACTTCGTATCAAATATACGATTGATTTCGTATATAGTTACATGAATCAGGTCTTAAAGAAAATTTTAACAAACACTCAAAATGAAAAGCCTGTAGGAGGATCAACTTCTTCTGAAAGCCCAACGGAACATTTCTTTCCAGGTTAGTTTTTTACCATACATTAATATCCCGGTACGGTAAACCTTGGCTGCAAACCAGGTAGTTCCGAGAAATGCAAGTATCAGGAAAAGCATAGACAGAATGAGCTGCATAAACGGAACCCCATATGGAATTCTCCCCATCATAACTATCGGTGATGTGAGTGGAAAAAGGCTTCCAAAAATGGCAAGACTGCTGTCTGGTTGATTGATGGCCTGCGTCATTATAACAAAAGAGAGTATAATAGGCATTGTGATCGGAAAGATCATTTGCTGTGCTTCCTGGGGATCCTCGTTTACCATACTTCCAACTGCAGCAAACAGTGCTGCGTATAAAAAATAACCGCCAAGAAAATAAAACAGGAATGTTATTAGTATCGTTCCTACCGGAAGTGAACGCAGTGAATTAATAATTCCGATCATTCCGCCCTGGGAGCCAGAGCTGGATGCTGCTTGCAGTTGGTCAGCAAAACCCGGAAATACTACAGGAATCAGAAACTGCAATCCAATAACCAGCAAAATCCAAATAATAAACTGTGTTATACCAACCGCTCCAATTCCCAGAATTTTTCCCAGCATAAGCTGGAATGGTTTTGCAGAGCTGACAATAACTTCTGCAACACGGCTTGTTTTTTCTTCCATCACCCCCCTCATTACCATTGTTCCGTAAATAAATAACATTAAATAGATCAAAAATCCGCCGGTGAACCCAACTCCGGAATTTACGGATGCATTGGTTTCATCTTTTTCACCTTTGCCTTTTAATGTTTCAACAGAAATATTGGACTTACTGGTTTGCAGCTTTTGCAAATCAATATTGGCAGCTATCAATCTCTTTTGTTCTATAGCTGAGTTGACCATGTTATCGATCTTGGCATTCGTCATTGGCCCCAGCGACTTTGAATAGTATAGTCTGGGCTTTACCGGGTTATCAAAATTCATTTCAGGTACAAAAAGGAATAATTTATAACCCAGTCCCTGGTATTTTTCTTTGAAGCTTTCTTCAGTTTCGCCATTAATAAATGTAAAAGTGAGTGCCCCTTGCGATTGTTCCGATTTGTCGAAAAGATTTGCCTTGTCAATTACGGCAATACTTTCCTTTTCAGAAGCACCCTTTACAGCGATCGCAATTATTGCTGCATAGAAGCCAATAATAATCAACGGTACCAGTATTGTCAGAAGTAAAAATGATTTTTTTCTTACCCTGGTCAGGTATTCCCTTTTTATAATAAGCCAGATTTTTTGCACGGTTCTAATATTTTAGATTATGAATTGTCTCTGATTGCCTGGAACTGGCGGGCAGCAGGAGTGCCTTCAACCAGCTTAATAAAAATATCATTCAGCGAAGGAAGAATTTCATTAAACGAATGGATCGCAATTCCCTGTTGCATCAGGAATTGCAGAACATCATTTGGTTTATTTCCTTCTTTAATCCTCACAATATGAGCACTGTTCTTTGTTCCGATAACTTCAAATGGTGTATTTCCATTCAATGCAGCCGGCATGTTATCAATACCCACACTGAAAAGATTTTCTTTGAAATCCTGTTTTACTGCTGCAACTGTTCCGTCAAGTATCTTTTTCCCTTTGTTTACTAACACAATGTGATTACATATTTCTTCCACCTGTTCCATCCTGTGAGTACTGAAAATAATAGTAGAACCATTTTTTGCCAGGTTATAGATCTCGTCTTTTATAAGATTGCTGTTCACCGGGTCCAGGCCACTAAACGGTTCGTCAAGTATTATAAGTTTTGGGTTATGTAAAACAGTTGTTACAAACTGAAGTTTTTGTGACATTCCTTTAGAGAGATCTTCAACCTTTTTATTCCACCATGTTTCCATTTCGAACCGGATGAACCATTGTTTGATCTTTTCAAGAGCCTCATGCCGCTTTAACCCTTTCAGTTGAGCCAGGTACATGGCCTGGTCGCCAATTTTCATTTTTTTATATAAACCTCTTTCCTCAGGCATATAGCCGATATAGGAGACATCATTCAGAGGGTCAAATTTTTTACCGTCAAAAATGATCTTTCCCTCGTCCGGGTAAAAAATTCCTGTGATCATTCTTATCAATGTGGTTTTTCCTGCCCCGTTGGGACCAAGCAACCCGAATATCTGCCCCTTGTCAACAGTAAGACTTATATCATCTACCGCTTTTTGTGTTGCAAAATATTTTTTGAGATTTTGAAGTTCCAGTAAATGCATGTTTCGTTGATTTCAGTCGCAAAATTAAAAGTATCTGGCTAGAGAAGATGATTTTTCCTCAAACTACATTGTATATAGTGTGAAATACCTGAAAACAGGGTTAAACTGATTGTAAAGAAAGGTTGATCACTTGTGCTATCCTTTCTCCATCCATGGCAGCGCTTACAATTCCCCCGGCATAACCAGCGCCTTCGCCGGCAGGATATAGATTTTTGATCTGCGGATGTTGAAGTGTTTCATTATTCCTTGGTATCCTCACTGGAGATGATGTCCTCGATTCTGTGGCTACAACTATAGCATCATTGGTCAGGTAGTTCTTCATTTTCTTTCCGGTTAGTTTGAATGCTTGTTGCAGATCTTTATAAATAAATTCAGGTAATACTTTATTTAATGGAGCAGCCTCAATGCCAGGCAGGTATGAACATTCCGGAAGATTTGCAGAAATTTTATTTTCAACAAAATCTACAAGGCGAAGGGCTGGTGCCACAAGCTTACCACCACCTTCATTATATGCATTTATTTCAACTGACTGTTGAAAATACATCCCGGCTAATGGGCCATAACGGATAAATTTCTGAACGTCTTTTTCTTCCACACTAACTACTATACCGCTATTAGCAAATGGATTATTCCTTTTTGATGGACTCCAACCATTTACAACAAGTTCTCCGGGAGATGTTGCAGCAGGCGCAATAATGCCCCCGGGACACATACAAAATGAAAACACTCCTTTTCCGTTAACCTGTTGCACCCAACTATAGGCAGCAGGAGGCAAAAAAGGGTCTTTTTTGACGCAGTGATATTGTGCCTGGTCAATAAGCGACTGTGGATGCTCAACCCGAACTCCCAAAGCGAACGATTTAAAACTGATATTGATTTTTTTATGATGTAGCAATAAGAAAATATCTCTTGCAGAATGACCTGTTGCAAGAATAAATGCATCCCCCTCAAACTGTTCACCACTTTCCGTTTTTACTGAAACTATTTCATTGTTATTTATAATAAAGTCTACTACTTTTTTATTGAATATAAACTCACCGCCGCAATCAATGATCTTCTTTCGCATGGCTGTGATGATGCCAGGCAGTTTATTTGTTCCGATATGCGGATGAGATTCAAATAATATCTTTTCTTCTGCACCAAAGTGAACAAACAGTTGTAAAATCTTTTGTACATCGCCTCTTTTGGAGCTACGGGTATATAATTTCCCGTCGCTATAGGTGCCGGCCCCACCTTCTCCAAAACAATAATTGCTTTCAGGGTTTACTTCGCCTTGCTTATTGAGAATGGCAAGATCTCTTCTTCGTGCCCTGACATCTTTTCCCCGTTCAAGAATGATGGGTTTAATTCCGTTTTGAATGAACTGCAATGCAGCAAATAGCCCACAAGGGCCTGCACCGATAATCACAACTTTTTTTGAGGAGTTTCTTACATCACGGAAATCAAATGTCAACAGTTCTCTTGGCTGGTATTCTTCGTCAACAAAGATTTTTAAAGTCAGATTGATCCGGGGTTGTTTGCTACGGGCATCTATTGAATGTTTTAAAACACTGAAGCCGGAAATCAAAGAAGTATTTACCCCTGTTTCAAGTGCTGCATACTCTTTTATAACCTGTTCATTTGCTGCTTCTGAAGGCAGCATCTGGAGACTGATTGTTTTTTGCATATGGTCAGGTTTTTATCCTGAAACATTATCTTAATGCAAGATAAGCAATGAATATTCTAAATGCTTCCTGTTTGCATTGGTTTTTTTAATACCTTCAGACAAGTTCAGTAATATGATGAGTGCAATCCGTATATTTTTTCTTCATCTTTTATTTCTTGTAACCGTTTCTGGTTGCCGGACAATTTACCAAAGCCGCACTCTTCAGTATCAAACCTACCGTATCTCCGCAAAGCAACCTGCAGATTCTTCTGTCTACACCCTTATGAAGCCTTATGGCGATAGTGTTTATAAGAGTATGAATGATGTTGTGGGGTATGCTGAGAGAAACCTCGATAAAATTGAACCTGAATGTACACTTGGTAATTTTATGGTTGACGCATTTTATTATATGGCTAAAGAAAAATATGCTACTTCAATTGATGTTGCATTTATGAATTATGGAGGCATTCGTCTCACTCAGTTACCAGCAGGTGAGGTTACAAGAGGTAAAATATTTGAATTACTGCCATTTGATAATGTTATGGTACTTCAAAAATTAAAGGGAGATATTTTGCAACAATTCCTGGATTTAATAGCAGAAAAAGGAGGCTGGCCTGTAGCGGGTATTACAATGAAAATAAAAAATAATAAAGCAACCGAGGTGATGATCGGGGGTAAACCACTTGACAAAGAGAAAATTTACACGACTGTTAACTCTGACTTTGTTGCCAATGGTGGTGATAATGCAGAAATGCTTAGAAGTATTCCCCAGATCACAAATGGATATCTTATGCGGGATGCGATATTTGATTATATAAAAGCTTTGAAGAAGCAGGGTAAAAAAATTAATTCAGAAGTTGAGGGGAGGGTTATTTATGTTAAGTAGAAAGAAATTTATAAGCCAATCAATACTTACCGGTGGGGCTTTATCACTCGGCCCTTCTATTGCCCGTGCAGCCGAATATCTTGACGTATATAAATTAACCATATTGCACACAAACGATACGCATAGCCGTATTGACCCTTTTCCAATGGATGGCGGTCGCAACCAGGGACAGGGTGGTGTGGCTGCAAGAGCTGCAATTATTCGAAAAATAAGAGAAGAGGAGGAGCAAGTCTTATTATTGGATGCTGGTGATATTTTCCAGGGTACACCTTATTTTAATATATATAAAGGTGAGCCGGAAATAAAGGCAATGTCTGCAATGAAGTATGATGCCTGCACAATAGGTAATCATGATTTTGATGCAGGAATGGAAAATCTTGCAGCACAGTTATCCCGTCATGCAGATTTTCCTATGCTTGTCGCTAATTATGATTTCTCCGGTACACCGATGGAATACAAAACCAAACCGTATACAACTTTTAAAAAGGGAAAAATAAAAATCGGCATTTTTGGTTTGGGAATAGAGGGAAGAGGCTTAATTCCTGATAATTTATTTGGAGCGACAAAATATCTTGATCCTGTGCAGAAGGCCAATGAAACCGGAGACATCTTAAAAAGAAATGAGAAGTGTGATATGATTATTTGTTTATCACACCTTGGCTATCAATATAAGGAAAATAACAAAGTGAGCGATGAAATACTTGCAAAAGAATCAGAAAATATTGACCTGATAATTGGCGGGCATACCCATACTTTTTTTAATGCACCGGTGGTATATAAGAATAAAAAAGGGAGTGATGTTATTGTCAATCAGGTAGGTTGGGCAGGTTTGGTTTTAGGCAGATTGGATTTTGAATTTTCCAAATTTTCCGGCAAAAAAATGGTGAAAACACATAGTATTTCTGTTTCACAAAAAACAGGTACGTAAAAAATTTTTTTTAGAAAAAAATGTTGATATTCGCCGTCCTGTCCAACTTTTTTTATTGGAATATGCGGGATGATTTTTTTGGACATTTCCGGACGAACAACTAAAGATAACACTACATAAACTGCTTACTAATCTGATGGAGAAGAGCGCTGAAAAAATCTGGACCAATTGTTTAAAGATCATTAAGGATATTGTCGAATGGCAGCATTATAAAACATGGTTCGAACCTATTCAGCCGGTATCAGTAAAAAATAATGTACTCGTCATCCAGGTTCCCAGCCAGTTCTTTTTCGAGTATCTTGAAGAACATTACGTAAATTTATTGGCAAAGACTTTGAAGAGAGAATTGGGTAAAGATGCCCGGCTGGAATATCGTATTATGGTGGATAGTGGTAACAGTAAGAATAAACCTGTTACTATGGACGTAAGCGGGCAGGGTTTTAAAACTTTTTCAAATAACGAAATGGATTTTCCTTTAGTCATAAATAATCCTGTTAAGAACCCATTTGTTATCCCGGGTCTGAAGAAGATGCAGATCGACCCTCAGCTGAATCACATTTATACATTTGAGGCATTTATAGAGGGTGATTGTAACAGGGTGGCCCGCAGGGCAGGAAAAACAGTAGCAGAGAAGCCTGGGGCTAACTCGTTTAATCCATTGGTTATTTATGGAGGGGTAGGTTTGGGGAAAACCCATCTTGCTCAAGCCATCGGAAATGAAGTAAAAAGACTTCATCCTAACAAAGTTGTATTATATGTGAGTTCTGAGAAGTTTATTAATCAGTTCATGGATCACAGCCGCAATAATGCAATAAATGATTTTATTCATTTTTACCAGCTTATCGATGTATTGATTATAGATGATGTTCAGTTTTTTGCAAAAGCCGAAAAATCCCAGGATGCTTTTTTTGCAATCTTTAATCATTTACACCAATCACACAAACAACTGATTCTTACATCTGATAAATCTCCGAAAGACCTGGATGGTGTACAGGAAAGATTATTAAGCCGTTTTCGCTGGGGGCTTAGTGCCGACCTGCAGGTACCTGAGTATGAAACCCGTATTGAGATACTGGAGAAAAAAATGAAGAATGATGGCCTTGAAATGCCAAAAGAGGTTGTAAAATATATTGCTTATAATATAAGTAATAATGTACGGGAATTAGAAGGCGCATTAATATCACTATTGGCACAATCTTCGCTTAACAGGAGAGAGATTGACCTAGATCTTGCTAAGAAAGTGCTTAGAAATTTTGTAAAATCATCCAGCAAAGAAATTACGATCGAAACCATTCAGAAAATGGTTTGCGAATATTTCGATGTGCCATACGATAAGCTGCTTCAAAAAACCCGCAAAAGAGAAATTGTACAGGCCAGGCAGATCACCATGTATCTTGCCAAAGCATTTACAAAAAACTCATTAAAAACTATCGGAGAACACTTTGGTGGCCGTGATCATACTACTGTTATTCACTCCTGTCAAACGGTAAAGGATTTGATGGATACCGATGGTGTCTTCAGAGAAAATGTACTCGAGTTACAGCAAAAAGTGCAGTTAGCTGCCATGTAAAATACTGGACGGTTTCAAACGGATATTGAAACAAATTCCCCGGGGCGACCGGGGTTTTTTATTTTGCGAAAACATGATACATCATTGACTTATCTTGCAATTAATCTTTATTTTTGCCACCCTCCCGGAGAGGTGCCTGAGTGGCCGAAAGGGCCGGTTTGCTAAACCGTTGTACGGGCTTAAACCTGTACCGAGGGTTCGAATCCCTCCCTCTCCGCATCAATTCTGCTTTAGGCAGAATTTTTTATTTAGACTATTTCATTATTTGACGAATCACAAAATGATTTTGCAACCTTCAGTAACAAATTATCAATCTTACTTACTGATTTTTTATAAAAGACTGTTTTTCAATTTTGCATATACCGTTTAGCCGGTATTAATAGAATAGACAAACGGTATTATATTCGGGCATAAAATAAAACCATACAATATGAAAAGGATTTTGATTGTTTTAATTGTTCTGGCTGCAGCTTGGAATAGATCGGATGCTCAGGTTTTGCCAAAGACAGGATGTACTTCTGACCTGGGCGAGGCAATGTTTGGAGAAGTTGATACAACCAAACCAAGAGGGGTGGGTGATAACTACCATACATGGGAAAACGGAACTGTTTTACTGGTAAAATTTATGCCGGGTGGTAGCCAGATGATGAGAGAAAAAGTAATTCAGAATGCAAAGGAATGGGAAAAGTATGCAAACATCACTTTTATGTTTGTACCCGATACAACCTCAACAACTGATATCCGTATAAAGCTTGGAAGAGGATTAGGACATAACTCAGCAGTTGGAACAGAAGCAAGATTCAGACCCCAGTCAAAACAAACAGTCAACTTTGATACCTTGTTTTTTGCAGACCAGGAATATTATCTGCAAAGTCTTAAAAATAAAGGAATATTACCTCCTTATAACTGGAATCATCTTATAAACGAAATGCGGGTAGATCCGGACCACTGGAATCTCAAAGAACTTCGCAGGGTGGTAATGCATGAATTCGGGCATGTGCTTGGCTTGCTTCATGAGCAAAGCTATCCGGGAGCTGTTAACTGGAAAAAGACAGATTCGGTCTATGATTATTACAGGCAAACACAGGGCTGGGACAGGGCAAAGGTTGATTTTAATGTATTTAGTGTAGCCAGCCAGTTTTATACTAACGGCACGCAGTATGATCCGAAATCGATTATGCATTATGCAATTGAATCCTGGCAAACAATAGATGGGTATGCTCAGAACGACAATTTTGAACTTTCTGACGGAGATAAAAAACTGATCGCCGCCTTATACCCGAAGGATAAAAAAGAGGCTGAAAAAGTAGTTCCTAAAGTTGATGTGACAGGTTTTGGGGACCTGAAAGTTGTGAATGACAAGTTCAGGAAAGGATTGGTTATAAAGCCTTCATTTAACCTGAAAACAAACTCAAAACTGGGCGAAGTTTATTTGGTTGCACAGCTTGCCGATGAAGATGGTTATTGGATAAAAACTTCAGGTTTGTATTACAATTGGGGTGGAGTTACCGCAACGTATATTAAACTCAAATTATTACCAAACACAAAAGTGAGTTATAACAAGGGGGGTAGGAATAATATACCTGTTGAGTTGTTTTTGCCTTATGATCAGATCCCTTCTCTTTATGGAAGAAAGATCAAAGTGGTTTTCTCAGTGTACCTGGATGATGTGGTAAATAATCAAAGAGATAAATTGATGTATTTCTCTATGACGAATCCATTAAGTATTACAACCCAATAGGCAGATTGTTATTTTTTGGAACCGGGCGGCAGCGAACCAGCTTTGCCCGGTTTTTTATTTATAAATAGGCTTGAAAAGAAAAGGGAAATACGTTAAAACCGGGTATATTTGCACCCCGATTCGGGAAAGTCCTCATAATCAATGATTGTGAGTTTCGGGAGGTAGTTCAGCCCGGTAGAATACGTGGTTTGGGACCACGGGGTCGCAGGTTCGAATCCTGTCCTCCCGACGAAATAGTCAGCAGCGATGCTGGCTATTTTTTTGGAGGGTTTATAAGACTAAAGAAACTTGAAACACACTTACCGATGGTTTGGAAAATGATCTTTGTATCAAGCCAAAAGCCAGCTTTCCTGATATATTGAGCATCCCAATAATAACGCAACATGATGTTTTCATAATCACTGACCGGACCATGAAACCCATTTACCTGTGCCCAACCGGTAATACCTGGTTTTACCAGATTCCGGAAGGAATAAGATGAAACAACAAAGGAAAACCTGATACAATCGGCAGGCATGTGGGGACGAGGACCAACCGCACTCATTTGCCCTAACAATACATTGAAAAATTGTGGTAATTCATCCAGGTTAGTAGAACGGAGTATTCTGCCTATCCGTGTTACTCTCTTATCGTTTTCACAAGCTGCCGTTTCATCTGCTTCATCATTTTGTATCATAGTCCGGAATTTCAAACACCTGAATATTTTTCCGGCTTTACCGACCCTTTTCTGTATAAAGAATACAGGTCCTTTTGAATCAAGTTTTATTAATAAAGCTAATAAAGGAATCAGCCAACTGAGTAATAAAACGATAACAAAGCCTGAAAAGAGAATATCAAAACATCTTTTAAACAGTAAATAGTTTTTACGGCGGGCAACGAAGCTTAAAACAAGTCCGTTTTGATTGGTATCTGTGAGCCGAAAAGCAGTCGTATGCTGTGATATATTACTCAATTAATAAAAAATAGAATGTTGCTGTTTTATCGTCTGCAAAAAATAAAAGGTTGCTTTTTATGAACCCATCGGTGGTAAAGACGGAAATATATTCAGGAAAGAACCTGGAATCGGCTTTGTCTGAGAATGAAAAAGCAGTTTTAAAAACGCTTGCCTATTTTGATATCTTTCATTATCCCTTGCAAGCAAACGAGATAAAAAATTTTATTCCTGTTCCACTTTCTGAAGCTCAGATTCATGATACATTAGGGGACTTACAATTGAAGAAGTTGATTTTTTCTCATTACGAATATTATTCACTTCATGACAACCCTCTTTTGGTTCCCCGGAGAGTAAAAGGAAATCAAAAGGCAGATAAACTTTTAATAAAAGCGGATAGAATCGGAAGATTTCTTTATCATTTTCCCTTTGTGAGAGGAATTGCAGTTTCCGGATCGCTGTCCAAAAAATTTGCAGGAGAAAATTCGGATATTGATTTTTTTATTATTACTAAAGCAGACAGGCTTTGGATTGCGAGGACGTTCATGCATTTGTTCAAGAAACTGACGTTTTTAACGGGGCATCAGCACCTGTTTTGTATGAACTATTACATTGACGAGAAAAGTTTACGTATCAAAGAGGAAAATATTTTCACAGCCATTGAAATAAAAACGTTGCTGCCTATTGCAGGAGAAAAAACCATAAATAACTTTTTTGAAGAGAACAAATGGATTTACAAATGGCTACCGGAGATAAGTTTTTGCGAGCCTCCCAAAAGAGGTGTGAGCAGGGAATGGCCTAAAAAGATAATTGAGTGGATTTTAAAGGGTAAAATTGGTAATGGCCTCGATAATTTATTTTATGAGATAACCCAAAGAAGATGGAGGAGAAAAGCTAAGCATGAAAAAAGAAATTGTAAGGGGGCAAGGATGAGTCTTGACACAGGGAAGCATTTCGCAAAATCTAACCCCGAAGATTTTCAGGAAAAAGTGTTATCAAGATATAAAGAGAAATTACAGGCCTTGGCTATTGGTATCTTCTAAATCACTCTTTCTTTTGCAGAGTGATTATATAATAATCTCCTATAGTCCTCCAGGGCCATTTTTCTTTTAATGAGTTTTCTTTCTTAACCAGGTAAGCGTAAAGTTTTGGATTTTTTTCAGCAAAATTCTCCAGGTATGAAGGAGGTACAATGGTACATAATCCTTCCAGTGCTACTACATTGAAAGCACCCTTTAAATGTTTTTGTATAAAAGAAGGATTATAATACCAGCATCGAAAATATTCGCCTTCAATATGTGCTGTAGCCCCCTTTTTTCCTGAAAACCTTCTTAGGGCTGTTTTAAGTTTGCCTCTGAATATTAAAAGAAACTCCCACAAACAAAACCGGGGTAATATCACAAGTGTGACAAAGCCAGAGGGCTTAAGAAGGTGATAGAACGAGTCCAATATTTTTTCAAGGCGGTCCGTACAATTAAGGCCTGCAAAATTGGAGAATATAAAGTCGTAGGTTCTATTGGCACTAAGATTTTCCAGTTCAGTGTAGGAGCAAATCTCATAAGATATTATATGCTCAAGTTTGTTGCTTCTTACTTTCTCAGAAAGTTTATCCATCATTCCGGTAGATGCATCAGTAGCATGAACGTTGTGTCCTTCTTGCGCAAAATAAATTGCATCCTCTCCAGTCCCTGCATTTAGCTCAAGAATTTGTGATGAGGGTTTTAGAAATCTTTGTATATGATCCCTTACTCTTTTCCGTTTGTAGCGGATTATTGTATCGTTATTGTAAAGCTGATCGAAAATTTCTGACTGGTTATCAAAAGCTTTCGATGCTTTTTTTTCTTGTATAGACATATTGCCGGTCATGCAGCAGGAAACTCCAGTTTTTTTAATTTTTTCCCTGCTAACCATGCAGAAGGTAAATAATAAAGAAATGATAAAGCTTTTTTCAATCTGCTGATCCGCATCTTTGTGGGCCTATTGAATAAGTTACGAATTGTATCAAGAGCCAGGTGTTTCCTGTAGCTTTTATGAACATACCTGTGCAATTGTTTATAAAATGAGGGTTGATATGTATTTCTGAACATCAAGGCCAATTCATCAGAATCCGTCCAGTTTGATTTTTCTTTCAAATCCTGTTTTACTTTTTCATGAAATACAGTTCCTGGAAGAGGATAAGAGATGGATATTCCGATCTCATGTGGTAACAGGCCATTGATCATGGCAATGGTTTTTTTTATGTCTTCCTTTGTTTCGCCGGGGTAACCAAACTGAATAAAAAATGATGGATGAATATTGTGTTTCCTTAATGTTTTTGTTGCTTCAAAAATCTGTTCCACTCTTGTACCCTTATCCATCGCATCCAGAATTTTCTGTGAGCCACTTTCAGCACCCATCCAGATATTTTCACAGCCAGCCCTGGCAAGGTCGCTTATGTAATCTTCCTGAAGTAACAGATCAGCCCTGGCCTGAATTTTAAATCTAAACTTCAGATTTTCTTTTTCAATAAAATCAGCAAATTCATGAACCCATCCTGGTTTTAATCCAAAAATGTCATCACAGAACCAGATATGATCAAAGTCAAAAATTTCTTTCAACATCTTCAATTCTGTAACTACGTTTTCAGGGGATCTTGAATTGTAGCGGTTGCCATAAATAGGTTTAGCACACCAGTTGCATTTAAAAGGACAACCCCGGGTTGTTGCCATATTGAGTGAAAAATATCCTTTGTGTTTTAGCCATATTTTTCTGTAAACACTAATATCTACCAGTTCCCATGCGGGGTAAGGAAGATCGTCAAGTGTTTTCATTACCTGACGCTTCAATGTTTTTATAATGGCATTTTGCTGTTTATAGGCAAGACCTGCAATGCTCATATAATCCTTTATTCCATTAGTACTGGCTGAGATTAGTTCGCATAATGTGAGTTCTGCTTCACCAATGATAACAAAATCGGCTCCTTCATCAAGATATTTTTCAAAGTGGTCTGTTGCGTCGGAACTGGCAACAATAACAGTACAACCTTTTTGCCGGGCAAACTTTATCATCTCAAAAGCTGCCTCCCGCATATTGGTGAGACACATTTTGGTGAGGTAATTAAACCCATCATCATAAATCACAAAGAAATCAGGTTCTTGGTTTTCTAAAACCGGAATTACTTCTTCAGGACCATGCACAAACATGGTATCAAACAAAGAAACTTTATGACCATTTTCCCGCATAACTGCAGCAGCATACAATGTTCCTAATGGCGGATAGGGTTGTGCTGTTGCCCATTGTTTTGGGTCAAACCGCATAAAATAAGAATGAGAAAAAAGGATACTACTCATTTGCCTGGATTTACACCCGGAGAAAGGTTCAGGTAACAAACACATTTCTTACAGGTGTCATTTGAATCAGTATTTAATTTCTTTCTGAACTGGATTGCTTCAAAGCTGTTAAGCACACTTTCCAATGATTTTTCCCTGATATTTCCCATTTTTTCATGAAAAAAGCAAGGTCGGACTGTGCCATCGGCTTCCACCACTGCAGATACCCAGGGAGCATTACATTTTTTAAACGGAAATGGATTGTGTCCATAAAAAGCCGCATAGTATTGATATATCTTTCCCAGCTTTCCAGGGCTTTCAGCGATAAAACCATTTAGAAAATCATCATTGTAATCTTGAATGATTTTTTCAAGAAGTCTTTTGAGTTCTGGTAATTCATTTTCTTCCAATAAAATCTCCCGCTGCTTTTGATCACTCCATAAAACTTCCCGGTTAAAAGCATGACTGCTCACATCTGCGGGTAAAAAACTAACCTGATCAACTTCTATTTCTTTAGCTGCGTTGATAATATCCAACCATTTTCTGAAATTGATCTTATGAATCACTGTTCTTGCTGTTATTCTGAATTTCGGAGCAACTTGTCTTATACTTTTAATACCATCTTTCAATATTGCATATGCATCAGGGATATTTCTGATGTAATTGTGAGTCGCTTTATCGCCATCAAGTGAAATAATTATATCATCGATATAACGGGCAATGTTTTCTGCATTTTTTTTTAAGGTTAACCCGGTAGAGAGGAGTGTTATTTTAACAGGTATTTTTTTTAGGATTTCACAGAACCGGAAAAAATTCGGGTTTAACAACGCCTCACCACCGGACATAAGAACCTGCTGGGTGCCAAGCCTTTTTAAAGAGATCAACAGATATTTTATATCATCTTCTGTGAGCTGGTTTAAATTTTTATTGTCCTTCCATATATCACACATCACACAACGGCAATTACAGGCACTATGAGGCATTAAAATAACAACAGGTAATGCTTTTATCAGATCCGTTTGCAGGGTTCTGTACCGCTGAAAAGTATGATATATAGATTGGGTTATGGTCATTTATCTTTTTTAATTCGTATCCAGGAGAAAGGACTCTTGTGGTTTTTCAAACGTTGGAAAAAAGATGGTTGATATAGAATGGTATATTGAAAAGTACTCAGTACATCAAGGGCATGATGGAAATAATATTTTTTCATTTCAGGTATTCCCATTGAATAAAAATGATTTACAGACCGTTGCCGGGCAATATTAATTTCATCAGGCTTATAAAATGGACTGTCAAGAATATGGATTTCGCCACCCCGGTTTAATTTTTTAAAAAGAGAGTTTATGATAGTCTCCGGATCTTGAAAATACTGAATGCAGGAAGCCAGTATTATTACATCTTTGGTACTATTATTATTTTTATCATCAGAGATATTCCCATATTCAAACGTCAGGTTCTGAATGTGATTAAATACTTTTTTAGCTTGTTCAAGTTCCACGGTAATGATGTCTGTGGCAATGACTTTTGACCCAGGTAGTCCGGCAAGCCGGGCGGAGAGCCATCCATTCCCGCAACACGGTTCCCATATTTTCAAAACAGGTCGTTTGTTTTCCAGGTAGTGCAACAGGCGGAAGCAGGATTCTTTGCGTATTTCCCATTCTTCAAAGTATATATGACCTTTTCCGATATCTGGCAGATGCAACAACTCTTCATCACTATACATACGTCCTTCTTTTTCCCGTAAGGTGAAGTAAAGTTTTTCGAACTCCGTTGGTATATTTTTATCTTTTACTGCTATCAAAGTTGTTTCTCAATTTTATAGATGAAATTCTTTTCCAGAATATTTTGCTTTGTAAGAACAAGGGTTAATAAAAAATTGCTTCTTTCTGCATATGAACGGATCATTTTCAAATCGCAGCCTTCACATAATACCATAAGTGTTATCGAATCTTTGTGGGTATAATAAGACAGATCATTGAAAAGTCTTGAAAAATATTCACCATTCTTTCCGCAATACCAGGCATGATCTTTCCATGTTTCAGGGTCCTTTCGGTAGTAAGGTGGATTGATGGCGATAATATCAAACTGTTCTTTTGGGATGCTGTCAAAAAGATCAGATTGAATGACCCGGATTTCAACATTATTCTTTTTGCTGTTTTTTTGCAAGTATTCAATAGCAACCGGATTAATATCAGTCGCAGTAACCCTTGCGCCGTTTTGGGAAGCATAAAAGGAAATCAGACCACTGCCTGCACCGGGTTCAAGAAGAGAATATCCATTTAAGCTTAAGCTGCTTACGTA
>DAOLIV010000019.1:1551-61952 GCA_035328345.1 Chitinophagaceae bacterium | reverse complement strand
TAGAGCATCAGATTGTGGTTCTGAGGGTCGCCGGTTCGAACCCGGTTAGCCACCCTTATCAATCCCGTTTCATACTTTGCATTGTCTGGTACGGAACGGGATAGTTGTTTAAATGAATATGAATTACTGGCTACTACTAATTCCTGTTATTTCCGCATTTATCGGCTGGATCACAAATCTTGTGGCGATAAAAATGCTGTTTCATCCTCGAAACCCAAGGAGATTTTTAGGAATAACATTCCAGGGCATTTTTCCCAAGAGGCAAAAACAATTTGCAGAGAAACTCGGGAAGATCGTCAGTAACGAGTTTCTTTCCTTTGATGATATTGAGCAAAAGATCAGCAATCCGGATAATCTTAAAAAAATTATGCCCCTGATCGAAAATCATGTGGATGATTTCTTGAGATCCCGCCTAAGTGACGAAATGCCCATTATAAGCATGTTCGTTGGTGATAAAACCATTCAGAAACTTAAAGGTGCTTTCATGAAAGAGATCGAGATACTTTTCCCGACTGTCATGAAACAATATGTCTCAAATCTTAAAACTGATCTTGATATTGAAAATATTGTCATCACAAAAGTTTCAGGTTTTTCATCTGATAAACTGGAAGAATTGCTTTACCAGATCATGTCCAAAGAGTTCAGGTTTGTGGAGATAATCGGCGGTATCATCGGATTTTTAATTGGCTCCGTCCAGGTTCTTATTACCGTAATGACCACCTGACCGAACCTTTCCCATTCAAATTTGTCATATGCCTTTCATCACTAGAATGTCAGAAAGTGCAAGTTGATTCTCCTTTAAGCGTCTAAATAGCAAACCTAAAAAATGAGAAAAGTCTTTTCTATATTAGCCTCATTAGTAATTAGTTATACAGTAGTTGCCCAGCCCGGAGGCGGTCGAACCCAAATGACCGGTTCAATGTATGGAAAACTGATAGAAGCAAAATCTTCAAAACCTATTGAATATGCATCTGTTCAGTTGATTCAAAGCAAATATGACTCTGCTACTAAAAAAAGAAAAGATGTAAATATTGCAGGGATGTTAAGTGAGAGCAATGGAGATTTCCGGCTTGAAAATATCCCGCTGATGGGCCAATACAAATTAAAGGTTTCAATTATTGGCTACAAACCTTATGAGCAAACTGTCTCTTTTGACTTCAAAAGACCTGAAGGAGACAACAGCGATCCTACTGCTATGCTGAGTGCATTAGATAAAGATCTTGGTAACATTTTAATAGATGTAGAGGATAAAGTGCTTGATAATGTAACCATCACTTCAGAAAAACCAGGCTTACAATTAGCCATTGACAAAAAAGTTTTTAATGTAGATAAGAATATCACATCGGTTGGCGGAACAGCTGTTGACGTTATGAGAAATGTACCTTCTTTGAATGTTGATATTGACGGTAATGTTTCCCTTCGCAACAATAGCCCGCAGATATTCGTAGATGGACGTCCTACCACAATGGAACTCGATCAAATTCCTGCAGACGCCATTGAAAGTGTTGAGATTATTACAAACCCATCTGCAAAGTTTGATGCATCAGGAGGTACGGCCGGTATTCTTAATATCATTTTAAAGAAAAACAGGAAAGTAGGTTATAACGGTAGTATCAGGACAAACATTGATAGCAGGGCCAAAATAGGTTTGGGAGCTGATCTGAATGTTCGCCAAAATAAAATCAATGCTTTTGTAAGCGCCAACTTCAATCAACGCCGCTCAATAGGAACAGGTAATACAGAAAGATTATCATTAATTGACAATCCAAATAACATTCTTTACCAGGATGACCGGTCTGAATTTGATGGTCACTTTTTGTTTGGCCGGGCCGGTATTGACTACTTTGTTACAAACAGAACAACTCTTTCTGCAAGCATAAACATAGGAAACGGAAAGTTCATGCCGATGAGCTGGAGCAATTTACTTACAGATACATTAAGCAATCCGGTAAAGACATCGCTTACCAAGAGAGTTTCTGATATGTCTCGAGAGTTTAATAACCTTGGAGCCTCATTTAGTTTCAAACATAATTTCCCAAAGGTAGGCAGAGAATTAACAGCAGATATAAATTACCGGAATCGTACCGGGCCCAGTGATAATTTTATAACAACAACTTTTTATAACCCCGATCTTACTACCGTAAATTATGAGCAACTGCAAAGACAGGTAGGCGATGGTGATGGTTCAAGAGTTGTAATTCAAAGTGACTTCGTTAACCCGATTAATGATAAGTCTAAAATGGAAATGGGTGTCAGGGCTGCTTTTAATGATAATTCCAACAACAGCGCTTTTTATTCTGTTGACCCGAATACAGGAGAACAAACTTTGCAACCAGCTTCACAGGTTGATTATTCAAGCACTGACAGGGTTCTTGCGGCTTATACAACGTATACCAGTAAGATTAAAGATTTTGGCTATCAATTAGGCTTAAGAATTGAAAGTTCAAATTACCAGGGAGTATTGAATAAAACGAACGAGAAGTTCAATATTGATTTTCCGGTAAGTCTTTTCCCAAGTGTATTCCTGAGTCAAAAATTCAAAGGAGACAATGAATTGCAGTTGAATTATTCAAGAAGGATCAATCGTCCGAATTTCTGGCAATTAACTCCATTTGTCGATTCTACTGACTTCCTCAACCTGAGTAAAGGAAACCCAGGATTAAATCCTGAATTCACCAATTCCCTGGAATTGTCATACCAGAAAATATTCAAGAATCGTGACAATATGCTGATAACTCTCTATTATAAGAATACCAATGACCTGATCACCCGTTACCAGCAAGTGGAAACTGAGCCTGTTACCGGCAAAGATCAGATCATCAATACTTATATAAATGCTAACTCAAGCTATGTTACAGGTCTGGAAATAATATTGAAAAACAACATCACAAAATGGTGGGAACTGACCTCAAATTTCAACCTGTTTACATCTAAGATAAAGATTGATGATCCCACTATTCCTCAGCAGGATCAATTTGCAAGCTGGTTTACTAAAATCAATAACAGTTTTAAAATCACAAAAAAACTTAGTTTCCAGCTATCAGGCAGTTACCAATCTAAAACCATTTTACCCCCGGGTGGAAGCGGCAGTGGTGGACGAGGAGGCTTTGGCGGAATGTTTGGCCAAAGTACTTCAGCCCAGGGATATGTAAGACCGATATATTATGTTGACGCAGCGATCCGCTATAACTTCTTAAAGGATAACAGGGCTTCATTATCCGTGAACATGAATGACATTTTCAGAACTAATGTATCTGATGTTCATTCCGAGTCACCTTATTTTATCCAGGATGTATTCCGCCGTCGTGATCCACAGGTTGTTCGTATCAACTTTAGCTGGAGATTTGGAAAGTTCGACGCTTCTCTCTTTAAAAGAAAGAACAACAGGAACAATAATGACGGAGGAATGGACGACATGAATATTGGGCAAAAACCATAATATATCCAAACCCATTTAAAAAGGTTTTGCATATTTGCAAAACCTTTTTGTTACTATCACTTGAAAAAGATCTTTTTTACTGTTACCAATGACCTGACCTATGACCAGCGTATGAAAAGGATATGCTCTACCCTTTCAGAAAACGGTTACCAGGTTTGTTTGATAGGGAGACGACTGAGAACCTCCGTTACTCTATCAAAGGAAAAATATTTTCAGAAAAGGATCAGGTGCTGGTTTAATAAAGGGAAACTTTTTTATACAGAGTTCAATATAAGGCTCTTCTTTTATCTGCTTTTTAAAAAAATCGATGCCATTTGTGCAATTGATCTAGACACTATTCTCCCATGCCTTACAATTTCACGATTAAAAAAAATAACCCGGATCTATGACGCACATGAGCTATTTACCGAAATGAAAGAAGTAATAACAAGACCCGGCATACATAAATTCTGGTCAGGGGTTGAAAAAAAGGCTGTACCGAAATTCGAACTAGGTTACACAGTTAGCAACGGTTTGAGCAATGAATTCAAAAGAAGATATGGAGTAAGGTATGAAACCATCAGAAACATGCCGGTTCTGAAAGAATTTGACACCGGCATCACAAGGGAAAGATTTATTCTTTACCAGGGAGCAGTAAATGAAGCAAGAGGATTCGAATTCCTAATTCCTGCAATGAAAAAAATTGATTGCAGCCTCGTCATTTGTGGTAGTGGAAATTTTACTGAACAACTACACCAGTTAATAAAAGAAAATAAAGTAGAGGGAAAAGTGGACTGCAGGGGTATGGTTTCTCCGGATGAGCTTTGGAAGATCAGTCAGCAGGCATGGATCGGTATTCATGTTCCCGAAGCTGAAGGTCTCAATCAATATCTTGCTTTGCCAAATAAATTCTTCGATTATATAGATGCAGGCCTTCCACAGGTTACAGTCGGATACCCGGAGTACAAAAAAATTAATGATGAATGGGATATAGCTCTGCTAATTGAAAAACCAGATGCTGAAATAATTGCAGAAACCGTCAACCATTTATTACAAAACGATGTTTTACACCAAAAGCTCATGCAAAACTGCTTTAAAGCAAGAAAAATCCTGAACTGGCAGGAAGAAGAAAAAAAACTGCTTTCATTCTATCAAAAGGTATTTAATCCTTGACCAAACAGTTACATATTGTTTGCCTTGATGTTCCATGGCCGGCCGATTACGGTGGGGCAATTGACATGTTTTATAAGATCAAAACACTTTGGCAAGCCGGCGTCAAAATTCATCTCCATTATTTTTGGTACAACAACCGGGGTAATCCCAATGAACTAAATAAATATTGTGAATCGATCCATGTTTATAAGAGAAAAACCGGCCTGAAAAGCTTTTCACTAAAACTGCCTTATATTGTTGCATCAAGAATCAACGAAGATTTAATTGAAAACCTTGGCAAAGACAACTACCCCATACTACTGGAAGGAACGCATTGCACAGGAATGCTAAATAGTCCAACATTTGCAAACAGAAAAGTTGTTGTCAGAATTCACAATGATGAAAGTGAGTATTATAAAAGCCTGGCATTGTCCACAACAAATATTTCTAAAAAGATTTACTTCTTAAACGAGAGTCGGCTTTTAAAAAAATATGAGCACAATCTGCCTCAGTCACCTTTTTATGCATGCATCACCAGTGGCGATGCAGATCATTTCAAAAATGAACATGGCCTGAAGAATGTTTTTTTTCTGCCTGCCTTTTCTCCTTTCAATAAGGTCGAATCAAACGAAGGAGTTGGAAATTTTTGTTTATACCATGGCAACTTATCTGTTCCTGAGAATGAAAAAGCAGCAGCCTGGTTGTTGACAAAAGTTTTCTCAAAACTGAAAATCCCATTTGTTATAGCAGGGAAAAATCCATCCCGTCGCCTTGATAAATTAGCACACCTTTGCCAGCATACATGTCTTGTTGCGAACCCATCAGTAACAGAAATAAATGATCTTGTAAGAAAAGCTCAGATCAATATCCTTCCTTCATTTAGTACAACCGGCATAAAAATGAAACTGATTCATGCACTTTTTGAAGGCCGGCATTGCCTGGTTAATGAAAAAATGGTTACAGGAACCGGATTAGAAGAAGCTTGTCATATAGGTTCAAATGCCCGTGCTTTTGCTTCAATCATTATGCAATTATATCATCAACCTTTTACTGAAGAAGAAACCAGATTGCGAAAATATCTGCTGGAGGAAAGATATAATAATGAAAAAAATGCGGCCGCCCTTATTGCATACTTATGGTAGCATTATCAATTACCCGTCCCCTTTCAGTACGAATCATCCTTGCCGGAAACTTTTGAACAACAATATAGTCGTGTGATGCCATTACTACGGCTGTATTATAATCCCTGGATATATGGAAAATCAGCTGCATGATCTCATCAGAAGTTTCAGGATCAAGATTACCGGTGGGCTCATCAGCCAAAATTAATTTGGGTGAGTTGAGTAATGCCCTCGCAATATCTACACGCTGCTGCTCACCTCCGCTCAGTTCAAAAGGCATTTTAAATCCTTTTGATTTCAGTCCAACCTTATCCAGCACATCCATAATTTTCTCGTCCATTAACTTTATATCTGTCCAACCTGTTGCTCTTAAAACAAACTTCAGATTTTCATTCACATTCCTGTCTGTCAGCAATTGAAAATCCTGGAAAACCACCCCCAGGTTACGGCGAAGAAATGGCACTTTTTTCCAATCAAGATTACGAAGGTTGAATCCGGCCACGGTGCCCTCACCTTCAGTAAGAGGCAACTCACCATAAAGAGTTTTGAGAAGGCTTGATTTACCAGTACCCGTTTTACCAACCAGGTAAACAAACTCACCCTTATTTACAGTCAGGTTAACATCCTGAAGGATCAGATTGTTACCCTGGTAAATACTACAATTCTTTAATTCAATGATTGGCTCGGACATTTTTAATAGGTTTTTGCAAAGTAAAGCAAAGAATAGGTAGAAAATGCCAAAAAAACCTTTAAACTAATATTTTAGTTGTAAAACTAAAAACTTAGTTTTACCTTCAATTCCGAAATAGCAGATATGAAGCCATTAACAAAAGCAGAAGAACAGGTGATGCAGGTATTATGGAAACTCAACAAAGCATTCCTACGGGAGATCGTCGAGTCAATGCCGAATCCGAAATCTCATCAGAACACTGTAGCAACACTTTTGAAGATCCTTACTGAAAAAGAATTTGTTGGTATTGAAGTTTTGAACAGGCATCACCAATACTACCCTCTTATAAGCAAAGAAGAGTATTCAAAAAGAAGTATGAAACAATTAGTAAAAGGATACTTTGAAGGGTCTTTTACTAATGTGGTATCATTCCTTGTAAAAGAAAATAATATCTCAGTGGAGGAACTTGAAAGTCTTCTGAAACAAATTAAAAAACAACAAAGCCAGCAGAAATGAAATCCCTTTTATTTTACCTGATTGCAGTTACCTGTATTTCAGCAATTCTGTACGGATATTATTACCTGGCCTTGCGTAATAAAAAATTTCACCGCTATAACAGGTTTTATCTTCTAGCCGCTACTGTATTGAGCCTATCAATCCCGTTTTTTAATATCCCTTTCTATTTATCTGAATCAGAGGGGCAGTCATCATTTGTTTTAAAAACTCTTGCTGTTATTTCCGGAACAGGCCATGAAGAAGAAGCAATAATTGGGAAAAGCGGAGATTTTGGATCAACGGGCTGGCTTACAGCTCAAAATTTACTTTATGCAGGTTACGCAATATTGGCATTTATTTTTCTCCTGAGAATTGCAATTTCACTAATTAACCTGAGGCGTATTGTCAAAAAAAATCCTCATGAAAAAATTGATAGGATATATTTTATAAATACGGAAGAGCCCGGGACCCCCTATTCATTTTTCCGGTGGTTATTCTGGAACAAAAAAATTGAACTTCTCTCTGAAAAAGGTGAGCAGATCTTCCGACACGAATTATTTCATATTAAGCAAAAACATAGTCTCGATGTCATTTTTCTTGAACTGGTAACGGTCGTATTTTGGATCAATCCCTTTTTTCATTTGATCAAAAAAGAACTGAAAGCAATACATGAGTTTCTTGCCGATCGGTTTGCAGTTACTGAAAATAACAAATGGCAATATGCTGAGCTATTGCTGATGCAGGCGCTTCAAACAAACCAATCCCTCGTCAATCCCTTTTTTCATAACCAGATAAAAAGACGTATAGCCATGATTACCACATCACAAAAACCCGGACACCAGTATTTCCGGAAGCTAATGCTTTTGCCATTAGTAGCAATTGCACTTACCCTTTTTGCTTTTAATTACAAAAACAAAAAAGAAGCAGATCCCAAAAACCCACACAACAAATCATTTACTGTTGTTATTGATGCAGGTCATGGTGGTCAGGACGCAGGGGCCACCGCCAATGACGGAACTTTAGAAAAAGACATTGTACTTTCTATTGCTCAAAAGATCAAATCGCTTAACGAGGACAAGAACATTCAAATTATTTTATCAAGAGAAACAGATACCTATCCCGAATTAAAATCAAGAATTGATTTGGCAAAAAGCAGTAATGCAGATCTCTTTATTTCCCTGCATATTAACTCTGCAAACCCATCGCTTCAAAAACAGGAGGAAAAGAAAGGAATTGAAGCAAGTATTTCAGGAAAGAATAAAATCTTTGAACCGGAAAACAAGATCCTTGCATCAATATTCCTGAATTATTTTTCCCGCTTGTATTCTACCAAAATGGAAATAATAAAAAGGGAAAAAGGTATTTATGTTCTGGATAATGCTCCCTGCCCTTCAATTCTTATTGAATGCGGGTATCTTACCAATCAGCAAGATCTCGATTATTTAAAGAAATTATCCAACCAGGAGGCTTTGGCTAAATCTGTTTTGCAAAGTATTGATCAATATATCATGCAAACAAAAGGTGATGACTGGAGCGAAAGAAAAAGAATTGTTTCAGATACCACAAAGCCACAAATTAAAGCAATCACCGAGTCTTCTACAGGTACGAAATATCTTACAGTAAATGGCAAAAAGGTAACAGGTATTTTAGTTGGGAATGATGGTAAAGGCTATGGCCTTATTATGAAGGACGAAATGCTGGTATTAAATAATGAGGCATTTATGAAAGTAAGAAATGAGCATCCGGATCTTGTAAAGAAACTCTTCCAGGAAGAAGTAGCGACAAAAGATAGCAGGAATACTATCATTTTTGCAAAGGCTGAGGTGGAACCACAATTCCCCGGAGGTCCGGAAAAATGGAGAGATTATCTACAAAGAACTATTAATCCATTGTTACCTGTTGATTCAGGAGCCGCACCCGGAAAGTACACAGTGTTTATCCAGTTCATTGTTGATAAGAATGGCAAAACAAGCAACTTCAAACCACTAACTAAACATGGCTATGGTATGGAACAAGAAGTTGTTCGTATTCTTAAAGCCGGCCCTGATTGGATACCTGCAATGCAAAATGGGAAAAAAGTTAATGCTTATGTAAAACAACCTGTAACATTCGAAATTACAGATGAAACAGATGACTCAAGTGATCAGGAAGGAGTTATTGATAAAAAAGGGGTTGAACCTCAGTTCCCTGGTGGAAAGGAGAAGTATAATCAATTTCTGCAAAGCAATATTAATTCGGAAATACCTCTTGAAAACGGGGCGCCAAACGGAACTTACACTGTCGCTTTAATATTTACTGTAAGCAAGAACGGAGTCGTTTCAGATGTAAAACCGATGACAAAACACGGCTATGGCATGGAGGAAGAAGCCATACGGGTTATCAAAACAGGACCAAATTGGATACCTGCAGTTTATGACGGTGAAACGGTCGCCGCATACAAAAGATTGGGGATGACTTTTCAAATCACAAAAAATGGATCGGCAATTGGGAGACAATAATAACCCAAAGGCAATTATTGAAAATAACGCTGTTACAAGGAAAGAGAAATCAATAGTTGATTGACGCAGATGCATTTTTTATTGTAAGCCCTTTTGATGAAGCGGCCTCTACCCTTCCAATAACTCTTGCATCTATCCCAAAACCCTTTGCGGTGCCGACGATTCTGTCGGCATCTTTTTCATTTGTGTAAATCTCTAACCTTGTCCCCATATTGAACACCTGGTACATTTCTTTGTCGTCTGATTTACTGGTCTCCTGGATCAACTTAAAAATCACAGGAGGTTCAAACAAATTATCCTTTATGATGTTTACATTATCGGGCACATATTTTAAGCATTTTGTTTGTCCCCCACCACTGCAATGAATCAGCCCACTTATCGAGTCAAAATGATTTTCCAATAGCTCTCTAATTACAGGGGCAAAAGTTCTTGTCGGGCTTAAAAGAAGCTTTCCGATTTCATATTGTTTCCCATCCGAATCAACTGCATCCGAAAATTCATGCGGCCCTATATAAACGACAGTTTCATCCAACGAATTATCAAAGCTTTCTGGAAACCTTGCTCCATAGGTCTTGCTAAGCATATCATGTCTTGCACTGGTGAGACCATTACTTGCTATGCCGCTGTTATACTCATTCTCATATTTTGCTTGTCCAGAAGAAGAAAGACCCACAATCACATTCCCAACCGCTATTTTTTCGTTGGTTACCAGTTTATTCTTTGGCCACCGGGCCGTCATGGTTCCATTTACAGCAATAGTTCGAACCACATCACCCACATCTGCTGTTTCACCGCCCATATAAGTGATGTTTATTCCAAACTCTTTCATCTTTTCGAAAAATTCCTGGCTGCCATCAATAACAGCTTTGAGAACTTCGGCCGGTATCAAATTCTTATTCCTGTCAATGGTGGAAGAAAAAAGTAAATTATCATATATACCTACACAAAGCAAATCATCTAGGTTCATGACGATTGCATCCTGGGCAATTCCTTTCCAAACTGAAACATCACCAGTTTCTTTCCAATACAAGTAAGCCAGAATGCTTTTTGTGCCGGCCCCATCTGCATGCATTACATTCACCCATTCTTTATCCCCACATAAAACATCGGGATAAATTTTGCAAAAAGCCTTTTCATAAAGTCCTTTGTCAAGATTTTGAATAGCTGCATGAATCTCTTCTTTTTGTGCAGAAACCCCACGTTTGGAATACAGGCTCATAGTGGTAATTGAGTCGCAAAACTAACCAATTCGATTCTTAATTATCGCTTAGTTTTGCACCACTTTATGCAAGTACATTACGAAATTGAAAAGTTACCGCAGTTCCGGAATGCTGTAGTCACTATTGGAACTTTTGACGGGGTTCATATGGGCCATCGGCAGATCATTGAAAAACTTACATCCGAAGCTACCGCAGTAAACGGCGAATCCATAATAATTACTTTTCACCCGCATCCCCGGAAAATTGTTTCATCAGCAATTCTCGGAATTCGTTTGATCAATACCCTTGATGAAAAAATAGAACTGTTGAATAACACAGGGATTGATCACCTTGTGATAGTTCCTTTTACAGATGCGTTTGCTCACCAAACTGCAATCGATTATATAAAAAACTTTCTTGTAGATAAGTTTCATCCCCACACCATAATTATTGGTTACGATCATCGTTTCGGACGCAACCGTGAAGGAGACTACCGGTTACTGGAAGAAAAAGCAAATGAGTATAACTACCAGTTAAAAGAAATCCCAAAACATGTTCTTCAAAATATATCGATCAGTTCTACCAATGTCAGGGAGGCAATACTGAAAAGTGATATTGCAACTGCTGATGTTTTGCTGGGGTATGAATTTTTCTTTTCAGGAACTGTAGTGCCTGGAGACAGCCTTGGCAAAAAATTAGGTTACCCTACGGCAAATCTTAAAGCTACAGATGAGGAGAAAATAATACCGGGTGATGGTATATATGCAGTTTATGTTCAACTACCAGGAGCTTTTGACAGAAAGAAAGGCATGATGAGTATCGGTTTCCGGCCAACTGTTGACGGTAAAAAAAGAGTAATTGAGGTGAACATTATTGACTTCAATGGAGACCTCTATGGGCAAACGATCAAAGTTTTTGTAAAAAAATATCTGCGACCTGAGATCAAATTTGCCAGCCTCGAGGATCTTGTCAAGCAAATCGATAAAGACAAGGAAGAAAGTTTAAAAATACTATAAACTACAGCGCATCTTGTGAACATAAAAAGAAAGGTAACCGCTGAACAGTTACCTTTTCTCATTATTTATTTGTCTGAGACTAGTATTTTATTTTAAATTCCAGTTTTTGAGGGCTATCAAAAAAATCATCAATATCAAATTCTATCGTTGCTTTCATTTTATCATCTGAAAGTTTTACCAACTCCCCTTCTACCTCTTTTGCCGGTCTTGGAAGATTAAATATATAAGTTGCTTTCGTGGATATTCCCATCGCTGCTGCCTCTTTGATCCCTTTAAAAAATTCATCACTTTCCACCGTTTTATATTTTTCACTGTTTAGCTTCCTCTTAATTGATCCATTATCGTATTCAGTTTCATAGTAGTCGTCATAGCTTGAAAGCTTTGAATTTCCCATGTCTACGGAGTTATTCTCCTCATTTTCTTTCATTCCCTTCTCCATTTTGTCAGATAAAACTTTTCCGGAAAGAGTATTAATAACAGGAATTTCAGAAACCGTATTAAATGGAAAAGAAAGACCAGTAATTAGTTTTTCTTCGCTCATATCAAGGTTAATTTTCATAATTCCATTTTTTGCAAGGGCTTTTTCCTGATCAGAAAGGCCCTCCATATCGTTAATTCCGTCCCCAATTGAAAATGTAGAGTCAAGTTTAGCCGGCATTTGTTTTTGAAATTCTTCACCCCCCATCTGCTTAAGCAAACTTAGAATCATGCTCATATCAGAAGTGTTATTGATTGTACCGGTTCCATCATTCTTTATTGTTATTTCCTGAACTGTATCCAGGCAGCCGGTTAGCAGTAATGCACTGCCAGCCAGTAAAGCAAAAAATAGTTTACGCATAAATTGATTTGTTTGATTGATGCCGGCTGACAAAATTCAGTTGCATTTCATTCCGGCGGCACAAAGAAAGTGCTTTTGCCGGACTCCTTTTATTTAATTTATGCAACCATTTTAACCAGCATTTCTTTGAGCAAAGAGGCATCTTCTGTATAGGGACTTCCGATCCCCACACTTTTCAGATTATACTGGTGTAATAAGAGCAAGATCCTTTCAACCTCAGGATACGAGTACACTTTCGAGGCCTTTAAATAGTCCCGTACGAAAAAGGGGTTCACGCCGATATTCGCTGCAATCGTCTTTTCGTCCCCGGTTCCGGCTCCGTATATCATGAAAACCCGGCTGAAAAAACTATATAATGATGGCAACACAAGTTGTATAGGCCCTGCTTTAGGGTTAGCGTCAAAAAATTGAATAATTTTCATTGCTTTAGTAAGATCTTTTGCAGCTAAAGCAGTCTGTAACTCAAATACATTGTATTCCTTACTAACACCGATATATTTTTCAATATCATCATCTGTTATTCCTGTTCTGCCACCCATATTTACGAGCAACTTGTCAATCTCATTATCGATCCTGGACAGGTCATTCCCCGTATGATCTGCCAAAAGTGCAAGTGCTTTTTGGGTTATAGTCTTACCTTTTGACTGAACATGTTCCTGTATCCATTCCGGCAAGTCCTTTTCATAGATCTTCCGGGTGGTAACCAGGGCTCCTTTTTCTTTAAGCAGCTTTGCAAATTTTTTCCTGGCATCAAGCTTTTTTTCTTTGTAAGAAACTACAAGAATTGTAGAAGCCAGTGGATTTTCAACATATGCTTCAAGCTTCTCAACATCTCTCATCTGTTGGGCCTCTTTAAGTAAAACGACCTGCTTTTCTGCAAACATTGGATACCTTCTGCAAGCATTGATTACATCTGCCCAATTTGCATCTTTACCGTAGAAAATTGTCAGATTAAAAGCCTTTTCGCTTTCGGGGAGCAGTTCATGCTCAGCGTAATCAATTGCTTTATTAATATAATAATCCTCCTCTCCCTCTAGCCAATAAACAGGTTTATAGGACTTCTTTTTCCAGTCGGTAAGAATCTTCTCCACACTCATAAAGCACTAAGATACAAGCTTTCAGAATAGCTTTTCTAAATAAATCACAGTTGTTGAAAACGAACACTCCCATTTTCTGGCATGGTTTTCGAAATTTGTGGCACGGACGAATCGATTTTAACAAGATATAGGATAAACAGATGCAACTGTAATTGTAGCTTGCGAAACTTTTAATAAACACCAAATAAAAAAGATAAATATCAAAATCCTTTTGTATGACAAACACTAATTATCCTTCGGCAACAAACACTCCCCAAAGTCAGCCACCCCGGGGAAAGAACAATAGCAAGAATTTAATAATTGGGTTACTTGCTGCTGGACTTTTGGGCACATGGGGATATCTCTTGTGGGACAAAAACAAGTCAAGTGAAAAACTTCAAATCAGCCAGACACAGGCAAGTTCTTATATGTCGCAGCGTGACTCAATAAGAATGATGTATGATGCTGCTGAGATCAGGCTTGATTCTATTACAGGTGCTAATAATTCTTTACAGGGCGATAAAACAGCTCTTCAAAAAGAAATTGATGCAAAAAAAGCCGAAATCAGAAAAATTCTGAACGACAAAAATGCTACTGCCTCTCAACTTGCAAAAGCAAGAACTCTTATCTCTGAGCTTAATGATAAGATCTCAAACCTTGAAGCTGAGGTAACAAGACTTACTGGTGAAAACCAGGAGTTGAATGTAGCAAATACAACTTTGAAACAGGAAAAAGCTGACCTGGAATCTAATATCTCTACCATGAGCAGTGAAAAAGCTGACCTGGAAAAAACAGTAGATGTAGGTTCAACATTCAGTGCGTCCAACATTGCAGTTACCCCGGTTAATGAAAAGAAAAGCGGAAAAGAAAAGAATACCACTACGGCTAAGAAAGTAGACAAATTGGTGGTTTCATTTGATGTGGAGAATCGTATTGCAAAATCAGGACCCGCTGATATGTATCTTATTGTAACAGGGCCAAACGGTAAAGTAATCTCAGAAGATGGCAACAACGTATTAAATACCCGTAATGATGGAGATAAAAGCTTTACAGCTAAAATACCTGTGAATTACGAGCAGGGAACTCGTAAACCGGTTCAATTCCCTATCCGTCAGGAAGATTTCCAAACAGGTGACTATAAAATTGAAATTTATCATAATGGCTTCAAAATTGGCGAAGGCGTAAGAAGCCTGAAAAAAGGTGGTTTATTCGGTTAAAAGCAGTTAACTCCTGCATTTTAAAAGACCGCTTCTGATAACCAGGAGCGGTTTTTTTTTCGCACATCTTTCACACAAATACCTATTTACTTTAAATTACATGATTAAGCAGTCTTCCTTAATAGTAATTTTATCGAAAGTAAATTATCACACATGGTACATAAATCATTGTATGGGATTAAGTTATGTTTTCTACTTTCCCTGTTCAGTTTAGCCATTTCAGCACAAAGTTCCAGTCAGCAAAAATTCAATAGCTCTTCAGTTTATTCAGGCATTGAGGTGGGGTCAAAAGGGGTAAAAATGAGTATTGTTGAAGTAGGCAAAAATGCAAAAAGTACCGGCTCATTTAATATTTTAAAAGACACAACATATAACACTGACTTCATCTCTTTTACTGAACCAACTTTTGCCGCCACATTAAACAGCCTTTCCGGGATGTATAACAAAGCTCTTAATGACTATGAAATCCCCTCAAAGCGAATTTTTACAGTTGTAAGCAGCGGTGTAAAGATGCAAGCGGAAAAAGATGAAAAAACCGGTTGGGTGAATAACCTTATCGATTCATTCAGAGCAAGAATTAATGACTCAAAAAAAGAAGTCGAAGTAGTAGATGTCGCAAAAGAAGCTATGTTGTCGCACTTAGGAATTGTTCCTGAAACAAGGAGATACACCACTTTTCTTCTGGATATTGGAAGTGGCAACACCAAGGGCGGTTTTTTCCCGCATGGAAATACTGACTATTTTAAATTGTTCCAGATAAACTGGGGAACAAAAAGCACAGCAAATGATGCAGAAAAAAGATGTGCAGATGACAAAACTCTACCCAATTTTGACCGGCAGCTACAGCGAACATTATATTCGGCCGAAAATTCAGATATTATTTATGCGGTGAACTCCAGCGGCGCTTATCCTTTAAGCGACAATATAGCCGTCAGCGGGGGAATTGCATGGGCAGTTGCCACCTTACTTCATCCCGAGATGATTGATCGCCCCGTTATATCCGTAAGCTTTGATGAAGTTGTAAAATTCAGCCAGAAACTGTATAGCAATTACGATGCATTTTCGGCCAGCTTTTTAGCAGGAAATATCAACAAAGCAGACGAAAAAGAAGCTGTTTTTAAAGCAGTTTCTACAGTTAATAAAGTATTTGATCAGCGATCCATGATGGCAGGAACCGGGCTTTTGCTGAGGATAATGCGTCAATTCGTTTCTGCATTTGAAACCAAACAATTTTACCTGGTAAAAAACGGACAGGTTGGCTGGGTCTCAGCTTATGTTGATCAAAGTTTAAAGAATTAAAGAACCGTTTATAAATAATACTTATAAGAGACAAAATGGTACTTCGAACTTAGCTTAACGAATGAAAGACACTAAATCATTATTACTAGGACTTCTCTCTGCAGGTCTTGTGGGCACCTGGGTATATCATTTGTACGATAAAACCCAGTACAGCAAAATGAGGAACGAAGTTTTTATTAAAGACTCTCTGGCGGTGGCACAAGGAATACAGGATTCACTTCATCGCATTTATTCTGCTGCGTTAAACGATCTTGATGCAAAACTGGATTCAACCCGCTCAGATGCTGACTCATTAAAGACCCAATTAAATGCTAAACTGACGGAGGTTTACCGACTGAGAAATGAGATCAATGGCATTTTAAAAAACAGGGGAGCATCCAAAGAAGATCTTGCAGTGGCAAGGGTTAAGATAAAAGAACTACAAACCCTGGTAGATGATTTGAAAACGCAAAAACTAACGATTGAAGAAGAAAAGCAAAATCTAAATGAAAAAATGAACCGCCTGAATGGAGATATTGCCGGGCTACAGGAGAATATGAATCGTCTTACTGCAGAAAATAAAACTCTTAATGAAAAACTAAGTCTGGCATCCCTTTTTGTTGCATCCGACCTTCAGCTAACCCCGGTAGCAGTAAAAAATGAAAAGGAACAGGAAACAGTACAATCAAAAAAGGTAAGTAAGTTGGTTATTTCATTTACTGTTCAGAATAATATAGCTCAATTTGATAACGCCGAAATCTATATTGCCATCACACAACCAGACGGATCAGTGCTAAAAAATGATGATGTATGGGAAAGTACAACTATGAACTTGTATAACGGGAATAAAGTTCCTTACACCCGGAAAGTAAAGTTTGAATACCAGAAAGGTGAAAGCAAACAACTATTATTTTCTATTAATGCAGATGAATACTATAAGGGGACTTACACATTACAGGTCTATCATAATGGCCGCCTGATCGGCCAGGCGATGAAAACATTGAGTTAATTTATCTTATTTAGCTTTAGACCTGGTCACATCCGGGTATCAAATTCACTTCTCATTTATTCTTATCCTATTTCCCTTTTTTGTAGAGGGACTCTATTATTAATTTAATATTACGGAAAGCCCCATTATTAGTAAGCAAAAAAATCCCCTCGTTAAAGCGAGGGGATATATACTTAAAACCCAATTTCGTTATCAGAATAAGTTGTATCCGTAACTGATATAATAGAGACCACCAACTGATGGGCTTCCGAAACCTGTTCTGGCATAGAAGTTACCCAAATTCGTTCCGCCTACACGGAAGGTGCTCTTTGTCCCTTGTGGGCGATAAGAAACCTGTGCATCCCACCAGCCAAAGTAAGGAAGTGTTCCTGAAACAAATGTTCCTTCATAGTAGTTATTGTCCTGCCACTTAAATACAACATTAAAGCCAATACCATGGCATACGTTATCATTCCTTAATCCTACATTAAAACGATACTTAGGAGCATTGAAGAAAGTTACAACATCAGCAGCCACATCTTTCAGCATATCTGAATATACGTTTCCATAAAGTTCATATCCTTTGAAAAGGCGATACTCAGCACCTATGCCCCAGCCATATGATTTTACAACATTGGTTGAATTCTGAACATATGAAAGATTTCTGCTGGTGTAGGGGGAATATGTACCGTATTGATAAGCGTTACCTGATGGCGATAGTGCAGTCGATTGTACAACGGCGGCATTCACCAGGAAGTCGTTATACCGGCTGTAATAGGCATAAGCATCGATCAAAAGTTTCTTTCCAATAACACCTTTATAACCGATCTCATATGAATAAACAGTTTCTGGTGTTACCTCCTTAAATGTTGCTCTGACTAATCTGCTGGAATCAGACAATGCACCTGCACGATATGCCAGTACACTTGCGGCAGTATAACCTGGCTGCGTTGAATTCAGCTTATAGTAATCCTGGAACTCAGGAAGACATCCCATTAATACTCCAGAGCCGGTTACTAAACTGATGTATTGGTTTTGGTTTGTTGGAAAGCGGTAAGCAGACTGGTAGGAAAGACGTAAATAGTTATCCTTTGCAACTTTAATCACGGCTGTAACTCTTGGAGTGAAACGACCATCAAAATTTGTTTGCTTATCATAACGACCAGATGCACTAAGCGTCAAAACATCATTAAGTAACGATTTTTTAAGTTGAATGAATCCACCATATTCATTGATACGGATGCGGGCAGAAGTATCGGCAAATATGGTTCCTTGGGAATTCATTACCCATTGTTTCCAGTTTGCTCCTGCAAGAATTTCGACCTTATCTGAAAAATGACCCAATTCTGAAATATTGAATTGAGTTTCTGCTGCCCACAGGTCAGATTTGTCCAGAAACAACGCACCGCCTTTTCTGATTGGAGTCTTCTTAATAACACTCATGGCACTGTCAAATCTTGCTGTACCAGGAATATACCTGTTAACATCTGCTGCTGCTCTTGCTGCTGCGTGCAACTGAATGTCGCTTGGAAACTGTCCAGCAACTCCATTCAGCCTGCGGCCTTCAGAGAATGTTCCAATATAAGTTGGGAACCAGGTAGAACTTGGGCTGTAATATTCATTCAGGAAAGCTCCGACAGCAGTGGCATTATAAGATTCACCTGCATTTTCCTGTGTAGTGTATCCACGAACAAACCAGTTTGGTGTTTTGAATTCCAGCTTATGTTGAGCCATTTTCAGGTTCCTTAAAGAATACCTGTCAGCACCGGTATAAACAGTGGTACCTGTTCCAAAATAAGTGTTGAAGGAAGCCTCAAGTCTTTCATTTATCTTATAATGAAGCCCAGCTGTGAGTTTCGCATTGATCGTATTATAATCTACCAATAGCTGCTCCTCATATCCGGTTCTTGAAATACTTGCATTATTAAAATATCCCCTGTTCAACCCAATATAGAAAGGCATCATTTGCTGTAATGCGGCAACAGCTGGTGGAGGTAAACTACCTGCAGTTGCAATCGTCGTAATCCAGTTGCTTATTTGTGTGTTTGTTGGATATGGATTCATACCAATTACACCCGGCTGAGTTGCGCTTCCGGGAACACCGAAATAAGCATTAGCTCCAATAAATGGATTATTTATTACATCTAATAAACCACCTGAAGCTGCAAGAATATTACGCCTTGTCGCATCCTGTACATAATAAGCAAACCCGTTCATCCCAGCGCTTGTCTCATCACCGTAAATATTAATTCCATTAAAATTCGGGTCATTTCCACGGTTACCACCTACTACTTTACTAAGTACACCAATCTGTTGTTTATTTCTATAATCCTCAGCTTCCCAATCAGCACCTTTAACTAATTGAGCAGCTATTTTAAAGGCAAACTTATTGTTGAAAGCTTTGGCATAACGGAAAGACCAGTCATAATAAGGAGCTGGATTTCTTTGCTTGCCATCAACATGCATAATACCCTGCTTGATATTGTAACTAAGATCCTGGTATTTGAAAGGGCTTTTGGTATTGATCAAAACTGTTCCGTTCATACCCCCTGATCCATAAAGAGCCGAAGAAGCTCCTGAAAGTATCTCAACATTATCAACATCAAGATCTGAAGGTCCTAAAACACTTCCCACAGAAAAATTCAAACCTGGCGCCTGGTTATCCATTCCATCGATCAACTGGTTTAACCGGGTGTTACCACTGCTAACAAAACCACGGGTGGTCACTGTTCTGAATGTAAGGCTCGCTGTATGAACATCCACTCCTTTCAGGTTAGCAATAGCCTCGTAATAGTTTGGTGCAGCAACGTTACGCAGTGTATTGCTATTCATTCTTTCCACGGTTACCGGCGACTGCAAGATCCTTGTTGGCGTACGGTTTGCAGCCACAACTACTTCCTGACCTAACTGGTTATTAACTTTAAAACTTACTTCAATTGGTTTTGAAGCATCTGAAACAGAAACTTCCTGATCAACATAGCCGATCGAAGTAAATACTAAAACGACGGGTAATTTATCAACTGAAATGGAAAACTCACCGTCAGAATTTGTATAGGTACCATTGTTCGTTCCTTTAACCCGTATGGATACCGCAGGGACTGTTTCTTTTGAAGATTCATTACGGACATTGCCCGTGATCGTAACTGTCTGTGCAAACGCAGCAACCGAGAACAGAACAGCCATCACAAAGCTGGCTAAAAAGCAGAAGCTTTTTCTCATAAAAGGGAGTTTTAGTTTTGGAATTTGGTGGAAAAATAAGCATTAGAATTTTTATCTAAAAATTTAATTTTTAAGGGAAAAGCCCGGTTTTTCGAGGTGCAGGGAAAACTTGTTAAAATCTTAAATTGGCACCCAATTAACCGTTCTCCGGCTCTTCATACTTTCGAAAAATGGCCGACTTCAAATTCCCCAACCAAACCAGCTTTTATAAAGGAAAAGTCCGTGACGTGTACGGCATTAAAAACGACCTGCTGGTGATGGTCGCTTCAAACCGCATTTCTGCTTTTGATGTAATCCTCCCCCGCCCTATCCCGTTTAAAGGCCAGGTATTAAATCAGATCGCTGCTTATATGCTGAAAGCCACCCGGGATATTTGCCCAAACTGGCTTATTGCAGTCCCGGCACCCAATGTTTCGATAGGCAAAAAATGTGACCCTTTCAAAATAGAAATGGTTGTAAGGGGTAACCTGACCGGGCATGCCTGGAGAACATATTCTACCGGCAAAAGAGTGTTATGCGGAGTGGAGATGCCTGAGGGGATGAAAGAGAATGATTTTTTTCCAAAACCGATCATTACTCCAAGTACAAAAGCATCTGAAGGACATGATGAAGATATTTCTGCTTCAGCAATCATTGAACAAGGATTGGCATCAGAGACTGAATGGGAAAGACTCAGTGAATATGCATTAAAGCTGTTTGAAAGAGGTAAAGAAATAGCTGCCAAAAGAGGATTGATCCTGGTAGATACAAAATATGAATTCGGAAAATTAAACGGTGAAGTAGTTTTAATGGATGAGATCCATACACCCGATTCATCCAGGTATTTTTATGCTGACGGTTTTGAAGAGCGGCAACAAAAAGAAGAAAGACAAAAACAATTAAGTAAAGAATTTGTGAGAGAATGGCTTATCGCCAACAATTTTATGGGAAAAGTAGGTCAAATAGTCCCTGAGATGAGTGACGAATGGATATCAACGATCTCACAACGATATATTGAACTGTATGAAAAAGTGATCGGCGAACCATTTGTTCCTGAAGAGCTAAGTGATGAGGAAACTTTTGAACGAACCACACAAGCATTGAATGACCTTGAGGCAGATTCTTAAAAAGAAAACTGCCCGCATAATGCGGGCAGCCTGTTTTTAGTATCCCTATTTCTGTTCTTGTTTGATTGTTGATTTTTTAAACTCTCTTGTTTGTCCTTTACCATAAGGGCAATAATAATCAAGAGCATATTGTGCTTCTGTATAAGTAAGCCAATAGTCAGTAATCGTTCCCGTAAAAACTACCCCGGAAGAGCGGTTATAAATATCTCTTGTGCCGGTACTGCTGAAGTTTCCATAAACGATACTTCCTTCAAATGGCTTGTAAGTACCATAGGCACGGATGATCGTATACCCATAATACGTTTCAACAACATAATAGTTACAATAACTGTCGCTGTAAACTACTTCTCCCCTTTCTTTCGAAAGCCAGTAGTCTTCCTGGTTGTATGGAATACTTTCCCGGATACAACTGGTAAAGAAAACAGAGGCAATAAGAACAAATGCTGATAGTGTAAATATTTTTTTCATGGTCAATGATTTTTGGTTAATAAAATGTTTACGCCTAACTAATGATAAGACTGTGCCAAAACTTCTTAAGTTTGATTTTGAGTTTGTTAAAATCTTTTTATGAAATATCTGTTTACTACAGTTCTTTTGATAACTGCTTTTAGTATTTCTGCACAGGAATATTATTTATTAGTTGGCACTTATAATTCACCTAAAAGTGAAGGAGTGTATGTGTACCGGTTCAATTCTACCAATGGAAATGCAACTGAAATAAGCCATGTCAAAACTTCAAATCCGTCTTTTCTTGCGATTTCGCCTGATGAAAAACTTGTCTATGCCGTTCATGAGGATGCTGATAACAATGGTAAGGGTGGAGAGGTGGCTTCCTTCTCATTTGATAAATCAAAAGGAATGTTAACGTTTATCAACAAGCAATCTTCAGGTGGTGATCACCCTTGCTATGTTGCGGTTGACAAAACAGGTAAATGGGTTTTTGCCGGCAATTATACCAGTGGAAGCCTGTCAATGTTAAAAGCAAATAAAGACGGTCATCTTGATCCGGCATCTACAGTAATACAGCATGAAGGATATAGTGTGAATTCTGAAAGACAGAATAGTCCTCATGTTCATTGCACAGTTCTGAGTCCGGACAATAAGTATCTGTATGTAGCAGATCTTGGTATTGATAAAATAATGACCTATGCTTTCAATGCTAAAAAAGGGACTTTGTCAAATTCAAGGGCTGGCTATATCATGACTGAACCAGGAAGTGGTCCCAGGCATATTGCTATCCATCCGAATGGAAGATTTGTTTACCTGATTGAAGAACTTACAGGTTCAATAGTTGCATACAAAGATTTTGGCAATGCTGATCTCCAGGAATTACAAACTATCTCCGCATTACCACCAGCATATGATGGCCCCGTTGGCAGTGCTGATATACATGTATCACCTGACGGAAAATTTGTTTATGCATCCAACAGGGGCGAATCAAATACTATCGGCATTTTTAAGGTAAATAAAGAAACCGGGACTCTTATGCCGGTGTCACATATTTCAACTCTTGGTAAGAAACCAAGAAACTTCAATTTTGATCCCACCGGCAGCTATTTGCTGGTGGGCAACCAGGATAGCGATGAAATAGTGATATTTAAAAGAGACAAAGAGACCGGCTTACTTACAGATTCAGGTAAACGGATTTCAGTTGGAAAACCGGTTTGCATTAAATGGATCAGCACAAAATAATTATTTCATTTTGCTGATCCTTGACTTTGACTTATTAAAAACATTCCGGCCTTTATCAACTCCTTTTCTGAGTTCTTTTCGCCGCTCATCAGGTAAGTGAATTGTTTCCCTGCATTCTGTGCTACAGCAGCCTTCATATTTTTCAGCACATTCAGTGCATTGAATAAAAAGTAAGTGGCAACCATCATTTTTGCAATTGGTATGAGTGTCTGCGGGTTTCCCACATTGATGACAATGTGAAATAATATCTTCAGTTACCCTCTCACCCAACCTCTCATCAAAAACAAAATTTTTACCTATAAACTTTACAGCTAATTCTTTTTCCTTTACCTGTTTCACATAATTGATAATCCCTCCTTCCAGGTGAAAAACATTTTTAAAGCCCCTGTGTAACATGTAGGCAGAAGCCTTCTCACAACGGATACCACCAGTACAATACATGATGATATTCTTGTCTTTATTCGCCTCCATCATCTCGGCAGCCATGGGCAACTGCTCCCTGAAAGTGTCACTGGGAATCTCAATCGCATTTTCAAAATGACCGACTTCATATTCATAATGGTTCCGCATATCAATTACGATCGTATCAGGATCATTCATCAGGTGATTCATCTTCTCCGCATCCACATATTTTCCTTTATTAGCCATGTCAAATGCGGGATCTTCAATACCATCTGCAACGATCTTTTTTCTGACTTTTATATCAAGAACATAAAATGATTTTCCATTATCATCCACGGCAATATTGAGTCGCAAACCATCAAAACCGGGCAAAGAATAAAGAAATGTCCGGAAGGCTTCGAGATTATGGGCTGGAACACTGATCTGTGCATTGATCCCTTCATGGGCGATATATATTCTGCCCAAAACATCCAGCTCTTTTAATGAACGATAAAGATCATTCCGGAATAATTGCGGATCATCAAAACGCACATAGTTGTAAAATGAAATGGTTGTACGGGGTGTAGGGTCGTTTTGTATTTTTTCCTTAAGCTCCCTGCGGGAGATACGGTTGTGCAATGCTGCCATTGTAGTTGAATTTTAATCCTGTGCTTACAGAATCCCAATTGCAGGTTGGGCAAAATTCTAAAGCAATGCAAAGATAAAAATCTAATACTAAATGCTGAATATCCAGCTTTACGGCCAATCATCTCCTCTTTTACCTCTGAGTTTGCTCAGACCTATCCTGATTTCATGCATCCATGGCTTTCCATTTCTGTACGATTGTACGTAGTCAACTCTTAACTGCTTCAAGATATTATCGAGGCCAACAAACCATTCAAAATAGTTCTTGTTATCATTGATGTAAAAAGCATTGGTACCGGTAACAAGATAAAAATTCAACTTTCTGAATACGGGGATCTTATTTGTAAGAAAGCCTTTCAGGTTATATTCAAGATGAGCTAAACCATAGAATTTGTTGATATTACTGAACTGGTAAATTGGTAATAACTGGAAACTGTTGAGATATTCGGTAGCCAGTGTTGAAATATTTCCGTTGAAATGATTGTAGTCGGGGATCTCAACTTTCGTTGTGTCTAAGAACCCTCCTATTCCGAGCTTGTATCTCAATAAACCTCGCAGTTTAAGATTGATATTATCCGAAACAGTAAACTTCCATTTACTAAAAGAAGCATCACTCCCGAATATTTTATCAATACCCTGAATGTATTGCAATGACATAACCGGATATTTGGAACCCAAACTGATCTTTCTACCCGGGAACTCTGCATACTTTGTTCCCGGCTGCCACCTGACTCCAAATAAAACTGTAAAAGCCTGGTGCCGTTTTATGTTTTCTGCAAGAATCTCATTAGGATAGTTCGGTGTGTATTCCCTATCTTTTTTATCTTTCCATGTGTAAGTTGTTGTATTATCTAATGGCATTCTGTCCTGGTATTGAAACCCGGCAACCCATGATAAACCGTTTCCCAACTCCTGCCTGTAACTACCCCTCAAATACCATGCTTCATAACTTTTTATCCTGTTTTCTTCGCTGAATAAACAACTGATGGTGTTTCCCAATTCACCGATCGGGCTGTTATTATTAAACTGAAAAACTCTTTTACCCCCGGATAGCAGAACTGAACTTGCATGCTTTTGACCGAATGAGTAGTTCATAGTCAAATGCCCGTTTACATGCTTATTGGAAAATCCATAACGTAATGATGGTGCAATAGAAATACTCTTTCTGCTCAGCAAATTCGTATCCAATCGTTTCGTCCAGGTGAGTGCCGGATTAATTACCCATCCTTCAGCAGGGTTAAACTTTATTTGTTCAAGCAGGGAGTTGATCCGGACAAAAGTTCGTTTCCTCTCTGATTGAAACGACTGTCCTAATAATACAAGATTCATTACCGTCACCTTATTTCTTAAACGGCTTATTGAATCCAGGTATGCAGGATTCTTTCTTACTTTTTCAAGACTATCTTTCTTTTGATAATCATTCCTTTCTTCTTCATTTAGAGGAACAGGACGGGTTCTTTCCCAATATTCCTCAGTTTTCTTATTGGAACTGTCTGTGTATTTAATAATGGTGTTATTGAATGTTTTCTTTGAGAATTCAGGATCTGTATTTATTTCAGAATAAATATTTATGAAACTTCCATAGGCATCAAACCCTAATATTTTTATGGTTGGATAAATAACCTGGCTTGCGATAAACCAGTTTTCTTTATCAATGGACCTGTATAACTGCACAATACGAAGCGTATCCAATTGCTCCATTTGGGACTGCTTTGTGAGTAGCAGATCAGTGCTGTATACAGTCCAATCAGCCTCAACAATACTTATATAACCGCTAAACAAAGGCTCATACTTTCTTTTCGGCATCACTTTTATTCTGCTGATAGTTTTTCCATCTTCTTCAAAACTTCCTTCCAGCTTATATTTATAATAATTTAAAGCATTGTCAGAAACAGGAGAAATAAAGCCTCTTGGATTCAGGTTTTCGCCAATGGATATTGAATTCTGATAAAATGAAATGATCCGGGGTGCAGCAAGGCCAAATCCATTATCTTGTCCACTGACTTTTGATGAAATGACTTCAATTTTTTCCTTATCAGGTTTATCTACGTAATAATCAGAAATTGTTTCCCCGAGATAAAGTATTTTCTTTTTGCTGGTGTCTCCATCTTCAAAATCCACTTTCTGACCAAATATCTTGTTGGGAAAATCTCTTAACCTTAACTGGCCCTTTGTGTAAACTCGGCACTGGAACTGATCCGGGTTATCCAGGTGATACTCTCTTTTTTTAATCGTTTGCCTGATGATCTCGTATGCAGGATCTTCTTTGTTCCCGACAATTACTTCAGATAAAGTTAACTCCTGCAGACTCAGCTGAAAGTCAACCTGCAGATCCTCATCTTTTACGATGATCTTTTTTTCGATTTTTGAATAACCGACATACTGACACACCAAAGTATAGGTACCAGCAGGAAGTGAAAGAGTGTATTTTCCTTCACTATTTGCATTTGTACCCCTTTTGCCTTCTTTAATATAAACGGATGCATACGGCAATGTTTTACCTTCACTATCTATCACGACTCCATAAACTCTTCCGGCAAAAAGATTTTGGGATGTTATAAGAAGTAAAATAAAAAGCAGGATCCTCATTGGAATGTAATAGTACAGGATAATTATGGCTCTAAAGAGAAGGATAGCCTATGTTAGAAAACTTTTAACGACGACTGGGAGATGATCGGAGAAAACTTCCGCTCATTGCTGCAAGGCCAGCAACCAAACCTCCTATCAAAGCGGTAACGAGTATCAACAGCAAGCTATTTCCGCCAAGAGGAAGAATCGCTGCGATTTTCTTTGATAATATCCCGTTATTCTTCATATCAATCCACCATGCCAAACCACCCCACAAAAAAAATACACCCAGCAAACCTGCAAAAAAAGCCTTCCCGGCTTTTTGATGAACAATAGCTGCAGTTAGCAGCGCAGCAATAGCAATCCCCCACCAGGGAAGAAATAATCCGCTTACAAAAGCAAGAAGTGCAGTTAATATCGTTGCAACGAGAAACTTCATCGGTTTGTTTTTACATTTTTACTTTGAAGAAAATTTCATGGTCCATTTAATGTTCTTGTCTGTTCTGTCACCCTGGCGCATGAACCAGAGCTTATAATACTCACCCCTCACCCAATTATCTATATAATCGTCATAGTATTTACTCCCGGGATTACCGCTTTGCCCGCCGGGATAAACGCCATACGCTTCAGTAGGTGATGTTAATTCAACTACCATTCTCCAACTAGGCCCATGACTATGCGTTACTGCATTTATAATATTTCCGTTACCTCCGACAGGTAATCCGGTTCTTGCAAATGGCAACAAAGCATCTTTTAATAAATGATAAACAGTAGGATTCTTGAATTTTGTCCATTCAAGTTTTCCTTCCGCTTCTTTTTGGGCAAGATCAACAGAAGCTTTTTGTAAAGCTGCCGTCACTACATCATACAATGTTTCCTGCTGCGGTGTATTGATATTGTCTATGTATTTGAGTGCTGAATCTTTTTTCAGTAATTCCATTGTCGTTTGTCCTTCCGGCCAGGGTGCTTGCGGATTTACTCTTGAGATATCATCATACCAGATTTCTTTTCCAAGACTGTCCCACCAACATTGATAAATTGTTTGTCCTTTGGAATCCGGAGAAGCCTGGAAATCCCATTTCCGAACGATCTCAAGATATTTTTTAGCGTTATTATCCAGTTTCTCTTCCTGAACATATTTTAATAGAATCGGGACAGCATCTTCAGCCAGGGTATTAAAATAATCATTTTGCAGACGCATCATATCTTTTGGAGTTATTCCTTGCATTGCCGAAAGTCTATGAGTGATGGTGATCCCTCTTGGAGTGATATAACTTCCAGGAATAAAATAGGGATACGTTGAATCTGCCGGTCTTTGATTAGCACTTTCTAAAAAACCCCGGTCAGGATTTTTAATATGGGGATTCTCGGGTTGAGGTATAAAACCCTGCCACATATAACTACTATCCTCTCCCGGCATAATATATAATCCCTGCCTGTCCCATCTTGCCGGAAAATTTCCCTGCTGCCAGATAGCTATGTCACCACTTTTTGATGCAAAGACAAAATTCTGTCCGGGACATTGAAAATTCTTTATCGCCTCCTCGTATTCATTATAATTTCTTGCTCCGTTCAGTCTGTAGAAAGTCATTCCTTCATTGCTTGGATCATGTGCTGTCCAACGAACAGCAAGATTTCTATGATTTGAATAATCATTGGAAAAGCTTTCATCAAACATAACTGGCCCAAAAATGGTGTAAGCAACCGTGTCATACACTGTTCCCCCACCCTTCACTTTAATTTCCTCGATCCTTTGAGTGGTAGGTTTCCATTGACCATTAAACCAATATTCCTTTTTGGAATTGTCTTTGAATCTTATCTCATAATAATCTTTCACATCCCGCTGTGAGTTGGTTACCCCCCAGGCAATACTGTCATTAAATCCAATAATGATGAAGGGGCTGCCCGGCAAAGAAACACCATAGGCGTTGCTGAAAGGCGTAACTAACTGCATTTCGTACCATATTGATGGCAGTGATAATTCAAGATGCGGGTCATTGCAAAGTATCGGAACACCACTTTGTGTTTTTGAACCTGCTACCACCCAATTATTACTTCCGTTGTTTATATCCGGTTTTGAAATTTCTTCTTCTATTGCTAAATCCCTATTACCGAGATACAGTGAATCAGCAGTAGCTGGTTTTATGGGAATGATACCCGGTTTATCAAACACGGTTCCTTTGGGAATAATAGGCTCTAATGAATCAGGCACCTGCGGATATATCTTTTTTAATTCATCAGGCAGAAAGATTGATTTTGCATTTGTATTGGCAAGATCATTTTCAGTGCCTGAAGAAAGCATCTTTGCCATCATTTTCAAAAGCAATGCAGTGCGGAAATTACTCCACCTTTCAGGTTTAAAATTGAGAAGTTTATACTCAATAGGATAATCTGCTTCTTTAAGAGAATTGATATAAGTATTGATGCCACTTGTGTAAGCATCAAATATTTTTTTGGAAACAGGATTGCTTTCAACTTCCTTCATAGCATTTTCAGCGGCGAACACCATCCCGAGCCTACGTTGCTCTTTATCAAAATTGATAGCTTTTTTACCGGCGATCTCACTGGCTCTTCCTGCTGCTGCTTTGGTTTGCAGATCCATCTGGAACAATCGGAATTTTGCATGCAGGTATCCTTGAATAAAATAGGCGTCTTCTTCATTCTCAGCAAAAACATGTGGCACTAATCTCTCATCAAAATATACATCAGTCTTTCCTGTCAGTTCTGGAAATTTCAAATCTGCATCAAAACTGCTTCCGGCAGGCTCTGCATTTTGCCAGAATCCATGCTGTGGACTTAAGAATTTGCCCATTGGCGGAATGGAGCCCCATTGTTTATTCAGAACAAAAATCAATCCTGCGGTGATAAGTAAGGTGAGTATAAAAGGAGCTATTCGCATAGACAAGTTTATGATTGCGAAAGATATAAAAGATGATCGATATCATTATGAAAATTTCAGATCAAATACACATTAATGATTTTTATTTCTCTTGTAAGTGAGTTTATTTATTTGGTATGCGTTGATTTTTTCAGTAAATTCCAAAGAATCCTTTCTGGATTTATTTTTCAATTATTGAAAATAAGATAATCTATTTCCTAACTTAAAAATCATTTATTATGAGTAAGAATTCAAAAATTTTTCTCGGAATTCTCGGCGCCGCAACTGCCGGTGTGGTAATAGGCCTCTTGATAGCACCTGAAAAAGGGAAAGACATGCGTAAAAAAATTAAAAAAACAGCTGATAAGTGGAGTGATAACCTGACCCATATGTTTCATAAGGAGAAAGAAAATCTGAAGCAAAAAGCACAGGCAGCCAAAGAAAACATGAGTTAACCGGATTGATATAATCTGGTATACTTTAATGCAGATACCCGATTCACAGTTGAAAGTCTCTTGCAACAGGAATTCTTTGTTGCTGTAGGGTATTTATGTATTTCTAAAATCAATTAATGTTCCAGGAATCGTTCAAAACAAAGTTTGAAGAGTTCATCAGGCATACAGGGGAACTTGGCGAAACCGGCCTAAAACTGGGTAAGTTGAGCGCCGTTCAAAAAATGGCTGATATTTCTTCCCGGGTTGTAACAAGAATTGTTCTCCTGTTCCTGGTACTAATGGTGGTATTATTTTGCAGTGTAGCCGCGGCCTGTTGGATCGGTAACTCATTACATTCAGCAGCCCTAGGCTTCTTACTGGTGGGGGCTATTTACCTGGTCCTCGCTATTGTTTTACTAATTGTAAAAAAGAATCTTTTTCTTCCCTTTTTGCGTAACCAGGTTGTAAAAATGATCTATAAGAAGAAAAAATGACACAATCTATACCTATATCAGCATACGAGGAATTGATTGCAGAAAAACAGAAACTGGAAATTCTTTTTGAAGCTCAAAAAGCCCTTGTAAAGTATGAGTTTGAAGAACTCCGCGATGAGATCACCCCCGCTTTGAATGTAATTGACTTTTTGAAAAAACTTTCTTTTAGAAATAAAGACAACCCACTCATTCAGTCAGGCATCAATATTCTTATTGATATGATAGCCGAAAAAATCAACAGTAACAATACAGATATTATTAAAACAAAGATCGTCCCATATATCCTGAAAAATTATACTTCGCATTTGCTGGCTGGCGCCACGGTTGAGTTTGTTCAGCAGGTGACTTCCCTGTTCAATCAAGAAGAAGAAAATAATAATGGTTCCTTGTAAATTCTTGAATATGCATGAAGTTGAAAATATTTTTCATAGATAATCCTGATAAAAGCCTGGAAACTTTTTATGTTTAATATACTTATTCCGTTCTTCCCTGCAATTACATTGTTCAATCGCTAAAATCACCAGCATGAAAACAGCAACTCTCATAGCGATTATTGCAGTCTCTGCACAGGTTTTTGCCAGTCTTATTTATCTGCTGCAATCAACCCGAATTATGGAATACAACAGGACGGTAGTTGAAATCATCCAACCTCTGTATTTCCTGTCAAATATTGGTTTGCTTTTTTTCTTTATTCAATTATATCAGCGACAAACTAAAAACTGAATGACATGAGTGAAGACATTAATCAAGCTCTGGGTGTATCCCCTGAGCCAAAACAGCCATCAGGTAATGTTAATCAGCCTGACAAACACGACTCATTAAAAAATATTGCAGGGTTAATCCGGATCTTTGCCTGGATCTCCGGGGGTATCATTATTATCACTGCATTTATAATTGCCGCAAAAACGGGCAACAGGTATTACCGTCGGGACACGGGGCAGTCACTGCTTTTGTTTTTGTTGTATACTTATTTAGGCGTTTTTGTAATTATTTCCCTCCTGGCACAATCAGGTATAATCAAGGTCCTGATTGATATTGAAAAGAATACAAGGAATAAGAAAGATCAATAGAATATTTCTGTATTAATGAATGATCCTGCTGATTATCGACAGGATAAAATTCATGTTTTTTCAATACTTTCAGTGAAAATTTAATACTATGGCAGTTTTTATAGTTGTAGGTATACTGGTATTGCTGGTTCTATGGGTCGTTAGTCTTTACAACGGATTAGTAAGATTAAGAAACAGGAGACAAAATGCATTTGCTGATATTGATGTGCAGCTTCGCCAACGTCATGATCTTGTGCCACAATTGGTAGAAACTGTTAAAGGCTATGCATCACATGAAAAAGAGCTGCTGATGAAGATCACTGAAGCCCGCAGTGCAGCGATGGCAGCAAAATCCATTGATGATAAGATTGTAGCGGAACAGCAACTAACTTCTGCATTACAGGGATTGAGAGTGCAGGTAGAAGCGTACCCGGACCTGAAAGCCAACCAGAATTTTCTGCAATTGCAGGAAGAATTGAGTGATATCGAAAACAAACTGGCAGCAAGCCGCAGATTCTTTAATGGTGCAACCACTGAATATAACAATGCAGTGGAATCGTTCCCCGGTAATATGGTCGCCAGGAATTTTGGGTTCAACAGAGAGATCATGTTTGACCTGGGAACTGATAATCGCAAACAAATGGAAGAACCGCCCAAAATTCAATTTTAGAACTACGATTTACAGTTGCAGGACTAATCACTCACTGTTTCTATATTCAGCAACATGCAATATGTCGGATTGGACAGGCAGATCAGGAGGAATAATTTCAATTCCTTTTTACTATTGATTGCATTCCCTGCGCTATTACTGGGAATGTTTTATCTGTTCTTTTATTTTACCGCTGATAATTATGAGCAGGAAGCCAACACTACTTTTATCCACGTCATGCCTTTTGTGCTTATTGCAGTAGGCATTTGGTTCCTGATTGCCTGGGCTGGTCATTCTGCTATGATCCGCATGGCTACCAATAGTAAACCATTGGAGAGAAAAGAAAATAAAAGAGTTTATAATCTATTGGAGAACCTCTGCATTTCGCAAGGTATGAAAATGCCCAGACTTTTTATTATTGACGACGATTCTCTTAATGCATTTGCAAGCGGCATCGATGAAAGGTCTTTCTCAATCACTTTATCAAAAGGTATTATAGAAAAACTGGATGATGACGAATTAGAAGGTGTGTTAGCTCATGAATTGACCCATATTAAAAACCGTGATGTAAGGGTGCTGATCATCTCCATCATTTTTGTAGGAGTTTTTGCTTTCCTGGCCGAAATAGCATTTCGCAGCTTACGTTTTGCCGGCTCCGGAAGAAAAAGCAAGGACAGCAAAGGAAGCGGAAGCATAATACTGATAGCTATTGTCATAACAGCTGTTGCTTATTTGATCTCAATGCTCCTTCGCTTCGGCATCAGCCGAAAGAGAGAATATTTAGCAGATGCCGGTGGTGCAGATATAACAAAGAAGCCTTATGCCTTAGCCAATGCCTTACGAAAAATTTCAGGTGATCCGGCCATCGAAGCGGTGGAGAGTCGTGATGTGGCGCAATTGTTCATCGATAATCCAAAACCATCTGCTCATAAATCGGCATCGTGGGATAACCTTTTTGCCACCCACCCTCCTATTGAAAAAAGAATTGAATTACTGGAACAGTTCGTTTAGTCCTTCTTCCCAACTATCATTGGAACAAATGAGAAGTGATCAAACACCTCTTCTTTCAGAACATCATTTTCCAGCTTTGTGATACGCATCATCTGCTGCACTTCCCCTGAACCTAAAGGCAGAACCATCATGCCACCAACTTTTAATTGTTGAATTAGTTTTTGTGGGATCTCAGGGGCTGCCGCAGTAATAAGAATTCTGTCAAATGGCGCATAGGTGGGAAGCCCTTCATAGCCGTCACCATAGAAGAATTTGATTGTGGGATATTTTTTCAGGAACTGGAACTCCTTGTTTGTATCAAATAGTTTTTTTTGTCTTTCAATGGTGTAAACCTGTGCTCCCATTTCTGCCAGCACCACTGCCTGGTAAGCGCTGCCAGTACCAATCTCCAGTACTTTCATAAACGGCTTCACTTCCAATAACTGGCTTTGATAAGCAACCGTGTAAGGTTGAGAAATGGTTTGCCCTTCCGCTATCGGGAAGGCCCTGTCCTCATAAGCCACTTCATCAAATGCTGAGTCAAGAAAGAAATGACGGGGCACTTCCAACAACGCATCCAATACCCTCTCATCAGAAATACCTTTTTTCTGAATACCCTGTACTAATTTCTTCCTTAAACCTTTATGGCGGTAAGTATCTTCAATGGGTCTCATAAGCAGGTTGCAAGATAGGCCATGAAAGGAAAAAATGAGAAAAGAAAGACCATGCAGGGTTTTCTTAATTGCAATTTTGGAAATTTTCGTTGAGTGCGGCTTAAATCATACATTTAGGTGCTACGGCCACCTCAAAACCAAAACCAATGAGATCAGAAAAAACAATCAGCTGGTTCCTTATTATAGGGGCCATCGGAGTTTTGGTTCCCTATACAATTCTCACCATTACATTCGACTATCCTGATATTCTAAGAAAAGAAACAGGCGAAATACTCACCAGGTTCAATGAAGGAGGGAGCAAGCTTGTATGGACATGGTTTATTTTTGGTTTAGGAGGAATAACATTAATACCAGCATATATCCTGATAGGGCAAAAGCTGGAAAGCAAATCCTCCATAGCCCGTACAGCCACTATGATCGGTGTGATTGGTTTAGTGGTGCAAATGATCGGTCTATTAAGATGGACATTTGTGGTGCCTGTGCTGGCTTCATCATTTGTGCAATCAACAGATGAAGCAACAAAAGCCGCTTCAGTCATTTCATTTAAAACAATTCATCAATATGGTGGAGTATTGCTCGGCGAACATCTTGGGCAATTATTCACTATAATCTGGACCGTTCTGATCTCAGTTGTTCTTGACAGATTAAAACTGATGCCAAAATGGGTAACATGGCTGGCTTATATCAGTTCTGCAATTTATTTGCTCTCACAGGCTGAATTGCTCTCTACTGTAATGCCTGGAATTCCGGTTTGGGATATGGCCGGGTTTATCGGGAGCACACTCTGGTTGATCTGGTTGGTTATTGTCGGGATCAGGTTTCTCAAAATAAGACTTGAATAAATAACTGGTTGAAAAAAGGAATAAATTGTAATGGTTTTGTCAATTAAGTAATAATTATACCATTTGTCAACTCATATAACTCATTATGGCATTGATAAAATTCACTCTTCTTATTACGGGATTATTAGTCTTCACAAGCTGCATATCACAAATCAAAGAAACTGATAACAATAAGGAGATAGAGCTAATTAACTCAATTTTTGACAAAATGGAAGCCCAGGGAGTCAATACAAAAGAAAATCTTCTTTACGGATACTTCTTTTTTGACAGAGACAAATTAAAACTGGAAAAGCTCAAAACCGAATTAATGAAACAATCTTTCAGATTTGTGGAACTTGATCATAGAGGCAATAATGAGTTTATTCTCCATGTTGAAAAAGTGGAAAAACATACAAGACAATCACTTTTCGAAAGGGGCCAGCATCTCAAGCAAATTGCAAGATTGAACGATGTATCCACGTATGATGGCTTTGATATTGGGAATATTGACCCTAAAAGGCCCCTCATTTCAAATGAAGGCTTCCTAAAATTTATGAATACCAAAAAAGGGGATCAACTTTTTGATTTAGGTATTAAACTTTACGACTATGAAATCAATGATAAAGCGGAAATAGTTTTCAGAGAATGTATTAAACTAAGTATAAAGCCCGATACATCAGCTTATAAATTAGGAAACTCTTTAATCTTTCAAAATAAAATTGAAGAAGGTATTAAACAGCTAGAACAAGCAACAATATTTAACCCTAATTATTTATACGCCTTTTTTAATCTAGGAGCAGTTTGTTACGGAAATTTTAAATATGAAAAATCAATTCAATATTACCAACTTGCAGATAAGTTAAAACCTAATGATGACAAGATAATTTACGGCATCGCAGCTTCGCAATTTGCCCTAAAAGAATTTGATAAGTCATTAGAAAATTGCGAGAAGGCGTTACGAATAAATAAAAACAACGAAAATGCGAAGAAATTAATGAAGATGCTAACTAATAAAGCTAATTGATTATTACCATTAACTCAAAGTTATATCCGGTATTTTATTAACATAAAATACCGGATATATAGGAAACCTTGAAAAGAAACAAAGACATACTGAATATCGAAACACTCGAAATGTTCGAACGGCTGATCAACCGGGATTCGAAAACTTATGATATTAATATGATGGTAATGCCCGGAACACTGGAAGATAAACACAAGAATTGTGATTCCATCCCGGCTTTGCGAAGACAATTTAACCTGATCTATCTTTTACTGGAAGGAGAACATGACGTAAAACTCGGCGCCGATCATTTGCAGTTAAATCACAATGATTTAGTTATTGTTCCTGAGAACATGCTTTATGCCAGCGATCACATTAAGAATTGCAAAGGCTACTGCCTTCATTTCAAATCAGAGTTTCTAAAGCCACAGCTTTCCGGCCCCCTTTCTGAAGAATTCCCTTTTTTTCATTTTGATGCACCCCATATCATTAACCTGGACAAGCAGGAGGCTGAGGCCATTCAAAAATCATTTGTAAGCATCCTTGAAGAATATGAACATTCTTCCATAGAGAAAAACCTGTTACTCTGCAACCAAATCATGATCCTGCTCTTAAGGGTTCGTGAAATTTACCGGAACCATGTCAGTACCCTGAAAGAAAGATCAACCCGCCGGGAGCAGATCGCTTATCGTTTCAAAATACTGGTAGAAAAAAACTTTATTGAAAAAAGAACAGTGAACGAGTATGCAGAAATGCTGCACATATCACCCAAACATCTTTCAGAAGTGGTGAGTGAAATACTGGGACGTTCACCACTGCAAATCATACATGACATTCTATTACTGGAGGCAAAAGTTCAGCTTGCTTCAACAGACAAAACTATTTCCGAGATCGCCTTTTTTCTGAAATTTGATGATCCGCCTCACTTCACCCATTTCATAAAAAAACGTACCGGTCTTACACCACAGGCGCTTCGCAAAAAACCGTAACCTGTACATGCAAAGCCGAAGAATTTACAATTCTGTTCCGGAAATTCTTTTTCCATTTGCCTACTAAAAACAATCAAATGGAAACAATGGCAATGAACCTGCAAAAAGCAGTCTTAAAAAATTTTGACAAGCCTGATGAAATCCGTGAATTCCCAAAAGGCAGATTGGAGCTTATAAGAGTGGGCGGAGCAACCATTGGCCGTGCTGTGTTTGAACCCGGCTGGCGCTGGGCCACATCTGTTCAACCAATCGCTAAAACGCACAGTTGCGAAGCTCCCCATTTCCAGTATCATGTTTCAGGTATACTTCACATAAAAATGGATGATGGCTCTGAGTTTGATTGCAAACCCGGTGATGTTTCCCTATTACCATTTGGCCATGACGCATGGACGGTCGGAGATGAACCGGCTGTTGTGGTGGACTTCCAGGGAATGATCGATTACGCAAAAAACCTGTAAGGTTTCGGCTTCAATACCGTAGTAATATTTGGCGCAATGGTTGATTTTATAAATCCTGTTGCGCTATTTTTTTCACAACCTCTTATCTGCAATCATAATCACAATGTTTCATACGCCGCTTTTCATTTCTTTAAATTTTACTGATTTTCAGTTAGTATCCGGGCAAAATAAAAACTCATTTCGAAGGAAAACTATAATGGAATTATTATAAATTAGGCAACTGAAGAACAAAAATATTCTCCCATTAAAAAAATTAAGAATGAAACCAAACGGATTTATTGCCACCTGCATTGTAGCTGGCACAATCGTTTTTTGCTCCTGTAAGGACAATGACCAGGCTGCTGAAAACAAAACTGAAAATGAGGCTGCAAAAGACACTGCAGAATATTTTCTGTTAAGACCAAAACTTGAAAAAGAGTATGGCTATTCGCATGCTGTGAAAATTGGCGACGATCTGAAAATTTCCGGTGCTGTCAGCATGGATGATAACGGAGTTATTGTGGCCCCGGGAAGTATGGAACAACAAATGAAGAATTGTTATAACGATCTCGAAAAAGTTCTAAAACACTATGGTTATACATTTGATGATGTGGTAGCTGAAAATGTTTATACAACCGACATGAAGGAGTTTATCAGGGTATCCGGCTACAGAAACTCAATTTACAAGAAACAATTCCCCACAGGTACCTGGCTTGAAGTGAAGGGTCTTGCCATTGATGGCCAGATGATCGAAATAGATATGGAAGCTCATAAGTCCAAATAAATATACTACCATGGTTCATGTTAACATGAACCATGGTTTTTGATGTATTACAACTTCATATCGCTGATCACTGCCTTTATCTTATCATCCAATTCTTTATTCTTTTGCTCAAATTCTTCCCGACTACTCAGTTTTGTATTCACACTAAAGTAAAACTTAATCTTGGGCTCAGTGCCGCTTGGCCTGGCAGAAATACTGCTGCCATCTGCCAAAATAAATTGCAGCACATTTGATTTAGGAAGATCAATAGCCCACTCCTCTCCTGTTTGCGGATTTTTTCCTTTTCTCAATTCATAATCCAGCAGTTTTACCACCGGCGAATCATTAATGGCTTTCGGGGGATTGCTTCGATAACTCTCCATCATGGCTGCTATCTGTTGTTGGCCATCCATTCCTTTTTTTGTAATAGATATCAGGTGTTCTTTATATAAACCATATTCCACATACAAATCGATCATTTTCTCATAAAGGCTCCTGCCTTTTTCTTTTTCATAAGCGGCCATTTCACAAAGCAAAGCCACAGCACTAACGCCATCTTTATCCCTGATCTTATCACCTATCATCAGTCCAAAGCTCTCTTCACCACCAATGATATAATTTTCTTTTCCTTCCTTTTCCCGGATCATCGCAGCGATCCATTTGAAACCTGTCAGTACCCGGTAACAGGCCAGTCCATTCTTTTCAGCAATTCCATCGATCATCGGCGTGGTCACTATAGTGGTGATCACCATATCATTTGGCTTTGCTATACCTTTCGATTTTCTTGCTTCAATTAAATAATTAAAAGCCAGGACAGCAGTTTGGTTCCCGTTCATCAACACCCACTTTCCACTGTTGTCTTTAACGCCAATAGCCAACCGGTCAGCATCCGGGTCAGTGCCACATAAAATATCAGCATCCATTTTTTCAGCCATTTTCAAACCGAGACTCATGGCCTCACTTTCTTCCGGGTTGGGATAAACAACCGTTGGAAAATTTCCATCGGGAGTTGCCTGCTCTTTTACAATATGAACATTTTTAAATCCGAATTTTTCCAAAACAGGTGGCACCAGTTTAATGCCTGTCCCATGTATAGGCGTATAAACTATTTTAAGATCGCTATGCTTTGCAATTATTTCAGGATACACACTCAACTCTTTTACCATCTCCATGTATTGTTCATCCAGGTCTTTTCCGATAAGTGTGATATTAGATTCACCTCCGCTCCATTTCACATCATCCACCGAAGCGATCTTATCCACTTCTTTGATCACATTTTTATCATGCGGCGGCACCAGTTGTGAGCCATCATCCCAGTAAGCTTTATAGCCATTATATTCTTTTGGATTGTGTGAAGCAGTACAAACAACACCGCCCTGGCATTTTAAAGTGCGGATGGCATATGATAATTCAGGTGTAGGACGCAATTCTTCAAACAAAAAAACTTTTATGCCGTTGGCTGCAAAAACATTAGCTGTTGTTTCAGCAAAGAAACGACTGTTATTGCGACTGTCATGCGCAATGGCTACCCTGATCTCCCCGTTGAAGCATTGTTTCAGATAATTGGCATAACCCTGTGTAGCCATGCCAACTGTGTATTTATTCATCCGGTTGGTGCCTACTCCCATTAATCCTCTTAAGCCACCGGTGCCGAATTCGAGATTCCTGTAAAAAGCATCGGCCAGTTCGGAGGGATTTTCTTTTTGTAAGCGGACGATTTCATCTTTTGTATCCTGGTCATATTTACCATTCAGCCATAAATCTGTTTTTGATTGAATTGCGGCATCCATAATCGTTATTTGTAGTTTGATTTGCCTGAAAGTTATTGAATTTTCACTTTAGAAACTGAAAACAAAAGGGAAACGTATTTTTGTATATAATCTATCTGAACTCTGTGCTAAAACAAAATAATTATCCTTGTTAAAAATAATACTCATATCGCTTCTTTGCTTTTCAATTGCAACATTTTCGTTTTCACAAGATCTGACCTTTTCCACAAAACCAACTATTCCATTCAGTATAAAAAATCTTTCTGATAGCACAATCAGACTTACACCACAACAAAAGAAAAGAAGGACATGGATCGTAGCCGGAGGCAATGTGATCGGTTATGGAACGGCTATGATTGGTTTATATAATGCGTGGTATAAAGATTATCCGCAAAGTGGCTTTCATACGTTCAATGACTTTCCAGAATGGAAACAGGTTGATAAAGTCGGTCATTTTTACAGCGCCTATGCAGAGAGTCGTGGCAGCATGGAACTATGGCGATGGACAGGTATGGAAAGAAAAAAAAGGATATGGCTCGGCGGCATGAGTGGTGCATTTTATCAGACAGTGATCGAAGTACTGGATGGATTCAGTGCTGAATGGGGATGGAGTTGGGGGGACTTTGGCGCTAATATCCTGGGTAGTGGCGCATTGGTGGCGCAGGAACTGGCATGGGATGAACAACGTATCAAAATTAAATTTTCTTTTCACAGAAAAACATATGATGATGATATACTGAATGACAGAAGTAATGAACTCTTCGGAAAAAGTTCGATGGAAAGACTATTGAAGGATTATAATGGCCAGACTTATTGGGCCAGCATTAACCTGAAGCCATTTTTTAAAAACTCAAACCTCCCGGATTGGCTCTCAGTTTCCTTTGGTTATGGTGCTGAAGGCTTATTTGGAGGCAGGGAAAATATCGGGAAGGACGATGATGGCAACATTACATTTGACAGAACAGATATTAAAAGATACCGCCAATGGTACCTGGCACCGGATATTGATCTCAGCAAGATCAAAACAAACAGCAAAGCCCTGAAGGTTCTTTTTGTCTTCCTTAGCTCATTTAAATTCCCTGCTCCGGCCCTTGAATTCTCAAATGGAAAAATCAAAGGACATTTTCTGTATTTTTAAAAAAAATATTTATGAGCCTGAAGTTTTACGCAATGCTGTTTATCACTGTGCTATTGTTTGGAAGTTGCAAAAAGGATAGTGCTACTGAACCCGAAGTAGCAACCATTATCAACATTACTTCGCCAGCAACTCTTGCTATTTATCTGAATGGTTCAAATCTTACAATTGAAGGTGATATGTCTGACGACAATGTACTTTCGCAGGCAAGAGTAGAGATCAGGAACAAAAGCACCAATGCAATTCTTTTTCAACAGGCCTCATCCACAGGCAATGTAGGGTTCTACCGTTTTTTATGGAACTGGACCATCACAGGCATTACTACTACAACGATGGCAACAGTTAAGGTAATCGCAAAAGATAAATTATCAAATGAAGTATCAAAAGAAGTAGACATTACCTTGGATAATTGAGTAAATAAGTAAAGCCAATAAGATTCAACACAAATAATGATACAACAACTACTTTTCATAATTGTCAGCATCGTTTCAATATGGCTTTTTTCAAAAAATGTAAAAAAGATAAGCCGTAACATTAAACTGGGAAGAGACGAAGACATTAGCGACAATAAAGGAGAACGATGGAAGAATGTTATGTTGCTGGCTTTCGGCCAGAAAAAAATGTTTCGAAATCCTTTAGTGGCTGTAATGCATTTTTTTGTTTATGCAGGCTTTATCATTATAAATATTGAAGTGCTGGAAATAGTGCTTGACGGAGTTTTTGGCAAACACAGGCTTTTTGCAGAACCTCTTGGCAGTTTGTATACATTACTGATTAACGCATTTGAAATACTAGCTGTATTGGTACTGGCGGCTTGTGTAATTTTCCTGATCCGAAGAAATATGTTAAAGCTGAGAAGGTTTATAAGCAAAGACCTTGATGGCTGGCCACGCAGCGATGCCAATTATATCCTGATCACAGAGATCATTTTAATGACTTTATTTCTTTTTCTGAATGCCAGCGATACATTGCTGCAGCAAAGAGGTGTTGGGCATTATGCAGCAAATCCTACTGGTAATTTTATTGTATCGCAGTACCTGCATCCTGTCTTAAACGGTATTGGCATTGGCGGACTGGAAGGGATTGAAAGAGGAAGTTGGTGGCTTCATATAGTGGGAATTTTTGCATTTTTAAATTACCTGCCTTACTCCAAGCATTTTCATATTCTTCTTGCATTTCCTAATGCTTATTATGCAAGGCTGCAGCCAATGGGTGAAATGGAAAATATGCCTGCCATCCAGAATGAAGTACTGTATGCGATGCAGCCGGAACTGGCTCCCACAACCGGAGATACAGAACCACCGAAAAAATTCGGAGCTAAAGATGTAATGGACCTTAGTTGGAAAAACTTAATGGATGCATACACCTGTACAGAATGTGGCAGATGTTCGGCTGCATGTCCCGCTAATATTACCGGTAAGCTTTTATCTCCACGAAAGATAATGATGGATACAAGGGACAGGGTTGAAGAAGTGGGAAAGAATATCGACAAGAACAAAGAGTTCAAAGAAGATGGCAAAAGTTTGCTGCATGATTACATTACTGCAGAAGAATTAAGAGCCTGCACCACCTGTAATGCCTGTGTGCAGGAATGCCCGGTCAGCATCAGCCCACTCGATATTATTTTACAGCTTCGCCGTTATCTTGTAATGGAAGAAAGCAATGCTCCCCAGGAATGGAATGCCATGTTCAGCAATGTTGAGAACAATTTTGCCCCCTGGAAATTCAGCCCTGATGACAGGGATAAATGGGTGCAGGAATTTTCATAATGCAAATGATTAATATCATATACCGAATTAAGATTGAATTATAATTTGCTGGTGTTGGGCCTTTGAAACAAGGCAATCACTTTTATATGAGAATATTTTCCAGGTCAGCCCGGTTTTACTTTCTTTCTTTTCTAAAACACGACTTCAAAGCAAGCATTACTGTATTCTTTGTTGCCTTACCCCTTTGTCTTGGAATTTCCCTTGCATCCGGAACACCCGTCTATTCAGGTCTCATTGCTGGTATATTGGGTGGAATTGTTGTTGCTATTATCAGCAAATCGCATATCAGTGTAAGCGGGCCGGCAGCGGGACTCACCGCCATTTGCGCTTCGGCAATTACTGAACTAGGCAGTATCCAGATATTTTTTTTATCAGTAGCCGTAGCCGGAATTATTCAGATATTATTAGGCATTTTCAGATTAGGTGGATTCACACATTTCATTCCTTCCACCGTTATAAAAGGAATGCTCGCCGCTATTGGTATCATTCTAATCTCAAAGCAAATTCCTTTATTACTAGGCTACGACAAAGCTGATTTCTGGTCAAAAGAACTGTTTAATATTTTTTCACTGGATCATGCTTTTGCTCATGTTAAAAACATATATCAGCGAAGTTCGGCGGGAGCAGTAACTATTGCAGTTCTGTCTCTTGTGCTGCTTGTGGTATGGGACAATACCGTTTCAAAGAAAAAAGGATTTATACCCACCTCTTTTGTCGTTGTAATTTTTGGCATTCTTCTCTCTTTTATTTTTAAAGAATTCATTCCAGCCCTCTCTTTGAATAAGACACAATATGTTGCTGTGCCCTCAGATATGTTTGGTGAAATAAAATTCCCGGATTACCAGACAATATTTACCAATACTGCGATCTGGAAAAATGCTGTTATCATCAGTATTGTAGCCACACTTGAAACTTTACTGAGTATCGAAGCTGTTGATAAGATCGATCCCTTCAATCGTATCACTCCTCAAAACCGGGAATTAATAGCCCAGGGATCTGGAAATTTTTTAAGCGGAATGATCGGTGGCATACCCATCACGGCTGTAATTGTAAGAAGCTCAGCCAACGCTGAAGCTGGTGCAAGATCAAAGCTATCAGCTATATTTCACGGGATATGGCTATTTATCCTCGTGTTTTTTGCGTCATCCCTAATTAATCAAATACCTTATTGTGTATTAGCAGTCATCCTCATTCGCACCGGTTATAATCTTGCCAAACCCCGGATGATCCGGTCTGTTTACAAACTCGGAAGGGAGCAATTCATACCTTTTATTATTACTGTCATCGCAGTTTTGTTTTCAGATCTACTTATCGGTGTTGGGATCGGGATTGCCTATGCCGCCTATTTTATTTTTAAAAACACCTATAAAGCAGGTTTTACGCTGCACAAAAGAAGTGAGGGTCATACAAAACATTATTCTTTCAGGCTTGCAATCAATGTAAGCTTCATCAATAAGAAAAAACTAAAAGATGAACTTGAAAAGATACCGGATTTTTCAATTGTTGATATTGATGGAGAACATAGTGTTTATATCGATTATGATATTATAGAGGTGATAAACGAATTTAAAATCAAAGCTCACCATAAACACATCGAACTGCACCTGAAAGGAATACCTGATGTTGACACCATTGCTGCTCATTAAAGAGGTCATTTAATAGAAAATTCCGGCAATAAGCATGAATCATTACGCCGATTAGAATTGATACTATAAAATAATTCCTATTACAAAACGTTATCTACTGGTGAAAAAATATTTTTTAATATTACTCTCTGTAACATTCTTCACTTCTGTTTGCAAATCACAAAAGCCCTGGGAACTCGGTGCAGAGTATCAGCGTTCGATCGGGAAGGGCTTTAGTGATCACCTCGGTGGGATCCGATATGAAAGTTTTAATAATAAAAACAGTTTCAGTATAGGCATTCAATACCAGTTCTCCTCTGGCAAATCTTACTCAACCTCGAGGGGTTTTGCTTTATATGCGGGCTATCGTTATGCTTTTGGAAGTAATACCAGGGGTAACAATCCTTTTGTCGGTGCAAGGGTCCGTTTTTCATTTCAGAATTTTGACGGCAAGTCAATCCTTAACAGTTTGCTCATCACACCTTCAGCCGAAGCTGGCTACCATTTCATATTTGCCAAACATTTCTTTGGTGCGCCGATGCTTGGCTATGGTTATACTATCAAGCTCAGTAAAGATTACAATTCGCTGGATGAAGATGTGGGTCGAAGATTGCTGCCTGGGCTATCTGCCGGTTATAGATTTTGAGATCATCTTTCATCGGCACTCGGGCCATACATTCCTGGTACCGGGATATCGAGTAACCGCAAATAAACAGATAACTGACCCCGATGATGGATCAGGTGGCTAAAAGCCCAGCCACGGATCGCTACTTTTTTTGGGGTATTGAACATAATCTGCCCTCCTCTTCTCACAATCCAGTTTTTATTAAAATCCTCATCTGTCATTGAGGAGAGATCGCTAACTGCTGTCTCAAGATTACTCATAAATATTTCCATCAATTCTTCCGCAGTTGCAGCGGTATGTCGCTTGAAAGAATAATCTTTTTCAAAATCAAAGTCATCAATATGAAAAATATCCGATACCCATTTTGTTGTCTCTGCTATATGGGTCGCCAGCCTTCCCAGTGTCATTGATTTTTCATGCGGCCTCCACTCTATTTTATCAAAAGGTACCCTTTCAAGCATTTTTCTTGTCAGTGCAGCTTCATGCTTTATTTCAGCAATAAATGAATCTTTGATAGTCATAAAAAAAAGTTTAGTCAATTAATTTTTTACTGATATCCTGGATATGCTCTTCAGGATGTTCCAGGTTGTGTACCGGGTCTTTCTTATTCAGGATGCGCCATATCTGAATGATCGCTGTTATCAAAAAGATCCCTCCAATGACCCAATTGAGAATATCCTGGTTGTTACTGATCTTATTGGCGATCAGGATACCCCCGAAAATAAAAACACAATTTCCGATAAATGTACCGATACCAATTCCAATAATGTAAGAATTATAATGATCATTTCTCGGTTGTAATACTTTCTTCGTGAATAATACAGTGCTCCAGCCAAACCAGAAAGGAATCTGCACCGGATTGACAGCACTCATTACCAAGCCAAGAACAAATTTTGGAAGAGGGCTATCCAAAACCACATTTTTACCCACTTTGGGGTGCAAGGCAGCATAAAAACTTGCAGCAGCCAATGCCAAAACAATAGCCAAAGTGATCCATTCAAGTGCTTTCAATATTTTCTCCTGTTTCCTGATCCAGTCCATGGCCACTAGTGAGATACGTACATAAATAATTTCCGCAATCAAAGAACCTGATGAAAAAAGCATAGCCGATACAACTCCGTTTGATATAGATATCTGCATGGCTGCAATATTCAAAGTGCCTAAAGGCAAAGAACCCAGGAAGCTTACAAGCATTCCTACAAAAAAAATTTTTAGCAATGGGTGCATGTAACGAAAATACGAAGTTAAAATCGAGGAAAAGATCAATCAAACTTTTCAAGCATTTTAAAATGCTTTTTAGCATCACGAAGATAGTTCCATCCTTTTTTAAAGGACCAGTATGGGGTTCCATTCTTATGATTATGACGGCTGATCCTGTATAATGCTTTCCAATGATGAAGAATGGTGCCATATGCTTTCCAGATGCTCATATTGCAATCATAAATATGATTCGGCTCAGCACCGCAGCCATTGAATTCAAGGATCAGAAAATTCTTTCCCTGCTTGAGGTCTTCGATTGAAGTGGTCTTAATATCATACCTGCCATAATAAAACTTATCGGTATAGTGACTTAGCTCATCAAACACCCTATGCAGATCTTCATCGATCTCTTTGTGCAGATTCGTAAAATGTGCTCCTCGGTTATGGTTGCCCGCATAGGATAAATAAAATATCTCATCCGCAGGAATGATTCTTTCAAATCGGTGACCATGCCGGTGCTCCATTTCTTCCATTCTGAATTTTGCCCTTGGATGCTGCTCAATCAGTTTTCGCAAAGTAGAAGTGCCATCTCCTTTTACCTGTAATAATTCCTTATCAATAAACCCACTGACCACCCCTTTTTGCTCCCAGGGATACCGGTAATAAAACACACTTACTTCAACCGGAAGTTCAACAAGATCCTGTACTATATATTCAACGGGTATTCTTTCATGATACTTGTGCAGTTGTTCCTCATTATCAATTTTCCTGAAAAGGATTCCCTTCATGCCCACATCAGGCTTTACTATGAATGGAAATGTAAACCCGGCATTCAGGATCTTTTGTTTGACCTGTTCAAACGGCCAATCATGCATGATATATATAGTACGGGGAACCAAATGAGGTGGTAATTGGTCATACATTTCCTTCTTTCCCTCACCTTCAAATCCTCCAAAAGTGATGGTTGGGTTGGAGGAGCTAAAATACCAGAATGACCAGCTTCGCAAACAGTACCAAAGCCATACCGGGCCTATGGGAAAGTATAACACATAAAAATTCCAGAGCTCCCAATTAAATAATCTGTGAAAAAACTTCTTCATCGGTTGATACCAACAAAAATAACCATTGAAGTTATTATTTGGTACTATTTCAACCTCGGCTTATATTTAGTGTGAAACCTACTGATATGAGATCCCGTTTTTTCCGTCTTATCCTTTTAATTGGTTTAATATCATTTTCTCCTGCTTTGTTTTCAGCGACAATTCCTTCGCCTGAAGAGAAACCCATACCAATAGAAAATCTTTTGAAAAAAATTTCTGATCTGAAAGTCAGAGATTTTCAAAAATTAACGGGCCGGAAACTGACATTGAAAGAAAAAATAGGTTACGGTGTTCTTAAACACAAGATCAGAAAACAAAAGAAAGAAGATACCAGTAATGGCCAATTATCTCTGATACTCGGAATAGCTGGTTTGGCTTTTTTTATTGCAGGGCTATTTTTACCGGCTTTGTTTATCCCCTCAATAGTTTCATCTATTGTCGCCATTGTACTTGGTTCTGTTGCCAAAAAACAAAATCCAAATGACAATAAAGCACATGCAGGGAAACTTTTGGGCTGGCTCACACTTGGATTACTTGCACTTTTGACTATTGTGGCTGTCATTGCTATAGCAAGTTGGGCATGGTAACTCTCATCATCCTTTGATAAGTCATAACAATAATAATCCTTATTATTGCTGTTAAAAGATTGAGTTGATGACTATTAAAACCGCCGCTGAGTGTTTTGCAAATAATGAAACTCCTGAGATCTTATTCTGGGTAGGTTGTGCAGGCAGTTTTGATCAGCGGGCACAAAAAATTACCAAAGCTTTTGTTACCATTTTAAATAAGGTTGGCATCAACTACGCTATACTCGGAAAAGAAGAAATGTGTACGGGTGATCCCGTAAGAAGAGCCGGGAACGAGTTCATGTTCCAGATGATGGCCTACCAGAACATCCAGGTATTGAATAATTACGGGATCAAGAAGATCGTTACTGCCTGCCCCCACTGTTTTAATACTTTAAAAAATGAATACCCGGTGCTGGGTGGTACTTATGAGGTAATTCATCATACCACATTCTTACAACAATTAATTGACGAGGGAAAGATAAAGATGAAAGAGGGTGGTTCTTTTAAAGGAAAGAAAATCACTTACCACGATAGCTGTTATCTTGGAAGAGCCAATGATATTTATGAAGCCCCCCGTAAAGTACTGGAAGCGTTGGATGCAGAACTGATTGAAATGAAAAGATGTCGCAGTAATGGCCTTTGCTGTGGTGCCGGCGGTGCTCAGATGTTCAAAGAGGAAGAAAAGGGAAACACAAGAATAAATGCTGACCGGGGGAATGAAGCTATAGAAACCGGCGCATCAATAATAGCGGCTGCCTGCCCTTTTTGTAATACAATGATGACAGATGGAGTTAAACTTGCCGAAAAAGAAGATTCAGTTAAAGTAATGGATGTTGCTGAACTGGTAGCCGCCAGCCTTTCAGACTGAAGCATTGTGAATCCGAAAATATTCTTGCACTTCAATAGCTTCTCTTAATTTCCCCTTTGGGACAGGAACAATAATTGCACAGGCTTTGCTCCCTTTATTGTAGTTTATTTCCAGAATATTTATCCGTCCCTCTTCCCTCACCCTGATATCTCTTAAACAACAAGTGCCGTTCTGGAATGACTCGGCTGAATTATTGATCCAGACGTGGTCATTAGTAATATGGACATTAGCATTTTTTCCAAATAATGTATTTCTGAAAAAAGATACAACCTGAAGAAAAAAACTTCTTTTCCCAGCTTTCCATTTCTGGAAGAGACGCCATTCCTGTGAGGTATAGCTCCATTTTACAATTGAGATTCTATCCATTATCCGCTTATTAAGTTGATGAAAAATTTTGATCTAATTTCGCTATATGAATCTTGAATATAAATACCTGCTTGACGGTAATTTTCACCCGGACTCCCGTGTTTGGGTGTATCAAAGCAACCGTGTTTTCGGAATTGACGAAGCTTTGGAAATTGAAGAAATGCTGAAGGAATTTGTTGCTAAATGGCAAAGTCACGGAACTCGGGTAAAAGGCGCTGCACATCTTTTCTTTGGACAATTTATTGTACTCATAGCTGATGAAACAGCAACCGGAGTCAGCGGCTGCAGCACTGATAGCTCAGTAAGATTGATCAAATCAATAGAGGTGAAATTTGGTGTCAATATGTTTGACAGGACAGCACTGGCTTTTGTTATCAAGGATAAGATCCAGCTTTTGCCGATGTCACAGTTACAATACGCATTTGATAACTCATTTATCAGACCTGAGACTTTGTATTTCAACAATCTTGTTCAAACAAAAGCAGAATTGGAAAGCAAATGGATCATACCCGTGAAAGATAGCTGGTTGGCAAACAAAATTTCGTTTCAGAAAACGGTTTCGTAAATTAGGATGCAATAAGCGGAAGTAGTTCTGACGTGGCTCTGCCAGTCAGAATGCTGACAGCAAAGCTCCTCAGCACTCAGCTTATGAAACTTTACAAGCGGAAGTAGCTCACCTGGTAGAGCGACAGCTTCCCAAGCTGTAGGTAGCGGGTTCGAGTCCCGTCTTCCGCTCAAAAGTTATTTTTATGATGGCTTAATCATATTAGAGGGAACCTGCTTCTTTGATTTTTTCACCAAACTATAAGCTACACTTAACCTGAAGTTCCGGGTAACTGTCTCACTATAACTTTCATGATTAAAGTTGGCGCCATAGGTAAAAACCCTTCTTTGCTGGTTTACGAATGGATCAATGACATTGACCGTGACAGTTAGTCTTTTATCAAAGAATTTTTTCTGAACCCCAACATTCATACTGGTACTCCAACGGGAAAAACCTTGTGGATTACCAAACCGGTTCAGGTTAAAACTGCCGGTAATGTTCCATACATCCCTGATAGTATAAGTAGAATTTATATTTGAAGTAAATGAACCGCCATCCCTGAACTTTCTAACAGACTTGTCAAATTCACTATAGCGACTGTAAACATATGTGGCATTAGCATTCAGCTTCAGTTTTTTTGACATAGTGATCCCATTCCAGGTGCTGATCTCATATTCCTTTCTGCCGCTGATGTTTTCCCATGTTACCTGGGTTTTCCCGTCCGGAAGTAAGGTCCTGACCTGGCTAAAAACATCCTGAACAATATTGTACCCTACGCCAAGGTTCAAAAAGTACTTTGTCCCGGTTCTTCCCGCTACAAAATCGAAATTGTGAACAGTTGAAGCCTCCAGCTTTTCATTACCAAAACGGACATTGTAAGGATCGGAAAAATCAATGGTCGGATTTAGTTCATTTATGCCTGGTCTGCGGATAGTTCGGCGATAGGCTAAGGTAAGATTCAGCTTATCCTTCCAGCTTTTATTGATATTAGCAAATGGCAACCATGTCCAGTAGTTATTTTTTACATCCTTGCTTTCTTTTAATAACTCAAACCAGATATTAGTCTTTTCTATTGATGTTCCAACTGTAAAACTGAAGTTGGTTGCTACGATTTGCTTCATTGAAGCTCGAAAATTGGCTACTGTTTGGTGAAACCAGAAATCATTGCTTAACGCATCCAGATTTTCCATTGTTCCCTCGGGCTTCTTTTTATAACTGGCATCAACTGTCACATGATTATTCGATCTTGAATAAGCTGATCCCACTGAAATAAAGGTCTTTTTATTATCCAGCATTTTATCATAACTGATCCTGCCGTTGTAGCCATTGATCTTTGTATCGTTTAATTGCTCCTGTGTAGAATCCTGCCCGGTTAATGAATAATCAGGATTTAAAAACACCTGGTAAAAATCTCTGTCACTACTATTAAATGAAAAATTAGCCCCTGAAATTATTTTTAATGTTTCACCCGGTTTCCCTTTCCAGGTATAGCTCATGCTGATGGTTGGGGAATAATTATCTCCAACACTATGAACATTTCTTTGACTCAGTTTCCACAATTCATCAAAACGGTTGATATTCCTGTATTCTGTCAGGTTATTATTATCGTAGCTATTCTGATTATAATTCAACGTAAAGTTCAGCAGGTTGTTCTTGTTAATATCATAATCAATATTCATCCTGAAGTTGGGCCGGAAATTCTTATTCGTATAATTATTAACAGTATTGAAAAAATTAGAAGAATCCGTATAAAAATTATTCCTGATTGAATATCCATTTCCCGCAAAACGATTGTGCCCCGCCCCAGCATTTATATTGATTGCAAGCCCCTGCTTCCTGTAAGTAAAACTGCCGTTGTATGACAACTGTCCTCTTGTCCCTGCAGTAACAGATAATCTTCCGCTTACGCCTACTTTCCCTTTCTTGGTAACAATATTGATAATTCCACCCTGCTCATTGGCATATTGTGGCGGAGGATTTGTCATCACTTCTATTTTCTCAATGGAACTCCCGGGTAACGATTCCAGCAGATCCTGCAATTGCTGAAGGTTTAATTCTACCGGTTTATCATCAATAAGAATTTTGGGCTCTTTTCCCCTCACAGTGATCTTGCCATCAGCATCTTTTGTTACAAGTGGAACACTGTTAAGTAACTCACTGGCATTGCTTCCGGCGGCAAGAGCAGATTCACCTGCATTAAATGTTATGTTACCATCCTTTGATTGAATTAGCGGCTTTTCGGCATATACAATTACAGCTTCAAGATTTTCAGCAGTTGAGGGTTGAAGAGTAATATCAGTGAGATTAAAATCATATCGTTCTGTTCGAAACCAGATGCTATCAAGGGTTAAAGTCTGCAGACCTGTATGACTGATTATTAATTTATAATAACCAAATGGAATTTCAGTGAATTGGAAATCACCTGTCTTATCAGTTTGAGTTGATTTTTTTATTCCATTATCTGAAAAGGGAACCAACTGAACCGTTGCACCCTCCAGAGCCTTCTTTTTCGAGTCCATCACATTTCCGGCAAGAACGCCTGACTCTGTTTTATCCTGGGAATAAGCAGTTAAAAAACAAACACCAATAAGAATTGAAAAAAAAGCCTTTTTAAGCATCGGGATTTAGACGGGCAAAGGTATTCGAAACCTTCACTAAAGACATGACATTTTAAAACAATTCTTCGGGCAAACGTTTGTTTATCAGCGAACCATAACATCATGACATCCTGTCACAATATGGGTTTGTTTTGGTATATTTGCAGTCCTAAATTATCTAATGGAATGCTTGACTACGTGACAGATAAGGTACAAGATGAAGGTCGCCAGGGTGAGGCTTATGCCCCGTTTGCGAATGATCCAAACATCTATAAAAGGAAGTTTTACATTGAAAGTTATGGTTGCCAGATGAATTTTGCAGATAGTGAGATAGTTGCTTCCATATTAAATAAAGAAGGATTTGGTGCTACCCGCAATGTTGAAGAAGCTGATCTGATCTTTATAAATACCTGTTCCATCCGGGAAAAAGCGGAGCAAACAGTTCGTAAACGATTATCAGAATTCAGGAAACTGAAAGACCAGAAAAAAGGAATGCTGGTAGGTGTGCTGGGCTGTATGGCGGAACGTTTGAAATCAAAATTCCTTGAAGAAGAAAAACTGGTTGATATTGTTGTGGGGCCTGATGCGTACCGTTCTCTCCCTTCTTTAGTTAATGAAGCAGAAGATGGGCAAAAGGCAGTTAATGTATTATTAAGCCGTGAAGAGACCTATGCTGACATATCCCCTGTCCGGCTGGACAGCAACGGAGTTTCTGCTTTTGTCAGCATTATGAGAGGTTGTAATAATATGTGTTCATTCTGTGTGGTTCCTTTTACCAGGGGTCGTGAAAGAAGCCGGGATGCAGAAAGTATTATAGCCGAATGCCGAGACCTTTTTGAACAAGGCTATAAAGAAGTTACACTTCTCGGTCAGAATGTTGACAGCTATTATTACGTAGATGAAAGGAAAGATGAGATCATCACATTTGCAAAACTCCTGGAAAAAGTTGCCCTTGTATCACCTCTTCTGAGAGTTCGATTCTCAACTTCACATCCAAAAGATATTACAGATGATGTGTTGCACACGATGGCAAAGCATGAAAACATCTGCAAGTATATCCATCTGCCGGTTCAAAGTGGATCAACGAGAGTATTACAACTGATGAACCGCACTTATACGAGAGAATGGTATATAGCAAAAGTTGACAGGATAAGAGAGATCATTCCTGATTGTGGTATCAGTTCAGATGTTATAGCAGGCTTTTGTACGGAAACAGAAGAAGACCACAAAGACACTCTCAGTATCATGGAATACAGCAGGTATGACATGAGCTATATGTTCTTTTATAGTGAACGTCCCGGTACGCTGGCACAAAAAAGATATAAGGATGATGTTGCAGAAGATGTCAAGAAAAGAAGGTTACAGGAAATAGTTGAAATACAAAACAGGCTTTCACTTGAAAGCAATAAAAAAGACGTTGGTAAAATATTTAAAGTTTTGATAGAAGGAAATAGTAAAAAAAGTGATGCTGACTGGATGGGCAGAAACACACAAAACAAGGTTGTTGTTTTTCCAAAACAAGATCATGAATTGAAAAAAGGCGACTATGTAACTGTTAAAGTTTCTGATTGCACCCAGGCAACATTACTTGGAAATATTATTGAACAATAAAGATGTTGGGAGGCTCTAATTAAATGGAAATTCAAAGTATAAAAAATCGTTTTGGAATAATAGGCAACTCACCTGCATTGAATTATGCTTTGCAGGTTGCAGTTCAGGTTGCCAATACTGATCTTACTGTTCTTATTAATGGAGAAAGTGGTGTTGGTAAAGAAGTTTTTTCGCAGATCATACATTCACTAAGCGCCAGGAAACATAATTCATTTATTGCTGTCAACTGCGGTGCGATTCCCGAAGGAACGATCGATTCAGAGTTATTCGGCCATGAAAAAGGCTCCTTTACAGGAGCCGTTGATGCAAGGAAAGGATATTTTGAAACCGTAAATGGCGGGACTATTTTCCTGGATGAGATCGGTGAACTACCATTAGGAACACAGGCAAGATTGCTCCGTGTTCTGGAAACTGGTGAGTTTATCAGGGTAGGTTCATCAAAAGTTCAGAAGACAGATGTAAGAGTTATTGCGGCCACTAATAAAGACCTTTTACAGTTAGTCCAGGTCGGTAAATTCAGGGAAGATCTTTACTATCGTTTAAGCACTGTACCGATCAGGGTACCTGCATTGCATGACAGACCGGAAGATATTCATCTCCTCTTCAGGAAATTTGCAGCTGACTTTGCTGATAAATACAAAACCTCACCTGTACAACTGGATGATGAAGCCAAACAACTGTTAATAAACTATCCCTGGCCCGGCAATGTGAGGGAATTAAAGAATATTGCAGAACAGATTTCAGTTCTTTCACAGGAAAAGCAGATCAATGCAAAAGAACTCGGAAAATTCCTGCAACCTTATTCCAATAACAGGTTGCCTGTATTGGCACACACAAACGGTCATACACAAGACTTTTCAAATGAAAGGGAAATTCTTTACAAGCTCTTTTTTGATATGAAAAGAGATGTAACAGAATTAAAGAGAATGTTCCTGGATGTGCTGCAGGATCCTGATAAAGTTGCGCAAAGCCAAACACTACTGAACGAATTGAAAGAGTTGAAGTCACATGAAGTAACATCTCACCCACAACCAGTACTCGTTCAACCCAGCGTAACGGCATCAAGACCGGTTGTAATGAGTAATGATATTGATGAGCATGAAGAAGTGGAAGAGAGCCTGAATATTGTTGACAAAGAAAAAGAGCTGATCATTAAAGCGCTTAAAAAACATAAAGGAAAAAGAAAAGATGCGGCGCTTGACCTGGGTATTAGTGAAAGAACCCTTTATCGCAAGTTAAAAGAGTATGACATTGAAGAATAAGCAACCTCTTCATAATTTGAAAATGCTGAATCGCATAAAAAAAACAAACAGTTTATTGTCCTTATCACTTATAGGATTAGTGGTTCTGTTTGCATTTATCCAGACAGGTTGTGGTGTTTATCGTTTTAATGAAGCAACAATTCCGGATAGTGTAAAAACTATTAAGATCAATTTGATCGAGAACAGGGCCCGATATATCAATCCACAATTGAGTCCAAGATTAACCGACAAACTGCGCCAAAAAATTACCGGGCAAACAAGATTAACCCAATCAAATAGCGATAATACTGATTGGGAGATTATGGGACAGATAACAGACTATTCTTTCAGTACATCAGCAATTTCAGGGCAACAGGTAGCTACTAACAGGCTTACCGTATCGGTTCACATTACAAAAATTGACCGCAAAGCTGAGAAGACGGATGAATATGATGTTAGCAGGAGTTTTGAATTCAAAGGCACTCAATCTTTTCAACAAGCTGAAAATTCTTTGGGTGATGAAATGATACGAACTCTTACTGACGAAATTTTCAATAAGTTGTTTTCTAACTGGTGAGATAAGCTTATCTTGGCTACTCCCATAAATTTTTTCTGCAGCAACGATGAACGTTTATATCAATCAACTGGTAAAATCAATTTTTCAGAAAGATTCACTGGAACAATGCAGTGTGCAGGAACTGGAGCAGTATGTGGACCGCCACCCCTACTTCGGTGCCGCTCAACTGTTGCTGGCAAAAAAACTACAAACGGAAGATGCTGCCAGGTACCCGGAGCAACTTGAAAAGACATTTCTTTTTTTCCATAACCCACTTTGGGTACAGCATCTGTTAAATGATAATGGAAATGCCGAAGTAATAAAAGGAAAACAAACTGAAATAAAGCAGGAACCGGTAACTGAAGAAATAAGCCAGGATATTGAAGTTTCATCTTTCAATAATGACATTGAAACTGAAAATAAAGTGACAGAAATTATCCCGGAAGCACAGGAAGAAGAGATAAATGATGAAGTTGAAGAAGATATTGAAGAAATACAAACCGAAGAACCGGAGATTAAATTACCTGAACTTAAAATTGAGCCGGTTGATGCATCAAAAGCTGAACTTCTTTTTCAGCCCTATCATACCGTAGACTATTTTGCTTCGCAAGGTATTAAGATGAGTGAAGAGGCTGTCCCCTCAGATAAGTTCGGAAAGCAATTAAAAAGCTTCACCGACTGGCTAAAGTCCATGAAAAAACTTCCCGTATCTGAAATGGAGAATCAACCCGAAACAGGAAGCAGCCAAAAAGTGGATCAGATGGCTGAAGCTTCCATCATGGAAGGCGACATCGTTACAGAGTCTATGGCGCAGGTATGGGAAAAGCAGGGAAACCCCTTAAAAGCCATTGAGATATACAATAAATTAAGTTTGCTTGATCCCCCCAAAAGCACTTATTTTGCAGCGAAAATTGAAGAGTTAAAGAAAACGACCTGAAATGACTACAATATTTATTATACTGATTGTTCTGGCATCTGTGATACTTGGACTTATCGTACTCGTTCAAAACCCTAAAGGTGGTGGGTTAGCCGGAAATATTGCCGGTTTCAGTAACCAGTTTATGGGTGTAAAACAAACAACGGATGTTCTTGAAAAGGGCACCTGGCTTTTTGCAGGAGTTATTGCTGCACTTTGCCTGATGTCAACAATATTTATCAGCAGGAACCCAACAACCGGTAATGACAGAACCAAAGACGCTACCGGCGCTTCAGTACCTGCTACACAACAACAACAGCAGCAACCCGGGAATTTGCAGTTAAATCCGAATCCTGGAACTGCGACTCCTGAATCAGCGAAATAAAAGCATTATAAATTTTTGCACCCCGGCCACCACGTCGGGGTTTTTTATTTAAATTGTTTCCTGCCATGCTGAAGAAAATATTATTTATTGCCTCTGTACTCATCGCACTTGTGGCTGGTTTTTTTCTTTACAAGTTTATGACACCTGCTGTACGTAATAAACAGAATACATACTTCTATATTAACACAGGCGATGATATTGCCACTGTAAAGAAGAAACTGATCCGGCAGCAATTTATAGGAGGCAGCGGATTTGATCTTGCCGGCAAGATATTAAAGTACAAGACAGTAAAGCCGGGAAGATATAAACTGGCTGACGGAATGAGTCTTTACAAACTCATCCGTTTGCTCAGGGCCGGCATTCAATCACCGGTTAAACTTGTTATTACAAAAGAAAGACTACCGGAAACATTTGCCGGTAAGTTCGGGCCTGGAAAAAAATTCGATTACGAATTCGATTCTTTGCAAATGATCCGTTTTTTAAAAAATAATGATTCTTTAAAAAGATTCGGAGTGGATACAAATACTGTTATGGCTTTGGTTATGCCTTATACATATGAGACAAACTGGAACACAACTCCGGGAAAAATATTAGATCGCTTTTATACGGCATATAAAACTTTCTGGAACGAAAGCAGGAAGGCAAAAGCAGATAGTCTTCAACTTTCGCCATTGAAGGTGATAACACTTGCTTCTATCATCGAAGAAGAAACCAATAAGAAAAGTGATAAGCTGAATATTGCAAGTACTTATCTGAATAGGGTTAAAACAGGAATGAAACTCCAGGCAGACCCTACAGTGAAATTTGCCATGAAGAATTTTGCACTCAAAAGAGTGACGGGTGTTCATCTTAAAACTGATTCACCATATAATACTTATATGTATGCCGGCATACCTCCGGGGCCGATCTGTACGCCATCAATAGAATCAATTGATGCGGTATTGAATGCACCTGCCACAGATTATTTGTATTTTGTAGCCAGCAGTAAGTTTGATGGATCCAGCGTTTTCACCAGTAACTATACTGATCATATGAAGTATGCACGGGAATACCAAAGGGAACTGACAAGACGCATGGATTCATCCCGCAAAGCGAATGCTACCCATTAATGCCCCTATTATCCAAAATAGCAGACAAAGTCACCTCCAGCGCACCGGCAAAACTCATTGTTGATAAAAGCAAAGTGACTTCATTGCCCGGATTTGACCGTATTCCTCTATATGATGTAATTAATTTTTTTATAGGCCAGGTTCGTACTATCGGGATGACAGAAAGGGCATCAGCGATTGCCTATAATTTTTTAGTGGCTATCCCTCCTGCTATTATTTTTCTTTTTACACTTATTCCTTTCATTCCAATAACCAATGAGTTCCAGGCACAGATGTTTGGTTTGATAAGGGAAGTTATTCCCGGTGAAAAAGATAATGCTGTGCTGATTAATTTCCTGAAAGATTTTATCAATAATCCAAGAAACGGCCTGCTCTCCATCAGTTTCGTACTCTCCATGTTCTTTTCGTCCAATGCAGTGATGGGCATTATGAGATCATTTGATAAAAATTATATCGGATTTAAAAAAAGAAAAGGATTTCAGAAAAGACTGGTAGCCCTCCGTATAACCCTTGTATTATTCATTATTGTTTTTGCATCCGTGTTATTGCTTACCGGGCAGAAAGAAGTATTAAAACTTATTGGTATTCGTAATGCCACAGTAAGAAATATCATTGTCAACACAAGATGGGTGGTAATTATTTTACTTTTTTTCTTTTGCATATCTTATATCTACAAACATGCCCCGGCAGTTCATAAAAAATGGAAACTGATAAACCCCGGATCCATTCTTGCCACTTTCCTCATGTTATTACTCACCTTTCTTTTTTCCTGGTGGGTAAGCAGGTTTGGAAACTACAACCAGCTTTATGGATCGATCGGCACAGTACTGATACTTATGATCCTGATTTTCATTAATTCTTTAATACTGCTCATTGGTTTCGAACTGAATGTCAGCATTTCATCTTTAAAGAAAATTGCAGATGAGCGGAAAGATAATAACGCAAACGGCAACGGGGATTCTGCTTAATTGGCGAACTTTGAACAAAGTAAATTTATCAACTATGAAAAAGATACTTTATTCAGCTTTTCCTGTTGTAGCAATTGCAATTATGACACTGGCGCCTGCAAGTGATCCTCTCCCGATCGGATCACCGATTCCTAATCCGGAATTAAAGATGAAAAACATGTCGGGCAGTATGGTGTCATTGGCCGAAGCTAAAAAAAGTGGTGGCCTCCTGGTGATGTTTAGTTGCAACACCTGCCCCTATGTTATTAAAAATCAATCAAGGACAAAAGAGGTCTGTGAATATGCTTTAAATAATAATATTGGTGTTGCCCTGCTTAATTCCAATGAGGCTAATCGGGATAACCAGGATTCATATTCAGCCATGCAAGATTATGCTTCTGAACAGGGATACAACTGGAACTATTTGGTTGATGTAAATTCTGTAATGGCTGATGCTTTTGGTGCAAGCCGGACACCGGAATGTTTCCTTTTTGATGCAGGTGGTAAACTCGTTTATCATGGCGCCATAGATGATAACCCATCGAATGCCGGCAATGTCAGTCGTAAACATCTGAAAATGGCGATTGATGAAATGAAAGCAGGCAATGAAGTATCAATAAAAGAATCCAGATCAGTCGGCTGCTCCATTAAAAGGCTCTGAATAGAGGATAATTAATAATATTCTGAACCCTGCATAAAAAATGCAGGGTTTTTTTATGGAAATATTATGAACCGGCATCACAGGTTTACGTTCCCTCATTTTAGCTTTATAACCAGTTCTGCCCCACAGGACAAAAAACCACAGCTTATGATCTCAAAACCCAACCTTAATCGTATTATCATTATCGGTTTCATGATTCTGGTAGGCTTTTGCCTCGCCAAAGCTATTTACAGTGGAAGCTTCGTAGGTATTATACTGGCAATGACGAGTCTGGGAGCAGGTGTTTACTTCCTGCATTTATTGGTCAAAGCCAGGGAAGCAATGGAAAATGAAGAATCCTATAAGTGAAGTATAGCCATGAAATACAAATCCGGAATGATCAGCAATGGTGATTCCGGATTCTGTAATTTGAATTAAGAATGATTTGTCAATCATCCTTCTTCCCCATGATTATATTTATTTCTTTCTTTAGTTGCTTGTGCGACATCTGTCCTTCGTAAAAACTTCTGTAACCAGTTTCATTATTAATAAACAAGCTGGCAGGAATAGCACCTGACCAACGTGGGTCTATCTTAGGACAGAAATAATCTGCATTGGTCTCATTCAGCCACATCACCGGTGGTTTGATCTTTCTTCTTGCCATAAATTTTTCAATTTTCACAGGGTATGCATCTGCAAAATCAACACTTACAAGTATCAGCTTAAGACCTTTCTCTTTATGCTCTTTCCACTCTTCCATAAAATAAGGAAGTTCTTCCACGCAGGGTCCGCACCAGGTGGCCCATATGTTTATGATCAGAGGTTCTTTGCTTTCAGCAATTATTTTTTCCAGGTCCGTGATCCTGATCTTTTGAATTTCCTGGGATTTTACTGCCGCAAACAGGAAAAGAAAAAAGGCGGCAAAAATTATTTTTTTCATTAAGACAGATGTTTATTTAGCTATTCATCAGCATTGAGACTCCAGTCTTTTAGCAATTGCTGTTTCATGACGTTTTCAACTTCATGCCGGTTGTAATGTCCTGCAATATTCTTTTGACGATAGGCTTCATA